>NZ_CP192100.1:0-197500 GCF_050955795.1 Actinoplanes sp. CA-051413
GTGGCCGATACGGTCGACCTTGGCGGGGTGTGGACCGCTGCGACGGACGAGCTGGCGGACGAGATCGCGTCCGCTCAGCAGCGTGCGTACCTGCGGCTCACCCGGCTGCGCGCCATAGTCGAGGACACCGCGCTGCTGTCCGTGCCGGACACGTACACCCGGGATGTGATCGAGTCGCGGCTGCGGCTGGCGATCACCGAGGCCCTGTCGCGCCGGCTCGGCCGGCCGATCCAGGTGGCCGTGACGGTCCGCCCGCCCGAGGACGGCACCGGCCGCCCGGGCACGGTCTACGGCACGCCGCCTCCCGAGCCGCCGACGCAGCCGCCCGCGCACTACGCGGACCAGCAGCAGCACTACGCCGACCAGCAGCCGCCGCGCTTCGCGGAGCAGCAGCCGCCGGCATACCCGGACCGCTATCCACAGCCGCCGTCCTTCGGTCACCAGGACAACTACGATCAGGGCTACGAGAAGTCGTACGAGCAGAGTTACGAGTCGGCCGACGGACCGACCGGTTCCGCCCAGGCGCCGTTCCCGCGCGCCGTCCCGTCGGCCCGTGACTCCCGTGACGGTCAGGACGCCCTGTTCGCCGCGCCGCTCCCGATGCCGGTGCGCCCGGCGGAAGGCCCGAAGACGGTCGCGGAGGACCAGCAGGAGAAGCAGGCTCAGACCCGTACGGAAGCAGAGCCGCAGCGTCGCGAGGCCCCGCGCCAGATGCCGCACTTCGCCGAGGCGCCGAACGAGTCGACCGGCCGCCGGATCGCCACCGACCCGGCCCAGCTGCGCGACAACCAGCGCCGCCCGGACGAGCGCCCGACGATGCACGCCCAGGACCGCCGCGACGACACCCTGCAGATAAGGCAGCACAGCGGCGACAACGGCCCGGGCCGCGCGCCCATGGACATGCGCGGCCAGGACCGCGACCGCCGGCCGGGCGGCAACGACGGCAACCGGCTGAACCCGAAATACATGTTCGAGACGTTCGTCATCGGCTCGTCGAACAGGTTCGCCCACGCGGCGTCGGTCGCGGTCGCCGAGTCCCCGGCCAAGGCATACAACCCGCTGTTCATCTACGGCAGTTCCGGGCTGGGCAAAACGCACCTGCTGCACGCGATCGGCCACTACGCGACGACGCTCGGCCACGCCCGCTCGGTGCGCTACGTCTCCACCGAGGAATTCACCAACGACTTCATCAATTCCCTGCGCGACGACAAGACGCAGGCCTTCCAGCGGCGCTACCGCGACGTCGACATCCTGCTGATCGACGACATCCAGTTCCTGGAAAATCGCGAGCGCACCCAGGAAGAGTTCTTCCACACGTTCAACACGCTGCACAACGCGAACAAGCAGATCGTGATCAGCTCGGACCGTTCCCCGCGCCAGCTGGCCACCCTCGAGGACCGCATGCGCACCCGCTTCGAATGGGGCCTGCTCGCGGACATCCAGCCGCCGGACCTGGAAACCCGCATCGCAATCCTGCAGAAGAAGGCCGCGCAGGAACGCATGTACGCCCCGGACGACGTCCTGGAATTCATCGCCTCCCGCGTCTCGAACTCGATCCGCGAACTCGAGGGCGCCCTCATCCGGGTGACCGCATTCGCCAGCCTGACCAGGTCGTCGGTCCAGCTCTCGCTGGCCGAGGAGGTCCTGCGCGACTTCATGCCCGACGGCGCCGGCCCGGAAATCACGGCCGACCAGATCATGGTGTCCACGGCGGACTACTTCGGCGTGAGCCTGGAAGACCTCCGCGGCCACTCCCGGTCGCGAGTGCTGGTCAACGCCCGCCAGGTAGCGATGTACCTCTGCCGCGAACTGACCGAGCTCTCGCTGCCAAGAATCGGCCAGGCCTTCGGCGGCCGCGACCACACCACGGTGATGCACGCGGACCGAAAAATCCGCCAGCACATGGCCGAGCGGCGATCCCTCTACAACCAGATCGCCGAGCTGACCAACCGCATCAAACAAAACACCTAGACCTTTTCCGGTACGCGCAGCGGCACCCACAACCGCAACAGCGGCTCAAGCGACCACAGCAATCAGCCAGGACCACCTCAAGCCCGGCGATCCCCCGCCGGGCTGAAGCGGCGCCAACCCCACCGGCCGTCCACACAGCTACCGTTCACCGCCGTGATCGCCGTGGCGGACGAAGCGGGATGGTTCCGCGGTTGCCGGTCGCCTCGACCAGTGCGGCCGCGACCGGATGAGGTGTTCCGCCCTGGCAGTCCTTCTGTCATATCGCGCCGGCCGGCCGAGGGTTCGCGTGCCCAAAAGCTCAGGGGTGAGATTCCCTCCGGGCCGATGGGTCGAAGGTTCCCTGGTGGGCCGGTGCGTGGGCGGCCCCCCACATGCCGACCCGCGCGGCCGATGAGCGTTGAGCCGGCCGAGTTCCCCGGCGGACCCTGGCCCCGGCGCTGTCTCCGGCAAACCGAGCTCGGACATCACAGCCCAGGCGGACCCGGACCCTGTGTCGTCACCGGCGACGACTCGCCCTCACCGAGCAGACCTTCTGCACCGGCCAGCAGCAACTTCGACGTGCCAGCTCAAGCCTCGCAGCCCCGCCCGGCCGAAACCCTGCCACTTTCACGTGAAGCCCTTCAGCTCTGACAAGCCGAAACCCTGCTTCCGCCGGTGAAGGCCTTCCTTCAGCTGGCCGAGCAAGAAGCTCACCACCGCGGACGCGATCTCCTCACCGTCGGGTGACGCCTTGGGCCGAAGGACAGAGGTCCCGTCGCCCGCTGGCGAAACCCTCCATACGAGAATCTGGTCCACCGCCAGGCAAAGCCCAGGGCTGCCCAGGCGCCCAGATTCGGTCACCTATTCAGGCCGGCCTCGTCCGACCGGCCAGGTCCGGGCGGCCAAGCCCGGTTGCTCCAGCCCGGTCGGTCAAGCCAGGTCGGCCCGGCCCGGTCACCTAGCTCCAGCCGGCCACGTCTAGTCGGCCGCATTCGGTCCACCAGGTCCGACCGCCCTGGTCCGGTCCACCAGGTCCGACCGCCTTGGTCCGGTCCGCCACGTCCGACCGGCCTGGTCCAGTCGGCCTGGTCCAGTCGGCCTGGTCCAGTCGGCCTGGTCCAGTCGGCCTGGTCCAGTCGGCCTGGTCCAGTCGGCCTGGTCCAGTCGGTCGCAAACGGTCCGTCTGGTCCGGTCCGCCTGGTCCAGTCGGCCTGGTCCAGTCGGTCGCAAACGGTCCGTCTGGTCCGGTCCGCCAGGTCCGGTCCGCCACGGTCGGTCCGCCAGGTCCGGTCGGGTTGGTCCAGGTCGGTCGCATTCGGTCCGCCAGGTCGGGGCGGCCAGGTCGGGGCGGCCAGGTCGGGGCGGCCAGGTCGGGGCGGCCAGGTCGGGGCGGCCAGGTCGGGGCGGCCAGGTCGGGGCGTCGCCCATGAAGATCCCCTCAGCCGCCGCGCGAAGCCCCTGCCCACGACCAAAGACTGCGGATCTTCCGATCGACGCCGTTCGCGCCGCGAAGCCGAAGCCGCCGCTGCTGCCGCCGAGATCTACATCAAGATCGAGTCGCCTCATCCCAGCCGACAAAAGCGGTCACCCGGCCGAGCGCAGTCCAGATCACCATGGCGTGAAACCCATCGCCTCACCGACCAACGACCCCGTATCGCGCAGCAGACGCCGTCACCCCACGCCAAGAGGCCTCGCCTCGCCCAATTGAGGCCCAGCCGCACTCCAACGGACGACTGACCGCTCCAACGGACGACTCACCGCGCCCCGCGGACGCCGGACCACGCCACCCGCGGACGCCTCGCCCGATCCCCGGTGGACTCGCCCAACCCCTCGCACCGCCCGACCGCGGCGTCGGATCCCGCGACTTATCCCCACCCCGTTCGTGTCAACGCCGCGACGAGACGGGATCGTGCCAACGTTATCCACAGCAGTTCACAGGCGTTCACAGGAAGTTATCCCCAGCGGTGGAAAACCTTCGGGGCCGTACCCCACAGATGTGGATGGGGCCTGGGGAAATCGATGTGGACAGACACGCACGGTCACGGCTGTCCCCACAGGCTGTGGACGCGTGTGGATTTCCTGTTGAAGGTTCTGGGGACGACGAGCCGGTAGCGTTCCGGCGTTATCCCCAGGCCTGGGCACAAACCCGGTGGATAACCGGTGGACAGACGGTGGACAACGGTGGACAACCGGAGTCGGGTCGACGACTGTGGACGCAGACCGGGGTTTGTACCCTGGTTTCCCACATGTGAATCACCGGTGGATAACCCGCTGACCTGCGCAAACGGGAGTTCTCCACACTTTGCACAGGACCGATGAAGACGACTATGTCTTCTCTAGGGAAATCCAAAAAGCAATCATCAGCGTTGGGGAAGGTGTGGATGAGCCGCTCGGCGGTCCGAACCATCCCTGACTTACCCACAGCACCGGGGTCGGACGCATGCTGCGCCGACCCGCGCCATAGAGTTCAGTGGGCGCCATCAGCACATCCGATGCTGGTTCGTCGAGAAAGAGTGACGCGGAGGGCATGGCATGAAGTTCCGGGTGGAGCGAGACGCACTCGCCGACGCTGTGGCGTGGACGGCGAAGAGCCTGCCGAGCCGCCCGTCGGTGCCGGTGCTCGCCGGCGTCATGTTGCGGGTGACCGACGGCAGGTTGCACGTCTCCGGCTTCGACTACGAGGTCTCCAGTCAGGTGAGCGTGGAGGTGCAGGCCGACGCCGACGGCGCCGCCCTGGTCTCCGGCCGGCTGCTGGCTGAGATCACCAAGGCACTGCCGAACAAGCCGG
Organism: Actinoplanes sp. CA-051413; assembly: GCF_050955795.1. Lineage (NCBI taxonomy): Bacteria > Bacillati > Actinomycetota > Actinomycetes > Micromonosporales > Micromonosporaceae > Actinoplanes > Actinoplanes sp. CA-051413. The sequence goes on from NZ_CP192100.1 coordinate 4,739, forward strand.
CGGACATCGCCGCTGTCGGTGCGCATCTCGAGCTCGTCTGCGGCAGCGCGCGCTTCACGCTGCCGACGATGCCGGTCGAGGACTACCCGACCCTGCCGGAGATGCCGTCCAGCGCCGGCACGGTCGACGCACAGACGTTCGCCTCGGCTGTCCAGCAGGTCGCTATCGCGGCCGGCCGCGACGAGACGCTGCCGATGATGACCGGCGTGCGGATCGAGCTGAACGGCACGTCGATGGCGATGCTGGCCACCGACCGCTACCGGCTCGCCATGCGGGAGCTCCAGTGGAGTCCCGACGACCCCGACATCAGCCTCAACGCGCTCGTCCCGGCGAAGACGCTGAACGACACCGCCAAGACGATGGGCCCGCTCGGCGGCGACGTCATCCTGGCTCTGGCGCAGGGCAACGCCGGCGAGGGCATGATCGGCTTCGCGGGCGGCACCCGACGCACGACCAGTCGGCTGCTCGACGGCGCCAACTACCCGCCGGTCCGCTCGCTCTTCCCGGCCAGCCACAACGCCGAGGCCCGGGTCAGTGTCTCCTCGCTCGTCGAGGTGGTCCGCCGCGTCGCCCTGGTCGCCGAGCGCACCACCCCGGTGCTGCTCAGCTTCGGCGAGGACGGCCTGGTGGTCGAGGCCGGCGGCACGGAGGAGGCCCGGGCCAGCGAGGCCATGGAGGCCGCCTTCACCGGCGAGCCGCTGACCATCGGCTTCAACCCGCAGTACCTGATCGACGGATTGCAGAACCTGGGCGCCCAGACCGCCGTACTCTCGTTCGTCGACGCGTTCAAGCCCGCTGTGATCTCCCCCGCGGCCGAAGACGGCGAAATCGTGCCGGGTTACCGCTATCTGATCATGCCGATCCGGGTAACCCGCTGATACTGGGCGGAAGAACCACTCATCTAGGGGGAACACCATGCAGCTCGGCCTTGTCGGTCTCGGCCGGATGGGCGGCAACATGCGCGGGCGGATCCGCTCCGCCGGGCACGAAGTCGTCGGCTACGACCGCAACCCGGACATCTCCGATGTCGCCAGCATCGCCGAAATGGTCTCCAAGCTCGCCGCGCCGCGGGTGGTCTGGACGATGGTGCCGGCCGGTCACATCACCGAGAGCACGATCGACGAACTGGGTGGGCTGCTGTCCGCCGGGGACATCATCATCGACGGCGGGAACTCCAAGTTCACCGACGACCAGCCGCGGGCCGACCGGCTCGCGCCCAAGGGCATCGGCTACATGGACTGCGGTGTCTCCGGCGGCATCTGGGGCAACCAGAACGGCTACGCGCTGATGGTCGGCGGCTCCGAGGAGAACGTCGCCACCTGCATGCCGATCTTCGAGGCCCTCAAGCCCGGCGGCCCGTACGGCTTCGTGCACGCCGGCCCGGTCGGCGCCGGCCACTACACCAAGATGGTCCACAACGGCATCGAGTACGGCATGATGCAGGCCCTCGCCGAGGGCTGGGAGCTGCTCGAGGCCTCCGAGTACGTGGACAACGTGCCCGGCGCGATCAAGAGCTGGCGCGAGGGCAGCGTCGTCAAGTCCTGGCTGCTCGACCTGCTCGACCGGGCGCTGGACGGCGACCCCGAGCTGGCCAAGCTCAAGGGCTACGCCGAGGACACCGGTGAGGGCCGGTGGACCGTCGACGAGGCGGTCCGGCTGGCCGTTCCGCTGCACGTCATCGCCGCTTCGCTGTTCACCCGCTTCGAGTCGCGGCAGATCGACTCGCCCGCCATGAAGGCCGTCGCCGCGCTGCGCCAGCAGTTCGGTGGCCACGCCGTCGTCGGCTGAGCGGTCCAGGCGGCTTCACCGCACGGCAAAGGAGCTGAACAGCCCAGGCGGCTTCGCCGCACTGCAAAGGAAATCAGTGAGATGTACGTACGCCGGGTCGAGTTGACCGACTTCCGTTCGTACGAGCGGGTGACGGTCGACTTCGACCCCGGCGTCGCGGTGCTCGTCGGCCAGAACGGCATGGGCAAGACCAACCTGATCGAAGCGCTGGGTTACGTGGCCACTCTGGACAGTCACCGGGTGGCCACCGACGCGCCGCTGGTCCGGGCCGGTGCCAGCTCGGCCGTGATCCGCAGCGAGATCGTCCACGATGGTCGCGAGCTGCTGGTCGAGCTCGAAATCGTGCCGGGCCGGGCAAACCGGGCCAGGCTCAACAGATCACCCGTACGCCGGTCCCGCGACGTGCTCGGCGCGCTGCGGATGGTCTTGTTCGCGCCGGAGGATCTTGAACTGGTCCGCGGTGATCCGGCCGAGCGCCGGCGCTATCTCGACGATCTGCTGGTGGCCCGGCTGCCCCGGTTCGCCGGGGTGCGCGCCGACTACGACCGGGTGGTCAAGCAGCGCAACGCCCTGCTGCGCACGGCGTACCTGACGCGCAAGGTCGGCGGCACGCGCGGGCAGGACCTGTCGACCCTCGCCGTCTGGGACCAGCACCTGGCGCATCACGGGGCTGAGTTGCTGGCCGGCCGGCTCGAGCTCGCCGCGTCCCTCGGTCCACATCTGACCAAGGCCTACGACGCGGTGGCGGCCGGGCGGTCGACGGCCACTATCGCGTACGCGTCGCGGCTCGGCGACTCGCTGGCGCCGGACCGCCCCCAGCTGGAGCAGGCGCTGCTCGCCTCGCTCGCCGAGCGGCGGCAGAACGAGATCGAGCGCGGCGTCACCCTGGTCGGCCCGCACCGCGACGATCTTTCCCTCACCCTGGGCGAACTGCCCACCAAGGGGTACGCGAGCCACGGCGAATCCTGGTCGTTCGCGCTGGCCCTGCGGCTGGCCGCCTACGACTTGCTGCGCGCCGACGGGATCGAGCCGGTGCTGGTGCTCGACGACGTCTTCGCCGAGCTGGACTCCGGCCGCCGGGAGCGGCTGGCGGCGCTGGTTTCGGACGCGACTCAGTTGCTGGTGACGTGCGCGGTGCCGGAGGATGTCCCCGCGACCCTGCAGGGCGCTCGCTACGACGTCGGACCAGGAACGGTGACCCGTGTCTGAGGGAACCCCGGAAAAGCCGCCAGCGGCTCCCAGGGACGCCGCGAAGCGGGCTGCCGGAGCGCCGAAGCGATCCACTGCGGGCACCGGTAGGGCCCGGGACCAGGCGGGCAACGCGACCCCCGGTTCCGACGGGCGGGCCGGTGACAACAGTCCCGACAGCTCTGGAAGCGGACCAGGCGTCGCGGCGGAAGCCGGGACAGCGGTCGGGCCGGAGCTCGCGCGCGCGGTCCTGGACGCCGCGCTCGCCAGACGGCGAGCCGCTCAACAGGCGCCGCGACGCCGTACCGGAAATGACGAAGGCACCGGCCGCCGCCTGCGCGGCTATTCCGGCCCCGGGCCGGATCCGCGCGATCCGCAGCTGTTCGGCGTGATGCTCGAGCGGATCATGAAGCAGCGCGGCTGGCAGAAGCCGGCCGCCGAGGCCAAGGTCTTCGGCGCCTGGGAAAAGGTCGTCGGCCCGGACGTCGCCCAGCACAGCCGCCCGGTCAAGCTTGACGCCGGCGTGCTCACCGTGGAGGCGGAGTCGACCGCGTGGGCGACCCAGCTCCGCCTGCTCGCGGCCAGCCTGCTGAAGCGCATCGCCGCCGAGGTCGGCCACAACGTGGTCACCAAGCTCAACATCCACGGCCCGGCGGCGCCGTCCTGGGCCAAAGGCCCGCGCCGGGTGCAGGGCCGCGGCCCGCGCGACACGTACGGCTGACAGTCCGGTCTTCTCAGTAGTCGGCGAAGACCGCGAAGCCCCGCTCGGCGCAGCGGCGGTAGAAGCCCGACAGCACCGCCAGCTCCGTACGGGCGAAGCTCCAGTGCGGTGCGTTGCCCGCCTCGTCCCGCAGCGCCGCCAGCCGCTGGTCCAGCCAGCGCAGCTGCTGCTCGGCGAGGCGTCCGCCGGCCACCGCGGCCCGCATCACGTTCGCCACGCTGTCGAAGGTGACCAGGTCGCCGTACGGCTGGTGGCCTTCCACGAAGCGTTCCAGCCCGCCGGCGATCCAGGCGCAGCCGTCCGGGTCGATGACGGGGTCCTCGTCCTCCGCGGCCGCGTCGGTGGCGTAGAGGACACCCTCCAGCCCCAGCAGCAGGTCGACGAGCTCCGTGTAGGCAGTTGCCCGTACCGTGCCGGTCTTGGCGATGTGCAGCGCGAGCGCGCCGGTGGGCGCGGCGATGTCCGGCGCGTCCGCGACGGCGCCGAAGTCGACGAACTCCGCGGGGGCGACCGGGTCGTAGAACCGGTTCGTCCGCGGCCAGTGCACGGCGACGTTGTCCAGCCCCTTGTCCAGCGCCATGGCGGGCTCACCTCTCCTCGAACTGCCGGGCTGCGGACCCGTCCGGCCGTGTACCGGGCCGCGCGGGCGAGGTTACGACACCGTCGCCTGCTGTCGTCAGGCAGTGTCGCAGCGCGTGGCCCCACCCGCGCGGAGGCGCGCCTCGAGGTCCGGGCGTCGAACGGTTCGCCGTTGCGGGGGGCCCGCATTCCGTGTAGGGGGACTCGTGGGAGTGGCCTTCAATCGCGCTACGGCAATCTGAGGTACCCGGACGAGGGTGCCGGACCCTCTACAACTCGCTCCGACGGAGTAGAATCGACGGAGACCGGGAAAGTCCGCCCCGTGACGGCACTCCGTCACGCTACGCGATTTTTCCAGCCGATCACGATCCGCGGGTGACCGCGGCGACCGGCGCGCTCGGCTCCACCGGTGGTCCGCCTTCTTCCCGCGGCTCGTCGCCGGTGGCTCGCCCTGCCCGTCGGTGGCCGCCGGCCGCCCGCCAACCCCGTGACCAGCCCGCCTCGCGCGGGCCGGCGCGAGAAAGTGGCCGAGGGTGGCAGAGAACACGCAGGAATACGGTGCCGGTTCCATCACCGTGCTCGAAGGTCTCGAGGCGGTCCGCAAGCGCCCCGGTATGTACATCGGTTCCACGGGCGAGCGGGGCCTGCACCACCTGGTCTGGGAGGTTGTGGACAACGCCGTCGACGAGGCGCTCGCGGGCTACTGCGACACCATCGACGTCGTCCTGCTGCCGGACGGGGGCGTCTCCGTCACTGACAACGGCCGCGGTTTCCCGGTCGACCTGCACCCCAAGCTGAAGAAGCCCGGCGTCGAGGTCGCACTGACGGTCCTGCACGCGGGTGGCAAGTTCGACGGCAAGGCGTACGCGGTCTCCGGCGGTCTGCACGGCGTCGGTGTCTCGGTCGTCAACGCCCTCTCCACCAAGATGTTCGTGGAGATCCACAAGTCGGGCAACGTCTACCGGCAGCACTACACCGCCTCCAAGCCCGGCAAGCTGGAGAAGGGCGAGGCGACCTCGCGCACCGGCTCGATGGTCCAGTTCTGGCCGGACCCGACGATCTTCGAGACCGTCGAGTTCGACTGGCAGACGATCTACCGGCGGATCCAGGAGTACGCCTTCCTCAACAAGGCCCTGACGATCAACCTGGTCGACCGGCGCCCGGAGTACGTCGACGAGGAGGGCAAGGCCCGCGAGGTCACCTTCATGTACGAGAACGGCATCGCCGACTTCGTGCGCCACCTCAACCAGACCAAGGCCCCGATCCACAAGACGGTGATCGAGTTCGAGGCCGAGGCGAACGACGAGGGCATGGCCCTCGAGATCGCCATGCAGTGGAACGAGTCGTACGGCGAGTCGGTCTACACCTTCGCCAACACGATCAACACCCACGAGGGCGGCACCCACGAGGAAGGCTTCCGGGCCGCGCTGACCAGCATCGTCAACCGGTACGGCGCTGAGAAGAAGTTCCTCAAGGGCGACGAGAAGCTCTCCGGTGAGGACATCCGCGAGGGCCTGGCCGCGATCATCTCGGTGAAGCTGACCAACCCGCAGTTCGAGGGTCAGACCAAGACCAAGCTCGGCAACACCAACATGAAGAGCTTCGTCCAGAAGATCGCCAACGAGCAGATCGCCGACTGGTTCGACCGCAACCCGGCCGACGCGAAGCAGATCATCACCAAGGCTTCACAGGCCGCCCGGGCCCGGATCGCCGCGCAGCAGGCCCGCAAGCTGGCCCGGCGCAAGTCGCTGCTGGAGTCCGGCTCGATGCCGGGCAAGCTGGCCGACTGCCAGTCGACCGACCCGCGGGTCTCGGAGCTGTTCATCGTCGAGGGTGACTCGGCCGGCGGCTCGGCCAAGCAGGGCCGCGACAGCCAGATCCAGGCGATCCTGCCGATCCGCGGCAAGATCCTCAACGTGGAGAAGGCCCGGATCGACCGGGTGCTGAAGAACAACGAGGTCCAGTCGCTGATCACGGCCCTGGGCACCGGCATCCACGAGGAGTTCGACGTCGCCAAGCTGCGCTACCACAAGGTGGTGCTGATGGCCGACGCCGACGTGGACGGCCAGCACATCCAGACGCTGCTGCTCACCCTGCTGTTCCGCTTCATGCGGCCGCTGGTCGAGCTGGGCCACGTCTACCTGGCCGCCCCGCCGCTCTACAAGATCAAGTGGAACAAGCGCGGCGACGACGCCCAGTACGCCTACTCCGACCGGGAGCGGGACGGCCTGATTGAGCTGCGCCAGCAGAAGAAGGCGAACGCCAAGCCCGACGACATCCAGCGGTTCAAGGGTCTGGGCGAGATGAACTTCCGCGAGCTGTGGGACACGACGATGGACCCGGGCTCCCGCACGCTGAAGCAGGTGACCCTCGACGACGCCGCAACCGCGGACGAGCTGTTCAGCGTCCTGATGGGTGAGGACGTCGAGGCGCGGCGCTCGTTCATCCAGCGCAACGCCAAGGACGTGCGGTTCCTGGACATCTGAGGTACGGGTGAGCGGCGTCGCTCGACGCCGCTCACCTCGGGTTATGCACAGCGAATCACCGCTTTCCACAACGTTATCCACAGCGAAATGCGTAGCCTGACGCCTTTTGTCGGGTTTGACTGTTAGTAAGGGTTAACTGTGACGGATACTCCCGAGACCCCCGCCGAGGAACCCCAAGACGTGCCCGGCGGCGGAGTGAGCCAGCGGGTCGAGCCGGTCGGCCTCGAGGTCGAGATGCAGCGCTCGTACCTCGACTACGCGATGAGCGTCATCGTCGGGCGGGCGCTGCCGGACGTGCGGGACGGCCTCAAGCCGGTGCACCGCAAGATCCTGTACGCGATGTACGACGCCGGCTTCCGCCCCGACCGCGGCTACGTCAAGTGCGCCCGCGTCGTCGGCGACGTCATGGGTAACTACCACCCGCACGGTGACTCCTCGATCTACGACGCCCTGGTCCGGATGGGCCAGCCGTGGTCGCTGCGCTACCCGCTGATCGACGGCAACGGCAACTTCGGCTCGCCGGGCAACGACCCGCCGGCCGCCATGCGCTACACCGAGTCGAAGCTCTCGCCGCTGGCCATGGAGATGCTGCGGGACATCGACGAGGACACCGTCGACATGCAGGACAACTACGACGGGCGGGCCAAGGAGCCCACGATCCTGCCCGCGCGGTTCCCGAACCTGCTGGTCAACGGCTCCGAAGGCATCGCGGTCGGGATGGCCACCAAGATCCCGCCGCACAACCTGCGGGAGATCGCCGCCGCCGTCCAGTGGTATCTGGACAACCCGGAGGCCGACGAGGCCACCACGCTCGAGGCGGTCCTGGGCATCGTCAAGGGACCCGACTTCCCGACCCGCGGTCTGATCGTCGGCCAGCAGGCGATCCAGGACGCCTACCGCACCGGCCGTGGTTCGATCCGGATGCGCGCCGTGGTCGAGGTCGAGGAGGACGCCCGGGGCCGGCCGTGCCTGGTCGTCACCGAGCTGCCGTACCAGGTGAACCCCGACAACCTGGCCGAACGGGTAGCCGAGCTGGTCAAGGAGGGCAAACTCACCGGGATCGCCGACATCCGCGACGAGTCGTCCGGGCGTACCGGAATGCGGTTGATCCTGGTCCTGAAGCGCGACGCCGTCGCCAAGGTCGTGCTGAACAACCTCTACAAGCACACCCAGCTGCAGGAGACCTTCGGCGCCAACATGCTGGCGCTGGTCGACGGTGTGCCCCGCACGCTCAACCTGGCCCAGTTCATCCGGCACTACGTCGACCACCAGATCGACGTCATCCGCCGGCGCACGGCCTACCGCCTGCGCAAGGCCGAGGAGCGCGCGCACATCCTGCGCGGCCTGGTCAAGGCGCTGGACATGCTCGACGAGGTGATCGCCCTGATCCGGCGCTCGCCCACCGTCGAGGACTCCCGCCAGGGCCTGATGCAGCTGCTCGACGTCGACGAGATCCAGGCCACCGCGATCCTGGACATGCAGCTGCGGCGCCTGGCGGCGCTGGAGCGGCAGAAGATCATCGACGAGCTGGCCCGGATCGAGATCGAGATCGCCGACCTCAAGGACATCCTGGCCAAGCCGGAGCGGCAGCGGGCGATCGTCTCCGAGGAAATGGCCGAGATCGTGGCCCGGTTCGGCGACGACCGCAAGACCGTCATCATCCCGTTCGACGGCGAGGTCTCGATGGAGGACCTCATCGCGCGCGAGGACGTTGTGGTGACGATCACACGAACTGGTTACGCGAAGCGCACGAAGGTCGACCTGTACCGCTCGCAGAAGCGCGGCGGCAAGGGCGTGAGCGGCGCATCCTTGCGTCAGGACGACATCGTCAGCCACTTCTTCGTGATCTCCACGCACTCGTGGATCCTGTTCTTCACCAACAAGGGCCGGGTCTACCGCGCGAAGGCCTACGAGCTGCCCGAGGCGAACCGCGTCGCCAAGGGCCAGCACGTCGCCAACCTGCTCGCCTTCCTTCCGGACGAGCACATCGCGCAGGTCATCCAGATCCCGGACTACCAGGTCGAGCCCTACCTTGTGCTCGCCACCAAGAATGGCCTCGTGAAGAAGACCCGCCTCGAGGAATTTGACTCCAACCGCAGCGGTGGCATCATCGCCATCAACCTGCGGGAGGATGACGAATTGGTGGGCGCCACGCTGGCCGCGCCGGAGAACGACCTGCTGCTGGTCTCGAAGAAGGCTCAGGCCATCCGGTTCAACGCGACCGACGAGGCGCTGCGGCCGATGGGGCGGGCGACCTCGGGCGTGATCGGCATGCGCTTCAGCGAGGCGGACGAACTGCTCGCGATGGAGGTGGTTCGTGAGGGCATGGACGTTTTGGTCGCGACCAACGGCGGGTATGCGAAGCGGACGCCGATCGAGGAGTATCCGGTGCAGGGCCGGGGCGGCAAGGGCGTGCTGACAGCCAAGATCACGGAGCGTCGTGGTGGGCTCGTCGGAGCGCTCGTGATCGACCCGGAGGATGAACTATTTGCCATCACCAGCAATGGTGGTGTCATCCGGACTCCCGTGAAGCCTGTACGGCGCACGCGGGATCGGAACACAATGGGGGTCAAGCTGATGGACCTCCCAGAAGGTGTAACCATCGTGGCGCTTGCTCGCAATGCCGACGAGCCTGACGAACAGGACTAGTTGATGCCGGAGACACAGGCGAAGTCGGGGGGCCCGGGATCCTCGGCATCTCCGGTCGACGCGGAGCCGAAGAAGGACGGCGCCGCACCGACCGGACGCGAGGGAGCCGGCCGCGCGGCGGTACCAGCCGATGCCCCGTCCCAGCCGAAGTTCACCCGCGCGCCGGGCATGGCCCCGCCGCCGGGTGAACCGCCCGCCGACAGTGACGGTCAGGCCGAGCAGAAGCGGCCACCGGCCGCCCCGGCGGGCCCTTCGGTCGCCAAGGGCTCGGCCACGGTGCCGATCGTCACCAAGGGCAAGAGCGGCGGGTCCGCAGCAGCGCCCCAGGGCGCGCAGGCCGGGCGCTCCGGGGTCCAGCCCCCGGCGAAGCCCGGTGCCGCGCCCCAGCGGCCCGCTGAGGCCCCCAAACGCCCGACGGGCAACGCGGCCGCCAGCGGTTCCGCCGCTGTCGGTGCCGCCCGGGTCTCCGAGGCGGTCCGTTCCGCGCGCTCGACGGTGACGTCGGCCGCGGCGCGTGGCCCGCGCCGGGCCCGGCTGAACCTCAAGCGGATCGACCCCTGGTCCGTGATGAAGTTCGCCTTCGCCGTGTCCGTGGTCCTGTTCATCGTGGTGGTCGTGGCCACCTCGGTGCTGTACCTCTCGCTCGACGCCATGGGCGTCTGGCAGACGGTCAACAACAGCCTGCAGAGCCTGGTGAACACCACCGGCGGCGGCACCGAGGCCGCGACGGCCGGCGGCGGCTTCCGCATCACCGCCTGGGGCGTCATCGGCACGTCGATGCTGATCGGCGCGGTCAACGTGGTGCTCTTCACCGCACTGGCCACGCTGGGCGCGTTCATCTACAACGTGTGCGCCGACCTGGTCGGCGGCGTCGAGCTGACGCTCGCCGAGCGCGACTGATCCACCCCGATCGTGGTAGCGGCCGCCGTGTCCGGCACGGCGGCCGCCCCCAATTTTGGGTAGCGCCACGGGGTACGGTAATCTTCGTGTCGCTGTCACGGGGCTATAGCTCAGTCGGTTAGAGCGCAGAGCTGATAACTCTGAGGTCGCTGGTTCGATTCCAGCTAGCCCCACCAAGCATCACCTCCCGCCGCAGATGTAAGGGGATCCAGCCATGCTGAAGAAGCTCCTGATCGTTGCCGGCGTCGTCGGCGCGGCGGCCCTGGTCGTCAAGAGGGTCAAGGCCTCCAGCGACGAGCGCGCCCTCTGGCACGAGGCGACGACGGCGCCCGACCTGCGCTGACGCCCCACCTACCGGGGGCCCTAGCTCAACTGGCAGAGCACCGCCTTTGCAAGGCGGGGGTTAGGGGTTCAAGTCCCCTGGGCTCCACAAACCAGCGCGCCGGTCGAGGTGGCTTCCAGCCCAGATCGGCCTGGGCGTAGCGGTCCGGGACCGAGGCCCACATCCGCGAGATCATTCGGATCCAGGGTGCGATTCCACATCTGCGGCCGGCGGTCGGTGAAGTCCGTAAGGCGCGGTGCACCTGGTCGGGTGAGGCCTTGGTCTCCAGGTCGAATCGCATTCTGTGATCCGAGCAGGGTCTCGGCAGATCACTGGAGTGGGGGCGAACCTTCCGCACTTCGCACGCGCTTTCGCCATCGGTGGTGGCGCCATGCGGCGGCTGTGACGGCCACGGCGAAGAGCAGCGCGGTAGTGCCTTTCCAAGTGCGCTCGAACCACCACCGGTTTTCACCGAATGCCGCGTCGCCGGCCATCATGAGCCAGATCCCTGGCCAGGCCCACTGCCAGCCGTGTGGCCGGGAGAAGGTGTCGGGCGGGTCGGAGAGGCCGACGTAGACAGCGGCTGCAGCGCCGCCGACCACGACGAGCGGAATTCCGAAGCGCCAGACGACGTCCCATAGCGACACGAGGCGATCATGGCATCTCGGCTGCTCGCGCGGTGCCCTCGATCCGACCCGGGCGGCGCTATCGCGTGGTGGTCTCGCGGATCATCGCGTCGGTCTCCGGGTCGGGCATGAGTTCCCGGACCTCCTGCGCGCAGCGGCAACTGGCGGCGATCTTCGCAGCCCACTCCAGCGCATCTTCGCGGGTGGCGACCTCGACGACCGAGAAGCCGCCGATGATCTCCTTCGTCTCCGGGTAGGGGCCGTCGGTCACCGTCCCGTTCGTGGCCACGATGCTCGCCCGCTGCCTTTCGAGGCCGGCGCCGTACACCCACACGCCGGCGGTGACCGCTTCCTGGACCACCGCGTGCGAGGCCTTGGCGACGTCGGCCATCTCCTCAGCGGGTATGTGGTCCATTGCGCCCTCGTTGAACGAGATCAGGTATCGGGTCATCCCATGACTCCTTGCCCGGGCGACGAAGCGCCGGAATCCGGTTCCCAGATGAGGATCTGGCGGTGGTGGCTGAAGCCGTTGCGCAGGTAGAAGTCGACTGCGCGGCGGCCTGAGTGGACGGTCACGTGCTCCAACTCCCGGCGTACGGCCTCGGCCAGGATCGCGGCCATCAGCGCGGCGCCGACGCCCTGGTTGCGGTGTTCCGGGCGGACCATGACCGACTGGACGTCGCCGTACCAACGATCCGGCGACTCGTGGCCGGGGACCCGCTCCGCGACGTGCAGCCAGGCGCTGCCGACCACGGACCCGTCGACCTCGGCGACGAACGGCAGGTGCGTCTCCGCATGGGCTGTCATCCAGCCGGCGAACGCCGCGAGTTCGTCCGGTCCCAGTTCGCGCAGCTCCGCCAGTGCTGCCACGTCCGCCGCGCCGGCCATCCGCACGATCACCCGGCGAAGTTTACGGGGACCGAGGAGGCCCTGCTGCCCTGTCAGGACGCCCGAGCGCCGATGGAGTTGCGATCTCGTCAGTCGCCGCCGATCCATTGAGGCGGCTGCCTCCTGAAAGAGTCAAGAGCCATTCGGTTGTTGCGGTGGGTCGGGGATCCCGGTCAATATCCACATGTGACGATGCGCACACGAGAGTGGATGACGACTGGCGAGGCGGCTGTGCTGCTGCGTTCGTCGCGGGCGCATGTGGTTGACCTCTGCCTGCGGGGGCTGCTGCCGTACGTGACGATCAGCTCGCGGCGGCGCATCCGCCGCTGCGACGTCGAGGCCCTGATCCAGCCGCGGATGGACCGGGACCAGCTCGAGACGCTGTGGCTGCACCGGGCCGTCGCCGGTCGGCTGGTCCGCAACCCCCGGGCGGTGCTGGCCGCCGCCGCCATCAACCTGCGCCGGCTGCGGCGGATCCATCCCGAGGGCCGGGCGTGGGAGTGGCTGGACCGGTGGGACGCCGTGCTGGACCAGGGAGTCGAGGCCGTGCTGGAGGCGCTGACCTCGTCGGCCGCCTACGCCATCGAGCTGCGGGAGACCTCGCCGTTCGCCGGGATTCTGCCGGAGAGCGAACGGCGCGCGGTGGTGGCGGCGTTCGCCGAGAGCCGCCGGGACCACGCCCGGTCGATGCCGCCGGAGAAGTTCGAGCGGGTGCTGCGCAGCGTCTGACTGACTCGTGCGTCACAGCCTCTTCTGGCCGAAGGTTGCCGGGTGAATAGTTAGCCCTACTAAGATCCTGTCGGCATCCGGGAGGTTCGATGCCTTCTTCCACCGCCGCCCAGCTGCGCGAACTGCTGGAAAACCTGCTGCAGTCGCCCTTGCCGGTCCGCCTCCGCGCCTGGGACGGATCCGAGACCGGCCCCACGGGTACGCCGATCCTGATCATCCGGAACAGACGGGCCCTCCGCCGGCTCATCTGGCGGCCCGACGAGCTCGGCCTGGCCCGGGCGTACGTGTCCGGCGACCTCGACGTGGAGGGCGACCTGTATGACGCCCTCGGCCGGCTCGCCGCGCTGATCTTCCGCGGTGCCGACATCCACGGGCTGCCGAAACGTGCTGTCGCCGCTGAGCTCGTACGCCTGGGTCTGCTCGGACCGCAGCCCAAGCCGCCGCCGGAGGAGATCGCGATGCGCGGCTCGCGGCACAGCCGGGGCCGCGATCGTCAGGCGATCAGCCACCACTACGACGTCGGCAACGACTTCTACCGGCTCGTGCTCGGCGAGACCATGGTCTATTCGTGCGCATACTGGACCAGCACGGACGCCGGATACCAGCTGGCCGACGCGCAGCGCGACAAGCTCGACCTGATCTGCCGCAAGCTGGAGCTCAGACCGGGCATGCGGCTGCTGGACGTCGGCTGCGGCTGGGGTGGGCTCGCGCTGCACGCGGCCCGCGAGTACGGCGTCGACGTCGTCGGCATCACGCTGTCGGCGGAGCAGGCCGACCACGCCCGCAAGCAGGTGGCCGAGGCCGGGCTCACCGCGCACGTGGAGATCCGGATCCAGGACTACCGCGATCTCGACGACGGCCCGTTCGACGCCATCTCCAGTGTGGGCATGGCCGAGCACGTCGGCACCGGCCCGTACGCCGAGTACGCCGCCATCCTGTTCCGGCAGCTCAAGCCGGGCGGACGGCTGCTCAACCACCAGATCGCGGCCCTGCACCCGGCACCCCCGGCCGAACGGAAGCGGCGCTCCTTCATCGACGCGTACGTGTTCCCGGACGGGGAGCTGGCGCCGCTGGGCACGACGGTGTCGCTGCTGGAGGAAGCCGGCTTCGAGGTTCGGGACGTGGAGGCGTTGCGCGAGCACTACGCGAAGACATTGCGGGCGTGGGTGGCCAACCTGGAAGCGAACTGGTCTACGGCCGTACGGCTGGTGGGGGCGGGACGGGCCCGGGTCTGGCGGTTGTACATGGCGGCTTCGGCGATGTCGTTCGAGCAGGCGCGGATCGGGGTCAACCAGGTGCTGTGCGTACGGGCGCACCGCGACGGCACCAGCCACCTGCCGCCGACCCGTAGGGAGTGGTTGGGTGCATCGATGTGACCGTTGCCACGTTAGGCGGTGCCCGGGTCGGTCGGCCCTGAGAAAGCGCCGGTCGGAGGGGTCGGCAGGGCCAGCAGACAGGCATCCCTGTCGGATGCCCGTGACCATGCGGGCACCGTCCGACAGTTAGCCTTCATTCGTGAGTGGACGGAAGCGAGCCGCGGCCATCATCGTGCGGGACGGCCGGGTATTGATGGTGCACGAGCGCAGCCTGCGGGACGGCAACCGGGAGTGGTGGACGCTGCCCGGCGGCGGCATCGATCCCGGCGAGACCGCCGAGGATGCGGTACGCCGTGAGGTGCTCGAAGAGGTCGGCCTGGTGGTCAAGGAAGCGCGGTACCTGCTGGACACGCCGTACCCGTCGGGGATGACGTCGGTGTTCGCGGTGACCGTGGCGGACGGCGAGCCGCAGCTCGGGGCGCACGTCGGTGGTCCGCTGCCGGTCGGGCTGGACTGGGTGCCGCTGCCCGACGTACGCCCGGACGGGCCCGGCCTGCCGATCCCGCCGATCATCGTCGCGCTGCCGGTGGACTGACCCGGTTACTGGTCGGCGGGGGCGGCCGCGGCTTCGGTGGTCGGCGACGTGATCGTGCGGCGGCGTTCGAGGACGAAGTAGGCGCAGCTCAGCGCGTACCCCAGGGTCAGCAGGCCACCCACGGCCCGGACCATGATCGGCGCGACGGCCAGGAGCGTCATGCTCAGCGCGCCCACCGCCCAGCAGGCGAGCAACGCGGTGTTGATCGTGTCCTGGGCGGCCCAGCCGCCAGGGCTGCGGCGGCGCGCCTGCCGCTGGATCTCCGTCAGGAGCGCGTGGCCCATGCCGCAAGCGAGCAGGCCGAGCAGCACGGTGGCGAAGACGGAGTGGGCGCCGCCGGCCACCGCCGCGACAGCTGTGCCGCCGGCCAGCAGAGCGAGACCACTGACGGTCCCGACCCGTGCGCTGCGTCTCTCCTCCACACCCACTGACAGTCGGCAAGATCTCGCCCGGCCTGAGGAGCGGGGTGACTTTCTGGTTATCCGAGGGCGGTTCGGGGGAGGATGTCCGACGTGATCGGAACCCTGAAGCTCGAACCCGCGATGTCCCGGCTCGACCTGCTCGCGGCGCCGGTCGCAGCCGCGCTGGAGGTGTGGCCGGCGGAGGCGCCCATCGACGGGGACCAGGTGCTGGTCGCGCCCATCGACGCGGACCTGGCCGACACGGCCGCTTTCTGCGAGGCGTACGGCGTGACGCTCGGGGAGTCGGCCAACTGCGTGATCGTGGCGGGCCGCCGCGGCGAGATCACCCGGTACGCGGCCTGCGTGGTCCTGGCCACCACCCGCGCCGACGTCAACGGGATCGTGCGCCGGCACCTGGACGTGCGCAAGGCGAGCTTCGCGCCGATGGACGACGCGGTGCAACTCACGGGCATGGAGTACGGGGGCATCACGCCGATCGGGCTGCCGCAGTCGTGGCCGGTGCTGGTCGACGCGCGGGTCGTCGCGACGCCGCACGTGATCATCGGCTCGGGGGTGCGGCACAGCAAGATCGCCATCGCGGGGCCGGCGCTGGGGGCACTGCCCGGCGCCGAGGTCATCGACGGACTCGCCCGCGAGATCTGACCTGGGCGTGATCTTGGCGCGTGGGGTGGTCGACGGGCTCGGCCGCGAGGTCTGACCGGGGCATGCTCCTGGCGCTCAGGGTGGTAGACGGGCTCGGCCGCGAGGTCTGACCGAGGCGTCATCCTGGCGCGCAGGGTGGTTAGACGGGCTCGGCCGAGAGATCCTGACCGGGCGTGCTCCTGGCGCTCAGGGTGGTAGATGAGCTCTGACCGGGCGGGGAATTGGGTGGACCGGCTGACGCGGTCCTGGTTCGGTCGGAGGCGTGATGCAGATCCGGCCCACGCGGCCCGCCGACCTGGCCGTCATCCAGCGGATCGAGCTGGCCGCCGGTGAACTCTTCCGCGCCATCGGTATGACCGCCATAGCCGACGACCCGGTACCCACCATCGAGGTGCTGACCGACTACCAGCGCGCCGGCCTCTCCTGGGTGGCTGTCGATCACACCGACCAGCCGATCGCCTTCATCCTGGTCAAGCGGGTCGACGGCAACGCGCACATCGAGCAGGTCAGCGTCCATCCCGACCACGCCCACCAGCGGATCGGCCACACCCTCATCGATCACGTCGAACGCTGGGCCGCCGGTCAGGGCCTACCCGCCCTCACCCTGACGACCTTCCGCGATGTGCAGTGGAACGGCCCGTACTACGAGCGGCTCGGCTTCACCGTGCTGACGGGCGCCGAGCAAGGTCCCGAGCTGCGGGCACTGATGATCGAGGAAGCCGCCCACGGCCTGGACCCCGAGCACCGAATCGCCATGATCCGCCCCATCCACAACGATCAATAACGTTTCACGTGAAACAGTGAGCGTTGAGCGGTGAGCGGTGAGCGGGCGAAGCTGCCGACAGCTCATCGAGAGGAGTCGACGGCCTCTCGCCGGGCGATCTCCTCCAGCGCCGAACGCAGAGCCGCCGGCTCCTGCGCGCCCTGGATGACGAACCGCCGGTCGACCACGTAGGTCGGCACGCTGGTGATCCCGAGCTCGCGAGCTTCGGCCAGATCGGCGTTGACCGCATCCGTGCCGGCCGGCGTGGCCAGGTAGGCGAACGCCGCCCGCGCGTCGAGCCCGATCGACCCGGCCAGCTGGGCCAGCGCGGCATGCGAACCGAGGTCGGCACCCAGCGCGAAGTGCGCGTGCTGCAAGGTCTCGATCATGTTGAGCTGCAGCTCCTGCGCCGCGGCCCAGGCCACCAACCGGTGCGCGTCGAACGTGTTGGCCGCGACCGCCCGCTCGTAGTCGAGCGCCAGCCCCTCACCGCGGACGATCTCCGTCACGTGCGCGATCATCTGGTCGACCTGCCGCGGGTCGCCGACCTTGGCCGTCATGGCCTGCCAGGTCGGCAGCGGCACCGGAACCGGCGCGGGATCGAGCTGGTACGCCCGGAAGGTCATCGAAGCGCCCCCGGGAAAACCGAGCAGCACCGCCTCCAGTCGCCGCTTGCCCAGGTAACACCAGGGGCAGACGAGGTCGTACCAGATCTCTATGTTCAAGATTCTTCAGTCCGGTCAAGGGCGGCGGTGGGGCGGTCGGATGGGGACTGCTCGCGGATCTGCCGCTTGAGCCGCCCGAGGATCGCCGTGCCTCCGCGGATCCGCAGCGGACTGATCGCCGTGGCCAGCCCCATCCGGTTGTAGAGGTCGTCCGGCACCGCCAGGATCTCGCTGGTCGACGCGCCCTCCAGGCCTTCGGCGAGGATGCCCGCGAAGGCCCGCGTCGTCGGCGCCTCGGGCGGGCAGTCGAAGTAGGTGCGGACCGTGTCGTCGGGCTGCACCTCGGCGCGCAGGAAGAACTGTGTCTGGCATTCCGGCACCTGTTCCATGCCCTCATGGCCGAGGGAGTCGGGCAGCGGGGGCACCGCGTCGGAGAACTCCAGCAGCATCTCCAGCACCACGTCGCGCGGCGCGGAGGCGAAGTCGTCCACGATCTCGGCCAGTTTGGCAGGCATGTCGCTCACGGCTCCGACCTTACGTCGAGGGGGTCAGGCCGCGGCCGAGGTCGGCAGGAGGGCCAGATCACTGAGGCTGATGATGCCGACCACGTTGCGGTCCGCGTCGCAGACGAGCAGCCGGCGGACGCCGCGCTCGCGCATCGCCTGGACGGCCTCGTCCACCCCGGCCGACTGCTCGATCATGATCAGCTCGTGGGTAGCGATCGAGGCCAGGGTCGTCGACTTCGGTGGCCGGCCGTCGGCGATGGCCCGGACCACGATGTCGCGATCGGTGACCAGTCCGGCGATGGTCGGGCCCGCGGTCACCACGACGTCGCCGATGGACTGGTCGCGCATCGCCTGCGCCGCCTCGTCCAGCATGGTGTCGCCCGGCAGGTAGACCACCCGCCTGGTCATGACCTCAGCGACCGTGGTCCTCGCCATGGGTGGTGACCTCCCCGTTCTCGTGTCACTCGTGTCCAGCCCGTACCCGTGCTATCCGATCGTTACACGCGCCACGTCGGCGATCGGTACATCGTGTCGCTCGTCCGTGCGGCGGTCGCGGAACTCGGCGTACCCCTCGGCCAGCCGGCGGCCGACCACCACGATGCGCCGGATGCCGATCAGCTCGGCGTCGGTGAACTTCACGCCGGCCGACAGCTGCGGCCGGTCGTCGACCAGCACCCGCAGGCCCTGGGCTTCCAGCTCGGCGGCCAAGGTGAGGGCGGCGTCGATCTGACCGCCCTTGCCGGCCGCGATGACGTGCACGTCGGCCGGGGCGACCTCGTCCGGCCAGAGCAGGCCGCGGTCGTCGTGGTGCTGCTCGGCGACGGCGGCGACCGCGCGGGAGACCCCGATGCCGTAGCTGCCCATGGTCGGGCGCACCGGCTTGCCGTCCGCGCCGAGCACGTCGACCGAGAAGACGTCGGTGTAGCGGCGGCCGAGCTGGAAGATGTGCCCGATCTCGATGCCGCGCCGGATGGCCAGCTCGCCCTCGCCGCAGGCCGGGCAGGCGTCGCCGGCGCGGACCTCGGCCGCCTCGATGGTGCCGTCGGGAGTGAAGTCGCGGCCGGCGACCACCGAGGTCGCGTGCCGGCCGGGCTCGTTGGCGCCGGTGAGCCAGGCGGTGCCGGGCGCCACCCGGGGGTCGGCGAGATAGCGCAGCTTGAGACCCTGCGGGCCGATGTAGCCCTTGACCAGGTCGGGCCGGGCGGTGAAGTCGTCGAACATGGTGGCCGTCGCCGGGCTGAGGGCCGCGTCCAGCCGCTTGAGGTCGACCTCGCGGTCACCCGGCACGCCGATGACCAGCAGGCTGTCCTCCCGGCCGGGGTGGTGCACGGTGACGACCACGTTCTTGAGGGTGTCGGCCGCGGTCCAGTCGGTGCGGCCGTCGAGGGACTGTTTGTTGGCCAGCTCCACGAGGGCGGCGATCGTCGGGGTCTCCGGAGTGTCGTGGACGGTCAGCGGGTGGTGCTCGCGCTCCGGGACAGCCGGGACCGGGGTCACCACGGCCTCGGTGTTGGCCGCGTAGCCACAGGTGGTGCAGGCCACGAACGTGTCCTCACCCACCTCGGATGTGGCGAGGAACTCCTCCGAGGCCGAGCCGCCCATCGCCCCGGACATCGCCGACACGATGGTGTGGTCGAGGCCGAGGCGGTCGAAGATGCGCTGGTACGCCGCGCGGTGCCGGGCGTACGACTCGGCCAGGCCGGCGTCGGAGAGGTCGAACGAGTACGCGTCCTTCATCAGGAACTCGCGGCCGCGCAGCAGCCCGGCGCGCGGGCGAGCCTCGTCGCGGAACTTGGTCTGGACCTGGAAGAGGATCAGCGGGAAGTCCCGGTAGGAGCTGGTCATGTCCTGCACCAGCAGGGCGAACATCTCCTCGTGGGTCGGCGCCAGCAGGAAGTCGGCGCCGCGGCGGTCCTTGAGGGTGAACAGGTCGTCGCCGTACTCGGTCCAGCGGCCGGTGACGTCGTAGGGCTCGCGGGGGAGCAGGGCCGGGAAGGACACCTCCTGGCCGCCGATCGCTGCCATCTCCTCGCGGACGATCGCGGTGATCCGGTCCAGCACCAGCTTGCCGAGCGGCAGCCAGGTGTAGCCGCCCGGGGCCGAGCGCCGGATGTAACCGGCCCGCAGCAGCAGCCGGTGACTCGGCACCTCCGCCTCGGCCGGCTCCTCGCGCAGGGTCTTGAGCAGCATGGTGGACATCCGCAGCAGCATGCGACGAAGCCTAGAAGCCACCACCGACAGGAATCATCCGGTTATCCGGTGTCGCCAGCGTCACGCTGACGCGCGGCCGGGCCGGTGCAAAACTGGCTCAAGCGGCGGCATGGAACGGGGGAAAAGGCCATGAGCTGGAACAACTTCGTCGCGCTGGGCGACAGCTTCACCGAGGGCATGGACGATTCGTACCCGGACGGCACCTACCGCGGGTGGGCCGACCTGGTGGCCGCCCGGCTCGCCGTCGACGCCGGCCCCGGCTTCGGTTACGCCAACCTCGCCGTCCGCGGCAACGTGCTCGGCCAGGTCCTCGCCGAGCAGCTGGACCCTGCCCTGGCCATGCGGCCGAGCCTGGTGAGCTTCGCCGCCGGCGGCAACGACATCCTGCGCCGCCGGGTCGACGCGAACGGCCTGGTGCACAAGATCGACCCGGCGATCGCGCAGTTGCGGGCCGCCGGTGCCGACGTGATCCTGTTCCGGTTCGCGGACGTCACCGCCCACCTGCCCGGCCAGCGCATCGTCGGGCCCCGGGCTGCCGCCCTCAACGACGGCGCCCGCGAGCTGGCCGACCGGCACGGCGCCATCCTGATCGATCTCTTCGCCGACGACGCGTTCCACAATCCGCTGCTGTGGAGCTCCGACCGCCTGCACCTGTCCGCGGCCGGGCACCGCCGGGTCGCCGCGCACGTGCTCGACGCCCTCGGTGTCGGTGTCGACGAGGAGTGGCTGCTCGTGCCGCCGATGCCGGCACCCACCCCGTGGCTGCTGGCCCGCGGCGCCGACCTGCGCTGGGCCGGGCAGCACCTCGCACCCTGGATCAAACGGCGGCTCGCCGGCGCCTCCTCCGGTGATCTCGTGACGGCTAAGCGTCCCGAGCTGCGCCCCATCGAAGCGATAGCGTGAGTGACATGTCAGTAGAGAACGATCCGGCGCCGGCCCTGCAGGCGTACGCCCACCCCGACAAGCTGGTCACCACCGAGTGGCTCGCCGCCCACCTGGACACCCCCGGACTCGTGGTCGTGGAGTCCGACGAGGACGTGCTGCTCTACGAGAGCGGCCACATCCCCGGCGCGGTCAAGGTCGACTGGCACCTCGAGCTCAACGACCAGCTCACCCGGGACTATCTCGACCCGGCCGGGTTCGCCGCGATGTGCGAGGCCAAGGGCATCGGCCGGGACGACACGATCGTGTTCTACGGCGACAACTTCAACTGGTGGGCGGCGTACGCCCTCTGGGTCTTCAGCCTGTTCGGGCACCGCGACGTGCGCCTGCTCGACGGCGGCCGGCAGAAGTGGGTGGCCGAGGGCCGCGAGCTGACCCGCGACCGCACCGAGCGGGCGCCGGCGACCTATCCGGTGCCGCAGCGCGAGGACGGTCCGCTGCGCGCGTTCCGGGACCAGGTCATGGCCCACATCTCGAGCGGGCGCCCGCTGGTCGACGTGCGTTCCCCGCAGGAATACACGGGTGAGCTGACCCACATGGCGGCGTACCCGCAGGAGGGCGCGCTGCGTGGCGGGCACATCCCCGGTGCGCTCAGCAAGCCGTGGAAGTCGGCGGCCAACGAGGACGGCACCTTCAAGCCGGCCGACGAGCTCACCAAGATCTACCGGGACGAGCTGGGGCTGGAGACCGGTGACGACGTGATCGCGTACTGCCGGATCGGCGAGCGGTCCAGCCACACCTGGTTCGTGCTGCACCACCTGCTCGGCTATCCGCAGGTCCGCAACTACGACGGCTCCTGGACCGAGTGGGGCAACCTGGTGCGCGCCCCCATCGCCAAGGGCACCGAGCCGGGCGGCCTCTCCTGACGGTCCGCGTGGCGGCCTGACTGCCCGCGTGGCGGCCGCCGCCTAGATTCGGCGGCATGGGAGCAGCCTGGCGGGATCACAGCGCCACGATCATCGCCACGTTGCTGCTCCTGCCGCTGGCCGGCGTCGTCGCGTACCGGTGGCGGCGCCGGAGCCGGTCCCGGCGCGACGCTCTCGCCGAGGTCGGTCTGCTCTGCTGGACGCTGCCGTTCCTCGGCATGCTCTTCACCCCGCAAGCCACGCCGCGGTCGATCGACCTCGTGCCGCTGCACGACCTGCCGTCCTGGTTCTCCGGGGATCCGGGCACGGCGGTCGCGCAGTTCGCCGGCAACCTGGCCGTCCTGGCCGGGGTCGGTTTCTTCCTGCCGGTCCGGTTCGGCTGGGCCGCCTCGCTGCTGCGCATCTTGGCGATCGCCGCGGTCAGTGCGGTCGTGATCGAGGCCCTGCAGTGGGTCCTCGCGATCGGCCGGGTCTCCAGCGTGGACGACGTGATCGTCAACACGGCCGGTGCGGTGCTCGCGGCCGCCTGTTCGGGCCGGTGGTGGGTCACGGAAAAGGCGGACACCGAAGGTCAGATCGTGCCGGTACCCTGAGCGCCTCAGCGCCGACGGGGAGGGCGACGAACCGACGTGAGCAACACTTTTCAAGTCGACCTGCGGGGCATCGTCGACCTGCTCAGCCACCATCTCTATGCCAGCCCGCGGGTCTACGTGCGCGAGCTCCTGCAGAACGCGGTCGACGCGATCACCGCGGTGCGGCAGGACGGGACCGGTGCGACCGCGCGGATCAGCATCGAGTCCGCCGGCACGACCGGTGACGGCAGCCTGCGCATCGCCGACAACGGCATCGGTCTCACCGAGGCGCAGGTGCACGAGCTGCTGGCCACCATCGGCCGCAGCTCCAAGCGCGACGAGCTCGGCTTCGCCCGGCACGAGTTCCTCGGCCAGTTCGGCATCGGCCTGCTCTCCTGCTTCCTGGTCGCCGACGAGATCCGGGTGCACACCCGCCATGCCGACGCCCCACCGGTGCTGTGGACGGGGTACGCCGACGGTCGCTACGACGTACGGCCCGGGCCGGAGCGGGAGCCCGGCACGTCGGTGACCCTGATCCCGCGCCGCGGGTCCGAGATGTTCCTGGCCGGCCCGACTGTCACCCAGCTCGCCACCCTGTACGGCTCGCTGCTGCCGGTCGACGTCACGGTGGACGGCACCACCGTCACCGTCGGCGAGGTCCCCTGGGCCGCCGGTCGCCGGGCCGCGATCTCGTACGCGGAACGCACCCTCGGCTTCACCCCGTTCGACGTGATCGAGCTGGACGTGCCCGAGGCCGGGCTCACCGGCGCCGCGTTCGTGCTGCCCACCCCGGTCAATCCGGCCACCCGCGGCGGTCACCGGGTCTACCTCAAGCGCATGCTGCTGGCCGAGGCCGTCGAGGGCCTGCTGCCGGAATGGGCCTTCTTCGCCCGCTGCGTGGTCGACAGCACCGAGCTGCGCCCGACCGCCAGCCGCGAGGCCCTCTACGACGACAGTCTGCTGGTCGCCACCCGCGAGGCCATCGCCGACCAGCTGCGCGGCTGGCTGGTCCGGCTCGCGTCGACCGACCCGCGCCGGCTGGCCGAGTTTCTGCGCATCCACCACCTCGGGGTCAAGGCGCTCGCCCTGCACGACGACGAGATGCTGCGCCTGGTCGAGCAGTGGTGGCCGATGGAGACCAACACCGGCCAGATGACCCTGGCCGAGTTCCGCTCCCGGCACGGCCTCATCCGGTACGCGGCCACGACCGACGAGTTCCGCCAGCTGGCGGCCGTCGCCGCGGCCCAGGACGTCGGGCTGATCAACGGCGGTTACACCTACGACGCCGAGATCATCGAGCGGTTGCCGCAGCTCGACCGGGCCATCAAGGTCGAGCGGCTGGAGCCGACCGACCTGGCGACCCGCTTCGACGCCCTGGACGCCGCCACCGAGCTGCGGCTGCGCCCGTTCCTGTCGGCCGCCCAGCGCCGGCTCGACCGGCTCGGCTGCGAGGTGGTCGTGCGCACCTTCGAGCCGGCCAACCTGCCCGCGCTCTATCTGGTCAGCCGCGCGGCGCACTTCCACGAGGAGTTCACCGCCACCCGGGAGAAGGCCGACGAGTTGTGGGGCGGCGTGCTCGACGCGCTCGCCGACAGCGACCCGCCGGACCGTCCGCAGCTGGTCCTCAACCACCGCAACCCGCTGGTCCGCCGGGTCACCGCGATCGGCGACGCCGACCTGACCGCGCTGGCTGTCGAGGCACTGTACGGCCAGGCCCTGCTGCTCGGCTACCACCCGATCCGGCCCGCGGACGCAGCTCTGCTCAACACGTCGTTCCTCGGCCTGCTGGGCCGGGCGGTCCCGGGGGAGGCGCAGTGAGCCGGTCCGCCGAGGAGCTGTGGGGGCTGCTCCAGGAGGCCCACCGGATGCCGTACGGGGCCGCGCAGATCGCCGTCATCGAGCAGGTCATCCGGCACGCCGACGCGCTCGGCGACCGGGAGCTGGGCTATCAGGCGCGCATCCTGGCCACGACGGCGTACACGTACGGCGGTGAGGTCGCGAAGTCGTTCGTCACGTTCTCCTGGTGCCTGAGCGACTTCGACCGCGACCCGGCGCCCTTCCACGCCCGCACCGAGCAGGACCTGCTGTGGCATTTCAAATACATGGTGTCGGCGCTGACCAAGTTCCCCGAGGTGCCGCTGGCCCGCACGTACGCGGTGCTGGACGACATGGAACGCCGTTACCTGGAGGCCGGCCACAGCCTGCAAGCGGTCCACAAGCATCGGTACGTGGTGGCCCGGCACGTCGGCCTGGAGGACGAGGCCAACCGGCTCTACGAGCGGTGGAACACGACGCCCCGCGACGATCTCTCCGACTGTGCCGGCTGTGACCCGTCGGCGCAGGTCACCTATCTCTCCAGCCGGGGCCGCGACGAGGAGGCGGTGGCTCTGGCCGAGCCGGTGCTGGCCGGGCGGCTGAGCTGCACCGAGCAGCCGCAGACCATCCTCAGCGGCCTGATGGTGCCGTATCTGCGCACCGGCCGACTGGAGGAGGCCGCGGACGCCCACCGTAGGTCGTACAGGCTGATGCGCGGCAACCTCGCCGATCTGTGGGAGATCGGTGACCACATCGCGTTCTGCGCGCGGACCGGCAACGAGAACCGCGGGCTGGAGATCCTGCAACGGCACATCGACTGGCTGGAGCGGGCGCCGTCCCCGGCCGCGGGCATGAATTTCGCCGCGTCGTCGGCGCTGCTGCTGCGCCGGCTCGTCACCCTGGGCCACGGCAAGACGATCGTGCACCGCCGGGAGAAGGACGACGTCACGGCCGAGGATCTCGCCGAGGAGCTGGCGGCGTTCGCCACCGCGCTGTCGCTGCGTTTCGACGCGCGTAACGGCACCACGGCGCAGAGCCGGCTGATCGCCGCGGAGATCGCCGCGCAGCCTTACGACGTGGTCCTGCCGTTGTCCGCGTCCGCCCGGCGCCGTCCGGCCCCCGCACCGCAGCCGGTGCCCAAGCCCGCCGGGCCGGTCGAGATCCCGGCCGACGCCGATGCCGACACGTTGCTCGGCCTGGCCGAGGAGCACGAGCTGCAGGACCGTGACGACGAGGCCGACGCGGTCCTGGCCGTGTACGACGCCAAGTTCGGCAAGGGTGAGGACGTGGTGGCCGCCGCCGACGGTGATCCCGCGGTGATGCAGCGCGCGGCCCGCCGGGCGATGTTGCTCGGTAGTCAGCTGTGGCGGGCCGATGACCAGGACGGCACTGCAGTTGTGTGGCGCCGGGCGATCGACCTGTTCGCCGCCGCCGGCTCGGAGGGTGACGCCTCGGTGGCCCGGGGCCGGCTCGGCGTCTCGGTGGCGCTGGCCGGGCGTCCCGACGAGGGCCGGACGCTGATCGAGCCGGACACCGCCTATCAGGAGGAGCACGGTGACGCCCGGCAGCGGGCGGCCGCCTGGTCCCGGCTGGCACTGATCAACCTGGTTCAGGACCGCCCCGAGGAGGCCAACGCCGCGCACGATCGGTCGGAGCAGGCCGCCGCCGAGACCGATGATCCGCGCCTGCGGGCCTTCTATCTGGCCCGGCGCGCTTCGAACCGGGCCGCCGCCGGTCGTCACGAGGAGGCCCTGGCTGCGGCGGCCGAGGCGCGCGCCTACTTCCAGGAGCACGGTCCGGCTCTGCGGCTGGCCGACGCGGCCGCCCTGTTCGGCCAGCTCACCTCCGATCCGGGGGAGGCCGCCGAGGCGTTCGGTGAGGTTCTGGCCGCCGGCGAGCCGGCCGCCGCGCTGACCGCGCGACTCGGCCGGGGCCGGGCCCTGGTCCACCTCGACCGCCCCGGTGAGGCGATCGACGATCTGGTCGAGGCCGTCGCGCTCTGCGCCGAGCAGGACCTGGACGAGGGCGGCGCCTTCATCCGGCAGGAGCTCGCGGACGCCTACCGGCAGGCCGGAAGGATCGTGGAGGCGGCCGAGGTCGCCGAGGAGGCCCTCGCGGGGCTCGAACGGCTCGGCCACGACGAGGCCGCGGACAACACCCGGTTCCTGCTGGCCGGGCTCTATCGCCAGCTCGGTGACAACACGGGCTCGCTCGCGCTCTACGAGGAACTGGTCGGGCGGCTGGCCGACAATCCGGCCGGCCGTGGTCAGATCCGGGAGAACGCCGGGGACCTGTTGTTCCGGCTGGACCGTGACGCCGAGGCCGCGGAGTGGTTCGGTGCCGGGGCCGAGGATCTGCGGGTGGCCGGCGATCCGCTCGGTGAGCTGCGGTTGCTGCGCCGCCGGGTGATGGCTCTGCACTGGGCGGACGACGTGGCGGCGGCCGAGGAGACATACCGGCTGGCCGAGCGCAAGCACGCCGGCCTGCCCGCCGAGGTGGGCGAGGAGCCGGGCGCGGTGTGGGAGCGGGCGATGCTCGGCTTCGAGATGGCCCGGCTGCTGCTGGCCCGGGGCCGTGCCGCCGAAGCTGTGCCGTATGTCACCGATGCGCCGGAGCGGCTGCGGGAGGTGGGGTCGGCCGGCGAGGCGGACCAGGTCGCGACGCTGCTGGGGGAGGCGCTGCTGCGCGCCGGACACCCGCAGCAGGCCGAGGACCTGCTCTGGCCGGTGCTCGGGGAGATGGCCCAGGACGCGCCGCAACGGCAGGTCACGGCCCGGGTGCTGGCCGAGGCGCTGGAGGCCGGGGGCAACCTGGAGCAGGCCGCACGGTTGCGCCGTACCGAAGGGGTGGAGGAGGACTAATCGGCTGAACGGCCGTTAAGGCTTCGGCTTGACAGCGGGTTAGAGTTGCCAGGTGACGGTAGATCAGCAGCAGCGTCCGGGCCCGCCGGCCCCCCGCCGGCGCTCGCGCCGGGACGAGATCCTCGAGATCGCGGTCGGCCTCTTCGCCGCACGCGGATATCACGGTGTCTCGATGGATGACATCGGCTCCGCCGCCGGCGTGACCGGCCCGGCCCTCTATCACCACTTCGCCGGTAAAGAGGCCATGCTGGTGGCCGCGCTCATCCCGGTCAGCGAGGGACTGCTGCACGGCGGCCAGGAACGCGTCGGCCGGCACTCCCAGGACGCGCACGCCGCGCTCACCGACCTGATCGAGTTCCACGTGGAGTTCGCGCTGGCCAACCCCGCGGTCATCGCCCTGCACCTGCACGAGCTCGACCGCCTCCCCGAGGAGCCGCGCCGGCAGATCCGCCGCCTGCAGCGCCTGTACGTCGAGGAGTGGGTCACCGTGCTGGCCACGCTGCGCCCCGAGCTGGAGCCGGCGGAGGCCCGGGTGCTGGCCCACTCCGCGTTCGGCCTGATGAACTCGACGCCGTTCCTCGGTGGTGAGGTCGATCGCCGCCGCCGGGCCGTGCTGCTGCGCGAGGCGACGGTGCACGCCCTCATCGGCCGCTGACCCGGCGGGTCGCGGGTAAGCCCGGCACTGCGAGTGGCCGGCCGCCGAGACGGCCGGGAAGCACGAGGGAAAAGAGCGAGATGATCGAGTCGCTGCTCATCGCCAACCGGGGCGAGATCGCCCGCCGGATCATCCGGACCGCCCGGCGGCTGGGGATCCGGTCGATCGCGGTCTACTCGGAGGCGGACGCGGGGATGCCGTTCGTCGCCGAGGCGGACGAGGCGGTGTGCGTGGGACCGGCCAACCCGGCCCAGAGCTACCGCAACACCGAGGCGATCCTGGAGGCCGCCAAGTCGACGGGGGCGCAGGCGGTGCACCCCGGCTACGGCTTCCTGAGCGAGAACGCCGAGTTCGCCCGTACGGTCGAGGCCAACGGCCTGGTGTGGGTCGGACCGTCCGCGGAAGCGATCACCGCGATGGGCGACAAGATCAACGCTCGCAACCTGATGGCGGCGGCCGGTGTCCCGGTCGCGCCGGGCACGCACGATCCGGCCGCGACCGTCGAGGCCGCGATCGAGGCGGCCGCGGAGATCGGCTATCCGGTGATGGTCAAGGCCGCCGCCGGCGGTGGCGGCATGGGCATGGCGGTCGCCGAGGACGAGGACGGCCTGCGCACCGAGTACGACAAGGTCCGCGCGTTCGCCGAGCGGATGTTCGGTGACGGCTCGGTGCTGATCGAGCGCTACTTCCCCCGGGTGCGCCACGTCGAGGTGCAGATCCTGGGCCTGGCCGACGGCCGGGTGGTGGCCCTGAGCGAGCGCGAGTGCTCGGTGCAGCGCCGCAACCAGAAGCTCGTCGAGGAGGCGCCCTCCCCGGCGGTGTCACCGGAGCTGCGTGCACGTTTCCTGGCCGCCGCGGTCAAGGCGGGCGAGGCGGTCGGTTACCGCAACGCCGGCACGGTCGAATGCCTGCTCGACCCCACCACCGGCGAGTTCTTCTTCCTGGAGATGAACACCCGGCTCCAGGTCGAGCACCCGATCACCGAGCTGATCCACGGCATCGACCTGGTCGAGGAGCAGCTGCGGATCGCGTCCGGGGCGGCGCCGACCTTCGATCCGGCGACCATCCACGCCACCACGGGCCACGCCATCGAGCTGCGGATCAACGCGGAGGACCCGAAGCGGTTCCTGCCCGGTCCGGGCCAGGTCACGACCTGGGTGGAGCCCACCGGCGACGGCGTGCGGGTCGACGCCGGCTACGGCCCGGGGACGACCGTCACGCCGTTCTACGACTCGCTGATGGCCAAGCTGATCGTGCTGGGCACCGACCGGGCGGATGCGCTGGCCAAGGCCCGGGCCGCGGTGGCCGGCTTCGAGATCGCCGGCCCCAAGCACAATCTGCCGTTCTTCGCCGAGCTGCTGGAGCACGACGAGTTCCTGTCCGGCAACTACGACACCGGCATCGTCGCCCGGATGCGCCCGGCGAAGGTCAAGAAGGGGTAGCGCTGATGGACACCGTCTCGATCCGCGAGGTCGCGCCGCGCGACGGCCTGCAGAACGAGGAGCCGATCCCGACCGGCAACAAGGTCCGGCTGATCGACGCCCTCTCCGGCACCGGCGTGCGCCGGATCGAGGCGGTGTCCTTCGTGCACCCCAGAGCCATCCCGCAGATGGCCGACGCGGACGAGGTGTGGGCGCGGGCCTGGCACAACCCCGACGTCCGCTACTCCGCGCTGATCCCCAACACCCGCGGCGCCGAGCGGGCGATCGCGGCGGGCTTCCGCGAGATCGAGGTGGTGGTGTCGGCCAGCGACACCCACAACCGGCGCAACCTGAACCGCTCGACCGACGAGTCGCTCGACGACATCACCGGCCTCATCCCGCTGATCCACGCGGCCGGCGCCAAGCTCGAGGTCATCGTGGCCACCAGCTTCGGCTGCCCGTTCGAGGGCGACATCGACCCCAAGCGGGTGGCGTCCATCGTGGAGCGGGTCCGCGCCGACGGCGCCGACCGCATCGCGTTCGGCGACACGACCGGCATGGCGACCCCGCGCCGGGTCCGTGACCTGCTCACCGAGGTACGCCCGGACCTGCTGCACTTCCACAACACCAGGGGTACGGGGCTGGCGAACGTGCTGACCGCCCTGGAGCTGGGCGTCACCGAGTTCGACGCGAGCGTGGGCGGGATCGGCGGCTGCCCGTACGCGCCGGGCGCCTCGGGCAACATCGCCACCGAGGAGCTCGTGCACATGCTCGAGGACATGGGCATCCGCACCGGAATCGACCTGGACAAGCTGATCGCGGTGGCGGAACTCGCCGAGGACCTGCTGGGTCGCACACTCCCGTCGGGTGTTCTTCGGGCCGGGCCGCGCACCAGATTGGTGTGATCCGAATTCTCTTTACCGTTCTTTCGCTTCCGGTGCGACGCGATCAATTTTCCGGAATGCCTGCGTGACCCTCGCTGGGCCGCTTCGTTACCAATACCGAGTGGCCGATATCGCCTTGTTCCTTCCGGGCGGGCAGTCGGTCCAGTAGGAGTCACGAGCCGACGGACAGGGGCAGGACAATGACGGGACGGGTGGTCGAGCGCGATGCGCGTACGGCGTACCGCTCCGCGTCAGTCCGGCCCGCCGGTGTCTCCGCGCTCATGCCGCCCCACAGCCAGGGGGCGGAGCGGCGCAAGGAGCACCGCGCAGGACGCACCGGATCCCGGTGGGGCCTGCGTGCACTGGTCGTCGGCGGTCTGGCCGGCGCGGCCTGGCTGCTCACCGGCGCTGCCGCGCACGCCGCGGACCGTGATCCGGCGGGTGAGGGACTGTCCCTCGGCTCGTCGCTGATCGGCTCTGTGGTGCACGGCGAGAGCCAC
The DNA here is from genome assembly GCF_050955795.1 of Actinoplanes sp. CA-051413. Classification (NCBI taxonomy): domain Bacteria; kingdom Bacillati; phylum Actinomycetota; class Actinomycetes; order Micromonosporales; family Micromonosporaceae; genus Actinoplanes; species Actinoplanes sp. CA-051413. The sequence goes on from NZ_CP192100.1 coordinate 35,251, forward strand.
AGCGTCCCGGTGGTGGACCGGGTCCTCAAGGCGGCCGTCAAGCCGCTGGCATCCGATCACCACCGACGTCTCGCTGCCGCCGTGGCGCTCCCGGGCAAGCTCGTGGGAACGCCGGCCCCGGCCACGAAGAGCAGCAACGACGCGGATCCCGTCCTGGGCGGGGTCGACAGCGTCGTCCGGGAGTTGACCGCCCCACTTCGCCCTTCCGGTGAAGCGGTGGACACCCGGAAACTCGTCCCGGTCACCGATGTCCGGGAGCCCGAGCCGCCGCGGGCGGGGAGTGCGCCGGCGCTGCCGGTGCGGCACTCCGCGACGCGGGTGAGCGGCTCCGAGGTCTCGGGGACCGACGTCTCCGAGGTGGACGCCGAGCAGTCCGATGAGGACCTGACCGCGGCCGGCGAGATCGTCGCCGACCAGGTCAGCACGGTCGGCGAGGTCGTGGACAGGGACGAGGAGGTACCGGCGGCCGAGCGTCAGCCCGACCGGCGGGACCAGGTGGGAAAGACCGTCGCCCGGCAGCACACCTTCGCTGCCGACCGGCACCGGGCCGCCGCCACGGCGGCCGAGCTGGAGACGGTCAGCGACACACCCGGCGGTGACGGACCCGCGCCTCTGCGGGTGCACCTCGGGGCAGCGAACGGCGTTCCGGCCTCCGGGCCGTCAACTGCGACGGAGGGCGGCTCTGCGGCCTTCCTTCCGGCCAAGGTCGCGGACAGTACGGTGGCGTGCCACCGGCTGCCCATCGCGGCCGACGTCGAGGTCCGGCGCCATGACGCCGAGGCACCGACCGTCTCACCTGACTAGTACCGGCACCGGCCGGCATCTCCGTCACCCGCGGCACTCCAGCGGATGCGGTGTGCCCGCACCACGGGCCTGATTCCCGAACCGCTTGCGAACAGGCGGCGAATCACCTCGGGGCCCAATCTCCGGTACGCCACCGCTCTGCAATGCGTCACTCGCAACGGGCGCACGTCGACAGGCGGGGTCAGGGCAGTCCATGAAAAAGGCTCGTGGCACCGCTGCGCCCGAAAGCACCGATCAATTGAATACGCGTCTCACCATTTTCTGACAATTCTGAAAGGCATCTTCTTTCCATGAAGACTTGGGTTCGTAAGACTCTCAGCGTCGGTGTTCTGGCGGCCGGCGCCCTGCTGTTCGCCCCCGGCGCAGCGCAGGCCGACGTCTCGCAGGACAGCTCCGGCAACGTCGGCATCCTCAACGGCACGCAGGTGTTCGCCCCGATCGCCGTGCCGCTGAACGTGGTCGGCAACTCGATCGGCGTGGCCGGCGAGGCCAACTCGGCCGGCTCGGGCATCAACTTCGTCGAGAGCGGCCAGCACCGCAAGCGCGGTGGCAAGGGCGGCGTCTCGCAGAACACCTCCGGCAACTTCGGCATCGCCAACGGGACCCAGGCGTACCTGCCGATCTCCGTGCCGGTGAACGTGGTCGGCAACTCCGCCGCGGTGCTGGGCCTGGCCAACGCTTCCGGCGCCGGTGTGAACCACGTCGAGAGCACCAAGGTCGAGCACGGCAAGGGCAACAAGGGTGGCCGCGGCGTCGACCAGAACTCCTCCGGCAACTTCGGGGTTCTGAACGGCACGCAGGTCTACGCGCCGATCGACGTCCCGATCAACCTGTGCGGCAACGCGCTCAGCATCCTGGGCCTGGCCCAGTCGCAGGCGGCGTGCGTCAACGGTGACGGTGGCGGCCACCGCCGCGAGTCCACCTCGCAGGACACCTCGGGCAACTACGGGATCGCCAACGGCACCCAGGTCTACGCCCCGATCTCCGCGCCGCTGAACATCGCCGGCAACTCGATCGGTGTCGCCGGCGAGGCCAACTCGGCCGCCGTCGCGAAGAACGAGTCGGCCCGTGGCCACGACTTCTCGCAGGACTCGTCCCGCAACGTGGGCATCCTGAACGGCACGCAGCTCGCGGCGCCGATCAGCATCCCGATCAACGTCTGCGGCAACTCGCTCGCCGTCCTCGGCCTGGCGAACTCGGCGGCGGCGTGCGCCAACGACGTCGACGTCGACGGTGACCGCGGTCACGGCCACGGCCACGGCAACGGCAACGGTGGCGACAACGGCCACGGCCACGGCCACAACGGCAACGGTGGCGACAACGGCGACAAGGACGACGACTACGTGGCCGGCGACGGTGACGTCAAGGGCGACGGCTACGGCGACAAGGACGACGACGACGTCGCCGGCGACGCCGGCAACCAGGACGACAAGTACGGCAAGCCGGCTCGCAAGAGCACCCAGGAGGCGGGCGCCGTGGACGGCCTCACCCAGAACCTGAGCAACGCGGGTGGCCTGAACGTCGGTGGCCTCAGCGTCCTCGACACGCTCGGCAAGTAAGTAGTTGCGATGAGGCCCGGGTCACGCCGGTCCCGGGCGTGACCCGAGCGACGCCCCTGGGCGTCGGGCAGTAAACCGGCGCTCCTCCACAGCGCCGGTCGTACGAAACGGACGGGAGTCCCCGCTACCTGCGGGGGCTCCCGTTCGCCGTGTCTGGTCTCCGTCCCCGGAATGCGTTAGCCTAACGATCGTTCAGGGATCGAATGAAGGGGACCAGGTGGCACCCGATCTGTATGGCGAGGACGCGCTCGCACAGGCACGCAAGCGGGCGATGGCCGGCGGCGCCGAGCGCTATCACGCCGCCAACGCCGCGAAGGGCAAGCTCTTCGCCCGCGAGCGGATCGCGCTGCTCGTCGACGACGGCTCCTTCGTCGAGGACGGGCTCTACGCCAACAGCTTGGCTGACGGACTGCCCGCGGACGGCGTCATCACCGGAAACGCCCGGATCGACGGGCGCGAGGTGTGCGTGATGGCCAACGACTCGACCGTCAAGGCCGGCTCGTGGGGCGCGCGTACGGTCGAGAAGATCATCCGGATCATCGAGCGGGCGTACGAGTACGGCGTACCCATGGTCTATCTGGTGGATTCCGCGGGCGCGCGGATCACCGACCAGGTCGACCTGTTCCCCGGTCCCCGCGGAGCGGGCAAGATCTTCCACACCCAGGTCCGGGCCTCCGGTTCGATCCCGCAGGTCTGCGCGCTGTTCGGGCCGTCCGCCGCGGGCGGCGCCTACATCCCAGCCTTCTGCGACGTGGTCGCCATGGTCGAGGGCAACGCAAGCATGTATCTCGGCTCCGACCGGATGGTCGAGATGGTCACCGGGGAGAAGACGACGCTCGAGGCGATGGGCGGCGCGCGGGTGCACTGCGCCGAGTCCGGGGTCGGGCACTTCCTCTGCAAGACCGAGCAGGACGCGCTCGACGTGGTCCGCTCGTACCTGTCCTATCTGCCGGCGAACTGGACGCAGCAGCCGCCGGCGGCCGAGGCCCAGGAGCCCGCCGCCGTCGATCTAGCCGCGCTGGTCCCGGTCAGCGAGCGCCGGGCCTTCGACATGCGCCGGTACGTGAAGGGCATCGTCGACAAGGGCTCCTTCTTCGAGATCCACGCGCTGTGGGCCCGCGAGCTGACGGTCGGCTTCGCCCGGCTCGACGGCCAGGTCATCGGCGTGGTCGGCAACAACTCGATGTTCAAGGGCGGAGTGCTGTTCGTCGACTCGGCCGACAAGGCCAGCCGTTTCGTCCAGCTCTGCGACGCCTTCAACGTGCCGCTGCTGTTCCTGTCGGACGTGCCCGGCTTCATGGTCGGCAGCGCGGTCGAGAAGCAGGGCATCATCCGGCACGGCGCCAAGATGATCAGCGCCATCTCCGAGGCCACCGTGCCCAAGATCTGCGTCGTGGTGCGCAAGGCCTACGGCGCCGGCCTGTACGCGATGGCCGGTCCCGGCTTCGACCCGGAGGCGACCATCGCCCTGCCCACCGCCAAGATCGCGGTGATGGGCGCGGAGGCGGCCGTGAACGCCGTCTACGCCAACAAGATCGCGGCGTTGCCCGAGGGCGAGCGGGCGGCCTTCGTGGCCGAGCGCCGGGCCGAGTACGAGCGCGACATCGACATCCTGCGGCTGGCCAGCGAGCTGGTCATCGACACCATCGTGGAGCCCGCCGACCTGCGCGGCGAGCTCGTCCGCCGGTTCGCCGCCGCGCGCGGCAAGGACCGCGGATTCTCCCGGCGCCGGCACGGCGTCACCCCGGTCTAGAAAGGATCCGTCATGGTCGACTTCCGGCTCAGCGAGGAGCAGGAGGCACTGGTCATCAGCGTGCGGGAGTTCGCCCGCGAGCAGGTGGCACCGGTCATCGCCGAGCACTACGAGAAGAAGACGTTCCCCTACGAAGTGATCCGGCAGATGGGCAAGATGGGCCTCTTCGGCCTGCCCTTCGCCGAGGAGCACGGCGGCATGGGCGGTGACTACTTCGCACTCTGCCTGGCCCTGGAGGAGCTGGCCCGGGTCGACAGCAGCGTGGCGATCACCCTGGAGGCGGGTGTCTCGCTGGGTGCGATGCCGATCTACCGCTTCGGTACGGACGCGCAGAAGGCCGAGTGGCTGCCCCGGCTGACCAGCGGTGAGGCGCTCGCCGCGTTCGGGCTGACCGAGCCGGGCACGGGTTCCGACGCCGGCGCCACCACCACCCGCGCGGTGCTCGACGAGCGGACCGACGAGTGGGTGATCAACGGTTCCAAGGCGTTCATCACCAACTCCGGCACCGACATCACCTGCCTGGTCACGGTGATGGCCGCGACCGGCACGAAGGCGGACGGCAGCAAGGAGCTGTCCACCATCATCGTGCCGTCGGGCACTCCCGGCTTCACCGTCGCGCCCGGCTACTCCAAGGTCGGCTGGTGCGCGTCCGACACCCACGAGCTGGCATTCGACGACGTGCGCGTGCCGGCGGCCAACCTGCTCGGCGAGCGGGGCCGCGGTTTCGCCCAGTTCCTGCGCATCCTGGACGAGGGCCGGATCGCCATCGCGGCGCTGTCGGTCGGCCTGGCCCAAGGCTGCGTCGACGAGTCGGTCAAGTACGCCAAGGAACGTCAGGCGTTCGGCCGGCCGATCGGCAACTACCAGGCCGTCCAGTTCATGATCGCGGACATGGAGATGCGCGCGCACACGGCGCGGATCGCGTACTACGAGGCCGCGGCCCGGATGCTGGCCGGCGAGGACTTCAAGCACCAGGCCGCGCTGGCCAAGCTGTACGCGAGCGAGGCCGCGATGGACAACGCCCGGTACGCGACCCAGGTGCACGGCGGCTACGGCTTCATGAACGAGTCCGCGGTGGGCCGCTTCTACCGCGACGCGAAGATCCTGGAGATCGGTGAGGGTACGTCCGAAGTGCAACGCATGATCATCGCGCGCGGCCTCGGACTGTAGATCTTGGACTCCCGGTCGGTTTCTGCGGCAAATCCGACGGCGGGAGCGTCGGTTACTCGACAAATTGCATGCTGAAGTCGGCATCCATCGATCTGGGTGCCTAGGTTCGAGACATGACGTCCGATCACGGGGCGGACCACGATGGTCCGGGATTCGACGCCGTGCTGCGCAGTTACCGGCTGCGCGCGAAGCTGACCCAGGACGAGCTGGCGGCTCGGGCCGGGGTCGGTGTGCGGACGGTGCGTGACCTCGAACGGGGTCGCGCCTCCAGACCGCAGCGGACCACGGTGGAACTGCTCGCGGCCGCACTCGGCCTGGCGGGCGCGGACAGGATCGCGTTCCTGGCCGCCGCACGCGGTCAACCGGCCGGTGCATCCGCGCAGCCGCGCTACGTACGCCTGCCGCCGGCCGGTGATCTGATCGGCCGCGACGGTGATGTCGCCGAGCTGGTCACCCGCCTCGCCCCGGCGCGCGACGACGGCCCGCGTGGCGTCACGCTGGTCGGCCTGGCCGGGGTGGGCAAGACCAGCCTCGCCCTCACCGTGGCGCACCGGGTCGCCCCCGCGCATCCGGGAGGGGTCGCCGGCATCGTCGTCACCGACGGCTCCACCACCGGCGAGGTGCTCGGTAGCGTCGCCGCGGTCTTCGGGGTGGGCCGGCCCGACGATCTCGCGCCCCGGTTCGCCGGCCGGTCCGCGCTGCTGCTCGTCGACGCGGTCGACCGCGCGTCCGAGGCCGTCGCCGAGGCCCTCAGCCGGCTGCTGCGCCAGCATCCGACGCTGCGTTTCCTGGCCACCGGCCGGCACCCGGTCGGCCTGCCCACCGAACGGGTCTGGCCGGTCGCGCCGCTGGTCGCGCCGCCGGAGGAAGCCGGGCCCGAGCTCGCCGACGTGGCCGGCTATCCGGCGGTCGCGCTCTTCCTCGACCGGCTGGCCCGGGTCCGCGGCGGCCCGGTCGAGCCGGACGAGGTGGCGCCGCTGTCCGCGCTGGTCCGCCGGCTCGGGGGGCTGCCGATCGCGCTGGAACTGGCCGCCGCCCGCGGCCGGGTGCTCACCGTCGCGGAGATCCTCGACCGGTACGGTGACCGCGTCCTGGACCTGTCCGGCCGGCCCGCACCCGGTGCCGTCGTCTCCGTCCGTGAAGCCGTCGCAGCCAGCTACCGCCTGCTCGCGCCGGACGAGCAGCGGGCCCTGCACCGCCTCGCGACCTTCCGCAACCGCTGGTCACTGGACCTGGCCGAAGCCGTGATCGCGGACGGCTCGGCCACCGACGCGGTGCACCTGCTGGACCGGCTGCTGGAGCTGGGCCTGCTCAGCGCCCGCGGCGCCCGCGCCTTCCGGTTCCGCCTGCTCGATGTCGTCGGCGACTTCGCCCTGGAACGTGCCGCCGCCGACGGTGACCTGCCCACGGCGCGGCACCGGCACGCCGAGGTGATGGCCGACCTGGCTCAGGACATCGCACCCGACCTCAAGGGTGGCCGGCTCGCCGAGGCCGCCGCCCGGCTGGACGACGTCGCCGGTGACCTGGGCGCCGCGCTGACCTTCGCGGCCCGCGAGCATCCGCACATCGCGTTGCGGCTCGCGGCCGCGCTGCCCCGGTGGTGGCGCTTCCGCGGCCGCGATGTCACCGGCCGGCAATGGCTGCGCCGGCTGCTGGCCGACCCCCGTACGGCGGACGCCGACCCGCTGGTCCGGGCCTGGGCCAAGGTCGGGCTGGCCCAGCTGGCCCTCGAGCACGGCTCGGGCACGGAGGAGATCGGCTCCGCGGAGGCCGCACTGGCCGACTTCGCGGGCCTGGGTGACGTGCCGGGACAGCTCACCGCGCACACCCAGCTGGCTGCCCTGTGGATGACGGCCGGCGGATACGAGCGGGCCCGCGGGCACGGCGCCGCCGCATTGGAGCTGGCCCGCAGCAGCGGCCACATCCGCGACATGGCGGTGGCGGAGAACAACCTCACCTGGCATGAGATCCGCGAAGGCGATCTGGGCGCTGCCCGGGACCGGCTCGCGGAGGTGGACAGGCTGGCCGGCCGGTGCGGCGAGCACCGGCTGCGGGCGGTGGCGGCGGCGAACCTCGCCGAGGTCGAGCGGCTGGACGGCCGGTTCGAGCAGGCCGCCCGGCTGGGCCGGGACGCGATGGCCGAGCTGGAGGACGTCGGTGATCCGGGCCACCGGCGCCGGGTGCTCGCGACGGTCGGCCTGGCACTGGCCGAGAGCGGCCGGGTCGCGGAGGCGCTCGACGTGCTGGCCGAGCTGCGCGGACCCGAACCGCAAGCGCCCGCCGACGGACCGGCGGCGATCGTGGAGGCGGCGATCGCCCTGCGACAGGGCGAGGAGAAGCGGGCGGCGGAGACCTTCGCGGCTGCCGCCGAGGCGTACGCCGGTGGCCACGATCCCCGTGACACGGTGGAAGCGCTGGTCGGGGTGGTGCGGAGCACGCCGGACGCGGAGCGCCGGCAGGAGGCGGTGGTCAGGCTGGCCGAGCTCTGCCGTACGGGTGGGATCACGCTGCTGCCCCGGGAGCGGGAGCTGCTCGGACCGGAGGCGTTGCGCGGGCTGGAGAAGCAGCCCTGAGCTGTGCCGGGGCGTGGACGACCGGCGCTTGTGTGCCCCCCACACGCCGGCCGTCCCAACGCCCCGGTCACGCGGCGTGAACGAAGGCACCCCCGTTTGCCCAGCCTTCGGCCTCGGCCGCGCCGCGTCCCCCTGCGGAGATCACCTTAACCGGCACCCCCGGGGGATTCGCGGATTTAAGCGGCTTTTGCCCAGGCGCTGACGGGCTTCTGCCGGTACTTCTGCCGGTTACCGCCCCGTTCGGCTCAGTGGCCCGGCACGGCCGGTAAGGCGTCCTCTTCCGAGCTGCCCGCCGTCGCGCACGGGTTGACCGCGTCGCGGATGGTCCGCAGCGACTCCAGCATCTGCGCCAGCTGGTCGGGTGTGAGCTGGTCGATGAACCACCGCTGCACCAGCTCCAGGTGCCCCGGCAGGATCTCGTCGAGCCGGGCCAGGCCGGCGTCGGTGATCACCGCGAAGGAGCTGCGGCGGTCGCTCGGACAGGCCTCGCGGCGGATCAGGCCGCCGCGGTCCATCCGGTCGACGACCCGGGTCACCCCGCTGGTGGACAGGGAGGTCTGGCCGGCGAGGTCGGTCATCCGCAAGCGGTTCTGCGGCGAGCGGGCAAGGCGCATGAGCACCTCGAACTCGACCGGGGAGACCCGGTGCTGCTCGAACTGCGCGGCGAAACGGCTGCTCAACCCGGTGAACGCCTCGGCGAAGAGGCCGATGGCGGTGAACCGGGGGTCATCAAAGTCGGTACCCACGTGAGCCAGCTTACCAGCGGTCTCTTGACACGGGGAATATTGCTTGGCATATAGTTGCTCCGTCAGACAACAACCTGGCTCTGCCTTCGAGAGGAAATGTCATGACCGACGTCGCCAGCACCCGCGAGTTCGAGGGTCTGCAGATCCCGTCCGCCGGCACCTACCAGCTGGACGCCGCGCACAAGCGGGTCGGCTTCGTGGTGCGTCACCTGATGGTCAGCAAGGTCCGCGGCAACTTCGCCGAGGCGGACGCGACCATCACCATCGCCGAGGACCCGCTGCAGTCCTCCGTCACCGCTTCGATCGTCACCGCGAGCGTGCAGACCGGCAATGTCGACCGGGACAACCACCTGCGCACCGGTGACTTCTTCGAGGCCGAGAAGTACCCGGCGATCACCTTCCGCAGCACCGGCATCAAGTCGCACGCCGGCGCCGAGTTCGTCCTCGACGGTGAGCTCACCATCAAGGACGTCACCAAGCCCGTCGAGCTCGTCGTCGAGTTCGAGGGTGCGACCACCAGCCCGTACGGTCAGCAGGTCTTCGGTTTCAGCGCGACGACCGAGATCGACCGCGAGGACTGGGGCCTGACCTACAACATGGCGCTCGAGTCCGGCGGCGTCATGATCGGCAAGAAGGTCAAGATCGAGATCGAGGGCGAGGCCATCCGCCAGGCCTGACCTCCACCGATCCGCAGCGAAGCGCCGTCCGTTCGGGCGGCGCTTCGCCGTGTCCGGCCGTCCGACTGGCGGCATCACCGGCCGAGTGCGAGGGTAAACGTTGCGCTGCCGCGTGCTTACCCAGAGCTGATGTGTGTCCGATTCGTCCCTGGCCTTGGTTAGCGGGTGCACATACCGTGAGAGCGTCACGCGAACGTGCCAGGAGGAACGATGGGTAAGGACCTCTCAGGGGTCGTCTTCTCGCAGGACGACCGGGTCCACTATCGGCAGAAGGTCCGGCGCTGCCTCGACGTGCTGGCTCTGATGCTGGACGACTTCGCCTTCGACGCGGAGAGCCCGATGACGGGCCTCGAGATCGAGCTCAACCTCATGGACGCGGACGCCGAACCGGCGATGCGCAACGCCGAGATCCTGGCCAACCTGGCCGACCCGACCTTCCAGACCGAGCTCGGCCAGTTCAACCTCGAGCTCAACGCCCGCCCCCGGCTGATCACCGGCAACGGCTTCGCCGACTACGAGGAAGATCTCGTCGAGAGCCTGAGCCGCGCCGAGGACCGGGCGAAGAAGGCGGACAGCACCATCGTGCTCATCGGCAGCCTGCCGACCCTGCAACCCCGGCACCTGGTGCTGGCGAACCTCTCGGCCAACGAGCGGTACCGCGCCCTCAACGACCAGATCGTCGGCGCCCGCGGCGAGCAGTTCAGCGTCGACATCCGCGGCGTCGAACGCCTCCAGACGGCGAACGACTCGATCGCGCCCGAGGCGGCGTGCACCAGCGTGCAGTTCCACCTGCAGGTGCCACCGGACCAGTTCGCGGCGTACTGGAACGCGGCGCAGGCGGTGGCCGGGATCCAGGTGGCGGTGGGGGCGAACTCGCCGTACCTGCACGGCCGGCAGCTCTGGGCCGAGACCCGGATCGCGCTGTTCGAGCAGGCCACCGACACCCGGCCGGACGAGCTGAAAGCCCAAGGGGTACGCCCCAGAGTGTGGTTCGGCGAACGCTGGATCACCTCGGTGTTCGACCTGTTCGAGGAGAACGTCCGGTACTTCCCGCCGCTGCTGCCGATCATGGACGAGGAGGACCCGGTAGCGGTCCTCGAAGCCGGCGGAGTCCCGTGTCTCGGGGAGTTACGCCTGCACAACGGCACTGTCTACCGCTGGAACCGCCCGGTCTACGACGTGATGAACGGCCGTCCCCACCTGCGAGTGGAAAATCGGGTGCTGCCGGCCGGCCCGACGGTGGTCGACATGCTGGCGAACGCGGCCTTCTACTTCGGCCTGGCCCGGCAACTGGCCGAGGAGGACCGGCCGATCTGGTCGCAGCTCTCCTTCGGCGCGGCGGAGGACAACTTTCACGCCGCGGCCCGCCGCGGCATCGAAGCGACGATGTACTGGCCGGGCGCCGGGGAGACCCAGGTGACCGAGCTGGTGCTGGACACTCTGCTGGCCAAGGCCCACGCCGGACTCGACCTGTTCGGCGTGCATCGGACGCACCGCGACCGGCTGCTCGGCATCATCGAAGCCCGCTGCCGCACCGGTCGGAACGGTGCGACGTGGCAGACGGAGGCGGTGTGGTCGGCGGAACACCGCCGCGGGCTGGACCGGCAGGGGGCTTTGCACGACATGTTGCTTCGATACAGCTCACTCCAGCAGACGAACGAGCCGGTGCACACCTGGCCGGTCGACTAGCTCAGCGGTCCTCGTTCTCACCGGCGCGACGGCTTGGCGGTCGCCGCCGGGAATCCTGCACGGGCAGCTCAGCGGTGTCGTCCTCGTCGATCCACAGCCCGGCGCCTCCCGAGGCCGTGCCTCCCGCGGCGGTGCGACCCGAGCCGGGGCCCGCCGAGCCGACGGCTTTGGAACCAGCTGCGCTTTTCGCATCAGGGTCCTTCGGGGCGGCATCCCTCCCCGCGTTGTCCTTCGAGCCGGTGTCCTGTGAGCCGGTGTCCTTCGGTGCGGCCGGCTTGGCGGCGGCCGCCGGCTTGGCCGGCGTTGCGGCGCGGCTGCCGGTTGCTCGCGCTTGCCGGGGAGTTGACGGCTGCGGCGTGGCGCGCGCGGGAGTCGCCTTTGTGGACTTCGCGGGGTTCTTCTGCGCGGGGGGCGTTTTATCGGAAATCGCGGTATCCGCTGGTCCAGCCTTCGAATCCGCCGCAGAAGAAGCGGTGGTCTTCGGAGCTGCGGGGCGGTTTTCACCCGATTGAGCGTCGTTGATCTTCGCGATCGGGGGAGAGGCGGGCGGCGGGGCGACCGTCGATCGGGTGTCGGATCGACCCGGGGCGGACGAGGCCGCCGGCCGTGCGCTGCCATCGACAGACGGCGCTCCGGACCTGGGAGAGCCGGCCGGCCGCGACCGTCCGCGGGCGGGGGCCGCTGCCGACGCGGGGCCGGCTTGAGCCGGGGCCGCTGCCGACGAGGAGCCGGCCTGTGCCGGCGCCGCGGCCGAACGTGGTGCCGCAGGGGCCGAGGCAGTCGCAGCGGCAGGGGTCGAGGCGGTCGCAGAAGTGGGGGCTGCGGCGGTCGCGGAAGCAGGGGCCTTGGCGCGGCCGGTGGCGACCGCCGAGGGGTCGACGCCCGACTCAGCGTCACGCTGTGTTGCCTTGCCACGCCGGAACCGGTCCATGAAGGACCGGCGTTGGCGGGGCTCTGCATCGGCCGGCGGAGGGGTGGACTCGGCCACCGGAGTGCTTGTGGTGTCCGATTTGGCCGCGTTCTTCGGCGCAGGCCTGGGCGACGGCACAACCGCAGCTCCGGCCCCGGCGGGATCCGAGCGAGCGGCGCGGGCTCGCGGGGATCCGGCCTCGGGGTCGGCCGCCGTTCCAGCGCCCACTGCCCCGGCGCCCACTGCCCCGGCGCCCACTGCCCCGGCGCTTGTCGTCTCCGAGCTCACGGCCCGGGCGCTCGTCGCCTCCGAGCCCATGGCCCGGGTGCTCGTCGCCTCGGAGCTGGAGGACCCCGACCTGGCAGGTCTGGAGCTAGCGGATCCGGCGGTGGCGGACTTGGCGGTGGCCGTTCGGGCACCGGCTGACCCGGCGCTCGTGGGATTGGCGTTTCCAGATCCGGCGGCAGGTTCGGAGTCGGCCGCCTTGGCGCTGACCGCGCCGACTTTGCGGGATCTTGAGCCGCGCGCATCCGAGCTGCGAGAACTCACCGATGCCACGTCGTCAGAAGCTGCCGGCAAGGCGGCATCCCTCGACGCAGATCCGGCCGCCCGACGCGCAGCACCGCGCTGGCCCAAGGCGACCGTCAGCGCCGACCCCGCCAACCCGGCCAGCACCGCGTAGGGCGCAATCAAATAAGCCGACTGCAACGGACCAGGAGTGCCGGTCAGCTGCGGAGCCAGCACGAAGAAAGCCGCCGCCACCAGCAGCGGCCCGACCGCCCCGGACGACGCAGCGCCCACCCCCAGGTCACCGCGCCGAACCGCCGGCAGCGCGCCGATGACCCCGATCACCAGCGCCGCGAGCAACGTCAGCAGCGCGCTCGGCCAGTAGATCGTCCCGTACTGGTCGTCGGGGGAGTCCGGGGAGAAGAACTGCCAGCTCGACAGGTACGTCGCCGAGGGGCGGTGCCAGAAGATCGTGGCCACGACCGCTGCCACGGCCAGGGACCAGAGCCAGGCCGCCGTCGCGATCAGGTTTGCCGCCACCGGTCTGGAGACCACTGCCCAGTACGCGATGGCCAGGCCCAGGAGCACGCCGATCACCGCGTACCCGCCGGCGATCGTCTGGGGTGAGAAGGTGTCCGTCCGTACCGCTGCCCGGGCCGGGAGCGCGATCAGCGCGACCGTCAGCAGGGCGCCGACCGCCGCGGACGCCGCCAGCGCGAAGCGCCACGGTCCGCCGGTGCCGCGGCCGAGCCGGCCCGCGATGACCGCGCCGAACACGGTCGCGCTCGCCGCGATCCAGGTCGCCCAGCCGAGACTGCCCAGCCAGACGCTGTCGTCGGCCGGCACCGCCGGCCACACCACCACGCCCAGGCCGTAGCCGAGGCCGAGCTGGGCGGCGCCCGTCCCCGCGGCCACTCCGGCCGCGGCTGCCACTCGCGCTGTCCAGCCATTGTCGGCCATGCCGGGCACTGTAGCCGTCGGTGACGATGCCTGCGAATCAATGAGTTGATGCGCCAAGATTGGTTAGGTTGGCGGCAGAGGACGCCCGAACGGAGAGGATCCGGCGATGTCCGACGACGACGAGCGCCGCCGCCTTGATGAGACAGGTGAGTACTTTCCGTTCGCCGAGGATGAGGAAGTTCCCCCGATCGGTGGTCCCCCGAAGGATGACCGGACGGCGCAGTTGCCCCGCGCCGCCGCGGATGTGGACCGCACCCAGCTCTTCCCGCCGGCGGCGGACGACGCAACGTCGGTGATTCCGGCCGACGCGACCGACGGTACGCGCACAGAGCGTCACCCCCGCAGCACGGACAACTGGGCCGACGACGGCGATGCGGTGTGGTCCGCGCGGGCCGGGGTACGTCCGCCACGCCCCGGCTACGGCGACGAATACGCCGGCACGGACTGGGCGGCAGTGCCGGCCGACGAGCCGCGCGGTCGCTGGTGGACGCCGATCGCGGTGGGCATCGTGGCGTTGCTGCTGCTGGCCCTGCTGGGCTGGGGCATCTACCTGATCGTGCAGTCCACCAGCGACGATGCCACCCCGGGCGTGACTGCCTCTCCCGCGCCGCCGGCCACCACGGCCGTGACGACCGCGCCCACCTCCACGCCGCCGTCCACGGAGCCGGCGACGACTCAGCCGACCACTTCGGCGCCCGCCACCCCGAGCGACATCACCGTGCCGGCGTTGAAGGGACTGTCCTCGGACGAGGCGCGGGGGGCTCTCGACCGCAAGGGCCTGAACTACCGCCTGCGCTATGTGACCAGCGATTCTCCGGCCGGGACCGTGATCGACAGCGATCCGGCCGAGGGCCAGCAGGTGCCGGCGGACACGGTGATCACCCTGATCATCGCGGCGGGGCCGACGACGTCGCCGACCCCCACGCAGACGCAGACCACCGGGCCGACCGGGCAGCCGGGGGAGGACTGACTCCGGTCGGAGATCAGCGGTTGGCGCGCAGGGCGCGGGCCTGGATGGCGCCCGTGGTCATGCCCGGCTGGCGACCGTTGCGGGTGCGCGGGTCCGGAGCCTTGCCGACCTGTCGCAGGCCGCCGACCTGCACAAAGATGGACCGGCGCTCGACCGCGTCACCGGACGCGTTGAGCTCGTAGCCGTCCAGCCAGATCCAGCCTTCGTACGTCGGCCAGTCGTGCACCCGGATGACCCGGAAAAGCATGGGCGCCGCGAATTGGACGCTGGCCGCCTTCGTCACGTGTATGACATCGCCGGACCGAGGAAGCACGTCATCTCCTGTCCTGAACCCAGTAGGGGCAAATTGCACTTTGCCGCACGGTGAACACAGATGGTCCAGTGTGCCCGGCTGATGCATCTTTGCACCATAACGATTGTGCCAATCATCGCAACGGTGCGGTTTAGCCGCTACCGGCCCGGTCGCTGCTCGCGGACTTCTTCGAGTCCGGCGAGGACAGTCGGCTACGGTCGGTCCCCCAGTGCGCGGCGTCGCTTTTTGGTGCATTGCTGCGTACCCGGCGCGTGTATCTCAGGTTCCCACAAGAACACTAAGTGACGTGCGCCATACGGAAAGATTGCACCACGAGGCGAATCGATGCAAGTTGCAGGTCAGCCGAAAGTGACTAAACGATCACTGTGGACGCTTGAGGGATCAAGAGACCACCAGACAGACTGAGGGCGACAACGCCGTACGGTGGAGCCCGCGCCGTCCGGTCGCATGATGCCACGCAGCCCGGAGGTGAGCGTGAATCCGCGCCGCAGCCCCACCATCCGCCGCCGCCGACTCGGTGCTGAACTACGCAGATACCGCGATGCGGCCGGCGTGACCATCGACGTGGTGGCCGAGCGTCTCGGCTGTTCACCCTCCAAGGTGTCCAGAATCGAGACCGGCCACACGAGCGCCACTCCCCGCGACGTAAAGGACATGCTGGACATTTACGGCGTCAACGGCGTCGAATCGGACGAATTAGTGCAAATATCCCGTGAAGCCCGGCAAAAGGGATGGTGGCACCCGTTCAGCCCCGTGCTCACCGGCGCTTATGTCGGTCTCGAAGCGGCGGCCCGGTCGATCAGGGCGTACGAGCAGCAGGTGATTCCCGGTCTGCTTCAGACCGATAAGTACGCAATAGCGATGATCAGGGCCGCCCGATCGGATGACAGCGACCGAGAAATAGAGCAACGGGTACGCGTCCGGATGGCTCGCCAAGCGTTATTGATTCAGGACGATCCGATCGATCTTCAGGTGGTGCTCGATGAAGCGGTGGTGAGTCGCCCCGTCGGCGGCGACCAGGTCATGCGGGACCAATTGCTCCGATTGGTCGAGGCGAGCCGGCTGCCGAACGTCACTCTGCAGATCCTGCCGTTCGCGGCAGGGGCCCACGCCGGCATGGACGGCACATTCGCGATCCTCGACTTCCCCGATGCCGAGGACCCCAATGTGGTGTTCGCCGAGAACGCGACCGGCGGGCTGTTTCTGGAGAAGAGCGACGAACTGCGCAAGTACAACTCCATCTTCGACACCGTCCGATCGGCGGCCCTCTCTCCCGAGGAGTCCAGAGACATGATCGTTAGGCTGGCAGAGGAGCCATTGTGGAAAGTGAGACCAAGGGTTTCCGGATCGACCTGAGCCGCGCGCAGTGGTTCAAGAGCACACGCAGTGGCCCGAACTGTGACAACTGCGTGGAGGTGGCCTTCGTCGAGCAGGCCATCGCGGTTCGCGACTCCAAGAACCCGACGGGACCCGCGTTGATCTTCACCGCCGCCGAGTGGGACGCCTTCGTGGGCGGAGCCAAGGGCGGCGAGTTCGACCTGTAGAGCAGGTGACCCTCGACCGCCCCCGCCACGAGCGTGGGGGCGGTCGCTGCATTTTGCCCCATTTGCGCCGTCGCCCGTTCGGGTCGGCCTCGTTGAACGCTCTAAGCGCGGACCGGACCGCGCGCCCGGAGAACCGCCGTCGGCCCGTACGGCTGACCGTCCCCCTCGCGTGACGGTGCGGGCAGGCGATCCATACGAGCGAGGCAAGGCGAAACAGATGACGATGGGTTCCGACAACCTCAGCAACGGATCCGTGACCGCGCAGGACCGCTTCAGCGGAGGCGTGAGCGCGTACCGGCAGACCCGCCGCGACGCGGCCCTGGCCGCTGACAACGGCGACGAACTGGTCTCGCGCGGCAGCGGCGGAACCGGTCTGTCCGGCCTGCCGACCCGTACCCCGATCGAACCGACCAGTGCGCTGGACCGGGCGGCCAAGCTGCCCTCGCTGGACCTGCAGGGCCTGACCGAGCCGGTCTTCCCCACCAGCGGCGGCTGGGTCGACGCGGGCAGCTCCCAGTCGATGGCGGACCACCCGCTGCTGCGCGGCCTGCTGCTGGAGCTGCCGGTGCGCGGCACGATGCCGGACTCGGGCTGGCTGGACCGCTGGTTCGAGGCGGCTCGGTCCATCCTCGAGCTGCTCTACGTCCAGGAAGCCAAGCGCAAGTAAGGAGCGCTATGCGGCCCGGTGCGCCGAGGATGCGTAGTTCTCGGCCGGGCCGGTTTCCAGCGGCAGCGCGGTGTAGGTCTCCGCCGAGGTCTGACGCGCCGGCACGGCCCGCAGCCGGACCTTGCCGATCGGTGCGAAGACCTTGACGTTGAGCCGGCTGTGCCGGATCGCGTGCCGGATGCCCAGCGCGAGCACCGCGACTCCCACCACGGTCAGCACGATCCCGGCGACCTGGGCGCCGGGCACCTCGATCACGCCGGCGGCGATCGGCACCCCGGCCAGCGCGGCCAGCCCGGTGATCTGCAGCGGCGTCGCCACCAGCGGATGGGCGGCGGCGGCCAGCAGCGCCGGCGGCGCCGGCGTCAGCGGCGCGGTGGCGAACGCGCCCGCGCCGCGCCGCACCTGAGCGAGGCGCCGCGCGGTCACCAGCACCACGACCAGCGCGGGTACGGCGGGAAGCACAGCAGCCGCCGGAGCCGCGGAGTGACCGGACAGCGCGCCGGTGACCAGCGGTACGGCGATGAACACCGCGACCCCGCCACCGACCAGCATGGACAGTGTGCGAGCGCGCCGGCGCAGCTCGCGAGCCGTGCGAGCGCTCGGCAGGGCGTCCGCGAGCAGTCCGGCGATGAGCCAGACCCCGGCGAGTACGCCGATCAGGATGAGGTCCGTCGTGGTGTTCACATCGACAGCCTTCACCCGTCGCGCAAGCGGCAAAACCGGGATATGCCCGGACGGTCAACCCGTAGGGGTGCGCTCGTGACTTTGCGTGAGCGCCCTTTTACGAAGCGAACTCATCCCAATGGGCGAAGGGGACAATGCCCCCTGTTGCAGCCGTGACCGGTGTCCTAGTGTCGGGTGCCAGACGGCACCGATGCATCGGTGCCGGCCACGGGTTCGACCTGGGGAGGTCGGCCGGGGTTTCCGGCGGCGACGCCGTGAGACCCCGGCACCGCCCGGGCCGACCGCTTCGAGCCCTTGGGACAGCTCAGACCGCGAACGTCTGGACCGGCTCGGTGGCCGGCGCGGGCGGCGTCGCCTTCCACAGGCCGAGCTTCTGCACGGCCAGCCGGGACAGGTAGGCCGGGTTCAGCAGGATGTAACGCCTCCACAGCCGCTTGGGCTCCAGCCCGAGGCGCCAGAGCCACTCGAGGGCGTACTTCTGCATCCACGCGGGCGGGTTCTTCAACAGCCCGGCGTGGTAGTCGAAGGCCGCCCCGACGGCGAGCAGCGGCATGTCGAGGAGCGGGCGCATCGCGTACGTGAAGATCTCCTGGCGTGGGCAGCCGAGCCCGACCAGCACGATCCGCGCGCCCGACGCCTTGATCCGGTCCGCGATCTCCACGTCCTCGCCGGGCTGGGCGGCGCGGAACTTCGACGCCTCGACCCCGGCGATCTTCAGCGCCGGGAACATCCGCTCCAGTGCCGGCACGAGCTTGCTGAGGGTCGGTTCCGTGGAGCCGTACAGGTAGACCGGCAGGCCCTCGGCCGCGGCCTGGCGCAGCACGCGCAGGGTGAGCTCGGGGCCGTAGACCCGGTCGGTCAGGCCGGCGTGGTGCAGCAGGTTGAGCGCGCCGCGGACCGGCTGCCCGTCCGGCGTGACCAGGTCGAACGAGTTGAGCCGGGCGTTGTGCGCCTTGTCCTGCACGCCGGTCATGACCCCGTGCACGGCGAGCGCGGTGACGGCGTAGTGGCGGCGTTCGCGGGCGGCGTCGAGGATCTGGGCCACGGCGGCGTCGTAGTCCACCGCGTCGACGAGCACGCCGAGGACGTTCTTCTTGCCCTGGGCGATCACGGCTGGGGCACCCACTTGTCGACGTTGGCCTCGTAGATCTCCTGGAGGATCATCGGGACGTCGTAGACCTGCTTCCACTGCGGGTAGTCCGCCTGGAAGGCCGCCATCGAGCCGATCCACCACTGGTGGTCGCCGATCCGGTTGTCGTCGACGTACTCGGTGACCATCTCGGTGCCGCTGATCTTCTCCGCCATGGCGAAGGCCTCGAGGTTGGAGCAGTTCGAGTGCCGGCCGCCGCCGAGGTTGTAGACCGCCGCCGAGCGGGGGTTGCGGAAGAAGGCCTCGAACGCGCTGAGCACGTCGTGGCTGTGGATGGCGTCGCGGACCTGCTTGCCCTTGTAGCCGAAGATCCGGTAGAGCCGCCGTTCCATGTTGGCCCGCATCACGTAGCCGAGGAAGCCGTGCAGCTCGGTCGCCGAGTGGGCCGGCCCGGTGAGGGTGCCGCCGCGGAAGATCGCTGTCTTCATGCCGAAGTAGCGGCCGTACTCCTGGGCCATCACGTCGGCGGCGACCTTCGAGGCGCCGAAGACCGAGTGCAGGCACTGGTCGATCGACATGTCCTCGGTGATGCCGTCGGCGTACGGGTGGGCCGGGTCGATCTCCCAGCGGGTCTCCTGCTCGATCAGCGGGAGCCGGTTCGGGGTGTCGCCGTACACCTTGTTGGTGGAGCAGTGGATGAAGGCCGCGTCGATGCAGTGCTCGCGGGTGTTCTGCAGCAGGTTGAGGGTGCCGCCGGCGTTCACGTCGAAGTCGGTGAACGGGTCCCGCACGGCCCAGTCGTGCGACGGCTGTGCCGCGGTGTGGATGACGACCGCGATGTCCTTGCCGTACCGCTGGAAGATTCGCGACAGTGCGTCGCGGTCCCGGATGTCGACCCCGTGGTGCGAGTACGCCGTCCCGAGGTCCGCGGTGAGCTGCTGCACGTTCCAGGCCGTCGACGCCTCCGCGCCGAAGAACTCCTGCCGCATGTCGTTGTCGATCCCGACGACATCAAGGCCCAGCCCGGCAAAGTGCCGAACCGCCTCAGAGCCGATGAGACCACCTGATCCAGTTACCAGGGCGACGGCCACGAGCAAACTCTCCCAGAGGTCTCGGGGGCAAAACCAGTCGAGAGCATAACGCCACCCCCCTCACGCTCCGCTGTCACCCAAAGGAGCAAGGCACAAACCCAGGAGAAGAGAAGGAGGAGAAGAAGGGGAGGGGTAGGAAACAGGGACCCCGATGCCGAGCGAAGCGAGGCGAGCTCCCGGCCAGCGCGACAAGATCACTCACCGTGCCCATCGCAACGCGGGGCTTCCGGGGGCTCGGCCCCCGGAGCAGATATGCCGATCGCCCCCGGTCCGCGCGTTCCGCGGACAGAGGGCGACCAGGTGATCGGGTGGGGATGGGGGGAGTTGAACCCCCACGTCCTTTCGGACACACGGACCTGAACCGTGCGCGTCTGCCATTCCGCCACATCCCCGTGGCATTCAGTTAGCCGGAACAGACTACGCTGTCCCTCGTTACACCGCGAGCAGATACTGCCCTTGGCGCCAGGGAAGACTAGCACGGCGTCAGGGGCCGCAATACGAGGGTCAGGAGCGACCGGTTGCTCTTCGCAGAGATGCGGAAGCGGCGGCCGGATACCATCATGTCCTCGGAACCCGAGGAGGAGCCGGTGAGCGTGCTGCAGCGCTTTGAGAAGCGGTTGGAAGGCCTGGTCGAGGGTGCCTTCGCGAAGGTGTTCAAGGGTGTCGTGCACCCGGTGGAGATTCTTAATGCCATGCAGCGGGAGGCCGAGGCGCACAAGGCTATCCTCGCTGGTGGTCGCACCTTGGTGCCCAACCGCTACGTGATCGATCTCTCGCCGTACGACCACAGCAGGCTGGCACCGTATGCCGCCGCACTGGCCCAGGAGCTGGCCCAGTCGCAGGCGGAGTTCATCGGTGAGCAGGCCTGGACGGTCTATGGCGACGTCATCGTCGAGATCGAGCGCGGGGACGGGCTCGATACCGGCATGTTCCGTGTCACAGCGGAGGTGTACACCGGCGGCGAGGTCGCGCCTGTGCAACAGCCCGCCTATGACGCTGCGCCGGCGTATTCGCCGTACGACCAGCAGCAGGGCGGGTATCCGCCGCACGGGGGGCACAACGGCCGCAATGTCGGCCTGGTCTCCGGTGACGGCCGCACTTATCCGTTGCAGATGGGCTCGACGGTCATCGGCCGTGGGGACCAGGCGAATCTGCGTCTGCCGGATGTCGGGATCTCCCGGCGCCACGCCCGGCTCGACTATGACGGCAGCCAGGTCGTGCTGACCGACCTGGGCTCGACGAACGGCACGATGGTCAACGGCCAGCGCGTATCGGCCGTGGCGCTCAACCCGGGCGACATGATCCAGTTGGGGACGACCACCCTCACGTTCCGAGTGGACGGCTAGGCACCTTGCCAGAATTTGTCCTCACCGTCGCCCGCTTCGGCTTCCTGATACTGCTGTGGATCTTCGTGTTCACGGTGGTGGGAGTCATCCGTAAGGATCTCTTCGCCGGGGTCCGGTCCAAGAGTCTCGTCGCCTCGCCCCGAGGGGTGGGTGGCGTGGTGCCGCAGGGCCGGCCGGCGAAGGCGAAGCGGGGCAAGGCTGCCCGGCAGCTCGTGGTGACAGCCGGTCAGCTGGCCGGCACCAGGATCACTCTGGGTGAGGCTCAGATCACTATCGGACGTGCGGAGGACTCGACGCTGGTCATCACGGACGACTTCGCGTCGGCCCGGCACGCCCGGCTCGTACCGCGGGACGGTTCGTGGTTCGTCGAGGACCTCGGCTCGACGAACGGCACCTATCTCGATCGCGGTAAGGTCTCCGGACCTACTCCCGTCCCCCTTGGCGTGCCGATCCGGATCGGCCGCACTTCACTCGAGTTACGGCCATGACCCTGACCCTGCGCTACGCCGCCCAGAGCGACCGCGGTCTGATCCGAGACGGAAACCAAGACTCCGTCTACGCCGGACCGCGGCTCCTTGCCGTCGCCGACGGCATGGGCGGCATGGCCGCCGGTGACGTCGCCAGCAACATCGTCATCGCGGCCATGGCTCCGCTCGACGAGGACGTCCCCGGCGATGCGCTGGTCGACGCCCTCCGGCATGCCGTGGGCACGGCCAACCAGACCCTGCGCGACACCGTCGACGCCAATCCGCATCTGGAGGGGATGGGCACCACGCTGACCGCGGTGCTCTTCTCCGGCAGCAAGATCGGCATGGTGCACATCGGCGACTCGCGCGCCTACATGGTGCGCCAGGGTGAGTTCGCCCAGATCACCAAGGACGACACCTACGTCCAGATGCTGGTGGACGAGGGCCGGATCAGCCCGGAGGAGGCGAGCAGCCACCCGCAGCGGTCGCTGCTCACCCGGGCGCTCGACGGCCGGGACATCGATCCGGAGTATTCGGTCCGCCAGGTCCTCAAGGGCGACCGCTATCTCATCTGCAGCGACGGGCTCTCCGGCGTGGTCAGTGCCGAGACCATCGGCGAGAGCATGCGCGACATCAAGGATCCGCAGGCGTGCGTCGAGCGGCTCGTGCAGCTCGCGTTGCGCGGTGGCGGCCCGGACAACATCACCGTGGTGGTCGCCGACGCGACCGACGCGGACATCGTCGAGCAGGCCCCGATCGTCGGCGGCGCGGCCGCCCGCGACCGCGGTAACTCGACCGTCGCGGACGCTTCCAGTGCTGCTGCCCGCGCGGCGGCTCTGCAGGCGCCCCCGCGGCCCGCGCAGCCTTCCGGCCCGCCGTACGACCGGGACGAGCCGGAGCCGCAGCCGAAGAGGCACCCGGTCCGCACGAGCCTCTTGCTGCTCGTGCTGCTCGGCATCCTCGGCGGCGGCCTCTATCTGGGCTGGCAGTACACCCAGAAGCAGTATTACGTCGGCGCCACCGAGCAGGGCCAGCTCGCGATCTTCCGCGGCGTGCCCGGCCAGATCGCCGGCCTCGACCTCTCCAGTGTCAACGAGACCAGTACGGCTCGCCTGGACGACCTCACCTCGGTCGCCCAGGACCGGGTCAAGCAGGGCATCCACGCGGCCGATCAGCCTGACGCCCGGCGGATGCTGCAGGAGCTGACCAGCGACGAGCCGTCCAACCCCAACCTGAAGCCGATCTGCGTGGCCGGCAGCGCCGCGCCGACGGTGTCGGAGCCGGTGACCCCGTCCGGCACGCCGTCCGCGGTCGGGAAGACGTCGTCTCCCGGCCGGCCCACCTCCTCGTCGGCGCCGGCTCTCGCGCCCACCATCACGCCGGACGCCCTGCCTTCGGAGTCTGCCCCGCCGGTCGTCGACCCGGTCGGGTGCCGGCCCGTCGACTGAGCGTCCGCTCACCGAAGTCTGGGGACCCTTTCTTGACCGCGCCCGCCCTTCCGGCTCCCACACCCGCGACCACGGGTGAGATGCCCCGTGTCCCGGGCACGAAGACCGGGCGCAACGCGGAGCTGGGTCTGCTCGCGCTGGCGATGAGCATCGTGGCCGCGTACGGCGCCATCGTCGAGTCCAACCAGTTCGACAAGATCACGCCGACGTTCTGGGTGCCGGCCGCGTTGCTGAGTGTCCTGTTCGTCGCCCTGCACCTGGTGGTCCGCTTCACCGCGCTGTACGCCGACCCGGTGCTGATCCCCACTGTGGCGCTGATCAACGGCCTCGGAGTCGGCTTCCTGCGCCGGCTCGACCTGGCCCGGTCGATCGCGCAGAAGCAGCCCGAGCCGGGCATCTTCGCCGGGGTCGGTGGCCGTCAGCTCGCCTGGACGCTGGCCGCCCTGGTGCTGGCCGCGGTGCTGCTGATCGTGGTCCGCGACCACAAGACGGTCTCCCGGTACGCGTACACCCTGGGCCTGGTCGGCATCGTGCTGGTGATGATCCCGGCGGTGCTGCCGGCCAGCATCTCGGAGATCAACGGGGCCCGGCTGTGGATCCGGATCGGGTCGTTCTCGATCCAGCCCGGTGAGTTCGCCAAGCTGGCCCTGGTCTCTTTCTTCGCGTACTACCTGGTCCGCAAGCGGGAGGTGCTCTCGCTGGCCAGCCGCCGGGTGCTCGGCATCGACTTCCCACGCGGCCGCGACCTCGGTCCGGTCATCACGGTGTGGATGCTCTCCCTGCTCGTGCTCGTCTTCGAGAAGGACCTCGGCACGGCCCTGCTCTACTTCGGCCTGTTCGTGGTCACGCTCTACGTCGCCACCGAACGGGTCAGCTGGCTGATCATCGGCCTGGTGATGTTCTTCGGCGGCGTCTACGTGGCGTACCTGCTCGGCGCGTCGGTCGGCGGCCCGTTCGCCAACTTCTACGACCGCGCCACGGTCTGGCTCGACCCGTTCGCCGCCGAGAACTACAACCGCCTCGGCGGCAGCTATCAGCTCGTGCAGAGTCTGCTGGGCCTGGGCACCGGTGGCCTGTTCGGCACCGGCCCCGGAGCCGGCTCGCCGAGCAAGGTGCCCGAGGTCCGCACCGACTTCATCTTCGCCGGCATGGGTGAGGAGATCGGCCTCTTCGGCCTCTCCGCGCTGCTGATCTGCTACCTGCTGATCGTCGAGCGCGGCCTGCGGGCGGCCCTGGGCGTACGCGACTCGTTCGGCAAGCTGGTCGCCGGTGGCCTGGCGTTCACCCTGGGTTTGCAGGTCTTCGTCATCCTTGGTGGCATCACCGGGCTGATCCCGCTGACCGGTCAGACGACGCCCTTCCTGTCCGCCGGTGGTTCGTCGCTCATGGCGAACTGGCTGCTCATCGCGATGTTGCTGCGGATCTCCGACGCCGGCCGCAGACCCGCGAGCGGTGGCCCGACGCCCGCGTCCGGTGGACCGAAGCAACCGCCCGCCCAGCTGCACGGCGCCATGACGGAGGTGATCAAGCCGTGAACGCACCCCTGCGCAAGGCCGGCGTGGTCATCCTCGTCCTGTTCGGCCTGCTCTTCGCCAACCTGAACTGGGTTCAGGGTTACAAGGCCGACGCGTACCGCACCAGCGACTACAACGGCCGGGTCCAGGTCGCGGAGTACGAGGTGCCGCGCGGGGTCATCGAGGCGGACGGCCAGGCGCTCGCCCAGAACAAACTGACCGACGACGAGCTCAAGTACCTCCGGCAGTATCCGGAGAAGCAGGTCTACGCCCCGATCGTCGGCTACAAGCCGGTGAACATCGCCGAGGTCGGCATCGAGCGCACCGAGGACGAGTTCCTCTCCGGCGCCAGCGACAAGCTCTTCGCCGACCGGGTCAGCGCCATGTTCACGGGGGACAAGAGCGGCGGCGGCAACGTGGTGCTGTCGATCAAGACCAAGGCCCAGGAAACGGCCTGGAAGCAGCTCACGAACAACCAGGGTGGCGCCAAGAAGGGGTCGGCGGTCGCGATCGACCCGCGCACCGGCGCAATCCAGGCGCTCGCCTCGTTCCCCAGCTTCGACCCGAATCCGCTGGCCAGCCACGATGTCGACGCGGCCGCCGCGGCGTACAAGAAGCTGAACGGGGACAAGGACAAGCCGCTGCTCAACCGCGCGCTGTCCGAGACCTACCCGCCCGGGTCCACCTTCAAGGTGATCATCTCGGCCGCGGCCCTGCAGAACGGCTACGACCAGAGCACCGAGATCCCGGCCGGGCAGAGCTACACCGCGCCCGGCTCCGGCGCTCCGATCCGCAACTCCGAGGACCAGACCTGCCCCGGCGCGCAGGTCACCCTCAAGGAGGCGCTGACCGACAGCTGCAACACCGGCTACGCGCAGCTGGGCGTCAAGCTCGGCGGCGACAAGGTCAAGAAGGCGGCCCGGGACTGGGGCTTCGAGCAGGACGACCTGACGGTCGGCAACCTCAAGGGCTCGGGGCTGCCGGTCGCGGCCAGCCGTACCGGTGAGATCAAGAACCCGGACGGCAGCATCGACCAGGCCGGGCTCGCCCAGTCGTCGATCGGGCAGAAGGATGTCCGGATGACGACCCTGCAGGGCGCGATGATCGCCGCCGCGGTGGCCAACGACGGCCGGCAGATGCGGCCGTACCTGGTCCAGCAGCTGCTCAGCCCCGACCGGCGGCCGATCTACAACGCCGCCCCGGAGACGCTGCGCACGCCGGTCAGCGGGGACGTCGCCAAGGACCTGCGCGAGATGATGGTCAGTGTCGTCGAGAACGGCACCGGCCGGCGGGCCAAGATCAGCGGCTTCGAAGTCGGCGGCAAGACCGGTACGGCGCAGAACGCGACCGGCGCCGACAACCACGGCTGGTTCATCGGATTCGCCTTCAACGACAAGGGTGAGGCAGTCTCAGCTGTCTGCGTCATGCTGGAGAACGTGCCTGGCGATCACCCGAGCGCCGAGGCGGCCCGGATCGCCGGGCTCATCATGAAGGCCGCGGCGGGCCGGGGAGGGGACTGACATGATCAGCCCTGGGGTCACCCTCGGCGGCCGGTACCGCTTGGACGAGCGGATCGCCGGCGGTGGCATGGGTGACGTGTGGCGTGGCACCGACGAGGTGCTGGGCCGGACCGTCGCCGTCAAGATCCTGCTCCCGGCCCTGCTGGACGAGCCCGGCTTCGCCGAGCGGTTCCGCGGCGAGGCCCGGACCATGGCCACGATCAACCACCCCGGCGTGGTCGACGTCTACGACTACGGCAGCGACCAGCAGCTCGCGTTCCTGGTCATGGAATACGTGGAGGGCGACGCCCTGTCGCGCACCCTGAGCCGGGTCGGCCGGCTGACGCCGGCGCGGACCATGGCGCTGGTCGCGCAGGCCGCCGACGCCCTGCAGGCCGCGCACGCGAACGGCATCGTGCACCGCGACGTCAAGCCCGGCAATCTTCTGGTACGCCCGAACGGCACGCTGGTGCTCACCGACTTCGGCATCGCCCGGTCCGCCCTGGTCGGGCAGCTCACCGTGGCCGGTTCGGTGCTCGGCACGGCGTCCTACATCTCCCCGGAGCAGGCCTCGGGCGCGGTCGCCACGGCCGCCTCCGATGTGTACGCCCTCGGCGTGGTCGCCTACCAGTGCCTCTCCGGCCACCGGCCGTTCGACGGCGCCACCCCGATCGAGATCGCCATGAAGCACGTCCGGGACACCCCGCGACCGCTGCCGGCCGACATCCCGCCGGCCGTGCGCGCCATCGTGGACCGCGCCCTGGCCAAGGATCCGGGTGCGCGCTGGCCCACCGCTTCGGCGATGGCCGCGGTGGCCCGCCAGGCCGCCTCGTCGCTCACCACCCAGGTGCAGCAGCCGGCCGTGAACGGCTCCGCGCCCGCCGGCCGTCCGCAGTCGGGTGGCCCGGCGATGAACAGGCCGCAGTCCGGTGGCCCGGTGGTGGCCAACCGGCCGCACTCCGGCGCTCCCGCTTCCGGCCCGCCCGGACATCCGGTCTCCGGGCAGGCCCGCCCGCCGTATCCGCCGGTCCCGCGGCCGGTCTCCGGGGCTCAGGCGCGTGGTGCGGCCTCCGTGCCGTCCGGACAGCCCCCGTACAGGCATCCCTCGGCACCGCCGATGCAGCAGCCGATGCCGGGCGGCAAGCAGCCGGAGGGTTCCGGTGGACGGCAGGTGCTGATCGTCCTCGCCGTTGTGCTGGCCCTGCTTGTCCTGCTGTGTGCCGGTGTGATCTCGTTCCTGCTCAAGCAGGGCCAGAACGGCGCGATGGGTGGGGGCGGTCCGCGTGCCACGGTCGTGCAGGCGGGCTCGGCTGACCCACGGGCGCCGGTGGCGTCGTACCGTCTTACGAAGCAGGCTGCGGCTCCCCTCAGTCTGAACCATGCGACCGAAGGACGACAGACGCTATGACGGCGCAGGCCCGCCTGCTCGGTGGCAGGTACCAGGTCGGCGAGCTGCTCGGCTACGGCGGCATGGCCGAGGTGCACAAGGGCCGTGACCTCCGCCTCGGCCGGGACGTCGCGATCAAGATGCTGCGTACCGACCTGGCCCGCGATGCCACTTTCCAGGAGCGGTTCCGCCGGGAGGCGCAGAACTCCGCCGCCCTCAACCACCCGGCGATCGTGGCCGTCTACGACACCGGTGAAGAGGTGTCCGCGGCCGGCGAGAAGCAGCCGTTCATCGTCATGGAGTTCGTCAACGGCCGGACGCTCAAGGAGGTCCTGGCGGCCGAGCAGCGGCTCCAGCCGCGCCGGGCCCTGGAGACCATCGCCGACATCTGCGCCGCGCTGGAGTTCAGCCACCGGCACGGGATCATCCACCGGGACATCAAGCCCGGCAACGTGATGATCACCCAGGGCGGCCAGGTCAAGGTCATGGACTTCGGCATCGCCCGGGCTCTGGCCAGCGGGGCCACCACGATGACCCAGACCAGCGCGGTCATCGGTACGGCGCAGTACCTCTCCCCCGAGCAGGCGCGTGGCGAGTCCGTCGACGCCCGCTCCGATGTGTACGCCGCCGGTTGTGTGCTGTTCGAGCTCCTGGTCGGGCACCCGCCGTTCGTCGGGGACAGCCCGGTCAGCGTGGCGTACCAGCACGTCCGCGAGGACCCGAAGGCACCCAGCGACATCAACCGCGAGGTCCCGCCGGACGTCGACGCGATCGTGCTCAAGGCGCTGGCCAAGAACCCGCTGAACCGCTACCAGAGCGCGCAGGAGATGCGGGCCGACGCCCTGCGCGCGGTCGCCGGGCGCCCGGTCATGGCCACCCCGGTGATGTCCGAGGCCGAGACGATGGCGATGTCCGGGCCGCCGATGCGCCAGCAGACGGCGATGACCCGGGCGATCCCGGCCGGCGTGGGCCCGCGCGGCCCGCAGCCACCGGAACGCAAGACCTCGTCCTGGGTGATGGCGGTCCTCGCCGCCCTGGGTGTGCTCGCGGTCGTGGCGCTGGGCATCGGCCTGGTCCTGTCGCAGAACAAGGACGACGAGCCCGACCCCATCGCGAGCGCGGCAGTGCCGAAGGTCGAGGGCCTGTCGGAGAACGAGGCCAAGGCGAAGCTCACCGCGGCGGGCTTCCAGGACGTCACGGTCGGCGATCCCGTCACGACTGACGACTGCAAGAAGAAGGTCGAGAAGCAGTCGCCGAGTCCGGCCCAGACGGTCCCGGTCAACACGCAGATCACTCTCACCATGTGCGTCAGCCCGGAGGACACCCGGGTGCCCAGCAACCTGCGCGGCAGCAGCCGGGAGGTGGCCGCGGAGGCGCTGCGTGAGGCCAACCTCAAGGCCGACTTCCAGGAGGTCGACAGCGACGCGGAAGGCGGCCGGGTCATCTCGGTCGAGAAAGAGGGCGAGAAGGTCAAGCCCGGCACGACCATCACCGTCAAGATCTCCAAGGGCAACCTGGTCGAGGTGCCGTCGGTGGTCGGCAAGACCGAGGAAGTGGCCAAGGCGCTGCTCCAGCAGAAGGGCTTCACCAACATCGAGGTCGAGCCCTCGAACCAGCAGGGCACGCCGGGTCAGGTCGTCGACCAGACCCCGAACGGCAAGCAGAAGAAGCCCAAGGACACCCAGATCACTCTGACCGTGATCGCCGAGCAGGAACCGAACCCGGACGACTCGGGTTCCCCGGACCCGGACATCCCGAACCCGCCGGGCGGCGACGGCGGCGGCACGGGCACCGGTACGGTCGGCGGCCTGCTCAACTGAGCACACAGGGAAGCCCGGACGCGAACCCGCGCCCGGGCTTTCTGGTTGTGCGGGACGGCTCAGGCGGTGGCGAAGGCCGAGCGCCGGCGGCTCTCCACCTCGGCGGCGAGCTCGGGGGCCCGGTCCAGAGCCTCCGGCAGGCCGCAGGAAGCGAGCCAGTTGGCCAGCATGGTGTGGCCGCCCTCGGTCAGCACCGACTCGGGGTGGAACTGCACGCCCTCGATCGGCAGGGTGCGGTGCCGCATCGCCATGACCACGCCGGACTCGGTCCAGCCGGTCACCTCGATCTCCTCCGGGAGGGTCTCCGGGAGGACGGCCAGCGAGTGGTAGCGGGTCGCGGTGAACGGATCGGGCAGGCCGGCCAGGACGCCGGTGCCCTTGTGCTGCACCGTGGAAGTCTTGCCGTGCAGCAGCTCCGGGGCGCGGGTGACGGTGCCACCGAACGCCGCGCCGATCGCCTGGTGGCCGAGGCAGACGCCGAACATGGGCAGCTTGCCCGCGTACTCCTGAATGACGTCCATCATGATGCCGGCGCGCTCCGGCGTGCCCGGCCCGGGCGAGAGCAGCACCCCGGCGGCGCCGAAGCCGGCGACGTCGGCCACGGTGATCTCGTCGTTGCGCCGGACCTCGCACTCGGCACCCAGCTGACCCAGATACTGCACCAGGTTGAAGACGAACGAGTCGTAGTTGTCGATCACGAGGATGCGCACGGGACCACCTAGCTGGCCGACGGGTGGGGATTGTTGGTGTGCTCGTTGTACGGGATCTCGTCGGGTCCCAGCAGCGAGTCGTCGCCCGGCACCGCGTTCGGGTCCTGCTCGGCCGAGCCGTTCTGCTCGGTGCCCGTGCTCACCTGCACGTCGTCGAACGGCAGCAACGGCGTGGCCCACGGGAAGACGACGTACCAGAGCAGCGCGCCGACCATCGTGACCAGCGCGAGGGAACCGGTCAGCTTGCCCCACAGGCCGAAGGGCAGCTTGCGCCAGATCCAGGCATACATCGCTACCCCCTATGCCTTCGTCTTGCCGATGTCGGCGGGCCGCCCGGCGCTGGGCAGCGACGCGTCCCGCTTGACCGTGTCGACCAGCTCGGCGTGCACGATGAGCCGCTCGTAGTTGTTGAACTTCGGGTTGCAGGTGGTCAGCGTGAGCATCGCCTTGGTCGCCTTGGCCTTGGGCTTGCCCGGGACCGGGGCCACCACCTCGACGGCGCTGGGCTTGACGACCACGCTCTCGCTGACCTTGTAGACGTACCAGTTGGTGCGGGTCTCGACGCCGATCACATCACCGGGCTTGAGCTCGTCGAGCCGCCAGAAGATCTTGCGGATCCGGTGGCCGGCCACCGAGAAGTTGCCGATCTCGCCGGGCTCCGCGGTATCCGGGTAGTGCCCGGGGGCGTACCGGATGTCCTGCGGCCGCACCCCGTTGACAACGACCCACTGCTTGCCCAGCTTGGGAATGTAGAGCCGCCCGACCAGGTCCTTCCCGGGCGCGGCCGGCGCGGCCTTGACCGGCGTGCTCGGCGCGACGGTCGGATCGTTCCACTGGTCGTCGAGCTCGGTGGCGAGGGTGTCCTGCTCGTTGTCGACCTTGGCCGAGTTGCCGAACACCTCGTACCCGGCGAACAGCAGCACGATCAACCCGAAGGTGATCATCAGCTCGCCGGAGACCCGCACCGCGGACCGGATCCGCGAACCCAGCGTCGGACGGGTCAGCTCGGAATACACGCTCTTGTAACCCTCGTCGGTCTGCTCGGGCCGCAACTTGACGACCTTCTCACCCCGCCGCGGCTTGGCGTCGTCCGCCGCGCCGTCATCGAGATCAGGATCGGCAGCGGCGGCGGCCGCGGCAGCAGCGACGGAAGCGGCACCGACGGTGCCGGACCCGCCGGGCAGAGGGGTACGCACAGAGCTGCTCACATCCGTGGCCGACTTGGAACTGACCTTGGGCCGGACCGACGGAAGCAGACCGGTCGGCGCATCCGCGGTACGAATGATTGCGGTGGCCGACGGGTCCTGACCCTGACGCGGCGGAAGCGCACCACTGCCGAGCACCTCATGACCGTCCTGCTCGCGGGCGCTGCGCCTGCTGTCCGGGACGGCTCGGCGCTCGCTGCGAGAACGGAAGGCGTCCGCCACCGAGGGGGTGCCGAGCCGATCCCGCCCAGCGGCGTTCGGGAGCTGCTGGTCCGTGCCGGGGGGCGTCTGGCCGGCGCGGCGGCCGAAGCCGTTCGCCGCCTCGGCGTGGCCCGCGTCCTGGGGGTAGGCGTCGGCTGGCCTCGGGTCCAGGCCGTTCGCCCGGCTGAAGCTGTCGGGGTACGTCCGGCGCGGCATGGCCTCGTCGGCGGCTGTGCGACGCGGGGCGGCTTCCTCAGTGGCTGCGCGGCGGGGCATGGCTTCGTCGGCTGCTGCGCGGCGTGGTGAGGCGTATTCGTTCGCCGGCTGGCCTTCGGGACGGCCGGGTCGTCCGTCCTCGGCGAGTGGGCTGCGGTAGCTGCTGGTCGGCGTCGGGTAGACGTCGTTCTCCTGGCCGTGGGCCGAACGCCGGCCCGGGCTGCGGGGCTGGTCGAAGCCGTCGGGCGGAGAGTAAGGGGCGTTGCTGGTGGGCCGGACGGCAGCCGCAGCGGACGCCGAGCCGCTGACAGGGCGGAAATCCTCGGCAGCGTCACCCAGCGCCCGCCCGAAGCCGTTCGCGCTGCTCGGCCGTGCGAAGTCGCTTGCGGCGGGTGCGCTGCCGTTGGGCCGTGCGAAGTCGTTAGCGGGGAATGCGCTGGTCGGTCGCGCAAAGTCGCTTGCGGCGGGAGCGCTGCCGTCGGGCCGCGCGAAGTCGTTTCCGCCGGTGGCGCCGCTGACGGGCCGGGCATAGTCACTGGGCGCGGCAACCCCGGCGGAACGCTGACCGTCCACCTCGCGGGGGCTCGCGAACTCCGGCGCAGACTCGCGCGGCCGCGCAAACTCACTTACCGCTGGGCCGGCCGCCGCCGGAGCAAAGCCGTTCGGAGCGCTCGGCGGCGCTGCAATCTCCGGCCCCGCGAAGCCGCCACCCGCTGCCTGCGCCGATTCCCGAGCGACCCGAGCCTCCTCAGCCGCAGCCGCGAAGAAATCAAAGCCAGGAGACGCGGTCGCCGGCACCACAGGCGGCGGAGGAACAACAGCCGCCGCACTGGCAATCACCGGCGAACTATCGGTCCGACCCGCAACATCAGCAGCACGGCCCACCACCGGCGAGCTATCCGTTCTACCCGCGGGACTACCCACCACCGGCACGCCACCGGTCCGGGCCGCAGCCCGAGCAGCCGCAGCAGCCCGAGCAACCACCGGATCAACCGCCCCCGAAGCCGCCTCACCCAGCAGCACAGCAGTATCGGCCGCCGAAACAGCCCCAGCAGCCCCAGCAGCGCCCCCAGGACCCTCAGGTGCCGGAAAGGACGGACCAGGCGACGCCGGAGCCTGAGCGGCCACTGAGGGCCCCTGCACAGGCGAAGTCGGATGTGTCTGGACAACCGGACCACCAGGCGCGGCCCAAGGCGCTGCCGGCCCCAAGCTGGGCGGCGGGTCCAAAGGCCCACCGGGTACGCCGTCCGGCGAAGCGTCCGTGATCCGGGGAATGAAGGCAGTCTGCGCGTCGCCGTCGGGAGCGCGGTGCCGACCGGAGTTCGCCGCAGCCTGCTGGGCGTCCGACGCTTCCATCACTCCGTGGCCTCGGCGGATCGGAGGTCACTCGACCCGTCGTACGCCCGCACAGTCACGTTCCTCTCGACGGTTTCCTGATAGCCGAGTCCGAAGTCCGCCACTGCCGTACGGAATTGCTGGACTCCCTCTGCGGACTCCAACGCGCGATGCATCGCCGTGGGTTCGCCGATCGCCGTGATCTTGAACGGCGGCGAGAAGACCTGCCCGTGGAGCAGCAGCGTGTTGCCGACACAGCGTACCGCGCTCGTGGAGATGACGCGGACATCCATGATCGCCATTGCCTCGGCCCCACCTGCCCACAATGCGTTCACCACCGCCTGGACGTCACCCTGGTGGACGACGAGGTCGTCGTTCTCCGGGGCGTCCGTGCCGGTGCCGGTGGTCCGCTGCGGGGAGTCGTTGAGGATGACCGTGACGCCGGGGCCGTGCAGGGCGGTGAAGCCCGCGCCTCCGCGCATCGCGTCCGCGCGCTGCCGGGCCCGCTTGACCGGTTCGTCGACGTTGGCCAGCCGGGCCGCGTCCTGGTCGACGGCCGCGCGCAGGTCAGCGGCCTTTTTCTCGCGGTCCTCGAGCCGGGTGCGCTTGTCCGCGATGAGCTGGGCGAGCTGCGGCCGGCGGTCGTCGCGCAGGGAGGTGCCGTCCGCTGTTGTCGCCGATGTGGTGAACAACAGACCGGCCGCCAGTCCGATCAGTGGGACCGCGACCGACCATCCGCGCTGCCGTTGAGCCCTGCGACGGGGACGTAGTCCGCCAAGGGCTCGTCGCAGGACAAGTCGCCACGAGGGCGCCCCCGTGGTGTACTCCACGTCGGTTGTCCTCCCTGGCTCGGCCGAAAAACGCACCGGCGGGTGCCTGCGCGCGCGCCGCCTTGACTACGCTAGCTATCGAACAGTATTCGCCACGGGCAGCTTTCGGGGTCCCCGGAGCCGCTCAGGGGTGGGTTGTTCACCACTTGTTGCCCTCAGGAGAGCACCGTGCCGAAGTCACAGGTTCGAAAGAAGAAGGTCTACACCCCGCCGACGGACATTCGTCCGTCCGGGACGGCGGCGTCGAAGAAGCCGAGTCCGGTGTGGCTGCCCATCACGGCGGTCGCGCTGATCGTCTTCGGCATCTCCTGGCTGGTGGTGTACTACCTCTCGGAGCAGCAGTACCCGGTCGAGGCGTGGCGGTATTGGAACCTCCTCGTCGGCTTCGGCTGCATGGTCGCCTCCTTGGGCATCCTCTCCCGCTGGCGCTAGTGCCGCTCCTGCCGCGCGGCCCCCGGCCGAGCGGTAGCGTGATCTGCGTCTGATTTGTCCGACAGCGCACCCCGGCGTCCGAGCCGCGGGGTGCGCTGTCGACTGCGTTCCGCCAGACGACTGCAACACCTGCCCGGACTGCCGCTCGCATTCTGATTACTCGTGGGTAACATAGGTCGGCGGGCCAGCTGACTCCAGGAGGCACAACCACATGGGCACAGTGCAGATCGTCGCCACCGTCCTGGCGGGCGTCGTCACCCTCGTCGCCGTGGTCCTGGCGGTCCGGGCGGTCATGCAGATGACCGCGGTGATCCGGCTGGGCCGGCCCGACCCCACCCGCTCCGGGGACAAGGGCACCCGCACCCGCACGATGCTGGTCGAGACCCTCGGTCACACCCGGATGCTGAAGTGGACCGCGGTCGGTGCGGCGCACTGGTTCGTGATGGTCTCCTTCATGATCCTGTTCCTGCTGGTGGTCGAGGCCTACTTCGAGGTGGTCGACCCCGAGGGCGGGCTGCCGATCGTCGGGCACTGGACGGTCTACGGCCTGGTCACCGAGTGGATCGGCGTCCTCGGCCTGCTGGGCATCCTCTACCTGATCTACCGGCGCCAGCACGACAAGCGCAAGAAGGTCTCCCGGTTCACCGGCTCCACGATGTGGCAGGGCTACTTCGTCGAGGCGGTCATCGTCGGCGTCCTGATCTGCGGCTTCCTGATCCGCGGTTTCAAGGTCGCCAACGACACCTTCGAGTACGCCGCCTGGGCCACCCCGGTCAGCCACGGCGTCGGCGCCCTGCTGCCCGCAGCGGCCGACGGTCCCACCTGGGTTGCCCTGGTCAAGATCTTCATCTCCATGGGCTGGCTGATCACCATCGCGCTGAACGTGACGATGGGCGTGGCCTGGCACCGCTTCCTGGCCTTCTTCAACATCTTCTTCAAGCGCAGCCCGGAGAAGCCCGCGGGCTCCGGCCTGGGCGCGCTCAAGCCGATGATGAGCGACGGCAAGCCGCTCGACTTCGAGGAGGCCGACCCGGAGAAGGACCAGTTCGGCGTCGCCCAGGTCGAGCAGTTCACCTGGAAGGGCCTGCTCGACTTCTCCACCTGCACCGAGTGCGGCCGCTGCCAGTCGCAGTGCCCGGCGTGGAACACGGCCAAGCCGCTCTCGCCCAAGCTGCTCGTCCTGTCGCTGCGCGATCACGCCTACGCCAAGGCGCCCTACCTGCTCGGGGGTGGCGGCAAGGACCTGACCGGCGAGGAGAAGGCCACCGAGGCCCAGCTCGCCCACATGGACGTGCTGGCACTCGCCGAGGGCAACCGGCCGCTGATCGGCACCGAGGCCGAGGGCGGCGTGATCGACCCGGACGTGCTGTGGTCCTGCACCACCTGCGGCGCCTGCGTCGAGCAGTGCCCGGTGGACATCGAGCACGTCGACCACATCGTCGACATGCGCCGCTACCAGGTGCTGATCGAGTCCAGCTTCCCGGCCGAGGCCGGCGTCATGCTGCGCAACCTGGAGAACAAGGGCAACCCCTGGGGCGCGCCGCAGAACACCCGTGAGGACTGGACCAAGGGCCTCGACTTCGAGGTGCCGCGGGTCGGCGAGACCGAGGACTTCGACTACCTGTTCTGGGTCGGCTGCGCCGGCGCCTTCGAGGACCGGGCCAAGAAGACCACCCGGGCGGTCGCCACGCTGCTGCACGAGGCCGGCGTCAATTACGCCATCCTCGGCGAGGGCGAGACCTGTACGGGCGACCCGGCCCGCCGGATCGGCAACGAGTTCGTCTTCCAGATGCTGGCCCAGCAGAACGTCGAGACCCTGCAGGAGGCGAAGGTCAAGCGGATCGTCGCGACCTGCCCGCACTGCTTCAACACGCTGGGCAACGAGTATTCACAGCTGGGCCTCGAGGTCGAGGTCGTGCACCACACCCAGCTGCTCGCGCACCTGGTCAAGGAGGGCAAGCTCACGCCCGTCCAGCCGATCGAGGGCGACGTGACCTACCACGACCCCTGCTACCTGGGCCGGCACAACCGGGTCTTCGACGCTCCCCGCGAGGTGCTGGGCGAGGCGGCCAACCTCGTGGAGATGCCGCGCAACTCCGAGCGGTCCTTCTGCTGCGGCGCCGGCGGTGCCCGCATGTGGATGGAGGAGAAGATCGGCAAGCGGATCAACGTGGAGCGCACCGAGGAGGCCCTGGCGACCGGCGCGAAGACGATCGCCGTGGGCTGCCCGTTCTGCTACACGATGATCGGCGACGGGGTCACCGGCAAGGGGGAGCAGGACAACGTCGAGGTCGTCGACGTGGCGAGCGTGCTGCTCCGTTCGATCAAGGGCGACAAGGCACCCGCCTAGGCCGGCTAGGAGGTCGCCGCGCTCACGGCGGAGGCGGCGACCACCGCGACGATGACCGCGGTCTGGATCTCCTCGACGGTCTGCCGGACCGCCGCGGCGGTCAGGTCGCCCGCCGAGATCTCGCGGAGCCGCTCGTCGACCCGCTTGCGGTCCAGCGTGCGGAAGACCTTGCGGTCGAGGTTGGTCGCGCCCACCAGGGCACAGAGCGCAGCGGTACGCGGCTCGACCGGCCCGGCTCCGGAAACGGCGGCGGTCAACCGTTGCCGCGCCTCCGTCTCCGGCACCGGCTCCACGCCGTTCGGGGCCGGATAGCGCGTCCGCGGGAAGACGAACAGCACCTTGTCCTGCTCCCGGGTCAGCACGCCCTGGTCGACGAGCCGGTCCAGGGCCGGCTTGCGGGTGTCGGTGAACTTCTTGACCCAGTACGCGGGCTTGCGCGGCTTGTCGTCGGCCACGATC
The DNA here is from genome assembly GCF_050955795.1 of Actinoplanes sp. CA-051413. NCBI lineage: Bacteria > Bacillati > Actinomycetota > Actinomycetes > Micromonosporales > Micromonosporaceae > Actinoplanes > Actinoplanes sp. CA-051413. The sequence goes on from NZ_CP192100.1 coordinate 72,177, forward strand.
CGGTCGAGGGCCTGATCCACCAGCGGGTCACCGGTCGCCGTCGGGTCCAGGACCACGACTTTCTTGTCCTCGACGCCGATCCGGCCGCTGATGGCCAGCTCGAGCAGCAGGGCGCCGCCCAGGCCGTGGTCGAGACGGACGCTGTCGGTGTCGGGCACGCCGTCGTCGCCGTAGGCGAGCAGCACGAACTCTTCGGCGAGGTTCATGGTGCGACCGTATCCGGGCGGCCGGCGGCAGAGGTGATCCGCGGCACCGGACACGAGCGCCCGCGGGATGCCGCGTTCCGGCACAATGAGGGCCGAGGTGAACCGATCATGGACGGCCCGCTCCTGACGACGGTGCTCCCGTTGGCGGCTTTCGCGTTGCTCACGGCGGGCAACGCGTTCTTCGTGGCAGCCGAGTTCGGCCTGGTCACCGTCGACCGGGCGGAGATCGACAAGCGCGCCGACGAGGGTGACCGGCGCGCCCGTACGGTCCGGCACGCCCTGCATGAGCTCTCCTTCCAGCTCTCCGGCACCCAGCTCGGCATCACCCTCACCGCCCTGCTGACCGGCTATCTGGCCGAGCCCGCGCTGTCCCGGATCTTCCGTCCGGGCATCGAGCCGATCGCCGGGGGCGCCACCGAGACCGTCACCCACGTGCTCTCGCTGGTGCTGGCCACGATCGTCTCGATGCTCTTCGGCGAGCTGGTGCCGAAGAACGCGGCCCTGGCCCGGCCGATGCGGGTCGCGCTGGCCACCGCGGCCCCCCTGCGCACGTTCTCCAAGCTCTTCAAGTGGCTGATCGGCGCGCTCAACGGCTCGGCGAACTGGCTGGTCCGCCGGCTGGGCATCGAGCCGCAGGAGGAGCTGGCCAGTGCCCGATCGCCGGAGGAGCTGGGTCTGCTGGCCGCGATCAGTGCCCGGGCCGGCGCGCTGCCCACGGAGACGGCGACGCTGCTGCGCCGCACGATCCGCTTCGGCGAGAAACGCGCGGCCAAGGCGATGACCCCGCGCGTCGACGTGGTCGGGCTCAAGACCACCGCGAGCGTCGCGGACCTCATAGTCGCGGCCCGCGAGACCGGCCACACCCGCTTCCCCGTGTACGAGTCGACGCTCGACCTGGTCGTCGGCGTGGTCGGGGTGTCCGACGCCCTCGGTGTCCCGCCCGAACGCCGCGCCTCGACCGCGGTGTCCACCGTCGCCCGCGAGCCCGTTTTCGTGCCGGAGAGCCTCGACCTGGACAAGGTCCTGGCCGCCCTGCGGGCCGCGGACGCGGACATGGCGATCGTCGTGGACGAGTACGGCGGAACCGACGGCGTGGTCACGGTGGAGGACCTGGTCGAGGAGCTGGTCGGCGAGATCGCTGACGAGTACGACGTGGACTTCCCCGACGCCGGCAGCGAGGAGCTGACCGCGCCCGGCGACGACCGGAAGTTCCTGGTCGACGGGCTGCTGCGGGAGGACGAGGTGGCCGAGCAGACCGGTTTCCGGCTGCCCGAGGGCCCGTACGAGACGCTCGCCGGCTTCCTGCTCTCCCGGCTGGGGCACATCCCGGTCGTCGGCGAGTCGCTCGAGGACGACGGCTGGGAGTTCACCGTCATCGAGGTCGACCGGCACCGCATCGAGCAGGTCCGGGTCGTCGCGCCGCCGGAGAGTTCCGATGACTGAGCTGCTGGTCACGGTCGTGCTGCTGCTCGGCAACGCGCTGTTCGTCGGTGGTGAGTTCGCGCTCATCGCGTCCCGGCGTACGGCTCTCGAACCGCTCGCCGCCACCTCCCGGCCGGCCCGCTGGGCGCTGTCGGCGATGAATCAGATCCCTCTGATGATCGCCGGCGCCCAGCTGGGGATCACCATCTGCTCGCTCGGCCTGGGCGCGATCGCCGAGCCGGCCCTCGCGCACCTGCTGGAGGGCCCGTTCGGCGCGATCGGGATGCCCGAGAACGCGATCCACCCGGTGGCCTTCGTGCTGGCGCTGGGCGTGGTCGTCTTCCTGCACACCGTGGTCGGCGAGATGGTCCCGAAGAACATCACCCTGGCCGGCCCGGAACGCTCGGCGCTGGTGCTGGGCCCGTTCATGTTGGCCTTCTGCACCGGGACCAAGCCGCTGCTGGTCGCGATGCGCTGGGCCTCGCGGATGGTGTTGTCGCTGTGGAAGATCGAGGCCACCGACGCGGTCAAGACGGTGTTCACCGCCGAGGAGCTGGCCGGCATGGTCACCCAGGCGCGGGCCGAGGGCCTGCTCGGCACCGAGCAGTACGCCCGGATCCACGCCGCGCTGGGCCTCCACGACCGGACCGCGGCGGACACCCTGCAGCCCTGGGCGGGCGTGACGACGGTCGCCGACGACGCATCGCCGGCGACCATCGAGGCGGTGGCGACCCGCAGCGGCCGGTCGCGGCTGCCGGTCGTGCAGCGCGAGACCCGGCGGGTGCTGGGCTTCGTGCACGTCAAGGACCTCCTCGGGTACGAGGGAGCGCAGCGCAGCCTCCCGATGCCCGCCGAGATGATCCGTCCCCTGGCCGTGGTGGCCCCGGACCGCACGCTGGCCGACCTGTTGCTGACCATGAGACGCGACCGCCGGCACATCGTCCTGGTGAGTGACGGGCGCCGACCGCTCGGCGTGATCGCCCTGGACGACGTCCTGCACGCCGTGATCGGCGAACCCTCCGTTCGGCCGACCACGTAAGGGTGCTTTAGCCCACATTTACGCGCAAACGGAGTTTGAACACGCTAGTTAAAGCGGCGATCCGGACAATAACCGCATGCTCGACTCTCGACGGTCCCCGCGAGGCGCACGCCGGCGCGTCACCCCCCTCGGCGCGCTGGTAGTGAGCGCCGCCCTCGGCTCCGGCCTGTTCGCAGCCCAACTGGTCCACCCCGGCACCACCGAGCCGTCCCGGATCAGCCCGCAGTACGTCGCCTCCCAGCCGCGCCCCTCCGGCGGCGTACTCACCCCCACGAACCCCGGCTTCGCCGCCGTACCCCAGACGGGTGGACGGATCGGCGTGGCCAAGTCCCCGGTCACCGTCCGCTACACCTTCGACGGAGGGGTGAACCAGCCCCTGACCGACACGCACGGCGCGTACGCGTTGCGGGCGCTCGCCCAGAACGGCGGCACCCTGAGCCTGGTCCCGCAGGGCAACGGCCTGGCCGTGCAGTACCCGACCCGCTGCACCCTGGCCCGCGAACGGCAGTGCCCGAGGGCGATCCTCGAAGGCTTCCGCGAGGACGCCCTGAACCCCGGCACCCGCCCGATGCGCTACGGAGCGTCGATCATGATGACCCACCGGGACCTGGCCGACGGCGCGAACGTCTTCCAGAAGGGCTATTCGGTGGGTGGGGTGAGCCAGTTCAAGCTCCAGGTGGACCACCGGCAGGGTCACCCGAGCTGCGTGATCGCGGGCCGCACCCAGATCTACCGAGCGGAACCCCTGATGGACGTGGCGGACGGCCGCTGGCACAACCTGATGTGCGCCCGGACCCGGGACCGCCTGACCCTGACGGTCGATGGCCTGGAACGCGCCTGGGTCCGCCTCCCGGCGAACCTGTCGATCGCGAACGCGGAACCGCTGCGGGTCGGCGGCAAGGGCGCGGGCAAGGGCAACGACCAGTTCTCCGGCCAGATCGACAACGTCTTCCTGACCATCGCCTGAAAGATCAGGTCCTACTCCAGCAAGGAGTCGTCGATCTCGCGCTGATCCGCGGCCCGGTCCCGTTCGTCCTGCTGGAGCCGTCGCTCGTCGATGTTCGACAACGCCTGGTTCATCTGAACTTCCTGGTCTTGCAGCTTCGCTTCGCGGGCGGCGACCTGCCGCTCTCGTGCACCGAGCCGGGAATGATGTCGCTGCGAAAGCCGCTCCTGGTCATCGAGCTTGCGGTTGCGGCGCTCGAGGTCCGCGTCGCGCGCGTCGGCGTCGTACTGCCGGTCGGCGAGCTGCGTCTCGCGCTTCTTCAGGGAGCTCTGCCGGTCCTGGAGCCCGTCCAGCAGCTGCCGGGCCTCGGTGTCCCGCACCTCCGCGTCGACCTCTTGCTGATCGTCGCGCGACCCGCTGACGTCGTCGCCTGCCACCCCGAAATCGTAAGGCCGCCGCGTCGCTCAGCGCCACGAGTCGGTCAGGAAGACCACCTGGTCATGCCTGAAGCCGGCCGATGTCCGCAACCTCAACGCGGTCGGTGGGGCACTGCCACACCGCCCGCCCGCGGATCTCAACCGCCGCGAGCGGATGGCTGTGCGGGTGGCGCGGACAGAACGGCCAGTTGGTGGGCCGGCCCAGCGTCCACAGTGCCTCGACCGCCCACTCCTGCACCTGATCAGCCAGCTCGGCGATTTGCTGAGCCGGCGGCCGTCCGAGCGTGATCGAGATCCCCTGCCCAGAACCGTCCTGGGCGTAGAGGAAGGCGCTGGCTGTGCCGGGGAGGTCGTTCCAGGTCTCGTCGCGGACCTCGGGAAGAACGCCTCCGGGCCGGGCGAGGTCGGCCAGGATCGGGACCAGGGAGGCGGCCAGCTCAGGGTCCATGGACCCAGTCTCCTACCCGTGCGCCGAGAACAGGCGGAGGCTCGGGCCATCACCACTGGCCCGAGCTTCCGCCTCGACCACGAGCCGGAGCTATCCCCGGCCACGCTGTCATCCCGATCTTAAGGCGCAGCCCGCCACGTCTATCGACATACATACCTGCTGTATTGCCCGCGACCGTGTCCCACGCGCCTGTGGTCAATCGCGTAAGCGTGCTGGTCGTCCAGATCTAGAAAAGCCGGCCAGCCACTCCGCGTGCTGACGCATGCGAACCAGGTCGTCGGGAAACCAACTCTCCCACGAGCGATCCAGACTCATCCACGCGGCCGGCTGACCGGGCTCGGCCATCAGCGGAACCGCAGGATCGACGATCGTGGCATAGGACAACCCCAGGGTCGCCGGCTTGTCGGGATGGTACGAGCGGACGCTGACGGCAGCCGGCCGATCGAAAAGATCGACATCCACTCCGGTCTCTTCGCACAGCTCACGACGTGCTGCCTGACGGGGCGACTCCCCGGGCTCGACCTGCCCGCCCGGCGGAACCCAACCCCGCCACGGATGCTGCACTAGCAGAACCCGGGACAGGTCCGCGTCGAACACCCAGACCTCGGCCCCCAATGGATCCGCCGGACTGGCACCAGCGGCTGCCACCCAGCCCGCGACGTCGTCATATTCGACCCGTGCAGCACCAACATCGCCCAACGCGGCCGCCAGCGACCGCCGCTGCAACTCGTCACGACTCATGCCCGCAACCTAGCGAGAGGGTATGACATCGCTGCCCACGATCTCAGCGCCACGAGCCGGCCAGGAAAGCCACCCGATCTTCGGCCGACTCGTACGCCATCATCGGCGGGTAGCTGTCGAAAGCCCCCTCGGCGTATACGAGCACGGACTTGCCGAGGGCTGCACCAACGGTGCGCAGGAATCGGCAGAAGGCGTCCAGCCTCTCCTGGCCCTGGATCTCATGCAGGCTGACATCGCTCACGATCTCGTCGGGAGTCCATGGTCGGATGATCCACTCCAAGCCGGGGTCGGGCCAAACCCACACACTCCTCAGCAAGCCCTCGAGGTTTGGATCGAACAGCTCAGCGGCTGCTGCCGGCAGCGGTCGCCGCTCGTCGCCGATCTCGTACTCACACCGCCAACCCTCGGACCGGATGAGCCCCAACAACGCTTCCCAGTCCGCGATCGCTGTACCAGGCACCACGACGTCAGGGGCGCTCCCGTTCTGCGACGGGTCGAACCACTCTGCGACGTCGACCCATCGGATGATCTCCACCCGAGCGATTCTCCTGCCACGGCTCCACTGAGAAGAGGCAATGGCACGACAGCAGGTGATGGTGCGCCAAGATGACGAACGCCTGGCCTCGGCATCAGCCGTGACCAGGCGCTTCGTACGTGGAGCGGGTGACGGGAATCGAACCCGCACTGTCAGCTTGGGAAGCTGATGTTCTGCCATTGAACTACACCCGCGAGCGGCCCCACTGTACCCGATTGTCGGGCTTGGTGGCGGAGCCGCCCCGAGTAGGCACCGGCCGGACCTGGTGCGGCCCAGCTCCCTCCCGAACCTGGCAGCGCCCCGCGACGCAGAGCGGTGGCCGGCCGGTGCCTACGACCTTGCGGCGGCGACCAGGGGGCGGCCTAAGTTGGCGGCCGGGTCGCGCCACGATCGGGTGATCGGGGGGTATCGGAGGGTCATTGCCAGGGGCAGGGCGCCGGCCGGGCCGTGGCGGCGGAGCATGGCTGTGGTGATGTCGAACTCGAACAGGCGCCAGTCGACCAGGGCGGAGGCGCGGAGGGCTTCCGCCAGGCGGTTGATCACGGCCGGGTCGGTCACCGGGTGGGCGTGGCCGGTCACGTACGCCTCGTCGTCGCTCTCCTCCGGTGGGTACGAGTGCAGGGCGTAGCGGCCGTCGCGTTCCAGGTCGCGGCGTTTTGCCGAGTTGACCACGAAGCAGTAGAGGCCTTCGTCGGTGATGACCGGGGACACGGGGTGCACGCGGGGCCCGCCGTCGGCGCGGACTGTCGCGAGGTAGCCCATGCCGGGGCCGTACTGCTGGAGCAGTGCGCGGACGGCCGCGGCGAGCTCGGGCTCAGCCGCAGCGAATTCGGACCAGGAAGCCATGCGAACATCATATCGAACATATGTTCTAGTCGACCACTGAACACGCACCCCAATGCCGGTCGGTATGGTGTGCCGATGCTGCTCTCCGACCGTGACCTGGTCTCCGAGATCAAGTCGGAAAACCTCGCTCTCGAGCCGTTCGCGCCGGAGCTGATGCAGCCGTCCAGCATCGACGTCCGGCTGGACCGCTTCTTCCGCGTGTTCAACAACCACCTGTACACGCACATCGACCCGGCCGAGCAGCAGGACGACCTGACCGCCGAGGTCGAGACCGCCGACGGCGAGGCGTTCGTGCTGCACCCGGGCGAGTTCGTGCTGGCCTCGACGCTCGAGGTGATCACGCTGGGCGACCAGCTGGCCGGGCGGCTGGAGGGCAAGAGCAGCCTGGGCCGCCTCGGCCTGCTGACCCACTCGACCGCCGGCTTCATCGACCCGGGCTTCTCCGGGCACGTGACGCTGGAGCTGTCCAATGTGGCCAACCTGCCGATCAAGCTGTGGCCGGGCATGAAGATCGGCCAGCTGTGCATCTTCCGCCTGTCGTCCCCGGCGGAGCACCCCTACGGCTCGGCGGTCTACGGCTCGCGCTACCAGGGCCAGCGCGGCCCGACCCCGAGCCGCAGTTACCACAACTTCCGCACCTGGCCGACGGCCTGACAGATCCAAAACAGGATCAAGGGCAGCAAGATCAAGGCCATGTCGTGCCTGGTTGCATGTCACTGGCCGTCGCTCCCGCCGAGACCGGGCGAGGGCGGCCAATCGCCTGGCGGCTCATGAACGGCCACCCTCACCCTGCCGGCTGCGTGCTCGCAAGACCGGTCAGGCGCCGGGTAGCTGCGTCAGCACCGACGAGCCGGCCATGACCCACGCGCCCCACACCTCGACGATCTTCCCGTCGGCGATCCGATAGACCGCGAACTCCTGCGTGTCGATCGTCCGGCCCGTCGGTGTGTGCACGCCTGTATCAGTGAAGTGGGCGGACATCCGGTCGCCGTCGACGAGCAGGTGCCGCACTTCCCAGCGGTAGTCGGGAAACGGCTCGACCATGGCCCGCAGCCCCGCGACGTACCGGTCGAAGCCCTGGTCAGTGCCGTTGATCCGCACCTCCGGATCGACGAACTCGGCCAGGTCCGCGAACCGGCGATCGTTGCAGCACGCCAGGTAGCGCCGATAGAAGTCCCGCACAGCGTCGCCGTTCATGACCCCATCCTCGCGCGGCGGACTCGCCCGAGGCGGCAGTCAAGCGCAGCGATCAGAGGCACGCGAAGAAGTGCAGGCCAGGGCAACCCTGTTGCATCCTCGGGCGCGGTCGACCAGGGCCGACGACGGATGATAACGCCCCAAAGTCAATACAATGCTCGAATGAACCAAAACGGTACGATCTTCCACCTCACCTCGCGTCGCGTTCTCGCCGCCGCTCTGGTGATGGCCGCCTCGGGTGCGCTCGCTGTGAACGCGCAGCCGGCCAGCGCCTCGTCGCACCAGCCTTGCAAGATCGAGAAGCACAGCACCACCGCCGGCATCACCAAGGTCGGTACGGCCACCGCCACCGTCGTCACCGACGGCGTCAAGCTGACCACCGCCCGGTCCAGCAACGCCGACAAGGTGTCGTGGCGCGACTCCTTTAAGCCGGTGGCGGCCAGCACGGTCACCGAGATGAGCTACGAGACCGTCAAGCTCGACACGACCGCCGGGGACAACAACGCCGTCAACGACGCCGCGCTGCCCTCGTACCAGGTCTTCGTCAAGACGGCCGCCGGTGACGGCGTGCTCATCTTCGAGCCGTACTACTACCTGGGCTCGATCGGCGCCGGCAACCCGCAGCGCAAGGTACGCACCGAGTGGAACGTGCTCGACGGTCCGCTGTGGACGTCCTCGACCACGATCACCGGCCTGCCCAAGACCGCGGGTGGCCCGGCCACGAAGACGTTCGCCCAGGTCGTCGCGGAGAACCCCCGGATGACCGTCACGGGCATCGGCTTCGGGCTCGGCACCTACAACGCCGGAGTGACCACGGTCCTCGACGAGCAGCGCTTCGCCACGGCCCGGCAGTGCACCGAGCACCAGTGGTCGACCGGCTTCAAGTCCGGCGGCTGGTGGCACTAGGCACCGGCATCTGACGCAACGGCCGGGTCCGCGAGGACCCGGCCGCGCGCCCGTACGCGTCCTCGTACGATTGCTGCGAGCTTTCCGCGGCTGAGAGGACACCACCGTGTACCTGATGATCTCGACCTATCGCGCCCCGCTCGAGCAGGTCGACGAGGCCCGGACCGCGCACCTCGCCTTCGTCGACGAGTTGCAGCGGGCCGGCGTGCTGGTCTCCGCCGGCCGCCAGGATCCGCCGGTCGGTGGCATCCTGCTGCTGGACGTCGAGTCCGAGGCCCGGGCGCACGAGCTGCTCGCCGACGACCCTTATGTCCGCCAGGGCCTGGCCGACTACGCCGCGACCGGCTGGCAGCCCACCCGCGGCGGCCTCGCCGACTGGAAAAGCCCAACCGCCTAAGGCAGGCCGGTTGGAGAAGGCCTAACTGACGCCGATCTCGCCGAGGGCGCGCAGCGCATTGCCCTCGGCGATCTCCCGCATGAACTCCGCATGCGGAAAGTCGCCCTCAATGAGCTGCAGCGGCCCGGCAACCAGCGACAAGTAGTGCACAAGCCGATAGAGCGCCAGCCGGGCCGCATCCAGCTCTACCGTGCGCAGCGCCGGGTAGAGCGGACCGAAGCGCAGCTCCAGGAACGCGTGCTCCCACTCCACGTCGAAGAACATCGTCGCCTCGATGTCGATCAGAACCGGCTCCCCGCCGGGGCCGATCAGGACGTGGTCGGGACCCAGCTCGCCGTGGATCAGGCCGTACCCGGATCGGGGTCGCACGGCCCCGAACCGCGTATGCAGCTCTTCCTCCAGCCGCTCGCGCGCCGCCCCGATGCGCGGATCCCGCGCGGCGGCCTCGACCAGCGAGTTGAGGCCGCGTTGCCAGGCAAAGCGCGCCGGGGTCTCGCCCAGGAAGCCGAAGCTGGGCGCCTGATGGCTGTGCATCGTCCGGAGCATCTCGGCCAACCGACCGAGAGCCTCGCGCCCGGCCGCCGGGTCGCGCTCCAGCAGCGCCTCCAGCGTGCCCCCGCGGACGTCCTCGACCAGCGCGCGGTCCGGACCCATCCTCACGATTTCCGGTACGCGCACCCCGAGGTCCCGAAGCAGCTTGTGGCACCGGACAAACCCGTCACGCCCCGCATCGGCCTGGAACGGTCCGACGTCAAGCCCGGTCTGCGCAGGCCAGAAGTTCTCCTCCGCCGCCCAGCGGTACAACAGCACGGTCGACCCGTCGTCAAGAGTGAGCCGGTAAACACCCTTGGTGGTGCCGCCGGCGAGGCGGGACAACTCGCGGAGCCGGCGGTCGGTGCCGTACGTGTCGCGTACGAGATCTTGCAGGTCTTCTGGGGTGACGAAAGCGCGCATCCGGTCCACCTTTCCGCACCGGCGCGCGGGGGGACACCGAGTTACGCGCGGTGCGAGCGGAGCCGGCCGACCTCGCCCACGATGGTGTTGATCAGCAGGGTGTTGAGCAGGACGCCGGCCGCGACGCTCAGCCACAGCATGGCGATGGCCAGCCAGCCGTCGCCGAGCAGGAAGACCGGCGCGAAGATGATCGAGACCGGCGCGGTGAGCCCGATCAGGTAGACCGCGGCCGATGACGGCTCGTGGTTGCCGGTGGCGAGGTTTCCGCCGAGCAGGATGACCGAGGTGACCGCGACGGCGAATAGGTAGACGCGGGTGGTCCAGGTGCCGAGGAAGAAATTGGTCATGCGGTCCATCGTGGTGAGGCCGCCGGGCGCTCTCCTGAGTAGCGCTACTCAGGAGGGCCCGGTACTCAGCTCAGATCCGCGCCGGTGAGCAGCCCACGGATCTTCAGCTCGGCGGCGACCGCCGGGTCGCACTCGTCCACGATGACCGCCGTACCGGTGAACGTCGCGCCCAGCGCCGCGATCAGGTCTTGCAGACCCCGGGCCTGGGCGCCGGTCACCGCCCAGTCGTCGACCACCAGCACCCGGTCGGCCGGGCCGACCAATCGGGTACGCACGCCGAGCTGCTGGCCGGCACCGCGGTGATCGGCCGGCACCCGCGCCCACGTCATCGGCTCGGCGATCGGCAGCCGCGCCCCCGCCCGGTACGCCTCCACGAAGCCCACCCCCAGCGCGCGGGCCACCAGCGGGCCGACGAGGAAGCCGGTCACCTCCGGCGAGACCACCACCGTGGGCGTGGCGTCCGGAAAAAGTCCCGCCAGTCCCGGACCGAGCTCGTCGAGCACCAACGGGTCGCGCCACCAGCCGGAGCGGTCGCTGACGAGCAGATCGGTGCCCGGACCGGGGTCGGTCCAACGGAATCCGGCGCGAAGCCGGTCACGCAGGTCGGATGCCACAGCGCCATGGTGTCACCGCGGGCGCGGTACCCCGGCGCCGAGTGGGCAGAACCCGCTCAGACTAGGGGTCAAGTTGATGCAGCCGCCCACGTGCATCAGGCATGCTGTTCGGCGTACCCATGCCGATTCTCCCGGCGGGCCGCCGCCCGCTCAGCCCAGCATCCCGCGCCGGCCTCGGCGCGGCCCTCGTGCTGCTCGTTGTCGTGTCGGGCGTGGAGATCGCGGACGGCCCGCAGGCCAACTTCGTCGGGCTCTACGCCGCCGTGCCGTTCCTGGCCGCCGTGTTCGCCTACTGGCAGACCGTGCTCGCCGTCGGCGCCATCGCGACGATCGTCGGGATGGTCTTCGCCGGCACCGACGGACGCTTCGACACCGTCGGGATGGTCAACGTGGTCGGTATCACACTGGCCACCGGGATCGCCGCCGCGGTCGCGACCATCCGGCAGCGCAAGGACAACCGGATCGCCGAGCTGCTGCGCCTGGCGGCGGTCGCGCAGCAGGCGGTGCTGCGCCCGCTCGGCCCGCAGGTCGGCAACCTCGCGGTCGCGGGCCGCTACATCTCGGCGTCGGCCGCGGCGGACATCGGCGGAGACCTCTACGAGGCCCTGGACACCCCGTACGGCGTACGGATCATCATCGGCGATGTGCGGGGCAAGGGCCTGGACGCGGTACGGCTGGCCAGCATCGTGCTGGGCTCGTACCGGCACGTGGCGTTCGAGCGGGCCGACCTGCGGTCCATCGTCACGGATCTGGACCGGGCGGTGGCCCGTAGCGTGGGCGACGAGGACTTCGTGACCGCCGCGCTGGTCGAGGAGCGGGGCGGCACGCTGACCATCGTCAACTGTGGACATCCGGCCCCGCTGCTGCTGCGGCGCGGGCAGGTCATCGCGCTCGATCCGCCGGCGCCGGCCCCGCCCCTGGGGTTCATGCCGGTGGCCCGGCCCCGGGTGGAGCGGCTGGAGCCGGGGGACCGGTTGCTGCTGTTCACCGACGGCCTGGGCGAGGCGCGCCGGGACGGCGAGTTCTTCCCGACCGCGGACCGGGCCTGGCGGCTGCTGGGTCACGGCACGGTCGGGGACGGTCTGGCGTCGCTCGAGACCGCCCTGGTCGACTGGGTGCACGGGCAGCTGGACGACGACATCGCCCTGGTGCTGCTGGAGTACACGGGCCCGGACGGCAGCGCGTCCATGGCCATGCCGAGCTGGGAAGTCGGCGCCGCGGGGAGCTAGTCCTCGGTCTTGTCCGGCTCGGCCGGCGCGGTCTCCGGCGCCTGCGCTTCGGCTGCCGGCACAGGCACCACGGCAACCGCGGCGCGTGCGGCGATCGTCTCCGGCTGACGGTGCCGTCCCACATAGTGGCGTGGCTGGTCCGCCTGCCGGGGCTCCGGAATCAGACTCTTGATCGTGGCGAACATACTGACCTCCCCGGGTCGGGCGTACGTTTCGTCGCGTACATCCGGAGCAACGACGGGCTGGGCCCGTCGATACGTCCCGGCGGCGCGGCGACTTGCAAATGACCGAACGGTTGCCCCGGTTGCCACCTGATCGGAGACGTTTGACCCCCAACCCGACGGACAGCAAATGATCGAAGCGGACTTGTCGGGCCCTACCCATGGGTAATACAGTGGTGGTTACTGACGGGTAACTCGCGTCCGGAGAGCGGGGCCAAGAACACATGAGTCACTACAAGAGCAACCTGCGCGACCTCGAGTTCAACCTCTTCGAGGTCTTCGGGGCGGATCGTGCTTTCGGCCAGGCGCCGTTCGACGGCATCGACGCCGAGACCGCACGCGACGTGCTCGCGGAGGTCAACCGCCTCGCTCGCGAGGACCTCGCGGCCAGCTACATCGAGGCCGACCGCAACCCGCCGCGTTTCGACCCGGCGACCAACACCGCGGATCTGCCCGAGGCCTTCAAGAAGTCGTACGCCGCGTTCATGGCGTCCGAGTTCTGGCGCCTCGACCTGCCCGAGGCGCTGGGTGGCACCCTCGCCCCGCGTGCGCTGTGGTGGGCGATCGCCGAGCAGATCCTGGGCTCCAACGCCCCGGTCTGGATGTACTCGTCCGGTCCCTCCTTCGCGCACGTCGTGCACGTCGAGGGCACCGAGGAGCAGAAGAAGTGGGCGAAGCTCTTCGTCGACAAGCAGTGGGGCTCGACGATGGTGCTCACCGAGCCCGACGCCGGCTCCGACGTCGGCGCCGGCCGCACCCGGGCCATCCCGCAGCCCGACGGCTCGTGGCACATCGAGGGCGTCAAGCGCTTCATCACCTCGGGTGAGCACGACCTGAGCGACAACATCATCCACTACGTGCTGGCCCGCCCGGTCGGCGTCGAGGGTGCCGGCGGCCCGGGCACCAAGGGCCTGTCGCTGTTCATCGTGCCGAAGTTCCACTTCGACCCCGAGACCGGCGAGCTGGGCGAGCGCAACGGCGTCTACGCCACCAACGTCGAGCACAAGATGGGCCTGAAGGTCTCCAACACCTGCGAGATGACCTTCGGTGAGGGCGCGCCCGCCCAGGGCTGGCTGCTCGGCGACGTGCACCAGGGCATCCGGCAGATGTTCATGATCATCGAGTACGCCCGGATGATGGTCGGCACCAAGGCGATCGCCACCCTCTCCACCGGTTACCTGAACGCGCTGGAGTACGCCAAGAACCGCGTCCAGGGCGCCGACCTGGTGCAGAACACGAACAAGGCCGCCCCGCGCGTCACGATCACCCACCACCCGGACGTACGCCGTTCGCTGATGCTGCAGAAGGCGTACGCGGAGGGTCTGCGCTCGCTGGTCATCTACACGGCCACCTGGCAGGACAAGGTCTACATCGCGCAGGCCGCCGGGGACAAGGAGGGCGCCGAGCTGGCCGAGCGGATCAACGACCTGTTGCTCCCGCTGGTCAAGGGCGTCGGCTCGGAGCGGGCGTACGAGCTGCTCGGCCACGAGTCGCTGCAGACCTTCGGTGGCTCCGGCTTCCTGCAGGACTACCCGCTGGAGCAGTACGTCCGCGACGCCAAGATCGACACCCTGTACGAGGGCACCACGGCGATCCAGAGCCTGGACCTGATCTTCCGCAAGATCGTCAAGGACCAGGGTCAGGCCCTCGCCGCGCTCGCCACCGAGATGCAGGAGTTCATCGACAGCGAGGCCGGCAACGGTCAGCTCAAGGTCGAGCGGGCGTCGCTCGGCAAGGCGCTCGGCGAGCTCCAGGCCATCCTGGGCATCCAGATGGGCTGGCTGCAGGCGGTGCAGGGCGGCGACGCCCGCGAGCTGTACAAGGTCGGCCTCACGTCCCGCCGGGTGCTGCTCGCCCTGGGTGACGTGGTCGTCTCGTGGCTCCTGCTGCGCGGCGCCGAGGCTTCCCTCAAGGCGCTGGGCGCCGAGGTCAGCCCGGCCGACAAGACCTTCTACGAGGGCAAGATCGCCGCGGCCCGGTTCTTCGCCCGCGAGGTGCTGCCCCGCATCGGCTCGGACCGCCGGATCATCGAGAACACCACCCTCGACGTGATGGACCTGCCCGAAGAGGCGTTCTGATCTTCACCTCCTCCTGAGATGACGGAAGCCGGCGGACAATGACGTCCGCCGGCTTCCGGCTATCCGCGGGCAGTGTGCTCGGCGATCAGGGGCAACGTGAACGGCTCGGTCTGCGACCAGAGCCCCTCGGCCCGGTGCACGGCCAGCCCGGCGGTCCGTATCGCCGTCAGCGGCGCTTCTCCGTCGTACGGGCGCAGCAGGATCGACACATCGGACATCGTGGGGTTGTGCCCGATGACCAGCACCGTGCGCACCGCGTCCGGCACGGCCCGGAGCAGATCGATGACCTCCGTGCGGCCGCCGTCGTAGAGCCGCTGCTCGTAGTGCACCTCGGGACTGGGCGACTCCGGATCGGCCTGCGCGAGCGCCACCGAAACGCCCTGCCAGGTCTGCCTCGTCCGGCGCGCCGACGAGCACAGCACCAGGTCCGGACGCAGCCGCTTGTCGGCCAGCCAGGAGCCGGCCGCGTCGGCATCGGCGTCACCCTTCTCGGTGAGCCGGCGCTCGAAATCGGGCAGCTCACCGGGGGTCTCGGCCTTGGCGTGCCGCAGCAGGACCAACGTCCGCACAGTCATGTTGTTCAGCTTGCCTGATTGAGGAATCCGCTGCCTGGGTAGACACCCCCATCGACGTATTGCCGCGGCTCGGTGCGGCAGCCACGAGCCATGGGAGGCCATTTATGGGCATCGGCGGAAGTATTTTCCTACTCGCGCTGGGAGCGATCCTGGCGTTCGCTGTCAACGCGGACATCAGCGGTCTGGACATCAACGTCGTCGGCTACGTACTCATGCTGGCGGGCCTCATCGGCCTGGCCATCACGCTCTGGTACTGGAACAGCCGCCGCCGTCCCGCCGCCGCCGTGCAGCAGCGGCCGGTCGTCACCAACGACCCGGCCTACCGTGACGGTGAGGTCGTGCAGGAGTACCGCGAGACCACTCGTCGCGAGCCCCCGCCCCCGCCGCCGTACGGCGCCTGACAGCAGGCGACAGGGAGTGCCACCGCACCGGTGGCACTCCCTTCGTCGTACCCGGAGGCTGGATCAGGCCAGCTGCGCGCGGACCCCGTCGGCCAGCGGGGTGGCCGGGCGGCCGAGCAGGTGGGCCAGGTCCTCGGTGCCGGTGTAGAGCGCACCGGAGGCGGCGTGGTGGTCCGAGTCGGCCAGGACGGCGGCGAAGCCCTCCGGCAGGCCGACACCGACCAGGAACTCGACGTACTTGTCCTGCGGCAGATTGGTGTAGGTGACCTCGCGGCCGGACTGGCGGGAGACCTCGGCGGCGAGCTCGGCCAGCGTGACGCCTTCGCCGCCCAGCTCGTACACCTGCTTGTCGTGCTTGTCCGCGAGCACCGCCGCGGCCGCCGCCTCGGCCAGGTCCGCCCGGGTGGCCAGGCTGAGCTTGCCGTCGCCGGCGGCACCGACCAGGCCGTGCTCGAGGGCACCGCGCAGGTCGTAGTTCTCCAGGTACCAGCCGTTGCGCAGGATGACCGACGGGATGCCGGTCGCGGCGAGGGCCTGCTCGGTGGCGAGGTGCTCGGTGGCGAGGATCATGCCGGACGAGTCGGCGTGCGGGGCGCTGGTGTAGACGATCAGGCCGATGCCGGCGTCCTTGGCCGCGTCGACCACGTTCTGGTGCTGCGGGATGCGCTTGCCGGGCTCGCTGGCCGAGACGAAGAGCAGCTTGTCGGCCCCCGCGAAGACCTTGCGCAGGGACTCCGGCTCGTCGTACGAGGCGTACTGGACGCGTACGCCACGGTCGGCGAGGTCCTGGATCTTCTCGATGCTGCGGCCGATCGCCACGATCTGGTCGGCGGGCACACCGCGCGAGAGCAGGGACTCGACGGCGTGGCGGCCGAAATGCCCGGTGGCCCCGGTGACGACGATGGTCATGCGAACTCCTCAACAAGCGTTTCCGACGGCCGGTCGACCGTCCCCTGGCACAACTGCGCAGCTCGAGGCTTACTTCCCATGAGATAGAGAGCACCTTGAAGTGCAGTACACACCTGAGGGATAGTTCCCTGGTGGAAGCCGACGTGTACGCCAAGAACTGCCCCAGCCGTCAGCTGCTGGACCGCATCGGTGACGCCTGGAGCGTGCTGATCGTCGCATCGCTGGCCGACGGCGCGATGCGCTACACCGAACTCAGTCACCGCATCTCCGGCATCAGCCCCAAGATGCTGACCCAGACCCTGCGCGCCCTGGAGCGCGACGGCCTGGTCACCCGCACGGTCTATCCCGTCGTCCCGCCCCGCGTGGACTACGCCCTGACCTCACTCGGGCGCAGCCTGCTGAGCCTGGTCGACGCGCTGCAGGAGTGGGCGGAGAAGCACATCGCGGATGTGATCGAGGCCCGTCACGCCTACGACGCGCGGGACTGAAGCCACTCCAGCGCCGCTTTCGCGGAGGTCAGGATCGAGATGTGCCCGTCGTCCGGGCGCAGCCACAGCTCGGCGGTGGGACAGTGCCCGGCGAGCCAGACGCCGTGTGAGCTCGGCACCATCAGATCCGCGCCGCCGTGCACGATCAGCAGCGGAGCCGTGATGGTGGCCGGATCGAAGCCCCACGGCGCGACGTAGGCCAGATCATCGTCGATCAGCGCGGCCGGGCCGGCGGCCAGCGCCGGGTGCACCACGTCCAGGATCCAGGACCACTCGCCGGCGAACATGGCCTGGTCGCGATCGGTGAAGCCGGGCTCGGCGTCGGTGACCGTGGCCTCGTGGTGCTCCTTGGCGGCCCGGCCCTGGGCCGCCGCGCGCAGGGAGGCGAGGCTGGAGGGGGCCATCCCGGCGAACCAGGCCAGCCCCTCAGCGCCGTAGGGAGCCAGCCCGGAGAGCGTCGCCACTGCGGTGATGCGGCCCGGCAGCAGGGCGGCGCAGGCCATGGCGTGCGGGCCACCACCGGAGTGGCCCATGGCGGCGAAGCGGTCGAGGCCGAGCTCGTCCGCGACGGCCGCGACATCCTCGGCCGCGGATGCGATGTCCCGGTCCGGGCGGGGGGTGGAGCCGCCGTAACCCGGCCGGTCGTACGAGAGCCAGCGGATCCCGTCGCGCATCAGCGGTACGGGCGGCGCGCCGAGATTCGGGGTGCCGTGGAACCAGAAGACCGGCGTGCCGTCCCCACCCGTGTCGTACGCGTGCAGGGTGCGGCCGTCGCCGAGCTTGAGGTCGAATTCCATAGGGCCCCTATGCGTAGAGGGCGAAGTAGATCGCGATGTGATGGCAGAGGCCGGCCAGCAGGGTGCAGGCGTGGAAGAACTCGTGGTGGCCGAAGACGTCCGGCCATGGGTTCGGGCGGCGCATGGCGTAGAAGACCGCGCCGGCGCTGTAGATGACTCCGCCGGCCGCCAGCAGCACCAGGTCGGCCACGCCGCCGTTGTGCAGGATGTCCGGCAGGATGGCCACCGCGCCCCAGCCCAGCGCCAGGTAGAGCGGCGCGCCGACCCAGCGGGGCAGGTGCGGCCAGATGCTCTTGAGGGCCACGCCACCCACGGCACCGGCCCAGATCAGGGTGAGCAGCAGAGTCGCCTTGTCGCGCTCCAGCAGCAGGACGCAGAACGGCGTGTAGGTGCCCGCGATGAAGATGAAGATCATCGAGTGGTCCAGGCGCCGCATGATCTGGTAGCCGCGCTCACCCCACTGGCGGCGGTGGTAGAGCGCGCTGATGCCGAAGAGACCGCACACCGTGATGCTGTAGATCAGGGTGCTCACGAAGGGCGCGATGCCGGGACGGGTCGCGGCGAACGAACAGAGCACAACGCCGCAGATCAACGCGACGAAGAACGCGTACTGGTGCAGCCGGCCGCGCAAACGCGGCTTGCCGATGTCGGCAGGCTTCATCTGGAACGGGGCTTCGGTCGTCACGGCTCCAGGCTACGGCACCGTAGGTTACTGGCGGGTAGTGAAGCGGCTCACCTCAGCTGTCCAGGCCGCGAAGGATCAGCGGCAGCCGGGCCGCCGCACCCGGCTCCACCAGCACCGGGACTCCCCAGTCCTGCCTGGTGAGGTGGCAGGCGGCATGCTCCACGTCTGCGTCACAGGTGGCAGCCTGCGCCACCACCTGCAGGATGCCCTTGGGGACCGCCGGGTTGAGCACGAGGCGACGGGACAGATCGGTGGACGTGCCCTCGCCCTCCAGGAGCAACTCCGGCGGCGAGGCGGAAACCACCAGGCGGGTCGACGGGCCGAACGACGTGTCCAGCTTCTGACCCGGGGCCGGGGTGAAGACCACATCCAAGGTCACCTCGCCCGGGGCCAGCGACGACGGCGGGCGCTCGGTGCGGTGTCGCTCGCCGGCGACCGTACGGACCGCGCCCGGCGCGAGCCGCACCAGGCGGTGGGCGCCGGACTCGACCACGAACACCTCGCCGGCCCGGGTGAGCAGAACGTCGCTCGGCTCGCTCAGACCGGAATCCACCGTGGACACCTCGCCGGTGGCCGGATCGAAACGCCGGACAGCACCGTTGTAGGTGTCGGCGACCAGCACCGAGCCGTCCGGCAACCCGCACACCCCCAGCGGATGCTGCAGCAACGCCTCGGCGGCCGGCCCATCCACGTGGCCGAAGTCGAACAGGCCCTGCCCGACGGCGGTGTGCAGCTCACCGGCCTCGACCCAGCGCAGCGCCGACGTCTCGCTGTCGGCGATCCAGAGCCGGTCACCGGCCGCGGACAGGCCCGAGGGCTGCGCCATCCACACGTCGGGGAGCTTGCCGTCGCGCAGGGCTTCGACGGTGGTGCCCGCGTACACGCCGGAGCCGCCGGTGGCCGGGTCGAACCACCAGAGCTGGTGGATGCCGGCCATCGCGACGATCATCTGACCCTCAAACCAGGCCACGTCCCAGGGCGAGGAGAGCGCCACCCCGTCGTCGGCCGCGGACCGCCACGGCCGGCCGGTGCCGGCCACGGTGATGACCTCGCCGGTCTCCAGCCGCAGGCCGCGCAGCAGATGGTTGACCGTGTCGGCGACGACCACGTCGTAGTCGGCGGTGCCCGCAGGGAGCAGGCAGAGGCCCTGAGGCTCGGAGAAGCTCGCGACCTCGGCCGGGCCGTCGGTGCGGCCACGCTCACCCGTGCCGAACCGGCGCACCAGCGACTCGCCGTCAGCGGTCAGCTCGACCAGCGAGTGGCGGGCCGAGTCGGAGACGAGCAGGTTTCCGTTCGGCAGCTCGATGGCCTTGCCGGGGAAACGCAACAGGGTGTCGGGGGCGGCCGGCGGCACGTACGGGCCGTCGCCGCGGTGCAGCGTGCCCTTCGCCTCGTGGGTGGCGATCAGCTCGTCCAGCAGGCGCGTCAGGCCCTCGGCGTGACCCTCGCCGGCCATCGAGGCGACGACGTAACCCTCGGGGTCGATCACCGAGAGAGTGGGCCAGGCCTTGGCGGCGTACTGCTGCCACATGTGCATGTCGGCGTCGTCCAGGACGGGGTGGTGCACGCCGTACCGTTCGACGGCCGCAGCCAGGGCGGCCGGGTCCCGCTCGTGCTCGAACTTCGGCGAGTGCACGCCGATGATGACGAGGACGTCGCCGTACTTCTCCTCGAGGGGGCGCAGCTCGTCCAGGACGTGCAGGCAGTTGATGCAGCAGAACGTCCAGAAATCGAGGATCGCCACCTTGCCGCGCAGGTCGGCCAGGGTCAGAGAACGGCCACCGGTGTTCAGCCAGCCCCGGCCCCGCAGCTCGGGGGCCCGTACGCGCGCGGTCATGAACCCATCGTGCCCGACGCGCGGGCCACCCCAGGTCCGGGGTGGCCGCGCTTCGCGCACGTCACACCATCAGAGCCGCGGCGTGTCGTCAGGCCGCGGCTTTCGTCAGGGGCGTGGTTTCAGGCAGAGCACCTGGCTGCGGCCGTTGTCGGTCGGGTTGACCACGTACGGCTGATTCGGGTCCGGGCACTGCTCCTTGGTGTCGACGATCGCCGTCACCTCGAACGACCCGGCATCGCTGCAGTTGGCGGTGACCGCCTCATTGCCGTTGCGCTTGACGCAGTCACCGGCGCTCACCGAGAAGCCGGCGTTGCCGCCGTCGTGCGAACCCCGGGCGATCAGCCAGGTCACGCCCAGCGTCAGACCGACGATCAGGCCGGCGCCGAGGATGACCCCGAGGATCACCGGCAGCATCCGGACATGCGGCGTCTCCGGCTTGGCCACCTCGGTCGGCACGATCTCCGGCGCATCCGCCTTGAACGAGTCGAACCGGCCCTGGTCAGGGTCCCCTTCGGGCCGTCCGGGCCAGGCCGCGGTCTGCTCCGGGCCGGGCGGCGTCACCGTGGCCCGGCTGGCCGGCCCCGGGAAGACACCACCCATCCGCGGCCGGTCCCCGAACGGCTGGGTGGCATCCGGCGCCGGCGCGGGCGGGAAGCCGTTCTCCAGCGGCGGGGCGGCGTGCATGGACGGCAGTGCGGGCGCCGGAACGTACGGCTGCTCGGAACCCTGCCCGCGGCCCGACACGTCCGTGGTGTTCTCGCTGTAGTGGTCCGGCGGCGTGGTGCGGGCGGCCGGGTTGCCGGGCACTGCGCCCGGCTGGTCCGGCTGACCGGACCGGCCGCGACCGGCGATGTCCGTGGTGAACTCGGTGAACTGGGCCGCGGCGGCCCGCGGATCCGGCACCTGGCCGGGAGCGGGCGAGGCCGGTGCGAACGGCTGGCCGGGCGGGCTGACCCGGGCGCTGGCCGAAGCCCGGCCCGAGGCGCGACCGGGCGGCTGGGCGCCGCCGGAGGTGGGCGCGGCGCCGAACGCACCGGACGTCGGGGCTGCTTCGGGGGCGCCGGAATCCGTTGAGGGGCCGCCGTGCTCCGGGGGTGCGCCGAACGCGCCCGAGGACGGACGGACAGCGAACGGGTCGTCCTGGCCGGGCCGCTCGCCCTGGGCGCCGCCGGGCCAGTTCCCCTGGCTGCCGGGGCGGTCGTCCTGGCCGCCGGGCCAGCTTCCCTGGCTGCCTGGGCGGTCGCTCTGATCGCCGGGCCGGTCGCTCAGGCTGCCGGGCCAGTCTCCCTGGGTGCCGGGCCGGTCGTCCTGGCCGCTGGGCCGGTCGCTGAGGCCGCCGGGCCGGTCGCTCTGGCCGTCCCCGAACGGGGATGCGCCGGACGACGGCCGGGTGCCGAACGGGGCCTCGGACGGGCGCCCGTAGGTGCCGTCAGCGGGCGCGGGCGTGCCGTACGTGCCGTCTGCCGTCGCCGGCTTCCCATAAGTGCCGTCGGCAGATGCCGGCGCACCGTAGGTGCCGTCCGCGGGGACCGGCTTGGCGTAGGGGTTGTCTGCGGGGACCGGCTTGGCGTAGAGGTTGTCGGCCGGAGGGGCGAACGGGCTCGCGGGCGGCGTGCCGTAGCTGCCGTCGGTCTGCGGCGCGAAGGGGCTCGCGGGCGGCTTGCCGTAGGTACCGTCGGCCGGGCGGGCGTAAGGATTCTCCGGGGGCTGGCCGTAGGCGCCGGAGGTCGGCGCGGACTCGCGGGCACCCGAGGTGGGTGCCGCGCCGAACGCGCCGCTGACCGGCTGATCCTCGTCCTGGTACGGCGACTGCGGCGCGGGCTCGTCGACCGGGGCCGGACGACCGTAGACGCGCGGCTGCGGGCTCGCTGCGGCCGGCGGGGGCACTTCCTCGGCGTCCGCGGGCGGAGCCACCCGGCTCGCCACGGGCACGGAGGCACTGGCCGACACCGGACGTGCGGTGCCCTTGGCCGGACCGGCCGCGGGCGGCTCGCCGGATTCGGGGCGCTCGGCGGGGTCCCGCGGCTGCGGGACGGCTGCGGCGTTGCGGGGCTCGGCTGCTACCGGCGAACCGATGCTGCCGAGCGAGGCGCCCGGGACACGCTGGGGATATCCGCCGCTGCCGCTCTCGGGGCGAACGGCGTCGGGCGGACCGGCCGCCGCGAAGGACGCGCCGGGGATGCGCTGGGCGTAGCCGTTGCCGCCGGGCCCGTCCGGCGGCTGGTCAGCGTCGAAGCGGCCGGCCTCGGGACGGGCGAACGGCGACTGGTCGTCACCGTCACCCGGGCGGTCGGAAGCGCTGCGGATCGGTGCGGGGAAGTCGCCGTCGGCACCTTCGCGGCGGAACGAGCCGTCGCGGAAGGGGTTGCTGTCGGGGCGACTTCCACCGGGGAAGCCTTCGCTGTCCACGTCGTCGTCTCCACCTGCGGGGAAGGCGCCACCACGATTCGGCGGCGTGCCGTTGTCGGCGGCGTTACGTGCGGAGAAAGCGCCGCTACCGGGGCCGAAGCCACCGTTGTCGGCGGCGCCGCGAGCGGGGAAGGAACCGTCGGACTCGCCGCGGGCCGGGAAGGCGCCGCCGTCGCCACGGGAGGGGAAGGCGCCGCTGTCCGCGTCACTCCGCGAACCGAAGGAGCCGTTGTCGGCGCTGCGAGCGGAGAATGCGCCGCCGCTGTCGGCGGGCAAGGCGATGTCATCGGCGTCGCTGCGGGCTGCGAAAGAGTCGCCGCGGGCGGAAAAGGCGCCGTCACTGCGGGCGGGGCTGTCGCCGCCGCGGGCGCCGGCGCCCCGGATCGGGAAGCTGCCGTTGCCGGAGCCACCGCGGGTCGGGAAGCCGCCGCTTTCGCTGCCGCTGCGGGTGGGGAAGCCGCCGCTTTCGCTGCCACCCTGAGTGGGGAAGCCGCCGCTTTCGCCGCCTCCGCGGGTGGGGAAGCCGCCGCTCTCAGCGCCACCACGAGTAGGCAGGCTGCCATTTTCGCTGCCGCCGCGGGTCGGGAAGCCGCCGCTCTCACTGCCACCGCGAGAAGGCAGGCCGCTGCTCTCGCCGCCGCTACGGCCGGGGAAAGCGTCGTTGTCCCCGCCGGCGGGCGGTGCGTCCGGCAGGCCGGTCAGAGTCGCGCCGGGAACGCGGACCCGCTGGTCACCGAAAGCCGACATCCCCGCCGGACGCTCGCGGGACTGCTGGTCGTCGTCGGAGCGGGCGGCGCCGAAGGCCTCGCCGGCCGGGGAGCCACCGAAAGGCTCCCGGGGCGCGGGCGCGAACGATGACCGTTCAGCCGGACCGGACGGTGACTGGTCGGCCGGGGCCGATTCCGGTCGGTCGAAGGGCGAGCCACCGGGGCGGCGTGCCGCGTCCGGCGCCGACTCGGCCGGCTGGCGGGCCGGGGTGAAGCCGTTGAACTCGCCGACCGGGCCGTCCAGCGGTCCACCGGCGATGCCGGGCGAACGCTGAGGCAACTCGCCGCCGCCGCGGTACGGGTGCGGCTCGGCGGCGCGGGTGAACGGGTCGTCCTGAGCTGCGCCGGCCGGCTGGGTCGTCGGCGGGGGAGCCCACGCGGACTCCGGCGCGGCGAACGAGTCGGGTTTGCCCTGGGCGGCGGCCGGCGGGCGCTGGGGCAGGGCGCCGGGCTCGGGCACGCGGGCAGAGCCGCTGGAGCTCGACGCGAACTGGGCCGCTCCCGGGCCGAAGGCCGGGCCCGGCGTCCGCGCCGGATCCGATCCCTGCTGGCCGGTGGACGGTGGTGGGAAGTCGGGTGCCGAGGGAGAACTGGGCTCGCGCTGAGACAGCGGGAAGGCGGCCGGAGACCCGGGCTGCTGCGGCCCACGCTGCGAGAGCGGGGGCGGGAAGGCCGGCGATCCGGGCTGGGGCTCGCGCTGCGAGAGCGGCGGCGGGAAGCCGGGCGACCCAGGCTGGGGCTCACGCTGCGAAAGGGGGGACAGCGACCCGGGCTGGAGCTCGCGCTGCGAGAGTGGCGGCGGGAAGCCGGGCGATGACGGTCCAGACGCCGGGGACCCGGGTTGCTGCGGTCCGCGCTGGGAGAGCGGGGGCGGAAAGCCGGGCGAGGAAGATCCAGACGACTGCGACGCGGGCGGCTGGGAGCCGCGCTGTGCGAGCGGAGTGGCGGCGCCGGGCGTCGAGGGTCCAGAGGGGGACCCGGGCTGCTGGGGTCCGCGCTGCGTGAGCGGCGGCGGGAAGCCGGGCGGCGGCGACCCGGGAGATTGCGAGCCGGGCGACTGCAGGCCAGGCGACTGGGGGCCGGGCGGCGGCGGAAAGCCGGCGGGCGGGAAGCCGGGCGGCTGCTGCGGCGCCGGCTGCTGGCCGGCCGGCGGCACCGCGGGCACCACGAACGGCGAGCCGCCGTTGGGGGTGGCGTGCGGCGGCGGGGCGTACGCGCTCGGGAAGGATTCCTGGGCGTGCGGGTACGACGGGGCCCGGTCGGCGGTCTTGTGACCGTCGGAGTCCGGTGGGAAGGCGTCCGGCGGGAAGCCGTCGGTGCCGAACGGGTCGGCTCCGCTGCCCGACGTGGCCCCCGGCTGGTGGCCGGCGTGCTGGCCCTCGGACGTCATACGCGCCTCCTCCATGACTGTCGGCCGTGCCAGCTTGCCACGGACGCGGCCGACCCTGCAGAGCTGGGCGTCGCCCGGTCACTGCCCCGCCCGGCCGGCCGAGCCGGGCAGGTGACCGTCGCCAACCGTACCGGGCGTCGCGGGCGGAAGAAATCCCGGTGTACGCCGTGGAGAGCGTGGCGGTGCGTCGTAAATCACGAAGGAGGGCGACCTTTAGTGGTCAATTGCCCTTTTTGGAACGACGGCGGCCCGCTCGGAGAACCGGGCGGGCCGTCGGGTGCCGTGTTGCTCAGCAGGTGATCAGTACATGCGCTGCTGGCTGAGGATCGCGATCTCGTCCCGCATCGACTGCGTCGGCGCCGACTTCCACGCGCGGTCGATCGCGCGGGCGTTGCGCTTGGCGATGCGGCGGTTGCGGATGCGCTCGATGGTGCTCATGCGGTGCTCACTCCCTTGGGCCATTGCTGGCCTCGTTGCTGTGGTGCCGTGTTCCGGCGCTGGTTCCATTGAACCGCGCCGGAACACGTACCGCCAACGATTTGAGGGGTGATCCCGCTTACCTGCCTAAGGATCGAAGGCTGGGAAATCCGGCTGCCGACGAAACTCAGGTCCAGGAGAGCATTGCCGCCTCTGGATCCTCCAGGAAACCGCCGATGTCGCGGAGGAACTTCGAGCCCAGTTCGCCGTCGATGATCCGGTGGTCGAAGGAGAGCCCGAGGGTGGTGACCTGGCGAATCTTGATCTTTCCCTTGTGGACCCACGGCGTCGGCCGGATCGCACCGAAGGCCAGGATGGCTGCCTCGCCCGGCGGCAGGATCGGCGTTCCCGTGTCGATGCCGAAGACACCCACGTTGGTGATCGAGAACGTTCCGCCGGACATGTCGGACGGCGGGGTCTTGCCCGACTTGGCCGTTTGCACGAGGGCAGTCAGGGTGTCCGCCAGCTCACGCAGGGTCAGCTGGCCCGCGTCCTTGATGTTCGGCACGATCAGGCCGCGCGGGGTCGCGGCCGCGATGCCCAGGTTGACGTAGTCCTTGACGACGATCTCGTTCGTCGCCGCGGACCAGGTCGAGTTGACCATCGGGTGCCGCTTGACCGCCAGCAGCACGGCCTTGGCCACGAACAGCAGCGGGGAGATCCGCACGTCACGGAACTCCGGCCGGGCCTTGAGCCGCTCCAGCGACTTCATCGTCCTGGTTACGTCCACGGTCAGGAACTCGGTCACGTGCGGCGCGGTGAACGCCGACGCGACCATGTTCTCGGCCGTCAGCTTGCGGACGCCCTTGATCGGGATGCGCTGCTCCCGCGAGGCGTCGAACACCGCGGCCGACGCGGGCGCCGGCTGGGTGACGAGCGACTCAGTGACGTCCGTCTCTGCAAGCGCCGAAGCGGGCGCCGACGGGGCCGCTGCCGCCTGCTGGACGTCGTCGCGGGTGATCGAGCCGAGCGGGCCCGTGCCGGCGATCGTGGTCAGGTCGACCCCGAGATCGCGGGCGAGCTTGCGCACCGGCGGCTTGGCGAGCACCGGCCCGGCGGGCCGGGCTGTCACGCCCGCGGCCGGCTGAGCCGGTGCCACGGGAGCGGGTGTGACGGAAGCCGGTGTGACGGGAGCTGGTGTCACGGGAGCGGGCTGGGGCGGTGCGGGTGCTGCGGCCGCTGGGGGCTGGGAGGTAGCCGGGGTCGGCTGGGCCACGGGCGTAGGTGCAGCTGCCGGAGGTGAGGCGGGCGGTGCTGCGGTTGTCGACGCTGTGGGCGTACCGATGCGGGGTCGGCGTTTGGCAGTTGCGGTTTTCGGGCCGTAACCGACCAGCACGGCCGTGCGGCCGCCCGGAGCCGGGCCACCGATCATGCCCGGCTCGACCGAGCCCTCCTCGGGGGCGATCTCGACCGCCGCCAGTGACTCCGCGGAGGGCACCGGGCCGGCGCCCGGATCGGTGTCGATCGAGATGATCGGCGCACCCACCTCGACCGTCGTGCCGGCCTCGTGGAAGATCTGCGTGACGACCCCGCCCCACTTGGCCGGGATCTCCACGGCCGCCTTGGCCGTCTCCACCTCGACGATCGGCTGGTTCAGCTCGATCGTGTCGCCGACCTTGACCAGCCAGGCGAGGATCTCGCCCTCGGTCAGGCCCTCGCCCAGGTCGGGCAGCGTGAACTCCTTGATCCGGGACATCGGCGTCACCAGCCGAACGAACGGTCGACGGCGTCCAGCACCCGGTCCAGGTCGGGCAGGTACTCCTCCTCGACGCGGGCGGCCGGGTAGGGCACGTCGAAGCCCGTCACCCGCAGCACCGGCGCCTCCAGGGAGTAGAAGCACTCCTCGGTGATCCGGGCGGCGATCTCGGCGCCGAGGCCGAGGTTGCCGGGGGCCTCGTGCACGACCACGGCCCGGCCGGTCCGCCGGACGGACTCGAAGACCGGGCCCAGGTCCAGCGGGGAGAGCGTGCGCAGGTCGACGACCTCCAGATTGCGGCCGTCCTCGGCCGCGGCCTGCGCCGCGTCCAGGGCGGTACGGACCATCGGCCCGTACGCGATCACAGTGGCGTCCGAACCGTCACGCACGACCCGCGACGCGTGCAGCGGGAAGTCGCTGGGCGCGTCGAGGTCGACCACGCCCTTCTCCCAGTAGCGGCGCTTCGGCTCGAAGAACACGATCGGGTCGTCGGAGATGATCGACTGCTGGATCATCGCGTACGCGTCGGCCGGGTTCGAGCAGGTCACGACCTTGAGGCCGGGGGTGTGCGCGAAGTACGCCTCGGGCGACTCGGAGTGGTGCTCGACCGCGCCGATGCCACCGCCGTACGGGATCCGGATGACGATCGGCACCCGCACCTTGCCCAGCGACCGGTAGTACATCTTCGCCACCTGGGCGACGATCTGGTTGTACGCCGGGAAGACGAACCCGTCGAACTGGATCTCGCAGACCGGCCGGTAGCCGCGGATGGCCAGGCCGACCGCGGTGCCGATGATGCCGGCCTCGGCCAGCGGGGTGTCGATGACCCGGTCCTCGCCGAAGTCCTTCTGCAGGCCGTCGGTGATCCGGAAGACGCCGCCGAGCTTGCCGACGTCCTCGCCCATGATGACGACTTTGGGGTCGTTCTCGAGCGCGCGGCGGAGGCCGTGGTTCAGGGCCTTGCCAAGGGTGATCGTCTCGCTCATCAGTGGGTGCTCCCCTCGAACGAGGCCTCGTAGGCGGCGAACTGCGCGCGCTGCTGGTCGAGCTCGGGCGAGCCGTTCGGGTAGACGTGGTCGAACATGGTGACCGGTTGCGGGTCGGGCATGGCCAGCACCCGCTCGCGCAGGTCGAGGGCCAGCTTGCGGGCCGACTCGTCGACCTCGGCGAAGAACGTGTCGTCGGCGACCTGCTGCTTGGTCAGGAACGCCTTGAGCCGGCTGATCGGGTCCTTGACCTTCCAGGACTCGACCTCGCTGGCGATGCGGTAGCGGGTCGGGTCGTCCGAGCTGGTGTGCGCACCCATCCGGTACGTGTACGCCTCGATGAGCGTCGGGCCCTGACCGTTGCGGGCCTGGTCGAGCGCCGCCCGGGTCACCGCGAACGTGGCCAGCACGTCGTTGCCGTCGATCCGGACACCGGGGAAGCCGAAGCCGGCCGCGCGCCGGTACAGCGGGATGCGGGTCTGCCGCTCGAGCGGCTCGGAGATGGCGTACTGGTTGTTCTGGCAGAAGAACACCATCGGCGCGTGGAAGACGCCGGCCCAGACGAACGCCTCGTTGACCTCGCCCTGGCTGGTGGCGCCGTCGCCGAAGTACGCGATGACGGCCTCCCCGTCCGGAGTGCCGGTCTTGCCGTCCATGGTGACGCCCATGGCGTAGCCGGTGGCGTGCAGCGTCTGCGAGCCGATCACGATCGTGTAGCCGTTGAACTTGTACTTGTTCGCGTCCCAGCCGCCCTGGTCGACGCCCCGGAACAGGCCGAACGGCATGATCGGGTCGATGCCGCGGGTGTAGAGCACGCCGTGCTCGCGGTAGGTCGGGAACGCCATGTCCTGCGGGCGCAGGGCCCGGCCGGAGCCCACCTGGGCGGCCTCCTGGCCCAGCAGGCTGGCCCAGATCCCCAGCTCACCCTGCCGCTGCAGGGCGGTCGCCTCGGCGTCCAGACGGCGGACCGTCACGAGGTCCTGGTACAGCTCTCGGTACTCGCTGTCGGTGAAGTCGACCGAGTAGGTAACGCCCTCCGCCGTGGTGACGCTGTCGATGCGCTCACCGTCGGGCGTCAGTAGCTGAACGAAGCCGCCGGCCGGAGCGTCTGCCCCGACTTCGCTTTCGCCGTTCGCCATCCGTGTCTCCCTGTTTCATCTCTGCGCCCACGGCGGGTGTTGCCCGTCCGCGCGGCTGACCGCTGGGGTTCGCCGCGCCTGGCCCGGGTGAGGTTGCCGCGCGGCTGGTCGGCGGGATCACAGACCCCGCCGGGGAGTGACGGCTCCCACCGCGTCCCGCTGCTTGGTCCAGCCGCGACGGCGGCGGTGCCGTCGCCCCCATCCTCGCAGAGAACGTGAGTGGCGCCACAGGTCAGGTCGATCACAGATCCGAAATCTTGCGGAGTCATTCGTGCCCGTGTTTGTCCGGTTAAGTGGTTTTCGTGCCATCACTTCTGTCGGAACGGACAACTTTCACCGCTGCCCGAACGGCCATGCGTCGTTCACCCCGATAGTCGAGACAGATCCAAGTTGATCTTTACGCAGGGGGTGCTGGCCGTGCCGGAGCAACCGGACGACGACGGGCTCGTGCCGCCGATCAAGGTGATGCGCAAGCGGCTCAACGGCGTCTACAGCGCCGAGGGCTTCTCCGGCCCGACCCGGCGCTACGTGCTCATCGTGGCAATGCTGGTCGGGCTCGCGTCGCTGCCCACCCTGGCGGCGATCACCGCCGGCTCCCGCGAACTCGACGACGACCGGACCGGCGCGATGGACGTCCCGTTCATCCCGCCGGCATCGACCGGGCCGGTCCGGCCGGCGCCGACGGCTTCGGCGGGCACCGGTTCGCCGAGCGGCTCCGGCCCGGTGCAGGGCCAGGCTCAGAGGCGCAAGACCAAGCCGCGGCCGGCCGCGCCGATCAAAACCAGCAAGGGGTACGGCCAGAGCACGCGCAACGGGTCCTCGGCGGCGCCGGCGCGTGGCTCGAATTCCTTTGGATCTTCCAGTCCTTCGGGTGATCGTGGGGAGTCCTGGCGGCCTGGGTCGTCGGGGTCAGGCTCGGGTTCCGGGTCCGGCTCCGGTTCGTCCGGGTCTGGCTCGTCCGGGTCTGGCTCGTCCGGGTCTGGCTCGTCCGGGTCCGGCTCCGGCTCGTCCGGCTCCGGCTCGTCCGGCTCGGGCTCGTCCGGCTCGTCCGGTGGCGGGAAGCCGGCTCCGGTTCGTCCGCCTGTGCTGCCGTCGGTGCCGGTCAGGCCGCAGCAGCCGGGGGACTCGGACGGCTCGTCGGGTGGGGAGACGCCGGATCCGCCGCAGAAGCCGGTTCGGCCGCCTTGGTGCTGGGATCGGACGGACTGCTCTTGGCGGCCTTCGCACCACCAGCGCCCTGATCGGCCGCATCACCACGATCACGCGGATCAGCAGGACGACCCGGACCGGCCGCACGACCGGGACGACTCAGATCAGGCCGGCGACCGGGACGACTCCGACCGGGGCCGTGATCAGGACGACTCCGACCGGGGGCGTGATCAGGACGACTCGGACCAGGGGCGTGATCAGGACGACGCTGATCGGGCGGGCGACCGGGATGACTTCGGCCGGGCGCGTGATCGGGCTTGTGACGACGACCGCCGCGGGTCCGCTGACCGCGGTCGGTCCGGCGACCGCCGCAAGTCATCCGACCGCAGCGAGTCCGCCGACCGCCGTCAGTTCGCCGACCGCCGTCGGTCCGCCGATCGCGAGGGCGCCGGTCGCCGGATCACCGTCCACATCGAAGCAGCGCGTGGTCGCGACGACTCCCGGGCTGCCAGCGACGGTGACAACGACCGGGCGGCCGACGACGAAGGCCGAACCGGCCGGACGGCCGCTCACCGTGACAAGGGCGGCCGGGCAACCGACCGCCACGAGCGCACCCGCCGGTCAAAGGGCCACGACAAGCGCTCGTCGACCGAGCAAGAACAGCTCATCCGTTCCATCAGCAGCCGGACGGCCGAGGCCGCCGGATCCGACTCCCGCCGGAGGTCAGAAGTGACCGAACGCCCGCAGAACGTCCGGCCCGCCCGCACGGCGGACCGCACCCACAACAGTCACCGCTACCAGCCGTCCGCCGCCGACCGTGGCGAAGGCGGCACCCAGACCACAACCGCGACCCGCGCCTACCGCGGCTCCCACCGCTCCGAACGCATGCACCGCGTCGACGACCGCACGGGCGCGCACCACCGCAGCTCCCGGGTGGGCCGTCACCACCTGGAGCAGCAGCAGGAGAACCAGGACCACCAGCAGAACGGCTGGTGAAAGGCCCGCCCTCACCCGGCGACGTGGAGGTTCGCCGGGCGAGGCGGGCCGAACAGCGGCTACTGCGGGTCGATCCGCATCATGCGGGCCCGGCGGGCGATCAGCTGCGGCAGGTCGACGCGGATCGGCCACGGCGTACGGGTCTCGAAGACCTCGGTCGTGTAGTGCGTGGCGAAGGCATACTGTCCGGCCTGCTCGTCCAGGACCAGCTCGGCCAGGGAGATGGTCGGCTTGTCGGCGTCCGGGACGATGATCCCGTAGGCGGGCACGCCGGCCCGGGCGTAGAGCGCCCGCTTGGTTTCGGTGTCCCGCAGCACCGACGTGGGAGAGACGACCTCGACCACGAGTTGCGCCCCTTCAATGGGGAACGGCGACTGCTGCAGATAATCGGCCGGCGCGACGATGACATCTGGTCTGGGCTCGTTGTGATCGTCGATGGTGGCCGACTGATCGGTCCCGATGACGAACTCGTTCGACGGGTTCGAGTCCCACAGGATGTTCGCTATCCACCTAGCGACGGTGTTGTGATCGATGGTCGTGGCGGGCGAAACGATGAGGCTGCCGTCGATCAGCTCCCAACGTCG
The DNA here is from genome assembly GCF_050955795.1 of Actinoplanes sp. CA-051413. Classification (NCBI taxonomy): domain Bacteria; kingdom Bacillati; phylum Actinomycetota; class Actinomycetes; order Micromonosporales; family Micromonosporaceae; genus Actinoplanes; species Actinoplanes sp. CA-051413. The sequence continues at coordinate 104,025 of NZ_CP192100.1, forward strand.
CCGATTGTCGTGCAGTGCATGCAGATCCGCCGTTGTGTAGCCATAGATGTCAGGTCGGCCTAATCCCGACAACGCTGCTGTCATCCCAGCGCCCTGATCAGGAGTCGTCGGTGAGGCGGTGGCGGTTGGTTTCGATCCAGGCGTCGATGGCTTCCGCGTCGTTCGGGTCGACGCCTTCCGAGATCAGCTGCGCCACCGCCGCCGTTGCCGGGCTGCGCTTCTCTCCTGTTGCGTACAGGCGGGCGAACTCCGGGATCATTTCCTCGACCACCGTGTCCGTCTGCTCCGCCGCTGCCGCCGGGAGGCCGCGCTTGCGGGTTGCGTACGCCGACCAGGCCCGGGTCACCCGGGGGAGCATCGCCGCGTCGTCCATGTCGAGGACTGCGCGCCGGTGCACCCAGTCGAGCAGGAACAGGCCGGCCACCGCCGGGCTCCAGCGCAGCGGGTTCGGCTCCGGGAGGCTGGCCGCGTGGTCCAGCAGCAGACTCAGGCAGAAATGCAGCGACGCCAGCTCGTCGTCGGCTGACACGTCGCCGAGGGCGAAGCGGGCCGCCTCCGGTGAGGACAGGAAGTCGCGGAGCAGGCGTTCGCGGTCCGGGGCGCTCAGCTCGGGCGGCTCGGCCAGGGGCGGGACCGTCGTGGCCGGCAGCAGGGCCAGCCGGGCTGTGGCGAGGGCGCGATCAGTGGCCAGGTTGCCGTCCGCCGGCAGGTCGCTGAGCCCGTCGGTGATCTCCAGGTGCTTGCCGACCTCGCCGCGGAGCCGGCCCGGGTCCTCCTCGCGGAACCAGGTCAGCTCGTCGCCCGCGCACATCTCCCGGACCTGGCCCAGGATGCGTTCGGCCGGGCCGCCGACGAAGACGTCCTTGGTGATGCCGATGTTGTGGTCGACCAGGGCGACGACCGCGTGCTCCGGGCCACCGAGCTCGGCGTCGTCGTAGGCGAAGGTGACCAGATAGGACGTCTGGTCGCCGTACACGTCGCCGTACGCGTAGCAGCCGGTCGGGCGCACCTTGCCGAGCTGTTCCGTCCAGGCCGGGGCCTGGGCGCCGGGGCGCACGGCGGCCGCTCCCTCCGCGTCCGGCACCAGGGCCGCGAAGACCTCGCGGATCGTCGTCGCCGACGCGGTGCGCCGCCGGGTGGTGGCGCCGAGGAACTGGCCGACGAACTCCCGGACCGCCGCGGCGCGGTCGGTGACCGCCACGGCGTACACGCTGCCCAGGAGTGCGGTGCCCAGCATCTCGGCGTCCAGGGCGCAGTCGAGCTTCGCCACGTCGCGGGCCGCGTGCAGGACCGCGTCGTATGGAGTCTGGGGTGCCGCCATGCCGCCGAGCCTACCCGTCCGGGCGCTCGCCGGACCTATTCCGAACGGACGACCGTCAGGGCTTCACGTGCCTGTGCGTACCCGTTCAGCACCTCGCGGACCGGCGCCACGACGTATTCGCGGGCCACCTCGGTGACCGACCCCCGCAGGCGTTGCTCGGCGCGCCGGCCGGCGCGTCTCGCGCCCAGGTTGACGATCGGCCGGATCAGCACAGCCAGCAGGGCACCGAGCAGGAGGCCGCCGAGCAGCAGCAACGTCGGCAGCGGCACATCGCCGACCTTCGGGTTGTCGAACGCGGGCAGGCCCAGGACACGGACGGCGTACCCGGCGATCAGCCAGCCGAGGCCGACCACCGCCGCGATGGTGAACAGCCATTGCAGCAGGCCGACCACGGTCCACCAGATCGGCTTGCGGCTCATCCCGAGGTCGGTCCTGGCCACCGCCCGGTCCAGCGCGTCGGGTAGGTCACCGAGCCGGGACCGGGACGCCGTGCTCAGCGCCGGGGCCCACACCTGCGGGATCGGCGCGGCGGCCCGGGCAGCGACGGCACGGACGGACAGGCCGACCGCCGACTTCTGGGCCGCGTCCGCTTCCGGCAGGGAGGTCCGGGACACCGGAGCCGCCTCGATCGCCGTCTCCGCAGCGTCCGGCTTGTCGGTGGACAGGTGCAGGCGTTTGAGCGGGTCCGGGCGCAGCTTGCGGGCGCCGCGCACCAGCGGCCAGCCGGTGCTGGCGATCGCCCGGTGGCGGTAGGCGCTCGCGGTCGCGGCGGCCACGGCGGGGACGCCGGCGGACGCGGCGAGGGCGTCGCTGAGCTGGCGTACGGTCGCCCGGTCCACCTCGTCCTCGGCGGCCGGCGGGCCGATCGTCGTGGCCAGCTGCTCGGCCACCACATCCAGGTCACCGGCGAGGCGGCGCAGCGCGGCCTGCCGTTCGGCGACCGTCTTCTCCAGGGCCTCGCGCAGCTCGGTCAGCATGCCCGGCTGCTTGGCCGATGTCGCCAGCACCGGTACGCCGTTCAGCCCATCCTCGTCGAGCAGCCGCTTGAGGTCGGTGACGACGATCTCGGTGTCCGACGGGGAGAGCCGGTCCGCCTGGTTCAGCACCACGATGGTGATGTCGCTGTGCTGCTTGAACTGGCGCAGGTAGGCGTTGTGCAGGACGCGGTCGCCGTACTTCTGCGGGTCGACCACCCAGACCACCTGGTCGACCAGGCCGAGCAGCCGGTCCACCTCGAGCCGGTGGCCGCGCTCGACGGAGTCGAAGTCGGGCAGGTCGAGCAGCACCAGCCCGCGCAGGGCGGCCTCGTCGTCGCCGTCGAGGGCGCTCTCCCGGATGAAGCGCTGCCGGGGCAGCACGCCGACCCAGTCGAGCAGCCTGTTCGCCGGCTCGAGCGGACCCCAGACGCAGGCGTGCGCGACACCGGTCGTTGGCCGGCGTACGCCCACCGGCGAGAGCTTGAGCCGGGCCAGGGCGTTGAACAGGCTGGACTTGCCGCTGCCGGTGCTGCCGGCCAGCGCCACCACGGTGTGGTCCTGCGACAGGGCCAGCCGGCTGCCGGCCCGCTCGACCAGGGTGTGCGCGGCGACCAGGTCGTTGTCGGGCAGGTACGGGTCGGTGACCCGCAGGAAACGCTGCAGGGCGTCCAGCCGGGCGACGAGCTGCTCGGCGTCCACCCGGTCGTCGCCGGTCAGCGCGTGCTTGACCCGCTCCACGAGGCTCATGACGGCGACCCGGTCAACGCGACTTCCTCCCTGGACCGCTCCACATCGGCCGCGGCCTGCCGCAGCGTGGCCCCCGGTTGCAGCTCGAGGCCCACGGCTGCGGTGCGGTCCGTGAACCGGGCCGCTTCCGCGTCGAGCAGCACGTTAACGCGTTTGATGAGTTCCTCGCGGGCCCGGGTGGCCAGAGTGCGGATCGCCTGGTCCCCGAAGATCGCTTCCAGCACCTTCTGCGCCGCGACGGTGGTGCCCGCGCCGACGGCCAGCTCGGCGCCGGTCGGGATGAAGGCGGTCGAGGTGAACACCGCGATCATCACGGTCAGGCCGATGCCGTTGACCGCGTACGCCGCGCCGCGGGCCACGACCCGCTTGTCGCCGGCCTCGCTGCGGACCAGCTCGAGCACGAACTGCTGCCAGTCGCGGATCACCCGCTCGGCGCGTTGCGGCAGGTCGGGCGAGGGCTTCTGCAGGCCCGGCTCGAGCAGCGCGACTCCGGCCGGGTGCGCCTGCCAGGCCGCGTACGCCTGCTCGGCCGCGTCCGAAGCGACCCCGCGCAGCAGCAGGGCGAGCTGCGACTCCAGCGCCGCCTGCAGGTTGCGTCCGGGCGCCGGGCGGCCGGTGACCGCCGCGACGATCTTGTCGCGGAGCTGGCCGACCCGCGACTCCAGGGTGCGCAGCAGTTCACCGGTGCCGACGAACTCCTGCCAGCGGGCCAGCACCTCGCCGCGCAACAGCCGGCCGTCCTGCAGGCCGTCCTCCATGGTCCGGCGGGCCGTGCGGTACGCCGCGGTGACCCGCTCGTCCAGGGCCTTCGCGGCGGTCGCCTGCTCGTCGGCGGCCTCGGCCAGCCCGGCCACCGCCGGGCCCAGCGCGGCCAGCGCTCCGTCGAGCGTCTGCTTGACCACGGCCGCCCGCGCGTTGCTGTCGGCCGCGAGCTGCGCGAACCAGTCGTGCAGCGGCCGGGTGACGTCCTCCGGCAGCAGGCCGCTGCCCTCCAGGATGGACTCCGGCAGCACGAAGATCGGCGCGGCGCCCATGTCGCGGTCGGTGAGCATCTCGGCCAGGTGGGCGGAGATCTCGCCGGCCGCCTCGGCCGGCACCCGGTCCAGGACCAGGGCGATCACGGTGCCGCGCAGCCGCGCGGTGGTCAGCAGCTCCCACGGTACGGCGTCAGCGTAGCGAGCCGCCGTCGTGACGAAGAGCCACAAGTCAGCGGCGGCCAGCAGTTGCGCGGCGAGCTGCCGGTTGCGGTCGACCACCGAGTCGATGTCCGGCGCGTCCAGAAAAGCCAGACCAGGACCGAGCGCCGTCGCGGAGACCAGCTGCAGCGTCTGCGGATCCGTCGAGCTCTCCGCGGTACGCGTCAGCCCCGGCAGCAGATCGCCGTTGCGGAACCACGGCGAATCGGACGGATGGCTGACCAGCACCGGCGAACGGGTCGTCGGGCGCAGCACGCCGGCCTTGGTGACGGGCGCCCGGACCAGGCTGTTGACCAGGGTGGACTTGCCGGCGCCGGTGGAGCCGCCGACCACGACCAGCAGCGGCGCGTCGAGCCGCGCGAGGCGCGGCAACAGGTAGTCGTCGAGCTGGGCGACCAGCGCGGCGCCGATCCGCTTGGCCTCCTCGGCGGAGGGCATGACCAGGGGGTACGGGGTCCCGCCGATTGCCGCGCGCAGCTTGGAGAGGGCGACGGCGAGATCCCCGACAGCGGGCGGCGGCTCGACGGGCGGAACGGGCGCGAGCACCGCGGCGAGGTCCTTGGGCCGGGAGCGCGAGATCGGCACATCGTCCTTGACCCCGCCGTCGGCCGGAACCGGCTCGGTGACCGGGGCAGCCTTGTCCTTGCCGGCCGTCTTGTCGACCGCCGGGGATTTGTCGGTGCCGGCCGTTTTGTTGACCCGGGTCGGCTCGTCCTCGGCGGGGGCATCGATCAGGGTGGGCTCTTCGGCGCCGGCCGGGCGGGCGGCGACGGTCGGCTCCTCGTCGGCCGGGCGTGACGTCGGCAGCGCCTCGGTGTCGGCCGCGGGCTCTTCGACCAGGGTCGGCTCGTCGCCGGCGGTCGGCTCCTTGACCAGGGTCGGCTCGTCGCCCGCGTCGGACTTCGCGGCCAGTGTCGACTCGTCGCTGGCGGTCGGCTCCTTGGCCAGAGTCGGCTTTTCGCCGGCGTCCGGCTTCGCGGCCGCCGTCGGCTTGTCGCCGGCAGCGGATTTCGCGGCGAGGACCGGCTCGTCGCCGGCCGGGTTTGTGCGCGGGCGCGGCTCGGTGGCCGCCGCCGGCTCGGCGTCAGCGGCCGCCTCGGGCTCGATGTCGGCTGTGGACTTCTGCTCGGCCGACGGGCCGGATGCGGACGAGCTGGATGCGGGCGAGTTGGATCCGGGTGCGTCGGAATCCGCTTCCACCGCGTCAGTGGACTTCGGCTTGTCGGCCGGCGGGGGCTCGACGGCCTTCCCGCTCTTGGCCGCGGCGCTGGGCTCGGTCGCCGCGGGAGCGCTCTCCGGCGTACCGGGAGGTGCGGTGCCGTCTGGTGTGGTCGGCTCGTCGGGGATCTGCTCCCCGGCCGGCTGCTTTGACTTCGTCGTCACGACGTTTCCCGTGGTCGCGGCCGTGGTGGGCGGCCATTCCGGCTTCGGTGGCGTGGTGGCGGCAGGCTCCGGCTGCGCGCCGCTGTCGGCCTCGTCGGCCTGGGCGGACGGACCTGCGGTTGTCGCGTCTGCGACCGTACCGGATGATTTGTCGGGTTTGCTGGCGCCCGCCGCTGCGGGCGCGCCGTTGGTCTGGACTTTTGTGGGGGGTGGGTCGGCTACGGCGGGAGTGGCCGACGGACCGACCGCGTCACCGTGCGTCGTCACGGGTAAAGCGTGCCTGATCTATGCATTCCCCACAACAGGTACCCCGTCGCCGTGACCGGACAGGTACCTGCTGACAGTGACTTGCGCCGCCTTGACTCAACTCTGGCTTGCGGAGTTGGATCGCCGTGGCATCATTGAGTCCGGTCCACTCAACTTGAGTACCGAGACTTGCAACCGGCAATGAAGCGAGGAAGCGAACATGGCACGAGCGGTCGGCATCGACCTCGGCACCACGAACTCCTGCGTCAGCGTTCTCGAGGGCGGTGAGCCCACGGTCGTCGCGAACGCCGAAGGCTCCCGGACGACGCCGTCCATCGTCGCCTTCGCGCGCAACGGCGAGGTGCTCGTCGGCGAGGTCGCCAAGCGTCAGGCGGTGACCAACCCCGACCGGACGATCCGTTCGGTCAAGCGGGAGGTCGGCACCAACTGGTCCGTCGACATCGACGGCAAGAAGTACACCCCGCAGGAGATCTCGGCGCGGGTGCTCATGAAGCTCAAGCGCGACTCCGAGGCGTACCTCGGCGAGTCGGTCACGGACGCGGTCATCACCGTCCCGGCCTACTTCAACGACGCGCAGCGCCAGGCCACCAAGGAGGCCGGTGAGATCGCCGGCTTCAACGTCCTGCGCATCGTCAACGAGCCCACCGCGGCCGCGCTCGCGTACGGCCTGGACAAGGGCTCCAAGGAGCAGACCGTCCTGGTCTTCGACCTCGGCGGCGGCACCTTCGACGTCTCCCTGCTCGAGCTGGGCGAGGGCGTCATCGAGGTCAAGTCGACCTCCGGTGACAACCACCTCGGCGGCGACGACTGGGACCAGCGCGTCATCGACCACCTGGTCAAGACCTTCCGCGGCGAGCACGGCATCGACCTCTCCACCGACAAGATGGCCCTGCAGCGTCTGCGTGAGGCCGCCGAGAAGGCGAAGATCGAGCTGTCGGCCGCGTCGACCACCAGCATCAACCTGCCGTACATCACTGCCGGCCCGGCCGGTCCGCTGCACCTGGACACGACCCTGAGCCGGTCGGAGTTCCAGCGCATGACCCAGGACCTGCTGGACCGCTGCAAGGGCCCGTTCGAGCAGGCCATCAAGGACGCCGGCATCAAGATCCAGGACGTCGACCACGTCATCCTGGTCGGCGGCTCCACCCGCATGCCCGCGGTGTCCGACCTGGTCAAGTCGATGACCGGCCGCGACCCCAACAAGGGCGTCAACCCGGACGAGGTCGTCGCCGTCGGCGCCGCCCTGCAGGCCGGTGTGCTCAAGGGTGAGGTCAAGGACGTCCTGCTGCTCGACGTGACCCCGCTGTCGCTGGGCATCGAGACCAAGGGCGGCATCTTCACCAAGCTCATCGAGCGCAACACCACCATCCCGACCAAGCGCTCCGAGGTCTTCACCACGGCCGACGACAACCAGCCGTCCGTGCTGATCCAGGTCTTCCAGGGCGAGCGCGAGATCGCGGCGTACAACAAGAAGCTCGGCACCTTCGAGCTGACCGGCCTGCCCCCGGCGCCCCGCAACGTGCCGCAGATCGAGGTCACCTTCGACATCGACGCGAACGGCATCGTGCACGTGGCCGCCAAGGACATGGGCACCGGCAAGGAGCAGAAGATGACGATCACCGGCGGCTCCGCGCTGCCGAAGGACGACATCGAGCGCATGATGCGCGACGCCCAGGACCACGCCGACGAGGACAAGCAGCGCAAGGAGGACGCGGAGACGCGCAACCTGGCCGAGCAGCTGCAGTGGCAGACCGAGAAGTTCCTGGCCGAGAGCGGCGACAAGCTGCCCGAGGACTCGCGCAACCAGATCAGCGAGGCGCTGGGTGACCTGCGCGGCGCGCTGGGCGGCAGCGACATCGAGAAGATCAAGACCGCGCACGAGAAGCTGGCCTCGGTCTCCCAGCAGGCGGGTTCGCTGCTGTACGCGCAGCAGAACCAGGACGGCACGCAGGACGCTCCCGGCCCCGACGGCACGCAGGGCGCCCCCGGTGGCCCGGGTGCCGGTGCGGCGGGCGCAAGCGCGGGCCCGAACGCCGGCGCTGACGACGTTGTGGACGCCGAGATCGTCGAGGACGACAAGAAGTGAGCCGGTCCGACGACGGTGAGGCAACCGAGCGCGTCGTCATCCGGGACCGGCGCAAGATCGACGTGAAAGGTAAGGACACCAAGGTGGCCAAGCAGGCCGAGGAGGAGTCCGCGGGAGGCGCGCACCGCGCTGCCGAGGAGCCGGAGGAGGGCGTGGTAGTCGACACGCCCGCCCTCGGCGCCGAACTGGAGGCGTTGCGCACCGAGCTCGAAGAGCGCACCCGGGACCTGCAGCGAGTGACGGCTGAGTACGCCAACTACCGCAAGCGCGTCGACCGTGACCGCAGCGTGGCGGCCGAGCAGACCACCGGCTCGGTGCTCACCGCGCTGCTGCCGGTGCTGGACGACATCGACCGGGCCCGCGAGCACGGTGACCTGAACGGTCCGTTCGCCACCGTGGCCGAGGCGCTCGGCACGTCGGTCGGCAAGCTCGGGCTCGTGGCGTTCGGCGAGAAGGGTGACCCCTTCGACCCGACCCGGCACGAGGCCGTCGCGCACCTGACGTCGGCCGACGTCACGGAGCCGACCTGCGTCGAGGTGATGCGCCGCGGTTACACCCTGGGCGAGCGGCTGCTGCGGCCCGCCCTGGTCGCGGTCGCCGACCCCGAGTGACGAGCACCTGTCCCGCCCACCGCACGGTGGGCGGGACCTTGGCCCCTATGACGACGATCCGGTGGAGGAGGTGGGCTGGATGAGTTCGAAGGACTGGCTGGAGAAGGACTTCTACGCCGTTCTCGGGGTGGGCAAGTCCGCCTCCGCCGACGAGATCAAGAAGGCGTACCGCAAGCTGGCCCGGGAGAACCACCCGGACCACAACCCCGGCAACAAGGACGCCGAGGACCGGTTCAAGGCCGCGTCCGAGGCGTACGACGTGCTCTCCGACGACAAGAAGCGCCGCGAGTACGACGAGATGCGCTCCCTGTTCGGCTCGGGCGCGTTCCGCCGGGGCGCCCGTCCGGGCGGTTCCCAGTTCGACCCGTCCGACCTGTTCGGCGGCGGATTCAGCGGGGCCGGTCAGGGCGGCGGGTCCGGTGACCGCCGGTTCGGCGGCGCGGGCTTCTCCGACATCTTCAGCTCCATCTTCTCCGGCGGTGGCGCCGGCGGGGCGGGAGCGGGCGCCCGCCGGGGACCCCAGCGGGGCCGGGACGTCGAGGCCGAGGTCACGCTCGACTTCGCGCACGCGGTCAAGGGCACGACGCTGCCGCTGACGTTGCGATCGCCGGGGGTCTGCGACACCTGCCACGGCAACGGCGCCAAGCCCGGCACGGTGCCGCGCACCTGTCCGCAGTGTCACGGCTCCGGGCTGATCTCCCGCAACCAGGGGTCGTTCAGCTTCTCCGAGCCGTGCCGCGAGTGCCAGGGCGCGGGCAGCATCGTCGACGAGAAGTGCCCCGAGTGCCGGGGCACCGGCGGCGTCACCAAGAACCGCACCATCAACGTCCGCTTCCCCGCCGGGGTCGCCGACGGCCAGCGCATCCGGCTCTCCGGCCGGGGTGAGCCGGGCGACAAGGGCGGCCCCGCCGGCGACCTGTACGTGCAGGTCAAGGTGAGGCCGGACGACATCTTCGGGCGGACCGGCGACGACATCACGCTGACCGTGCCGATCACGTTCGCGGAGGCGGTGCTCGGCACCGATCTGCGCGTCCCCACGCTGGACACGCCCGTGACGCTGCGGGTGCCGGCCGGCACGCCGAGCGGCCGCACACTGCGGGCGCGCGGCAAGGGTGTGCAGCGCCGCGACGGCCAGGCCGGCGATCTGCTGGTCACCGTCGAGGTGCAGGTTCCGTCCCCGGCCGCGGTGACCACCGAGGCCCGGGACGCGCTCGAGCAGTTCGCCAAGCTCACGCCCAACGCCGAGCGGGAGCGCATCGAGGCCCGGCTGCGCCGCGGCTAGGTCAGGACCCTTGTCAGGAGGTGGCACATGTATGAAGAGATCAGCATCTCGTGGGAGCAGGCCTCCGACGCGAAGGTCCTGATCATCTCCGTCGCGGCGCGGCTGGCCGGGATGCACCCGCAGACGCTGCGCCAGTACGACCGGCTCGGCCTCGTGCAGCCCGGCCGGGCCGGTGGCGGCGGTCGCCGCTACAGCGAGCGTGACGTCGCGCTGCTGCGTGAGGTGCAGAAGCTGAGCCAGGAAGAGGGCGTCAACCTGGCCGGCATCAAGCGGATCATCGGGCTCGAGCAGCTGGTGGGCGAGCTGCAGGAACGCGTGGCCGAGCTGGAACAGCAGCTCGGCGAGGCGTACCAGCGGATCGCGCAGCTGGAGTCGGTCGGGCCGTACCCGGGGCGCGATCTGGTGCGGCAGGAACGGCCGTCGACCGCGCTGGTGGTGTGGCGCCCGCGTCGCTCCGGCGAGCGGTAGGAGTCCTAGCGGCGGCCGAAGGCGGCGAGGCGTCGGGGGTGGCGCACCAGGCCACCCTCGATCCAGTCCTCGTACTCGAACAGCTCGGGGCGGGTCATCAGCACCCGGCAGTTGTGCGCCCACATCGCCATCGGCTCGTCGCCGACCTCTTCCGCGCGCTCCACGTACTTCTTCAGGCGGCGCTTGCGCTGCGACGTCGCGTTGGGCCGGACACCGTCGGCCGCGTAGATGTACATGCAGTGCAGCGCGAAGCGGCGGGCCGGGCACTGCCGGTCCATCGCCAGCTCGAACAGGGTCGGCGCGAGCACGTCACCGGCGATGAGCAGGTCCCAGTCGGACGGCATGGCGTCCAGCGGCACGGCCTCCGGGTGGTAGGCCCAGGCCTGCAGCTCTTCCGGCCGTGGATCGACCGGGTTCACGAACCCGAAGAAAGCCGACTCACGCACGGTCACGACGCCGCCTCGTTTAGCTCACTCATGCCGCCGTCCTCCCCGGCAGAGGGCCGTGCTGACCCGCTGGGAAGGCATCCCCCTGCATCCGGCGAGTCGCTGGTCACCCGATAACACGTTGTTGTCGCGGCGACACGTTAGCGCGAGGTGAGTGTTCTACGGAAGTCGTCAGAGATCACTTTCGGATACTGGTCAGTAGCTTAGCGCTCGCTGAGCGCGGAAAAGGTCATTCAGCAGCGGGAACGGCTTCCACCGGCCGGCGCACAGCCGTCCTTTTCCGGATCATTGCCTTGAACCAGGCGTAGTCCGACAGGCGGGCCAGCATCGGCCCGGTCACCACAGTGATGAGCACGTACGCGGTCGCGAGCGGGGCCAGCTCGGGCTCGACGCCGGACGCCACGGCCAGCCCGGCGATGACGATCGAGAACTCACCGCGCGGCATCAGGGCCAGCCCGGCGCGCACCTGACCGGGCAGCGCGATGCCGGCCCGGCGGGCGGCGATCACGCCGGTCAGCACCTTGGTCAGCATGGTCAGCACGGCCAGGCCCAGCGCGGGCAGCAGCACCGGCGGCATCGCGGCGGGATCGGTGGAGAGCCCGAAGAACACGAAGAAGACCGCCGCGAACAGGTCGCGCAACGGCGACAGGATCTGCGTCGCATGGTGGGCGACCGGACCCGAGAGCGCGATTCCCACCAGGAACGCTCCCACAGCAGCGGACACCTTCAGCTCGGCGGCCACCCCGGCGACGAACAGCGTCAGCCCCAGCACACTGAGCAGCAGCGCCTCGGCGTCCTTGACCGAGATGAAGCTGGAGATCGCGTGGCCGTACCGGATCGCCACGACCAGCACCGCGACCACCGTGAGTACCGCGACGGCCAGCGCCTTGAGCCCGCCGACCAGCCCCACCCCGGCCAGCACGGCGGTGACCAGCGGCAGGTAGAACGCCATCGCGAGGTCCTCGATGACCAGCACCGACAGGATCACCGGGGTCTCGCGGTTACCGATGCGGCCCAGGTCACCGAGCACCTTGGCGATCACCCCGGACGACGACACCCAGGTGATCCCGGCCAGCACCAGCGCGGCCTCCCAGCCCCAGCCGAGCAGGAACGCGAAACCGGCCCCGGGCAGGGCGTTGAGCGCGGCGTCGACCACGCCGGCGGGCGCGGCCGAGCGCAGGTTGCCGACGAGCTCGCTCGCCGAATACTCCAGGCCCAGCATGACCAGCAGCAGGATGACGCCGATCTCGGCGCCGACCTCGATGAATTCCTGGCTGGCCGACAGCGGCAGGAAACCGCCGTGCCCGAAGGCGAGCCCGGCGAGCAGGTAGAGCGGGATGGGTGAGAGCCCGAAGCGGCGGCCGATGCGCCCGAGCATGCCGAGCGCGAAGAGGAGCGCGCCGACCTCGATCAAGAGGATCGTCGTGCTGTGCACAACCTCCGCCTTCTTTGGGTTTTCCGCCGCGGGTTGGCTCAGTGCCTCAGTCGCCGGTGTCGCCGGCCAGGATGGCGGTGACGCCGTCCAGACCTTCGCGGGTGCCGACGGCGACGACGACGTCGTTCGCCTCGAAACCGAAGGACGGGCCGGGGGAGGCGATCACCTCGCGGTCGCGCAGGACGGCCACGATGGACGCGCCGGTGCGGGTGCGGGTGCGGGTGTCACCCAGGCGGCGGCCGACGAACGGCGAGCCGGCGGGCAGGGCGATCTGCTCGGTGAGCAGACCCGCGGCCTGCTGCCGCAGGCCGGCGAGCTGGCCGAGCATGAGGGACGCGCCGAGGACGTCGGCGAGCGCCTCCGCCTCGTCGTCGGTGAGCGGTATCGACGCCAGGCAGGCGTCGGGGTCGTCCACGTCGTAGAGGACCAGGTCGCGGCGGCCGTTGCGGTGCGAGACCACCCCGACCGTACGGCCCGACGAGGTCACCAGGTCGTGCCGGACACCGATTCCCGGCAGTGGAGTCTGCTCTACCCGTACGCGCACGCCTCAACGGTAACGGATCAGTCAGGCCGGCTGCGGTACGCGCTCGTTACGTACCACGATCAGGAGCAGCAGCCCGGCCGCGCACAGCCCGGTGCACAGCCAGTACGCGAGCCGGTAGTCGAAGTGCTGGGCGACGCCGAACAGCGGCCCGGCCAGCATCGCGCCGAGCGGGAAAGAGTTGGTGAACAGGGTCGTGGCCCGTCCGGGCTGCCGGGGCAACATGTTCTGCATGTAGGAGATGCCCAGCCCGGAGACCGCAGCGATGAACAGCGCGTTGAGCACCTGCCCGCCGACGAGCAGCCAGAGGTCGGTGGCCACGGCGACGAGCGCGTAGTACGCGACACCGCAGGCGGCCCCGCCGAACAGCAGCCCGCGGAGCGGCAGCCGGGTGGCCAGCACCCCCAGGCCCAGCATCAGCGGGATCTCCAGGGCGGCGCAGAGCCCGAGCAGCAGCCCGGCGTCGCCGACGTCGCCGCCCACGTCGGTGCTGATGAACAGCGGCAGGGCCTGCACCGCGAGGGTCAGCGGCGTCTGGAGCAGCGTGAAGGCGGCGGCGGTGAGCCACAGCGTCCACCTCGGCGCGTCCAGGCGGTCGTCGACGGGCGCGTCCGGGGTGTCGGGGGCAGCGGCCGCGGGCGCCGGGACCTCGTCGAGCCAGAAGATCGCGACCACGGCGGCGAGGGCGTACATCAGGGCGGCGGTGCCGTAGACCCAGACGAAGCTGCCGGCGTCGAGCAGGAACGCGGCCAGCGGCGGGCCGGCCACCCAGGCGAGCGAGAAGACCGTGCGCAGGGCGCTGATGCCGAGCGCGGCGCGGGCCGGGTCGTCGCGTTCGAGGACCTGCCGGGCGTACGCGAAGGATTGCGGGAACAGCGACCCGGCCAGCGCGAAGGCGGTGACCGCCAGGGCGAGCAGCACCCAGTAGTCACGGACGACCGCGGTCAGGCCGGTGCCGATCAGGCCGGCCACCGCGCCGGCGATCAGCAGCCGGCGCCGGATCGGCCGCCGGTCGGAGAGCCGGCCGACGAGCATCGAGCCGAGCACGCCGCCGAGCGGCGCGACGATCAGGAAGAACGTGATCTTGACGGGCCCGGCGTCCACGTCGGTGCTGAGGAACAGCGACAGGAACGGGTTGAACAGGGCGGTCGAGATGCCGACGGCCAGGAAGAGGAATCCGAGCGGGAGCAGAGCCCGACCGATGCGTGACCCGAGCTGAGACGATGTTTCCTGGGCCATTACGGCCACGCTACGGCCATCGTGGGGCATTGCCCATGGTGATGCCGATTACCCCCGGATTCGGGTGAGTGGCCGACGTAGAGTTGAGTGGAATACGCTCAAGTCTCGGATTGCTGCACTACTGGGGAAGATCCGATCCAGGGGAGCTCATGAACGCCGAACGCCTGACCACCAAGAGCCGCGACGTCATCACCGGTGCGGTAGCCGACGCGAATCAGCGGGGCCACGCCACCGTCGAGCCGTGGCACCTGCTCCTTTCGCTGCTCGACACCGGTGGCTCCACCGCGTCGGCGCTGCTGCGCGCGGTCGGCGCCAATCCGGCCGACGTCCGGCGCGCGGCCGTACGCGCCGTCGAGCAGCAGCCCTCCGCCCGCGGCTCCTCCACCGCCGAGCCCAGCCTGTCGCGCGAGTTCGTCAACGCGATCGGTGAGGCCGAGCTGATCGCCAAGCCGCTCGGCGACGAGTACGTCTCCACCGAGCACCTGCTGGCCGGCCTGGCCCGCGTCGGCGGCGCGGTGGGCAAGACCCTGCGCGACGCCGGTGCCACCGAGGAGACCCTGGTCGGCGCCTTCCCGGCGGTCCGAGGGGGCGATCGGCGGGTCACCACCGCCGAGCCCGAGCAGACGTACCAGGCGCTGGAGAAGTACAGCGTGGACCTGACCGCGCTGGCCCGCGAGGGCAAGATCGACCCGGTGATCGGCCGCGACGCCGAGATCCGCCGGGTGGTCCAGGTGCTGTCCCGGCGCACCAAGAACAACCCGGTGCTGATCGGGGAGCCCGGCGTCGGCAAGACCGCGATCGTCGAGGGCCTGGCCCAGCGGATCGTGGCCGGCGACGTCCCGGAGACCCTGCGCGACAAGAAGCTGGTCTCGCTCGACCTCGGCGCGATGGTCGCCGGCGCGCAGTACCGCGGCCAGTTCGAGGAGCGCCTCAAGAGCGTGCTCGAGGAGATCCGCAACTCCAACGGCCAGGTCGTCACCTTCCTCGACGAGCTGCACACCGTCGTCGGCGCCGGCAAGGGCGAGGGCTCGATGGACGCCGGCAACATGCTCAAGCCGATGCTGGCCCGCGGTGAGCTGCGGATGGTCGGCGCGACCACGCTGGACGAATACCGCGAGCACATCGAGAAGGACCCGGCCCTGGAGCGGCGCTTCCAGCCGGTCGTGGTCGGCGAGCCCACGGTCGAGGACACGATCGGCATCCTGCGCGGGCTCAAGGGCCGCTACGAGGCCCACCACCGGGTGCAGATCACCGACGCCGCGCTGGTCGCCGCCGCGGCGCTGTCCGACCGCTACATCAGCGACCGGTTCCTGCCGGACAAGGCCATCGACCTGATCGACGAGGCCGCCTCCCGGCTGCGCATGGAGATCGACTCCAGCCCGGTGGAGCTGGACCAGCTCCAGCGCCAGGTCGACCGGATGCGGGTCGAGAAGCTCGCGCTGGCCAAGGAGACCGACCCCGCCTCGGTGGCCCGGCTGGAGCGGCTGGAGCGTGACCTCGCCGACCGCGAGGAGGAGCTGACCGCTCTGAACGCGCGCTGGGAGCGCGAGCGCGGCGGCCTGAACCGGGTCGGTGAGATCAAGAAGCAGCTCGACGAGGCCCAGGCGGAGCTGGAGCGCGCGCAGCGCGACGCGGAGTGGGAGAAGGCCTCCCGCCTGCAGTACCAGGAGATCCCCGCGCTGATGGCCGAGATCGAGAGCGCGTCCGCGGCCGAGGAGGAGAAGACCGAGCCGCCGATGGTCAAGGAGGAGGTCGGCGCCGACGACATCGCCGAGGTCATCGCCTCGTGGACCGGCATCCCGGCCGGCCGGATGATGGAGGGCGAGACCGCCAAGCTGCTCCGGATGGAGGAGTCGCTGCAGGCCAAGGTGGTCGGCCAGACCGAGGCCGTGGCCGCCGTCTCCGGAGCCGTACGCCGGGCCCGGGCCGGAGTGGCCGACCCGGACCGCCCGACCGGCAGCTTCCTGTTCCTCGGCCCCACCGGCGTCGGCAAGACCGAGCTGGCCAAGGCGCTGGCCGGCTTCCTCTTCGACGACGAGCGGGCCATGGTCCGCATCGACATGAGCGAGTACGGCGAGAAGCACTCCGTGGCCCGGCTGCTGGGCGCCCCGCCCGGATACGTCGGCTACGAGGAGGGTGGCCAGCTCACCGAGGCCGTGCGGCGGCGGCCGTACTCGGTGGTGCTGCTGGACGAGGTCGAGAAGGCCCACCCGGACGTCTTCGACGTGCTGCTGCAGGTCCTCGACGACGGCCGGCTCACCGACGGCCAGGGCCGTACGGTCGACTTCCGCAACGCCATCCTGGTGCTGACCTCCAACCTGGGCTCGTCGATCATCTCCGACTTCACCCTGGGCGAGGAGGAACGGCGCGAGGAGGTCATGGCCACCGTCCGGGCGCACTTCAAGCCCGAGTTCCTCAACCGGCTCGACGACATCGTGGTGTTCCACTCGCTGACCTCGCAGGACCTGGCGGCCATCGTGGACATCCAGCTGGGCCGGCTGCGGCACCGGCTCGCCGACCGCCGGCTCGCCCTCGAGGTGGGTGAGGCCGCGGTGCAGTGGCTGGGTGAGCGCGGCTTCGACCCGATCTACGGCGCGCGTCCGCTGCGCCGGCTGGTCCAGTCGTCGATCGGCGACTCGCTGGCCCGGGCGCTGCTCGCGGGCGAGATCGTCGACGGGGACACGGTCCGGGTCGACCTCAGCGAGGGCAAGGACGGTCTGTCCGTACGCCGGGCATGAAAAAACCGGGGCACCCGATCGGGTGCCCCGGTTTTCGTCTGTCAGCTGGCCCGTGCCTCCCGCTGCCGGTAGGCGTGGGTCATCAAGATGTCCGTGATGGCGTGCTCGCCGTCGGACGACCAGATCCTGATGCCGTCGCGGTGCAGCTGGTACCGGACGTCGGTGTAGCTGGTTCTCGTGTCGTCATGGTGCACGACGGTCAGGGTGTCTGCGTGGGGCATGGGACTCACCGGTCCTTGTCGAGTCTGGGGCGGCCGCGGCATGGTCACGCGGCCGGCGCAATCGGGAAGGTGCCCGTATCCGGTCTGCCTGGCCCCCGGCATGCGTTGGGCGGGGGCGGCGACTCGGCCGGGCAGGGGGCGTCACCGCTGGACTCTGGTGCCTGCGGCGCGCCACGGATGGAAGTGTAGGGGTCACGTTCGACCTGTGTCGTCCCCCTGAACGAGCGACCTGTTTCAGGCGATTTCGTCGTACATCGGGCGATGTTGCCACAGCTGGGGGCTCGATGTCGGCCGGTCGACGGATCTGGCAGCCGCCCGATACCGTGGTGGATCTAGGAGGTAGCGCCGTGTCTGATCCGATGTACCCCGGAACGACCCCCACCCGGGCCCGCCCGACGGTCGTTTCCGTCTCGTCATACCTGCTCTACTTCAGCGCGGCCGCCTCGATCATCTCCGCGGTGCTGTCGCTGACCACGATCGGCACGATCCGGCGCGTCTACTCCGACCTCTACGCCGACACCGCGGGAGCCGGCACCGAGAGCGTCATCGTGGCGGCCAGCGTGGTCGGCGTGGTGATCAACATCCTCTTCGCCGCCGGCTTGGCCATCCTGGCGATCTACAACAACCGCGGCAAGCAGGGTGCCCGCATCACGACCTGGGTGGTCGGCGGCATCTTCCTCTGCTGCAACGGCTTCGGCCTGCTCGGCAACGCCGCGACCAGCGGGATGAACCTGGACGCCGGCAACACCTCGGGGCCCAGCGCCAGCGAGGTCGAGGCCCGGCTCTCCGACGAGCTGCCCGGCTGGTTCACCCCGATCTCCACGCTGCTGACCGTGCTGGTCGTGCTGGCGCTGCTGGGTGCGGTGATCCTGCTGGCGCTGCCGGCCGCGAACGCCTACTTCCGCAAGCCGCAGGCCACGTGGGACCCGCTGAACCCGTACCCGGGCTATCCGGGCCAGCCGGCGGCGTACCCGGGATACCCGAGCCAGTCGCCGTACCCGACGTACCCCGGCCAGCCCGGCCAAGGTCAGCCCGGCCAGAGCTATCCCGGGCAGGCGTACCCGGGTCAGCCCGGCCAGCCGCCGTATCCGGGCCCGGGTGGTCAGCCGCCGTATCCGCAGAGCTCGCCGCCCGGCGGTGCCGGCGACACGACCCCGCCGCCCGCTTCCGGTGCCGGCGCGGTTTCCGCCCAGGACCCGACCGGCGGCGACCCGCACACGGGCAGCGTGCCGCCCACCGATCCGTGGAGTCCGCCGTCGCCGCCCGCGTCGCCGCCGCCGCCCTCCGACGACAAGCCGGGCCGCCCGCCGGCCGATCCCGCCTGACCCCCGCTCGTCTCGCGCCGCCGGGTATCCCGGCGGCGCGTCGCGCGTCCAGGTAGGTTCGTCCGCAACGGATCACCCGGGAGACGTCCATGTCGTACGCAATGCAGCCGCCGGCAGCCGCACCGGCCCCCACCACCGCGCCCCGCCGGCCGGCATCGGTGGCGTCGGCATCGGTCCTGCTGATCGTCATGGCGGTGGCCGGCCTGGCGTACGCGATCGCCACGCTGGCCGTCGCCGCCGGCACGGTCGACCGGTTCCGCGCCGCGGCCGGCGGGGCGAACAGCGTGGACGTCGACGGCTTCGTCACGGTGGTCTGGATCGGTGCCGCGCTCGGTGCCGTGCTCGCCGTGATCCTCTTCGCCCTCTACGTCGTCCTGGCGCTGGGTCTGCGCCGGGGCAGCAACGCCGCCCGGATCGCCACCTGGGTGGTCGCCGGGCTGGGTCTGCTGGCCGGCTGCGCCTCGACCGCCACGGTGGCCGTGGAGCGCGCCGGCGACCCGGTGCAGGGTTCGCTGTCCGCGGCGCTCTCCGACGCGTATCCGGGGTCATGGATCCCCTTGAACGTGGCCCTGGGGATCGCGCAGATGCTCGGTTACGTCCTCGTCGGGGTGCTCCTGCTGGCGAGCCCGGGCACGTTCTTCGGCCGTGCGCCCAAGCCGCTGCCGCCGGATCCCTTCGCCGCCCCGCAGCCGGGCACCCCGAACTACGGCGCACCGAGCTACGGAGCCCCCGGCTACGCGCCGCCTGGCAGCCCTCCGGCCTACGGTCCGCCTGGCAGCACCCCGGCCTACGGTCCGCCTGGCAGCACCCCGGCCTACGGTCCGCCCGGGGGATATCCGCCGCCGCCGGCCGGTTACGGCCCGCCACCAACGGGTGGTTACTCGGCGCCACCAACGGGGGGTTACGGCTCGCCGCACCCCGCCGCGGGGCCCGCAGGGCCGTCCGCACCGGGTGAGCCGCCGGCCGGGCCGGGCCCCGATGATGAGTACTGGTCACGTCCGTCCAGCTGACGGGCCTGCCGACATCGACGGATGTGCGTCACCCGAACGGGTACCGTTGGCGGACGAGGATGTGCCGGCCACCGCTGTCCGGACGCTTTCGTCTTGCCGCTCGGCGCGGGTTTTTCGCTGGACGGGCAGACGTGGCGCGATGACAACGGTGTCGGTGCGTACTCGTTCGATGACCGTCGTTGGGTGCCGCCCCGGGCGGGGTGTGGCGGAAAGGTGCTTTGAGCTGCGTCTATACCTGTTGGAAACGGGGTGCGCGGGGCCTCTCAGTTAACAATATTTACTGTTGAGGCCGGGCTTTGCCGTGGGTCAATAGTTCCTTTCCGCCCTGGCGGGGCAGAACGTTCCAGTTTTGCGGCAGCCAGTACGCTCGATGTGATGGAAGCCCATCACGACCTGCGTAAATTCATCACTGAATTGACCGTCGCGCAGCGTTGTGTCGTGCTTTCATCGGGTCGTGAAGTTGACTGTGTTGTCGACCCACGCCGTGTGACCGTGCAGTACCAGGACAGTTCCGACGACCGGGCGGGCGTCGGGACAGCCGCGGAACGGATCGTGAATCAACAATGTGGGGCGGCTCACTCCGGGGGCGGGGATCGAGAGCTCGACGACGTTGACCAGCGACCTGACGGCGACTGAGGCGTTGCAGGAGGCAGAGACCGAAGTCGGTGTCGCGGAATGGTTCGATCGGAGTGCGGACGCTGCCCGTGCGGGGTGCCGGACAGACGTACCGATCGGCCTACCGTTCGACCGATCTCGGCCTTACGGCCTGAAAGTTAGCCGGTTCGTTCCTGCGCACATGCAGGAGAATCGATGCAGTTGGTGGAAGGATGGAGATCGTGGGAACTGCGTTGGCGGAAATGACAATGCCTCAGATCTCGCCGCTTGCCGGCGAGCCAATTGAACGTGCCGATGCCGAGCGACTGGCGGGAGTGCTCAAGGCACTCGCCGACCCGGCTCGGTTGCGGCTGCTCAGCCTCATCCAGTCCGCTACGGACGGTGAAGCGTGCGTCTGCGACCTGACGGCCCCGCTGGGGTTGTCGCAGCCGACGGTGAGTCACCACCTGCGGATTTTGACGGAGGCCGGCCTGCTCGAGCGTGAGAAGCGCGGCGTGTGGGCGTACTACCGGCTGGTCCCCAGCGCGATCGCGACGATCGCGGACCTGCTGACCCCGCCGCGCAAGCGGGCCACCAAAAAGGCCCGCTGAGCAGACCCGACAAAGCCTGGCGTCACCGTTCATGGGGCGTGACGCCAGGCGGGCCACCTCCATCAGGATCCACCCCCCGGACCCGAGGAGTTGACGGGTTGAACTACGTGCCCGGCGATCTGCGCGACCAGCTCGCGCACGTGGGCTATGACGTGGTCCAGGCCGGACTGGTCTGTGGCTCCGGCGGCAATCTGTCCGCCCGGATCCCCGACGAGGACGCCTGCTGGGTCACCGCGAGCGGTGCCTGGCTGGACAGACTCAGCCGGACCAGCTTCGCACCGGTACGCATCTCCGACGGCGCGCCCGCGACCGTCGGCCCGCTGCCGTCACCACGGCTGGCCCCGACCAGCGAAATCGCCCTCCACCTGGCGTTGTACCGCGCCCGCCCGGACGTGAACGCGGTGGTCCACCTGCACCCGCAGACGGCGCTGCTCCTGGATGCGCTCGGTGAGCACATCCGCATCGTGACGACCGACCACGCCTTCTACCTGAAGCGGGTCTCCACTGTGCCGTTCCGCCTGCCGGGCAGCACCGAGGTGGCGGCGCTGACGGCGGCGATGGCGGCCGACGGCACAGACTGTCTGGTGCTCAGCCAGCATGGCTCTGTGGTCATGGCCGACTCCGTCGAGCTGGCCCACAAACGGGCCCGCAACCTGGAAGAAGCCGCGGCGCTGACCTATCGGGCGCTGACCCTGGGCCGGCTGGACAACCTCCGCGAAGTGCCGGAGGAGTTCCTGGACCGGCTGGCCACGCTGCCACCGTCAGCGGTCTCCGTCTGACAACCGGAAGTCCCCGCGGCCGGCTCGTTGCGAG
Organism: Actinoplanes sp. CA-051413; assembly: GCF_050955795.1. NCBI lineage: Bacteria > Bacillati > Actinomycetota > Actinomycetes > Micromonosporales > Micromonosporaceae > Actinoplanes > Actinoplanes sp. CA-051413. Next base: position 125,336 of record NZ_CP192100.1, read on the forward strand.
CCGGCCGCGGGACCTTTCCGTGCCCGAGCTCAGGGCAGGCGCACGATGTGGGCGACCAAGGCCGACCCGACGGCCGCCGGGTCGGCCTGGTGCTGGACGTAGACGAGCTTCGGCGCGCGCACGTCGACCCGCACCGGTGCCGGCTTGTCGCCGCAGCGCACGTTGACGACGGAGGCGTCCGGCGGCGGAGTGCGCATGGACTGCGGGTCGGGGTCGTGGGAAGCAGCCCGCACCGTTGTCCGGATCGTTCCCTCACCCAGGCAGATGATCTCAACCACGTAGTCACCGGTCTTGTTGGTGCTGGACGCCGAGCCTGAGGTGCCCATGTTCAGGCGGGCGGGGGCCGCGGCTGAAGGCGACGACAGCCGGCTTGCCCGCCTTCTTGCGGTCGTTGTTGTTGACGTCGGCGCCGAGCGTGGCCATCGCCTCGGATCCCAGCTGCTTGAGCTGGGCCTCGGTGAGCGGTGGCCGGGAGAACGACGGGCTGGGCGCGGCCGGTGTGGGGGCGGCCCGGTCGGTGTCGACCACGGACATCACGGTGGCGGTGGTCACTATGGCGATCCCCACACCGGCGGCTACCGCGACGACACCGGCACGGCGGCGGCGCCGTACCGTGCGCTGCGCCGCCGCCGATCCCGGCGGCCGGATGAACGTCAGGTCCGCGGCGCGCATGTCGGCGAAGGCCGTCCGGGTCTGCTCCTCGGTGAGTTCCTCAGGCATGCGGTACCTCCGTGGGTGCGAGGCCGAGCCGGGCGGCCAGCGTGACGCGGCCGCGGTGCAGTCAGGATCGGACAGTGCCCTCGGGCACCCGCTCCCGGTCGGCGATCTCGGCGACGGGCAGGTCGGCCAGATAGCGCAGCACCATCGCCCGCCGTTGCGCGGCCGGCAGGGTGGCCAGAGCCTCGATCAGCGCGAGCCGCTCGGGTCCGGGCCCCTCGACGACCGGCTCAGCCTGCTGGCGGCTGTGGAACGCACGGATCGTGCGTAATCGCCGCCAGCGGCTGGTTGCCAGGTTCCAGGCGACGCGGCGGACCCAGGCGGCCGGGTCGTCGTAGCTGGAGACCTGCCGCCAGCGGGCCAGCGCCCGGCAGGAAGGGCAAGCCCCGCCGCGGAATCTTTCTAGGCGGAGTGCCGGGGGCGGTGGTCGCGGTGCTCGTCGTCGTCGTGGTCGACGATCGCCTCGGCCATGCCGGCCACGGTCGCTGCCGCCACGACACCGATCGCCGTTGCCGGGCCCGGGTCGGCGGCGGCGTTCTTCTTCGCCTTCCGCTCGCGGAGCATCTCGATGATGATCGGCAGCACCGAGATCAGCACGATCAGGGCGACCACCGGCAGGATGTAGCGGTCGATCTTGTCGCCGATGGCGTCGTAGATCTGCTGGGCCAGCAGGTAGCCGACCAGCAGCACGCCGTCGCACCACAGGATTGCGCCGACCACGTTCCAGATGAAGAACTGGCGGGCCGGCATGCCCAGGGTGCCGGCCACCGGGTTGAGGAACGTGCGGACGATCGGGATGAAGCGGGCCAGCACCACGGCCTTGGCCGGGCCGAACTTCTCGAAGTAGTACTCGGCCTTCTCCACGTACTCGCGCTTGAACAGCTTGCTGTCCGGGCGTTCGAACATCCGGCGGCCGTACTTGGCGCCGAGCAGGTGACCCAGCTGGGCGCCCACGATGGCGCACAGCGGGGCGCCGATCAGCAGGCCGGCCAGCGAGATGCGGGTGCCGTCGCCGAAGATCGAGTCGGCCACCGGGGAGGCCGCCACGCCCGCCAGGAACAGCAGCGAGTCGCCCGGGAAGAAGAAGCCGACGAGCAGACCCGTCTCCGCGAAGAGGATCACCCAGACGCCGATCAACCCGAAGGTCTGCAGCAAATCCTTCGGATCCATCGGGTTCAGGGCAAGCTGCTCGGAGAGCGCACGGATGTCCACGAGGAGCCAGGGTACCGGCCCCGGCAAGCCCGGCACCTGTACGAATGCTGTGGATTACAGCCGGGGGTCCACCGGCTCCGATTCCGCCGCGAGGATGGCGAAGACGAGTTCGTGGATCCGCCACAGCGCCGCACCCTCGGCCAGCCGGTCCAGCGCCGCCAGCCCCAGGCCGTGCTCGCGCAGCGCGAGCCCACGCTTACGGCCCAGCGACCGCTGCCGGAGCCGTTCCAGCTGCTCGGGACGGGTGTACTCCGGTCCGTAGATGATCCGCAGGTACTCCCGGCCCCGGCACTTCACCCCCGGCTGCACCAGCCGGCCCTTGGCGTCGGTCATGCCCAGGCCGCCGTACGGCTTCACCACCATCCCCTCGCCGCCCGCCGCGGTCAGCGCCAGCCACCAGTCGGTCGCGGCCTGTTCCGTGGCCGGATCGCCGAGCTCCACCACCATCCGCCGGGTCGGGGTGAACAGCACCGGATCCGCCGCGACGAGCTTGTCCGCGATGTCCAGGTGCCAGCCGTGATCCTTGTCCCGGTACGAAACCCCGGCCCCGGCCAGCACCGCGAACGGCGCCAGCGTCACGCCGGTCAGCCCGTCGGTCGGCTGCACGTACGCTCGGTACGCCGCCGAGTAGCCCTCGATCTCCGTCGCCCGCAGCTCCAGCCGCGCGCGCAGTTCCGTGACGTCGAGGCCGCGCCCGGCGACCTGCTCCAGCACCGACAGGGCAGCCGGCAGCGCGGCCCGTCCCGCGGCACCGACTCCCGCGTACCGCTCGCGGATCAGCCCGCCGGCCTTGGCCGACCACGGCAGCAGCTCGGTGTCGAGCAGCAGCCACTCGGTGTCCAGCTCGGTGAAGACCTTCTCGGCCGCCGCGCGTACGCCGGCCAGCAGCGTGGTGTTGCGCTCGGCGTCGAAGAACGGCCGCCCGGTACGGGTCCAGATGGCGTCCCCGGTCCCCGAACGCGAGACGCGGACCACCGCCCGGGAGCCCATGTGCTTCTCCTCGCACACCACCGTGCCGACGCCGGCCGACCGCAGGTCCGCGAACGCCGTCGCCGGGTGCTCGAGGTAGCCGTCGTGCGTCGACGTCGAGCACGGCGCCATCGTCGGGGGCAGCCAGACCAGCGTGGCCGGGTCCAGCGCGAAGCGGCTCATCACTTCGAGTGCCGCGGCGGCGTTCTCCGCGGCGACCGTGGTGCGGCCGTACCCGTAGTCGAGGTGCCGGCGGCCGGTGACGTCGGCCAGGTCGAGGCCCTCGTCGGGCTTGGTGTCGACCGGGACCAGCGGGCGGGCCGGGGCGTAGTACTCGCGGGCGGCGGGGACCGACACCAGCTCGCGGGTCGGCCAGCGCAGCGCGGTCAGCTTGCCGCCGAAGACGCAGCCGGTGTCGAGGCAGATGGTGTTGTTGATCCACTCCGGTTCCGGCGTCGGCGTGTGGCCGTAGACGACCGCCGCCGAGCCGCGGTAGTCGCGGGCCCACGGGTAGCGGACCGGGAGGCCGTACTCGTCGGTCTCGCCGGTCGTCTCGCCGTACAGGGCGAAGGAGCGGACCCGGCCGGAGGCGCGGCCCTGGTATGCCTCCTTCAGGCCGGCGTGGGCCACCACCAGCTTGCCGCCGTCCAGCACGTAGTGGCTGACCAGGCCGTCGATGAAGGTGCGGACCTGGGCGGTGAACGCCTCGTCCTCGCGGCCGAGCTGCTCCAGGGTCTCCGGCAGGCCGTGGGTGAGCTGCACGTTGCGGCCGTTGAGCTTGCGGGCCAGCTTCTGCTCGTGGTTGCCCGGCACGCAGATCGCCGTGCCGGCGCCGACCATGCCCATGACCAGGCGCAGCACGCCGGGGGAGTCCGGGCCGCGGTCGACCAGGTCACCGACGAAGACCGCGGTACGGCCCTCCGGGTGCACGGCACCGACCGGGCGGCCGGAGTCGTCGCGGCCCAGGGCGTACCCGAGGGTTTCCAGCAGCGTCTCCAGCTCGGCCCGGCAGCCGTGCACGTCGCCGATGATGTCGAACGGGCCGGTGACCTCACGCTTGTCGTTGAACAGCTTCTCGTAGCGGATCGAGGCGGCGGCGATCTCCTCCTCGCCGCGCAGCACGTGGATCTTGCGGAAGCCTTCCCGGGCCAGCTGCCCGAGCGAGCGGCGCAGGTCCCGGTGCATGCGGTTGAGGACCTGACGGCCGAAGGTACGGTCCGCCCGGCCCTGGGTGCGCTCCCAGGCCAGCGGCTCGGGCACGTCGAGGACCACGGCCACCGGCAGCACGTCGTGCTCGCGGGCGACCTTGACCAGCCCGGCCCGGGCGTGCGGCTGCAGGTTGGTGGCGTCGACGACGGTGAGCCGTCCGGCGGCCAGCCGCTTGCCGGCCACGTAGTGCAGCACGTCGAAGGCGTCTCCGGACGCGGACTGGTCGTTCTCGTCGTCGGCGACCAGGCCGCGGAAGTAGTCGGAGGAAAGCACCTGGGTGGGCTGGAAATGCTGCCCGGCGAAGGTCGACTTGCCGGATCCGGAGATGCCGACCAGCGCGACGAGCGCGAGCTCCGGGATGTCGATCTGGGTCATGCCTCCTCCTTCACGAACACGGCGAGCTGGGTCGGTGCGCCGGCCTTCGCGTCCTCGTCGCCCACGCCCCGGAAGCCCACCCGGTAGCCGTGCGCGGACGCGGTGCGTGCGGCCCACTCCTGGAACTCGGCGCGGGTCCACTCGAAGCGGTGGTCCGAGTGCCGCATCCCGGTCAGGCCCTCGTACAGGCCGTTGTATTCGACGTTCGGCGTGGTCACGATGACCGTCGCCGGGCCGGCGTGGCCGAACACCGATGCCTCCAGCGCGGGCAGGCGCGGCGGGTCGACGTGCTCGATGACCTCCATCAGCACCGCCGCGTCGAAGCCGCGCAGCCGGTCGTCGCGGTAGGTCAGCGCCGACTGCCACAGCGTCACGCGGTCCCGCTGGCGCTCGGGCACCCGGTCCAGCCGCAGGCGCTTGTGGGCCAGGTCGAGGGCGCGTGCGGACACGTCCGTGCCGACGATCCGCGTGTACCGGCGGTCCTTGATCAGGGCGCCGAGCAGCGCACCCTGGCCGCAGCCGAGGTCGAGCACCCGGGTCGCGCCGGACTCGGCCAGCGCGGCCAGGACCGCGTCGCGCCGCTGCTCGGCGAGCGACTGCTTGCGGGCCACCGGCAGCTCGGCCTCCTCGTCGGTCACCGTGTCGGCCGGGGCGTCGACGGAGTCCGGGTCCAGCCGGTCGAGCTGTTCCAGCGCGCTGGCGGCCAGCGACCGCCGGTGGGCCAGGTAGCGCCGGGTGATCAGCACCTTCTCCGGGTGGGCGGCCAGCCAGCCCTCGCCCGCGCGCAGCAGCTTGTCGATCTCGTCGGGCGCCACCCAGTAGTGCTTGGCGTCGTCCAGGACGGGCAGCAGCACGTACAGGTGGTTCAGCGCGTCGGCCAGCCGCAGGGTGCCGGTCAGGGTGAGGTCGACGTACGGGCTGTCGCCGGCCAGCGGATGCCCGGCCTGCACGTCGTCGAGGGGGATGGGCGTCGCGGTGACCGTCCAGCCCAGCGGCTCGAACAGGGCGGCCGCGCTGCCCCGGCAGCGCAGCACCGGCACGTGGATCTCCAGCGGGAGGGCCGCGCCGGCCAGCTCCGGGCGGTCCTTGGACTCGCCGCGCAGGGCGCTGCGGAAGACCTTGGCCAGGGCGCCGGCGAGCAGACTGGACGCCGCGTACGGGCGGTCGTTGACGTACTGGCCCAGCGCGAACGACTCCGGTGCCGACTGCTGCTTGCGACCGCCGCGCGCGGCCCCGAGCCGCTGCGGGTCGACGTCGAGCAGCAGCGCGGCGGTGCACCGGTCCTCGGCCGCGTCCGGGAACAGGACGTGGGCCGTACCGGTGGGCACGTCGAAGGAGTGCACCTTGTCGGGGTGCTTGACCAGCAGGTAACCGAGGTCGGTGGCCGGCCGGTGGGTGGTCGTCACGGTGAGCAGCACCGGCTGATGATCGCAGCGCGGGGCAATCGGCAGCGACTGATTTGACGCGCGGCGCAATGATTCGCGGGTCCGTGGCCGTCGTAGGAGCGGAGGTGCCCGTGACCTACGAGGAGTTCGCCGACAGCCGGCTCGGCGCCCTGCTGCGGTACGCCGTCATGCTCACCGGTGACCAGCACACGGCGCAGGACCTCGTGCAGGAGACGATGGTCCGCGTGCAGCTGAACTGGCGGCGGGTCGCCGGCAGCGACTCCCCGGACGGGTACGTCCGCAAGATGCTCACCAACCAGTTCGTCGACCTGCGCCGGGGCTCGTGGTTCCGGCGGGTGCTGTTGCGGCCCGAGCCCGACCCGGCCCGCGCCGCGCCCAGCGACCACGCCCAGGAGAGCGCCGAGCGTGACCGGGTCTGGACCATGCTGGCCCGGCTCCCGCGTCAGCAGCGGGCGGCTCTGGTGCTGCGCTACTACGAGGATCTGCCGGATGCCGAGATCGCCGAGGTGCTCGGCTGTGCCGTCGGCACGGTTCGTTCGTCCATCTCGCGAGCGCTCGCCACGCTCCGTACCGAGTTCGTGGAGGCCCGATGACCCCGATCGAGGAAGAGCTGCGGGCCACCTTCGAGCGGCACGAGGCCCTGACCCCGGCCGTCGGCCCGGTGCGGGCCGGGATCGAGGCGGCTTCGGTACGGGCCAGACGCCGCCGCATGATCCGCCGGGTCACCACCGCGGCCGTGGCCGTGCTGATGGCCGGAACCGCCGTACCGGTGATCCTGGAGCGGTGGCAGCGCGACTCGTCACCGTCGGTGCCCACCGCCGATCTGCTCGCGACCGAGCCGGCGCCGGCCGGCCCGCTGGACGTGTTGCTGCTGGGCAGCGACAACAGGCTCCGCTGGCCGGACCGGAACCGCCGGGCCGACACAGTCATGATCATCCACGTGCCGGCCGACCGCACCCGGGCCTATCTGGTCAGCCTGCCGCGCGACGGCGAGGTCAAGCTGCCGGAAGGCGAGGGCAAGTTGAGCGAGACGCTCTTCCTCGGTGGCCCGGAACTTACCGAGAAGACCGTCTCCGAGCTCACCGGAGTCACCTTTGACGCGACCGTGACGGTCGACTTCCGGGCGCTGCGGGCCGTGACCGAGACCGTCGGCGGCGTGCGGGTGTGCCTGCCGCAGGCCGTCAAGTCGGTGCACAACGGCAAGACGTACCCGAAGGGCTGTCAGCAGCTGACCGCGGCCGACGTCGTACCGGTCCTGCAGGCTCGCTACGGCCTCCGGAACGGCAGCTACGACCGGGACCGCAACGCCCAGCTCTTCCTGCGGGCGCTGGCGGGGAAGCTGGCCGCGGACGGGACCGTGACCGATCCCGCCCGCGTGCACGCGCTCCTCACCGCCGCCCGGGACGGGCTGGAGATCTCCGGTGACCCGGCGGCGTTGTTCCGGGCGGCCGGCTCACTGGGCTCGCCCGGATCACCGGTCGGGATCAGCGAGCGCACCTTCCACGGCATGGCCAACGGCCGGGAGCAGATCTATGCCAAGGTCGGTCCCTCGCTCTACGCCGCGCTCCGCGACGACACACTTCCGGCATGGATCTCGGCAAACCCGGCATACGTCGTGAAATAGGGCTCAGCGGTAGTCGTCGTCGAGGGGCACACTGCGTCCCTGTTCCTGGGCGTCCCATTCCGGCGCCTCCAGGGACGGGCTCACGGCCGGCTCCTCGGCGTCGTCGTCCCAGGCCGGATCGGCCACCACGGCCTGTTCGGCCGCGTCGCCCTCGGGCGCTTCCAGGTCACGCTCGTCCTGCGGGTAGGTCATGGCCGGCTCCCTTCACGTCGCGGTCACTCCCTCATGCTGCACCGTCCCCGCCGCGCCCGGCCCGCAAACCGGCGCCAGGGTAACGGGGCGATTTCCGTGCCGGTCCCCCGCTGCGGGATACTGCCTGCTGGAGGACAGCGCGGTCCTGCCCTCTGCTTCGCATTCCGATATCAAGGAGCGCACCGATGCCCATCGCTTCCCCTGAGGTCTACGCCGAGATGCTCGACCGCGCCAAGTCCGGCGCGTTCGCGTACCCCGCGATCAACGTGACGTCCTCGCAGACGCTCAACGCCGCCCTGCAGGGCTTCGCCGAGGCCGGCAGCGACGGCATCGTCCAGATCTCCACCGGTGGCGCCGAGTACGCCTCCGGCCCGACGATCAAGAACATGATCACCGGCGCGGTCGCCCTCGCCGAATACGCGACCGAGGTGGCCAAGAACTACCCGGTCAACATCGCGCTGCACACCGACCACTGCCCGAAGAACAAGCTCGACGCGTACGTGCGCCCGCTGCTCGCCCTCTCCAAGGAGCGCGTCGCGAACGGCCAGGCGCCGCTGTTCCAGTCGCACATGTGGGACGGCTCGGCAGTACCGGTCGACGAGAACCTGCAGATCGCCGAGGAGCTGCTCGCGCAGGCCGCCGCCGCGCACATCATCCTCGAGATCGAGGTCGGCGTGGTCGGTGGCGAGGAGGACGGCGTCTCCGCCGCGATCGACGACAAGCTCTACTCGACGGTCGAGGACGGCCTGGCCACCGCGGCCGCGCTGGGCCTGGGCGAGAAGGGCCGCTACATGACGGCCCTGACGTTCGGCAACGTGCACGGCGTCTACAAGCCCGGCAACGTCAAGCTGCGCCCGGAGATCCTCAAGGAGATCCAGGAGGCGGTCGGCGCCAAGTACGGCAAGGAGAAGCCGTTCGACCTGGTCTTCCACGGCGGCTCCGGCTCGCTGCTGTCGGAGATCCACGGCGCCCTGGACTACGGCGTGGTCAAGATGAACATCGACACCGACACGCAGTACGCGTTCACCCGCCCGGTCGCGGACCACATGTTCCGCAACTACGACGGCGTGCTGAAGATCGACGGCGAGGTCGGCAACAAGAAGCAGTACGACCCCCGCGCCTGGGGCAAGCTGGCCGAGGACGGTCTGGCCAAGCGCGTCGTCGAGGCGTGTGAGCACCTGCGTTCGACGGGCACCTCGCTCCTCAAGTGATCTTGTCGGGAACGGCCGGTCCCCGTACGTGGGGGCCGGCCGTTCTCGTGTTGCCGGACTACGCAGAGGCGTGGGTACGATCGTCGTCTTGTCCGGAAGAGGGCGGTGATCATGCTCGGTATCGAGGGGTATGAACCCGAGTGGCACCACGACGCCGAGGCCCTCGCTGCCGTCCACAGAGCACGGTTCACCCGGCTCATCGGCCGTGAGCTGGTCGGCGGCTGGCTGATGTGGGACATGTCCGAGCGGGGCTGGTTCGCCGACGGCCCGGTGATCCTTGGCTTCGGTGGCACCAACGTGGAAATCACTCACCGCAAGTTCGACGAGTGTGCAATCACCTGGAACCAGGTCGACATGAGTGCCCCCATCGAGTGGTACGCGACCGGCATCCAGCTCGACTGGCGGGCCGACCCGCACGCGGCGCTGCGCAACGCCCGGGGCCGGAAGCTGCGCGAGGTCAACATCATCGAGCGCACCACGGTCAAGGAGTGGCGGCCCCGGGTGCTGCACGCCGTCGAGTTCCTCTTCGAGGGGGCGCGACTGGCGGTCTTCAACGCGATGGACGAGAACGGGCTGACCGACGTACCGGAAATGGATCTGCCGGTGCACAGCTGGCGCCGCGTGCACGTCGCCTGACCGGCCGGGGGCTGACCCTACCCGCGGGACGCCGGGCAGCAGGATTTTGCCGGTCCGCAGCCGTCATTAGCGTCGAAGACATGAAGATGCTCCTCGCTGGCCTCGCCGTTCTCGGCCTGGCCGCCGCGACCGTACCGGCCACTTCGGCCTCCGCCCATCAGTCCGATCGCGGCCAACTGATCACCGCGACTCCGCTGCAGACCCTGACCACCAGAGCGGACGTCGCCGACGCCCTCACCGAAGCGAAGTTCGACCCCGCACCCGCCCGGTACGGCGTCGACACGTACCAGTTGATCTACCGCACGGTCGACCCGGCGGGCCGGCCCACCGTCGCCAGTGGACTGCTCGCCCTGCCCCGGAACGGTGGCCGGCAGCTGCGCACGGTGTCCTACACGCACGGCACCGAGCTCAACCGGCTCGATGCGCCGTCCCTGACCGCCGACGGCTGGGGTGTCGCGCCGGCTCTGACCTTCGCGTCCACGGGCTTCGCCGCCGTCGCACCGGATTACCTCGGCCTGGGGCTGGGACCCGGGCCGCACCCGTTCCTGGACGTGCCTTCGGAGACCACCGCGGGGGTGGACCTGCTCCGGGCCGCACGTGCTTTCGTCCCGCGTACCGGCCATGAGCTGGGCCGGGACGTGCTGGTCACCGGCTTCTCCCAGGGCGGGTCGGCCGCGACCGGGCTGGCCAAGAGCCTGCACGGCGGCGCGGACGACTGGTTCCGGCTGCGTGCGCTGGCGCCGATCTCCGGGGCGTACGACGTGCGCGGTGTCGAACTGCCTGCCCTGATCGACGGCACGGTCGAGCCGCCGTGGAACGTGGGCTACACCGCGTACCTGATGGTTTCGTGGAACCGCCTGCATCACCTCTACGACGACCCGGCCGAGGTCTTCAACGACAAGATCGCGGACCGGGTCGAGGGGCTCTACGACGGCGTGCACGACGGCGACGACCTGGGTGAGCTCCTGCCCATGCGGCTCGACCAGCTCTACACCCGGCACGGGTTGAAGCTGCTCACCGAACCGTCGGGGCCGTTCGCCGCGGCGTTGCGGGTGCACGACGCGACGTGTTCGGGCTGGCGGCCGGGCGTACCGGTGCGGTTGCTCGTCTCGGCCGGTGACGAGCAGGTCCCGACCGCGAACGCCGAGCACTGCGCGGCATCGTTCCGGACGGTGCCCGTGGTCGACGTGGGCGACCTGAAGTACGAGGGCTCGATCCACCTCGGCTCGAACATCCGCGGCACCGCCGCGGCGGCCACCTGGTTCGCCAGCCTGCGCTAGTTCCCGCCTCCGCCGCCTCCACCACCGTCGCCACCGCCGCCGGACCAGCCGCCGCCATCGCTGCCACCGCCGCCATCTCCGCTCCCGGAGTGGTGGCGGTGGTCTGTGTCTCCGTAGTTGTAGAGCACGCCTGAGCCGCCGCTGAGGTAGCGGTTGCTGCCGGACGGGCGTGTCCCGGTCGTGCGACGGCTGGTCCAGACCGCGACGCCCACAGCTGCCGCGAGTCCCAGAACGAACAGGATCGTCACCATGACCGCAGTGTGGGGCACGCCTGCCACCCAGCCGTAATGGCTTTGCGGCAGCTGGCGCCGGACCGCTTCAATGCCGGTATGGATCTCCGTCGAGTGGACCTGCGGGCCCTCAACTCCCTGACCAAGTACCCGTCGATCCCGACCTACCACCTGCTCGACCCGCGCAACGGCGGTCTGCAGGACGAGGCCGTGGTCTTCTCCGGGCCGGTCGTGGGAACCGAGAAGGTCGACGGTACGAACGCCAGGATGATCCTGACCCCCGGTGGTGGCTGGCTGATCGGGTCGCGCGAGGAGCTGCTGCACGCCCGGGGTGACCTGATCTTCAACCCGTCGCAGGGCATCGTCGCCGCGCTGAAGCCGGTCGCCGAAGCGCTTGCGCTCGTCACCGGCGACGAGATCCGGGTCGTCTACGTCGAGCTCTACGGCGGCAAGGTGGGCTCCGCCGCCAAGCAGTACACCAGCGACCCCACCCGGTACGGCTGGCGGTGCTTCGACGTGCTCGTTCTGAACGACCCGGCCGAGCAGCTCAGCTGGCCCGCCGAGCGGATCGCCGCGTGGCGCGACGGTGGCGGGCAGACCTTCCTCGCCGAGGACGAGCTGGCCGGCGCCGCCCGCGATGCCGGGCTCGAGCTGACGCCGCGGCTGTTCACTGTGGATGCCGCGGAGCTGCCGGCCGACCTGGAGAAGACCAGCGCCTGGCTGGCGGAGCAGCTGCCCGAGTCGCGGGTGCGGCTGGACGCCGGGGCGCCGGGCGGGGCCGAGGGCATCGTGCTGCGCAGCAACGATCGCAGGGTGATCGCAAAGGCCCGGTTCCAGGACTACGCCCGTACCCTCAAGCGCCGCCGTTGAGGTAGCTCTCCACCGCCGCCGACGTGCGCTCGACGTCGCCGGTGGCGACGAGATCCAGCAACGCTCCGCGCAGCACGGCGAGGGTGAGGGTGGCCCGCTCGGTCCCGGGCCGCCCGGCCGTCAGCACGGCGAGCCAGTCCTGCACGGTGGCCCGGGCGAAGTCGGCCCACGGTCCGGCCGGGTCGACCAGCGAACGGACGTACGCCTCGGCCCACAGCACGAGCAGCGGCCGGTGCTCGGCGGCGGCCAGCCACCGCCAGATCTCCGCCACGGGGTCGCCGGCGGCCGGCAGCCGCCCGAGCATAGCCAGCTCGTCGCTCCGGGCCCGGTCGAGCAGCGCGCGCACCAGCCCCTCCTTGCTGCCGAAGAGCAGCAACAACACCCGGGGGCTGGACTCAACGGCAGCGGCCAGCGGCCGCAGCGACATGTCCGCCAGGCCGTGCGTCAGCACGTGGTCGTAGGCGCGTTCCAGCAGCTCAGCACGTCGGGCCGACACTCCGCTATCCTCACTGAAACAGTCGTTTCAGTCAACCGAGTCGTTTCAGTCAACCGAGGAGGACGCCATGAGCTCAGCGGAGGCGGTGATCCGGCCCCTGGACCAGCCCGGGGATCTGGGCTGGGTCATCGCGGCCCACGGCGAGGTCTACGCCGGCGAGTTCGGCTGGGACCGCAGCTTCGAGGCGCTGGTCGCCCGGATCGTCGCGGACTTCGCCTCCGGCCACGACACCGAGCGCGAGGCGGCCTGGCTCGCCGAGGTCGGCGGCCGGCGCGTGGGCTGTGTCTTCTGCGTCGCCGGCCCGGACTCGACGGCCCAGCTGCGGCTGCTGCTGGTCCACCCCGACGGGCGCGGGCACGGCCTCGGCGGCCGCCTGGTCGACACCTGCCTGGAGTTCGCCCGCGACGCCGGCTATCGCACCATGCGGCTGTGGACCAACCATCCGCTGACTGCCGCACGCGCCATCTACCTCAGCCGCGGCTTCACCCTCGTCGACGAGGAGGCCCACCACAGCTTCGGCCTGGAGCTGGTCGGGCAGACCTACCAGACGCAGCTGTCCTGATCAGTGCGTCAGCGCCGCCATCGCCTCGTCGACGGAGTCGGTGACCACGATCAGATCCGACTGGTCGCCGTGCGGTGAACGCGCCAGCAGCGGCCGGAGCAGCGCCTCGACCGGCAACGCGGACCAGTGCTCAACCCCCAGGAAGACGAACGCGCCGGACGGGCCGTCGGTGCGATAGAAGGTCTTCGTCGCCGCCTGGAACACCTCCTGGACCGTGCCGGCCCAGCCCGGAGCGAAGACGATGCCCCCGCGGGCCAGGCGCAGGATCGTGTCCTCCCGGACGGCGTTGGAGAAGTACTTGCCGATCTGGCCGGCGAACAGGTTCGCCGGCTCGTGGCCGTACAGCCAGGTGGGCAGGGCCAGGCCGCCGTGGGTGAGCCGGCCGACCACGTCCGCCGCGGCCGGTGCCGGGTACGCCGTACGCACCGCCAGCGCCGCCGCCGTGTACGGGTCGTGGTCCATGAACTTCGGCGCGGGCGCCAGCAGATCGATCGCCGCGTCCAGCTCGTCCGCCGTCCGACCCGTGAAGTAGGCGCCCAGATTCGCCGCCTCCATCACCCCAGGCCCGCCACCGGTCACGATCAACCGGCCGGCGCCGGCCAGCCGCCACGCCAGGGTCGCGGCCATCCGGTACGCGGCCGACCCCCGCGGCTCGGCGTGCCCACCCATGATCCCGACCGCACCTCGGGCGTCGTGCTCGCCGACCCACGCGGCCAGCGCCTTGCCCAGCGCGTTGTCGATGCCGGCGTCGTGCAGCCGCTGCCCGATGGCCTCGCGCAGATCGGGCGCCGCGCCGCCGTGGGCCAGGAAGTGCTCGTAGACGCGGGTGTCGTACATGCCCGCGAAGCCGTCCTGCTCGAACCCGAGGGCCAGATCGTCCGGCGTGTACAGGTGGGCCGGATGCGTCGGATAGGGACGGGCCTCGAACGGCGGCACCAGGTGCGCGCCCCGGGAGATGAGATCCATCTCGACCTCGGGGCCGGCCAGCCGGCAACCGACGAACAGGGTCCCGGTCACGTCGACGCCGGTGAAGTCGGGGCACTGCTCGTCGAGCCGCAGCCCGAGCACGATCAGCCCGGCCAGCGACCGCTTGGCGAGGTGGGTGTCGAGTTCGGCACGCGACTCGATCTCGGACGCGGTGGCGTCGAACGGCGTCTCGCCGCCGAACACGGGCTGCAATGGATCACCGGGCATGACCGTAGGGTAGCCAGCGTGAAAAAGGCGTCGGGATCGCTGTTCGGGTTGGCGTACGGGGACTCGCTCGGCAAGCCGACCGAGTTCCAGGACTACGAGACGATCGTGGCGGCGTACGGGCCGGGCGGGCCGCGGGAGCTGACCGGTGATCCGGCGCTGGTCACCGACGACACCCAGATGATGCTGGCGGTCGGCGAAGCCCTGGTGGCGGCCGGTCCGCTGACCCCGGCGAGCTTCGAGCCGGTACTCCGGCAGGCGTTCCTCGACTGGGCGATCAGCCCCGACAACAACCGCGCCCCCGGCATGACCTGTCTGCGCGCATGCGGCGACCTCGCCGACGGCCGGCCCTGGCAGCGCGCTTCACAGATTCACTCGAAGGGCTGCGGCGCCAACATGCGCGTCACCCCGGTCGGCCTGATCCCCGGGCTCACCGACACGCAACTCGCGGGAGCTGCGCAGTTGCAGGCCGGTCTGACCCACGGCCACGCGACGGGTCTGGCGGCGAGTGAACTGACCGCGTACGCGGTGCGCTGGCTGAGCGACGGCCTGCCGCCGCAGGATCTGCTGCCGCGCCTGCGGGCGCATTGCGCCGAGCAGCGGTGGGTCTACCACGAGGACTGGCTCGGCGACCTGTGGCAGCGACCGGCGGTGGAGTCAGCCGAGGACTTCATCTCCCGCGGCTGGGACGAGAACGCCGCGGCCCTCGACCGGGTGGCGGACGCGCTGCGCCGCGGCGACACCGGTGGCGATCCCTGCCTGGTCACCGGGGCCGGCTGGATCGCCGAGGAAGCGCTGGCCACGGCCCTCTACTGCTACCTGCTCACCCCGGACGAGCCGGTCACGGTCCTGGGCCGGGGCGCGGCCTCGTCCGGCGATTCGGACTCCATCGCCTGCTTGGCCGGCGGCTTCGCGGGTGCGGCGCTGGGCCTGGCGGCCTGGCCGCCGGCCTGGCAGGAGCGCATCGAGTACGCGGACAGGCTGCACGCCTTGGGCGAAGCATGGGATTAGCAAGGTGACATTCACCAACCCACCCCCGGGAACGGGTCCCCGGCGCGGTTGAATAGGCCCATGCAAAACCTCCTTCCCGAGCCGCCGGCCACCCGCCTCCCCGCCGACACCGAGGCCGACGCGGCCCTGGCCGAAGCGAAGCAGGCCGGCACCGACGACGCCTACAAGACCGTCGCGGCCCGCTTCCCGGCATACAGCGGTGGCTGGGCAGCGCTGGCGGAGAGCGCCCTGGCCGAGAAGCAGCCGGTCACCGCATACGCGTACGCCCGCACCGGCTACCACCGGGGGCTCGACGCCCTGCGCCGCAACGGCTGGAAGGGCCACGGGCCGGTGCCGTGGTCGCACGCCCCCAACCAGGGCTTCCTGCGCTGCCTGCACGCCCTGTCGCTGGCGGCGGCGCAGATCGGCGAGTCGGACGAGGCGGCCCGGTGCGCCCAGTTCCTGCGCGACAGCGACCCGGCGGCGGCCGACGCCCTGACCTGATCGGGCCGGGCCAGGCCGAAACCTCCGGCCTGGCCCCGACCCCTACAGACCCTCGGCCACCGCGGCGGCGATCTTCAGCCAGGAGTCGCGCGTGCCGTTCGACAGGTGGCCGTAGCGAAGCGGCTCACCCGAGTCGATCAATTTCTCGTACGGGGCCAGCAGAACCGCCCGGGTGCGGGCCGCGAAGTGCCGCTGGATCGCCGGCAGGTCGATGTCCTTGCGGGTCGGCGGCATCGTGACGACGCTGACCGCCTGCCGGACCAGCCGCTGCCGGCCGCTCTGCTCCAAGTGGTCCAGCATGCGAGCCGCAGTCTCGGCCGAGTCGTTACGGGCCGACATCGTGATCACCAGCTGGTCGGTGGCATCCATCGCCGCCTGCCAGTTCTGCGCCCGGACGTTGTTACCGGTGTCCACGAAGATCAGCTTGTAGAACCGGCTGACAATCTCCCGGATCTCGGCGAACGCGCTGGCCGTGAGCATCTCACCCGCGGTCGCGGACTCGTCCGAAGCGAGCACGTCGAACATGCCCTCGCCCTGCGCCCGCACGTACTGGCTCAGGTCACCGACCCGCCCGTGCGACCCGCGGAACAGGTGCAGGTCCCGCATCATGTCCCGGACCGTACGAGCATGGAAGTCCTGTTGCGCCCGCATGCCGAGGGTGCCCTGGGTCTCGTTGTTGTCCCAGGCCAGCACATAGCCGCCACGCTTCTGCCCGAACGTCATCGCGAGGAGAAGGACGGCGACTGTCTTGCCGGCGCCGCCCTTCGGGTTGACGACAGTGACCTGCCGCAGGCCGCCGAAGTTACGCCGGACCATCTCGACGTCCTGCTTGTACTCCTGCTCACGCTTGCCCGGCGCCAGGCGGACCAGGCCCATCGTGCCCTTCTGCAGCATGGCCCGGGCGCCCATGGTGGCGGTCGGCTCGGCCGGCTTGGCCAGCCGCCGCCGGGCGAACTCCTCAGCGGTGGGCGTGCCGTCCGAGACCCAGGGGAGCTGCTGGTAGGGGTCAACGGGCGGGGGCTGCTGGTTGGGGCCGGGGGGCTGGTCGCCGTGGTGGGGTGGTGGCTGCTGGAGCTGGGGGTGGGGTGCGGCGGCCCTGGGGTCGATGGTCGGGGGGAAGGGGCCGGGGACCGGGGGTGGTTGGGCGTTGGTCGTCCGGGGTTGCTCCACCGGCCACGGTGCTGGCTGGCCCTGGTGGGGTGGGCCTGGGTGGGGTGGCAGCGGGCCGGCTGGCACTGGTCCTGGTTGCTGGGTCCCGGCCTGGTGCGGTCCGGCCTGGTGCGGCGGCCCGGCTTGGTGCGGTCCGGGCTGATGTGGCGGCCCGGCGTGGTGCGGTCCGGCTTGGTGCGGTCCGGGCTGGTGCGGGCCGGTCTGGTTGAGGACGGCCTGGTTGGGGGTCGGCACCGCTGGGCCAGTCAGGTGCGGTCCGGGCTGGGGGCCTGGTGGGTTCGGGGCGGGCACGGCTGCGCCTGTTCGGCTCAGTCCTGCCTGGTGGGGGCCGGGCTGATGCGGTGCAGGCGGGCCTCCCTGCTGGGGTCCGGTCTGGTTCGGCGCCTGATGCGACGGCACTGACACAGGCGCTGCGCCGCTCTGCCGAGCGCCGCCGGTCTGCCCGCCACCGCCGGCCTGCCCGCCACCGCCGGCCTGCCCGGCACCAGCGTGCCCGCCGCCGCCAGCCTGCCCACCGCCGGTTTGTCCGACACCGCCGGTCTGTCCAGCGCCGGTTTGTCCGACACCGCTGGAGTGTCCGGCGCCGGTTTGTCCGGAACCCAGCTGCGGGCCGACCGGTCCGGGCCGGTAGACCGCTCCCGCGTGCTGTTCGTCGACATTCTCGGGACTCTGCCGCGGCGTCACAGTCGGGAAGTGCGCCGGACCGGCGCTGGACACAGCACCGTTCCGCTGCACCGCCCCAGATGCGTCCGTCCCGCTGCGGGGCCCGGGCGTCGGAGCTCCGTCGGTCTGGGCCGGCCGCTGCGGCGGCTGCGACCAGGGCGAATCCGCCGCAGACGGCCCGTCAGGGTGCGGTCCACCACTGATCGGCACGCTCAGGTCCGGCCCGTGAGCCGTCGACGGCCCGTCGGGCCGCGGCCCTCCGCTGACCGGTGAGCTGAGGACCGGTCCGTGGGCGGTGGCCGATGGTCCGTCTAGGCGCGGTCCGCCGCTGACCGGCGCGCTGGGCGTCGGTCCGGAGACCGGTGCCGCGCTGCCCGTACCGTGCGGCGCAGCGTCCGAAGTGGTCGGCGGCGGCGAAACATGGGCAGAAGCGGAGAAGTGCCCCGCCGCTGTAGAGCCCGTGCGGGACGGGATGTTCGGCCAGGGCTGTGCCCCGCCGCCATCCGGACCGGGCGCGGGCCGCGGCTGGGGAATCTGCGGCTGGGGCGGCTGCTGGTGGTACATCGGTGGTGCGGGCGGCGGCGTCACCACGCGGTCCATCGGCCGGTAGACGCTCGGGTCGCCCTGCTGCGGGGCGGTCACCGGCGGGGCCGGCGGGAGCGGGAAAGCCTGCGGTGCGTCCCGGGGCACCGGCTTGCCGCCGTGCACCGGAGCGTTCAACTCCTCCGGCGGCCAGAACGGCTCGACGTCCCGGTCGGGTTGCGTGCCGTTCGTACCCGGGACGTAGACGCGGTCGGCGTTCTCGTCCTCCACGGATGCGACCTCCCCGTATTTCCAAAGATTCGTACCTGAGTGCTAGTTCAGACTCGCACAAAGGGTCATCCCGCGTACACCGCCCAGGCGCCGGGCTCGGTCCACCACGAGCGTTTGCGGTTCATCGTCCCGGCCACGCCGTCGTCGAGGAACTGCAGCTCGCCGTCGCGGGGTAGGACCGACACGGCTCGGCCCCGGGCCCGGCGCACCTCGACGCGTACCCTCGGCTTTTTGAACAGCTGCTTGACCAGCACCGGGACCGCCACCGCGACCTCGACCCGGCCGTCGGTCGGGTCCGGCGTGCCGAGCAGCGGCAGGCCGTCGAACTCGGCGTAGGCGCCCGCGTTGCCGATCGCGCAGGCGATGATCTGGTCGGTGCCGTCGGAGAGCACAGCGTCATCGACCTCGATGCGACCGCGCCACGGCACCGCCTTTCCGGCGTCGTCGGCCCCGCCGACCAGCGCGCCGTCCACCGTCACCGAGCCGCCGTCGTTGCGCAACAGATCAAGGCGGCGGACCGTGCCACCGAGCACCGCGGCGGCGACCGCGGCCGGGTCGCGGGGCAGGCCCAGCTGGGCGGCGAGGTCGGTGCTGTTGGCCGGGTCGAGCGGCAGGATCGCCACCGGCGGCAGGTCCGGCACGGTGCGGTTCTCGTCGAGGTCGGCGGGGCGTTTGCTCGGCGGGGGCGCGTACCGCCGGACCAGCCGGCGCATCACCGCCCTGAGCTGGCCGTCCGTCGCCGTCGCGACGACCAGCCGCAGCTTGCTCTCCTGGTCGGGCCAGGCGAGGCCGTCCGGCCGCGCCGGCGCGTCGAAGCGGGCGATCACCGCGTCGATCTCCGCATCCGAGGATGCGGTCACGGTCTCGACCCGCGCGCCGGCCGCGGTGAGGGCATCCACGCACTTCAGCACCGGTACGCGCGGAGTGTCGCAAACCTCCTGCTCGGCGGAGCCGCAGCCGCCGCACGCCGAACCGCAGGCACCCGCGGCCGAGCCGCCACCCTCGGCCAGGCTGAGCACGATGACGTCGTACACGGCTCAGGCCTCGCTCAGCACCGAGTGCCGCTCGATGACTTCCTCGCGGCCCGGGCCGACGCCGACCACGGAGATCCGCGCGCCGATCCGTTCCTCGACGAACTCGACGAAACGCTGGGCGTTGTCGGGCAGCTCGGCGAAGCTGCGGGCGCCGCTGATGTCCTTCTTCCAGCCGGGCAGCGTCTCGTAGATCGGGGTGGCGTGGTGGAAGTCGCTCTGGCTGTACGGCATCTCGTCGTGCCGTACCCCGTTCACGTCGTACGCCACGCAGACCGGGATCTCGTCCAGCCCGTCGTAATTGTCCAGTTTGGTCAGGGCGAAGTCGGTCACCCCGTTGATCCGCTGGGCGTAGCGGCCCATCACCAGGTCGAGCCAGCCGATGCGGCGGGGGCGGCCGGTCGTGGTGCCGTACTCGTGACCGACCTCACGCAGATAGTCGCCGACCTCGTCATGCAGCTCGGTGGGGAACGGACCCTCGCCGACCCGGCTGGTGAACGCCTTGAGCACCGCGACGACCCGGTCGACCCGGGTGGGCGGGATGCCCGAGCCGGTGCAGGCGCCGCCGGCGGTCGCGTTGGAGCTGGTGACGAACGGGTACGTGCCGTGGTCGACGTCCAGCAGGGTGGCCTGGCCGGCCTCGCAGAGCACGACCTTGCCGTTGTCCAGCGCCTGGGAGAGCTCCAGCGCGGTGTCGGCGACCATCGGGCGCAGCCGCTCGGTGTAGGAGAGCAGCTCGGCGATGACCTCGTCGGGCTTGATCGCGCTGCGGTTGTAGATCTTGGAGAGCACCTGGTTCTTGAAGCTCAGGGCGGCTTCGACCTTCTGGCGCAGGATCGACTCGTCGAAGAGGTCCTGGATGCGGACGCCGAGCCTGTTCATCTTGTCGGCGTACGTCGGGCCGATGCCGCGGCCGGTGGTGCCGATCCGCCGGGCGCCCAGGTAGCGCTCGCTGACCTTGTCCAGCGTCCGGTTGTACGACGCGATGACGTGGGCGTTCGCGCTGATCCGCAGGCGGGAGGTGTCGATGCCGCGCGCCTCCAGGCCGTCGATCTCCTCGAACAGCACCGCCAGGTCGACCACCACGCCGTTGCCGATCACCGGGGTGACGCCGGGAGTGAGGATGCCGCTGGGCAGCAGGTGCAGGGCGTATTTCTCGCCCTTGATCACGACGGTGTGGCCGGCGTTGTTACCGCCGTTGAACTTGACCACGTAGTCGATCCGGTCGCCCAGGAGGTCCGTGGCCTTGCCCTTGCCCTCGTCGCCCCACTGGGCGCCGACCAACACGATCACCGGCACTTGACTGACGCCTTCCGTTGACACACGTCGTACGCGGAGAGGCCCGGGTACTGCCGAAGTTTACGCGACGCGGCGATCCGCCGCCCGCCGGTTATCCACAGCGTTGTCCACAGGACGATATCGGTGCTTTGTGGACTTGTGGACGAGCGCGCGGGAGATCAACGCTGGCCCGTAGGATCTGCGGCGTGCGTGTACTTCTGATCGGATCCGGCGGCCGCGAGCACGCCCTTGCCGTCGGCCTCGCCGCGGACCCCTCGGTCGAGCGACTGATCGCTGCCCCCGGCAACCCCGGCATCGCCGCGGTCGCCGAGCTGCGTGACGTCACCGCCACCGACCCGGCCGCGGTGGCCGCCCTCGCTGTCGAGGTCGCCGCCGACCTGGTGGTGATCGGCCCCGAGGCGCCGCTGGTGGCCGGCGTTGCCGACGCCGTGCGGGCCAAGGGCATCGCCTGCTTCGGTCCGAGCGGGGCGGCGGCCCGGTTGGAGGGCTCGAAGGCGTTCGCCAAGGACGTGATGGCCGCCGCGGGCGTGCCCACCGGCCGGTCCTACGAGTGCACCACCGACGCCGAGGTGGCGGCCGCGCTCGACGACTTCGGCCCGCCGTACGTGGTGAAGAACGACGGCCTCGCCGCAGGCAAGGGTGTGGTGGTGACCGATGACCGCACCGTCGCCGAGCAGCACGCGCGCGACTGCGGCCGGGTGGTCATCGAGGAGTTCCTCGACGGGCCCGAGGTGTCGCTGTTCGTGGTGACCGACGGCACAGCCGCGGTGCCGCTGATGCCGGCCCAGGACTTCAAGCGCGCCCTCGACGGCGACGCGGGGCCGAACACGGGTGGCATGGGGGCGTACGCGCCGCTGTCCTGGGCGCCGGACGACCTCGTCGAGCGGGTGATGGCCGAGACCGTCATGCCGACGCTGGCCGAGATGCGGGAGCGGGGCACGCCGTTCGCCGGGCTGCTCTATGTGGGGCTGGCGCTGACCGGCAAGGGCCCGAAGGTCATCGAGTTCAACGCGCGCTTCGGCGACCCGGAGACGCAGGTGGTGCTGGCTCTGCTGGCGACGCCGCTGGGCGAGCTGCTGCACGCGGCGGCGACGAGCACGCTGGCCGCCTTCCCGGCGCTGCGCTGGCACGAGGGCGCGGCGGTGACGGTCGTCGTGGCGAGCCACAACTATCCCGGCACGCCCCGCACCGGCGACGTGATCACCGGCGGCGAGCAGCCGGGTGTGATCCACGCGGGCACGGCGCGCCGGGAGGACGGTGCGCTGGTGTCGGCCGGTGGGCGGGTGCTCAGCGCTACCGCTACCGGGGCGGATCTGGCTGCGGCCCGGGCGGCGGCTTATGGGCTGGTGGACGGCATCACGCTGGAGGGTTCCCACCACCGGACGGACATCGCCCTGGGCGCTGTCGAGGGCCGCATCACCGCCTGACCCGGCGGCGTCCAGCTCGCCCACCTGGCCTGCGGCGCCGGGCCGCCACCTGGGCCCGCGGCGGCGGCCCGCCCGCCCCAGCCCGCGGCGCGGCGCCGCCACCTGAACCCGCGGCGGCGGGCCACGACCTGAACCCGCGGCCCCAGGGCCGCCCACCTGGGCCGGAGCCCCGATCTGGGGGATATCCCCCAGCGGAAGACGGCCGTCAGCCGGGTCCTCTTCAAGCGGCCCGATGCATAGCGTGACTTTCCGTAGGCACCGACTACGGAAGGAGTCCGGATGATAGAGGCCCGGAATCTCACCAGGCGATATGGCCGGACGCTCGCCGTCGACGCGCTCAGCTTCGACGTGCGGCCGGGCAGTGTTACCGGTTTCCTCGGCCCCAACGGGTCGGGCAAGTCCACCACGATGCGGTTGATCCTCGGGCTGGACCGGCCCGACGCCGGCCAGGCGCGGATCGGTGGCCGCCGCTACCGCGAGCTGCGCTGGCCGCTCCGCGAGGTCGGCGCGCTGCTCGAAGCCAGGGCGTTCCACCCGGGCCGTACCGCCCGCAATCACCTGCTCGCCCTGGCCGCCGGCAATGCGATCCCGCGGGCCCGGGTCGACGAGGTGCTCGACCTGGTCGGCCTGAGTGGCGCGGCCGGGCGGCGGGCCGGGAAGCTCTCCCTCGGCATGGGGCAGCGTCTGGGCGTTGCCGCGGCGCTGCTGGGCGATCCGGCCGTGCTGCTGCTGGACGAGCCGGTCAACGGGCTGGATCCCGAGGGGGTCCGCTGGATCCGTGACCTGCTGAAGTCGCTGGCCGCGCAGGGCCGCACCGTTTTTGTGTCCAGCCACCTGATCAGCGAGATGGCGTTGACCGCCGAGCGGCTGGTGGTGATCGGCCGGGGGCGACTGCTCGCGGATACGACCGTCGCCGAGTTGTCGGCCGGTTCGGCGTCGCTGGAGGACGCGTTCTTCCGGCTCACCAGCGCAGAGGTCGAATACCAGGGGACCATGACGACGGAGGCGACAGCATGACCACGCCCGCGATGACCCGTGTGCCGAGTGGCCGTTACGGGCCGGTGCAGGTGGCCCGGATGGAATGGATCAAGCTGCGCAGCCTGCGCTCCACCTGGTGGACGCTGGCCATCACGGTCGCCGCAACTGTCGGGATCGGCGTCGCGGTGGGTCTGAACAGCCGGGACGCCTCCGTGGATCTGACCAACAACGCGCTGGCCGGCGTGGTCCCCGGCCTGCTGCTGGCCGGTGCGCTCGGCGTACTGACCATGACCGGCGAGTACAGCTCGGGGACGATCCGGGTCACGCTGGCCGCCGTACCGCGGCGGCCGCTGGTCCTGGCGGCGAAAGCGGCCGTGTTCGGGGCCGTGACCCTGGTCGTCGGGGAGCTTGCTTCCTTCATCGCGTTTTTCGCCGCCGCCGGCACCCTGCGCCACGGCATCACGGCACCCACGCTGGCCGACCCCGGCGTGCTGCGGGCGGTCGTGCTCACCGGGGCCGCGTCCTGCCTGGTCGGGTTGCTCGGCCTGGGGCTGGGGGCGATCATCCGGCACAGTGCGGCCGCGGTCGGGGTCCTGGTGGCCGGCGTGTACGTGGTCGTGCAGGTCATCGGGTTCATCGCGCACGGTGCGGCGCCCTACATGCCGATTTTGATCCTGGCCAACTCGCTGAGCACGACCAAGCCGGTGACCTGTGGCACCGACGCGGCGTCCTGTCCGGACTTCCTGTCCGCGTGGGCCGGGCTCGGCATGCTCTCCCTGTACGCCGCGATCGCGCTGGCGATCGGCGGCCGGCTGCTGGCCCGGCGGGACGCTTAGGGCGCAGGCGGGAAGAGAGGAGGATGGCGGCATGGGCATGACCGTGGTGGTGGCCCCGTTCTCCCGGCGTCAGGGCCGTGAGCTGTTGTTCTGCCTGGCCGGGCTGCCGCTCGCCCTGCTCAACCCGCTGGTGTTGTTCGTGCTCGCCGCGGACCTGATCTGGTTGGCGGCCGACGGCGGCCGGGGCAACCCGACCCCGGCCCAGATGGCCCTCGCCGGCCTCTGCGTGGGACTGCTGCTCCTGCTGCTGGTGTCGACCGGGGCGGCCCGCAGGCTCGGCTCGCTGCAACGCAAGCTCGCGGGCCGGCTGCTCAAGGTGCAGATCGCGCCGCCGCCGCCGGTGCGGCGGCGCCCCGGCGCCCGGGCCTGGCCCGGCCCGGGCCTTCGGGACGGCGCCGGCTGGCGGGTCGTGGCCTATCAGCTGGCCAAGCTGCCGGTCGCCCTGATCGAGCTGTACGCCGTGTTCTTCTGGATCGGCGGCCTGGTCAACCTGAGTTACCCGCTGCTGTGGGGGGCGTTCCGCAACCATCCACCGGGGGTCGAGCTCAGCCCGGTGCCGGTGTTCACGCCGTTCGGTCTGTTCGGTGACGGCACGTTCCAAGTCACGACTCTCCTCGGCACGTTCGCCGCCGCCGCGGCGGGAGCGGCGATGTTGCTGGCCGCCCCGTGGGTCACCCGGGCCGTCACCGCCGTCGACGCCTGGCTGATCCGAGGGTTGCTCGGGCCCGGGCGGCTGGCCCAGCGGGTCCACGATCTGGAGCTGAGCCGGGCGCTGGCCGTGGACGACTCCGCCGCCCTGCTGCGGCGGCTCGAACGGGATCTGCACGACGGCGCGCAGATCCGGCTGGCCACGCTGGCCATGAACCTCGGCATGGCCCGGGAGAAGCTCGGCGACAACGGCCCGGTTCCGGACGCCGCAGCCGCCCGGGAGCTGGTCGACGCCGCGCTGCGGGGCGCCAAGGACGCGCTCGGCGAGCTGCGCACCCTCGTGCGTGGCATTCACCCGCCGGTGCTCGACAACGGGCTGGCCGACGCCCTCGCCTCGCTGACCGCTGACCGGGCGATCCCGGTCGAGCTGGACGTCACCATCCCGGTCCGGCCCACCCCCGCGATCGAGACCATCGCCTACTTCTGCGCCGCCGAGCTGCTGGCCAATGCGGCCAAGCACAGCTTGGCCGACAAGCTCGCGGTCCGGGCAGCCGGGCAGCACGACGTGCTGCTGCTCAGCGTCGCCGACGACGGTACGGGCGGCGCCGACCCGACCAGGGGCAGCGGCCTGGCCGGACTGGCGCAGCGGGTCGCCGTGGTGGACGGCCGCCTCACGATCGTCAGCCCACCCGGCGGTCCGACGACGATCACCGTCGAGCTTCCGTTGCACGCATGAAGGCGCGGATCGTGATCGCCGAGGACTCGGTCCTGTTCCGGGCGGGGCTCGCCCGGCTGATCGAGGACCGCGGCCACCAGGTCTGCGCGGCCGTGGGCGACGGCGGTGCGCTGCTCGAGGCGGTGGCCGAGCATCAGCCCGACGTCGTGGTGGCCGACATCCGGATGCCGCCGACACACACCGACGAAGGGCTGCGCGCCGCGCTCGAGATCCGCCGCCGGCACCCACGGACCGGGGTGCTGGTGCTGTCGCAGTACATCGAGACCAAGTACACGGCCCGGCTGCTGGAAGGCAACGCGGCGGGCGCCGGATATCTGCTGAAGGAACGGGTGGCCGACGTCGCCGAGTTCGCCGACGCGCTGGAACGGGTCGCCGCGGGCGGGACGGCGCTCGACCCCGAGGTCGTCGGCCAGTTGCTGCGCGCGAGCCGCCGGGCCGACGGTCTGGCGGCGCTCACCGCGCGGGAGCGGCACGTGCTGGCGCTGATGGCCGAGGGTCGTTCGAACGCCGGCATCGCCGACGCGCTCGTGGTCACCGGCGGAACCGTGGAGAAGCACGTCGCGGGCATCTTCGACAAGCTGGGACTGCCACCGGGCGAGGCCGACAACCGGCGTGTGCTCGCGGTGCTGCGCTACTTGAGCTCGTGACTGCGTACCGGTGAAGCAAGGACGCCCCGCCGAGACAGGTCTCGGCGGGGCGGGCCAGCAGGTGAGATCAGTTCTTCGGGATGTCGAAGAGCTTGGCGACCTGGGCCGCCAGGCCGAGGTCACCCTTCGCCTTGATCTTGCCGGTCATGAACATCATCATCGGGTTGCCGTCGCCGGAGACCACCTTGAGGAAGGTCACCGGGTCCATCGTCATCGCCAGCTTGGGCTCGCGGACCGGCTGGTTGGTGACGGTGCAGGCACCGTTCTCGATCACGGTCTCGTAGGTGTCCGTGCTGCCGCCGGGGCCGCCCGTGATGCTCCAGTGGATGACGGCCTGGGTCGCGCCGGCCCGGTCCGCGCGGAACAGCGTCGGCATCCGGTTGAACACCTCGTCCAGGATCTTGGTGCGGCTCTCGGAGCCCATGACCTCGGCGATCTTCGAGTCCGGGGTGGACTTGACGAGCTGCGCGAACTCCTTCGGGCCGATCGTGGCGAGAGCTTCGGGGCTGAATTCAGTCATCGGTGGACCTTTCGGGATGAGCGCCAGACCTACTCGCGAGTAACCCTAGCGATAACCGCGTAGTCCTGCAGTGTCTCAACCCCCCAACATCTGTTGGACAGTGAGCCCCGTCTCTCCTAGACTCCCCAACATGTCTTTGGGAGATGCGCGTCGTCAGGCCCGGCTGCGGGCCATGGCCCATCCGGTCCGCCTGCGGATGCTGTCGTTGCTCACCGGTGCGCCGCTCACCGCCGCTGATGTCGCCCGCGAGCTCGGTCTCACCCACGCCAACGCCAGCTATCACCTGCGCAATCTGCTCAGCGCCGGCCTGATCCTGCAGACCGGCGAGGAACGCATCCGGGGTGGCGTCGCCAAGCGCTACCGCTATGACGCCGAGCGCGACCGGGAACGCGAGCGCGAGACGATGGTCGGCCCGCATCACGCCGACACCCAGCGGGCGCTGTTCGAGGCCGTGGCCAACGAGCTGGTGCGGCGTACCGCCGAGGCCGACTGGTCGGTCGGCGGCTCGATGACCGACGCCGAGCTCTGGGTCGACCCGCAGGTCTTCCGCGAGATCCGCGACCGCATCGCCCAAGCCAGCCGCGACCTGCACGACGCGGCCAGGCCCCCGCGCACCCCGGGCACCATCCGCACCAGCGCGACCATCGCGATGTTCCGCATGGAGGAGCCGTGAACGCCCTCGCCCCGCTGCGCCATGCCCCGTTCCGGTTCCTGCTCGCCGGCCGCACGATCAACTCGATCGGCAACGCAGTCGCGCCGGTCGCCCTGGCCTTCGCCGTCCTCGACCTGACCGGCTCGCCCAGCGACCTCGGCCTGGTCGTCGGCACGCGGGTGTCCGTCAACGTGCTGTTCGTGCTGTTCGGCGGGGCGCTGGCCGACCGGATGCCGAAACATCACCTGATGGTGGGCGCGAGCATCGCGGCCGCCGTCACGCAGGCGGCGGTGGCCGCGCTGGTGCTCTCCGGCGCGGCGACGATCCCGTGGCTGATCGTCCTGTCCGCGGTCAACGGCATGGTGAGCGCGCTGGCCCTGCCGGCCTCGTCGTCGATCGTGCCGCAGCTCATCCCGGCGGACATCCGCCAGCAGGCGAATGCGCTGAACCGGCTGTTCTTCAACGGCGCCTACATCGTCGGTGCGCCGCTGGGCGGGATCCTCGTGGCGGGCGTCGGTCCGGGATGGGGGATCGCGGTGGACGCGGCGGCGTTCGCCCTGTCGGCGATCGCCTTCGCCCTGCTCCGCATCCCGACGCCCGCGCCCGCCGCGCCCGCGCCCGGGCAATCCGCGTCCGCGGAGGCCGGCACCGGGCCGCGGCCGGACCTGGCACCGGAGGAGGGCTCCGCGCCGGTCCGGAGCAGCATCTTCGCGGATCTGCGGGGTGGCTGGACCGAGTTCCGCAGCCGTACCTGGCTGTGGGTGGTGGTCGCCGGCTTCGGCGTGATCAACGCCTGCCTCAGCGGCGGCATGTACGTCCTCGGTCCGGTGGTCGCCGACGACACCGTCGGCCGCCGCGCCTGGGGTTTTGTGCTCGCCGCCCAGACCGTCGGCATGGTGCTCGGCGCGGTCGTCGCCATGCGGATCAAAGTGGTCCGGTTGCTGCTGTTCGGCGTCGTCTGCACCATCTTCGAAGTTCTGCCGATGCTCACCCTCGGCATCGCCCCGCATCTCGGGTTGCTGCTGGCGGCGGCGTTCCTCGCCGGCCTCGGCATCGAGCAGTTCGCGGTGGCGTGGGAGACGACGATGCAGGAGCACGTCCCCGCTGACAAACTCGCGCGCGTCTACTCGTACGACATGGTCGGGTCCTTTGTCGCGATCCCCGTCGGTCAGGTCCTGGCCGGGCCGATCGCCGGGGCCGTCGGCGTCGAGCCGACGCTGGTCGGGGCGGCCGCCCTGATCGGGCTCGCGGTCGCCGGCATGCTGGCCGGCCGGGACGTGCGTAACCTGCGGCACCACCGGCCGACGAGCCCGGAGCCCGCCGCGGCCGTCATGGAAGAATCGGCCCGGTGAGCATCCCGAACGTCCTCGCCAGCCGCTACGCGTCCGCCGACCTCGTCGACCTCTGGTCGCCGGAGGAGAAGATCCGGATGGAGCGCCGGCTGTGGCTCGCGGTCCTGCGGGCCCAGCGCGATCTCGGCGTCGCGCTTCCGGACGGGGTCGTCGAGGCGTACGAGGCAGTGGTCGACGATGTTGATCTCGCGAGCATCGCGGCGCGGGAGCGGGTCACCCGGCACGACGTGAAGGCCCGCATCGAGGAGTTCAGCGCGCTCGCCGGGCACGAGCACATCCACAAGGGCATGACCTCGCGTGACCTCACCGAGAACGTCGAGCAGTTGCAGATCCGGGCCTCGCTGGAGCTGGTGCGCAGCCGGATCGTCACCACGCTGGCCCGGCTGACCGAGCGCGCCCTGGAGCACAGCGACCTCGTGCTCACCGGACGGTCGCACAACGTCGCGGCCCAGGCGACCACGCTGGGCAAGCGGTTCGCGAGTGCGGCCGAGGAGCTGCTGATCGCGTACGAGCGCCTGGACGATCTGCTCCGCCGTTATCCCCTGCGCGGCATCAAGGGTCCGGTCGGCACCGCCGCCGACCAGCTCGATCTGCTCGACGGCGACGCGGACAAGCTGGCCGAGCTGGAGCGCAAGGTCGCCGCGCATCTCGGCTTCGAACGGGTGCTGACCAGCGTCGGCCAGGTCTACCCGCGGTCGCTCGACTTCGACGTGGTGTCCGCCCTGGCCCAGGTGGTGGCGGCGCCGTCGTCGCTGGCCACCACGATCCGCCTGATGGTCGGCCAGGAACTGGTCACCGAGGGTTTCAAGGCCGGTCAGGTCGGCTCGTCGGCGATGCCGCACAAGATGAACACGCGTTCGTCGGAGCGGGTCAACGGCCTCGCGGTGATCGTCCGTGGCTACCTGTCGATGGTCGGGGAGCTGGCCGGCGACCAGTGGAACGAGGGTGACGTCTCCTGCTCGGTCGTGCGCCGGGTGGCCCTGCCGGATGCGTTCTTCGCCACCGACGGCCTGTTCCAGACATTCCTGACCGTGCTCGACGAGTTCGGTGCGTACCCGGCGGTCATCGCCCGCGAGCTGGACCGCTTCCTGCCGTTCCTCACCACCACCAAGCTGCTGGTCGCCGCCGTGCGCAAGGGCGTCGGCCGGGAGGTGGCGCACGAGGTGATCAAGGAGCACGCGGTGGCGGTGGCGCTGGCCATGCGGGAGAAGGGCATCGCCGAGAACGATCTCTTCGACCGGCTGGTGGCCGACGGTCGCCTGCAGCTTTCGCGGGCCGAGATCGACGCCCTGGTGGCGGACCGGGCGGCCTTCGTGGGCGCGGCTCCGGCCCAGGTCCGGGCGGTGGCGGAACGGGTGGCGGCGATCGTGGCGCAGCACCCGGAAGCGGCCAAGTACACGCCCGCGGCCATTCTTTAGAACGTGATGCCGTCAGGGGGCGGCGGAGCGGGTCTCACCGCCCCCCGACGGAATTCTCAGACGCCCGCGACCGAGGTGATCCACGCCCGGTTGTAGGCGACGCTGCCGTAGTACTGCCGGCTCTGGCCGTCCGCCGTCGAGGCGACGCCGACCTGCGCGCCGTTGTAGACCTGCGGGCCGCCGGAGTCACCGCGCCACGCGTTGCCGTTGATCGCGGTGGAGCCGATCGCCCGGCCGCCGTACGCGTCGGTCTGGTTGGTCGAGGTGACCCGGACCGTGGCGGTCTTCAGGGTCGTCGAGGCGCCGCAGCCGCTGTAGCAGGTCTGGCCCCAGCCGTAGAGCGAGTTGGTCGAGCCCACCGGCGGGTACGCGCTGGACAGCGGCATGTAGCTGGTGGAGACCGAGCTGCTCAGCCGCATCAGGGCCAGGTCGTTCTGGGTGGTGGTGGAGCTCACCGTACGGGTGACCCCGCCGGACGTGCGGCTGACGCTGCCGACGCGCACCGACATCGAGCCGCTGATGCAGTGCCGGGCGGTCAGCACGTAGTTGGCCGAGATGATCGTGCCGGAGCAGGTGAAGCTGCCGTTGCTGAAGACCGCGGCGGCCCAGGGCGCCGACGCGACGGTGCTGCCGCCGATGATGAGGTCCGGTCCGGGCTCGACGGCACTGGCGGCGGCGGGGGCGGCCAGGATGCCGGTCAGGGCGGTGGCCAGAGAGGCGACGACGATGCGGATGCGCACGCCGGGCTCCTTCCGAAGTTCTGTCGATGGGGGGATGCATCGAACTTGATCGACTGAACGCTATGACCTGCGCCACCCCGGGACAAGACTCCAATTGACACCTATCACCGTGTGATGGGGGAGGTCGCGGACGGTGAGCCGGCGACACCGTCGGGTGATCTTGTCGTGGCGGAGATCACGGTCGAGATTCGCTGCTCAGCGGCCCTCGCGTCGGCCTGCCGACACCGGCCGATGGGTCGATCGGGAGTCGTACAAGGTAGGCTTTGGCCGCTCGCCCCTTAGAGGGCCACCCAACTGCGCACCTACACAGTCAGGAGTGCCCGTGGCTCGCGTCGTCGTCGACGTCATGCTCAAGCCGGAGATCCTCGATCCGCAGGGCCAGGCAGTCGCCAACGCGCTGCCACGGCTCGGGGTCAGCTCCATCTCCTCCGTACGCATCGGGCGCCGCATCGAGATCGAGTTCGACGGTGAACCCGACCTCGAGACGGCCCGCGAGATCGCCGACAAGCTGCTCGCCAACCCGGTCATCGAGGACTTCTCGATCCGGGTCGACGAGCCTGCCGGTGACGCCGCTCTCGAGAGCGCGTGACCATGCGGATCGGAGTCGTCACCTTCCCCGGTTCGCTCGACGACGGTGACGCGGCCCGCGCCGCGCGCATCGCCGGCGCCGAGGCCGTCCGTCTCTGGCACGGCGAGGAGGACCTGCACGGCGTCGACGCCGTGGTCCTGCCCGGCGGTTTCTCCTACGGCGACGCCCTGCGCTGCGGCGCGATCGCCCGGTTCGCCCCGGTCATGGAGACCATCGCCGACGCGGCTCGCGGCGGCCTGCCGGTGCTCGGCATCTGCAACGGCTTCCAGATCCTCTGCGAGGCCCACCTGCTGCCCGGCGCGCTCACCCGTAACCAGCACCTGCACTTCCGCAACCGCGACCAGCACCTGCGCGTCGCCAGCACGTCGACGGCCTGGACCAACGGCTTCACCGAGGGCCAGGAGATCCTGATCCCGGTGAAGAACGGCGAGGGCTGTTACGTCGCGGACGAGCGCACTCTGGACGAGCTCGAGGCCGAGGGCCGGATCGTCGCCCGCTACACGCGCGGCAACCCGAACGGCTCGCAGCGCGACATCGCCGCGATCACCAACGCGGCCGGCAACGTGGTCGGCATCATGCCGCACCCGGAACACGCGGTGGAGGCGCTGACCGGTCCGTCGCTCGACGGCCTCGGCTTCTTCACCTCAGCCCTGCGGTACCTGGCCGGGTCGGCCGCGGGCGGGCAGCTCACAGGGGGAGCCCAGCGATGACCACCCAGCACGACACGGCGACCAGCGGCGCGACAGCGCCTCCGGAGGTGCCGCAGCAGCCGGCCAGCGCCAAGCCGGGTGGCTTCGCCGCCACCGACGTGCTGATCAACCAGTTCGACGGGGGACCTGACACCGTCGAGCGGGCGCTCAACACCGGCGACGAGCTTCAGCCGCACACCGAGCTCGGCCTCAAGGACGACGAGTACGACCGGATCCGGCAGATCCTCGGCCGCCGTCCGACCGCGTCCGAGCTGGCGATGTATTCGATCATGTGGAGCGAGCACTGCTCCTACAAGTCGAGCAAGGTGCACCTGCGCCAGTTCGGCGAGAAGGCCCCGAAGAACACCAGGATGCTCGCGGGCATCGGGGAGAACGCGGGCGTCGTGCAGATCTCCGACGAGATCGCCGTCACCTTCAAGGTCGAGTCGCACAACCACCCGAGCTTCGTGGAGCCGTACCAGGGTGCGGCCACCGGCGTCGGCGGCATCGTCCGCGATATCCTCGCCATGGGCGCCCGCCCGATCGCGGTGATGGACCCGCTGCGCTTCGGTGCCGCGGACCACCCGGACACCGCGCGGGTGCTGCCCGGCGTGGTCGCCGGCATCGGCGGCTACGGCAACTGCCTGGGCCTGCCCAACATCGGCGGCGAGATCGTCTTCGACCCCTGCTATCAGGGCAACCCGCTGATCAACGCGCTGAGCATCGGCGTCATGCCGGTCGAGCGCCTGCAGCGCAAGGAGGCAGCCGGCGTCGGCAACGTCGTCGTGCTGCTCGGCGCCCGCACCGGGCGCGACGGCATCGGCGGCGTCTCCGTGCTGGCCTCGGCGACCTTCGACGAGGGCGCCGAGCAGCGCCGCCCGTCGGTGCAGGTCGGCGACCCCTTCATGGAGAAGCTGCTGATCGAGAGCTGCCTCGAGCTGTACGACGCGGGCCTGGTCGTCGGCATCCAGGACCTCGGCGGCGCGGGCCTGACCTGCGCGCTCACCGAGACCGCGGCGGCGGCCGGCACCGGCATGCGGGTCTACCTCGAGCGGGTGCCGCTGCGCGAGGCCTCGATGTCGCCGACCGAGATCCTGGCCAGCGAGTCGCAGGAGCGGATGCTGCTGATCGTCGCGCCGGAGAAGCTCGACGAGGTGCTCAAGGTTGCCGAGAAGTGGGGCGTCTGGGCCACCGACATCGGCGAGGTCACCCCCAGCCAGACCGACGGCCAGCCCGGCCGCCTGGTGATCAGCTGGAACGACCACATCGTGGTGGACGTGCCGCCCGGCTCGCTCGCCGATGACGGCCCGGTCTACGCCCGGCCGATCCGCGAGCCCGCCGACCTGATCCTGCTGCAGGCCGACCGGGCCGAGACACTGCCGCGTCCGTCCACCCCGGACGAGCTGCGGGAGACGCTGCTGCGCATGATCGCGTCGCCGAACCTGTGCGACAAGAGCTGGGTCACCGAGCAGTACGACCGGTACGTGCTCGGCAACACCGTGCTCGCCCAGCCCGAGGACGCCGGCGTGCTGCGCATCGACGAGCGCACCGGGCTCGGCGTGGCGCTGTCCGTCGACGGCAACGGCCGTTACACCCGGCTCGACCCGTACGAGGGTGCGCGGCTCGCGCTGGCTGAGGCGTACCGCAATGTCGCCGTCACCGGCGCCGAGCCGATCGCCGTCACCGACTGCCTGAACTTCGGTTCCCCCGAGGACCCGGCCGTCATGTGGCAGTTCGCCGAGGCCGTCCGCGGCCTGGCCGACGGCTGCCAGCAGCTCGGCATCCCGGTCACCGGCGGCAACGTCAGCTTCTACAACCAGACCGGCGCCGCGGCGATCCACCCGACCCCGGTGGTCGGCGTGCTCGGCATCCTCAACGACGTAGCCCGCCGCACGCCGATGGGCTTCCCGCCGCCGCCGACCACGGACGGCGACCTGCTCTTCCTGCTCGGCGACACCGAGTGCGAGCTGTCCGGCTCCGAGTGGGCGTGGGTCACCCACGGCCACCTGGGCGGCCGCCCGCCGAAGGTGGACCTGGCGCACGAGCAGGCGCTGGGCCGGCTGATGGCGCAGGCCTCGGAACGCGAGCACATCGTCGCGGCGCACGACCTCTCCGACGGCGGTCTGGCCCAGGTGCTGGTCGAGTCCTGCCTGCGGCGCAACGTCGGCGCGCGGATCAAGCTGCCGGAGCACGACACGACCGTCACGCCGTTCGTCTGGCTGTTCAGCGAGTCGGCCGGACGCGCGCTGGTCGCGGTGCCGCGTGGGCACGACAAGGCGTTCGTGGCGCTGGCCGCGGAGCACAACGTGTCCTGCGTGCAGATCGGCGTCACCGCGGAGGAGCCGGTCCTCGACATCCACGACCAGTTCACCGTCGGGCTCGACGAGTTGCGGGCGGCCTTCACGGCCACGATGCGCAACCTCTTCGGCGGACCGGCCGAGGGCGTCACCCGGCAGATCGCCGCCGTGGTGGAAGCCGCCGAGCTCTCCGCAAAAGAGCAGGCCGAGCCGGCCGGGGACGACCGGGGCACGGGACCGTCGGTCACGCTGGAGATCAGCGAGCCCGCCCACCCGGCATCCGGCCCGGCCGACGAGGTCGCCGACCTGCCCGGCCGTTCCGACACGGACGCCGGGGCAGTAGCACCGGGTGGTCCGATCGACGCTGAGCCGGCCGTGACCGAGCCGGCGAAGCAGGACGACGAGCCGGAGTCCAAGGCCTGACAACGCAGGCAACCGCCGCACCGAGCAACGATCAGCGCGCCACGGCTGGGCACCCGCCCGGACGTGGCGCGCTGTCGTGACCGGCTCTATATCCTGCTGCGGTGCTGCTACCCCTGCCGGCCGGCGACTTCCGGGCCTACCTGTTCGACTGCGACGGGACCATCGCGGACTCCATGCCCGTGCACTACCTCGCCTGGCAACAGGCGCTCAAGGAGTGGGGCGCGGTGCTGCCCGAGGACCTCTTCTACGCCTGGGGCGGGCGACCCGTCGCCGAGATCATCGCCGACCTCAACGAGCAGCAGGGCCTGAGCATGCCGGTGGAGATCGTCGCCGCCCGCCGGGAGGTTCTCTTCCAGGAGTTGCTGCCGACCGTCAGCGCCGTTCCCGGGGTGCTGGAGCACATCGACGAGGCGCACCGGCGGATCCCGTTCGCGGTGGTATCCGGCAGCACCCGCGAGTCCGTCACCGCCTCGCTCAGCGCGCTGGGTCTGCTGGACAAGTTCGACGTGCTGGTCTGCGCCGGTGACTACCCGCGGGCCAAGCCGGACCCGGGGGCGTTCCTGCTCGCCGCCGAGCTGCTGCGGGTGCCGCCCGGCGACTGCCTGGTCTTCGAGGACACCGACCTCGGCATCCAGGCGGCCACGGCGGCGGGCATGGCCGCCGTACGGGTGCCGCCGCCCTGGGAACGCTGAGCGTCAGGCCAGGACGGCCGGCCGCAGCACGTCCTCGCACCACTGCCGGAAGGTGGTCGGCGTGGTGGCCTGCGGCGTACGGGGCTCGGCGTTGTCCAGGCCGGCGTCCTTGGCCTGCCACATCTCCAGCGTGGCCTGCGCCATCGGCTCGGACATCCCGCGACCGAGGAGGCCGGCCCGCAGGTCCTCCCCGGAGATCCGCTGGAACCGGATCGGTCGGGCCAGCACCTCGGACATGACGGCGGCCATGTCGTCGTACGACAGATCCTCGGGGCCGAGTACGGGCACGCTGCCCGGGCCGCTCCAGAATTCGTCGAGCAGCAGGTCGGTGGCGACCGCGGCGATGTCCCGGGTGGCGCAGGACGGGAACTTACGGTCGCCGGCGATCGGTGCGACGAACACACCCCGGTTCCTGAGGGCTTCGACCTGCCGCAGGATGTTGTCCATGAACGAGGGCATCGTCAGCGCGCGGTAGCTCACCCCCGTACCGGTGATCAGGTCGTCCATCGCCAGCGACGCGGTGACCAGCCCGGCCTGCCCGGCCACGGCTGTGCCGCGGCCGAGGGCCGAGACGCCGACCACGCGGCTGACGCCCTGGCTGGTGAAGGCCTCGCACGCGGACCGGGTGAAGTCCACATAGGCGGCGGTCACGCTGCCGGCCCGTGGGTCCGGCGGGACCAGCCAGAAGACCGCATCGGCGCCGGCGAAGGCCTTGGCGACGACGTCGGCGTCCGCGTGCGATCCGGGTACGACGTCCAGGCGGTCCCGGCTCTCCGGGGGTAACCGGGACGGGTCCCGGGCGATGACGCGGACCGGGGCGCCCCGGTCGAGCAGGTTCCGCACAACCTGGCGGCCGATGTGGCCCGTGGGTGCTGTCACAACGATCATGAGATCCAGTCAACGCCGCCCCAAGGCACACCTGAAGGACCGATCCGGTCGCCATTGATACTCTGCTGGTATGAATAAGCTGCTGAGATGAATGAGCTGGAGGTTCGGCAACTCCGGTACTTCGTGGCGGTGGCCGAGGAGCTGCACTTCGGGCGGGCGGCCGAGCGGCTGGGCATGGCGCAACCGCCACTGTCCCGCGCCATTCGCGAGCTGGAACGCCAGCTCGACGTGCGGCTGCTGGAGCGGACGACGCGGCAGGTCGCCCTGACTGCGGCCGGGGAGGTGCTGCTCCGCGATGCCCGTACGGCGCTCGATGCGGTGACTGCGGCCGGCCGCCGAGCCCGGCACGCCGGCCGGGTGGCGCCGGGGCTGCGGCTCGCGTTCAAGGCCGACTACGACTCCGGCCTGCTGCCGCAGATCCTCGCCGCCTATCAACGGGAGGCGGCCGCGCTCCCGGTGGAGCTCGTGCTGGGCGGTCCGTGGGAGCAGGCCCCAGCCGTACGCGACGGGCGGGCCGATGTGGCGCTGCTGCTCGCGCCGTACCTGGATCCGGACCTCGACGTCGAGCCACTGCTGACCGAGCCACGCCTCGTCGCCCTGGCCGTCACCGATCTGCTGGCCGACCGGCCGTCGCTGTCTCTGACCGAGCTTGCCGGCCGGAAACTCCCGGACGGGTCACCGGCCGACCGGGGCGGCTTCACGAGACCGCCGGCCGAGGTGAGCGGGGCGGGGCTAGACCTCGCGCAGATCTTTAACCTGGTCGAGCTGGGCAGCAGCGTGTGGTTCCCACCGCGCTCGGTCGCGCAGCGCCATCCGCGACCCGGCCTGGTCTATCGCAGCGTCGACGACTTGCTGCCGGTCACGCTGGCCGTCGCGTGGCTTCCGGAGTCGCACTCGCCGGCCGTGGCGGCCTTCGTCCGTGCCGCCGTCGAGGTGGCGGCCACCGTCACGTAAGACGAAAGGCCGGCCCGTGGGAACGGGCCGGCCTTCTCGCTGCGTTGCTGTGGTGCGTCAGTCCTCGGTCCAGTCGTTCGGCCGGCGCTGAGCGGGACGGCCACCGTCCCGCGGCGGCCCGCCGTGCCGGCCACCCTGCTCCGGACCGTAGTAACCGGTCTGGTCGGCAGCGCCCCCGGCGTAACCGCCCTGGTCGGGGTAGCCACCCTGCGGCGGCTGCTGACCCCGGCCGGCACCCGGCTGCTCGTAGCCTTCCGGCCGGCCGTACGTCGCCCGCGGGTCGTAACCCGGGTCGCCGCCGTAGCCGCCGCCACCGCCCGCAGGAGCCGGAGCTCCGTAGGCGCCGCCGCCCGCTGCACCGCCGTACGTGCCACCGCCCTGAGCGCCACCATAGGTGCCACCACCGGCGGGCGGACCGTACGCGTTGCCGCTGTCGATCCCACCGGCCGCGCCACCCCAGCCGCCGTAGCCTGCCTGGTCAGCCGGCTCAGCAGCGGCACCGTAGGAGCCACTCTGGTAGCCGTTGCCGCCCTGGTAAGGCGCCGCCTGGCCCGGGTCGGCGTACTCGTCGCTGCCCTGCGGGTAGCCGGCGTTCTGGCCGTAGGCCGGCTCCGCGCCGCCGTAACCGCCCTGGTCGGCGTAGCCGGCCTCCGCCGGGTAGCCGCCTGCCGGTTCCGGCCTGTACATGCCGGTCGGCTCGTCGTAGCGCTGGGCGGGCGGCTCGTAGCCACCCTGTGCGCCGTAGTCGGCCTCGTCATAGCCGGCCTGGTCGGCGTAGCCCGCGGGCTGACCCGGACCGTAGCCGTTGCCGGCGTACCCGTGGTCGTCCTGGTCGGCGTAGCCACCCGGCTGGGCCGGAGCCGGAGCGCCGCCGTACTGGTTGGCCGCGCCGTACCCCGGAGCAGCTTGCGCGGCACCGTAGGCGCCGGCGGCACCGGCCGCACCGGCAGCACCGGCCGTGCCCCAACCGCCGGGTGCGTTGTATCCGCCGCCCTGGGGCATCGGCGCACCGTACGGGTCCGGGAACTCGTCGACCGGCGGGGCCGCCTGGTGGATCATCGTCGGGGCGTCCGCCATGGACGGTGCGCCCGAGCGGGGCGCGATCATCGTGGCGTCGCTGACCCGGCCACCCACCGGGGCGGCGAGACGGGTCTCGTCGGCGCCGCCGTACCGTCCGGCCGGGGCCGCGGCCGGGATCGCACCGCCGGCTCCCGCGCCGTCCAGCTCGTCGGGGTCCTCGTTGGACTTGCGGCGCATCAGCACCAGCACGATCGCGCCGATGCCGGCCGCCACCAGCAGGCCGCCGAGGATGATGAACAGCAGCGACCCGGAACCCTCGTCGGATCCGGACTTGGGCGCGGCGTCGAGAACCCCCGCGGACTCGTCGGTCGCCGGCTCGGACGCGTCGTCGGTGGCCTCGTCGGTCGGTTCCGTGGTGGCGCTGGGCGAGGGGGACGGGCTCGAGGTCGTCGGCGCGGCCTTCGACTTGAGCGTCAGCGGCACGGTGATCGACTTGCCGGCTGCGCCCTGGGCGTTCTTCGAGGTGAGCTCGTAGCCGTCCTTGGTGGCGCCGACCGCCATGGCCCCCACGGAGATGGGCTTGCTGTCCGATGACGTGAACGAGTAGCCACCGTCACCGTTGGTGTTGGTCTGGTACTGGTGCCCCTGGCTGTCGCGCAGGCCGACCAGCGCGCCGGAGACGGCCTTGCCGTCCTGGTCCTTGACCCGGCCGCTGACCTGACGCACCGTCTGCGGCTTGTCCGGGCCGCGCACGGTGACCTCTCTGCTGTCGCTGTCGCTGACACCCTTGACGGTCGCGGTGACGGTGACTGTGATCTTCTTGGTCTCACCCGGAGCGACGTTGCCGGCGATCAGCTTGGTCGAGAACGTTCTCGGCGCGCCGACCGTCACCTGCTCCTCGAAGGTGCACCCCGGGTCGCACCGCAAGCCGTCGCCGCTGACCTGCACGCTGACGTTGGTGTCGCCGGGGTTGTTCTCGATCCGGTAGCCGATGGTGGTCGTGCCGCCGGACGTGATGTCCGCGGGCCGCAGACTCACGACGGATACCGTCGGGTTGTCGGCCTGGGCGGCTGAAGGTGCGGCGACGAGGACGCCACCGACCAGCGCCAGGAACGCACCGGCCTGGAGAGCCCTGGCTCGTAGGTGCGTTGTCACGTCCACCGCCTTCCGGGTCGCACGGGCCTCGGGCTGCCTTCGAAATGCCCCATGGATCCCGCGACGAGTACACACCGTCGGCCACTATGCCCTGTCGTAGGTCCTCTGCGCGACCCAGGGCCGCCGGGTTCTCGTTTAATCCGGGGTCGTATTGTCCCGACGTGTCTCCTGCGCACAATAAATCCGAGTCCGTCGGCGCCGCCCTGGACGCGCTGGACCGAGGTGCCGAACCGGAGCGAGCGGTGCTGCGTGACGCCGTGCGCGCGCTCCTGAGCGAGCTGGCGCGGACCGCGCCGGGCCGATCGGTGGAGGTCCGTATTCCACCTTTCGGTGCGATTCAGTGTGTCGCCGGGCCGCGGCACACCCGCGGCACACCGCCCAATGTGGTGGAGACCGATCCGATGACCTGGCTGCTGGTCGCCACCGGACGGCTGACCTGGGCCGATGCGGTGGCCTCGGGACGGGTACGGGCCAGCGGGATACGCACAGATCTCACTCCGTACCTCCCTGTGCACCCGAGTTGAGTGGTCTCCGTCTCGCGTACACTGGGCCGTCGGAACAGACCAGCAAGTCCAGCAGATCAGCATGAGGGAGCAAGCGCGTGCCCCGAGGCGACGGCCGGTTGACCGACGATCTCGACCCCCAGGACCGCGGACCCCAGGATGCCTGCGGCGTCTTCGGTGTCTGGGCCCCGGAGGAAGAGGTCGCGAAACTCACCTATTTCGGGCTTTTCGCACTGCAGCACCGAGGGCAGGAAGCAGCGGGCATCGCCGTCAGTGACGGCTCGGGCGTGGTGGTCTACAAGGACCTCGGCCTGGTCTCGCAGGTCTTCGACGAGCCCACCCTGGCGAGCCTGCGCGGGCACCTGGCCATCGGCCACACCCGCTACTCGACCACCGGCGGCTCGAACTGGGAGAACGCCCAGCCGACGATCCGGGCCACCACCGCGGGCACGACGATCGCGCTGGCCCACAACGGCAACCTGGTCAACACCTCCGAGCTCGCCCGAGAGGTCGCCGAGCGCGGTCTCGAGGCCGACATGGGCACCTCCGACACCGCGCTCGTGACGACCCTGCTGGCCAGCCGCCCGGACCTGTCGGTCGAGGCCGCGGCGCTCGAGGTGCTCCCGCGGCTGCGGGGCGCGTTCAGCTTCGTCTTCATGGACGAGAGCACCCTGTACGCCGC
Organism: Actinoplanes sp. CA-051413; assembly: GCF_050955795.1. Classification (NCBI taxonomy): domain Bacteria; kingdom Bacillati; phylum Actinomycetota; class Actinomycetes; order Micromonosporales; family Micromonosporaceae; genus Actinoplanes; species Actinoplanes sp. CA-051413. Next base: position 165,832 of record NZ_CP192100.1, read on the forward strand.
CCGCGACGCCCAGGGCGTACGCCCGCTGGTGCTCGGCCGGATGGAGCGCGGCTGGGCCGTGGCCAGCGAGACCGCCGCCCTGGACATCGTCGGGGCCAGCTTCGTCCGCGAGGTGGAGCCCGGCGAGATCATCGCGATCGACGAGCACGGCCTGCGTTCCACCCGGTTCGCCGCGCCGGAGCCGAAGGGCTGCCTCTTCGAGTACGTCTACCTTGCCCGTCCGGACACCACGATCGCCGGCCGCAACATCTACTCCGCGCGCGTCGAGGTGGGCCGCAAGCTCGCCAAGGAGCATCCGGTCGAGGCCGACCTGGTCATCGGCGTGCCGGAGTCCGGCATCCCGGCCGCGATCGGCTATGCCGAGGCCTCCGGCATCCCCTACAGCGCCGGCTTCATGAAGAACGCCTACGTCGGCCGCACCTTCATCCAGCCCTCGCAGACCATCCGCCAGCTCGGCATCCGGCTCAAGCTCAACCCGCTGCGCGAGGTCGTGCGGGGCAAGCGGATCGTGGTCATCGACGACTCGATCGTGCGGGGCAACACCCAGCGGGCTCAGATCCGGATGCTGCGCGAGGCCGGCGCCCTCGAGGTGCACGTCCGCATCTCCTCGCCGCCGGTGAAGTGGCCGTGTTTCTACGGCATCGACTTCGCCACCCGCGCCGAGCTGATCGCCAACGGCCTGGAGATCGACGGCATCCGCCGCTCGATCGGCGCCGACTCGCTCGGCTACGTTTCGCTGGACGGCCTGGTGCAGGCGACCGAGCAGCCGAAGACACGCCTGTGCATGGCCTGTTTCGATGGTCAGTACCCGATCGAGCTGCCGGCCGGTCACCTGATCGGCAAGCACGTGCTCGAGGGTGTGGGCAAGCGGGCCGCGCTGCCCGTCACGACCGTCCAGGCCACCAACGCTGCGGTGGCCGGCCTGGAGCGGGAGTATGAGGACGAGCAGTACGCCGAGGGCGAGCGGGAATCCGCGGAACCCCTGGTGGGGAGCCCGGGCGGCGTCGACGCCCTGCGTCGCCCGTAACCGCAGGACCGCTGGAACCTCAGCATCACCACAACAGTCGTAGTCAGCGGCACCGTCAGCTGCAACCGCGCGAAGAGCCGCGCACTAAGGGGAGAACCGTGACGCACGTGTCCGAGCGCAACAGTGCCGGATCCAACGGCGCTGAAGGCGCCGACCACCAGCCGTGGTCGGCGGGTGCCGGCCGGCCCGGCCGCAAGCGCACGGTGACGTATGCGGACGCCGGCGTCTCGATCCACGCCGGTGAGCGCGCGGTGGAGCTGCTGAAGTCGAAGGTCAAGAAGACCACCCGCCCCGAGGTCATGGGTGACCTGGGAGGCTTCGCGGGCCTGTTCAAGCTCAACACCCAGAAGTACAAGAGCCCGATCCTGGCCTCGTCCACGGACGGCGTCGGCACCAAGCTGGTCATCGCCCAGCAGCTCGACATCCACGACACGATCGGCATCGACCTGGTCGCCATGGTCGTCGACGACCTGGTGGCCTGCGGCGCCGAGCCGCTGTTCCTGCTCGACTACATCGCCTGCGGCGAGGTCGTGCCGGACAAGGTGGCCGAGATCGGCGCGGGCATCGCGGACGGCTGCCGGTACGCCGGTTGTGCCCTGCTGGGCGGCGAGACCGCCGAGCACCCGGGCGTGCTTCGCCCGGACGAGTACGACGTCTCGGCGACCGGGGTCGGCGTGGTCGAGGAGAGCGAGATCCTCGGCGCGCACCGGGTCGAGATCGGTGACGCGGTCATCGCGATGCGCTCGTCGGGCCTGCACTCCAACGGCTACTCGCTGGTGCGGCACGTGCTGCTGGGCGCCGGCCGGATGCGGCTGGACACGGTGGTGGAGGACTTCGGCAAGCAGCGCACCCTCGGCGAGGAGCTGCTGACCCCGACCAAGATCTACGCCAAGGACTGCCTGGGTCTGATCGAGGAGACCGACGTCCGGGCGTTCTCGCACGTCACCGGCGGTGGCATCCCGGGCAACCTGGTCCGGGTCCTGCCCGAGCACGTCGACGCGGTCGTGGACCGGTCGTCGTGGCGCCCGCAGTCGATCTTCGACCTGATCCAGGCCAAGGGCCGGATCGAGGACGTCGAGATGGAGGCCACGTTCAACATGGGCGTGGGCATGTTCGCGGTCGTCTCGGCCGATGACGCCGACCGGGCGATGGCCTACCTGACCGGCCGGGGCGTCGAGGCGTGGCAGGTCGGCGAGATCATCGAAGGCACCGGCCAGGTGCAGATGATGGGCCAGTACACCCGGGGCTGAGCCCGGCCGGGCCCGGCCCATCGCGGTGGAGGCAATCTGCCGCGAGTGGGGTATGGCCCGCCCTTGGTATGAAATGATCCGCGTGTGTCGATACGTCGGCACCGCGGATCTTTTTTCGGCCGGGAAGGTGGACGACGCCGCATAGCCTGACGAGGGACGGGGGTGGATGCGCCGGTGGCACAGCTGTGGAGCGGGATGCGGGGCATCTCGACGGTTCCCACCTACGTCGTCATGCAGCCCACCACGCTCTGCAACCTCGACTGTTCCTACTGCTACCTCCCGTTCCGCAAGGTCGACCGGAAGATGCCCGTCGAGGTCGCGCAGGCGGTCGCCGCGTCGGTGAATCCCTGGTCGCGGACCGGCCGCTTCTCGGTCGTCTGGCACGGCGGCGAGCCGCTCGCGGCCGGCCGGGAGCACTTCGCCGCGCTGCTGGAGCCGTTCGCGGCGGACGTCGAGCACCACGTGCAGACCAACGCGACGCTGATCGACGACGCCTGGTGCGAGTTCTTCGTCGAGCACGGCATCCGGGTCAGCGTGAGCGTGGACGGGCCCGAGGCCCGCAACGGTGACCGGGTCACCCGGGGCGACAAGCCCGCCTACGACCGGATCATGCGCGGGATCGACGCGCTGCGCCGGCACGGCATCGCGTTCTCCGCGCTCTGCGTCGTGGCCCGTCCCGAGCCGGGCCTGGCCACGGAGCTGTACGAATACTTCCTCGACCTGGGCTGTGACGTGCTCGGCATCAACATCGAGGAGCTCGAGGGCGTCAACCTGCGGGACAACCGGCATCCCGAGGCGGACGTCACGGCCTTCTGGGCGGAGCTGGTCGGGGCCTGGCGCAGTGACCCCCGCATCCACCTGCGCGAGATCGAGTGGTCCCTGCGGTACGCGGCCGCTGTCCTGGACGGCACGGCCGACACCGTGCTGCCGCGCCGGCTCGACCCGATCCCCACGGTGGCCGAGGACGGCTCGGTCGTGCTGCTCTCCCCGGAGCTGGCCGGCTTCTCCGATCCCCGGTACGACGACTTCTCCAGCGGTAACGTGCTGACGACCCCGCTGGCCGAGATCCTGGAGCGGGCCACCGAGACGCCCTGGATCCGCGAGTTCCTCGACGGTGTGGAGGGCTGCCGGGCCCAGTGCCCCTACTTCGGCTTCTGTGGCGCCGCGCATGCGGCGAACCGCTACTTCGAGCACGGCAGGTTCGACGTCACGGCGACGGAGCACTGCCGGAACAGCAAGATTCGTCTACTGGAGGGAGTGCTGGACCATGCCCGAGATCACGAGCCCACGGCTGTCTGACCGCGTGGAGACGGATCCCGTGACGGCACGGGTGCAAGAGACCCGGTCCGGGCTGGCCGCCCTCATCGAGGAGGCGGAGGAGGCGCGGGAACGGCGCTCGGAGAGCACAACGAAGGACGGCTCGGCGGTGTGCGCCTGGAACCACTTCGAGAACATCCCGACGTTCTACAACTGGAACAACCGCCCCCGTTGAGTGGCGGCTCTGAAGCCCACGCGGTGTTCAACCCGCGTGGGCTTCATTCCCGTCGGAATGACTACGGAACGACCACAACACACGGAAGCACGCGGTAAGCCGCGTGCTCTGTGCAAACTTCGTTCGGGTCAGCGCCTTGTCGGCGACCAGGGATCCTGGTCGTCGTCCGCGTCGTCCTCGTCATCGTCGTCGACGAACTGCTCGTCATCGACAAACTGATGGTCGGACTTACCACCGGCACCTGCCAGTTCGCGCTGCAAGGCGGTGAGGTCGGTGTTCGGGGAGTGGTACTTCAACTCCCGGGCCACCTTCGTCTGCTTGGCCTTAGCACGGCCGCGCCCCATGGCTCGACCCCCTCGCACAGAATTCGGGGCAGCCCGAAGGCGGGCCCCGATGACGTCAGGCATCTCTCGTGGGTCTTACGGTACATGGGCGATGCCCGCTTCGGCACCTCGGGTTGCGTGTACCACCATCGCGCGTCGTCCCTTGTCATCGACCCGACGCGCGATGGCCTACAAAACGCTCAACTCAGGTAGATACTGCGCAAACGGCCCACCTCGGCCATTCGGCGCTCGGCGAGCCGGTCGGCGGCGACCGCCGGCGGCACCCCCTCGGCGTCGGCCAGGCGCAGGATCTGCCCCGTGGTCTCGAAGATCCGGGTCGCCCGCAGCTTGGCCCGCTCGAAGTTGAAGCCCTCGATCTCGTCGGCCACCTGGATCACGCCACCGGCGTTGACCACGTAGTCCGGCGTGTAGAGGATGCCGCGCTCCTCGAGCAGCTTCTCGATGCCCGGGTGCGCCAGCTGGTTGTTGGCGCCGCCGGTGACGACCTTGGCCCGCAGGGCGGTCACGGTGTCGTCGTCCAGCGCACCACCGAGCGCGCAGGGGGCGTACACGTCGATGTCGGCGGTGATCAGCGACTGCGTGTCGGCCACCAGGTCGATCTGCGGGTACGTGGTCCGGGCCCACTCCCGCGCGGCCTCGCTGACGTCCGTCGCGACGACCGCGGCGCCGTCCTCGATCAGGTGACCCGCCAGATATTTGCCGACCTTGCCCAGCCCGGCGATGCCCACCCGGCGCCCGGCCAGGGTGGGGCTGCCCCAGGTGTGCGCGGCCGCGGCCCGCATGCCCTGGAAGACACCCCAGGCGGTCAGGATGGAGGAGTCGCCGGCGCCACCGTGCTCGACGCTGCGACCGGTCACATAGCGCGTCTCGCGGGCGATGACGTCCATGTCCGGGACGTACGTGCCGACGTCACAGGCGGTGTAGTAGCGGCCGTGCAGCGATTCGACGAACCGCCCGTACGCGCGGAGCAGCCCTTCGCTCTTGATCTTGTTGGGGTCGCCCCAGATCACGGCCTTGCCGCCGCCGAGGTCGAGCCCGGCCAGCGCGTTCTTGTACGCCATCCCGCGCGAGAGGTTCAGCGCGTCGGTGATCGCCGCTTCCTCGTTCTCGTACGGGTAGAACCGGGTGCCACCCAGCGCGGGCCCGAGGGCCGTCGAGTAGATACCGATGATCGCCTTGAGGCCGGTCTGCCGGTCCTGGCAGAAGACGACCTGTTCGTGTCCGGCGGCGTCGCTGCCTTCGGTGTCGAACACACTCATCTGCGATTTCTCCTGGTCGTGACGGGGCCCTCGTGAGGCCTGCGGGCCGGCGGGGTGGGCCGGATACGACGAGCCTAGACCGACTGCAGCGTCCTTCCGAGCGGACAATGACACTCCCGTGGACCCCGTTCGCCCGGTGTCACGCAGGCGGGCGAACGGGCCCCGCCGCCAATGTGGAGCCGGCGTCCGCGGCGGTGGTGCGGGTTCGGTAGCGCGGGAGACGGCGATTGCCGCCGATATCGTGAAAGGATCGGCGGCGTGCCGTCACTGTTCGCGTCGTACCTGCGGATTTACGAACCGCTGACCGCCTTCGACCGGGACCGTCAGATTTTCTGGCGCCGGTATGCGCGGGAGGGCCGGGCGCTCGGCCCCGTCGAGGGTCCCGTCCGGCAGCGCACCGCCGTCCTGGAGGCGCTGGGTGCGGGCTGGACCCGGCTGCCCGACCTGCCCGACGAGGCGTACGTGCTGGAGTGGGGCGAGACGCTGCTGGTCTGCCCGTGGAACCTGCGCCTGCGCGTCGCCGAGGCCGCGTTGAACGCGCGCGACGGCGTGCCCAGCGTGCTGGCGGACGCCTTCGTGCCGCCGGTGCTGGCCGGGCAGGCCAAGGCGATCGTGGAGGACTGGCGCAGCGGGGCGAAGGTGCTCGAGCGCGGGGTGCCCCGGGTGCACGAGCAGATCGCGACGTGGGGCGTACCGCTGCGCTGGTTCGTCTTCGTCGACCTGGACGAGCGTGAGATCAGCCTGGCCGACGGGCGGCGCACGCTGCGCTACCGCACGGAGATCTCCAAGGCCCGCCGGCGCGCGCACCGGGCCGTCTCGGTGCTGCGCAAGTCGCTGGGCGATGCCCCGATCACCGAGGCGGTGGAGGAGGGCACCCGGTGGCTGGAGGAGTTCCATCCCCGCTCGATCGTCGAGCTGGACTACGGCGGCCTGACCGGTCTGCTGAGCGCGGACGCCCTGGCCGAGGATGACTCTCCGGGCCTGGTGGCGGCCGGTGTCTCGGCGCTGTCCCGGGGTGACGCGGACGCCGCGACGGACGCCTACGAGAAGCTCGTGGCCCGGTGGCGCGCGGTGCAGTTGCTCGAGCGCTGCAACTGATCGACGTTCATGACCGTCTGACCAGGGAATATGGGACGAACGGGCACGGAACACCGTGCTGGGAAGCGCTCTCTAGGCGAACACTCTTCGTAATCGCCGTCCCGCGAAGCGTGATAATCGGTCCAAACAAGACACTTTCTGGCGTAGAAAACAGGTAAAAATCGGGCATGCTTCAACCGTCTATCTAGGGACGTTCGGCCGTTCGGCCCATGTCGGACATCGGGGACTAGCCGGACCATGAGAGACGCACCGGCCGGCGGGACCCCGGCCGATGTCTTTAGGTACCTGTGGAGGAGTGACCGATGGCATCGCGTACGCATGATCCTGAGCCGCTACTCACGCCGGCCGAGGTGGCGTCGATGTTCCGTGTCGACCCGAAAACCGTCACCCGGTGGGCCAAGGCGGGCAAGCTCAGCGCAATTCGCACCCTGGGCGGGCACCGTCGCTACCGTGAGTCGGAGGTTCGCGCCCTGCTGCAGGGGCAGATCCCCACGCAGCGTCAGGGCGACTGAAACCGCAGTCGACCGAGAGATCGATAAAGGGGCGAATGCCAGGCCGGCAGTCGCCCCTTCTTCGTCTCAGGAGACGAGGACGGCCAGCGTGCCGTCCGCGCCCCGGCGCAGCTTGCTGCCCAGCAGCGAGAGCCGGCCCATCAGGCCGTACTTGCGCTTGAGCCCCTCGGCGACCCGGCGCAGGTCGGCCGCGTCGCCGATGCGCGCCTGGGCCTCGATCGCCGCACCCCGCACGTTGCCGCGCACGTCGCACGCGGCCACCGTTACCCGGTCGCTGTTGCGGATCCGCTTGACCTTGCCCGTGCCGGCCGGCGTCCAGAACGCCAGCCCGGGGCCGTCGGGCACCACCCACAGCGGGGTCGGCACAGCCCGGCCGTCCCGGCGGAACGTCGTCAGAAGGACGTACTTCTCCGCGCCGAGTTGCTCGAGCGTCGCCATAGACCAAGAGTAGTGGCAATGGATCAACCTACGATCGGCGACGTGTTCGGCGAGATGATCCGGGACGCCTACGCGGTGCACACCGGGATCGGGCCCCGACCGCTGGCCGGCGGCCGGGTGCCGCGGCCGGTCATCGAGATCATCGAACGCGACGACGGGCTGATCAACGGCGCGCCCGCCGACCACTACCTGGCCGCACCGGGCGACTGGCAACCCCACGACCACCGAGCGCTGCGGCTCGTGCGTGGCGCGGTGCTGGACATCGGGGTCGGGGCCGGGCGTACGGCGCTGGAGCTGCAGCACCGCGGCATGGCGGTCACCGGGCTGGACACCTCTGCGGGAGCGATCGAGGTGGCACGCAAGCGGGGGCTGCGGGACACCGTGCTCAACACTGTCGACGCGTACGCCCGCTCGGCGGCCCGTTACGACACGTTCCTGCTGCTCGGCAACAACCTGGGCCTGATCGAGGGGCCGGAGCGGGCCCCTGACTTCCTCGCCGCGCTGGCCGAGCTGGCCCGTCCGGGAGCCCGGATCATCGCGCAGGGCACCGACCCGTACGGCACCACGGATCCCGTGCACGTCGCGTACCACCAGCGCAACCGGGACCGGGGACGGCTCGGCGGCCAGCTGCGCCTGCGGCTGCGGTACCGCCTGCTGGCCACCGAGTGGTTCGACTACCTCAATTGCTCGGTCGAGGAGCTTGACGGGCTGCTGACCGGCAGCCGGTGGCGGCTCAAATCCGTCGACACCGAGGACCGGCCTTACTACCTTGCGGTCATGGAGCTACGACCGTGAGCACGGTGCTGACCAGGGAGCAGGTGCGGCTCAGCAAACGGCTGTCCCTCGTGCTGCGGCACCGGCCCGAGACGGCCGGCCTGACCCTCGACGCGAACGGCTGGGTGCCGGTCGCGGACCTGCTCGCCGCGCTGCGGATTTCCCGGGCCGAGCTCGACGTCGTGGTGGAGCACAACGACAAGTCCCGCTTCGCGGTGCAGATGGGTGCCGACGGTGTCGAGCGCATCCGGGCCAATCAGGGGCACTCCCGGCGGGTGCAGGTTGATCTCGATCTGCCGCCGGCTCAGCCGCCCGCCGTCCTCTTCCACGGCACTCCCCGGGCGAACCTCGACGCGATCCTGCGGGAGGGCCTGCGCCCGCGCAGCCGTCAGCACGTGCACCTCTCACCGGACGTGGCGACCGCCCTGGTGGTGGGTCGCCGCCGCGCCACCGACGTGGTCGTCCTTGCGGTGGAGGCGGGTGCCATGGCTGCCGCCGGGCACGTGTTCCACCGCAGCCAGAACGGGGTGTGGCTGACCGCCGCGGTGCCGGCCGGGAGCCTTCGCGAACATTCGGAGTAAACAGACAAAACACGCTCGTCCGGGAGACGGTGCTGGTCGCCGGTTAGCGTATTGAGATGGGGTGGGTTACTCGGCGTCAGCTGATGAACCTCTTCGGTGCGCTCAGCCTCGTCCTGGCCCTCGCCGGGCTCGGCGTCGGGCTGCCCGCCCTGGACCGGGCGCTGCCCGCCGACCGCTCGGTGCCGACCGACCGCCCGTACGCCATCGGCGGGGGTGTCACGGTCGTCCCGCCGCCCGGGTCGCGGATCGACGTCACCGAGACCCGGCCCACCGACGACGCCGGCACGGCCCTGTTCCGGCTCGGCCCGGTGCGCTACCTGATCACCGTCCGGCGCTTCGAGGGTGACCTGGCGGCCGCCGCCAACGGGCTGCGCCAGCGGATCACCGGCACCCCCGGCTACCAGGTCACCGGCACCGAGCTGACCGTCGCCACCGGCTCCGGCCTGGCCGGCTTGCAGGGCGGCTACACCGCGCCGGGCCGTGGCGGCCGATACGCCGTCTTCGTCGCCGACGGCCGCACCATCGAGGTCACCGTCAGCGGGGCCGACCTGGACCTGGGCCGCACGCTGCCGGCGATCGACGCGAGCACCCGGACGTTGCGGTACGACCCGGCGGACACCGGATGACGGCGGAGTCCCGTTTGCGCAGCGACCGCACCGCGCCCGTACAGCCCGGCGCCCACTGCGGCCCCGGGCTGATCCGGCTGCCCGCCTTCTGGATCGTGCTCACGCTGGTGGTGGCCGGCGGCGTGCGGATGACGCTGATCGCGGGACGCTTCCTGGGCACGTACCCGCTGGCCACGTTGACCGCGATCGGGTTGTTCGCGCTGCTCGCCGTACCGTTCTGGTTCATCGTCAGTGAGCTGGACTTCCTCGAGCGGGAGCCGCCCGCCCTGCTCGCGCTGGCCTTCGCCTGGGGTGGCCTGGTGGCCACGACCGTGTCGATCCCCGGCAGCGCGGCCCTCGACGACCTCATCGCCAAGCTGGGCTCGCCGCACCTGGCCGCCGACTGGGGCGCCGCGCTGGCCGGCCCGACGGTCGAGGAGATCGCCAAGACGCTCGGCGTCGTGGCGATCGTGCTGGTGGCCCGCGCGCAGGTCAACAGCGTGCTCGACGGCGTGGTCTACGGCGCGATGGTGGGGCTGGGCTTCCAGATCATCGAGGACATCGTGTACGCGCTCGGCGCCGTCGCGCTGGCCGGGCGCGGGGACCACGTCGAGCCGGTGATCACCACGTTCCTGCTGCGCGGCTTCCTCTCCGGGGTGTGGAGTCACACGCTGTTCGGCGCGCTAGCCGGGGCCGGCATCGGCTATCTGGTCGTGCGCGCGGACCGGCCCTGGCGGATCCGGATCGGCGTCGCCATGCTGGCCGTCCTCGGCGCGTGGGCCTCGCACTTCCTGTGGAACTCGCCGCTGCTGCGCGACGGTCTCGGCAACGGCGCGCTGGCCCTGCTCGTGGTGCTGGTCTGCAAGGGGCTGCCGCCGTTGCTGCTGGTCCTGCTGCTCGTGCGCGCCGCCCACGACCGCGAGGCCGACTACTACGCCGTGCAGCTCGACAAGCTCGACGACCACGAGCTGATCACCCCGGGCGAGCGGGAAGCCCTCAAATCCGGGTCGCGGCGGGCCAGTGCTCGGTGGCACGCGCGGACCCGGGCGGGCCTGCGGGCCCGGGCAGCGGTACGGCGGTTGCAACGCGCGCAGGCCCGGCTGGCTGTCGAGCTGAGCCGCGGCACCACCGACCTGAGCCGGTGGCAGCACGAGGTGCGCCGGCAGCGCCGTACCCTCACCGCCCTCGGGCACCCGGAGGCGATCGCGCCCGAGGGCAAGGGGCCGTGGCGGCGTACCGCCTCGGCGGTCTTCACCACGGCCCTCGCCATTGCCGTGCTCTGGGCCGCCATCAGCACACTCGGTGGCGGCTGACGGCCCAGGGCGTCAGGTGATCAGGCGGTCGGCGGGTGACCGCCGTCGCCGTCGACGATCGTGTCCGGGGTGCCGTCCTGGTCGAGGTCGGCCATCGTGATGTCGACCTTGCCGTCGCCGTCGGTGTCGAACTGGAACAGGTCGGCCTTGCCGTCGCCGTCGGTGTCGGCCACCCACACGTCCGGCCTGCCGTCGCCGTTGGTGTCCGTCGCCAGCAGGTCGACGCGGTCGTCGCCGCGGGTCTCGACGATCTCCTTGGGCTCGCTCATGGTGTCTCCTCAGGTGATGCGTCGCAGCGGATCTGACCAACGTAGGGCCCGGGTCGCCCCCTCGCGACCCGAACCGGCCTCGAAGATAAGGATCGGTCGCCAGTGGTGTGACCGATGTCGCTGGCTCCGCCGGAACTCACCGGTAACGTAGCCGGGCGTGACTACAGCGGCGGACGGCATGCAGCAGCTCTTCGGCAACGGGGGCGGGGGTGCCCTGGGCGAGCGCATGGGCATTCAGATCACCGAGGCGACCCCCGAGCGAGTGGTCGCCACGATGCCGGTCGAGGGCAACACCCAGCCGTACGGGCTGCTGCACGGCGGGGCGTCCTGCGTGCTGGCGGAGACGCTCGGCTCGGTCGGGGCGGTGCTGCACGGCGCCACGGTCGACCGGCCCTTCGCGGTAGGTGTCGACATCAACGCCACGCATCACAAGGGTGTGCGCTCCGGGACCATCACCGGGGTGGCGACGCCGGTGCACCGCGGCCGGACGGCGGTGACCTACGAGATCGTCATCACCGACGGCGACGGCGACCGGGTCTGCACCGCGCGTCTCACCTGCCTGCTGCGCGGCGCCTGATCCCCACCGGGGGCGGAAAACCCCAGCAGGATCGCTGCCTGAGCGGCAATTCTTGACGCATCCGCGTACCTTTTCCCACGTGACGGACATACCACAGCACGCCCTGGACGACGCGACGCAGGTGTTGCACTGCGCGCTCAGTGGCGACAGCGACGCTGTGGTGGGGACCTTCGACGCGGTGGTCGACCGGTCGGGCGTCGTGGGGGCGTACGACGTGGCGTGGTGCCTCGCTGCGACCATGGTCGGACAGAACGTGCCCAGAGGCGCCTGGACGCTCGACTTCCCCGGGATCGACGACGCGCGGTACGACAAGCGCTGGGTCGCCCGCTTCGTCAGCGCGTACGTGAACGGCGACATCTCCACCGGCGAGGCCCTGTTCGGCGCGGCCATCGCCGACGGTCAGCTCCCGGACTGCCTGCTCGCCCTGGCCGGCTCGACCGTGGCGACCCTGCGCCACCGGGCGGCATGAGCGCAGCGCCTCAGCCGCCGTCGTGCTTGAGGTAGAGCGCCTTGGCGTACTGGGCGGCGGCGGCCTCGTTGTACATCGTGGCCTGGGACATGTACCAGGCATTGTCGCCCAGGGCCTTCTTCGCCGCGGTCATGCCGGACCAGCGGATGTCGGCGTCGACCTCGGACAGGCCGCGGGCCTTGAAGTTGCGCCGCATCTGCATCTTGCCCGACCGGAAATTCTCCGCGGCCTCCTCCGCCTCACGCATGCAGGAGAAGCCCTTCTCGCTCAGCGCCTCCGCCATCGTCCAGGCCGCCCGTTCCTCCGCGCTCTTGAACTTCGGCACGTCGTTCCTCCCGTGAACTTTGTTCCCGGTTAGCTGTACGGAACGCAGGCCCGCAGCGCTAGGCCCCCACGCAGACTGCAAGAAAGGTCAAACTGGCCGATGCCGCTCGGGCGAGGGCGGCCCGCTGTGGGTGAAAACGCACATGATCGCCGCCCGGGCTGGGAAACATTCACTCATGCCCTTCTTGAGCGCACAGTCGCCGCCCGCCATGACCGAGCTGCACAAGTGGGTGCTGGACAGCCCGGTGCAGCTGCGCAGCCTGCGAGCTTCTCTGCACGAAGCGATCACCGGCCAGCCGCTGCCCGCGGGCGCGGAGCTGGACGAGATCCCGGAGAAGGTCGTGCTCGTCGCCACCGAGCTGGCCACCAACGCCCTGCGGCACGGTCTGCCGCCGACCATCGTGCGGCTCGGCCGGCACGACCTGGTCTTCGTGCTGGACGTCGCCGACCACAGCCCGGAAACGGTGCCGCAGTACGCCGACGACCGGCCGCCCGGGGCCGGCGGGCTGGGCCTGTACCTGGCCAAGAAGTTCGCCCTGGACCTCGGCTGGTACATCGAGGATCACACCAAGCATGTGTGGGCGGAGTTCCCCGTTCCGAGCTGACTTATGATCACGGGATTCGTAAACCGTCAGAGGTGTCCGTGACCCAGCCGAGTTACCAGATCGTCCGTGAGGCCGCCGTCGTCCGGCTGGCCGGCGACTTCGACATCAACGCCCGCGACGAGATGCGCACCGCCCTTCTCGAGGCCGTGCGATCAGCCCCCGCCGAGGTCGTCATCGACTTCGACGCGGCGGTGTTCCTGGACAGCGAGGCGATGGGCGCGCTGATCGAGGGCCTCAACGCCGGTCGCGAGGCGGGCGTGCCGCTGCGCATCGTCAACGCGCACGGCCTGGTGCACCGCGTCCTCGACGTCTCCGGCGTGCTGGCCCTCTTCAACGGTTAGAGGGTCGACAGGTTGCCCGGGCCGGTCCACTTGCTGACCAGCCGCGTACGGGTGCGCACCTTGCCGGCGACCCGGACCCGGTAGGCCTGCTTGACCGTGCGCAGCGTCTGCCACGTGCGTACCCGGCGGCTCGCGCCGTTGATCTCCGCCGTGACGGTCCGCAACTTCCACGTCCGGCACTCGGTGCGGTGCCGCACCTCCCCGTCCTGCACGACCTGGGCGGCCAGGCAGCGGTACGTCGACTGCAGCGCGTACGGGTTCGGGCCGGTGTCACCCGAGGTCCGGAACACCTTGGCCATCGCCCGGTAGAAGTTCCAGGCCATCTTCGAGTAGCCGAAGTCGTTCGGGTGGTGCAGGTCGTGCAGGTCGATGCCGCCGACCGTGGATTGGTCGACCACCGTGATCAGCGGGTCCTGCTTGGCGGCGACCATGCCCGGGATGAGCCGGTTGTAGACCCGGTCGTCGGCGAGCTCCCACGGGACCCGCGAGCCGATGATCTTCGCGACGAAGATGTACGCCTCCGGCCGCGCGGCCCGGATCTGGTCGATCAGCCCGGACAGCTTGCGGTTCGTCTCGTACGGTCCGTCGCCCTTGGTGATGTTGTTGGTGCCGGCGTGCAGCAGGACGATGTCCGGCTGGGTGTCGGCCAGCCAGCCGTCGACCTCGGCGGCCATCTCGTCGATGTCCCAGCCGCCGTGGCCCTCGTGCTGGTTGTCGCCGCCGGAGCCGTTGCTCTGCGAACCGACGTAGTTGATCTGCATGCCGCCGCGGAGCAGCCGCTGGGCCAGGCCCATCCGGTACGAGCTGCGGGTCGGTGATCCGGTGCCCAGCGTGATCGAGTCGCCCAGCGGCAGGACGCGCATCGCACCGGAGCCGGCGATGCGGGCCTCGGCGGGGGCGTCTCCGGAGACCCGGGCGGCGATCTGCGCCCGCGCGGCTCCCGGAGTGCCGAGGCCCGCGACCAGCCCGGCCGCCAGGAACCCGGTCATGACCTTGATGCCCAGACGCCGCGCGCCCGTGTTACGCCCCGCAGATCCCACGATCAGCTCCCCCGTCCCGCCAGCAATTACTCCCGACAGATCGGGTGGCGGCGGGGCCGTTCGAGACCCGGCCGGTAGCTGTGGGTTGTGATCAAGGTGCAGGTGGGCTGGGTTCAGTCGGCGAAGACGCCCGGGTCGTACGGCTGGGTGCCCTCCTCGACGGTCCAGACAGCGCCCAGGGGCATCAGGTCGCGGATCCGGACGCTGCGGATGCCCTCGCCGGTCGGCAGGATCACCCGGATCCGCGGGTGGTAGTCGAAGAGGATCTGCCGGTCACGGCCGCACGGTCCCACCGGTCCGCGGCCGAAGTTGCCCACCGCCACGATCGTGGCCAGCTCCCGCGCCCCGGACGCGCGGGCGTGCCCCAGCGCCACGAGCTCCGCGCAGGGCCCGCCGGTGAAGTGGTACAGGTTGATGCCGCCGTACATCCGGCCGTCCACGCCGCGGACCGCTGCGCCCATGGTGTGCACGCCGTCCTCGCCGTCGGTGTTGGCGTCGACGATGCCGCGGGCGAACTCGATCAGCTCGAGGTCCTCGGCGGTGAGCTCACGAAGATCGATGGTCACCGGCTGACCCTAACGCGGCTGCCCGGGCCACGAGATACCGCTGCTCAGGTGCGCTCAGCGTCAGTCTGGCCGCCTCCAGGTAGGCGGCGTGCGCGGCGGTCAGGTCACCGCACTTCTCCAGCAGGTGGGCGCGGACCGCCGCCAGCCGGTGGTGCCCGCGCAGCGCCGGGTCGTCCTCGGCGACGTCGAGCCGGGCCAGCGCCAGCACCGGCCCGTGCACCTCGGCCAGGGCGACGATCCGGTTGAGCTGCACCATCGGGCCGGGGGCGAGGGCGTGCAGCATCCCGTACAGCTCGAGGATCTGCGGCCAGTCGGTGTCCTCGGGCCGCGCCGCCTCGTCGTGCACCGCCGCGATCGCGGCCTGCACTTGATAGGGGCCGATCGGCGCACTCGCGAGCGTCGCGGTGATCAGCGCGACGCCCTCGGCGATCGCCGCCGCGTCCCACCGCGAGCGGTCCTGCTCGGCCAGCGGCACGAGGGATCCGTCGGGCAGCGTGCGGGCCGGCCGCCGCGCGTCCGTGAGCAGCATCAACGCGAGCAGCCCGGCGACCTCGCCGTCGTCGGGCAACTGCGCCCGCAGCAGCCGGGTGAGCCGGATGGCCTCGGCGCTGAGCTCGGTGCGGTGCAGCCGCGCCCCGGAACTCGCGGTGTAACCCTCATTGAAGATCAAATACAACACCTGGCGTACGGCGGTCAGCCGCGCTTCGCGCTCACCCGGCGGCGGCAGGCTGAACGTGGCCCCGGAGTCCCGGATCTTCTGCTTGGCCCGGCTGATCCGCTGGCCGACGGTGGCCTCCGGCACGAGCAGTCCCCGGGCGATCTCGGCGGTGCTGAGGCCACCGACCGCGCGCAGGGTCAGTGCCACCTGCGACCCGGTGCTGAGGGCGGGATGGGCGCAGAGCAGCAGCAGGGTGAGCGAGTCGTCGACTGCGGAGGCGGGCGCGTGCTCCGGCTCGTACCGGACGGCCTCCTCGCGCCGGCGCCGGGCGGTCTCGTTCCGCAGCAGCTCGATCCGGCGCCGCGAGGCGACGGTGATCAACCACCCCCGCGGGTTGGCCGGCACCCCCTCGGCGGGCCACTGCTGAGCCGCGGCGAGCAGCGCCTCCTGCACCGCGTCCTCGCAGGTGTCGAAGTCGCCGAAGCGCCGCACGACCGCGCCGAGGACCTGCGGCGCACACTCGCGCAGCAGGTCCTCCAGGGCGGCCGGCGGGTTCAGAACTCCCAGCCGCTCATGTCGAGCACCGGTCGCACCTCGACCTGGGTGAACGCGGCGTCGGGCACCCTGGCCGCCCAGCTGATCGCCTCGTCGAGATCCTCGACGTCGATCAGATAGAACCCGGCCAGGTGCTCCTTGACCTCGGCGAACGGTCCGTCCGAGGCCACGGTACGGCCGTCGCGCACGGAGACCCAGCGGGCCAGCGAGGGGTCGGCGAGGCCTTCCGAGGCGACGCAGACACCGGCCTTGGTCATCTCCTCGGTGAGCTGCAGGTGCCCGCGACCGAACTCCATGCGCTGCTCGTCGCTGAGCGTCTCCCACACGGCCAGCGAACGCTCGTTGGACTGGATCAGGATCAGGTACTTCATCGGAGCCTCCACACGTCCCGGAAATTCTTTCACCGGGGACGTCGAAACCGGCGGAGCTGCTTCTACCTCCCGGCGTAAAGCTCTTCTCAACGAGTTCCTCGAAAGGCGTGAACGATGGACACGACCGAGATTCGCCGGGTGGTGCTGGAGCGGGCGGCAGCGGTGGCCGCCAAGGACGCGAAGGCGATGGTGGCGCACAACGCGCCGACAATGATCGAGTACAACCTGGCGCCGCCACTGCGCCAGCCGTCGGCCGGTGACGACGTGACGCCGGTGGAGAAATGGCTGGCGACCTTCGAGGGCCCGATGAGCATGGAGGTCCACGACCTGGAGGTGACGGCCGAGGGGTCGGTGGCCTTCTGTACGAGCCTGAACCGCCTGACCGCGACGCCTCTCGGGCAGCCGGAGAGCTTCAGTCTGTGGTTCCGGGTCACCCTGGGCCTGCGGAAGATCGACGGGAGCTGGCTGGTCGTGCACGAGCACGAGTCGGTCCCGTTCGAGATGGACGGCAGCCTGCGGGCATCCGTTTCCCTGCAGCCCTGACGAGACTCGCGACGGCCGGCCGGGTTCGGCCCGGCCGGCCCGCGCTTCGATGGGATGGTCAGCAGCAGTCGCAGCCGCAGCCGCAGGCACGGATCAGCATGATGCACCTCCTCCCTCAGGCGGGCACCAAGTGCCGGGCGTGGGAGGAGGACAGTCACTGGCCGGAATGGCGTCGATCATGGCGACCATGTCGGCGCGCAACGCGGCGAGCCGGGCCATCTCGACGTCCAGCTCGGCCAGCCGCCGGCGCAGCAGATCCTCGGCGGGCTCACACGGGCAGACGCCGGTGTCGCGGACGGCGAGCAGATCACCGATGTCGCGCAGCTTCAGGCCGAGCCGCTGAGCTCCTTGAATGAAGCGCAGCCGGTCGACGGCGGCAGGGTCGTAGGCCCGATAGCCGGCGGAGGTACGGGCCGGTGCGGGCAGCAGCCCGAACCGTTCGTAGTAGCGGACGGTGTCGGACGGCACTCCGGCGGCGGCTGCGAGCTCGGCCACCCGCAGGCCCGCCGCCGGAACTGTTGTCGCGCTCATGCCACCGACGCTAAACCTTGGACCACGGTCCAACGTCAAGCGTCGATGCCGGCCTCAGCCCAGAACGGCGACGTTCACCTCGGCCCGGTCATTGGTGTAGTCCTCGTCGATCGCCCCGTCGAGGTCGGCGAACACCACCCCGGCGTCGTACGAAGGACCGGTGATGAGCAGCCCGAACGTGCGCAGGAACGTGGCGCCGCGGTCGAAGTACAGCGACGGCAGCTGGCACACGTACGTCACGGGCTGAGCTTCGTCGTCGAGCCGGCAGTCGGCGGGGACGTCGGTGGCCTCCGTACCCCCGGGAAGCTGGAACCGGAACCGCCCGGCGCTGCTGCCGGTGCGGGTGAAGTCGATGGCCCCGCCGACGTTGCGCGAGCCGACCTCGACCCGCACGGTCTCGCCGACCGAGCCGGAAGCGGAGGCGCCGACGGCCGCGACGTCCGACAGGTTGTCCACCTCGAAACCCCAGTACCGGTAGTCATTGGCGTGATCAACGTCGGCGGCCCGGCTGACCTTGGCCCGCTTCGGCGCCGAAGTGACGGTGACCAGCGGCAGCCGCGACCCGCCGCGCCCGGAAAGAACCACACCGTCCGGCAGACCGGCCCCGGCGAGCGGCGCGATCGTGTACTCGACCACCTGGTGATCAACGGCAGCGTCGGTGACGAGGGCGCCGAAGCCGCGGCTGAGCTTGAACACGGCCCCCGGATCAATCCGCTGCGCGAAATCACAAACAGCGACGGTGCCGCGCTCGGGGAAGGTGGTGCGGTGGCCGTACCGGCAATTCGCGTACGGGGTAGGGGTGAGGGGTTTGCTGAACTCGACGGTGACCCGGATGCCCTTGACGGCCCGGTTGCCGAAGTTGGTCACGGCCATGGGCGCGTAGATCCGGTCGCCGACCTTGGCGTCCGGGATCAGCCCCTCGGCGAGCCCGGCCAGATCGGGCCCGTCCCCGGAGACGGTGATGACCGCGTCGGAGTTCATGAGGTCGCTGCCGTCGCCGGGGTTGTCGGCGTCGCCCCGAACCCGGATCGTGCCGTGCCCACCGGCCGGGGCGCCGGCAACCGCGGTGACCGGGATGAACAGCGGCGCGTTGTTGTCGACGGATCCCGGCGGGGCGGGGCAGGTGGCGACTGTGCCCTGGGTGGTGCAGCCGGCCGGCCAGGCGAAGGAGACCAGGCCGGTCAGGTCGCTGACGTCGATCACGACGCGCGGGTTGACGGCCTCGCTGGTGATCACTTCAAGGCGGAAGTCCTTGGCCGGGGCGCCGGCGGGGGCGACTGTCATGTCCTCGATGAAGGCCCAGACTCGGGCGTTGGTGCTGGACTCTTCGGCCGCGGCCAGGGAAGGGTCGGTGCCGAGGGAGAGGGTGACGGCGGCGGTGGTGGTTGCCGTCAGGGCTAGGCGGGCCAGGTGCCGCCCGGCGGGAGCCAGGTTCATGCAACATCCTTTGTGAGGGGTGGGCGCAGCGGATCTTAAAGAGAGTGGGGATGGCTGCGCTGCCCCGTCGTCCGTCCATGGTGGACATATGTAGGCAATCTCGGCGCGGGGTTCACTGGCGCCCAGGCATGCCCTTGGGGCGTCGCACTAATCGCGAGATCGAGTCGCGTCAGGCATCCACGCGCAACGGTGGCGTCACCATCAATCTCCAGTGAGCGGCACCGGCGGGTCGGTCGCACGGACACGACCACGGCTCTCCGCCATCCGCCGGCCGCGGAGGCGAGAACATGATGTCGATTTCCCTGGCATGGACCGGGCCCGGATCAAACGGTTGCTCGACAACGATCGTCAGAGTCTCTCCCGCCCGCGCCACCTCCGGCAGTTCAAGTGCCCATCGCTCACCACCACCCGCCGCCTCAGCAGTGATCCGATAACTGCGTGGTGCGGTGAACCGCATGAGCAGGTAGGTCATGCCTTCGTCGCCGAAACCGCGGAAGAACGTCGTCGTGAGGTCCGCGAGCGTCGGCCTCAGCCGATCGTGTTCGCGCTCGTGTTCTACCGCAGCAACCTGCGCGGCAGCATCTGCTGATCGTCGAGATTCAATGGACGCTTGCTCGGCCGCTCTTGCTGAGACCTTGTTGTACTTTGCGGCCCACGCGGCGACACCTAAAGCGGCCATGCTGACGATGATGGCGATGCCCTCGGCCTTCACAGGACATGACGCTAAGAGGTACCCATGCCCACGTGGCAGTTTTCGGCGAAGACGACCCGCTTAAAGGTCGCGCCGGCCGCTGCCCATCGCCGCATATTGGAGCTACACCGACGTCGACCAAGTCGGCCACTCCCTAGCTCGCATTCCCTGGCAGAGTCAGATTGATCTCATCCCCAGGTGCCTCGTCCAGGCCCGGACAGCAAAACGCCCACCGTGCGTTTCCGCAGGTGGGCGGTGCTCAAAGCCCGGCGAGAGGCTTGGTGGCCAGGGGCGGGGTCGAACCGCCGACCTTCCGATTTTCAGTCGGACGCTCGTACCAACTGAGCTACCTGGCCCTGCCGCGCCGTGGTGCGCGCGGACTCGGCTGCTGCGGTCCTGACGGGACTTGAACCCGCGACCTCCGCCTTGACAGGGCGGCGAGCACTCCAACTGCTCCACAGGACCTTGCTCGTGCTGCGTACTTTCTATCACTTACCCCGACCGAGGTCGGTTCGTACCCCCAACGGGATTCGAACCCGTGCTACCGCCTTGAAAGGGCGGCGTCCTGGGCCACTAGACGATGAGGGCAACCCCGCCATCATTGCATATTCCAACTCCGGCGGCGTGGGCCCCAACCGAGCCCCGCTTGAGGCTTGGAAAGCATACGTGATCCCCTGCCCCTCATCCAAACCGGTATCCCTCCCGCCGCGTACACCTCGCTGACCTGCACTAACGCGGCCGGTTCGCGGGGAGGGCGACCGCCGACACCAGCTGGACCGCCTCGGTGAGATTGCCGAGAAGAGTGACTCCCGCGGGCAGTTGCTCCGGCAGCCAGCCCGGTCCGGCCGCCGCGGCGAGCAGCGGCCGATGCCGGCCGGCCAGCACCAGGTGCCATTGCGCGGGGTCGGCGCTGCCCGCCAACTGCGACCACAACACCAGTACGGCCGGTCCGGTCCTGGCGACGGCGTCCGCGACGGCCTGTGCGGGCACACGAGCGCCCAGCAGCCTGCTGGACACCCCCGCCTGTGCCAGCGCGGCAGCGAGCGCCTCCAGGGGCAGCGTGTGCTGTTCCTCGTCGGCGGCAGCCAGCAGAACGCGGGGAATCTGACTGCTCGGCGGGCGTGTGACGGAACCGAGCACCTCGGTGACCACCCGCGACAGGATGTGCTCGACCTCGATGAAGCGCTTGGTGGCCGCGTAGCGCTCGCCGACGCCGATCAGCACCGGCATGATCACTTCTTCCCAAGCCGCGACCACACCACGGTCCGTGACCGTCATCTCGAGGATGTCGCGCAGGGCCGGACCGTCGAGACGCATGGCGGCGCGGGCCAGCCCGCGAGCAACAGGCCCGGCCCTTCCGGTACGGATGGCATGCCCCCCACCGTCCCGGGCGACGAACATCTGGCCGAGCTGCTCGGGCCACACCGCGTCAACGGTCGGCGGCTGTTCCCCGACCCGGAAGAAGGTGTCGCCCTCGTCCGAGGCTGCTCCAGCCAGGTCGAATCGGTCGGCCGTCGGGTACCCCGGATCACCTGACCAGTCGTCGGGGCGTATTCCGTCTCGCCGCTGCTGCGCCGATCGGGTCGGACCGTTCTCAGCGGCACCGGACGTTTTCTCGGCAGCCGTGCCGTCGTGGTCCGGCTGAACCGCGTCCCGGGATGTCTCGGCGTCAGAGAGCTGGTCGGGTCGTTCCGCGGCCATGCCGTGCCACGGTGACTCGGATTGCTGGCCTCCGGAGTCGCCGGCTCGCCGATCTGACGGCACGCTCTCCGCGGCCGGATCCTGAGCGGTCCCGCCCGGATTTTCAAGAGCAAGCCCGTCGCTGCCCTGAGCTGCCTCTGGACGCGCCGAGCGATGATCGGCGTCCTGGCTCGTCCGCTCGGGTGGCGCGGAGTCCTCGGAGCTTCGGCCCGCCGATGAATCGTCGAGAGGCCCCTCCCGCGGCTGATGCTCCCGAACCTCCGGGCGAGCGTGCGGCCCGACCGGCGCGGACACATCCAGAGGCACCGGAACGCGCCGAGCCCAGGCCGCCGCCTCCGCCGGCGCCACCCCCTGAGCGGTGAGCCTGCGCATCACCTGCAGGCGGTCCATGTCTTCCGGGGTGTAGCGCCGATGCTGGCCCGGCACATGGTGACTCGGCCCCAGCCCGTACCGCTGGTGCCAAGTGCGCAAGGTGGTCACGGCGACGCCCAGACGGCGGGCAACCGCCCCGGCCGTCAGGGCCTCATCGGCCACCCGACCGCTCCGGTGCATCGTCGGCCGGCCGCGGTACGCCCGCGGGATCAGCCTGCGGCCCGAGGGCCAGGTGGCGGATGAGTCGCTCGGTGACCCCTGGAAGCCACGGCGCGTACGACCGCAGATCCTCGCGCAGCCCTTCGTTCAGCTCCTCGACGGACGTCCAGCGCACATCCGCGACCTCGTCCGGGTCGACGAGCATCCGGGCGTCCGCGGGCACGTCGCCCAGCAGCACGTGGTCGTACTCGTATTCGACCAGCCCGGTGGTCGGATCCTCGGCGTAGTACGAGTACACGCCGACCTCGGTCAGCGCCACGTCTTCAACGCCGATCTCCTCGACGAGACGGCGGGCGGCGGCTGTCGCGGGTGTCTCCCCCGGCAGGGGATGACCGCAGCACGTGTTGGCCCAGCGCAACGGGAAGCGGGTCTTCACCGCAGCTCGCTGCTGCAGCAACACCCGTCCTTCCGGGTCGCGCAGGAACACCGAGAACGCTCGGTGCAGTCGACCGGGGGCACGGTGCGCGTCGCTCACCGTGGCAGCGCCGGCCGGCACCCCCTCGGTGTCGACGAGCTCAACGAGGTGCGTCTCGCGGGACGCGGTCACAGGGCCCTCCCCACGAGGTCCGCCGCCGTTCCGGTGATCCGGGCGGCGGCCAGTTTGCCGGAGATCAAAACCATTGGTACGCCCACGCCCGGCTGCGTGCCGGAGCCGGTGAAGACGACGTTGGGCAGAGTCGGGTGGAGGTTACTCGGGCGGAACGGGCCGGTCTGCGTGAAGGTGTGCGACGACGCGAACGGGGTGCCGGCGGCCATGCCCTGGGCGGCCCAGTCGTCCGGGGTGATGATGCGTTCCACCTCGATGCCGTCGCGGAAGCCCACGTAGCCGCGCTGCTCCAGCACGCCCGCGATCTCGTCGGCGTAGCGCCGGCCGAGGCCGCCCTTCCAGTCCAGCGGCGCGACGTCGAGGTTCGGCGTCGGGGCCAGGACGTAGTAGGTCTGCCGGCCGGGTGGCGCCACGCTCGGGTCGCTGTGACTCGGATTGGTGACCAGCAGCGACGGGTCGCTCATCAGCAGGCCCTGGTGGATGACCTCGTCGAACGTGCCCTTCCAGGCCGTACCGAAGTGGATGTTGTGGTGAGCGATCTTCGAGTAGCTCTGGCTCGACCCGATGTGCAGCACGACACAGGACGGCGAATACGTCAGCTTGCGCGGACGGCGCGACTCGGGCAGCAGATCCCGGTACGCAACGGGTAGATCGGGGTTGAGCACCACGACATCGGCCGGGATGCGTTCGCCGCTGTCGGTGATGACCCCGGTCGCCCGGCCGTTGGCGGTCTCGACGCGCGTTACCGTCGTCTCGTACCGGAATTGGACGCCGTGCTTCTCGGCCGCGCCGGCCATCGCCTTGGGCACCGCGTGCGTGCCGCCCCGGGGGAAGAAGACCCCGGCGACCGAGTCGAGGTAGGCGATGACGGCGTAGATGGCGAGCGCGTCGTGCGGGGCCAGGCCGGCGTACATGGCCTGGAAGGAGAAGATGCGCTGGGTCCGCGGGTCGCGGAAGTACTGGTTGATCTTCGGCTGGAGCCGCCGGAAGCCACCCATGCCGAGCAGCTTGAGCAGGCTCATGTTCATCAGGTCGAGCGGGGTGTCCAGGTTGCGGTCGATGAAGTTGTTGCGCTCCAGGCGCCACAGGTCGCGGGCGAAGTCGACGAAGCGCAGATAGCCGTCGGCCTCGCGGGGACCGCAGACCCGGGAGATCTCGGCGGCCATCTGAACGGTGTCGGTCTTGACGTCCAGGGTGGAGCCGTCCGGGTAGAAGGCGCGGTATGCCGGGCTCAGCGGGGTCAGCTCGAGCCAGTCGGAGAGTCGCTCCCCGACGGCGGCGAGCGGCTCGGCGATCAGCTCCGGCATCGTCAGCACGGTCGGGCCGGTGTCGAAGTCGTACCCGTCGACCGAGAGCCGGCCTGCCCTCCCGCCCGGCACCGCTTCACGTTCGACGACGGTCACCTGCCGTCCGGCCGCTGCGAGGTGCAGCGCACAGGCGAGCCCGCCGAGTCCCGCGCCCACCACGACTACCCGGTCCGTCGTTCCCGTCACTTTTCGCACGTCAACAGCTCCAGGGGGGTCAAAAGTCCATCATGCCCGGCGGTGGCTCGCGGAAGCCGCCAGGTTGGTCAATGCCGCACGGGCGTCATCGTGGATCGGTGCGCTGGCCAGCGCCTCGACGCCTTCCGCCACCCGCTGCTGGATCAGGGCCTCGACCTGCGCGACGGCGCCGGTCTCGGCGATGACCTCGGCGCGGCGGGCGATCGCGGCGGGGGAGTTGAGCCCGCCGGAGCCGTCGGCGGGGATGACGGCTCCGGCGGGGTCCGGGGTCAGCTCGGCCCGCTGGGCGGGCGACGCGAGCTGGTGGGCGAGCATGAGCAATGTCGTGGGCTTGCCGGTGAGCAGGTCGTCGCCGGCCGGCTTGCCGGTGACCACGGGGTCGCCGTAAACCCCGAGCAGGTCGTCGCGCAGCTGGAACGCCTCGCCGACCGCGATGCCGTAGCGGTTGTAGGCCTCGTCGACGGCCGCCGCGTCGGAGTCGGCAGGACCCGCCAGCGCGAGACCGAACTGCAGCGGGCGCTGCACCGTGTAGCTCGCGGTCTTGTGGCGGGCCACCAGCAGCGCGCGGTCGACGGACCAGGCGGCGGGCTCGGTCTCGCCGAGGACGTCGAGATACTGCCCCGCCACCGCCTCGATGCGCATGCGGTCGTAGCAGGCGCGGACGGCGAACAGCGTGGCGGTGGAGACGGCGGCCCGGGCCAGCAACTGATCGGCCCACACCAGGCACAGGTCACCGACGAGGATCGCCGAGGTGGTGCCGAAATGGTCGGGGTCGCCGAGCCGGCCCGCGTTGCTGTGCTGGGCGGCGAAGATGCGATGGGCGGTAGGGCCGCCGCGCCGGGTGGCTGAGTCGTCCATCACGTCGTCGTGGACGAGCGCGAACGTGTGCATCAGCTCGAGCGCCGCGAGCGCCGGCAACACCGGCTCGACGGGCTCGCGCGCGGCCACCACACCGCGCCACCCCCAGTAGGCGAACGTCGGGCGCAGTCTCTTGCCGCCGGTCAGCACGAGATCCCGTGTCGTGCGGGCGAAGCGGCCGAGCGCCGGGTCGACGTCCTCCAGCGCGGCGGTCTGGCCGCTCAGGAACTCGGAAAGAGTGCCCTCGACAGCCGTCGTCAGCCCGTCCGCTTGGACGGTCTGGCGAGGTATCCCGATACGGGGGTTTCCCTCGAGGATGTCGTTGGCCACGGAGGCGACATTACCGTAGGCTGCGAGTTGCGTCGATTCATGCGTCGATTTATTTGGGAGGGCCCGTGGAGGTCGATCTGGCGGCGGCCTACGAGCGGTGCCGTGAGCTGCACAAACGCCATGGCCGCACCTACTACCTGGCGACCCGGTTGCTCCCGAAGTGGAAGCGACGCCACGTCCATGCTCTGTACGGTTTCACCCGGTACGCGGATGAAATCGTCGATCGCACCGAGGACCTGCCACCGGCCGAGCGGGCTGCCCGCCTCACCGCCTGGTCCGACGAGTTTCTCGCGGGTCTGGCCGGGGCGCCCACCGACGATCCGCTGCTGCCCGCGGTGCTGCACACCATCGCCGTGTTCGACCTGGACCGCGCGGACTTCGCCGCGTTCCTGCGCAGCATGGCGATGGACCTCACCGTCACGTCGTACGCGACCTATGACGACTTGCTCGACTACATGGAGGGTTCGGCCGCGGTCATCGGCACGATGATGCTGCCGATCCTCGGCTCCAGCGACCCGGCCGCCGCCCGCGAGCCGGCCCGCCAGCTGGGTCTCGCCTTCCAGCTCACCAACTTCATCCGCGACGTGTCTGAGGACCTGGACCGCGGTCGCACCTACCTGCCCGACGAGCATCTCGCCGAGTTCGGGGTGACCCGCGCCGACCTCTTCGCCGCGCAGGCGGCGGGCCGGTCCACCCCGCAGATCAAGGCGCTGATCCGCGCCGAGGTCACCCGCGCCGACGAGCACTACGCGGCCGCGGCTCCCGGCATCCCCCTGCTGCTGCCCGGGTCCCAGGCCTGCATGCGCACCGCCTATGAGCTGTACGGCGGCATCCTCGACGAGGTCGCGGCCGAGGACTACGACGTCTTCACCCGGCGCGCAACAGTGCCCAACCAACGCCGCGCCGCCGTGGTGGCCAGATCCCTGTTGACCAGACCGGGCACGCCGACCACGGCCTTCGCCCGAAGCTGACCCTCGGAGATCGCGAAACAGAGAAGCGGAGCTGACATGCGAACGGCCGTCGTCCTGTTCACCCGTGACCTGCGGGTGCACGACAACCCGGCGCTCGC
Source organism: Actinoplanes sp. CA-051413 (assembly GCF_050955795.1). Classification (NCBI taxonomy): domain Bacteria; kingdom Bacillati; phylum Actinomycetota; class Actinomycetes; order Micromonosporales; family Micromonosporaceae; genus Actinoplanes; species Actinoplanes sp. CA-051413. The sequence continues at coordinate 192,100 of NZ_CP192100.1, forward strand.
CGCCGCCTGCGCCAACGCCGAGCAGGTCGTTCCCCTGTTCGTCCTCGACCCCAACCTGCAACGCCTCTCGTCGAACCGCGCCCTGTTCCTGCACCAGAGCCTCGCCGACCTCCGCGAAACCCTCCGCGGTCTGGGCGGCGATCTCGTCATCCGCACGGGTGATCCGGTCGCCGAGGTGATCAAGGTGGCGACCGAGGTCGGCGCCGAGGGCATCGCACTGAGCACCGACGTCAGCGGCTACGCCCGGCGCCGGGAGCAGCGGCTCGAGCAGGAGTGCGAGCAGCACCGCATCTCGCTGCGCCTGTTCCCCGGCACCACGGTCGTGCCGCCGGGTGACGTGCGGCCGGGAGGGGGCGGCGAGCACTACCGGGTCTTCTCCCCGTACTACCGGGCCTGGTCGGCGGCCAAGTGGCGCGACGAGGTGGCGACGCCTGCGCACGTTGTGCTGCCACCGGAGCTCAGCACCGGCGAGCTGCCCGAGCCGCCGGCCGGGGAGTCGCCCGCGGCCGCCACGGGTGGCGAGACGGAGGGCCGGCGTCGGCTGAAGACGTGGCTCAAGCACGTCGGCCCGTACGACGATCTGCACAACGATATGCCCGCCGACGGCACTTCGCGGCTCAGCGCGTACCTCCGGTTTGGATGTGTCTCGCCGTTGACCGTGGCCAACGCAGCGCGGGCGTTGGACGGCCCGGGCCCCGACGCCTTTGTCCGCCAGCTCGGCTGGCGCGACTTCTACTACCAGGTCACCGCGGGGTTCCCGGCCATTTCGACGCAGGCCTACCGCAGGTCGGGCGACGGTGAGTGGCGCGATGATCCGGAGGCGCTGTTGCATTGGCAGGAGGGGACGACCGGGGTGCCCGTGGTCGATGCGGGTATGCGCCAGTTGCGGGCCGAGGGCTGGATGCACAACCGGGCCCGCCTGATCACCGCTTCGTTCCTCACCAAGCACCTCGGGCTCGATTGGCGCGACGGCGTGCGGTGGTTCTTCCGCTGGCTGAACGATGGTGATGTCGCCAACAATTCGGGTAATTGGCAGTGGGTGGCCGGCACCGGGAACGACACCAAGCCGTACCGGCGCTTCAACCCCATCCGGCAGGCAGAGCGGTTCGACCCTGACGGCGTGTACGTTCGGCGCTACGTTCCGGAGTTGATTTCCATCCCGGGCCGAGCCGTACACCAGCCATGGCGACTACCGGATACGGTTCGCTCAGGTCTCGGCTATCCGGGCCCGCTCGAGTCGCACCGCGACGAGGCGGTGTGGCTGCGGCCATGATCGGGGTGCCGGTGAGTTTCCTGTCCGGTTCGCCGGACGGGATGTGGAAGCGGGTCCTGCCGACCCGTTGCGTTCGTCCGTTGAAGGCCGGCAGGACCCGCGACAAACTGCCCACCCGGTCGGCCCGGAAACCTCGTGGCCGGGCGGAGACGTTAGGCCGGCAGCGTGTGCCAGGCGCCGTAGTGGTGCACGGCGATGCCGCCGAAGGCCGCCGTCTGCCGGGTCGCCTGATCAACCTTGGCCAGCTCCAGCTTCAGCGCGGTCGCGCCTTCCTCGTAAAAGGTGCAGTGCAGGCAGTCCGTCAGTGGCCCGGTTTCCGCCGCCAGCCGCACCCGCTTGCCCGCCGCCTTGCCGCGGGCCAGCCAGTCCAGGCTGACCGCCAGGATGGAGTTCGGGCCGGTCGCGGTGTCGCGGTAGCTCATGACCGTCACCCCGTTGACCCGGCGGAGCACCTCGTCGGCCAGGTTCTTGCGGCCGAGCTTGTACTGCCCGAACCAGAACGGCACGTCGGCCTCCAGCGACAGCGTGCTCGCGGCGCGCATCCGGTCCAGCAGCTTGAGGTACGCCGCCTCGGTCGCCGGCAGGTCGGTGGTCCAGCCGTCGACCAGGTACGGCTCGACGTCGAGGTGGATGCCGTCGAAGAGGCCGGTCGACACGACGGTCCGTTGCCAGGCCAGCGCCGCAGCGTGGTTGGTGACCCAGTCCGGGTCACCGCCGAGCGCGCGCAGCTTGATCCGCCGGGCGACGGCCATTTCCTTGAGCTCCTGCAGCCGGGCCAGGCCGCCGTCGGTGAGGACCGTCGGTGCAACGTGGACGAACACCTCGGAGATGTTGTGCTCGCCGGCCCAGCTGATCACGTCAGCGGCCGGATCGTCGCCCCACAGCCACATGGCTCGGGTGTTCACCGGCACCGCAGTAAGACCCGCACTGCCTGCCGACGAAGCCCCGGGCAACGCCGTGGCGGCGGCCATGAGGATGGCAGACACCAGCCCTGCCTGCCATCGCCCCCTCATGACCGCCCCCTTTACCGTGGTGATTCCGCTTCCGCGAGGGAACAGAATCGGCGGGGGCGGCGGTCAGGTGAGAAGTCGCAACGAGGAAATCGCCGTGTCGACCGCACCGACCCGGTCGAAGTCGCCGATCCGGCGGGTCACGTAGGCGATCGAGTGCCCGGCGGCCGGGTCCGCCCAGGCCGCGTTGCCGCCCAGGCCGCCCATGCCCCAGGTCCCGTCCGGTTCGAGCTGCACGCCGAGACCCCAGGTCGTGGATTGTTCGATGAACAGATCCGGACCGGTGAAGTGTGCCGAGGCGAGGTCGGTGACGAGCGCCGCACTGAGCAGCCGGTGCCCGTCCAGCACGCCGCCGGCCAGCAATCCCGCGTAGAAGCGGGCCAGCGAGTCGGCCGTCGCGTGCAGGTTCACCGCCGGGATGACGGACCGGCGCCACAGGTCGCTGTTGAGGACTGCGAGGTCGCGGGAGCCGGGCGGGTTCGCGATGGCCCGCGCGCGCACCGAGCCCGGCTCCCCGGCCAGCAGGTCCTGCCGGTCCGGCCGGTCGAACTCGAGCTCGGCGCACCGGGCCGTCTCCGCGGTGCCGAAGCCGAAGTCGAGCTGCCACGGCCGGGCGATCTCCTCGGCGACGAAGCGCGCCGGCGGCCGGCCGTCGACGCGGCGGACGAGTTCGCCCAGCAGATGGCCGTAGGTCAGGGCGTGTTCGGCAGCCACTGTGCCCGACGGCCACTCGGGGTGCGCGGCGGCCAGGTCGGCGCAGAGCAGATCCCAGTCGCTCCACGCGGACGCTTCCCGCGGCACGGGGAAGAACGGGAGGCCGGCCGTGTGCGTCAGCAGCTGCCGTACCGAAGCATCGGTCGTGAATCGCGGCCAGTGCCGCGCGATCGGGTCGTCCAGGCCGATCAGGCCGCGGTCGACCAGCAGCAGCACCGCCAGCGCGATCACCGGCTTGCCCACCGAATAGACGTTGACCAGGGTGTTCGCCGTCCACGGCCGGGTCCGCGCGATGTCGGCCCAGCCCTCGCGCAGATCGACCACCAGATCACCGTGCCGTCGCACCGCGAGGGCCGATCCGCCGCGCGGCTCGGCCGCGAAAGCGTCCCGGACCGGTTCGTATCCGGGCGCCACGAAGCCGTCGATATTACGGTCCGCTGACATGGGCGCACAGTACCCGCCGAGGGTGGAAAGCTGGTCCCATGGGCGAAGCGCAGCAAGCAGATGTGGTGGTCGTCGGCCTGGGCGTCGGCGGCGAGGAGGTCGCGGGACGGCTCGCGCAGGCCGGCCTGACGGTCATCGGCGTCGAGCACACCCTGGTCGGTGGCGAATGCCCCTATTGGGGCTGCATCCCGACCAAGATGATGATCCGCGCCGGCAACGCCCTCGCCGAGGCCCGCCGCATCCCCGGCCTGGCGGGCACGTCGCAGGTCACGCCCGACTGGGCGCCGGTCGCCCGCCGGATCCGCGAGCAGGCCACCGACACCTGGGACGACAAGGTCGCCGTCGACCGCTTCACCGGCAAGGGCGGCCACTTCGTGCGCGGCCGGGCCACCATCACCGGACCGGGCCGGGTGCGGGTCGACGATCAGGAATGGGTGGCGAGCCGCGGCATCGTCGTCGCCACCGGGACGACGGCGGTGATCCCGCCGATCGACGGGCTTGCCGGCACGCCGTACTGGACGAACCGCGAGGCCGTCGAGGCCGAGACCCTGCCGGACACCCTGCTGGTCCTCGGCGGCGGCGCCATCGGGCTCGAGCTCTCCCAGGTCATGGCCCGCTTCGGCGTGCAGGTCACGGTCATCGAGGGCAGCGATCGACTGCTCGCGATGGAGGAGCCCGAGTCGTCCGAGACCGCGGCCGCGGCCTTGGCGGCCGACGGCATCAAAACCCTGACCGGGGTACGCGCAAAGCACGTCACCCACGCCAGCGACGGCTTCTCGGTCGAGCTGTCCGACGGCTCCACGGTCACGGGCGAACGGCTGCTCGTCGCCACCGGCCGTGCCGCCCGCCTCGGGAGCCTGGGCCTGGAAACGATCGGTCTCGACCCGTCGGCCCGCTTCCTCACCACCGACGACCGGATGCGCGCCGCCGACGGGGTCTGGGCCGTCGGCGACGTGACAGGCAACGGCGCCTTCACCCACATGGCGATGTACGAGGCCGACGTCGCCGTCCGCGACATCCTCGGTCAGGGCGGCCCGGGCGCGGACTACCACGCCAAGCCCCGCGTCACCTTCACCGATCCCGAGATCGGCGCCGTCGGCCTGACCGAGCAGCAGGCCCGCGACGCCGGCCTCGACGTCCAGGTGGGCTACTCGAGTCTGCCGTCGTCTTCCCGCGGGTTCGTGCACGGCCCGGGCAACGAGGGGTTCATCAAGGTCATCGTCGACCGGTCCCGCGGCGTGCTGGTCGGCGCCACCTCAGCCGGCCCTTCCGGCGGCGAGGTTCTCGGAGCATTGACCGTGGCGGTGAAGGCCGAGGTGCCGGTGGCCACGCTGCAGGCCACGATCTGGGCCTATCCGACATTCCATCGGGCGATCGGTGACGCCCTGCATTCCCTCTAGAGCGGGACGGTCGCCGTGATCGTGGTGCCCGCCGGCGAGGTGACGATGGACAGCTCGGAGAGCTGCCGGGCGATCCACAGTCCGCGTCCGCCGGGCAACGAAGGCGCCGGCAGGGTGTGGCCGGCCTGGGCCGGATCGTCCAGGCCCGTGCCGGCGTCGCTGACCTCGCAGTGCAGCAGGCCGTCGGCCAGCCGCAGCCGCAGCCGGCCGGTGCCGCCGCCGTGCCGGACAGAGTTGCTGGCCAGCTCGTGGGCGATCAGCACCATCGTGTCGACGGTTCGGGCGTTCGCCACCGTGGAGACATGGGCGGCGACGGTCGCCCGCACGCCATACAGGCTGTCCTCGTCGAAGCCCTGCTCGACGAGCACCTCCGGACTTCCCCCAGCAATTGCGGGCTCGCGGACCGCGGGCGAGGTGTCGGTCCGCTCACCGTTCGCCATCGCGCACCAGCATCCGCAGCGCAGGCACGTCGGCGGCGCCGGCGACCGTCAACGTCCGTTCGATCGGCTCGGCGCAGACGACGATCATCCGCCGGGGCTCCGGCAGATTGGCCGCCGTCC
>NZ_CP192100.1:202500-1595000 GCF_050955795.1 Actinoplanes sp. CA-051413
GCGTGTTTCTTGCCGGAGGTAGAGCACTGGATGGTCTAGGGGGCCTACAAGCTTACCGAAATCAGCCAAACTCCGAATGCCGGTAAGTGAGAGCGCGGCAGTGAGACTGCGGGGGATAAGCTTCGTAGTCGAGAGGGAAACAGCCCAGATCACCAGCTAAGGCCCCTAAGCGTGTGCTAAGTGGAAAAGGATGTGGGGTCGCATAGACAACCAGGAGGTTGGCTTAGAAGCAGCCATCCTTTAAAGAGTGCGTAATAGCTCACTGGTCAAGTGGTTCCGCGCCGACAATGTAGCGGGGCTCAAGCACACCGCCGAAGCTGTGGGACTCACATATTAACCCGGTTTGGTCTCTTGAAGATTGGATCCAGGTGTGTGGGTCGGTAGGGGAGCGTCGTGCTACCGGTGAAGCGGCAGGGTGACCTAGCCGTGGAGGTTGCACGAGTGAGAATGCAGGCATGAGTAGCGAATGAAGGGTGAGAAACCCTTCCGCCGGATGACCAAGGGTTCCAGGGCCAGGCTAATCCGCCCTGGGTGAGTCGGGGCCTAAGGCGAGGCCGAGAGGCGTAGTCGATGGATAACGGGTTGATATTCCCGTACCCGCAAAGGAGCGCCCAAGACGAACCTTGTTGTGCTAACCACGCGAAGCGCCGGCGACTTTCGGGTCAAGGGTGTGGAGTCTGGGAACCTGGCAGGTAGTAGTTTAGCGATGGGGTGACGCAGGAAGGTAGCTGATCCCGGCCGGTGGTTGTGCCGGGGTAAGCGTGTAGGCCGTGTCATAGGCAAATCCGTGACACATGAGGCTGAGACGTGATGCCGAGCCGATTCAGGTGAAGTCAGTGATCCTATGCTGCCGAGAAAAGCCTCTAGCGATGTTCCGAGCGGCCCGTACCCCAAACCGACACAGGTGGTCAGGTAGAGAATACCGAGGCGACGGGCGAACTGTGGTTAAGGAACTCGGCAAATTGCCCCCGTAACTTAGGGAGAAGGGGGGCCGGACGCGTGAAGCCCCTTGCGGGTGGAGCGTGGTATGGCCGCAGAGAGCAGGGGGAAGCGACTGTTTACTAAAAACACAGGTCCATGCCAAGTCGTAAGACGATGTATATGGACTGACGCCTGCCCGGTGCTGGAACGTTAAGGGGACCTGTTAGCCTTTCGGGGCGAGGCGGAGAACTTAAGCGCCAGTAAACGGCGGTGGTAACTATAACCATCCTAAGGTAGCGAAATTCCTTGTCGGGTAAGTTCCGACCTGCACGAATGGCGTAACGACTTCCCCACTGTCTCAACCACAGGCCCGGCGAAATTGCAGTACGAGTAAAGATGCTCGTTACGCGCGGCAGGACGGAAAGACCCCGGGACCTTTACTATAGCTTGACATTGGTATCCGAATGTAATTGTGTAGGATAGGTGGGAGCCTGTGAAGTCCGGACGCCAGTTCGGGTGGAGGCAATCTTGAAATACCACTCTGTTGGATTTGGGTATCTAACTTGCGGCCCTGATCGGGTCGAGGGACAGTGTCTGGTGGGTAGTTTAACTGGGGCGGTTGCCTCCTAAAAGGTAACGGAGGCGCCCAAAGGTTCCCTCAGCCTGGTTGGCAATCAGGTGTTGAGTGTAAGTACACAAGGGAGCTTGACTGTGAGACTGACAGGTCGAGCAGGGACGAAAGTCGGGACTAGTGATCCGGCACTTGCGAGTGGAAGCGGTGTCGCTCAACGGATAAAAGGTACCCCGGGGATAACAGGCTGATCTTCCCCAAGAGTCCATATCGACGGGATGGTTTGGCACCTCGATGTCGGCTCGTCGCATCCTGGGGCTGTAGCAGGTCCCAAGGGTTGGGCTGTTCGCCCATTAAAGCGGTACGCGAGCTGGGTTTAGAACGTCGTGAGACAGTTCGGTCCCTATCCGCCGTGCGCGTTGGATACTTGAGAAGGGCTGTCCCTAGTACGAGAGGACCGGGACGGACGAACCTCTGGTGTGCCAGTTGTCCCGCCAGGGGCACGGCTGGTTGGCTACGTTCGGAAGGGATAACCGCTGAAAGCATCTAAGCGGGAAGCTCGCTTCGAGATGAGGTATCCCACCACCTTGAGTGGGTAAGGCTCCCAGCTAGACGACTGGGTTGATAGGCCGGAGATGTAAGCCTAGTAATAGGTTCAGTCGACCGGTACTAATAGGCCGAGGGCTTAACTACACCAAACTTGATGTTCGACCGCGTCCACTGTGTGATTCACAGCAAACAACCACCCCACCCCAACCCAGCATGTGGTTGGGGGCGTGGAGTGTTGGTTGTGTCGCTGATAGCTGTTTCGGTGGTTATAGCGGAGGGGAAACGCCCGGTCTCATTCCGAACCCGGAAGCTAAGCCCTCCAGCGCCGATGGTACTGCACTCGGGAGGGTGTGGGAGAGTAGGACGCCGCCGGACTTAACGTTGGGAAAGGCCCACACCAGTGATGGTGTGGGCCTTTTCTATATCCCCTTTTGGAGCTCACCCCGGCCGGGGTGAGCTCATTTTGCGTTTCTAGGGGCCTGCCGGCCAGGTTGGGGGTGGTTCTGCCCGGCAGCGAAACTGTGACGGTGTAGCGGCCGCAGGTGCGTATGGACGGTCTTGCCCCTGAAGATCGGGGTGACGCTGCCGTCGGCGTTGACGCTCGTGCCGGCGGAGACAGTCTGGGCGGCCGGCTTCGCCGTCAATGCGTAGCGGACGCGGGCACCGACGACCGGGATCATCGTCGGTGGGAAACGCGGCCCCGTTGTCTGACCCGTTGCGAAGTGGAGGATGGCGTGATGGAGTCTGGCGGCGTGGTCGTGTAGTTGACGGAGGCGGTGGGTAATAGGTGAACGTGATTGTCCGGGTGGGAGCGTTCGCCGTGGCCGTGGGTCTGCTGGCCGGCTGTTCCGCTGCTGACGGTGGCGGACGGGACTACAACCCGGCCCATCAGCCTCGCTATGTCGTGCCTGACGAGTCCGACGGGGTTCCCGGTCCGGCGGCCACGTGGCCCGGGTCCGGCACCGGTCTCGGGCTGCCGGGCATCGGACAGGCCGCACCCAGCGAACCCGACCATGTCGTCCGCGGCGGTGCCGTTTCCGCTATCAAGAACAAGCCGGCGACCTTCTCACTCGTGAACGCTGCTGATGTCGTACGGGTGACGGTCGGGGATCTTGGTACTGATCTTTTTGAGGTCTCCACCCCCGCGGAGTCCAAGGTGGTGCCCAAGGTTGATGTTGACGGGCCCGCCGTTGTCGCGGGGTTGCGGGACACCGGGCTCACTGGTCCGGCGCTGGTCACCGTGGTGCTCAGCGACGATGTGCGCTGGAGTGTGCGGCTGGCCGGCGGTGCCAGCGACCAGGCCGTTGACCTCAAGGGCGGACCTGGGGGCGATGTCGACTTCGCGGCCGGCACGAGCCGGGCCGAGGTGTGGCTTCCGGCCGCCAGTGGCACTCAGCGGGTTGTTCTCGGCGGTGGGGCCAGCCAGCTGGTCGTCAACCTGACCGGGGCGGCGCCCGTGCGGGTCGCTGCGAAGAACGGGGCCGGCGAGGTCACGGTGGACGGGCAGACCAAGTCCGGGGTGCCCGGGGGCGCGGTGTACACCGCACCGGGCTGGGACGCGGCCGCTGACCGCTTCGACATCGACGCCACCAGTGGCGTCTCCTCAGTAACCGTCGCCCGCAGCTGACCCGACCGCCGACGCGGGAAGCGTGACTGGCGGGAGGCGCTGGAACGGTCTGGGGCCCGAGCCGATCTCAGGCCTGGGAATGAGACCATCACGGTGCACGGCGGCAGGCGCCAAACAGGGGTCGGCGTTCGCCGACCCCGAAGCGGCTACGGCAGATCGGGGTCGCCGACTACCTTGCCGGGGTTGAAGAGGTTTTGCGGGTCCAGGGTCTGCTTCACCGCCTGCATCATCGCCAGCGCCGGCCCCTCCAGCTCCTGCCGCATCCCCCGCCGCTTCAACAGACCAACCCCGTGCTCGCCGGTCACCGTGCCGCCCAGTCTGATCGCCGCCGCCAGGATTTCCTCGAATGCCGCCTGCGCAGCCTCCCGCGCAACCTCATCCCCGACCGGCGTCCGGATCAGCGGATGCAGATTTCCGTCCCCCGCGTGCGCGATCGTGGCGATAGCCACCCCGTGCCGCGCCGCGCTTTCCTCGATCGACGCGAGCATCGTCGGCACCGCCGACCGAGGCACGCAGACGTCTTCGGTCAGCACCGGGCCCAGCCGTTCCATCGCCGGATAGGCCAGCCGCCGCGCGGCGAACAGCGCCTCAGCCTCGAATTCGTCGGTCGACTGCTCGGCCCACTGCGCGCCCGCGTCCCGGAAGACCTGGGCCAGGGCGTCCGCTTCGGACTGGCCCGATTCTCCCGGCGTGTCGATCTGCGCCAGCAACAACGCCTCGGCCGTCGCGGACAGGCCGAGGTGCTTCCATTCCTCCACCGCTTGCAGGCACGCCCGGTCCAGCAGCTCCAGCGCTGTGGGGAGCAGGCCCATCCGGGTGGTCGCGGCCACCGCGTCGCCGGCGGCGACGATGCTGTCGAAAGCCCCCACCACGGTACGGGGAGCAGCAGCGCGAGCCGGCCGCAGCCGCAACGTGACCTCGGTGACGATCCCCAGCGTCCCCTCGGCCCCGACGAACAGGCTGACCAGGTCGTAGCCGGCCACACCCTTCGTCGTGCGGTGGCCGAGGCGCACCGCCGTACCGTATGCGCCGGCCGGGCCTCCCACGACGGCCTGCAGGCCAAGCACGTAGTCGCGGGTCACGCCGTATTTCAGGCAGCACAGGCCGCCGGCGTTCGTCGCCACGTTGCCGCCGATGGTCGACCACGGTGCGCTGGCCGGGTCCGGTGGGTACCAGAGGCCGTGCGCCGCGACGGCCGCCTTCAGGTCGTCGTTGACGACGCCGGGCTGGACCACCGCGATCATGTTGTCGGGGTCGATCTCCAGGATCTTGTTCATCCGGGTGAGGTCGAGGATCAGGCTTCCGTCGACCGCGTTCGCCCCGCCGGACAGACCCGTGCCGGCTCCGCGCGCGATCACCGGGATGCCGCGGGCCGCGCAGGCCGCGACGACGGCGCTCACCTCTTCCGTGCTGCGGGCGCGGATCGCGCCGACCGGCCGGCCTGCCGGGGCCCACTCGGCGTCATCGTGGCTGAGGGAGTCGAGGACGTCCGGGTCGACGATCAGGTCCAGGTCCGGCAGGTCCGTTGCCAGCGAGCCGGTCATGCCAGGCCGGCCAGGAACTTGAGCAGTGCCTCGTTGACCAGGTCGGGTTGGTCGATGTTGGCCGCGTGGCCGCTCTCCTCGACGATCAGCGCGGCCGCGCGCGAGTTCGTCGCGGCCGCGGCGGTGGCGTGCTCGCACGGCCACAGCTGGCTGTCGCGGCCGGCGATGAACAGGCTCGGCACCGCGACCCGGGCCACCACGTCACGCCAGTCCTGCTCGGCGTGGTCCTGCAGCAGGGGCCACGTCTCCGGGGCGCGGGCGTCGCTCATCTGCGGCACCCGGCCCAGCGCCTCGATCAGCCGGCCCAGCCGCTGCACCGACTCGGCGACCGGCCGGCCGCGGCCGGTGTCCGGCACGCCGTCCTCGAAGAAGGTGCCGAGGTTGTGCCGGGTCAAGCCGTAGAAGCCGTACGGCCAGACCTCGTCGTTGACCATCTTGGGGGTCTGGTCGATGGTGACGATGCCACGCAGCCGGTCGGCGCCGAACAGGTCGTAGTAGGCCCAGATCGCGCTCGCGCCCATCGAGCCGCCGACCAGGACGACCCGGTCCAGGCCGGTGGCGTCGAGGAAGTCGCGGATGTCCTTGCCGTGCCGCGCCATCCGCTGGCCGTACGCGGGATTGTCCGAACTCCCGTGCGAGCGGCGGTCCAGGCCGAGCACCCGGTGGCCGGCGCTGAGCAGGGCCCGGCGCTGCAGCTCCCAGGTCTCGGCCGAGGCGGTGAAGCCGGCGATGAGCACGACCGGCTGCCCACCGCCCTCGTCGGTGTAGTGCAGGTTGACCCCGTCGCTGGTGGCGATCGTCGACATGTCTCGACACTACGGCGGGCTCACGGCACGCGCTGGAGGAACTGCCCCCGGGTCAGAGCCCGGGCGGTGATCCGGACGTCGCCGAGCCAGCCGTAGAAGCCCTGGCCGTAGCGCAGGTCGAAGGACGTGGCACCGAGCACGAAGGGGCGTCCCAGAGTGGCGATGCCGTGTGACGCCTCGCTCGGGTTGCGCAGGATCTTCGAGCCGTCGATCCACACGGTCGTCCGGCGGCCGTCGTTCACCACCGCCACGTGCATCCACCGGCCCACCGGCACGGCGTGGCTCCACGACGTCGGGTCCGCGTCGCGGTCGGCCGGGTAGACCACGTACTGCAGGAAGCGTTCGGGGGACACGTTGAGGCTGCAGGTCGGCTCCAGCGGTGACCAGCCGCTGTGCTTGCCGGCGTCGCCGCTGCGGCCCTCCCAGCTGAGGATGCCCATCCAGGCGTGGTCGCCGACGAACGGATCGGGCAGCTTCAGGAACGCCTCGATGGTGTAGCCGCCGGTGAAGGTCATGCCGTTCAGCGCGGCGTGCGGGCCGGTGTGCAGGATCGCGCCGCGGTCGGGGCCTTTGCCGCCGTCGAAGCGGAGGCTGGCGTGGGCGGGCTGGGCCGGGTGGTGCTCGGCGGACAGCGTCAGGACAGCTGAGCCGCTGTTCGCCAGTCGCCGTACCGTGAGGTCGTTGCCCTTTCCGGTGAGGTCCCGGACCGTGGCGCCGTCGGCGACCGACTGCCCGGCCCCGTCGAAGCGCCAGTAGGCGGCCGTGTGCCGGTCGACGACCGCGGCGGCCGGCCGGGGCGCGGGCAGCGCCGGCGGGTCGAAACCGGCGAACCGCTCGGCGAAGTCGATCTCCAGGCTGAACCGGTCGGCCGGGCCGGTGAGCTCGATGGTCTCCGCTTCCAGCGGCGTGCGCGCCGCCGGTCGCTCGGCCAGGAACCAGGGTGCGAACGTCTCGACGTCGATGGTGTCGCGGGCGAGGTCGAACGTGTAGGTCCGGATCATCCCCGCGCCGCCGTAGTAGCGGTCCTGGTAGTTGGTGATGTGCACGTGGACGTCGTGCCCGGCGTCGTTCTTCAGCACGGTGCGCCCGGGCGGCCAGTAGTGGCCGTTGAGGGTCAGGAAGATCTGGTCGTTGCCCTTGATCAGGCGGTCCCACAGGCGCTGCCCGTGGGCGGACAGGGCCGCGACCCCGGCGTCGTCGGCGTAGGCGAGGTCATGGGTGGTGACGATCGCCGGCACCCGCCGGTGCTTGTCCAGGATGCTCTGCGCCCAGGCCAGACCGCGGTCGGAGATGCGCCAGTCCAGGGCGAGCACCAGCCACTGCCGGCCGCCGGCCGTGAGCAGATGGGCGCTGTTGTAGCCGTCGGCGGACGCGCCGGCGAAGGTGGGCATCCGGGCGAAGCGGTGCGGGCCGAACGCTTTCAGGTACGCCGAATCGCCCCGCTGGTCGTCCGTGGACGAGTTCACGTCGTGGTTGCCGGCGAGCACGCTGTACGGCAGCCGCCCGTCCAGCCGCCGGAAGCACTCCCCGGCCAGTCCGAGCTCCGCGGCCGTACCGTGCTCGGTGACGTCGCCGAGGTGGGTCATGAAGACGACCTCACGCTGGTCCAGCAGGTAGCGGAACGTCTCGCGCAGCGGCGCCGGGTCTGCACTGTCGGCATCGAAGAGGTACTGGGTGTCGGGCAGTACGGCGAGGGCGAAGCGTTCACCCGTACCGCCGCGGGTCTTGTCGGCCGCCTGGGCGGCCGATCCGGTCAGCAGGGGTACGGCCGGGGCGGCCACAGCCGCGCGCAGCAGGTTCCGTCGATCCACGGTGATCACTCTGCTGAAGCCGTGGCAACAGCCGACGTCGGCGAGGCGAAGAACGGGCGAACAGCGCTCTTGTCGCCCACCATTCCCGTTCCGGTCACAACATCGTGGCCTGGTGGAGCGGGACCGGCACCCATCCTCTGCCCATGCGAATCGCGCTGGTCACGGAGTCCTTCCTGCCGGATGTCAACGGTGTCGCACACTCGGTCGTCCGGACCGCCGAGCATCTCGTGCGGCGCGGGCACGACCCGCTGGTGATCGCGCCCCAGCCGCCGCCCGGGGTCCGCGGCACGGTCGGTGAGCTGCCCTATCCGGTGGTGCGTATCCCGTCGCTGCCGATGCCCGGTTATCCGCAGATCCGGCTCGGGCTGCCGACCCCGGCGCTGACCGCGGCGCTGCGGGCGCACGGGACCGACGTGGTGCACCTGGCGAGCCCGTTCGTGCTCGGGGCGTGGGGTGCGGCCGCCGCCCGGGCGCTGCGGGTGCCGGCCGTCGCGGTCTATCAGACCGATGTCGCCGCGTACGCCCGGGCGTACAAGGTGTCGATGACCGAGCATGCCGCGTGGCGGTGGATCCGGACCGTCCACAACGCGGCGTTCCGGACGCTGGCGCCGTCGACGGAGTCGGTCGCCGCGCTGAACGGCCACGGTGTGCGCCGGGTGCACCTGTGGCGGCGCGGGGTCGACGACGTGCGGTTCCACCCGCGGCACCGCAGCGCCGGCCTGCGCCGCGCGCTGGCGCCGGGTGGCGAGGTGCTGGTCGGCTTCGTCGGGCGGCTGGCGGTGGAGAAGCAGGTCGATCTGCTCGCGCAGACCAGCCGGCTGCCGGGGGTACGGCTGGTGGTCGTCGGTGACGGTCCCGCCGCCGGTACGTTGCGCCAGGCCCTGCCCGACGCCGTGTTCCTGGGGGCCAGGCACGGCGCCCAGCTGGCCCGGATCTACGCGAGCCTCGACGTGTTCGCGCACACCGGCCCGTACGAGACGTTCGGCCAGGCGATCCAGGAGGCGATGGCCAGTGGGCTGCCGGTGGTTGCGCCAGCTGCCGGTGGGCCGCTCGACCTGGTCGCGGACGGCCTGACCGGACATCTCGTGCCGCCGTTCCGGGCCGAGGGCTTCACCGCGGCGATCGCCGGGCTGGTTGCGGAGCCCACCCGGCGCGCGCTGTTCGGTGCCGCGGCCCGGGTCGCAGTCGAGGGCCGGACGTGGGCCGCGGTCGGCGACGAGCTGATCGGGCACTATGAGGCCGCGCTGCAGCCGGCCGCCGAACGCGAGCTCGTGCCGGCATGAGAATCGTGCGGCTCGCCAACTTCATCACGGCCCGCTCGGGTGGGCTGCGGACCGCGCTGCGGGAACTGGGCGCCGGCTATCTCGCCGCCGGGCACTCGCCGGTCCTCATCGTGCCCGGCGCCCGGTTCGCCGACGTCGAGACCGAGCAGGGCCGGGTCATCACGCTGCCCGGGCCGGAGGTGCCGCGGCTGGGCGGCTACCGGGTGCTGCTCGACCGGCGCCGGGTCGCTGACACCTTGGCCCGGTTGCGGCCGGACCACCTGGAGGTCTCCGACCGGACGACGTTGCGCTGGACCGGCAACTGGGCGCGGCGGCACGGCGTCCCGTCGATGATGGTGTCGCACGAGAGCCTGGACGGGCTGCTGCGGCTATTCGGCGGCGGCAACGCGCGGTGGCTGGCCGACCGGCTCAACGCGCGCAGCGCCGCCGGCTTCGACCGGATCGTGTGCACCACCGGCTGGGCGGCGGCCGAGTTCGAGCGGCTCGGGGTTCGTGACGTGGCCCGCGTACCGCTGGGTGTTGATCTTGATTTGTTCTCACCGGCCCGGCACGATCCGGCGCTGCGGCGCCGGTGGGCCGCGCCCGGCGACGCCCTGCTGGTGCACTGTGGCCGGTTGTCGGTGGAGAAGCAGCCGCGGCGCTCACTGGCGGCCCTGGCCGAGCTGCAAGCCGCCGGAGTGCCCGCGGTGCTCGTGGTGGCCGGCGGCGGTCCGCTGCGGCCCGCGCTGCAGGCGGAGGCGGCCGAGCGTGGGCTGCCGGTCCGCTTCGTCGGTCATCTGCGCGACCGGACCGAGCTGGCCGCCCTGCTCGCGACGGCGGACGTGGCGCTGGCGCCCGGACCGATCGAAACGTTCGGCCTGGCCGCGCTCGAGGCCCTGGCCAGCGGTACGCCAGTAGTGGTCAGCGCCTCGAGCGCGTTGCCGGAATTGATCGGAACGGCCGGGGTGGCCGCCACGACCGACGCCTCCTACGGCGCCGCGGTCCGCGCCCTGCTCGACCGCCCGGACCGCCGGGTCGCCGCCCGCGCGCAGGCCGAACGGTTCCCCTGGTCGGCGTCGGTGGCCGGCTTCCTGTCGATCATCACCGCAGGCCGAGCGCGCGCCAGTCGACGAACTTGAAGTCGGTGCTGACCCGTCCGCCGTCCGGGGTGTTCTCGCCGTCGTGCAGGACCAGCAGGCCCTGCGGGTAGCCGGGCAGCCGGGCCGAGGTGGCGGCGGCGCCGTCGGAGTGCTGGACGCCGTCCGTGGCCGGCCCGTCGACCACGGTGAAGCTGCTCAGCGGGCGGTTCGTCCGGCGGTCGTAGACGAAGAACCGGCTGTCGCCCTGGCCGGAGACCAGCAGGTAGTCCTCGTAGAGCGTCGCGCCCTCGACGTCGGCGTGGATGCGGCCGCCGTAGCCGGGGTCGTGCCCGGTGTCGAGCGTGCAGTCGGCGCTGTACGGGACGCCGTACTCGGCGACGCGTTCGACCATCGACCGGCGCTTGGTCCGTAGGTCGATGCGCCACAGGCCGACGTCCTCCTGGCTCGCGTAGAGCACGCCCGCCCGCGCGTCGATCACCATGCCCTCCACCTGCGGGTCCTCGCCCGGGTCGCCGCACGGCCGCCAGGTCGTCCCGTTCGGCAGCCGGAAGCTGCCGGGCAGGTCCAGCGTCTCGCGCCGGGTGTAGGTGACCTTGCCGCCGGTGGCCCGCAGCCGGAAGAAGCCGAGCCGGGTGGTGTGCCGGCGGCTGACCACGGCCAGGTCGCCGCGCGTGGCCAGGCCGTAGCCGGTGGCCTGCTCCTCGACCTCGGCCTGGTCGGCGGAGAACAGCAGCGGCGGGTCGGCGACCGTGACATCCGCGAGCCGGCTGGTGGCCGGATCGATCCGGTAGAAGCGCAACTGGTCGCGGCCGCGGTCGGTGACCACGGCGAGATCGGTGCGGCGCCCGCCGAGGCGGAAGCCGGTGACGACGTCCACGTTGTTGAAGCGGCCGCCGGCCGGGGTGGCGATCGCCTGCACCTCGCGGCCGGCCAGGTCGTAGGCCCGCAGGCCACCGTTCTTGGCGGTGCCGATCACCAGGCTGCGGGCCCGGTCGCCCGGATGCACCCAGATGGCCGGGTCGTCGGCGTCGGCGTCACCGCCGGCCTCGTCGTCGAACAGGGCGGGCGTCTCGGCGCGGGCGGTGACCTGCTTGTCGCCCGGCTGCTTGACAGCAGCCCGGGCGGGACCGGTGAGGGCGGGCACGGCCACGGTGGTGGCGGCCAGGATCAGAGCGAGGGTACGGCGCATGTGCAGCGAGCCTGCTGGGTCCCGATGGCCGTACGGTGGCGCGCAGTCACCCTGGTGATGAACGGTCGATGCGCCGGCCGTACGGCATGATGGCCGGGTGACCGGGGGTTATCTGAAGGGCCGGATCCGTCGGGAGGACATCATCACGACGGCCGTCGCCGTGTACGCGGAGACCGGCTACCACGGCTCGTCCCTGCGCGAGATCGCCCGCCGCGTCGGCATCACCCACGCCGGCCTGCTGTACTACTTCCCGACCAAGGAGTCGCTGCTCGCCGCCGTGCTGGAGCGCCGGGACGCGCAGGACACCGAGCGGGAGCACCTGGCCGTACCGCCCGGCCGGGAGGCCCTGGCCCACCTGGTCGCGCTGGCCGAGCACAACGTCCGGCACCCCGGCATCGTCGATGTGTACGCCCGGCTGGCCGCCGAAGCAGTCGCGGCGGACCATCCCGCGCACGACTACTTCGAGCGGCACTACCGGATGGCCCGCGACTACGCGACCGCCTCGTTCCGGGTGCTGGCCGCGCAGGGGGAACTGCGCGCCGGCGTCGACCCCGAGCACGCGGGCCTGAACCTGGTCGCCCTGATGGACGGCCTCCAGGTGCAGTGGCTGTCCAACCGCAGCGCGGTCGACCTGGTCGGCGCGCTGCGTTCCTACGTCCAGAACCTGATCACCGTCCCGCTCGACTAGAGAGTCCGGGCGTAGGGATCCCAGTCGGCCGGCAGGGCGGGTGGCGTGTCGGCTGTGCTCTGCACGACCACCGGCCGCCGGTCGGCGATGGACTCCTCGATGGACTGCATCGCGTCGAGCACGTGGTAGGCGAGCGCTCCCGAGGCGCGTTCCGGCACGCCGGCCCGGATCGAGCGGGCCAGCTCGAGGACGCCGGTGCCGCGCGAGGCCTGATGCCCCTGCGGCGCCAGCTCCTGCGGGTCGCCGCCGGCCAGCAGGTGCAGCTGGGTCGGGCCGTCGAACCTGTTCGGATCCGGCAGGACGGCGGTGCCCAGCGTGCCGGCGACCTCCAGGGTGGTCCGGGGCAGCGCCGAGTCGAAGGTCAGCACCACCTGCGCGGAGCCGCCCCGGCTGAACTCCAGCAGAGCGGTGACGGTGGTCGGGACGGTGACCGGGAATTCCGTACCGGCTCGGGGGCCGGAGCCGATCACCCGGGTCTCGCGGGCCCGTCCGCCGGTCGCGGTGACCCGGCCGATCGGTCCGAGCAGCTGCACCAGGGCGGTCAGGTAGTACGGGCCCATGTCCAGCAGGGGACCGCCGCCGGTCTGGAACAGGAACTCCGGCGCGGGGTGCCAGCTCTCCGGCCCGGGTGACTGGAACAGGGCCAGCGCCGTCCGGGGCTCACCGATCCGGCCGGCGTCGACGGCCCGGCGCGCGGTCTGCAGGCCCGCACCGAGCACTGTGTCCGGTGCGCTGGCCACCCGCAGGTCCAGTTCGCGGGCCCGGTCCAGGAGCTTGCGGGCGGACGGGCGGTCCAGCGCGAGCGGCTTCTCCGCCCACACGTGCTTGCCGGCCTCCAGGGCGGCCAGACCCACGTCGACGTGTGCGGCCGGGATGGTGAGGTTGACGACGAGCTCGATGGCCGGGTCGGCGAATAGTTCCCGGGCCGTGCCCGCCGCGGGGACCCCGTGCTTGGCCGCCTGCGCGGCGGCCCGGGCGGTGTCCAGGTCGGCGACCATGCGGACGTCGAGGTCCGGGAAGCTGGTCAGATTCCGCAGGTAGGTCTCGCTGATCGTGCCGGCCCCGATGAGGCCGACCCGGACCGCGCCGTCGCTCACTGCCCCTCCCCGTCCTGCTCCTCGTGGTCGCGCAGGAACGCCAGGCTGGCGCCGAGCGCGGTGAAGATGTCCCCGTCGTAGCGGTCGAATTCGACGACGCGCAGGGCCTGCGGCGCCGCGGCCAGGACCTCGAGGACGGGCACCCGGCCCTGGCCGGCGGGGACCTGGCCGGAGCCGTCGGTGGCGAGGTCGCCGTCCTTCACGTGAATCGCGCGCACTCGGTCGCCGAGGCGGCGGAGCAGGGCCGGCGCCTCCGCGCCGCCGGCCGTCGCCCAGTACGTGTCCACCTCGAGGACCACGGCCGGGTCGAGCTGCTCGGCGAGCACCTCGAAGGCGGTCCGGTCGGCGATCCGGGACTGGAGCTCCCAGAAGTGGTTGTGGTAGCCGACCGTGACGCCGTGCTCGGCGGCCACCTTCGCGGCGTCGTTGAGCGCGGCCGCTGTGGCGGCGATGTCGGCGGGGTCCTGCCAGCGGGCCGGCTCGACCATCGGGTCGATGACGATGCCGATGCCCAGTTCGGCGGCGGCGGCGAACACCGCGGGCTGGTCGATGCGCTGGTCGAGGAGCTGGGCGTGGGCGGTCGGCGCGGTCAGCCCGTGGGCCGGCAGCGCGGTGCGCAGCACGGCGAGGTTCTCCCGCACGCCGTACGGCTCGACCTGGGTGAAGCCGAGGCTGGCGAGCCGGGCGAGGGTGCCGGCGGGGTCGTGGGCGAAGGCGTCTCGGACTGAGTACAGCTGGACGGAAAGCTTGCTCATCGCTACCTCCAAGCGGTCTTCATCTTTTCTACCAGCTGGTCAAAATTGACACCAGAGAGTGCTCGCCCGATCAAGTAATCGGCATGATCCACCGGCTTTATCGCGTGTCGCTATTTCGCGGCAATAAGAGAGGAATGACGGCCCGGCCAATGGGTATGAACCGGTCCTAATAGGCCGAAAGTATGAGCCCTTGTGACCGCTGGTTGAGCGCTCATCGGCCGTTCGGTGGATTAGTCGGCGCGGGGAACGATTTTCGGGTTTTCTGCCCGGTATGCAGGCGACACGGAATATCACCTAATCGGGTTAATGTGGACGTAGATCCACAATTCCGGCACTGGATCATGATTCTGTGGATCTAGCAATAAACCTGCCGAGAAAAGGTGGTTCCATGAGTAAGGCAACACGAATGCTGGCCATGACCGGAATGGCGCTGGTCGCCGGTGCGACGATGGCCGCCGGCCCCGCGGCGGCGTCCTCGTCGACCGCCCAGGGAACCACGTCCGCCACGCAGAGCACCCAGCAGCAGGCGAAGACCGACCGCGGCCGTGACCGTGACTGGGTCGCCGGCTACTACCGCACGCGCCTCCAGTGCGAGCGGGTCGGCCGGATCGGCGAGCGCTTCGACCGCTGGGACGACTACGAGTGCGAGCGCGTGCGTCGTGGCTTCCGGGTGGTCTGGCGCCTCGACGTCGAGCGTGACTGGCACGGCGGTGGCGACTGGGACAACCACAACGGTGGCGGCCACGACTGGGACAACGACAACAACCACCACGGTGGCGGCCACTGGAACAACAACCGCCCGCGTCGCTGACGCCCAGCACCAACTGACCCGACACAACGTCGTCGGCCCGCGGTTTCCGCGGGCCGACGACGCCCGTTTCCCGGTTCCACTCCCGGAAACGGCGGAAGGCCCCGGCCGGGCGGCCGGGGCCTTCCTTTTTCCGGTACGGCGTTACCTGGTGATCTTCCGCGTATAGCTCTTGCCGGTCGAGGTGTTACCGACCTTGTCGGAGCCCCAGTAGGTGACCGTCAGGGTGCCCTTCTTGACGCCCTTGAGGCCGAGACTCCAGGTGCCCCGGGCGGTCGGCGTCACGGTGAAGACCGTCGCCTTGGCCGAGGCCTTGCTCTTCGAGGAGGTCTTCACCCAGGTACGGCCGGTGTAGTAGTACCACTTGCCGTTGCGCTGCTCGATCAGCTTCACCCGGACCCGGGCCACCCCGACGCCCTTGTCGGTTGCCGTACCCGTGATCTTCGACCAGGAGGACGCCTGGCCGGCGTTCTTCGGCACGTTGAAGGTCACGACCGGCTTGTGGGTGTCCTTGGTGACCTTGACCGAGCCGACCGTGACCGGCGTGCCGGCCCCGGCCTGGTTGAACAGCGTCACCTTGACCGTGAACGTGCCGGCCCTCGGGTAGACGTGCGCCGCGCTGCCGACGTTCGGCGACATCACCGAGGTCGCGCCGTCGCCCCAGGCCACGGAGACCTTGCTCGCCTTGCTCACGCCGCTGAGGCTGAGCTTGACGGACTGGCTCGCCCAGATCGACCTGCGGTCCAGGGCGTACCGGCCGGGCTGCGCCGCGACGACCACCGTGGACGGACCGGTGAAGCCGGCCGCCGCGGTGTTGCCCGCCTCGTCGGTCAGCGCGACCGACACCGGGAAGCTGCCCGCGGCCGCGTAGGTGTGGGTCGCGGTCGTCGCGCCGGCCGCCAGGGTCTGCGGTGTGGTGCCGTCGCCCCAGGTGATGACCCGCCGGATGCCCGCCGGCGCACTCACGTCGTCGGTCAGTGCGGTCTGGGTCAGGGTCACCTTCTGGCCGGGCCAGAGCGCCGCCGCGTTCAGGGCGAAGGTGCCCGTCGGCGCGGTGGAATCCGACACGCCCGGGGTCGCCCGCGGCGCCGGGTCGGCCGTGACCGGCGTGTGCGCGGCGAAGTAGTTGACCAGCATCGTCAGGTCGTTGTCGCCGGTCGTCACCTTGTTGCTGCCCCCGGCCAGGGCGGCGAAGTTGTCACCGCCGGTGGCCAGGAACGAGTTCGTCGTCACCCGGTAGGTGCCCGCCGGGTTCAGCGTGACCCCGTTGAGCTTCAGCGACGAGGCGATGATTCGCCGGCCCTGCGGCTGGGCGGCGTCGTAGGAGTAGGTGAGCCCCTTCGACACGCCCAGGTGCAGCACCGGACGGGACGCCCCGGCCGGCTGCCACTGCTGCTCCAGCGCCAGCTTGATGTCGGCGCCGGTCAGCGTCTGGGTGATGACGTCGTTGGCGAACGGCTGCACGGCGAACGCGTCGGCGTAGGTGATCGTGCCGTCGGTGCCGTACTTGAGGTCGGACCGCAGGCCACCCGGGTTCATCAGGGCGATCTGCGCCCCGCCCCGGCCGGCGTCGCGGGTCTGGTCCAGCTGGACGTCGGCGATGAAGTTGCCCATCACCGACTCGATGCCACGGTCCTCGTTGCCGGCGGCGGTGTAGCCGCGCAGGATGTCCCCGGTGATCTTGCCCAGGGTCTGCTTGCCGAGCTCGGCGGCGGCCGCCTTCGCCTTGGCCACGAGGTCGGCGATCGCCGGATCCGGCGTGACGCCCGTGACGGGGAGCAGCTCAGCCGTGGACGCGGTCACCGCGCGGGTGGCCGGGTCGTAGGTGAGGACGGCCTTGCCGAGCTTGAGGCCGTAGTCCTCGGCCTGGATGACCGGCCGTGTGCGCGACGTGCCGGGGACCGGCACCTCGAACGCGTACGGCTGGTGGGTGTGGCCGCTGAGGATGGCGTCGATCTCGGGGCTGACCTGGGTGTACTTGCCGAAGACGGGATCGGCGGCCAGCTCGGCGGCCGAACCGATGTGCTCCGACGCGGCCCCCTCGTGAGCCAGCAGCACCAGGACGTCGGCCTCGCCGTTCGCCGCGTTGCCGTCGGACAGCTCGGTGGCGAGCTTGTTCGCCTCGGCCACCGGGTCACGGAACTCGACCCCGGCGATGCCGCCCGGCGCGACCAGCGAACCGGTCTGCTCGGTGACCACGCCGATGTAGCCGACCTCGACGCCGCCCAGGCTCTGCACGGAGTAACCCGGCAGCACCCGCTTGCCGTCCTTGTAGACGTTGGCCGCCAGGTACGGGAACTTCGCCCGGTCCTCGACCCGGCCCACCAGGTCGGCGAGGCCCTTGTCGAACTCGTGGTTGCCGACCGCGGCGACGTTCAGCCCACCGGCGTTCAGCACGTCCAGGGTCGGGTTGTCGTTGTCGATCGCCGAGACGAACGTCGACGCCCCGATGTTGTCACCGGCGGAGACCCACGCGGTGTTCGGGTTGGCCGCGCGCAGCTGGTTGACCAGCCCGACGAGCTGAGCGGCGCCACCGACGGCCTGACCGTTGACGGTGGCAGGCGACTCGAGCCGGCCGTGGAAGTCGTTGATGCTGAGCAGCTGCAGGTCGACCGGCGCGGTGAGCCCGGTCTCCAGGCCGATCACCACCGGGTCGTGGTCGCTGGCCCGGTACGGACCGGCGTCGTAGAACGGCGCGTACACGTCGTACTCGTAGGCGTACGACTCGACGGAGTTGATGTTCCAGATGTCGACGCCGGTGACCCGCTCGGCGAGCGAGGCGGTGGCCAGCCCGTGGTCCAGGGAGCCGGTCTCGCCGCCGAAGACGTACGAGTACTTGTCCGGCGCGCCGGTCGTGTGCACGTCGGTGAAGCCCTTGTCGTACAGGGCCTGCATCGGGTCTTCCCGCGTGTAGGCGTTGAAGTCGCCGAGCAGCAGCACCCGGTCGCTGCCGCTGCTCGCCTTCAGCTGGTCGACGAAGCCGGCCAGCGAGTTCGCCTGCCGGACCCGGTCGCCGTTGTACGGGCCCTGGCCGTCCCCGCTGTCGACGTTGTCGCCGCTCGGCGGGGTGGAGGCGCTCTTGGACTTGAAGTGGTTGGCCACGACGGTGAAGGTGATCGCGCCGGAGGTGAACGTCTGCGCGATCGGCTCGCGGGCGTTCGACCACACCGACTCGTCGTTGATCGACCGGGCCGCGCCCTTCGGGGTGACCTTGGCCGGCTTGAAGATGATCGCCGTGGTGATGAGGTCCTGCTGCGCGGCGGCCGGCAGCTCCGCCGGCGACCGCACGTAGTCCCAGGTGCCCGCGCCGTCGACCGCGTTCAGCGCGCCGACCAGCGTCTTGAGCGCCAGCTGCGGGTCGTCGGCCTCGAACCGGACCGAGTTCTCGATCTCCATCAGCGCGACCACGTCGGCGTCCAGCGCGGTGATCGCCGAGACGATCTTCGCCTGCTGCTTGGCCAGCGCGGCCGCGTCGGTGGCGCCGCGCGCCTCGCCACCGAAGTGGACGAAGTAGTTGAGCACGTTGAAGCTGGCCAGCTTGATGTCACCGCCGACCGCGGCGGGCGCCGCGGTGCGCGGGTTGGTGTCCTTGAACGTCGTGCGCGCCGTGGGCGGGGTGGCCGCGTCGACCGGGGTGGTGGGCTGCAGGCGCCACTCGCTGAACCCGAAGCCCAGGACCGCCGGACCGAACGATTCGACGGTGTCACCCACGCGGACCGGGTCGGTCTTGGAGAGGTACGGCGGGGCCAGGCCGGCCGAGGACAGGTTCGTCGTGCGCCCGTCGTCGAGCAGGATCCGGCCGAGCTTGTTCGCGGCCTTGACCTGAGCCGCGGCCTCGGTGCCGGGGCGGGCCACGTCGGTCGGCACGCGGGCCGGGGCGTGGCCGGCGGCGAGCACGATCTCGCCGTACCGGTTGGTGTTGTAGACGTCGGAGACGGTGAACGCCCCGACCGGCGCGACCAGCATGCCCTCGGCGGACTCGCGGGCGTCGTCGGCCAGCGGCAGGCTCAGCGGTACGGGCGCCGGCAGCGGCGCGTCGTGCGCACAGACCTGCACGTCGGTCTTGGCCGCGATGCTGAGCTGGGTGAACGCGTTGAACTCGTTCGCCGTGCCACTGACGCGGACCAGGTCACCGAGGGCGACCGTGGGAGCCGTGCCGGTGGGCAGGTAGACGAAGACGGCGTCGGAGGCCGTACCCGCGGCGACCGGGCGATCGCCGCCGCTGCCCGCGGTCTGCACGTAGATGCCGTTGTAGCCACCGGTGCGGTGGTCGGCGGTCACGACGCCCTCGACGGTGACCCGGGTGCCGGCCAGCGTGGTGGCGGCGCCGGTGCCCTGCACCTCGGCGATGGTGTGGTCGACCGCGACGGTGCAGCCCGGAGCCGGATCAGGATCGGGATCGGGGTCCGGCGCGACGGTGTTGCGCACGCCGAAGGTGTTCGCCGCCGCCTTCCAGACGCCGTCGATCTTCTGCAGCGAGTCGGCCGCGGTGGTGCTCTGCCCCTCGGTCACGCCGATGTCGGTGCCGGTGGTGCCGGCTGCCGGGCCGCCGGTCGCGGGGAAGGCCCCCTCGTAGGTGAGGAACTCGGCGACTGCGCCGGCCGGGTTCACCAGGGCCACGCCGTCCGGGCCGTTCTGAATGCCGTCCACCGGATACCGCTGCACGACCACCCCGGCGGCCGGCACGGTCCCGGCGAGCGTGTCGGTGTCGTAGACGACGCCACCGTTGCCGTTGTAGAGCACGATCTGCCAGCCGGACAGATCGGAGCCGGCGGGCGCCTCGATCTCGACGGCCTCACCGCTGTCGGTGCCGGAATTGTCGTAGTGAATTTCGCTGATGAATGGTTCCGCGACCGCTTTCGCGGCGCGTACCGGCGTTGTTTCCGCGGCGCGGGTCGGCGCTGTCGCGGCGTGCGCCGGACCGGTGAGACCGAGGCCGAGGGTGGTGGCCACGAACGCCGCACCGAGAGCGTGACGCCCTGACCGGGATCGCGGAGCGCCCCCGGCTGCGGGCAGATATCGACGCATTGAATTTTGTCCTTCCAAGGTACTGATGCGCCGGAGCGTAAGCAGGTCCAATGACGATCAACGCTCGTTCAGGTAACGAACAGGCATACGAGTCGGCACCCGAGCACGAGCATGGCTCACGTATAGTCGCCGCCGATCACCACAGCACACTTTCTCGACACGGGGGATTCTGCATGTTCCTGTTCCACCGCAAGGCTTTGACGGCCGCCGGCGTCACCGCGGCAGCGGTCGCCGCAACTACGTTCTTCGCTGTGCCCGCCCAGGCGGCGTCCGCGGGCGCGGCCAAGGTCGTCGGCTCCTCGGCCGTGCAGTTCAACGCCCTGCTGGGCAAGAGCAACGGGCTGACCATCACCATCTCGGGCCGCACCGTCACGCTCGACGACAAGGTCGCCATCAAGGCGGGCAAGGGCTGCAAGGCGGTCAAGGGCGACAAGACCAAGGTCAAGTGCAAGACCAAGAAGAAGACGTCGCGGCTCAGCGTCGCCCTCGGTGACAAGAACGACTGGGTCGTCAACAAGACCTCCGTCTACATGCTCGCCGACGGTGGCTCCGGCACCGACAAGCTCACCGGTGGCTCGGCCGCCGACCAGCTGCAGGGCGGCACCGGCAACGACAAGCTGTACGGCAAGGGCGGCATCGACACGCTCTTCGGCGGCTCGGGCAACGACCAGCTGGTCGGCAGCACCGGCAACGACCGCATCGACGCCGGCCCCGGCGCCGACAAGGCCTACGGCGAGGCCGGGAACGACCTGATCCTGGGCGGCTCGGGCAAGGACATCCTGTCCGGCGCGGCCGGCAACGACGAGATCGCGGGCGGCTCGGACAACGACACGATCACCGGCGCGGCCGGCAACGACGTGCTCGTCGGCGACGCGGGCAACGACCGGATCGTCGCCTCGACCGGCGACGACATCCTCTACGGCGACGCCGGCAACGACACGATCGCCGGCGACGCGGGCAAGGACATCATCTTCGCCGAGGCGGGCAACGACAACATCGCCGGCGGCGACGGGGACGACATCCTGTACGGCAAGGCGGGCAACGACACGATCGCCGGCAACAAGGGCGACGACATCCTGATCGGCGAGGACATCGTGTCGGGCCGGCCGTACGGCAGCGACGCGGCCCTGGACCGGCTCGACGGCGGCGCCAACGCGACCGCGCTGGGCGACTACTGCCTGGCGCTGGCGGCGGCCACCGTGCGGAACTGCGAGGGCACGGCGGATTCGGCTCAGGCGCGTACGGTGGCTCCGGCCGCACAGCTCGAGATTGCGCGGCAGGCCCAGACCCGGGCGGCCACCGCCCGGGCGGCGGTCAAGTAACAGCAAGCACTGACGGACGGCCCGATTGCGCGGGATTCACCCCCCGCTTGATCGGGCCGTCTTCCGTGTACTGGTTTCGGGTGAATTCCGGTGGCATGCTGGCTTCGGAAAGCGGCCGGAGGTGCGCGGTGGAGACATCACCCCAGCGGGACGGGGCAGGCGACACCCCCTCAGCCGTGCGCGTTCTGGTCGGCGCCTACCTGCGGCAGTTGCGTGAGGACAGTGGTCTGACCAGGGCCGAAGCCGGCGTTCCGCTGCACCTCGCGGAGCCGGCGATCACCGGCATGGAGCTGGGCCGGGTCGTCCTCGACGAGCGCGACGTCCTCGCTCTGCTGTCGCTCTACGGCATCCACGACGCTCACGAACGGGCAGCCCTGCTGGCGCGCGTCCGCGAGGCCAACGCGCCCGGCCACTCGCATTCCTACAGTGACGTGACACCGAACTGGTTCCAGCGATACCTGAGCCTGCAAGCGCGGGCGTCGCTGATCCGGACCTACGAGGTGCAGTCCGTGCCCGGCCTGCTGCAGACCGAGGCGTACGCCCGGGCAGTCGTCCCACGCCGGGTACGGCAGCGGCTGGCGCAGCAGCAGGTGCTCAACCGCCCGGACCCGCCGAAACTGTGGGCGCTGGTGCACGAGGCAGCGCTGCGGCGCCCGGTCGGTGGCCGGGCGGTGATGCGTGACCAGCTGGAGGCGCTGATCGCCGTCGTGACCAAGTCGCCGAACGTACGGCTGCAGGTGCTGCCGCTCGCCGCGGGCGGGCACGCGACAGCCGGCGGCTCGTTCACGATCCTGCGGTTCCCCGAGCCCGACCTGCCGGACATGGTCTACCTCGAACAGCTCACCAGCGCGCTGTACCTGCACAGCCGCGCGGACATCGACTTCTACTTCCACGCGGCGAACCGCCTGTTCGTCGAGGCCGCGCCGCTGCGGGACACCGCCGGGATCCTGGAGCGGATCATCGACGACCTGCGCACTCCACCACGGACCCGTACTCCACGAAACGAAGGGCATCCTCGATGACCGACGGACAGGCGCCGCAGATCGACACCACCGTCCCGCAGACGGCCCGGGTCTGGAACTACTGGCTGGGTGGCAAGGACAACTACGCGGTGGACCGTGACCTCGGCGACCAGATCGCCAAGGAATACCCGATCATCGTCGACATCGCCCGAGCCGACCGCGCGGTGCTGAACCGGGCCGTCCGCTACCTGGCCGGCGAGGCCGGCGTCCGGCAGTTCCTCGACATCGGCACCGGCCTGCCGACCACGAACAACACCCACGAGGTGGCCCAGGAGGTGGCCCCGGAGTCCCGGATCGTCTACGTCGACTACGACCCGCTGGTGCTGGTGCACGCCCGGGCGCTGCTGACCAGCGGCCCGGAAGGCGCAACGGACTACATCGACGCGGATCTGCGCGACACGGAGACGATCCTGCGGGAGGCGGGGCGCACGCTGGACTTCACGAAGCCGGTCGCGCTGATGCTGTCGGGGATCCTGGCCCACCTGCCGTCGGCCGAGGAGGCGGCAGCGATCGTCCGAAGGGTCATGGACGCTCTGGCGCCGGGGAGCTATCTGGTGGTGGTCGACGGGACCAACACCAACCCGGAGCTGAACGAGGTCATGAAGATCTGGAACGCTACGGCGAATCCGCCTTATGCGATGCGGAGTCCGGAGGAGATCGCCAGTTACTTCGAGGGGCTGGAGCTGGTGGAGCCGGGTCTGGTGGACGTGACTCGGTGGCGGATCGAACCGGGGGAGACTCCGCCGCTGCACAACTTGGTCGGGGTCGGCCGTAAGCCTGCCTGAGCTTCGATCACAGGCACGGCGGGGTGTACCGGTGGAAGCGCATCCCTCGGAAGGTCAGCTCGTTCGGGGTTTTGCCGACGAAGACCAGGCCCCGAGCCTCACTGATCGCGTCGGCGAACGAGTGGGCGGGAGCGCCGAGCTCAGGCACTGCCGTCCACGCCTCGGGCCGGAAGCTGAAGAACCTGGTCACCGTCCGGCCGTGGGTCGAGGGGATTGCGGTGGCCCATTGAGCTCCGCCGCTCCAGTGCGAGGCGGGCCGTAGTTGCACGTACAGGTCGTCGGTTGCGCTGTAGGTCAGCCAGAATCCCCTGGAGCTCGACAGGTCGACCTGGGCCTCGAACTGGTTGGCGAGCCAGACGACGACCACGTGCCATTCCGCGTTCAGGAAGGTGACCTCGGCTTTGTAGCCGGTGCGGGTGGGCACGAGCAGGCTGCCGGTCGCTGGGATCGTGGTGCCCTCGCCGCTGGCCAGCCATTGCTGGAGGCGATCGATCGAGGGGGTCGCACACTCGTGGGTGCTCGGGGATGGTGGGCGAGCGTTCGCGGCTGTGGGAGCCATGAGCAGGCAGGCGGCGAATGCCGCCAGAGATGACCTCATTGCCACTGACAGTCGCTGCATGGACAGCCTCCCCGCTTCAGTAAACCTTGTTAAAGGTTGTCTGGCGGCTCGGAGGAAGTCAAGAGCATCGATGTAGTTCAGGCCTGCGCTGAACCCGGGTGCTTCGCCAGCCACAGCTCCAGGCCGTCGAGCACCCGATCGAGTCCGAAGGCGTACATCTCCTCGAGCACCTGGTCCGGGTCTCGGCGCATCGGCCCGGTCTCCTTGCGCCACTTCTCGTATTCAGGGTTCTCCGGACCGAGTCGCTCGAGGTAGGGCTCCACGTCCTCCGCGACCTGCTGCCACGTCTTTCCCGTACGCCTGAGAGCCGACCTGACCGCCGCCTCGGAGGTCGCCGCGCCGATGGCGTGCGAGTTCAGTACGGCGGTCGCATGTGACAACGCCATGCCGCTGAAGCCCGCCCTGGTGAACAGGGCCACGAGCTGTTCGCCCAGCCGCATCGCGTTCGGGCCGAGGGTCGGGTGCAGCCCGAGCAGGCCGATCACCCACGGGTGCCGCAGCAGCGCCGACCGCATGCCGTTCGCGCAGATCGACGCGCCCATCCGCCAGCTGGTGTCGCCGGGCACCGGCACGTAGACCTCACCCAGGACTTCGTCGACTGCCAGTTCGAGCAGCTCGTCCTTGTTGGCCACGTGCCAGTACAGCGAGGTGGCACCCGAGCCGAGCTTGGTGCCGAGCCGGCGCATGCTGAGCCCGGCCGGCCCCTCCGCGTCGAGCAGCTCGATCGCCGCGCGGACGATCTGCTCGCGGCTCAGGCTCGGCTGGCCGGTCTGCGCCCGGGGTGGCCGCAGCCAGACGGAACCGGTGAACGAGTCGGACTGCGACGGCATGCAGGATCCCTTCGACCTGCCCATTCTAAAGGCCCTCGCACAGTGTTCGAGTCCACTGGTACGGTGTGCGAGTCAATCGCACACCGTACGAGAGAGGTCGTCATGACGGACCGCAACCCTCGTCGCTGGCTGATCCTCGGCGTGCTCTGCCTGAGCCTGCTGGTGGTCGTCGTCGACAACATGGTGCTCAACATCGCGATCCCGTCGCTCATCCGCGACCTCGGTGCGAGCACCGCCCAGATTCAGTGGATCATCGATGCCTACATCCTGGTCTTCGCCGGCCTGCTGCTCACCGCGGGCAGTCTGTCGGACCGCCACGGCCGCCGCCGGGGGCTTGTGACCGGGCTGATCGTCTTCGGCAGCGCCTCGGTGCTGGCCACGGTGTGCCAGACCCCCGAGCAGCTCATCGCCGTCCGCGGTCTGATGGGCGTCGGCGCCGCTTTCCTGATGCCGGGCACCCTGTCGATCCTCACCACCGTCTTCGCCGAGGACGAGCGCAAGAAGGCGATCGCCATCTGGAGTTCGGTGCTGATGCTCGGCGCCCTCGGTGGTCCCAGCCTCGGCGGCCTGTTGCTCGAGCACTTCTGGTGGGGCTCGATCTTCCTGCTCAACGTGCCGATCGCCGTCCTCGGCATCGTCGCCGCCCTGGCGGTCATCCCCGAGTCGCGGGGCCGGGCGAGCCGTCCCGACCTGCTCGGCGCGCTGCTCTCGATGATCGGCATGACGGCCCTGGTCTGGGGCGTCATCAACTCGGCGCAGCACGGCTGGGACTCACCGTCCACTCTCGGCGGTTTCGCGGTCGCGGTGGCCGGGCTGGGCGCGTTCACCTGGTGGGAGCGCCGGGTCGCTGAGCCGATGCTGCCTCTCAAACTGTTCCGCGACCGGAACTTCGCGGGCGCCAGCCTCTCGATCGTGCTGTTGTCGTTCTCCGCCGGCGGCGTGCTGCTCGCCCTCACCCAGTACCTGCAGTTCGTGCTCGGCTACGAGCCTCTCAAGGCCGGCACGGCGTTCATCCCGATGCTGGTCACCGCGATGGCCTTCAACGGCGTCGGCGTCGTGATCGACAAGCGCTTCGGCACCCGTACGGCGCTGGCAGCCGGCCTGCTGCTGGTGTCGGCGGGCTTCGGGGTCCTCGCGTCGCTGGCGCCGGGCGACGGCTACCCGAAACTGGCCCTCGCCCTGGTCGTCCTCGGCATGGGCAGCGGCACCGCCGGACCCGCCGCCTACGGAACGCTGATGAGCGCCCTTCCCCCGGATCGGGTGGGCGTCGGCTCCGCCGTGAACGACACGGTCCAGCAGGTCGGCACGGCGCTGAGCGTCGCCGTACTCGGCAGCGTGCTCACCGCCACCTACCGCGCCGCGATGCCGGCCGACGTGGCCGACCAGGCCCGCGACTCGATCGGCGACGCCCTGCGCATCGCGGCCACCACCGGTGACGCCGCGCTGGCCCGGGTCGCGCAGGATTCCTTCGTCTCGGCCATCGCCTCCACCTCCCTCATCGGTGTCGCCGGCGGCATCATGGCGGCAGTCGTCGCCGTGGCCGTTCTACGCCCGAAGCCGCGGGTGGCCGCCGCCGAAGAAGCCGCCGCCGCCGAGCCGGAGTCGCAACTGGCCGGCTGAGCCCCGGGGACAACTCACGGAACGCTGAGGTCGTGCCGGAAGGCGTACGCGACGGCCTGGGCCCGGTCGCGGGCGCCGATCTTCGCGAACAGGTGGTTGACGTGACTCTTGACCGTCGCCTCACTGACCGTCAGGCGCGAAGCGATCTCGGCGTTGGACAGGCCGCCGGCCATCAGGGACAGCACTTCGGCCTCGCGCGGCGTGAGACCGTCCGGGAACCCCGGCCGCGGCGCCGGCTCACCGGCGATGGCGTCGACGAGGTGCCGCTGTACGGCCGGATCGATGACGGCATGGTCGTCGACCACCTGCCGTAGCGCCTCGTGGATCTGTTCACCGCCGGCGTCCTTGGTCAGGTAGCCGCGGGCGCCGGCCCGTACCGCGTCCAGCACCGACCGGTCGTCCGAATACGTGGTCAGCACCACCACCCTGACCTCGGGCGCCTCGGTACGCAGCCGGCGGGTGGCCTCGACCCCGTCGCATCGCGGCATCCTCAGGTCCATGAGCACGACATCCGGCCGTACGGTCCGGGCCAGCGTGACCGCCTCGGCGCCGTCCGTGGCCGTGCCCACCACCTCGACGCCCTCCATCAAGGCGAGCACCATGCTCAGCCCTTCGCGGACCACCCGCTGGTCGTCGGCGATGAGCACCCGGATCATGCCGGCACCGCCAGCTCGACCCGGAATCCGTGACCGGTCGCGCCCGCACTGAGGGTCCCGCCCAGCAGCTCGGCCCGTTCCCGCATCCCGCTCAGCCCGTAACCGTCCGTCTCGTCGGGAATCACGGGCGGCCCGGCGGCGAAGTCCTCGACGATCAGGCGGGTATCGGTGGCTTCGTACGCCAGGCGCAGCGAGACGCGGGTCGGCGATGCGTGCCTGGTCACGTTGGTCAGTGCCTCCTGGGCCACCCGGTAGATGGCCAACCGCGCCTGCGACTCCAGTGGGTGCGGTTCTCCGGACACCGCGAACTCGCACGGCACGGCCTGGTCGCGGGTGAACTGCTCGGCCAGCCCGGCCAGCCGGTCGGGACCCGGCAGGTCGTCGTCGCGCAGCAGACCGATGGCCCGCCGGGCCTCCTCCAGACCGCTGCGGGCGAGGTGGTGGGCTCGGTCGATGGCGACCACCAGCCGCGGATCGGCCGGATCCCGCGCGACCAGCATGCGCGCGCCCTCCAATTGCAGCGACAGCCCGGACAGCGAATGGGCGAGCACGTCATGCATCTCGCGGGCCAGCCGCTGCCGCTCGGCCAGCACGGCCGCCTCGGCCAGCGCCGCCTGGCCCGCTTCCCGCTCGGCGAGCAGCCGCTTGGTCTCGCGCTGCGCCTCGGCCAGCCGGAACGCCAGGTACATCAAGCCGAACAGCACGGCGAACCCGGCCAGCACGGCCAGGAAACCGAAATCCTGCCCGGTCATCGAGGCCGCCATCTCGAGCACCACGAACGCTGCGATCAAAACCGGGACAGCCACCCGTACGGGCATCAGCCCGGTCGCCGCGCACAGCACCGCGACCAGCACCCCCACCGAGCCGGGGCCGCTCGGCTGCACCGCCACCAGCGTCACCGAGCTGACCAGCATCGCCCCGACGAACACCACGTGCGCCGGCCGGACCGGTCGGCGGGTGGTCGCATTGCGGCCGAACACCCCGATCACGAACGTGACGGTGGCCAGCACGACGACCAGCCGCCGGCCGGTCGGCCCGAAGCCGGGCCCGGTGGCCGCGGCCGCCCACCCGAACCACGCCAGCATCAGCGGCGTCAGCAACTGCATCCACCGCACCACCCGGAGACGGGTCAGCGCGGGTTCCTCGGTGTGCACCCTTCGAACCTAGAGCGGTATCGGCGCGGCAGCATCGGTTCACGGTTGTAGACGTGTCTCCACCCCGGGGTGGAGACGGAACTTCGATCCGCGCGCCGATGCCCCGGCCCGGCTCCGGCTCGCAGGCTGGGCGGCATGAGAAACGACCCTCTGAACGCCGCTGTGCGGCTGCTCACCGCTTTCCTGGTGATCAGCCTGTCGACCGTCGTCGCCGTGGTGCTGCTGCGCCACCATCCCACTCTCGTCACCGCGGCCGTCTGGGTCCGTACGCCCCTGGTCGCGGCCAGCGCCGCGGTGCTCCTGCTGTTCGCCCGCCGCGCGGCCGCCGGCCACCGCGGCTCGTTCCGCCGGCTCCGCATCATCTCGATGGTGGTGCTGGCCGCGATCATCGCGGTGGTCGCCTGGCCGGGCGCGTTCCCGGTGTGGCTGCGCGTCGAACAGGCCGTGTGCGGTCTGCTCATGCTCGGCGTCGTAGTGGGCGTCAACCGTCGCGCTGCTCGCTCGCGTACCGCTGATCCTCGGCCGGAGGCCACAATGTTTTGATCTTTCCATGACCGAACGGGACGGCATCGCCGAATACGGATCGCCCGCCTTCCGGGCGGGGAACTGGTCGGCGCAGTTCACCGGTACGGACGACGGGCGGACGCTGCTCGCGATGGACTCCGGGCGGGTCGATGCGATCGACCTGGGCACGGGTGTGGTGACGACGGGGCCCCGGGTCAAGGCGGTGGCCACCCGCGGGGATGTCGTGGCCGTGGCGTCGGAGGAACGACCGGACGCGGTCACGCTGCTGGCCCTGCCGAAGCTGACGGTGCGGGAGGAGATCGACGCCGGCGGCCGGGTGTGCCAGCTGGCGGTCGGCGGCACGACGATCGCGGCGCTCACCGCCGACCCGTACGCGTTGGCGCTGTTGGTGGATGGCACCGTGCACCGGATCGACCTGCCCGACGAAGCGACCTGCCTTTCCGTGTCGCCGGACGGGACGCTGGTCGCGGTCGGTACTGACCAGGGCCGTACCGGAAATGTGCTGGTCGTGGACGCGACCGGGACGGTCCGGCACACGCTGACCGGTCCGCGGGCGCCGGTCAGCGCGGTGGCTGTCTCCGCGGCGCAAGACCTGGTGGTGGCCGCGGCCGGGCCGCGCGTGCTCGGCTGGACGCCGAGCGCGAAGAAGCCGAAGGCGAGGACCCTGTGGGTGTCACCCAAGGAGGGCGCGTCACTGGCCGGGATCACCCCGGCCGGGCGGCTGATCGCGTACGCGCAGC
The DNA here is from genome assembly GCF_050955795.1 of Actinoplanes sp. CA-051413. Taxonomy (NCBI): domain Bacteria; kingdom Bacillati; phylum Actinomycetota; class Actinomycetes; order Micromonosporales; family Micromonosporaceae; genus Actinoplanes; species Actinoplanes sp. CA-051413. The sequence continues at coordinate 231,530 of NZ_CP192100.1, forward strand.
AGGCGGCGACCGTCTCGATCGATCCGGCGACGGGTGCCGCCGACTGGGAGACCGGCTCGTACGGCCCGGCCCTGATCCACGACGACCGGGTCATCTCCGCCCGGTTCGGCGACTGCCGCGAGCTCGACCCGTCGACCGGGGCGGTCCGGCACACGTGGACGCACCGGGGATACGTGAACCGGTTGTCCGCCGTCGGCGAGACGATCGTCGGCAGCGGCCTGGACTCCCGCCCGATGCTGTTCCGGCCCGGGGCGCCCGGAATCCCCGAGCTGGGCGACGGCCATTCCCGGTCCGTCATCGCCGTCTCGTTCGACGGCGACCGGTTCGCCACGGCCGGGGAGGACCACCGCGTCTGCGTCTGGGAGCGAGGCCGGCCGTCGCCGGTGTTCACGGCGATGCTCGACGAGATGCCGAACGTCCATCGCCGCCAGGGCATCGCGCTCGACGGGGGCACGCTGTTCGTCGGTGACGGCGAGCGCCTGCTGCGGTTCACGGTCGGTGACCCGGAGCCCGAGGCGCGCAGCGAGGAGCTGGACGGCAAGGTGGTGGCCGTGGCGTCGCTGGCGGACCGGGGCGAGGTGCTGGCCGCCTGCTCGAAGGGCTACCGCAACGGCGTGCTCTACCGGCTCGACGCGCGGACGCTGGAGGTCCGTGCGCAGGCCAAGGCGCCGTACGTCCTCGGGTCGATGGCATACACGCCGGGCGCCGCGACGTTCGACCTGCGCTGGCCGACCGGGTTCCGGACCCACGAGATCAAGGGATTCCAGGGCGTCGGGGAGTACGACCATTCCGCCCACCGCTCGCAGGTCTACCTCACACCGGACCACGCGCTGGTGGTCTACGTGGAGACTTCGTCACTGCGGGTTCTGGACGTCGCCACGCGCGCCCCGCTGCACGATTCGATCACCATCCCGGCCGTGATCGGCGAGCCCTGCATGTCCTCCGGCGGGCTGCTGACGACTGGGCACACCGACGCGATCCGTTTGTGGGACGTCCGTTCCGGCACGCTCGCCCGTCAGCTGCCGGTGCGCACGCCCCTCGACCGGGGGTCTGTCCTGCGCTGGACGCCCGGCGAGACGGCGGTCCTGGTCACCCACTCGTCGGGTGGACTCCAGGAGGTGCCGGCGTAGCGGTCAGCTGTTCCAGCTCGTCGAGGTACATCGCCTGCATGTGTTCGAAGTGCCGTACGAGCAGCATCAGCGCTTCGACGCTGTAGCCCTCGATGAGCCGCTCCGCCCGCTCGGCGAACCGCTCGTACGGTTTCTCCAGCTCGGCGATCCGCTCCGGCCGCAGGGTGACGATCACCCGCCGCCGGTCCGCCGGATCGCGTTCGGCCGTGACATAGCCGGCCTGCTGGAGCCGGCGGAGCATGCTGGTCACGGCCCCGGTGGTGAGGTTGGTCCGCTCGGCGACCTGCCCCGCGGTGGCGGATCCGACATCCGCCAGGAAGTCCAGGCACTCCAGGTCGCTCACGGTGAGGCCGAGGCGGTCCGCGACGGCGTACCGGAACACCATGGACAACCGCGAGGTCTCCCGTCCGGCGCGCATGAGCCCGGCGATCGCGGACGCCCGGTCGGGCTCGGGGGACATGCCCGCCATCATGCCTCCGGCACGGTGACCCGGTGCAGCCGAGGTAGCACACGGGTCAGCACCCAGTGCGGAGCGGCCGCGCCCCCGGTGAGACGGCGCATCAGCCCAGCGGCGGTGTCCACGGCGCGGAAGGCGTAGGGCACCATCTCGTCCTGGTAGCCGGCGATCGCCTCCTCCACCGGCGTACCGTCCGCCCGGGCCTCGACGAGCCGCTGCCCGAGCAGCGCGGCGTCACGCAACGCGGTGTTGCCGCCGTGAGCACCGAACGGCGGCATGACATGCACCGCGTCGCCCATCATCGTGGCCCGGGGCACCGCCCACCGTTGCGGGCGCCGGCCGGTGGCGAAGAGGTTGAGAACCGTGGCATCCAGCTCGGCCGTGTCGACCAGCCGCCGGATGAGCGGGTGGAAATCCGTGGTCATCCGGACGGCCAGATCCCGCAGCGCCAGCAGATTCCCGCGGACGCCGGTGGGCACCTCCTCCTGCCGGAGCAGCAGCCCCCACATGACGTAGTCGTCGCCGGTGGGCGCATAGCTGCCCGGGGCCATACGCGCGAAGGCTTCCAGCGGGCTTTCGCCGAACTGCATGGAGGTGAAGAAGAAGGCGCGGCCCGGCTGGTCGGCGATGGCCAGAACCCCACTGGTACGCAGCGCGTCCGGGATGACGCTCTTGCCGTTCTGCCGCAGGGGTGACCGGCCGTAGACGCCGGCCATCGGGGTGCTCATCGGCTCGGCGTCGGGCATGAGCTGCGTACGCAGTGCCGAACCGACGCCGTCCGCGGCAACGACGACGGTCGCCGCGACGGCCCCACCATCGGTGAACCGCAGCCGCAACCCGGCCGGACCGCCGCTGTCCACCGCGGCGGCCGCCTTGCCGTAGTGGATGCGTCCGTCCAGCCCCGACATGAGGATCGACCGCAGGGTCAGCCGGTCGACCTGGCGGGTGGCGTGCGGTTCGTCTTTGAAGTTGATGGTGAACGCGTCCCGCAGTCGGCTGTCGGTGAAGCGCAGGTGGCCGCCGGGTTCGTCGCCGGTGGTCAGTGCCAGGCGGTACAGGGGGCGGGGGAGGCTTTCGCGCAGGGCTTCCAAGCCGTACCGGTCGAGGATGATCCGGTAGCCCTGCTGCCGGACGAAGGGGCCGGGGTCGCGTTCGTAGACATGCACGTCGATGCCGGCGCGCATCAGGTGCTGGGCGAGACAGAGGCCGGAGAGGCCGGCGCCGGCGATCGCTACTGAGAAGTCAGTCGATATGCCCATGCAGGTTATCTTAATGACTAAGATGTTTTGAGCAAGGCCGGTCTGTCATCCCAAGATTGCGGGCTAGCTAGGTGGCGCAGCGTTGGTAAAGGAGGAGGCATCCACATTGCGGCGTCAGAGGAGCGCTTCGACCGCTGACCCGGGTTGTCAGATCAGCGGGGTGTCCAGGTCGATGCGCAGGCTGGATCGGTATTCGACGCGGCCCTGTTCCTCCCACGTCCGTAGCCGCTCGTGGATCCGGCCGGCGGTCTCCGCGGGAGCGGCGACGGCGAGCAGAGCGGTGCCGATCTCCTCCACCGTCGTTCCGGCGAACTCGCCGGCCAGGGCGTGGACGTCGGCCGGCTCGGAGCAGCGCACCGCGAAGGTGACCAGGCCCGAGGGGCGGGTCACCGCACCGGCGTAGCCCCGCCTGTTGACCCGAACGACGTCGCCCAGTGCCAGGCGGGTCTGCAGGAACGGCACCGCGCAGATCTCACTGCTCTGTGCGTTGAGATGACGGGCCGCGAGTTCCTCTTCCCACGGCTGCTCGCCGGCCACCAGGACCAGAGTGAGGATCGTGCCGTCGGCGCGGTCCGCCCAGGCCGCTTCTGGGTGGACCAGCATGCGGCCGGCGAGTACGCCTTCCGCGGTCTCCTCATCCGGTGTGGTCCACCGCGAGCGGATCCAGAACCCCATGGTGACCAGCACCACCATGATGCCGAGGAAGCCGACCGGCTGGTACCAGTAGCGCCACGCGGCGCCGGAGACCAGTCCCGGACCGGCCGCCTCGGACGGCCGGTCCGGGTCGATCGCGAGCGTGATCCGGTCGCCGGCCTCGGGAGGCAAGGCCCAGCCGATGTCGAGCAGATCGGTGCGGTGGATCTGCCCGAGGTAGGAGTACTCGACGCCGATCACCTTGAAGTGCCGGCCGAACGAGCTGTCCCGCTGGCCGAGGACCTGGGCGCCGACCGTGGTGTTCCCGGCCCGGATGTCGTCGGCCCGCTGGTTCAGCGAGACCAGGCCCAGGGCGCCGGCGCCGGCCAGCGCCAGACCGGCCAGCAGCCACCACAGGCGTCGAGCAGTCCGCATGGCTACTGCATCACCGCATCCACGGCTGGATCAACGGCGAACATTCCTGTCATCTCGCCCATGAAGGTGGTCAATGCACCGACCGCGACCTTCACCTGATTCTTGACCGCCTTCGACACGAAGCATTACTTCATGGAGTATTCGTAGCTTTGGGCCTGGCCCGCGGCCAGTCTTTCCCGAGTGTATTCGAGGGGTCCTGCCGGGCCTGACTCTCGCGAGTTCGGCGGGGACTGTGCCACCTCATGCATGCCCTGCTACGGCGGTTCGTCGAGCTCATCGAAGCTGACCTGAGGGGGACGGCTTCGTCCGCGGTGGGCCGCTTTTCCGGTATTTCGACCCCGAAGGCAACGGCATCGCGCTCGACATACAGCGCACCACCGCGTTGTGCGGAGAGGTCGAGTTTTTCGTCAACGTCGGGGTGCTACTCGCGCCGTACCTGCGCTACCAGTTGGGAGAGGGGGACCCGGGCCGCGAAGCCTTGCCTTACCACAGCATCTGGCAGCATCGCCTGGTGGCAACTGACGACACTGCGGAGCTGCCGGACCACAGATTCTCGCTGTCCACGGACACCGATGCGGAACGTGCCGCCTTCATCGTGCGGACCTGGGTGGCAGAAACCTGCCCTGGATGAAGAGCTGGCTGGGCGATTTCGGCGCGATGCTCGCCGCCATCGACCAGGACCGCGAACAAGCTGATCGGGCCAGCGCCGAGCAACTGGCATCCGGGCAGTGGAAGCCGGGCGCCTGGCCGGACGGCCATTGGTACGAGGGGATCATCCGCGTCTACGCGCACGCTGAGCGCGGCGACGTACAGGCGGTTCGGGTCGAGCACTCCGGTCGCGAGGACAGCGGCCCCGATTCGCTGAAGGCCCACGCACTCGCCATCCCAAGCAGCGCTTGCACGAACGGCAGGGATAAGTGGGCTACTCCGGTTTCGTCATAGTCGCGCACACCGGCGGCACACGCCTCGACGAGTTCGTCTGCATCGACGATCTATTCGTGACCGTGATTGACGACGTTCGCGCCGGCGGGTGGCAAATCGGATTCCTCGGCCCAGTCGACGAGACCTCGCCCGAAGACCCCGATGTCAGTCTTCACGGTTGAGGGACCGAACCCGGAACTCGCGAACAAAGCCATGGCCGGCCCGACTGCCATCGCCGCGGTCCCTGACCGCGACTGATGGCGCAGCGAAACCCTCACGAGCGCTACGAACGCCAACGCTGCTCAGCAGTGCGTTTGCCAGGACTGCAGCCCCATGATCAGCGCAAACACCGACGCGCCCGGGACAGGGCTCTCGTCGTCAACCCCGGGCAGGTACCCTGATCGACGCGGGCTGCTAGCTCAATGGCAGAGCTGTGGACTTTTAATCCATAGGTTCCGGGTTCGAGTCCCGGGCGGCCCACCTTGACCTGCGGTTATGTCACTGCTCCGCGCCCTCTGTCCGCTGGCTCGCCTCGGATCGGAACAGGCGCGGGGCGAAGTCGATCAGATTCTTCTGCCATGTGTCCCAGCCGTGCGGACCCGGGGTGACCCCGGCGAACTCGTATCGAACACCGATCCGGTCAAAGGCTGCCATCGACGCCAGCGTGATCGGGTAGACGAAGTCGGTCACATTGCCGGTGTATATGCGCAGCAGCTTCGTCCCGTTGTTGATCGCCGTCGGGTCGTAGCCCGTCGGGTCGGGCGTGGGAGAGAAGCCGATGCCCGCGGAGAAGGTGCCGATGTAAGCGAATTCGCCCGGGTGGGTTTTGAGCACGTCGAACGTCTGGAAGCCGCCCATCGACAGGCCGGCGAGCGCTTGCCGGGCCGGGTCGTCGGAGAGGTGGTAGCCGGCCCGTGCCGCCGGCACGATGTTCTCCAGCAGCTCCTTCGGGAAGTCGGAGACGTTGCCGTTGCCCATCACGACGACCATCGGCACGAGGGAGCCGTCCAGGAACTCGTTGTCGAGGATCTGCTTGGCCCGTCCCATCTCCAGCCAGTCGGTGTAGTTCTGGCCACCGCCGTGCTGGAGATAGAGGACCGGGTACGGCGTTGGCCGCGCGGGATCGTAGCCGGGCGGTGTCCACACGTACGCCGAGCGTTCCTCCCCGGCCACCGTGCTCTGGTAGGTGAGCCGGTTCACTGCGCCGCCCTTTCCGGCGGGGACGTCGGCGAGCAGACGTGACTCTTTCCCGGGTACGAGGAACGAGCTCCACGTCGGTTCCGTGGTGATGCTCGTCGGGTTCGACGTGTCCTTCTTCGAGGCCAGGTCGACGATGAATTTGTAGTAGTAGAACCAGGGCTTGAGCGGTCCGACGGTTACGCGCCACCGGTCACCGGCGCGAGTGAGCGGCATGTTGACCCAGCTTCCGCCGGGCGCCCAGTTGCCCCAGAGCGTGACATGCTGCGCCCCGGCGAATTCGGTGCCGGTCTCGGCGGTGACGAAGATGTCCCCGTTGACTTCCCTGGTCAGCCACGGCGTCGGGGTGGTGCCGGGCGCCGGCGGCGTGAACTCGTGCCGTGGCACCACGTGACCGCGGCTGGGGCGGTGGTTGCTCACCGGGCGGAAGAGCCGCGGCGCGAAGTCAGTCAGGTTCTCCTGCCACGCCTTCCAGTTGTGGCCGGCATCCGGGTTCACCCCGTCGAACTCGTGCCTGATATGGGCCTTGTCGAGTTTGCGCAGCAATCGGTACGTGGGGTTGTACGCGGGATCGGTCAGGTTCCCGGTGTACAGCCGCAGCAGCTTGATACTCGCGTTGACCGCCTTGGCGTTCACGCGAAAGCCCTCATCGGCGAAGACGCCCCCGAACGAGCCGACAAAGGCGAAGGATCCCGTACGGGTCAAAGCGGTCCGGACCGCCTGCACGCCGCCCGCCGATGCGCCGGCGATCGCCTGCTGCCGGGGATCGCGGGTGACGTTGTATCTCCTGCCGATCGCCCCCGGGAGCGGGGAGCGCGAGACGTCGTCCTCGTCGCTCATCACGACCACCATCGGCTCGATCCGGCGCTGCACCGAGAGGTTGTCGAAGATCTGTCCGGCACGGCCCAGTTCCGTCCAGTCGGCGTGGCCTCCGCCTTCGCCGGGCAGGAGATACAGGATCGGGTACGGGCGCCGGCGGTCGGCGTCGTACCCCGGCGGCGTCCACACCGTCGCCGACCGTTGCTCCTGCGCTGTAGCGCCCGGATAGGTGACGGCTTCGACCTTCCCGCCTTGCCCCGGTGCCACGTCGGCGAGGTATCGCGCAGAGTCTCCCGGGACGAGGAAGGTACTCCAGGTCGGGTCCGAGGTCACCGAGGTCGGATTCGTGGAGTCCTTGACGACCTTGGTGTAGTCACCGCGGAGGCGGTAGTAGTACAGCCCAGCCGGCAGTGGACCGATTATCGACGTCCAGGCGGTGCTGTTGCCGGAGCGCACCAGACCGAGTTCCGACACGTTGAAGGACGGGCCGAAGTTGCCCTCGACGACGACAGAGGACACATTGCCCATGGTGTTCTGAACAGCCTCCGCAGGGACAGCGAAGGACGCGAAACCTTCGGACACGGTCAGCCATGGTGCCGCCGCTTCTGCCGCTGCCGGCTGCGCGCCGGCGGCAGCGGTTGCGGTGCCCATCGAGACGGTGACGAGCGCCGCCAGGAACCGGCGTGCGCCCCGCTGGTGGTGGAATGATGCTGACATTGACTCCACTCCTTTGCGTTCAGACGACGCACCGGAACTCCTTGCGACGGAGTTCGAGGCGGGGGCCGAAACTTCCGGACTTGTACCGGAAGCAATGACAGCAATCTATGCGTTGCCTCTTCGGGCGGTCAAGGTAGGCAGCGCCGAGCGGGCCGGCGGTCGTGGATCCCATGGCCTAGGCCGGACGGTTCCACGCAGGCTTGACGGACATCATCTGGGCGGTCTTGGCGGGGTCACGATCGATCAGGTCCCCCAGCACCTCGTCGATCTTCGCCAGCAGCTGCACACCAGCTGCGAGAGCGTTTTCGGTGACCTGCTCGGGGCGGGAGGCGCCGATGATGGCCGAGCTCACCCCGTCCGTCTGCAGGGTCCAGCCACCGCGAGCTGGGCCATCGAGAGGCCGGCGTCCGCGGCGAGCGGACGTAGCTGCTGTACGCGATCGAGCAGCACCCGGCCGATGAACCGGGGCGTCCGCCCGCCGCTGGTGGCGCGCGAGTTCGCCGGCAGCGGCCGGCCGGGCTGGTACTTGCCGGTGAGCACGCCCTGGGCCAGCGGCTGGCTCGCACAGCGGCAGCACTTGCGGCTCGATGACACGCCACAGCATGTTGTACTGCGGCTGGTTGGCGACGATGCGGTTGCGCAGCCCGAGCTCCGCGGCGATCCGCAGGGCGGCTTCGATCTGCGGGGCGGTCCATTCCGGGACGCCCAGGTAGAGCACCTTGCCTGGCGTACCAGGTCGTCGAAGGCGATCAGGGTCTCGTCGAGCGGGGTGCGTTCGTCGAAGCGGTGCGCCTGGTAGAGGTCGACGTAGTCAGTGCCGATGGATCAGCCTAGTCAGCCGATCTGTCGTCGTTTCTGATGTTGTAGGTGAGGAAGGCGGCACCGCTGCCCAGCACGGTGTGGTCGGTGAGTTGCCAGCTGCGCGGGTCGAATGTCGCGGTGCGGGAGAACAGCGGGATGCCCGTGCCGATGGTCAGGGCGCCCACTTTGAGGATCAACTGGTCGATCTCGGGATAGAGCGCGCCGGCCAGTTCGGCGCCGCCGATCAGCCAGATGTCCTTGCCGTCCTGGCTTTTGAGGTCGCGTGCCGTCTGGGCCGGGTCGGTGGCGATCAGCTCGACGGTGGGGTCCGGGCTCTCGGTGAGGGTCCGGGAGAAGACCAGGTGACGCAGGTGCGGGAAGGCGTTGGTGACCCCGGCCTTGAGCCCGATCTCGTAACTGCGGCGCCCTTCCAGCACGGTGTCGAAGTGGCTGCCTTCGGCGGTGATGGACAGGGCGGCGCGGGCCGGGCCGGGCAGCGTCTCGGGGTAGTGGGTTGCGATGTGCCCGATGTAGTCGGCCGGCAGAGGCCAGAAGCCGTTCGGGCCGGTGGGATCGGCGCCGTCCGGGCCGGCGATGAAACCGTCCAGGGTCGTGGCGATGTAGTACACCAGCTTGCGCAACGGGGGCCTCACTTTCGGGACGGTCAGGCGGTGTGCGGAGTGGCCGATGAGAATCTTTCCATGGCCACCTCTGCGCCCGCCGCGACCACGGGGCGGGCCGCCCGAGGCGGCCGGCAACACCGTGCCACGCCGCCTCCACGGTCGACCTGGACGCGTATGTTGGGAGCCGCCACATCGAGTCTTGTCACTCAGGCTCGTACAGTGCCGGTCCATCGAGGAGGGTCCCGTGCCGATGACCCGGGTCGCCGCCCTGTGCGCGAACCTCGAGCTTGATCCGCGACTACGCGAAGCGCTCGACGACGGTGGCCTCACCGACGCCCAGTGGGATGCCCTCGTGGCCGCGGTCCGCGCCGGCCGGCCGGGCGACGCCATCGTTTCGCTGCTCGACGCCGTGGAGGAAGCCGCCGGCTCTGCCGGTCTGGACGGCATCAGCACCGGACCGCGCGGGTTCGAGCCGCTGCCCGGCGGCACGGCCGGATCCCGGTCGGTGCGCGGATGGCGGTGCCCGCACCCGCGTCCCTGCGGCCGGGGTGAACCCGACCGCGGTGGGCCGGCACCTGCCTGTGCGCTGACCGGCGACCCGCTGGCCCCGGTACGGATCGTCAGCGAGTGACCGGATTCCTCGAGGCACTGGGCAAGAAGGCTGCCGAGCGGTGGCTGGTTCTGCTCGTGCTGCCCGGTGTCCTGTGGCTGGCGACCGCTCTCGTGGCCGTGCACCTCGGTCACCGCAACGCGCTGCACCCCGGGGTCGTCGTCGACTGGATCAGCCGGTGGACGAAGGTTCCGCACCCCTCGGGTCTGCTCGTGGCAATCCTGACCGGAACGCTGGTCGGCAGTGCGGCGGCGGGCCTCGTGGCCACTGGCGTGGGCTGGGTGTTGCGGCGCGCCTGGCTGACTTCCGGCCGGCGCCGGCCCGCCCGGTGGCTTGTCGAGTGGCGGCGAGCCCGGTGGCGTCGCGAGTCCGGCCGGGTCGAGGTGCTGGTGGCGGAGGCAATCGGAGCGGCGGGCGCCTCGTCGGAGGTGGTGACCGGGCCCGCGATCGCCGAGGCGCTGGCCCGCCGCGACGCCATTGCCCTGGAAGTGCCGGACCGCCCCACCTGGGTCGGAGACCGCTGGCGGGCTGCCACCGTACGGGTCCGGCGTGCGTACGGTCTCGATCTGACCGTGGTCTGGCCGCGGCTGTGGACCGTCCTGCCGGAACAGCTACGGACTGACATCGCCGCTGCTCAACTGGCCTATACCTCCGCGGCGGCCCTGACCGGGTGGGCGGTTCTCTACGCCGCTCTCGGCGTGACCTGGTGGCCGGCGCTGCTCATCGGTGTGGTGGTGGCGGGCGCCGGTGTGTTTCGGGCGCGGACTGCCACCGCCACCGTGTGCGATCTCGTGGAGACCGCTGCCGACCTCTACGGTCCTGCCCTCGCCGAACAACTCCGTATGACTGTGTCAGGGGCACTCACCACCGATATCGGCGACGAGATCAGCGTCCGACTCCGGAAGGACCCGCCCGCCGAGCCGGGCTGACCCGCAGTTCACACGGGAACTCCCTGGCTGTAGGGGTCGCCCACAGTCGGCACACTGCAATCCTGCAACTCCTTGTTATTGCATCGAGGTGTATCTATTGTCGCCAGGTAAGCGCTTTCCTGCCTGTGGGCGGTGGTGCCACGCTCTCGATGACGAAGGTGAGACAGGGATGAAAAGATCAGTTGCCTTGCGGTGGATAGCCGGCGGGGCCACCGCGGCCACCAGCGCCGCGATCCTGCTGGCCATGCCGATGTCGCAAGCTTTGGCCGCCGACAACCTGAGCCTCGGCGCCGGTGCCGACGGCTCGAGCAAGGCCAGCGGCTCCAGCTACGGCAACGTCAAGGACGGCAGCACCAGCACGTACTGGGCGCCGGGCAGTTCGACCGGTTATGTCTCGGTGAAGTGGGGCAGTGCCACCACTGTCTCCTCGGCCGTCATCAAGCAGGCCTCGGGTGGGGGGTCGATCAACTCCTGGCGGCTGCTCAACGCTGACAACGGCGCCGTCCTCGCCAGCGGCAGCGGCAACCCGACCAGCATCTCCTTCTCGTCGACCTCGCTGAAGAAGCTCACCCTCGACATCACCGCCGCGTCGAGCGCGCCGCGGATCGCCGAGTTCGAGACCTACGCGACCGGCGGCGGCTCCACCCCGACCAGTACCCCGACTGCCGGTCCGACCAGCAGCCCCACTCCCGGGCCGACCCCGACGAGCAACCCGGGCACGCCGACCGGTGCGTGGCCGTCCTCGGCCGGCTCGGTCAGCATTTCCGGTACGGTCAACGTCTCGGGCACCTTCGACGGCGGCATGAAGACGTACTGCTGCATCGGCGACGGTTCGCAGAACGAGTCCCAGGACCCGATGTTCAAGATCGCCAACGGTGGCACCCTGCAGAACGTCATCATCGGCTCGCCCGCCGGTGACGGTGTGCACTGCGAGGGCACCTGCACCATCCGCAACGTGTGGTGGAACGACATCGGCGAGGACGCCGCGACCTTCAAGGGCACCGGCAACGGCACCAGCTACGTCATCGGTGGCGGCGCGCGGTCCGGCAGCGACAAGACCTTCCAGCACAACGGCAACGGCACGGTCAGCATCTCGGGCTTCTACCTGAGCGGCTCCGGCAAGCTGTACCGCGGCTGCGGCAACTGCACCAGCTCGTACGAGCGCCACGTCAAGATCGACAACGTGCTGCTGAACGACATCGACATGGTCGCCGGCATCAACAGCAACTGGGGCGACACCGCCACCATCACCCGCGTCACGATCAGCAACAGCTCCAGCGTCGTGGTCTGCGGCAAGTACCAGGGCGTCAGCAAGGGCAGCGAGCCCAAGTACCTCGGTGAGGGCTGGAACGACAGCAACTGCAAGGTCAACCGGAGCGACATCACGATCAGGTAGATCCTGTGTCCTTCAGGGCGCCCGCCAGTCGGTGGGCGCCCTTTCGGTCACCAGGCGTGAGCCTGCGGGGCTTCGCCCGGGCCCGGCCAGATCTGATCGAGTCGCCGCATGACCGCGTCGTCCAGGTCCACCGAGAGCGCACCGAGGTCGGCCCGCAGCTCCTCGATCGTCATCGCTCCGACGATGGTCGAGGACACGACCGGGTTGCGCAACAGCCACGCCAGCGCGACGGCCGCCGGCTTTGCGCCCAGCTCCCGGCACAGCGCCTCATAAGCTTCGAGCTGGTCGCGGTGGGCCTCGACGCGGTCGTCGGAGACCGCGGATTCGAGGGCGCCGCCAGCAGGCCGGCATGCAACGGACTGTACGGAATCAGCCCGACGCCGAGGTGCGCAGCGCGGGAACCAGCTCCTGCTCCACGGCACGCACGGCGAGGTTGTACAGGCTCTGCTCGGAGATCAGACCCAGGAAATGCCGCGCCGAGGCCGCACTCTGCGCCAGCGCCACATCCCAGCCGGCGAAGTTGCTGCTGCCCACGTAGGTGATCTTGCCCTCGCGAACCAGCTGCTCCATCGCCTGCCAGATCTCCTCCCACGGCGTGGCCCGATCGACGTGATGCATCTGGTACAGAACGATGTGATCGGTCTGCAACCGCCGCAGGCTCGCCTCGCACGCGCGCCGGATGTGGTACGCCGACAGCCGCCGGTCGTTCGGCCCGAGCCCCATCGGCTGGTACACCTTCGTGGCCAGGACGATGTCGTCGCGTCGGCCACTGCGCTGCAACCACCGGCCGACGGTCTGCTCGGAAACGCCGTACCCCTGCTTCATGTCCGGCGACTGCGGCCCGCCGTAGACATCAGCGGTATCGAAGAAGGTGATGCCGGCGTCGATCGCGGCGTCCATAACGGCGAAGCTGGCCGTCTCGTCCACGAGGTAGCCGAAGTTCATGGTCCCCGAGGCCGATCCGGCTGACCAGGAGACCTGAGCGCCCTAAGTGGCCGTACGTCATCTCGTCGCTCATGCACGAGCGTACGTTCCGCTCAGGCGGGGATGTGCACGTTCGTGCACTGACTTCATGCGGTGCGCGAACGTGCACATCGGCTATGGTGTGCATGAACGTGCACATACGGAGGCGCACAATGCGGATAACCAGCGCGCGGGACCTCGGCTTGGCGGTCCGTCAGGGCAGGCAGGACCGGGGCCAGACCCAGGCGGAGCTTGCCGCTGCGGCCGGCGTGAGTCGCCGCTGGCTTTCCGACCTGGAAGCGGGCAAGGCGACCGCCGAGTTCGGTCTGATCCTGCGCACGCTGGACGCGCTCGGAATCGGCCTGGATGCGTTGCCCGTCGATCCCGTGCCCGGCGGCATCGACCTTGATGCCCTCCTCGGGGACACCGGGAGCGAGCGTGGCTGAGCAGGCCGGAAAGCGCTTGGCGGTCCTCATGGCCGGCAAGCAGGTGGGGATCGTCGAGCAGGGCGAGGGCGGGCGCCTTTCGCTCGAGTACGACGAGCAATGGCGGATCGCGAGTGACGCCACACCACTGTCGCTCTCGCTGCCGCTCGCCCGGCGCACGCACGATGACGTGGCGGTCCGGCCATTCCTGTGGGGGCTGCTGCCCGACAACGAACGCGTGATCGAGCGGTGGGCGCGGACCTATCAGGTCTCAGCGGGCAACCCGTTCGCTCTGCTACTGCATGTCGGCGAGGACTGTGCGGGGGCGGCCCAGTTCGTCATGCCGGAGCGGGTTGAGGCGGTGCTCGGTGGCGACGGTGGTGTCAAATGGCTCGGCGAGGACGAGGTGGCTGAGCGGCTGCGCACGCTGCGCGCGGATCCCACGTCCTGGCATGTGCACAACAGCGGGCAGTTCAGCCTGGCCGGGGCGCAGGCCAAGACAGCCCTGTATCTCGATCCGGATACCGGTCGGTGGGGCGAGCCGTGGGGTGCGGCACCGACAACCCACATCCTCAAGCCTGCGGTCGCCGGGCTGGACGAACACGACCTCACGGAACATCTGTGCCTGGCCGCCGCACAGCGTGCAGGCATGCCGGCCGCGCACTCTTCCGTGGTCAGTTTCGCCGGTGAGCGGGCCATTGTGGTCGAACGCTACGACCGCCTCAATCAGAGCTCAGCCGAGGCGGTCCGACGCGTCCATCAGGAGGACATCTGTCAGGCTCTTGGGCTCGCCCCGACCGCGAAGTATCAGAACGAGGGTGGCCCTTCGCCAGAGCAGATCATAGATCTGATGAGGCGGGAGATCCGGCCGGCGGACACCGCAGAGGCGCAGGTCGCCCGTTTCGTCGACGCGCTCGCCTTCAACTGGATCATCGCCGGGACCGACGCGCATGCGAAGAACTATTCGCTCCTGCTCGCGGGCCGGCAGGTTCGATTGGCGCCGCTGTACGACGTGGCCAGTGTGCTCCCGTACGACGACATGTATCTGCCGCGCCTTCGGATGGCCATGCGGGTGGGTGGCGAGGATCGGATCGAGCGCATCACCGGTAGGCACTGGCGTCGATTCGCCGAAACGAATGGGCTTGACCCCGACAAGACTGTGGCACGGGTAGATGTGCTGGCCGAGCGCACGCCTGGATGCTTCGCTGCCGCAGCGAGCGATGATGACGTAACGGCGCTCGGCAGCGGTCTGCCGACGAAGCTGGCCGAGCGTATCGCTGCCCACGCCGTTCGATGTCGCCGCGCACTCGGGCGGGAGTGATCAGCAGAGGGTTTCGGCGGGCTCGGGGATCCGGGCTCGAAGTCTCTCCGCTTCCAGCGGGTTGATCGTTTCCAGGAGCTGCACCGCGAGCTCCCAAGCGTCCCGGGCCCGCCCCGGACACCCCGCCGCCTCGTGGGCATTGCCGAGGTGTTTCAGCGTGTCCGCCTCGCCGTGCTGGTCGCCGAGCCGGCGGGACAGCTCCACCGACGCCTCGTAACACGCGATCGCCTCCTCGTGCTCGCCTCGGCCGAGGCGGATGTATCCCAGGCTGTCCAGCGTGTTCGCCTGGCCGAAGCGGTCGTCGAGGCTCTGCTGGATCTCCAGCGCCTCCTGGCAGAGCCGCAGCGCCGGTGCATACTCGCCCAGTTCGGCCAGGATCCAGCCCACCGAGTTCAGGGCACCCGCTCGTCCGCTCCGGTGCTCGGCCCGGGTGAAGAGGTCCAGCGCCAGCGTTGCCTGGTGCAGGGCTTCCGCGTGGTCCTGGCGGCGGGCCGCGATCCGGCCCAGGCCGCGGTGGGCCAGGGCCTGGCCGCTGTCGTCGCCGAGCTCCGCGAAGCGGTCCCGGGCCTGGGACAGCTGCTGCCCGGCCTCGTCGAGCCGGCCGAGTCGCAGCAGGGCGATGCCGAGCAGCCGGTGGGCGTGCGCCTGCGGCGGGCGGTCGGCCAGCCGGTCCGTGGCGGTCACCGCAGCCTGTTGGATGGCCAGCCACTCGTGCCAGTAGCCGCGGCGGTGGAAGAAGTTCGCCAGCGCCCAGGCGAGTTGCCAGGTGTGCGCGTCGTGGCCGGTGGCCGCGGCCCGGGTGACCAGTGCCGGGAACGTCTGTCGTTCGGTGTCGAACCAGGCCAGCGCGGCGTCGTGGTCGGCGGGCCGTTCGGGCACCACCCCGGGGGACGGCTGCTCCAGCCGGATCGGGTCGCGGTTCGGTCGCAGCAGGCGGTCTGCTTCGTACGCCGAATGCAGGTAGTGGTCCAGCAGCCGGCGCAGTGCCGCCTTCCTGTCCCGATCGGTGTCCTGCAGGTCGGCCAGCTCGGCGGCGTAGGCGCGCAGCAGGTCGTGCAGCGCGTACCGCTCGGGGCGGTGTTCGTTGAGCAGGTGCGCGGTGGTCAGCTCCGTCAGCTGGCGTTGGGCTGTCGCAACCGGGATGCCGGCCAGGCCGGCTGCCGCGGCCGGGCCGACGTCGGCTCCCGGGTGCAGGCTCAGCAGGCGGAACAACTCGGCCGCGCCCTGGCTGAGCGCCCGGTACGACCACGAGAACACCGTCCGGACGTCCGCGATCGGGTCGCCGGTGTCGAAGGCGGCCAGGCCGCTGCGGCTCTCGTGCAGTTCGTCGGCCAGCTGCCGCAGCGGGGCGCGGGGGTTCGTGACTGCCCGGGCGGCGACCACGGCCAGGGCGAGCGGCAGTCCGGCGCACAGTTCGATGATTTCCCGTACGGCGGCCGGCTCCGCGGCGGTTCGCGCCGCTCCGATCCGTACCGTCAGCAGGCCGACGGCCTGGGCCGGGCCGAAGAGCTCGACCGGCACGGGGTGGGCGCTCTCGGCGGCGACCAGTCCGGGGAACTGACGGCGGCTGGTCACTACGACAAGGCAGCCCGTGCCGCCCGGCAGCAGGGGTCTCACCTGCTCGACCGAGCCCGCGTCGTCCAGCAGGATCAGCATCCGCCGGTCCGAGAGCAGCCCTCGATACAGCGCCGTGCGGGCCTCGAGTGTCGCGGGGATCGCCGCCGTCGGAATCCGTAGCGCTTCCAGGAAGCCCTGCGCCGCGTCTGCCGGGTCGACCGTGGTCCCGGCCGGGCCGAAGCCGCGCAGGTTGACGTAGAGCTGGCCGTCCGGGAAGCGTCGGCGGATGCGGTACGCCCAGTGCACCGCCAGCGCGGTCTTGCCCACGCCCGGCATTCCGGAGAGCACCGCGACGGTGACGCCGACGGGCTCGGCCTCGGAGCGGCGCAGGATCTGATCCAGCTGCGCCAGCTCGGTGCCGCGTCCGGCAAATCCGGGTACGGCCGCCGGCAGTTGCGCAGGTGCGACTGTGCGGGCCGGAACCGGCGCTTCGCGCAGCAGGGCGGTGTGCACTGCGGACAGTTCCGGGCCCGGGCTGGTCCCCAGCTCCTCCGCCAGCCGGCCACGCGCGGCCTCGTAGCGTTCGAGGGCCTCGGTGGTACGTCCGGCCGCGGCGAGGGCTCGCATCAGCGCGGCGACCGGATTCTCCAGCAGCGGATGCTCGTCGACCAGGCGGCTCAGCCGGTCGATGACCACGTCCGGGCGACCGGCCCGCAGCTCGACGTCGGCCCAGGCCACGGTGGCGTCGACCAGCAGCGACTCCAGCCGTTCCCGGGTGCGGGCGGCCCAGTCCCCGGCCAGCCCGGACAGTGCTTCGCCGCGCCACAGCGCCAGCGCCTGCCGCCAGAGTGCGGCGCGTTCCTCGACGCCGTGCCGGTTGTCGCGGGCCTGCTCGACCAGTCGCTGGAAGCGGTGCAGGTCGACCTGTTGGGGGTCGACGACCAGGTGGTAGCCGCCGTCGTGGCGGGTCAGGCGTACCGGGTCCGGGCCGCCCGCGCGTTCCAGCAGCCGGCGGATCCGGGCCACGTGGGTGTGCAGCGTCCGCCGGGCGTGCCGGGGCGGGTCGTCGCCCCACACCCGTTCGACCAGCCGGTCCACCGGAACCGGGCGATCCGCGTCGATGAGCAGGGCGGCCAGGACCACGTTCTGTTGCGGCCTGACCGGTGGACCCATGGTGCCGTGCTCGTTGCGTACGTCCATCGGACCCAGGACGAGGAACTCCATCCGCCCATCCAACCCGGTCCGGCGCGGCCCGTCGCATCGATTGTCAAGAATTCGGCCCACATCACCCCGGCATGCTCTGACCCGCGACTCAAGTCTGCTTCGGACGGTCGGGGGAGGAAGGACGGAACATGAGACGGAAACTGCTGGGGATGGCGACGGTGCTCGGCTGCATGGTCGCCCTGGTGGTGACGGCACCGGCGGCGCCGGCATCCGCCGCGGGGGGCTGCTGGTACAGCGGAAACCATTGGTGGTGCCAGAACTACTACGGCGCAGGGGTCTACAACCTGAGCTGGGACGGCCGGACCGAACTGGTCGGCCGCATGTACAGCACCACCAGCTGGTTCGACTGCCGGGACGAGACCACGCCGGCCTGGGTCGGGGGGCCGCACCCGTACCGGTGGGAGTTCACCCAGGCCGACAACGGTGAGTACGGCTGGATGAAGGACTCCGAGATCATCAGCGAGACCGACCCGCTGCCGGTCTGCCAGCCCACCTGAGAACCCCACGCCACGAGCGTGAATGACATGAGAAACGGGGGCGCTTCGTGGTCGACCAGATGGTTCTCCAGGCGCAGAGATGGGTCAACAAGACGTACGGGTCGGTGCCGGGCTACAACCCGTGCGACGAGACCGGGAGCACAGGCTGGGACACCATGTTCTCGCTGACCCGGGCTCTGCAGCACGAGCTCGGCATCACCACACTGTCGGACAGTTTCGGGCCGACGACGTTCGCCCGGCTCTCCAGTTACGGCCCGGTCGGGATCAGCTCCTCCAACACCAGGATGCGGGTGATCGCCGAGGCGGCCCTCTACTGCAAGGGCTACAGCGGCGGCGCCCTCGACGGCAGTTTCGACGTGGACACGCAGACCGGGCTGACAGCGATCGTGCGGGACATGGGTCTGCCCATCACCACGATCGTCAGCGACGTCACGCCCAAGGTGTTCAAGGCGCTGCTGAACATGGACGCGTACGTGCTCACCGGGGAGGACGGCAGCGATGCCGTCCAGACCTGTCAGCGCTGGCTCAACGCGTCCTACATCGGCCGCGGCGAGTTCTTCGTCGGGCCCTGTGACGGGCACTTCTCCCGCAACGTGCAGACCGCCCTGGTGTACGCGCTCCAGTACCAGCTGGGCATGACCGACAGCCAGGTCACCGGGGCCATCGGGCCGGGCACCCGGGCCGGTCTGCAAGCACAGGCCGGCGTGCGGAACGGCTCCCAGGACAACGGGCCGACCGGGTGGGTCCGCTTGTTCCAGTGCGCTCTGGCGTTCAACAACTACGGCAACCGCTGGGGCGACGGGGGCGGCACCTTCAGCGCCGAGGTGGAACGCATCGTCAAGGTCTTCCAGCGGTTCTGCATGCTGGCCGAGACCGGTGCCGGCGACTACCAGACCTGGATGTCGTTGCTGGTCTCGACCGGTGACCCGGAACGGTTCGGCAACGCGATCGACTGCATGATGCCGCTCAACGGCGCCCGGCTCAAGACGGTCAAGGACCGCGGGCACACCATCGTCGGGCGGTACCTGACCGGCGGCACCAACAAGGTGCTGACCCATTCCGAGATCGCGCTCATCACCGAGGGCGGGCTGTCGTTCTTCCCGATCTACCAGGAGTTCGGCGACGGGGTCGAGCACTTCACCTACAGCCAGGGCCGCAGCGCCGGCGCCGCGGCGTGCGCGGCCGCCCGCGGATTCGGCATCCCGTACGGGACGGTCATCTACTTCTCGGTCGACTTCGACGCCCAGGACGGCGAGATCAGCAGCTCGGTGATTCCGCACTTCCAGGGCGTACGGGATGCCGTGGCCGCCGACGGTGACCACTACTCGGTCGGCGTGTACGGCTGCCGCAACGTCTGCATCCGGTTGCAGGCCGCGGGTCTGGCCAGCCGCAGCTTCGTCAGCGGCATGTCCACCGGCTTCAGCGGCAACCTCGGGTTCCCGCTGCCGCAGAACTGGGCCTTCGACCAGATCAAGAACCTGCTGCTGGCCGCCGGTACGCCCGGCGAGCTGGAGATCGACAACGACATCAGCTCGGGACGCGACCTCGGGGTCAACAGCGTCACCCGGCCGCGGGACCCGAACGACGGCTTCTACACCATGCTCATCTGGCTGGAGGCGCGCGCCGGGCAGTGGCGCGAGCAGCACAGCGAGCGATCCGCGCCGGAGCTCGTCGCGCAGTGGCTGCGGATGCGGTCCAACACGTTCGGCTTCACCGGGTCGGACACCGTGTTCGGGGAGCTCGATTCCGGCTTCATCGACTTCGTGCGGGGCTACGCCGGCCGGCCCGACGACCGGCCGCTGCGCGATCCCAGGCATCTCTGGGACTCCGACCTCGACCACTTCGGCGCGTCGTTCGGGTCGGTGCTCAACCACGACATCGCCGGCGACCGCAGCCAGGTCAATCTGGCCGACTTCGGGACCTGGGGCGGCGACGCGCTGAGCGTGCTGGGCCAGTGGTTCCAGAGCGGCCTGCCGGCCTCGCAGGCGTACGCGTTCGCCGCCGACCGCCTCGCCACCAGGGCGGACAACTCCTACCTCTCACTCAGCGACTACATCGCCGACGTCGACGCGTGGGTCCTCGGTCAGCAGAGCCGGGCCGATCCGAACGTCCCGCTGTCGACCCTCTTCAAGCAGGCGTACGCGTCCCCGGCCACCGCGAGCAGCCGGTACGCGAGCTTCTTCGCCCGCCGTTTCAACTCCGACGCCGACCTCGCCAAGGCCGCCGCGAACAGCATGTTCTACGAGCCGGGGGACTCGTCGACCGTCTGGATCCGCGACCTGTTCTGGCTGAAGCAGTTCGGCGACCTCCTGAACCCGACCCCGGTGTACCTGCCGGCCGAGGCGCGTGAGGGCGTCGCACGGGCCTTCGCGGATCTGGTCGTCCGGTACGCCCGTGCGTGACATGCCTGACAAGGAAGGAAGCCACCTGATGATGCCCTGCGTCTCGCGCCGCCAGGTTCTGACAGTCGCCGGAGTCGCGCTGGGGGTCGGCGTCGTCGACCTGGCCGGGCCGGGATCACCCGCGTCGGCCGCTCCGGGCAGCGAGGTGACGCTGGAGCCGGTCGCCGACCAACCCGTCGCTGTGCTCTCCGGTGACGGGGCCGCCCCCGCCGTCTGCCCACGGCAGCTCGCGGTGAAGGTGCTGCGCGGCGTCGAGCTGCCCGCCGGCGCCCAGCTGAGCGTGACGTTCGACCCGCGCCTCTACGCACCCCTCAGCGCACCGGTCATCACCCGCAACGGCCGGCTCGTCACCGCCGCCAGTGCTGTCGTCACCAGTGCCACGACCGGCCTGCACACCAGCACGGTCACACTGAAGCAGGCCGTGCCGTCCACAGGGGAGCTGCTGCTTGTCGTCGGCACCGCGCACCCGTTGCTCTACCCGTACGATCTCGTCCGGCAGCCGTCGGTGCCGACCGCCCAGCTCGGCCGGACCGCGAAGAGCGCCCCGGCCGAACGGCGCCTGCAGCCCGGACGCCCGTCGGCGTTCGGCGGGCCCGCGACCCCGTGGGGCATCGAGCTCGACGGCGCGTGGAGCCGGCACAGCTGGGGTGATCGGGCGCAGTTCGGCTACTACCACCCGATCCGCGTGACCTTGCGGAGCGTGGGACCGGGCAAGGCCCGGGCCACGTCGGCGTTCGCGGTCTCCGTCGACCCGCAGCTGATCACCAGCGTCCGGATCACCGCCGTCGAGCTGAACCGCAAGCCGTACCGGGGCGGCGCGGATCTGACCGCCACGCGGCGGACCGGCTCGCTGTACCAGACCCGCTGGCGGGTTCCGGTGCGGCTGGCGCCCGGCGACGTGCTGGACGTGACGCTGACGGCAACCCGCCTGGCCCCGCCCGGGGCGCTGCCCACGATCAAGCATCCGGTCGTGAGCTTGATCTCGGCGGACGACGCCGTCGCGCAGCGATCGACCGGCAAGAGCACCCTCACCAGAGCGGATTCGGTCTGGCAGTGACCCGTTTGCTACGGGATGGTCGGCACCGAATAGCCGTTCGGTGAGCGGGGGGCCGGGGCGGGCGCCGGGTTGACGAACGGCCCGCTCTGGCCCGCGCCGAGCACCAGGGTGTCGTCGTCGTCGGCCGGCATCACGAACTGCATCGGGTTCTGGTGGGCGGCCTTGAGCTGCTGGTGGCGCCACTCCTGCAGGACCGTCTGGGCCACCTCACGTTGCACGTCCACGATCTCCTGCACGAAGGCGTCGATCGAGGCGGTCTCCGCGGTGCGGCGGGCCTGGTTTTCGTACAGGGCCAGGTCCTGGCCGCCCTGCAGGTCGTCGGCGGCCACGTCGTGGAAGGCCTCGTCCTTGCGCTCGCGCAGCCGGTCGTAGACGCTCGGGCTGCCGATGCTCAGCAGGATCTTGAACAGCACCGGCAGCACTTCGAAGGCGGTCAGGAACAGGATCAGCACCAGGTGGGCCGTGAACAGCGTCGGGTTCGCGTCGGTCAGCCGGCTCATCGCGGTCATCCGAGCCAGCAGGCCCTCGTTGTTGCGTTCGGAGGCGGCGAACTCCGCCTGGGCGGCGTCGCGCGCCTCGATGGACTTCGCGAGCTCGGCCCGGGTGGCCTCCAGGTCCGTGCGGACCTGACCGAGGCTTCCGGTACGCGTACCGCGCGCGGCCGCCTCGGCCTGGGTGACCGCCTCGGCCTGGGCGGCCCGTTCCCGCTTCAGCCGGTCCCGGTTGTTCTTCTTGAGCTGGTACGACTTGCCCTGTCCGGCCTTGCCGCTGCCGCACGAGCCGTCGTCCTCGCAGATGACCTGGTTTACCGCGGCCTGGTACGCCTTGTCGGCCGCGGCGTAGTCGGCGCGGGCCTTGGCGACGGCCGGGTTGCCGCTGACGTCGCCGCCCTTGTCCAGGTCGGCCTGCATGGCCGCCACCGACTCGGTGAGCTGCGGGATGCGGGCGAACCGCTCGTCGGTGGCCAGCTTGCGGGCGAAGATGTCCTGGGCCTCACGCTGCATGACCTGGAGTTCGGCGTTGATCTCGTCCTGGAAGATGCGCAGCGTCAGCGGGGTCGACACGACCAGGCCGATCAGGACGCCGAGCAGCACCCGCGGCGCGGCGAGCATCAGGTTCTGCCCGATGGTCGCGCGGCGCTGGGTGCCCGAGATGAGCCAGCGGTCCAGGTTCATGATCGCCACGCCCCAGGCCAGGGCGAGCACCACGCAGACGACCAGCGGCAGCCGCATCGCCATGTGCAGGGCGAAACCGCAGGACAGCGCGCCCAGCATCGAGGTGGTGAGCACGGCGCCGCCGAGGCCCAGGTACTTGACGCGCTCACCGTACGGGCAGCTCCGGAGGATCTCGGGATCCGCGCCGGACAGCCAGATCAAGGGTGAGTTCATGGGTTGTGCCTTTCGATTCTGAAGCGGTCGGTGTTCCGTGGGCGCCGGAACGACGGGAAGCGTGGTGGTGCGGAGCCGGCGAACCGCGGCGCGGCCGCGGGCAGCCGGGCCGCGACGGGATCCGGCAGGGCGGGCCGCTCGGCCAGGGGGATCGCCGAGGGCGGCCGGGCCGGCGGCGGTACGGGCGCACGGAAAGTCGCGTCCCCGGGCTCGCCCGCACCCGATCGCAACGACAGCGGGAAGCGCACCCGCACCGCGCCGAGCTGGGGCACCCGCAGCACCTCGATCCGCACGGTGCGGGCCTCGGCCACCCCGAACGGGCCGACGGCGTGCAGCACCACGGGACGGGGCCGGTCGATCGGCACCGCGACGCTGCCGTTGGCCGGCCCTGCGTCCCGGCCGTCGAGCAGGATCCGGTGCGCGAACCGCGTACGCCAGGAGACGGTGACGCTCTCGCCGCTCAGCACGTAGCCGCGGTCCACCCGCAACTCGTCGATGACCGGGTCGCCGATCCAACGGCTGAGGGTGTGCACCCAAACGCCCGCCGCGGGCCGGGCGGTGCCGTCCTGCCAGCCTTGCTGGAAGGTACGCGCGAAGAGGTCGTGCACCTCGGCGGGCAGGAGCCGCAGTGCGGCGGCATAGCGGTGCGCGAAGGCCGCCGAGCCGGCCAGGTGATGCTCCGGCCAGGTCCGGTTGCGCAGATAGCCGCCGATCACTCCCGGGCTCAGGTCCGGCAGGAAGTGGTACGGATGGTGCCCGGTCAGCACCTCGTGCAGGGCCACCGCCAGCGACCAGCGATCGGCGGCGGCGGTGGCGGCCTCGGGATGCTCACCGACGCCGTCGTACAGCTCGGGCGCGAGGTAACCGGCGGCGGCCCCGACGGCCAGCGGCAGGTGGCCCGCGTCCGACGCCATCGTCGCGGATTCCACCTCGGTGATCCGTACCCGGCGGTCGGCGACGTGCAGCAGCAGGGTGGACGCGTCCAGGCCGCCGTGCACCGCGCCGAGGCCGGCCAGGTCACCGGCCGCGGCGGCCAGCGCGTACGCCAGCTCGAAGCGGGTACGCATCGGCTCCGCCGCGAGCAGGCCGGAGGTGAGCGCCTCGTGCAGTGGCAGATAGCCCTCGGCGTACGGGTCCGGGGCGAGCACCGCGTGTGTGCCGGGCCGGCCGGGCAGGTCCACCGTGCCGTGCCACACCGCGGCCGCGGCCAGCCCGTCCGGCAGCGGGTGGGCGAACGAGGCCAGCCGCCGGCAGAGCTCGGCGGTGTGGGCGGCGTGCCGGTCCCCGAGCACCGGGAAGCCCAGCAGCAGCCCGGACACCGGCCGGCCGTCCACGCTCAGGACCTGGTATCCGTACGTGCCGACGCCGCCCGGCCGGGGCCGGAAGCCCAGCGTGGCACCGACCATCGGCAGACCGGGCCCGGCGCTGGTCCGGACCGTGCGTACGTTCACCGTCCGGGTGCTCATCGCAGCAGCACCGTGTGCCGCCGCCGGGAACGCAGCTCGGCGAGCCGGGCCCACCACTCGTCGGCGAGGTCGGTGGGATCGTCCACTGCGGACAGCAGGACGCGCAGGTCGTCGGGACAGACCACATAGGCACCCGGAGAAACCAGGACGAGCACGTCGACTGCGCCGGGCAGCCCGTCGGGGGTGTGGGCGAGGAACTGCTCGGCCAGATCGGCGAGGGCGACGGTCGCGCCGTCCGGGCGGGCCGCGGTGGGGCAGGGCACCCGCAGGTCCCACGGCGGCGGGGTGCCGACCGGGATGACGCGTACCAGGTCGGAGCCGTAGATGACGGCCGCGAAGCCGTGGTCGTCACCGCCGGGGGCGGCGTCGACCCGAGCGATGGTCTGGGCGATCGCGTCGCCGACGAGCCGGCGTCCGCCCGGGTCGTCGCAGTATCCGGCGTCCACGGTGAAGACGACCAGGCGGTGCGCCGCGCGGGGCCGGGGCGGCCGGGCGCCGGTCACGGGAGCCTGCCCGCGGAGCGGACCGTGCGCAGGACCGGCAGGAAGCCGTGCCGGCGTACGGCGGCCTTGATCTGCCGGAACCCGTCGCCGTAAACAGGGTCGGGGTCTTGCGCGATCGCCTCGCGCAGCAGCCGGGCCCGGGGGTCGCGTTGCCGTTCCAGCCAGCCGTCGGAGGCGAACTGGCTCAGCCCCTCGGCGATCGGCGGTGCCACGATGCCGAAGCCGCGCTGGACCATCCACGCGTGCATGCATTCGTGCGCCACCACGGCACCGAACTGCGGTGCGGGCAGGCCGGCGACGATCGCCAGGTCGACGACCTCCGCGTCGATCGACATCGTGCATCCGGTCACCGTGCCAGCGGGCGCGCCGCTCATGGCCACCATCTCGCCCGTGGAGACCAGGCGTACCCGTACCGGGGTGGTCAGGCGCAGGCCGAGCTCGTGCAGACCGGTACGGATCCGCGGCAGCAACGCCTTCACCCCGGCCTGGGTCACCACCGCGGTACGCGCGCAGCGTGGACAGAGCCCGTCGGCGTCCGCGCCGGGCACCGCACAGGACCGGCAGGACGGGCCGGTGTGCCGGAGGCAGACGCGCTCACCCATCGGCGTCTCCCACCAGGTGTCGCCGAGGGCGGCGGCGCACAGCCGGCACACGTACGGGTCAGGCGGGGATCCAGCCATGCGGCCCGCGCCTCCATCCGGTCTCGCGCGGCTGCCGGATCGGCACTGCGGCGGGGACCACCGGCATGGCCGCGATGCCGAGCCGGGAGCGCAGGTAGAAGACCCATTCGCGGGCCAGCGGACGCCGGGCCGGGTCGGCGCCGAGGCCCAGCTTCAGCAGCCGCAGGCCCTGGGTGTCCAGCACCGCCGACGCGCTGCGCCAGTCCCGGTTGAGGGACGAGCCCTTGCCGGGCACGAGGCAGCGCAGCACGAACAGCGCCAGCTTGTAGCGGTCGGTCGTGAAGCTCTGGCCACCCGCGCGTTCCGGCGGATCCCAGTCGGGGCTGTGCTGCTGCTTGTTGACCGCGGCGCTGCCGTGCACCCGCGCCGCGTCACAGTCGACCAGCAGCACACCCGGCCGGGGCCGGAGCTGGTAGAGGACATTGCGGGCGGACACATCACCGTAAACGAGGTTGGCGCCGTGCAGGATCGACAGGATGTAGGAGAAACGCTCGCAGATGCGCAGCCGGGTGTGCGGATCGCCGTCGGCCGGCACGTCGACCTCGCGGCGCCGGGCCACCGCCGCCTCGAAGATCAGGTGCTGGACCTCGCGGGGCACCTGGTCGCGGCGGCCGGACGGCAGCGCCATCTGCTCGAAGTAGCCGCCGGGGATCAGCTTCATCAGCACGCCCAGCGGTTCGTCGGCCGGACCGGCGACCGCGCACAGCGGCCACACGGTCATCTCGTCCAGCACGGCCCGGCGCTGGGCGGCCAGGCTGCGCCGGACGTCGACCAGCTTCTCCAGGCCGCCCAGCGACGCCCGGACGACGCTCAGGTTGTACTCCTTGAAAACCAGCTCACCCGGCTCGTCCACCAGCTGGAAGTCGTCGAGCCGGTGGATCGTGCCGTTCGCCCCGGAGTTCAGCCGGGTCATCGGGCCCAGCGCCGACACCGGAACCGAACCCCGGCGACGGGTGGCGGCGCCCGGCCCGGCTGGGCTCATCGTGGTTCCTGCGG
Organism: Actinoplanes sp. CA-051413; assembly: GCF_050955795.1. NCBI lineage: Bacteria > Bacillati > Actinomycetota > Actinomycetes > Micromonosporales > Micromonosporaceae > Actinoplanes > Actinoplanes sp. CA-051413. Next base: position 257,936 of record NZ_CP192100.1, read on the forward strand.
ACTCGCCGGCCAGATCGCCACGACCGTGCGGTCGTCGTCGTAGCTGCGCCGGCCGAAGCCGACCTGGTCGGCGAAGGCCAGCGGGGCCGGCGGCCGCTGCCACCACTCGGCGAGCTGCGCGGCGACCTCGCCGCGGGCCTCGGCGATCGGGTCGCCGGTCCCGTCGGTCATCAGCAGCAGGGTGGACCGGTGGTCCAGCATGTGTTCCTGGTACGGCAACCCGCCGGGATCCCGGGGCACCTTGGGCAACGCCACGACCCGGGAGCTGCCGACCTCCTCGCCCTCGCCCTTGACGGCGGACAGGCTGGTCCAGGCGCCGTCCGGCGCGATCGCCCAGGCGGGGGAGTCGCCGGTCCACGCCACGTAGACGTGCCGCAGGCCGTGCCGTTGGTAGCCGGTCTCGCAGACCAGGAAAGTGGCGGTCGTCGCCATCGCCGCGGCGACGTCCGTCTCGGTGGGAGGGTCTGCGGCGTACCGCTCGGGGTCGTAACGGCGCAGGCTGCGGGTGCCCTCGGTGAGGATCGTGGCGGCCAGGCCGGTGAAGATCTCGTGCCACGGGAGCTCGGCTGCCTCCGTACCGTGGTCGAGGCGGCGCACGACCTCGCGCGGACCGCGGCGCGCCACGAAGGAGGCCGCCTCGTGGGACAGGTGACCCGCCGATACGCCGTCGGCGACCACCGCGACCAGCCAGTCCTGCCCCGCCGTGACCGCGAAACCGTAGGCGTCCTGACGCGGGATGCCGTTCTGGCGGTGCGACAGGCCGCGGACGCTCGCCGCGCGGATCTCCAGGTCACCGACCGAGCCGTGATCGACCGTGGTGTCCGGTGGGTGGGCCGGGTCGGTACGCAGCAGCGGGCGAACCTCGGCGTGGGCCCGGCCGGGATCGCCGATGGTCGCGGGTGGGTCGGCGACCGCCCGCGGGTCCTGCAGCGCGATGTCGACGTCGGATTCGATGGTCACGGTCAGCTCAGCCAGTCGTCGTCGACGTCGATGGTCGGCGGGAGCTGGCTCTTGTCCGGCAGTACGAAGCCCGAGTTGCCGTCCACCGCGCTCTGCCCCGAGGACAGCACCGACGAGATGAGGATCTCGGCCATCGCCTTGATCGCGGCGGCCGCGTCCGCGCCCGAGGTCATCGTGTAGAGCTTGCTCTTGCCGGGCGGGTGCACGAGCTGGCGCATGATGTCCTTGCTGGCATCGGCGACGCCGCAGGGCACGAGGACCGGGTACCACTTGAAGCCCTGGCCGGTCTCCTTGTCGTACGTGGTCAGCGCCGCGAAGTCGTTCTGCCAGCCGTCCATCGGCTCGCCGTCGCTGAGGAAGAAGACCGCCGGCCGGTGCACCTTGAAGCCGTCGGCCCGCAGCTGACCGATGTCCTGCTGCAACTGACTGCGCAGCAGCCGGAACGCCGCGCCGTAGTCGGTGCCGCCCCGCACGATCAGCTTCGGCAGGTAGTCCTGCCCGCTCATGTCGGACAGCGGCAGGACGACCTGGGCGTCGTCGGAGAAGTCGAGCAGGCCGAAACGGATCTTGTCGGCCAGGATCGGGTTCTTGGCCAGCGCGTCGGCCACCGACGGCAGGATCTCGTTGGCGGCGTCGATGTTACGGCCGGCCATCGAGTACGAGACGTCGACGACCAGGTAGAACGGCAACAGGATTCCCTGTTCGGACATGACTTCCTCCGGGCTCGGGTGGTGCTCAGGACAGGGTCTGGGCGATCTCGGCGATGCCCTGGGCGGCGCCGACCACGGCACCGGCCCCACCGGCGCCGACGGAGAGGTCCCGCAGCAGCGCGAGCAGGCGGTCCTTGCGTGGCCGCGGTTCGCCGGCCTCGGCGCGCAGGGCCAGCGCGGCCGCCTTGACCCGTTCGGGTTCGGCCAGCTCGGCGCGGTTGCGGTTGACGACCTCGAACAGGGCAGCGATCGCGGCGGTCAGCTGGTCGGCGGGTGTGCCGTACTGGTGCACCGTGCCGTTCGGGCCGATGACCTGGGTGCCGCCGCTGATGTGCTTGATCTCGACGTTCATCTCGGGCTCCTCGCTACGGGATGGCCGCGGGCGCCCACGGCGCCGCGGTGGGCTGACCCGGTACGGCGGCGGACGGCTGCTGCACGACGGTGCCGTTCGCGCCGATCACGGTGTTGCCGTTGGTGATCGAGCCGATGCTGATGCTCTGGTTGACGATGCTGGTCTGCTGCCGGGTGAACTCGGAGGTGTCGATCCCGTGCGTGCTCAGGAAGTCGAAGATCGACTCCAGCATCGCCTGGCGCAGGATGCCCAGGTCACGGTCCTCGTCGGCGTACTGGAAGAGGCCGATCCGCTCCGGGCTGGCGGCGTCGGAGCGCAGCCCGCTGCCGGCGCCGTAGTCGTAGATCGGGCTGCGCCGGGCCTGTTTGCGCTGCCGGTTGGCGGCTCGCGCCCGGCGGGCCGTGCCGCGCGCGTCGCGCAGCAGAGCACCGGGACTGCGCAGCAGCTCCCCCAGCGTGCCGGTCACCGAGCGCAGCACCACCCGCCAGGCCACGTTGCTGGGCAGGTACGCCGCAACGCACAACTCGGCCCGCAACGGCAGCAGCACGAAAGCGTGATGCTCGACGAACAGGTACGCGGCCGTCCGCTCGACCCGGACGAACACCTCGACGACCAGGTCACCGCCCCACGAGACCTTGCGCAGGCACAGATACGTACGGGTGGTCGGCTGCGGCTGGACGATCCCGGCGCGCAACGCGGCTGAGCTCACGGTCGTCAGCGGACGGTTCATCGGATCGGGATGCAGCCCCGGCACGGTGCCCGCCGCGGTGCCGGCCACGAACAGCCGGTTGTGCACGTCCAGCCCGGGGATGCCGGTGCGCCGGGCCGCCAGCGTCAGATCCTTGTGCAGGTCGGCGGCGGTGAACGGGCGGACAGCCGTACCCGCACTCGCGGGCCGGGTGCAGTTGATGTTGAGCTTCCAGCGGGCCAGCAGGGCGCCTGAGCCGACGAACGGCTCCCCGCCGGAGAAGACCACCACGTTCGAGGTCATCACCGAGGCCAGGTACGCCTCCGTCGCCCCGTCCAGCGGCGGCGCCAGGTCCCGGGGCTGGGCCGGATCGTCCCGTACGGCCAGCGCCCGGCGGTAGCCGTCGAGGCGATGCACCAGCAGCACCGTGAAACCGGCGATCCAGGCGCCCAGCAGCACCATGATCAGCAGTGGCGCCGCCGTCTCGCCGCCGGCCACCAGCACCGGCAGGGCCAGGGCCAGCGTGCCCGCCAGCACCCCGGCGAGCAGGCCGTGCTGCCGGCGGTGCCGGGTCACGGCGAGATCGGCGTGCCGGGCCAGTGCCACCAGGTCCATCCCCGGGCTGGGCCCGAGCGCGTCCAGCGAGTCACCGGTGAGGACGCCCAGCACGTAGCCGGCGAACCCGTCGGAGAGGTGCACGGCCGAGCACAGGTAGCGGTCGGCGTACGAACCGGTGCTCGTGGTGGGGGTGGTCATGGGACCGGCACGGAACCCTTCGTCTATGCGTTCGTTAGCTGCAGAGAGAGAACTTAGGGACGCTCTGGCGCAGCTATGGCGCACGAGGATCGGGGGAACGGTTCGTGACGGGGGGCGACTCGGGGCGGCAGGGACGCTGCACAGCCGAGCTGCGCCGCCTGCTGGAAGGCCCGTACCGGTACGTCTGGCTGCGGTCGGTGAGCCGCGCGCACGGCGAACAGATCAACTTCAGCGCGGTGGCGAAGGTGCTGGCCCGGACGGCTGAGCTGGACCGCCCGGAGGGCGTGCACCACCGCGAGCTCCGCGACCGGGTACGCCGCGCGCTGACTCACGACCGCCTGACGAACGACACCCTGGACCTGTTCATCCGGGCGTTCGGGATCCGCACCACGGACGCCGAGCGGCTGTGGATCCTGCTGCTGGAACGGCCCGCGGTGCCGGAACCACGAGCGCCGCAGCAGGACCGCGTCGACATCGTCCGGCCCGACGCCTGACCGATTGCGGACCGCCTTCTCGGCGGAACAATCCGGTGCCGCCGGTGGTTACGACAGTCAGCGCAGGTGGAAACCGGGCCTGAGAAGGTGATGAAGGTCATGGCTCAGCCGGCCCGTACCTGCCACGATGCTTGTGGCAGTGGCCGGGGCACGCTACCTTTAGCGCAGTCGGGACCTGGACGTAGGCGGCACTACCGCCCCTGGGAATCCCAAATCGGCCGAGTTTCAGACACCGGCCCCCTGTTTCTTTCTTTCCGGCGCACGGGCTGTCGTCGATCTTCCGCAGCCGCGCCGACGCGTATCCGCGTACCTCAGATGAGGAGTAGTTCATGACAGAGCGTGACGTTCGCTCCGGCGAACGCCGTACCACCAGTGCCCGCCGCCGGCCCGCCGGCACCGGGCCCCGCAACCGCCCGGCCGACACCGGCCCCGGCGCCCCCGGCGCCGATGTCGCGGTCGACGGCCTGCTCGACATCGTCGACGACAAGGCCTGGCTGCGCGCCGACGGCTACCTGCCCGGCCCCGACGACATCGCGGTGTCCTCGGCCCAGGTCCGCAGCCACGGTCTGCGCCGCGGTGACCACGTCACCGGCATCGCGCACGTCCCGAGCGGCCGCAAGCCGGCCACCCTGGACGTCGTCACCATCAACGGCGAGGACCCGCTGCGGGCCACCCGCCGGCCCGATTTCTACCAGCTGACCGCCCTGTACCCGCAGGAGCGGTTGCGGCTCGCGACCGAGCCGCACGTCCTCACCACCCGGGTCATCGACCTGGTGATGCCCATCGGCAAGGGGCAGCGCGCGCTGATCGTGTCGCCGCCGAAGGCCGGCAAGACGATGGTGCTGCAGGCCATCGCCAACGCCATCACCCACAACAATCCCGAAGTGCACCTGATGGTCGTGCTCGTGGACGAGCGGCCCGAAGAGGTCACCGACATGCAGCGCTCGGTGCAGGGCGAGGTCATCGCGGCCACCTTCGACCGGCCGCCGACCGATCACACCGCGCTGGCCGAACTGGCCATCGAGCGGGCCAAGCGCCTGGTCGAGACCGGCCGCGACGTGGTCGTGCTGCTGGACTCGATCACCCGGCTGGGCCGGTCGTACAACCTGGCCGCGCCGGGCCGCGGCCGCACGATGTCCGGTGGCCTGGACTCCACGGCGCTGTACCCGCCGAAGCGCTTCCTCGGCGCCGCCCGCAACATCGAGCACGGCGGCTCGCTGACCATCATCGCGACCGCGCTGGTCGACACCGGGTCGGCGATGGACACCGTCATCTTCGAGGAGTTCAAGAGCACCGGTAACGCCGAGCTCAAGCTCGACCGTTCGCTCGCCGAGTCCCGGCTGTTCCCGGCGATCGACGTGACCGGCTCGGGCACCCGGCACGACGAGGCGCTGGTGGCGCCGGCGGAGCTGGCCCTGATGCACCAACTCCGCCGGGCACTCGGTGGTGAGGACCGCAAGCAGAGCATGCGGCAGTTGCTCGACCACCTCAAGGCGACCAGCACGAACGCCGAGTTCCTGCGTCGCGCCACCCGAAATTAAGGCAGGTCGACCGGGCGCAGCACGCGGTCGATGGCGTGCGCGATCTGCTTGTTGCCCTTGTTGATGTCGAAGGCGGCGACCCGCGGGTTGCGGTCGTTGCGGTCGGCGTCGATCAGCGCCACCTTCTTGCTCCGCCACCAGGACCGGTAGACGTCGACGGTGACCGTCGCGCCCGCGGCGGTGGTGAGCTTGGCCCTGTCGGCCTTGAGCGCGGCCTTGCGGTCGATCGTGGCACCCGGCACGACGTGGTAGAGCAGCACCGCCTCGACGGTGTTGATGCCCAGGCCGGCGACCGTGGTGAACGCCGCCTTCTCGGAGGGCAGCTTGCGGGACTTGCTGACCTCCTTGGCGAGCTGGCGGAACGCACCGTCGTTGGGCACGAAGGCGGTCAGGGCGACCGTACCGTCGGTGAGGACCTTGACCGGGCTGGCGGGCTTGGCGTCCAGCACGGCCAGCACGGCCGCGGTGAGCACGTCGAAGTCCTTCGAGTTGCGGTCGAAGCCGCTCTTGTCCGCGGTGAGCACGGCGGCGAGCGACTTGGTGCCGAGCGGTTTGGTCTTGCCGTGGGCCTGCGCGGGCGCCCCGAGAGCAGCGGTGGCGAGAACGGTGGCCGTGGCCCCTGCGGCGATGCGGGTGGCCAGTCGAGCGATGTTCATCAACACGCCTTTCGTCATCCGTACCGGTCAGCGGCGAGTGCCGCCTCCTGGTGTTCGCCCACGATCGGGGCGCTGGATGCACGTGGCGCTCAGCGGTCCAGGAATTCACCCAGCAGCCGCTGCCAGGCGGCCGGCTGGTCGAGGTGGGCGTCGTGTCCCGAGTCCGGGATCGTCACCAGCTCAACGCCGGGACGCAGCTCGAGCATGCGTGCGACCTCCTCGTCCGGGATCCGGCTCTCCGCGCCGCGGACCAGCAGTGTCGGCACGCGGAGCCGCTGCCAGCTCTCCCATTGCGCGGTCGCGGCGACCTCACGGATGGCGGCCTCCATGATGTCGGCGTCGAAGCGCGGCCAGTAGCCGTCCGGCCGGTGCTCCAGTTCTTCGGCCCAGGCGCGGGCCAGGGAACCTTCCCCCAGGAACTCGACCGCGGCCGTACGGGACGGGAACGGCACCGGCCAGGAGGCGAACCACTTGCCGAGCCGGCTGGGGTAGTCGTCCTCGCTGCCGCCGACCCCGCCCTCCAGCATGATCAGCCGGCTGACCAGCTCAGGGTGCCATGCCGCGGTCAGCATCGCGGTGTGGGCGCCCATCGACTGGCCGGCCAGCGTCACCGGGCCACCACCGGCCAGCGCCTCTATGACCTTGACCACGTCGGCCACGTACGCCGCGCGGGAGACGTCGGCCGGCCGCCGGACGCTGTGACCGTGGCCGCGCTGGTCCGGGGCGATCACCAGGTGTCCGGGCCGGGCCACCGCCAGCTCCCGGGCGCTGCCGGCCAGGCCGTGCAGCAGCACCAGCGGCGGACCGTCCGCATCGGAGACCAGACAGGACAGATGCTCAACCGTGACACGCCGCATGTCCCCATCATCGGTTCGCCGCACCGGGGTCCGCACACCGGACGTTCGGGCAGCTAACCTCCGCGCTACGGACAATTCAGCTCACGGCAGAGCGAAGTCGCTGGTCGTCGACCATTTCGGCGTGCCAGGCTCTGCTGGTGAACTCAGACCCCGCCACAGTGCCCACCCGGGTGTACACCGCCGAGCAGACGGATGCCGGATGGCGTTCCATGTCCCTGCTGGTCCGGCATGTGCAGCGGGGTGGTCACCCGGTCGCCGTGACACCGACGGTCGAGCTGGAGGCCGAGGAGAAGCAGTACGGCTCCTTCCTGGTCGACGTGTCCGCGTACTTCTCCACCAAGGTGGACTATTCGAGCAGCATCTTCGCCAGTGGCGGGCTGTTCTTCACCGGGCACCGCGCCGAGCAGAGCAGCGAGGCCCGGGCCGGCTGGAGCGACGGTGAGCGGCAGGCCGCGACCGTCACCAGTCAGCGGCTGCTGGTCGGCGACACGGCCTACGACTTCCGCTCGCTGATCATGATCCAGCCCAACCCGCTCGACTGGTCGGTCAACCTCTACTTCCAGGGCGCCCAGCCGATCATGCTGCGCGGGCCGTGGGTGCCGTGGATGACCGTGGTCATGTGCGCCGAGCTCTACGGCTCGCCCTGGCCGCCCGGGCACGCACCGGAGATGGATATCCCGATCAAGGATATGTGCGAAAACGCGCAATAGCGCGGGCGCGGGCCGGGAGATCCTGTCACGCTGAGGCCCGTGTATGACTACGACCTGTTGGTGCTGGGCTCCGGGCCCAGCGGTCAGAAGGCCGCCATCGCCGCCGCCAAGCTGGGCAAGCGGGTCGCCATCGTCGACCGCCGCGACATGCTCGGCGGGGTGTGCATAAACACCGGCACAGTGCCCTCCAAGACCCTGCGCGAGGCCGTGCTCTATCTGACCGGCCTGAGCCAGCGCGACCTGTACGGCAGCAGCTACCGGGTCAAGGAGCAGATCACGGTCAGCGACCTCGCGGCGCGGACCCAGCACGTGATCACCCGGCAGACCGACGTCATCCGCAACCAGCTCGCCCGCAACCACATCGCCATGCTCACCGGCACCGGCCGCTTCGCCGACGCGCACTCGATCTGGCTCGACGGCGGCACCGGGCACGACGCCAAGGTCAGCGCCGACAAGATCATCATCGCTGCGGGCACTCGGCCGGCCCGTCCGGACAGCGTCGACTTCGACGACCGGACCATCGTCGACTCGGACGGCGTGATCAACCTGGAGGCCGTGCCACGCAGCATGGTGGTGGTCGGCGCCGGGGTGATCGGCATGGAGTACGCCTCCATGTTCGCCGCCCTGGGCACCAAGGTCACCGTCGTCGAGCGGCGCGACAAGATGCTCGACTTCTGCGACGAGGAGATCGTCGAGTCGCTGAAGTACCACCTGCGCGACCTGTCGGTGACGTTCCGGTTCGGCGAGGAGGTCGCCGCCGTCGAGCGGCACCAGACCGCCGCCCTGTGCATCCTCAAGAGCGGCAAGAAGATCGTCGCCGACACCGTGATGTATTCGGCCGGCCGCCAGGGGCAGACCGACGACCTGGCCCTCGAGGCCGCCGGGCTGAGCGCGGACAAGCGCGGCCGGATCGACGTGGACACCAACTACCGCACCGCGGTCGACAACATCTATGCGGTCGGGGACGTCATCGGCTTCCCCGCGCTCGCCTCGACGTCGATGGAGCAGGGTCGGCTCGCGGCCCAGCACGCGTGCGGCGAGCCGGCGCGCGAGATGCACGAGTTGCAGCCGATCGGCATCTACACGATCCCGGAGATCAGCTTCGTCGGGAAGACCGAGGACGAGCTGACCGACAGCGCCACCCCCTTCGAGGTGGGCATCGCCCGCTATCGCGAGCTGGCCCGCGGCCAGATCGTCGGCGACTCGTACGGGATGCTGAAGCTGCTCGTCTCCCCGGACGACGGCCGGCTGCTGGGCGTGCACGTCTTCGGCACCGCGGCGACCGACATCGTGCACATCGGCCAGGCCGTGATGGGCTGCGGCGGCACGGTGGACTACCTGGTCGACGCGGTGTTCAACTACCCGACGCTGTCGGAGGCGTACAAGGTGGCGGCCCTTGACGCCAGCAACAAGATCCGCAACATCACGAGGATCGACGGCTAATAGACCCAGACGCGGGTGTCGATCGGGATCTTGTCGTTGGTCCACATCCAGTTCATCGCGGCGATGGACACCCGCGCGCAGCCGTGCGACGCCGGGTACGGCGGCACACTGTTCGCCCCGTGCACGGCGATGCCCCCGTTGAAGTACTTCGGCCGCCAGAGCAGACCCAGCGGTGCGTGCCGCCAGCCGTCGATCTGCCGCGACACCCGGAACTTGCCGCTGGGGGTGTCGGCCAGGAACGTCGCGCCGTTCTGCTCGTAGTGCTCCATCGAGCCGGTCGAGGTGTTGAAGACGTGGCTGATGGTGCCGTTGTCGACCAGCATCAGCAGCTGGCGCCTGAGGTTGATCTCGATGACCCGGCCGCTCGTGCTCTTCGCCTTGGGCCGTACCCCCTGGTCCAGGGCTTTCTGGGTCTTGGGACCGACGACGCCGTCACGGTTCAGGCCCGCCGCCTTCTGCAGCGCGTAGACCGCCTGCTGGGTCCGGCCGCCGAAGGTGCCGTCGGCCTTGCCGTTCCAGTAACCGAGGTCGGTGAGGCGCTGTTGCAGCGCCACGACCCGGGCGCCCTTGACGCCGGTCTTCAGCTTCTGCGGCTTCGGCGCGGCGGCGGTGGGCTTCGTGCTGGGGCTCGTACTCGTGCTCGGGCTGGGTGACGCGGTCGGCACCGGTCCGGCCGACGACGGCGCGGTGGCGGGCGCGGAGGGTGCCGCGGCCTGCTCGGAGCCGCCGGTGTCGCACCCGGCGGCCAGTGTGACGAGGGCCGCCACCGTCGTCGCGTACGTCAGAGCTCTTCGCATGGTCACAAGCGAAAACTTCTCAGTGCGGTCGGCGCGCCGTCAAGCTCGGCCCTGACAGATTTGAGAACGATCGTTCTTGACCGATCGTTCTCAAATGGCCTACGGTGGGGACATGGGCCGGCCGCGTGGATTCGACGAGGACGAGGTCGTGCGCGCAGCGGTCACGCTGTTCGGGCGGCAGAGCTTCGCCGGCACCAGCGTCGACGACCTGGTCAGCCACCTCGGCGTGCACCGCGGCAGCCTCTACAAGACGTTCGGCAGCAAGCGCGGGCTCTATCTGGCCGCGCTGCGGCAGCACGTCGACCGGGACGTCACCGTCGCCGCGGAGGTCTTCGCCGCGGCGAACGACGTTGATGAGGCGGTGCGCCGGATCACCGTCGCGGGGCCGGATCTGGGGCTGCTGTTGCTGGCCCTGGTCGAGCGGGCGCCCGTCGACCCCGAGGTCGCCGCCGAGACGACCCGGGCCCTGGCCCGGCTGCGGGACGCCCGGGCCGAACTGGACCGGGCGCTGGGCCTGCTACTGCGGACGCGGGCCACCGGGCCCGCGCCGGAATTCGTGGGGGAGTGACGTCATGGCACACGTGCGCATCGAGGGCGGCGAGCTGATCGTCGAGATCGAGGGGCTCAACAAGGTCTGGGCGCTCAAGAGCAGAATCACCGTCCCGCTGAGCCACGTGCGGGGCGCCACCGTCGATCCGGGCATCGTGCGCGAGCCCAAGGGCCTGCGCTCGCCCGGCACCCACATGCCCGGCGTCATCGTGGCCGGGACGTTCCACTCCGACGGCGAGCGGATCTTCTGGGACGTGCGCGACGCCCGCAAGGCGATCGTCATCCAGCTCGACGACGAGGAGTACGCCCGGCTCGTCCTCGAGGTCGACGATCCGCACGCGGCAGTTGACCTGATCGAGCACGCGTTGTGACGGGCGCGGGCCGTCCTGCCGAGGGGGTGGGACGGCCCGCGCGATCAGAGACGCTCAGCGGGCGGTGAGCCGGAAGCTCTGCGCCGCCGTGCCGTTGCAGGCGTACTGCACCAGTTGGACGCTGTCGGCTGTCGAGGCGGCGGGGACGTCCAGGCACTTGCCACTGTTGCGGTTGACGAAGTGGTACGAGCCGTCGGCCTCGGCCACCGGCTGCCACTGCTGGTTCGCGCCGCCCCCGTACGCCCAGGTCTGGATCGGGGCGTTGTCGGCCGTCGACACGTTGGTCACGTCCAGCGCCTGCGCACTGTTGCCGCGGTTGTTGATCCGCACGTAGTTCCCGCTGGTCGGCACGAACTGGTACTGCTGCGCGGTGCTGGTGTTGCAGGCGTACTGCTGGATCGCGGTGCCGCTGGTGGTGCCGGCCGCGCGGGCGTCGACGCACTTGCCGCTGTTCTTGTTGGCCACGGAGTACCAGGCGGCCGGGTTGATCGCCGGGTCGACCGGCGGGTCGGTCGGCGGGGTGCCGGTCGCGCCGCCGAGCCAGAGCAGGCCGTTGATCAGCCACTGGTTCTGCTGGGCGCTCGCGAAGGTCGACGACGTCCGGGTGTTGGTCGCGTAGTTCATGTCGTTGTGCCCGAAGTTGGTGTAGAGCATCTTGTAGTTGCGGTTGGTCCAGATCAGCGGATAGAAGCCGCTGCGCCACTGCTGGTTCGGGTCGGTGCCGACCGGGAAGCTGCCGGCGTCGACCGAGGCCAGGATGTCGATGTCCGGGTTCTGCCGCAGGTCCCGGCTCCACGAGTACCACTCGCTGACCGCGGACGGGATCGTGGCCGGCAGGCCGGCGGTGGACGGATGCGCGCGGTCCTCGATCCGCAGCGTCTCGGCGGTCGGCCCCCACGTGTTGGTGGCGAAGTTCCCCGAGCCCAGGAACGAGTTGTAGTACCAGCTCCACGAGTTGGCGTCGGTGGTGAACGCGCTGACGTGGAAGCCCATCCAGGCGCCACCGTTCTGCATGTACTGCTGGAACGCCGCGCGCCGGTCGGCCGGCGGTGCGTCGTCCAGGAACATGATGACCTTGTACTGGGCCAGCTCACCGGCGTTGAGGCGGCTCCAGTCGGTGGTCGCCTCCCAGGTGAAGCCGTACTGCGCGCCGGCCCGGGGGAACCAGTCGCGGGCCTCCTTGTCGAAGTCGATGTGCGCCGCGTCCCAGGTGCCGTTGTAGAACGCCAGGACCTTGAACGGCGTGGCCGCGGCTGCTTCGGCGGGGCGCAGAGCAATGCCGGCGGTGGTGACGGTGAGGAGTGACAGGGTGGCGGCGAAAGCGCGTCTGAGCAGTTTTCTACCCACGTGATGTGTCCTTGGGGGAAGCAGGGGATTTGCAGGACGGGCGGCCGCTGCTGACATCTTCAGCCATCGATGCATGTGTTCACAAGGTTAGGAGTCCTAATAGTTAATTTAAGTTCCGATCACCGGGAAGCCGCGTCAGGCGACTGGTGGATGCGGGTGTGAAAAAGAATCAAGTACTCTTCGCCTATGTCATGGAAGGCGAGTGCCCGGCACGGCGTACGCGAGGCGCCCGCCGGCCTCGCCCTGCTGCAGGATCTGGTGAACACCCGCGGCAGCATGTCCTACGCTCCGGACCTGCTGGCCGGCCCCGACGACGCGCAGCGCTGGCTGACCGACGCGCTCGGCACGTGGTCGCGGGTGGCCGGTCTGCCGGCGCCGGTGATCCTGCTGTCCTCGACCGACATGCGCTCGCTGCGCCGGCTGCGCACCACCTTCGAGAACGTCATCCTGGCCGGCGGGCGTAACCCTGAACCGGACGGCGCCCTGCCGCCGGCCGACGTGCCGGTCAGCCTCGTGCCCGACGCGGACGGCTGGGTGCGGATGGTGCCCAGCGGGCGCGGCACCCGGTGGCTCGCCTCGGCTCTGTGGGCCGAGGCCCTGCTCGCCCAGCAGGCCGGGCTCTGGCCGCGGCTCAAGCTGTGCCACAACGTCGACTGCCGGGCGGCGTTCTTCGACACCTCGCGCAACAACAGCGGCGTCTGGCACGACGTCAGCACCTGCGGAAACACGGCCAACCTGCGGGCGTTCCGGGAACGCAAGCGGCTGATGGGCAACTCCGGCAACCAGCTCGGCGGCCCCAGCGTGCAGCGGCCCGACCTGCACTGAACCCGCGGGAACCAGGAGCCCTCGGCGGGCGACTATGGGGATATGGCGTGTGAGCGGTGGCGCGAGTTGGTGTCCGCGCAGCTGGACGGCGAGGACGACCCGGCCGATCGGCCGCGGGTCGAGCAGCATCTGGCCGGCTGTGCCGGCTGCCGGGGGTGGCTGGAGCAGGCGGCCACGGTCAACCGGCTGACGCGTACGGGGCTCGTGCCGGACGTGCCCGACCTCAGCGCGGCCATCCTGGCTGCCCTGCCGTCCCCGCCGGCCCGCCGGCGCCGGCGTCTCGGCTCCGGGCCGCTCTTCGTGGCCCTCGCCGCGGTCGGCGCCGTGCAGCTCATCCTCGGGCTGGCGCAGGTCGGAGGCGGGGCCAGCAGCGCCCACGTGCACACCGGGCTGGACGCGACGCCCGGGCACCTGTGGCACGAGTCGGCGGCCTGGAACGTGGCCGTCGGGGCGGGCTTCCTCTTCATCGCGCTGCGCCGCAGCCGGTCCACCGGCCTGGTGCCGATGCTGACCGCCTTCGTCGGGATGCTGCTGCTGCTCTCGGTCAACGACCTGTCGGCGGCCCGGGTCGACACGACGCGGCTGGTCAGCCACGGCTTCGTGCTTCTCGGCTACCTGATCGTGGTGGCGCTGTCCCGGGTCGCCGGCGACTCGGCCCGACCTCCCGGTGACCGGGTGGGCGGTGGCAACGGCTGGCACTTCGTCGAGGAGGAGCCCGCGCCCGAGCCGGCCCTGCCGAAGCTGCGCCTGGTGCCGCGGGGACCGCTCACCGCGGCCGCGCCGGTGCCGGGCCGGGAGGCGGAACGGCGCCACGCGGCCTAACGGGTGTCTCGCGGGCGGACCGACAGCTCACGCCACTCGTCCGGGCCGATCAGCAGCGCGCGCACCATGTCCAGCGCGGCGTCCTCACTGTCGTACTCGAAGAAGTGCGAGACGCCGTCCGAGCCACCGGCGCGCTGCTCGACGTACCACTGGTCACCGCTCGTCCGCAGGTAGACGTCCTTGCGGGCGATGCGGCCCCATCTGCCGTTCCACCAGTGCTTACGCTGTTCCATCCCGGCACTGTATCGAACATCTGTTCGAACAGTGCCGGGTGGGTTGATCTTTTCGCGGAATCAGCGCTGCGGCGGGTCCTGCTGCTGGTGCCGGCCCAGGATGTCGTTGACCGCACCCGGCGCGACCTGCTGGCGGACCAGTGCGTCGCGGATCTCGGTGAGCAGCTTGACCTCTTCGCTCGGGGCCTCCGGCGGCGGCTCCTCGCCCCGCTTGCGGCGCTCGGCCAGCCGGTTGAGCGGGTAGACGACGAGGAAGTAGAGCACCGCCGCGGTCAGCAGGAACGTGATGACCGCGTTGATGAAGCTGGCGTAGTCGAACTTCACGCCGTCGACTTCCCAGGTGCCCGCCGAGGCGCCGGTCCCGCCGCCGAGGAGCTGGATCAGCGGCTTGAGGAAGGCGTTGGTGAAGGCCGTGACGACCGCGGTGAACGCGGCGCCGATGACGATGCCGACGGCGAGGTCAACGACGTTGCCCCGCATGATGAAGTCTTTGAAGCCTTTGAGCATGGACAAGAGTCACTCCTGCACGTGAGGCGAGGGTTCGCCGGGGCAGGAGTTTCCCATGGTCCGTCGCCGACAAACCAGGCGGATCCGCTCAGTCGAGCGCCGGCTCCTCGGCCGTCACGGCCTCGTCCACGGTCGGGTAGGTGTGCAGCACCTCGACCAGGCCGCTGACCTCGAGGATGCGCAGCACCCCGCGCTGCGGGGCGGCCAGGCGCACGACCCCGCCGGCGTCGTCGGTGCTGTTCTTCGCGCGTACGAAGACCGACAGCCCGGTGGAGTCGCAGAACGACACCTCCGCGAGGTCGAAGACCAGACGGGTGCGCCCCTTCTCCAGCAGGTCGCTGATCTGGTCCTGGAGCTGCGGCGCGGTGGCCATGTCGAGTTCACCGGCGACCGACACGACGACCATTTCGCCGCGCTGTTCCGTTTGTACCGTCAAGGACATTCAGGACCTCCAGTTATGTCCCGAACGCTACTCCACGGCGGGACAGGTGCGCAGAACGGGGACCGAGTTGGTGCCGAGATTTTAATTGGCCTACAGCAAGTAACCGAAGACGCGGTGGTAAAGTCCGGCCG
Source organism: Actinoplanes sp. CA-051413 (assembly GCF_050955795.1). Lineage (NCBI taxonomy): Bacteria > Bacillati > Actinomycetota > Actinomycetes > Micromonosporales > Micromonosporaceae > Actinoplanes > Actinoplanes sp. CA-051413. The sequence continues at coordinate 273,127 of NZ_CP192100.1, forward strand.
TCCCTCGGTGACGACTGCCCGCGATCCGCGGAGCCGCTCCCGGGAATGATCACTATCAGGGAGGGCGGCGGTGGCGCTGAGCACCGAGGAAGTAGGACGCTTCGCCGGACTGCTGGAGAGCAACGGCGACGCGCTGACCACCGCCTGGACCGATGCGGTGGCGACCCTGCTGCGGGGCCGGCTCAGCCACGCCGAGCTCCACCGGCAGATCGCGGAGCTGCAGAAAGGCTTCCAGTCGGCGCTGTCCGGCGGGGCCGGCGACCTCCAGGCCGACGCCGCCGGCGAGCTGCGCGCGCTGCTCAGCGAGCTGTCCAACACCCGCGCCCGGCAGGGCTTCAGCGCCACCGAGACGGCGGTCAGCATCTTCGCCCTCAAGGAGGCCATGCTGACCGTGCTGGGCCAGGGCGGCGACATCGATGCGGCTACGTTGCGTGACTATGTCGCCTTCTCGGCCTTCGTCGACCGGGCCGGGCTGTTCACCTTCGACAGCTACGTCCGCGCGCGCGAAGAGCTGATCTCCGACCAGGCCGAGCAGCTGCTGGAGCTCTCTACCCCGGTGGTGAAGCTGTGGGAGGGCGTCGTCGCCGTCCCGCTGGTCGGCACCCTCGACTCCGCCCGCGCCCAGGTGGTGATGGAGCGCCTGCTGCAGACGCTGGTCGACACCGGCTCGCCGTACGCGATCATCGACATCACCGGGGTCCCGGCCGTGGACACCCAGGTCGCCCAGCACATCCTCAAGACCGTGGTGGCCGCCCGGCTGATGGGCGCCGACTGCATCATCTCCGGCATCCGGCCCCAGATCGCCCAGACCATCGTGGCGCTGGGCATCGAGTTCGGTGACATCGCCACCAAGGCGAGCCTGGCCGACGCCCTGCGCCACGTGCTGCGCAAGGCGGACGTCAACGCCGGCCGGCGCGGTGCCGGACGCCGGGAGAGCTGAGCCCGTGGAACGCGTACCGGTCCTCAAGATCGGCGACATCCTGCTGGTGTCCATCCAGATCGACATGGAGGACCAGACCGCCCTGCAGCTGCAGGAGGATCTGGCCGACCGGATCGTGGCGACCGGCTGCCACGGCGTGATCATCGACATCAGCGCCCTGGACATCGTCGACTCCTTCGTCGGCCGCACGCTGGCCACCATCGCCTCGATCTCGCGGGTGCTGGACGCCGAGACGGTCGTCGTCGGCATGCGGCCCGCGGTGGCCATCACCCTCGTCGAGCTGGGTCTGTCGCTGCCGGGCATCCGCACCGCACTGAACGTGGAACGCGGCATGGAGCTGCTCGCCCGTGAACGCGACTTCGAGTTCGACGAGGACGACGCCGACGAGGACGACGCCGACGAGGCCGTCGTAGCGGCATCGTGACGGCCGGGGACGACATCGCCGCGGGACAGAGCCTCACCATCCGCTCCGACCAGGATGTCGTCCGGGTCCGTCAGCTGGTCCGCACCCTGGCCGTGTCGGTCAAGCTCTCTCTGGTCGACCAGACCAAGCTGGTCACGGCGGCCAGCGAGCTCGCGCGCAACACCCTGGTCTACGGTGGCGGTGGCACTGTCGAGGCGGGCCGGGTCGACAACGGCCGCCGCAGCGGCATCCGGATCGTTTTCAGCGATCACGGACCGGGCATACCCGACCTGGATCTGGCCCTGACCGATGGCTACACCACCGGCGGTGGCCTGGGCCTGGGTCTGAGCGGGGCGCGCCGGCTGGTCGACGAGTTCGACATCGACACCGCAGTCGGTCGAGGTACGACGATCAGCGTGATCAAGTGGTGCCGATGAGCGGAGGCGCGGTGGCGTCACTACCCGAGGGACTCCTCGACGTGGGGGTCTGGTTCCGGGTGGAAGCCGCCGGTACGGCCGCAGCCGTCCGCCGGGCCGCCGAGCGGCTCGCCACCGAGCTGGGCATGCCCCCGGCCCGCATCGCCGACCTCGCCATCGTCGCCACCGAGACCGCCAGCAACCTGGTCAAGCACGCCGACGAGGGCACCCTGCTGCTGCGCGCGGTGCGCGTACCGGGCCGGGCCGGGGTCGAGATCCTGGCGCTGGACCGGGGCCCCGGCATGACCGACATCACCCGCGCCATCGGCGACGGGCACTCCACCGCCGGCACCCTGGGCATCGGTCTCGGCGCCATCGTGCGCCAGTCGAGCTGGTCCGACCTGCACTCGGTGCCGGGCCGGGGCACGGTCATGGCCCTGCAGGTGTGGTCCGGCGAGACGCCGCCGCAGAGCTGGGCGGCCGGGCTGATCCGCGCGCTGGCCGGCGAGCCGGTCAGCGGCGACGGTTTCGCCGTACGCGAGGCCGACGGTCGCCGGCAGGTGCTGGTCTGCGACGGGCTCGGGCACGGCCGGCTCGCCCACGCGGCCACCCAGGAAGCGGTCCGGGTCTTCGCCGACGCACCGGCCGCACCGCCGGCCGCGGTCGTGGAGGCGCTGCACCGCAAACTCAGCCACACCCGGGGCGCCGCGCTCGCCGTCGCGGAGCTCGACCCGGACGCCGGCCTGGTCCGCTATGCCGGTCTGGGCAACATCGCCGGCACGGTTCTCAACCCGGACGGCAGCCGGCGTGGCATGGTTTCGCTGCCCGGCATCGCCGGGCACCAGCGCCGGCAGATCCGCGAGTACGACTACCCGCTGCCCGCCGGCGGCATCGTGCTGATGCACTCCGACGGCGTGGTCGACCGCTGGAAGGCAGCCGACTACCCGGGCCTGCTCTCGCACTCTCCGCAGGTCATCGCGGCGACCGTGCTGCGGGACGCCGGCACCCGGCGCGACGACGCCGGCGTCCTCGTGGCGCGTGGGTCATGACCAGCCCTGATCCCCTGGTGCGCACGCGGCTCCGGGTGGAGCAGGATGTGTTCGCGGTCCGGCAGCTGGGCCGCGAGGTGGGCCGGCTGGTCGGCCTGGAGCCCCGGGACCAGATCCGGCTGGCCACCGCCCTCAGCGAGGTGGGCCGGTTGCTGGTCGCCACGGGCCGCGAGACCGAGGTGGTGTTCGCAGCCGGCTCGGACGGGGTACCTGCACTGACGGTGAAGCTGGAACACACCGCGCACGGGGATGCGGACCGGCTCGCCGCCCAGCTGGCCCAGGTCGGACGCCTGGTGGACTCGATGGAGGTAAGGGATGGGGAGATCGGAACGGTCGTGCGGATGTCTCGTCGACTCCCGCCGAACGCGCCGGTCCTGAGTCCCGACCGTATGGATGACATTCGTGCCGAACTCGCCGGTCATGTGCCGGGGACGCCGTTGGACGAGCTCGCGGTGCAGAACCAGCAGCTCATCGCGACGCTGGACGAGGTACGCGCGCAGCGCGACGACCTGGCCCGGCTGAACGCCGAACTGGAGGAGACCAACCGGGGCGTGATGGCGCTCTACCACCAGCTCTCCGACGAGCTGGAGGAGACCAACCGGGGCGTCGTCGCGCTCTACAACGAGCTGGACGAGAAGTCCGTGCAGTTGCGCGCGGCGAGCGAGGCGAAGAGCCGCTTCCTGGCCAACGTCAGCCACGAGCTGCGGGCGCCGGTGACCGCGATCATCGGCCTGGGCCGGCTGCTCAGCGACGACGCCTCCGATCCGCTCACCCCCGAGCAGGATCGCCAGGTGGAGCTCATCCGGGGCTCCGCCGCCGACCTGTTGTCGCTGGTCAACGACCTGCTGGACCTGGCCAAGGCCGAGGCCGGCCGGCTCGAGCCGAACTGGAGCGACGTCGACCTCAAGGCGGTCTTCGGTCAGCTCCGCGGCACTCTGCGCCCGCTGGCCACCCGGCCCGAGGTCGACTTCGTCGTGGAGGAGCCCGCCGTGGCCCGGCTGCGCTCCGACGAGGTGCTGCTCGCCCAGGTGCTGCGCAATCTGCTCACCAACGCGATCAAGTTCACCGCCGAGGGCTCGGTGCGGCTGGCCGCCACCCGGGTCGGCGACGAGATCGAGTTCACCGTCACCGACACCGGTGCCGGCATCCCGCCCGAGCTGCAGGAACGCATCTTCGAGGAGTTCTACCAGGTGCCCGGCAGCCACGCGCTGAGCGGCAAGGGCACCGGGCTGGGGCTGCCGTACGCCCGCCGGCTGGTCGGCATCCTGGGCGGCGCGCTGCGGGTGAGCTCGGAGCCGGGCCAGGGCAGCACGTTCACCGTCTCCCTGCCGGTGTCGCCATGACCCCGGCGACCGTGCTGGTCGTCGACGACAGCGCGACCAAGCGCTACCTGCTGGTGAGCTGGCTGTCGCGGGCCGGGTTCTCGGTGGTCGAGGCCGAGACCGGCGGCGAGGCCCTGCACCGGCTCACCGAGGCCGACATCGACCTGGTCGTGCTCGACGTCAAGCTGCCCGACATGAACGGCTTCGAGGTCTGCGAGCGGATCAAGACCGATCCCGAATACGGCGTCCTGCCGGTCATCCACGTGTCGGCGCACGCGGTCGACGTGGTGGACCGCACCCAGGGGCTGAACCGGGGCGCGGACGCGTACCTGGTCGAGCCGATCGAGCCGGACGAGCTCATCGCCACCGCCCAGGCCGTCCTGCGCTACTACCGGGCCCGGCAGCGGGCCGAGACGCTGGCCGCCCGGATGGTCCGGCTGGCCGAGACGACGCTGGCCATCAACTCGGCCTCGACGCTGCCCGGCCTGCTCCAGGCGGCGGCCGACGGGGCCCACGAGATCTTCGGCGGACCGGTCGTGGTCGTGGCCGAGACGTCCGACGGCGACGGCGTGGCCGCGGTGGCGAACGGCGCCCCCGCAACGGTGCAGCCGTGGTCGGTCGAGGACCACGAGATCGCCGTCGGGTCCACCCTGCGCACCGACGACACCGCCGCCTGGAGCGGCGCCGGCCCGTGGGCGGAGGGCGAGTCGGTCGCGGTGGCGGCGGCCCGGCTGCGCAACGACCGGATGCCCGTCTACGTGGCCGTTCCGTCGAGCACGCAGAGCCCGGGCTTCCCGGTGCTGCGCCAGCTCGCGCAGGCGGTGGCGGCCGCGGTGGAGGCGCAGCGCTCGTACGACGAGGAGCACCGGATCGCCGTCACCCTGCAACGCAGCCTGCTCCAGTCCCGGCTGCCGGATGTGCCCGGGCTGGAGCTGGCGGTCCGCTACGAGCCGGCCGGCGCGCAGACCGAGGTGGGCGGCGACTTCTACGAACTGACCATGCTGGACGGCCGGCTGCTGGTGGCGATCGGTGACGTGGCCGGGCACTCGCTGCACGCGGCGACGGTGATGGCCGAGGTGCGCCACGCCGTCCGCGCGTACGCGGTGGAGGGGCATCCGCCGGGCGCGGTGCTGGAGCTGGTCAACCGCTTCATGCGTACCGTGCTGCCGGCCGAGTCGGCGACGCTGTGCCTGCTCACCCTCGAGCCGGACACCGGCCGGATCCGCCTGGCCAGCGCCGGCCACCTGCCCCCGCTGCTGCACGTGGCCGGCCAGGCCCACTTCCTCGAGCCACGCGGCCCGCTGCTGGGCATCAACGCGCCCCGGCCGGCCGACCTGGAGTTCGTCCTGCCGCCCGGCGGCACGCTGGTGCTCTACACCGACGGCCTGATCGAACGCCGGGACGCCGACATCGACGTGGGGCTGAACGCCCTGGCCGGCTGCGCCACCCGGGTGGAGCCGAGCCTGGACGCCTTCTGCCAGCGGCTGCTGGTGAGCCTGGCCGGGGCGGGAGAACAGGCCGACGACATCGCGGTCGTGGCGCTGCGCCGTACCGCCGGATCCTGACGCGGCGCGAGCCCGGCCGACGCGGCCGGGCCCACGCACTCGGTCAGGCCAGGCCCAGGGTGTCGAGGGTCCAGGCGTTCACGAACGCCTCTTCCTTCCACGAGTCGTAGCGGCCGCTGGGACCGGCGTGCCCGGCGCCCATCTCGGTCTTCAACAGGTACGACCCGTCGGGCGCGACCGACCGCAGCCGCGCAATCCACTTGGCCGGCTCGTGATAGAGCACCCGGGTGTCGTTCAGGCTGGTCACGGCCAGGATCTTCGGGTACGCGAGCTTCCCGACGTTCTCGTACGGGCTGTAGGACTTCATGTACGCGTACACGTCGGCGTCCTCCAGCGGGTTGCCCCACTCCTCCCACTCCGTCACCGTCAGCGGCAGCGACGGGTCCAGGATGGACGTCAGCGGATCCACGAAGGGCACCTGCGCGACGATGCCCGCGAAGGCCTCCGGCGCGATGTTCGCCACCGCGCCCATCAGCAGGCCACCCGCCGAGCCGCCGCGCGCCACGAGCCGCTCCGGCGTGGTCCACGACGACGCCACGAGCGCCCGCGCGCACGCCACGAAGTCGGTGAACGTGTTCCTCTTGGCTAGCATCTTGCCCTCTTCGTACCAGCGCCGGCCCATCTCGCCGCCGCCGCGGATGTGCGCGATGGCGTAGACGACGCCGCGGTCCAGCAGCGACAGGCGGGGGATGGAGAAGTACGGGTCCATGCTGAGCTCGTACGAGCCGTAGCCGTACAGCAGCAGCGGCGCGGTGCCGTTGCGCGGCGTGCCCTTGCGGGCGACGACGGAGATCGGCACCTTGGTGCCGTCGTCGGCGACCGCCCACTCGCGGAACTGCTCGTAGTCCGCCGGGTCGTAGCCGCCCAGCACCGGCTTCTGCTTGCGCAGCACCATCGCCCGGGTGATCAGGTCGACGTCGTAGACCGACTCCGGCGTGACCATCGAGGTGTAGCTGATCCGCACGATGTTCGTGTCGTACTCGGGGTTGCCGGCGAGCCCGACGCTGTAGATCGGCTCCGGGAACTCCATGTCGTAGCTGTCGGTGCTGCCGTCGGCCAGCACACGCAGGCCGGTCAGCCCGTCGCGGCGCTGCGAGACGACCAGGTGCCGCTGGAACGCGTCGACAGACTCCAGCCGGGTGCCGGGCTGATGCGCGATCAGCTCGACCCAGTCGCCCGGGTTGTCCACCGAGGTGTACGCCAGCGCGAAGTCCTCGGCGTTCTCGTTGTGCAGGATCAGGAAGCGGTGACCGTGGTGCTCGACGGAATACTCGACGCCCTGGACCCGCTCGCGGATGACGGCGGGCTCGGCGGTCGGGCGGGCCGCGTCGATGACCCGTACCTCGCTGGTGACCTTGCTGTTGGCGTCGATGACGATGAACTTCTCGCTGCGGGTGAGCTCCACGCCGACCCAGAAGCGCTCGTCGGCCTCCTCGAAGACGACCACGTCGTCCGCGGCGGCCTGCCCGACGATGTGCCGCCACACCTTGTTGGGCCGCCAGGCGTCGTCGACGGTGATGTAGAACAGCGTGGACCCGTCGGCCGACCAGGCGGTGCCGTAGAAGGTGTCGGGCACCTCGTCGCTGAGCACCTCGTTGGTGCGCAGATCCTTGACCTTGAGCAGGAAGCGCTCGTCGCCGTCGAAGTCGACGGAGTAGGCGAGGCGGTCACCGGCCGGGCTGACGTCGAAGGTGCCGAGCGCGAAGAACTGCTTGCCCTCGGCGAGCTCGTTGCCGTCGAGCAGCACCTCCTCGCCCGGCAGCGGCGCGCCGTCACCGGTGGCAGGCGGGTCGACGGCATCGGGGGCGGCGACGCGGCACTGGATGCCGTACTGCTTGCCCTCGACCGTGCGGGTGTAGTACCAGTAGCCGCCCTTGCGGCTCGGCACCGACAGGTCCGTCTCCTGGGTGCGGCCCTTGATCTCGTTGAAGATCGTGTCCTGGAGGTCGGTGAGGTGTGCCGTGGCCGCCTTGGTCCAGGCGTTCTCCGCCTCGAGATAGGCGATCGTGTCCGGGTTGTCCTTCTGGGCGAGCCAGGAGAACTCATCCGTGACAGTGTCGCCGTGGAAGGTGCGCTCGGCGGGCACCTGACGGACCGCGGGCGGGGTCGTGGGCATGTCGGTGGTCACGCTGAACCACGTTACCGGGAGGGCAGTGCCCGGGGCGGTCACACGCACGTCTCCCCTCGCCATTCGAACATGTGTACGATATGCCAGAGTGGACGATCTTCGAGCTGTGCGATCTTCGGGGAGGGCTGATGGTGACCGCGCTTCCCGGGCGTGAGCCGCTGCTGCGCGCGCTGATCGACATATGTGGCCCCGACTTCGCCCGCGAGGCAGCCGCGCCGGACATGGTGGCCGGCCACCTGGCCAGCTTCGTCGCGGCGCCGGCGACGACCCGCGCGGTGAGGGACACGATGCGCCTGGCCGCCGAGCGCGGCCTGGCGGTGGTGCCCCGGGGCAGCGGTTCCAAAATCGACTGGGGTGCGCCGCCGCAGGGCATCGACCTGCTGCTGGACACCCGCCGCCTGGACGGCATCTGGGACCACGACGCCGAGGCGATGACGGCCCAGATCGGCACGGGCACGCCGGTGCGGGCGGTCCAGGCCGCGCTGGCGCTGCGCGGCCAGCGCCTGGCGGTCGACCCGCCGTCCGCGCAGGCGACCATCGGCGGCATGCTCGCGGTGAACGAGTCAGGCCCGCTCCGCCACCGGTACGGCAGCCCGGCGGCCCAGGCCGACCGGATCAGTTACGTGGACATCGAAGGGATGCCGGCGGAATCGGACGGCGAGCACGGCCGGCCCGGCATCGCCGAGGTGGCCGGCGTGATCGTGTCGGCCGCTGTCCGCCTGCAGCCCCTGCCGGCGGCCCGCCGCTGGGTGAACGTGCCGGTCGCGACGCCACTGCAGGTCCACGACGTGGTCGAGGCGACGCTGGCGCAACGCCTGTCGCCGAGCGCGATCGAGGTCGACCTGCCGGTCCCGGCGGGCAGCCGCACGGCGATGCAGCCATCGGGAGCGCTGGCGGTGCTGCTGGAGGGGGACGCGGCGGAGGCGAACGAGCGCGCCCGGCGGCTGGCGACGGTCCTGGGCAGCGTGGCTACGGTGACCCCGACGGCGCCGAGGTGGTGGGGCAGATATCCGTTCGGGCGCGAGGATGTGGCGCTGCGGATCGCTGTGCCGATCGCTGATCTGCATGCGGCGGTCTACGCGCTGCGGGACGTGGCGGGGATGGCGGTGCCGGTGCGCGGGTCGGCCGGGATGGGGACTGTGCACGCGGTGCTGCCGGGGAGCCTGCCGCCGGAGCGGGTCGAGGGGATCCTGGACGCGGTGCGGGGAGTGTTGCTGGCTCGTGGGGGGCGGTGCGTGGTGGTCGCGGCCCCACCGCCGATCAGCACGACGGTGGCCATGGCCGGCCGGCGCGACCTCTTCTGACCGCCCGCCGGTCGGACCGCTCCGGCGCGGCGGCGATCCGCGGCCGGAAGCGGGCCGGGTCAGCGGTAGGCGGGCTCGCGGGCCAGGGCGTCCGCGGCCAGGTGGCGGCCCAGTTTGGCCAGGGAGCCGACCGCATAGGTCAGGTAGGCGAACTGGCCCATCTGGGCGACGTGGGTCAGCGCCAGCTGCTGCGAGGTCAGCCGGCGGGGCAGCAGCGGTGTGCCCGCGCCCAGCATCGCCGGGGCCATGGCCAGGATGATCTCGTCGAGCAGGCCCGCGTCCGCGAACTCGCTGACCAGGTCGCCGCCGCCGGCCAGCCAGACGTTGCGGCCCTGGGCGGCGACCATCATGGCTTCGTGGACCCGCTGCACGTCGCCGCTGACCATGAAGACGTTGGCGTCCGGCACCGGCGGGAGCTCGCGGTGGGTGAAGACCCAGCACGGTACGTCGCCGTACATCTCGTGCCAGTTCTCCGGCTCCTCGAGCACGTTGTCGTTCTTCAGCACCCATTCGTAGGTGGCGGCGCCCATCGCGAAGGCGCCCACGCCGGAGAAGAACGCGCCGAACGGGTTGTCCGTGCCCTCGTCGACCTCGAACAGCCAGTCGAGCGAATTGTCCAGATCGGCGGTGAAGCCGTCGATGCTGGTCGCGGTGTAGTACTGCGTCTTTGCCACACCATCACGATGCCACGGCGTAGCCGACAAAAAGGCCGATTCCGGCGTAGCGGGTCAGGCCGGCGGACCCACCCGATACGTCAGGTACGCGAACTGGCCCACCTGCCGCATCCCGGTCAGCGCAAGCCGCGAAGAAGTCAGCTTCCGCGGCAGCACAGGCGCACCGGCCCCGAGCGTCACCGGCGCCACCCCGAGAATGATCTCGTCCAGCAGCCCGGCGTCCGCGAAGGCACCCGCCAGCTCGCCCCCGCCGACGACCCAGATGTTCCTGCCCTGGGCCGCCTCGGTCATCGCCGCATGCACCGGCCGGACGTCGCCCTGCACGAACCGCAGATCAGCGCCCGGAATCGGCGGCAGCGACCGGTGGCTGAACACCCACGCCGGGGTGTCGCCGTAGTACTCCGCCCACTTCTGCGGCTTGTCCAGCAGACCCTCGTGCTGCAGCACCCACTCGTAGGTGGTGGCACCCATGGCGAAGGCGCCCACCTCAGTGAAGAAGGACGCGAACGGGGCGTTGCCCGCCTCTTCCTCGCTGCCCTCGTCGACCTCGAACAGCCAGTCGAGCGAATTGTCGGCATCGGCGATGAATCCGTCGATGCTGGTCGCGGTATAGAACTGTGTCTTCGGCACGGCATTCAGCTTGCCGCAGCGGTACGACAAAAATCGCGCTAGAGGGCGTCGTTGCGCAGGACGAGGATCGCGATGTCGTCCCGGGGTTCCTCGACCGAGAAGTTGATCGTCGTCGAGCGCAGCCGGGCCGCCATCACATCCGCCGGGTAGCCCGCCAGTGGCGTCGCCGCGTCCCGCAGGCGCGAGGTGCCGAACAGCTCCCGGCCGCGCCGCCGTTCCGTCACGCCGTCGGTGTAGAAGATCAGGGAGTCGCCGGGGTGCAGGGTCACGTTCACGTCCGGGGAGGTGATCGTCTCCAGCAGGCCGAGCGCCGTGCCGCCCTCGCCCACGAAGGAGGTCTTGCCGTCCGCGCGGACCAGCACCGACCGGTCGTGGCCGGCCAGGTGCAGGCAGACCGCCAGGTCCGTGCCCGCGCGGGTCACCGTGGCCATGGCCAGCGTGCAGTAGCGTCCGCCGCCGCGCTGGACCAGGGTGCGGTTGACCCGGCAGAGGATCTCCGTCATCGGCTTGCCGTCGTCGACCAGGATCCGGATCACGTCGCGGACCAGGCCGGTCACCGTGGCGGCCTGGACGCCCTTGCCGGACACGTCACCCACCACGACCACCCAGCGGTCGTCGCCGGCCGGGACGACGTCGTAGAAGTCGCCGCCCACCTCCGAGCCTGTCGGGACGTACTCGGCGGCGAAGCCGATGCCGGTGACGTGCGGCAGCGCCGGGGGCAGCAGCGAGGCCTGCAGGGTCCGGGCGACCTTGCGGCGTTCGTCGTGGATGCGGGCGTTGTCGATGGCCAGCGCCGCGCGGCGGGCCACGTCCTCCAGCACCGCCACCTCGTCGCCGTCGTGCCGGTGCCGCAGGTGGCGGCCCACCGCGAGGGTGCCCAGCCGCTGTCCGCGGGCGACCAGCGGCACCGCGAAGCCCTCCGGCGGGGTGCCGAACATGACCTGCTGGCCGAGCCGGGACGCCTCCTCGAGCCGGGCCAGGATCGAGTCCGGGCCGGTCTCGGCGAGCGTCGCGTGCAGCTGCGGCACGGCCGCCTCGTCGGCGTGGGTGGCCGCGGCGAGCTGGAGCCGGCCCCAGGCGTCCGTGGTGTGCACCGCGCACCACTGGCCGAGCCGGGGCACCACCAGCTGCGGGATCAGCGCCATCGTGAGGTTGACGTCCAGGGACTGGGCCAGCAGCTCGCTGGCCTCGGCCAGGAACGTCAGCCAGGTCTGCCGGCGCAGGTCGGCCCGGCGCAGCCGGTCGTTCTCCAGGTGCAGGGAGAAACGTTCGGCGACGATCGTGGCCAGCGGCTGGGCGTATCCGGCCGGGGACGCGTCCAGCTCCAGCTCACCCGAGTACGGCCGCTGCACGGTCAGCGGCACCCGGATGGTCTCGGCGTCGTCGCGGGGAGCGCGGCCGTGCCGGGCCAGCAGCTGGCGTCCGCCGCCGTCGCCGCGGTCGAGCCGGACCACCCCGCCGGTGGCCCCGGTGAGCCGGGCGAGGCGGGAGAGCAGCTCGGTGCCGAACTCGGCCAGGCTCTCGTCGGTGAGCCGTTCGGGGCTCATCTGCAGCAGCGTGGTCAGCTCGCCGACGGACGGGGCGACCTCGTCGTCGGCGGTGGCCACGGGGATGCCGTCACGTGCCGGGCCCTTGCTCTCCAGCCGGAACCAGACGCCCTTGCCGACGCCCTCGTGCACGGTGCCCCAGCGGCTGGCGAAGTGGTCCACGAGCAGCAGCCCGCGACCGCGCTCCGCGACCTCGCCGATGTCCGACTGCTCGTTGCGGGGGCCGACCGCGAGCTGCTCGACCGGCCCGGGGGCGAAGTCGGTCACCGTGACGGTGAGTCCGGCCGGGTCGGCGTCGACCTCGATGTCCACTTCCGTGCCGGCGTGCACCACCGCGTTCGTGGACAGCTCGGTGGTCAGCAGCAGGGCCTCGTTGACCAGCGAGTCGAGCCCGGCCTCCTCGAGCACCGAGCGGACCAGGGCGCGCGCCGCCGCGGGCGTACGCCGGTCGTTGGGCAGCCGGACCCGGCGTACGAGAGCTGCCGCGATACGTCCCGCCTCTACCGACACGTCTGCATCCTCTCCCGCCGACCGGCTTCACACAAAGCTGCATCTCGCGCCGGACTGTCCCGGCGAGGGATGATGGAGCGCCCCAGCCGTTGGACAGCGAATGAGGACAGCATGACTGCGACCCACCAGGTCAATGTCGGCGTGCCCGACGAGACTGCCGTGCTCGTCGAGCTCGCGGAAGCCCTACGCCGGGTGAGCCGTGGCGATTTCAAGGTTCGCCTGCCCCGGCGCAGCGGTGTCGCCGGTGAGGCCGCGGATGCCTTCAACGAGGTCGTGGCGCTGCAGGAACGGCAGAATCGCGAGGTACGCCGGATCAGCCGGATCGTCGGCCGGGACGGCCGGCTGACCGAGCGGCTGGACGAGGAGGGCCTCGACGGCGCCTGGGCCGACAGCGCCCGCTCGGTGAACTCGCTGATCGACGACCTGGGCCGGCCCACCACGGAGATCTCCCGGGTCATCGTGGCCGTCGCCGACGGTGACCTGTCGCAGCACATGGCACTCGAGATGGACGGGCGACCCCTCCGGGGTGAATTCCTGCGCATCGGCCGGGTGGTCAACACGATGGTGGACCAGCTGTCCTCGTTCGCCGACGAGGTGACCCGGGTGGCCCGCGAGGTCGGCACCGAGGGCGAGCTCGGCGGCCAGGCCGACGTCCGGGGCGTGGCCGGCACCTGGAAGGACCTGACCGACTCGGTCAACACGATGGCGTCGAACCTGACCCACCAGGTGCGCTCGATCTCCCAGGTGGCGACGGCCATGGCCCGCGGCGACCTGTCGCAGAAGATCACCGTGACGGCCCGCGGCGAGGTGGCCGAGCTGGCCGACACCATGAACGGCGTGACCGACACCCTGCGGCTCTTCGCCGAGCAGGTCACCCGGGTGGCCCGCGAGGTGGGCACCGAGGGCAAGCTGGGCGGCCAGGCCGACGTACCCAATGTCGCCGGCACCTGGAAGGACCTCACCGACTCGGTGAACTCGATGGCGTCGAACCTGACCAGCCAGGTCCGCAACATCGCCCAGGTCTCCACCGCGGTCGCCAAGGGCGACCTGTCGCAGAAGATCACGGTGGCCGCGCAGGGCGAGATCCTCGAGCTCAAGGACACCGTCAACACGATGGTGGACCAGCTCTCGTCGTTCGCCGACGAGGTCACCCGGGTGGCCCGTGAGGTCGGCACCGAGGGCCGGCTGGGCGGTCAGGCCCAGGTCCGCGGCGTCTCCGGTACGTGGCGCGACCTCACCGAGAACGTCAACCAGCTCGCCGCCAACCTCACCGACCAGGTCCGCAACATCTCCCAGGTCTCGACGGCGGTCGCCAAGGGTGACCTGTCGCAGAAGATCACGGTGGACGCCCGCGGTGAGATCGCGGAGCTGAAGAACACCATGAACACGATGGTCGACCAGCTCTCGTCGTTCGCCGACGAGGTGACCCGGGTGGCCCGCGAGGTGGGTTCCGAGGGCAAGCTGGGCGGCCAGGCCGAGGTCAAGGGCGTTTCCGGTACGTGGCGCGACCTGACCGACAACGTGAACTACATGGCGTCCAACCTGACCAGCCAGGTCCGCAACATCGCCTCGGTCACGACCGCGGTGGCCAAGGGTGACCTGTCGCAGAAGATCACGGTCGACGCGCGCGGTGAGATCCTGGAGCTGAAGTCGACGGTCAACACGATGGTGGACCAGCTGTCCTCGTTCGCCGACGAGGTGACCCGAGTGGCGCGTGAGGTGGGCTCGGAGGGCAAGCTCGGTGGTCAGGCCCAGGTGCGTGGCGTGGCCGGCACGTGGCGCGACCTGACCGACAACGTGAACTCGATGGCGTCCAACCTGACGGCCCAGGTCCGCAACATCGCCCAGGTCTCCACCGCCGTCGCCCGCGGTGACCTGTCGCAGAAGATCACGGTCGACGCCCAGGGCGAGATCCTCGAGCTGAAGTCGACGGTCAACACGATGGTGGACCAGCTGTCCTCGTTCGCCGACGAGGTGACCCGAGTGGCGCGTGAGGTGGGCTCGGAGGGCAAGCTCGGTGGTCAGGCCCAGGTGCGCGGGGTCGCCGGCACCTGGCGCGACCTGACCGACAACGTGAACTACATGGCGTCCAACCTGACCGCCCAGGTCCGCAACATCGCCTCGGTCACCACGGCCGTGGCCAAGGGCGACCTGTCGCAGAAGATCACGGTCGACGCGCGCGGTGAGATCCTCGAGCTCAAGGACACCGTCAACACGATGGTCGACCAGCTGTCCTCGTTCGCCAACGAGGTCACCCGGGTCGGCCGCGAGGTCGGCATCGAGGGCAAGCTCGGCGGTCAGGCCGAGGTCAAGGGCGTTTCCGGTACGTGGCGCGACCTCACCGACAACGTCAACCAGCTCGCGTCCACGCTGACCACGCAGCTGCGCGCCATCGCGGAGGTGTCCACGTCGGTGACCCGCGGTGACCTCACCCAGAGCGTGGCCGTCGAGGCCCAGGGCGAGGTCGCCGAGCTCAAGGACAACATCAACCAGATGATCGTGACGCTGCGCGAGACCACCAAGGCGAACGCGGAGCAGGGCTGGCTCGACTCCAACCTGGCCCGCATCGGTGGCCTGTTGCAGGGCCAGCGGGACCTCGGCGAAGTCTGCCGCATGATCATGACCGAGGTGACGCCGCTGGTGGACGCGCAGCTCGGCGCGTTCTTCATGGTCGACCACGAGGAGGCCGTGATGCGGCTGCGCCTCGCCGCCTCGTACGGCTACGTCGCCCGCAACCATGAGGTGACCTTCGGGCCCGGTGAGGGACTCGTCGGCCAGGCCGCGGTCTCCCGCCGTACGATCCGGGTCCGGGCCACCCACGACGGCGTCCTGACGATGCGCTCGGGTCTCATGTCGATGCCGCCGAACGATCTGGTCGTGCTGCCGGTGCTGTTCGAGGGCGAGATGCTCGGCGTGATCGAGTTCGCCTCGGTGGCCGCGTTCTCCGGGCTGCACCTGACCTTCCTGGAGCGCCTGGTGGCGGCCATCGGCGTCGCCCTCAACACCATCCAGGCCAACCGGCGTACGGAGGAACTGCTCGCGCAGTCGCAGCGCCTGGCCCGCGAGATGCAGGACCAGTCGGCCGAGCTCCAGCGCACCAACGCCGAGCTGGAGGACAAGGCGCAGCTGCTCAGCGAGCAGAAGGGCAACATCGAGACGAAGAACCGGGAGATCGAGCTGGCCCGCCTCGGCCTCGAGGAGAAGGCGCAGCAGCTGTCCCGGGCGTCGGCGTACAAGACCGAGTTCCTGGCCAACATGAGCCACGAGCTGCGTACGCCGCTGAACTCGCTGCTGCTGCTGGCCCGGCTGCTCGCCGACAACCCCGAGCACAACCTGACCGAGAAGCAGATCGAGTTCGCCCGCACCATCCACAGCGCCGGCTCCGACCTGCTGTCGCTGATCGACGACATCCTCGACCTCAGCAAGATCGAGGCGGGCCGGATGGACGTCGAGCCGGACCAGGTCGACTTCGACGGCGTCCGCAGCTACGTCGAGCAGGCCTTCATCCCGCAGGCCGAGGAGAAGGGCCTGGAGCTGCGGGTGGAGGTCTCGCCGGAGCTGCCCGAGTCGATCGTCACCGACGCCCAGCGGCTCCAGCAGATCCTGCGCAACCTGCTCTCCAACGCGGTCAAGTTCACCGACAACGGCTCGGTGACCCTGAGCATCTGCCCGGCGCCGGCCGACCTCGACTTCGACATCCCCGGGCTGGCCTCGGCCCGCCAGGTGGTCGCCTTCGCGGTCAGCGACACCGGCATCGGCATCTCCGACGAGAAGCTCAGCCTGATCTTCGAGGCGTTCCAGCAGGCGGACGGCACGACCAGCCGCAAGTACGGTGGCACCGGCCTGGGCCTGTCGATCAGCCGCGAGTTCGCCGCGCTGCTCGGCGGCACGATCGTGGTCTCCTCGGCACCCGGCGAGGGCTCGACGTTTACGCTCTACATGCCGGACGTCCTGATCGGCGACGCGATCCCGACGCCGTCCCTGCCGCAGCTGCCCGCGTCGACCTCGGCCGGCGAGCCCCGCCGCTCGCTGTCGTCGCTGGACCTGCCGTTGATCACGCCCCGCCCGGAGCTGGAGACGCACACGGTCAGCCCGGCCAGCCGCCAGCTCGACGGCGCCACCGTGCTGATCGTCGACGACGACGTGCGCAACGTCTTCGCGCTGACCAGCGCTCTGGAGATGCACGGGCTCAACGTGCTCTACTCCGACAACGGGGTGGACGGGGTCCGGCTGCTGGCCGAGCACCCCGAGGTCGACATCGTGCTGATGGACGCGATGATGCCGGAGCAGGACGGCTACGAGACCACCCGCGGAATCCGCCGCAATCAGCGCTTCGCGGACCTACCGGTAGTCTTCCTGACAGCGAAGGCGATGCCCGGCGACCGGGAGTCGGCGCTGGCGGCGGGGGCGAGCGACTACATCACCAAGCCGGTCGACCTGGACGAGCTCATCGAGCTGATGGCCCGCTGGGTGAACGCGTCCGACAATTCCGGGACGGAGCACAAGGATGGCCTTTAGTCCGGTCAAGGGTGGCGGCGGGGAGGTTGGACAGGGTGGGTGAGCAGGCCAAGGCGCTGTTGGTCGACGACCGGCGCGACAACCTGCTGGCGCTGGAGGCGATCCTGCAGGGCCTGCCGGTGCAGGCGGTCGCGGTGGAGAGCGGCGAGGCGGCACTGAAGCAGCTGCTCACGGACGACTTCGCGGTGATCCTGCTGGACGCGCAGATGCCCAACATGGACGGCTTCGAGACGGCCGGCCACATCAAGCGGCGCGAACGCACCCGGCACGTACCGATCCTGTTCCTGACGGCGGCCGACCGTGACGCCCAACTCGCCCTGCGCGGCTACGCGGTCGGTGCGGTCGACTACCTGACGAAGCCGTTCGACCCGTGGGTGCTGCGGGCCAAGGTCTCCATCTTCGTCGAGCTGTGGACCAAGACCCAGCAGCTCAAGGCCCAGGCGGAAGCCAGCCGGGAGCGGGAGGCGCAGTGGCAGCGCCTGACCGACCTGGTGGACGAGGCCGCGAGAGCCCTGCGCGCGGGCGGCGACGCGGCCGCCGGCGAAGCCCTGGATCTGCTGGAGAAGGCCCGCTGGGGCAACTGACTCACCGGCCGACGAGGTCGAAGGTGTAGACGGCGCCACCGGCACTGCCCGCACTGATCCCGGTCCCGTCCGGCAGGGCGACGCAGGTGGTCAGCGCGGCGTCGACCCGCATCGCGGCGACCGGGGCCGGTTCGTCGGGACGCCACACGGTGATGGTGCCTTCGCGGGAGACGGCGGCTATCCAGCCGCCGTCCGGTGCGATCGTCAGGGCGCTGACCGACCGGTCGTGCCCGGTCAGCACGTGCCGGCAGGCGCCGGACGTGAGATCCCAGATCCGCACTGAGCCGGCCGCGCTGCCGGCGGCGAGCCAGCTGCCGTCCGGGGCCACGACCAGCCCACTGATCCACCCGTGGTGGCCGCCGAACACGTGTCGGCAAGCGCCGGTGACGGGGTCCCAGACCCGCACCGTGAAGTCACCGCTGCCGGTGGCCAGCCAGGAGCCGTCCGGGGCCGGCACGGGCGGACCGACCCAGTTGCCGTGGCCGGTCAGGTCATGGCGGTGACCGCCGGTGACGGGGTCCCAGATCCGGACCGTGCCGTCGAGGCAGCCCGCGGCGAGCCAGTCGCCCTGCGGGCTCACGGCCAGGCGTCCCACCACGCTGCCGTGGCCCAGCACGTGCCGGCAGCTGCCGGTGGCGGGATCCCAGATCCGTACGGTGGTGTCCGCGCTCCCGGTGGCGAGCCACGTGCCGTCCGGGGCCACCGCGAGCGCGCGGATCGAATCGTGGTGGCCCTTGAGCACGTGCCGGCACAGTCCGGTGAGCGGCTCCCAGATCCGGGTCGAGCTCACGCTGCTCGCGGCCAGCCAGGTGCCGTCGGGGGCGACGGCCAGCGCACCGATCGGGCTTCCGTGCCCGCTGATGACCTGCCGGCACGAGCCGGTGGCGGCGTCCCAGATCCGTACGGTGAGGTCCTGACTGGCCGTGGCCAGCCACGTGCCGCCGGGCTCGCTCACCAGCTCGGTGATCCGGTCGCTGTGGCCGTCGGGGGCGGCGTCGGCCGACGACGTCACCGGCTCCCAGGTCCGCGCCGTGCGGTCGTATCCGGCCGTGACCATCCACTGCCCGGTGGGCGCGGTGGCCAGCACGGTGATCCGGTCGGTGTGGCTGGAGCAGACCCCGGTGCACTCACCCGTCGAGGGGTCCCAGAGCCGGACCGTACGGTCGTGGCCCGCGGTGGCCAGGCGTGGCTCCGCGCCCGCGACGATCGCCAGCGCGACCACCCAGTCGGTGTGGCCCGACAGCACCTGCCGGCAGCGGCCTGTGGCCGGGTCCCAGATCCGGACGGTGTTGTCGTGGCTGGCCGTGGCCAGCCAGGCCCCGCCCGGTCCGGCGACCATGGCGCAGACGATTCCCGTGTGGCCGCGCAGCACGTGCCGGGCCGCCCCGGTCGCTGGGTCCCAGATCCGGACCGTGCTGTCGCCTCCGGCGGAGGCGAGCCAGGCGTCGTCCGGGGCCGCGGCCAGGCAGGCGATCCAGTTGGTGTGGCCTTCGAGGACGTGGGTGCGGTGACCCGTCTCGGTGTCCCAGAGGCAGACGGTGTGGTCCTGCCCGGCGCCGGCGATCCACCGGCCGTCCGGGGCGACGGCGAGTGCGGTCAGCCGGTCCGTGTGGCCGGTGAGCACCGACCGGCAGTCACCGGTGGCGGTGTCCCACAGCCGTACGGTCCGGTCGTCACCGGCGCTGGCGATCGATCCACCCGGGGCGGGAACCGCCAGTGCCGTCACCGGGCCGGTGTGGCCGGCCAGGATCTGCCGGAGTGCGCCGGTCGCCGGATCCCACAGCCGTACGGTGTGGTCGGCGCTCCCGGTGGCCAGCCACCTTCCGTCGCTGGCCGTGGCGATGGCGGTGATCTCGCTGGTGTGTCCGGTCAGGACATGTTCGGTGGCGCCGGTGCCCGGGTTCCAGATCCGGACGGTGTGGTCACCGCCGCCCGTGGCGATCCAGCTGCCGTCGGGGGCCACGGCGAGCGCGGTGATCCGGTCGGTGTGGCCGGTGAAGGTCCGCAGCAGAGCCGGGTGGGGCAGGTCGGGCAGCGGCCAGCGGTTGGCCAGGCGCGGCGTGGGCAGGCCGGGCACGTGTTCGCTGATCGTGGACTGGAACGTCGCGATGAAGTCGAGCCGGCTCACCAGCACCGCGGCCAGCGCGTGCTCGGGAACGATCGGGGTGAGCAGGTGGGCGTTCTGCCTGATCTTGCGGCCGAGGAGCCGCGCGATGTCGGTGGGCACCCGGGCGAGGTCCGCCTCCGCCCCGGCGGGGCCGTGCCGCCGCAGCCGGCCGGCGATCCAGCGCAGATCGGTGACCGTGGCGGCCAGGTAGTCCGGTTGCCCGGCGCCGAGTACGTGCTCGGCGAAGTGCCGGATCAGATAGTCGTGCTGCTCCGGCAGGTCCCACCACGCCGGTCCGCTCGCGGTGAACACCGTCTGCGCGGCCGCGTCCAGCAGCCGGGCGTGCAACGGGCGCAGGCCGGGCTCGCCGGCCTCGTGGATCAGGTAGGACCGGATGACGTCGTGCAGGCGGACCGTGCCGGCGTCCTGCCGATATTCCAGGACGAGCGCGAGGTCGGCGAGCGTCTGGCAGACGACGCGGACCTTCCGCGCGCTGGTGGCCCACAGCATCTCGAGGACGGTCACGGGCACGTCGGCGTCCTCGGAGAAGACGGCCATCTCGCGGAACTGCTCCACGGTGTCGGCCGGGAGCAGGTCCAGGCTCGCCCGGACGGTGGCCCGTACGGCCCGGCCGCGGTCGTGCACGTTGTCCAGGTCGAAGGTGACCGGTCCGTCCTCGTCGAGCCGGTCGGCGACGTCCTGCAACGCCTGCTCCACCGGGGTGCCGTAGTCCACCGCACGGACCAGGGCCCGGTTGGCCAGCGTCAGCAGCACCGGCCAGCGACCGGTCGCGGCGACCACCCGGTCGACCGGGCGGCCGGCGAGGCCGGGAATGTCGCGGGTCAGCAGAGCCGCCGCCTGCGCCGCGGTCATCCGGTCGAGCGGCACGCTGTTGCGCGGGTCGACCAACCGCCGGTGCCGCGTGGTCAGCAACCGGCGGCAGCGGCGGCCCCCGCAGAGGAAGGGTTCCACCTGCTGGTCGGTCCAGGCGTCGTCGATGACCAGCAGCATCGGATCCGGCTGGGCGTCCAGGACCTCGCCGAGCCGGAAGCCGGCCTGCAACGGATCGGTCAGGGCCGGCCGCAGCCCGGTGAGCTGGACGACCAGGTCGTTCACCCGGGCGGCCAGCTCGGCGCCGGCCACCTGTTCGCCCAGCGTGACCCACAGCAGGCCACCCGGGAACCGCTGCTTCGTGCGCGGCTCGTGGCAGATCCACTTCGCCAGCGTGGTCTTTCCGAAGCCACCTGTGCCGTGCACGCCCGTGATGCCGACCGGGTCGCTGTCGTCGGCGCACACCAGGTCCAGCAGCCGGTCGGTGATCTCGGGCCGCGCGACGATGCCGGCGGTGAGCGGTGGCGCCAGCCACAGGCGGCGCGGCCCCGCGGAGACCGATACCACGCTGTGTCCCCCGTCCGAGCCGAGTGGCCGTTCCAGGGTAGAACCGTATCGCTGCGCTCACGAAGAGTCATCCGCGCGCAGGTGGGTGATCACCGGGGCGAACTGGTGCATGAACATGGCGCTCACTCCGATGTAGGAGATGCCCAGCTCAGCCCGCCGCCGGTGGAGTCTCTCGGCGATCCGGCCGGGTTCCCCGATGAGGAACGCGATGCCGCCCGCCCCCGCCATCCGGCGGGCATCGCCGTCGACCATCCGGTCCACCCACTCCGGCACCGCCTCGGCCGTCTCAGCCACCGCCGCCACGTTGACGTGCACTTCCGGCGACCCGCCGAAGCCGCGGAGCCGTGCGACTGTCTCGGCCAGTTCCTCCTCCGACGACTGCGGGGGCAGGCCGAGGGCAACGATGTCGGCCTGCTCGGCGGCCAGCCGCAGCATCCCCGGCTTGCTCGCCGCCACCAGCACCGGCGGGCCGCCGCCGGGGAGTTCGCGGACGGCCCGGATCGTGTCCGCCACCCGCCGCAACCGCTCGCCCGGTGTCCCGAACTCCGCGCCCAGCGTCGCAGCATCCCGTTCGGCGCCCGGCCGCCCGCCCCCGATGCCCAGCTCGAAGCGGCCACCACTCAGGAGTTGCAAGGTTCTTGTCTCCCAGGCCACCAGTCCGGGCGCGCGGTTCGGGGCACTCAGCACATAGGTGCCGACCCGCAGCCTCTCGGTGCACGCCGCAGCGGCGGCCAGTGCCGCGAACGGTGACAACGTGTGCACGGTGTCCGGGACGAGCAGGGTGTCGTAGCCGAGTTCCTCCGCCTGTTGCGCGGTGGTGGTCCATTCCGCGCCCGTGCGGGCCGTTGCTGCCACTACGCCGAATCGAAACGTCATGGCCTCAGCGTGGTGCCGCCCCCGGGACGGTGTCGTCGTCCCGGGGGCGGCGTTCCGGCTACTGCGGGGAGCGTAGGTACGGCCGGGTGATCAGCTCCAGGGCGTGACCGGCCGGGTCCTTGAAGTACACGCCGCGGCCGCCGTGCTCGGTGTTCGTCTCGCCCGGGCGCTGCATCTGCGGGTCCGCCCAGTGCTCGATGCCGCGCTCACGGAGCAGCGCGTACGCCCGGTCGAACTGCTCGTCGTCCACCAGGAAGGCGTAGTGCTGCATCTGGATCTCGACCGGCGGCTCGGCGAACTGGAGCAGCACGCCGTCGTCCAGCTGGAGGTTGGTGAAGAAGCCCCAGGACGGGGCGTCGGCTGCTTCCAGCACGTCACGGTAGAAGGCGGCCGAGACGGTGCGGTCCTTCGCGGCGATGATGGTGTGGTTGAACGTCGCGCTCAATGTCGTCCCTACTGCTCGATCCCTGTCACGGAGAGCAGCCACCCAGGGTGGATGAGCCCACGGAGGATGGCCGAACAGCTTTCCCTCCGTGTCGGCCCATCCGGGGCTCGACAGGAACCTATCAGGTAGCGCTGGAGATCATCAGGGCACTGCGCAGGCCGGTGATGTCCAGGACGCGGAGCAGGAAGTCGCCGACGTTGGTCAGAGCCAGCACCGCGCGGGCATGCTGGGCCTTACGGCTGAGCACCACCAGGGTGCCCAGGCCCTGCGAGTCGCAGAAGGTCACGCCGGACATGTCGAGCACGATCCGGGAGGGTGGTTCCGGTTCCAGCAGGGTCTCGTTCACCATGGCGGACAGTTTGGCCACCGTGAGCACGTCGATCTCACCGGCGAGGTGGAAGACAACCTCGTCGGGGGCTCGCTCAACCGCGATGGACAGCTCCGGTCGCTCCACCGGGTCAGCCTATCGCGAGCGGTGGAATCCAGCCTGTTGGCACGGTTCATCCGCCCCGCATCCACCCACCGATCGTGACCTGTACAACCCGCCCCCGGGGCTGCTAAGGCGGCCGCCGCCCGGCGCTGACAGAATGGGATCCGCCGTGACCACCTCAAACCACGCCGCGGGCAGTCCGTACCCGGACGAGGCCCCGGTCTCCCAGGCCCTGTTCGACCGCGCCAAGGGCATCGTGCCCGGCGGGGTCAATTCACCCGTGCGTGCGTTCAACTCCGTGGGCGGCACACCCCGGTTCATGGCCCGCGGTGAGGGCCCGTGGATGGTCGACGTCGACGGGCGCCGCTACGTGGACCTGGTCTGCTCGTGGGGTCCGCTGATCCACGGGCACGCGCACCCGGCGATCGTCGCCGCCGTGCAGGCCGCCGCCGCGCTCGGCACCAGCTTCGGCACTCCGACGCAGGGCGAGGTGGAGCTGGCCGAGGAGATCGTCCGGCGCACCCCGGTCGAGCAGGTGCGCCTGGTCAGCTCGGGCACCGAGGCCACCATGACCGCGATCCGGCTGGCCCGCGGCTTCACCGGCCGCAGCAAGATCGTCAAGTTTGCCGGCTGCTACCACGGCCACGTCGACGCGTTGCTGGCCGCGGCCGGTTCCGGCGTCGCCACGCTGGGCCTGCCCGATTCGCCCGGGGTCACCGGCGCGGCGGCCAGCGAGACCATCGTGCTGCCGTACAACGACGTCGCCGCGGTCGAGGCGGTCTTCCGGGACAACGACGACATCGCCGCGATCATCACCGAGGCCGCCGCCGGCAACATGGGCGTGATCCCGCCGCGGGCCGGCTTCAACCAGCGGCTCGCCGAGCTGGCCCACGCCGCCGGGGCCCTGCTCATCGTCGACGAGGTGATGACCGGCTTCCGGGTGTCACCGGGCGGCTGGACCGGGCTTGATCCCGTGGACGCCGACCTCTTCACGTACGGGAAGGTCATGGGGGGTGGCCTGCCCGCCGCGGCCTTCGGGGGCCGCACCGAGATCATGTCCCGGCTGGCCCCGGCCGGGCCGGTCTATCAGGCCGGCACGCTCTCCGGTAACCCGCTGGCCTGCGCGGCCGGCCTGACCAGCCTGCGGCTGGCCGACGACGCGGTCTACAAGCGGCTCGACGAGGTCTCCGCCACGATCGGCGCGCTCGCCTCGGACGCCCTGAACACCGCGGGCGTCCCGCACCGGCTGTCCTTCGCCGGCAACATGTTCTCCGTCTTCTTCACGGACGCCGAGGTCGTCGACTACGACTCGGCGAAGACCCAGGACACGGCCGCGTTCCGGGCGTTCTTCCACGCGATGCTCTCCTGCGGTGTCTATCTGCCGCCGAGCGCGTTCGAGTCGTGGTTCGTCTCGGCGGCGCTCGACGACGCCGCCTTGGAGCAGATCAGCGCGGCACTGCCGGCGGCGGCGCGGGCCGCCGCGGCAGCGGGGGGAGCACAATCTTGAGCCCGACCAAGACCACGGTGCACGTGCTGCGGCACGGCGAGGTCCACAACCCAGGCAAGATCCTGTACGGCCGCCTGCCCGATTTCCACCTCTCGGAGCTGGGCCGGCAGATGGCCAAGGCGGCCACCGAGGCGCTCGCTGACCGCGACGTCACGCACGTGGTGGCCAGCCCGCTGGAACGCGCGCAGGAGACGGCCGAGCCGTTCGCGGCCCACTTCAAGCTCGAGACGGCCACCGACACCCGGCTGATCGAGAGCGCCAACTTCTTCGAGGGCAAGAAGGTGTCGGTCGGCGACGGCGCGTTCAGCAACCCGCGCAACTGGTGGGTGCTGCGCGACCCGATCACCCCGTCCTGGGGCGAGGCCTATCTGCAGATCGCCCAGCGGATGTTCGCCGCCGTGCAGGCCGCCCGGGTCGCCGCCGAGGGGCACGAGGCGGTCTGCGTCTCGCACCAGCTGCCGATCTGGACCCTGCGCCGGTACGTCGAGAAGAAGCGCCTCTGGCACGACCCGCGCCGCCGCCAGTGCGGCCTGGCCAGCCTCACCTCGTTCGTCTTCGAGGACGCGAAGGTCGTCGGCATCGAGTACGCCGAGCCCGCCGCCGCCCTGGTGGCCATGTCCCCGAGCGCCCGGACGGCCAAGGGGGCATGACCGTGCGCCGGCTCACCGCAGTCGCCCTCACCGCCGCCGTCACGGCCGGTGCGCTGGCCGGTTGCGGGGAGGAGAGCTGGGAGAAGAAGTGCTCGACGAACGCCGACCGGGTCATCGAGTGCACCCCGGACCAGCGTCCCGAGGCCCGCGCGGTCACCGGTGAGCTGCTCGCCGGCGGCACGTACGACGTCACGCAGGACCGCGGCAAGGTGGTCGTCGTCAACTTCTGGGGCTCGTGGTGCAACCCGTGCCGGGCCGAGGCGGACGATCTGGAGCGCACGTACCAGGCCACCAAGGACAAGAACGTGACCTTCGTGGGGGTCAACTCGCGTGACGAGAAGGATCCGGCGAAGGCGTTCGAGCGCGGCTTCGGGGTGACCTATCCGAGCATCTACGACCCGAACGGCAGCGTCGCTCTCAAGTTCGACGTCACGCAGGTCACCACCCCGGCCACGCTGATCCTGGACCGGCAGGGCCGGATCGCCGCGGGCATCCGCGGGGCCACCACGATCGGTGTGCTGCAGCCGGTGGTCGAGCGGATCGCCGCGGAGGGCCCGGGCTGATGGGGGAGACCTTCGCCGACGTCGCCAGCAGTGGTCCGTTGCTGCTGGCGATCGGCGCTGCTGCGATAGCCGGTCTGGTCAGCTTCCTGTCGCCGTGTGTGCTGCCGCTCATGCCCGGCTACCTCTCGTACGTCACCGGGCTGGCCGGCGCTGATCTCGACGCCGCGCTGGGCGTGCCCCCCAAGTCGCAGCCGGAGCCGGGCGGATCCGTCGCGGTGGCCACCAAGCCGCAGGCACGGACCGCCGGACGCGGCCGGGTCCTGGCCGGGACGGTGCTTTTCGTCGTCGGCTTCTCCGTCGTGTTCATGCTGCTGGCCACCCTGGTCGCCAACATCGGCCTGGCGCTGAAGACCCACGAGCGCACCCTCAACATCGTGCTCGGGGTGCTGATCATCGTGCTCGGCCTGATGTTCATCGGCCTGGTCCCCGGTATGCAGGGCCAGGCCCGGATCAACTGGCTGCCCAACGCCGGCCTGGCCGGGGCGCCGGTCCTCGGGGCGCTGTTCGGGCTCTCCTGGCTGCCCTGCACCGGCCCCACCCTGGGCGCGGTCCTCGGCCTGGCCACCACCAGCGGGCAGACCGACCGGGCCGTCGTGCTGGCCCTGGCCTACAGCCTCGGGCTCGGGGTGCCGTTCGTGCTGTTCGGGCTCTTCTTCCGCCGGCTGCTCGGCGTCTTCAAGGCCGTGCGCCGCAACAGCCGGTGGGTCACCCGGATCGGCGGCGTGCTGCTGGTCCTGGTCGGCCTGGCCCTGGTCACCGGCGGCTGGAACAGCTTCCTGATCTGGCTGGTCACCACGTTCAACTTCGACGCCGGGACCCTGCTGTGACCGTCGTCGAGCAGCGCCCCGCGCCCGCCGCCGAGCCACCGCCGCGCCGGCCCAACCGGCTGTGGGCGCTGCTGCGCAACTCCTGGCGGCAGCTCACCAGCATGCGTACGGCCCTCGTGTTGCTGTTCCTGCTGGCCGTGGCCGCGATCCCGGGCTCGGTGCTGCCGCAGCGCGCGATCAATCCGGAGAACGTCGCCGGCTACTTCCGGGACCATCCCGACCTGGCCCCGGTGCTGAGCCGGCTGGGCGGCTTCGACGTCTACGCCTCGCCCTGGTTCGCGTCCATCTACCTGCTGCTGTTCACCTCACTGGTCGGCTGCGTGATACCGCGGCTGCTCGACCACGTGCGCGCGCTGCGCACCGTACCCCCGGATGCTCCTCGCCGGCTGGAGCGGCTGCCGCAGCACGCGGCGGCAGAGCCGCGACCCGACGACCCGGCCACCGCGGCCGCTGCCGTCGCCGCCGGCCTGCGCCGGCACCGCTTCCGCACAGTCGTGCGCGAGCGGCCGGACGGCACGTGGACGGTCTCGGCCGAGAAGGGCCTGCTCAAGGAAACCGGCAACCTGTTGTTCCACTTCGCGCTGCTGGCGGTGCTGATCGGGGTGGGCTTCGGGCACTGGTACGGCTGGCACGGCAACCGCCTCCTGGTGCAGGGCGACGACCTGGGCTTCTGCAACTCGGTGACGCAGTACGACGAGTCCACCCTCGGCCCCCGCCTCGACGCCGCCGACCTGCCGTTCTTCTGCCTGCGGTTGAACGACTTCGACGCGACCTACCAGAGCAGCGGCCAGCCGAAGTCGTTCGGCGCGCACGCCACCGTGCAGACCGAGCAGGACGGGCCGTGGCGCCCGACCGAGTTCACGGTCAACCACCCGCTGCGCCTGCCGCAGGCCAACGTGCACCTGCTCGGCCACGGCTACGCGCCGATCCTGCGGTTCACCGACCGGTTCGGCCAGCAGCAGACCCGGATCGTGCCGTTCCTGCCACGCGACCAGATGCTCACCAGCGAGGGCGTCGCGCAGTTCCCCGACGTCAACATCGACCCGAAGACCAACCAGCGCGACGAGGACCTTCAGGTCGCCTTCGAGGGCGTCTATCTGCCCACGGTGGATCCGAAGGGCGGCCCGACCTCGGTCTTCCCGGCCGAACGCGAGCCGGCGCTGTTCCTGACGGCGTACCGGGGCAATCTCGGGGTCGACGCCGGCCTGCCCGGCTCGGTCTACGCGCTGGACCGCGGCCAGCTGGCCAACGGCCAGCTCAAGCAGGTCAGCGGCGAACGGCCGCAGCGGCTGACGCCCGGTCAGACCTGGACCCTGGACGACGGCACCAAGCTGGAGTTCGTCGGCACCCGCCAGTTCGCCACCCTCGCGGTGCGCTACGACCCGACCCAGCCGCTGGTGCTGGGCGGCGCGGTGCTGGGCCTGCTCGGGCTGATGCTGTCGCTGTCCGGGCACCGCCGCCGGGTGTGGTTCCGGGTTTCGCCCCCGGCCGGGTCCGAGGCGGGCACCGGCGGTAGTTTGATGGAGGCCGGTGGTCTGCCGCGCACCGACTATCCGGGCTTCCACGAGGAGTTCGAGCAGGTCGTGGCGGCGGCGCGCCGGACGCCGGAGGAGAGGACGCCGTGATGGCGGAGTTGTCTGACCAGTTGATGGCCTTCACCGTGCTGGCGTACCTGGCCGCGATGGTCTGTTACGCGGCGGAGTACGCGTTCGGCAACCGCAGCCACATCGGCCGCGCGGCGACCCGTCCGGCCCGCCGGCTCGTCGGCGCCGGGGGACCGGGCGAGGTGGAGGTGCCGCCCGCGGACGACGTGGTGCCGCCGGCGCCGCCCCGGGACCGCGGTGCCCTGCTCGGCCTGATCGGCGTCGGGCTCACCTGGCTCGCCTTCGCGCTGCACCTGGGCACGGTGGTCACCCGCGGCGTCGCGGCGCACCGCATGCCGTGGGGCAACATGTACGAGTTCATCCTCGCGGTGACCCTCGTCGGCTCGGCGGTCTGGCTCGGTGTGATCACGCGCAAGCCGGCCGTGCGCCACCTCGGCCTGTTCACCGCGCTCGCCCTGGTCGTGCTGCTCGGCGCGGCCGGGCTGATCGCGTACACGCCGGTCAGCCCGCTGGTGCCGGCGCTGAACTCGTACTGGTACATCGTGCACGTCTCGACGATCATCCTGGCCTCCGGCATCCTGCTGATCGGGGCCGTGCCGGCCGCGATGTTCCTCATCCGGGCCGGCTACGACCAGGGCAAGCGCAACTTCCCGTACACGCTGGGGGCGAAGGTGCCGCCGGCGGAGCTGCTGGAACGGCTGACGTTCCGGCTGCACGCGTTCGCGTTCCCGCTGTTCACCTTCGGTGCGCTGATCGCCGGGCCGCTGTGGGCCGAGGCGTCGTGGGGGCGTTACTGGGCCTGGGACCCCAAGGAGGTCTGGGCGTTCATCTCCTGGGTCGTCTACGCGGCGTACCTGCACGCCCGCGCGACCCCGAGCGTCAAGCGCACCACCGCGACCTGGATCGCCCTGCTGGGCTTCGTGACGATGCTGATGAACCTGTTCGGCGTCAACCTGTTCTTCGCGGGCCTGCACTCGTACGCCAACGCCGGCGGGATGTGAGCCGTTGCGCCCGGCCTACCGCTGAGCTTGTCCCCCGCCCCGCCACCCGGGGCGGGGGACGAGCTCACCGGCCGAGCGTCTCGCGGTTCAGCCCGATCGTCCCGGCCTGTGCGCCCCACCCGCCGAGCGCCCCGGAGGCAGGCCCTCCCCGGCCGACCTCCCGGGCCTGCCGGTGCCACTGGGTGTGCAACGCCGGGTCGACCACCCAGCTGCCGCAGGCCGGGCAGGTGTGGCCCGAGCCGGTGACGGCCGGTGGCACGGCCGGCACCGCGGTGGTGGCCGGCTCGGCCGCGGCCCGCTCGCGCACCCCGCCCGGCCTGCGCCGCAACGTGTTGGCCGCGGTCCACAAGTGGAACCACTCCCGGATGACGGTCTGCGTCGGCACCCCGAGCTCGGCGGCGAGCCCCTCGACCAGTGGCCAGGAGGGCACCATCTTGCCGGCGAACACCTTGGACAGGGTGCCCTTGCTGTAGTGGACGGCTTCGCTCAGCACGGCCAACGACGGCTTGCCCGCGTTCACGTGGGCGAAGGTCAGGCGTTCGGCCAGCTCCCGGAGCGCGGTCTCCGGGTCCATCAGTTTGGCCCGCATGCGGGCCGCTTCGTGCTCCAGCGCCAGGGCTTCGCTGGACGGCCGGCGGAAGGTGGCGAAGTCGGCGCGGTGCCGGCCCTCGTTGGGTTCCCCGGGCTCCTGCACCACGCCGGTCATCACGCCCGTCCTCCGACTGTGATGTAACTGACTGTCACTGCACTTGCTCCTTGGGGTGATGAGGCGTCAATGGAATTGGTCTCGGGCCATAGCTCAAGGAAGGCGGGGGTCCCGTTCGTGGGCGGAACCCATCGCCGTGCTTGATTGTGCACCAGGGTGCCGACGTATTCCAGCACGCAGCGTCGCTGTTGTGTGGTGGCCGGATAGGCCGTCGGCCGGGCGTGACCCGCGGGAGGAAAAGACCTACCCGCCGGTAGTGTCGGTGCTGGAATGAAAAAGGGGCCGGAGCGATGCCGCGCGGGCATCGGGCCGACCCCTTGATCACTTCCGGAAGCTGCCACGACAACTGCTTTCCGGGTCCTGCTCATTCGATGCCGGCCCGAGACCAATCAGACGCACCATCGAGCGGAAATGCGCTGACTTCCGCGGTGGCCACCATACCGGCCGGCACCATCGATCTCCACAGCGGCGGCCGAAAGCGCAGGCGAGGCCCCTGATCGTGGGCCGGGCCGGGCGGCGGTCCCCGGTGGCCGCCGGTGCCCCCGACGCTGCCGCACTGCCGACCCGGTCCATTTACCGCGCTCACCAGGGCATTCATCCGCACGATGATCTCCATCGCCGAGCCCGCGAAGATCCATTTCGGGAATGATCATTTAAGTGGCCCCGCCCGTCCGGGCGTAAACGAATGTCCTTTCGCGGACCGGCGCCACCGGAATGGACGCGGCGGCGGCCATAAAGACGGGGAGCGCTCTCCGGGGCGCTCGTTATCGATACGAGATGTGCGAACCCGCCACGGCGGCGCCGAATGAAATGACCCGGACCGCGGTGAAGGGGATCGCGCCCATTCATTACGCCGGCTCTTTTGATCTGTCGCGATCGATATTCGCCGGTCGCGTGCCGTCGCCTTTCCGGCCCGTTGGGCGTCCGTTGCGGCAGGCAGCGCAGCGCTACGTTCCGTGACGAGACGGGTTCGAGGTGAGACCGTTGCGGATATTTTCCTGAGGTCAAGTACCGAGTGTCGGGTGCCCGACGCTGTTCGCACGGCCTGACCCGCTAGGGGCGTTCCTCGGCCGAGGGTGTCACGCCGGTCGGTGAGCTGGGCGAGCCGGCACCCACGCCACCGGCGCAGTCGCCGGCCGTCCAGGTGTCGTAGCGGGTCACCCAGTTCAGGCAGAAGCCGCCGGCCCGTTGCTGGGCCTGGTCGCCGATCTGGGTGTCGACGTCGTCACGCCAGTAGCGGGCCGAGCCGCCGTCCGGCGGCCGGAGCTGGACGTTGTCCACGGTCACCGGGGGAACCACCACCCGGGCCGGGCGGCTCGGGTCGACGTGGACCTCGACGTACTGCTCGACGTACGCCCGGGAGCCGACCGGCAGCTGCTGCGCGGTCAGCAGGTTCCACCGGTTGTTCCACCACAGCCACGCCTGCCAGACGTTGTTCGCGTCCGTGTGCAGGTCCAGCCAGACCTTGTCGCCCGGCTTGAGCTGGTACTGGTCGTAGAACTGCCAGGTCTTGGTGTTGGTGTTGAAGGTGTAGATGTGCTGGCGGCCGCTGCCGGCCCAGCCCGTCTCGGCCCAGCCCGCCTCCAGCCAGGCGATGGAACCGGCACCCATGTCGCGCTTGACCATGAAGCGGCCGGCCACGAAGTCGTACGTGTTGCGCCGGACCGCGCCGTCCACGATCTCGATGCGGCCCGAGACCCCGCCCCACTCGCCGCCGGTGCCCGCGCCGAGGTGGTGATAGCCGCTCGGGGTGGCCCGCTCGCGCATCCGGTCGAGCCGGACGCCCGACTCCAGGATCGGTCCGGTGGCCCGGCAGGCCTTGCGGGCGTGCCGGCCGGCCGGCTCGGTCGGCGCTGTGACAGACGCCTCACCGCCCGGGCAGGCGGGCAGCCGGTGGTTGCGGTGCGAGGCGGCCGGAGCGGCCGTCGCCAGCGCCGTGACCAGGCCACCCAGGGCGCACCAGCGCGCCACGGACCGGAATTTCAAGCTGCCCACCTCGCCCCTGACCAGCGCGGAAACCACATCTCTGGCTCAACGCCGGACGAGATCCCCCGGTGACGGTTCCCGCCCGCCGATCACTTGCCGTCCCGTGGTGCGAGACTGGGAACATGGCTGCCAAGGGCTTCCCGTACCACGATCTGCAGAGCTTCATCTCGGCCCTGGAGGCGGCCGGTGAGCTGCGCCGGGTCCGCGTACCGGTCGATCCGACGCTGGAGATCAGCGAGATCGTCACCCGCACCGTCCGGGCCGGCGGCCCGGCCCTGCTCTTCGAGCGCCCGACCCGCGGTGACATGCCGATCGTCGTCAACCTCTTCGGTACGGAGAAGCGGATGGCCATGGCGCTGGGCGTGGACAGCCTCGACGACGTCGGCAACCGGATCGGCTCGCTGATCCAGCCGGAGCTGCCGGTCGGCTGGTCCGGCATCCGCGAGGGCATCGGCAAGGTGCTGCAGCTCAAGTCGGTCCCGCCCAAGAAGGTCAAGAGCGCCCCCTGTCAGGAGGTCGTGCTCAAGGGCGACGAAGTGGACCTGGGCAAGCTGCCCGGCCTGCAGGTCTGGCCGGACGACGGCGGCATCTTCCACAACTACGGGCTGACCCACACCAAGCACCCGGAGACCGGCAAGCGCAACCTCGGCCTCTACCGGTTGCAGCAGCACTCGAAGAACACGCTCGGGATGCACTGGCAGATCCACAAGGACAGCACCGCCCACCACGCCGTCGCCGAGCGCCGGGGCGAGCGGCTGCCGGTGGCCGTCGCGATCGGCTGCGACCCGGTGGTCAGCTATGCGGCCAGCGCCCCGCTGCCCGGCGACATCGACGAATACCTGTTCGCCGGCTTCCTGCGCGGCGAGCGGGTGGAGATGGTCGACTGCCTGACCGTGCCGTTGCAGGTGCCCGCGCAGGCGCAGATCGTCCTCGAGGGCTACCTGGAGCCGGGGGAGCGCGCGCCCGAGGGCCCGTTCGGCGACCACACCGGCTTCTACACCCCGGTCGAGCCGTTCCCGGTGCTGCACATCGAGTGCATGACCATGCGCAAGCAGCCGGTCTACCACTCGATCGTCACCAGCAAGCCGCCGCAGGAGGACCACGGCCTGGGCAAGGCCACCGAGCGGATCTTCCTGCCGCTGCTGAAGATGCTGATCCCGGACATCGTCGACTACGACATGCCGGCCGCCGGGGTGTTCCACAACTGCGTGATCGTCTCGATCCGCAAGCGCTACCCGAAGCACGCGCAGAAGATCATGAGTGCGGTCTGGGGCGCCCACCTGATGTCGCTGTCCAAGCTCATCGTGATCGTCGACGAGGACTGCGACGTGCACGACTACAACGAGGTGGCGTTCCGGGCCTTCGGCAACGTCGACTACGACCACGACCTGCTCATCACCCAGGGCCCGGTGGACCACCTCGATCACGCCTCCTACCAGCAGTTCTGGGGTGGCAAGGCGGGGCTGGACGCGACCCGTAAGCTGCCCGGCGAGGGCTACACCCGGGGCTGGCCGGAGGAGATGACCATGGCGGACGAGGTCGTCTCGCTGGTCGACAAGCGGTGGAAGGAATACGGCATATGACAGCGGTCGCCGCGGCGCCGGAGCAGCCAGGGAAGATCAAGTCTTTCCTGAAGCTGGTGGCGATCGAGCACTCGGTCTTCGCGCTTCCGTTCGCCTACCTGTCCGCCCTGGTCGCCATGGACCGCACTGGCACCGGCGTGCGCTGGGTCGACCTGCTGCTGGTCACGATCGCCATGGTGTCCGGGCGCACCTTCGCCATGGCGGCCAACCGGATCCTGGACCGCAAGATCGACGCGCAGAATCCGCGTACCCGTAATCGCGAGCTGGTCACCGGGGCCGTCAGTGTGCGCACGGCCTGGACCGGCGCCGCCGTGTCCCTGGTCGTGCTGTTCGCCGCCGCGGCGCTGCTCAACCCGCTCTGCCTGCTCCTGTCGCCGCTCGCGGTGATCCCGCTGGTGATCTACCCGTACGCGAAGAGGTTCACGAACTTCCCGCACTACGTGCTCGCGCTGGCGCAGGCCGTCGCGCCGGTCGGGGCGTGGCTGGCGATCACCGGCACGTTCGACGGCTCGGGCCCGGCCTGGGTGCTCGGCGTCGCGGTCGGGCTGTGGATCGGCGGCTTCGACATCATCTACGCCTGCCAGGACGTCGAGGTCGACCGGCGGATCGGCGTGCACTCCACGCCGGCCCGCTTCGGCGTCCGCACGGCGCTGCACATCTCCACCGGCACCCACGTGCTGACTTTCGCGCTGTTCGTCTGGTTCGGCCAGCTCGTCGGGCTCGGCTGGCTGTGGTGGATCGGCCTGGCCCTGACTGCGGCCGCGTTCGCCTACCAGCACATCGTGGTCACGCCCACCGACCTCTCCAAGGTCAACAGGGCGTTCTTCACGGCCAACGGCTTCGTGGGCATAGCCCTGTTCGTCTTCGCCGTCCTTGATCTGATTCTGTTGTAACTTTCCGGCCGCCGACTTCCGTCTATCAGCTGTGAGTGACAGAGACAGGGAGTTCAGCGCCTTCGTAGCCGCGCAGATGGAGCCGCTGCGCGGGCTCGCCTATCTCACCTGCGGCGATTGGCAGGCGGCTGAGGACGCGGTCCTCATCGCGCTGGCGAAGTTGTACGTGAAGTGGCGGCGCATCGACAACCCGGGCGCGTACGCGCGCACCGCCGTGGTCCGTGCGGCGATCGACGAGACCCGCCGCCCGTGGTGGCGGCGGGAGCGCGCGCAGAGCAATGCCATGCCCGACCGGCCCAACCTGCGTGACGACACGAACGCGGTCGACGAACGGCTGCGGATCCGTGACGCACTGCAGAAGATCCCCGCACGGCTGCGTGCCGTGCTGACTCTGCGCTACCTGGAGGGTCTGAGCATCCAGGAGACCGCCGAGGCCCTGGGGTGCCCAGAAGGAACCGTCAAGAGCTACACCTCGCGGGGCCTCGAGGCCCTGCGCACCGCCATGGGCGCCGAGGTGTTCGTCAACAGGGAGAATTACCGTGCCGCACGAGCTGTCTGACATGTTGCAGGAAGCCAAGTCGGATGCCCCGCCCCCGCGCTACAGCGTGCAGGACGCGCTGACGGCCGGACGCAAGCGGCAGCAGCGGCGCCGGGCGCTGTGGGCCGGCACCGGATCGGCCGCCGTCGTGCTCGCCGTGACCGGGGCGGTCGCCGTCCCTCAGCTGTTGCCCGCGGGCAACGACAAGTCGACGACGGTGAACGCCGGAGCGGCCACCTCGAAGGCCGAGAAGCCGGCCAAGGTGCCGTTCGCCTATCCGTCCACCGAGTTCTCCGGCACGTTCGCGAAATACAAGGTGGGAGACCTCACCGTCGACGGCACCGTCCTGGTGACCCCCGGCTACCAGGTCGCCTCAATCACGGCGCCGGGCAAGGGCCAGGCGTACGAGGACAAGAACGGTGGGCGGTACTACGCGCCGAACGTCATCGGGCACGTGGTGACGTACGCGAAGGGTGCTTTCGACCCGGCCAAGGCGAAGAAGGATCCCAAGTCGGGCGCCGGCTGGTTCCACGCGGGCGAGAAGAAGGAGGCGATCAAGCCCGGCATCCCGGCGCCGTACGCCGAGTCCACCTACACCTGGAAGTACGCCGACGACGCCTGGGCGCAGGTCATCGTGCAGGGCCGGCTCAAGTACCCCGCGACGAAGCTGGCGTCGATCGCCGAGGGCCTCACCGGGGGCGCCGAGGAGCCGGTGAAGGTCGGCATCAAGCTGGGTTACGTGCCCGCGGGCTTCGCGCTGGGCTCAGCCGGGACGACGTCGGACTACCTCGAGTCCACGTTCGCCGGGACGTCCTTCCTGCGCCTGATCAAGGGCGACTTCCCGTACGAGAAGCTCACCGGCACCGTCGGCGACCCGTTCATCGTGCAGGACACCCAGCTGCCCATCCTGTCGCTGCAGGTCTACCCGGCGAAGGAGCAGAAGTACACCGCGCCCGGGAACGCGCCCTACTGCCCGCAGGAAGGCCTCTGCTACCGCTACACCGCCGACAAGAAGTTCTTCGTCGAGCTCAACGGGGGCGGCTTCATCGGCAACACCGAGATGATCAAGATGCTGAAGAGCGTGGAGTTCGCCGACCCGACCGACTCCTCGACCTGGTTCGCGGCCACCGAGGCCGTCAGCTGATCATCGCCTGGGGCATGCTGGAAGCATGCGCACCCCGTGGATCGTCGGTGTCTCCGGAGCCTCCGGCACGCCCTACGCGAAGGCCGTTCTGAACGGGCTCCTCGATGCCGGCGAAGCAGTTGACCTGGTCGTCTCCAAGGCGGCCAGGTTGACGCTGCTCGACGAGACCGGGGCGACCGTACGGGACGCGCACTGGAAGGACGACGTGCAGCAGTGGCTCGGCCGCGATCTCGGCGACCTGAGCTACTGGTCCGCCGGTGACCTGGCCGCCGGTCCGAGCAGCGGCTCGTACCCGGCCAAGGGGATGGCGGTCGTGCCGGCCAGCACGGCCGCCTGTGCCGGCATCGCGATCGGGCTGTCCAAGGACCTGCTCCAGCGGGCCGCCGAGGTCAACCTCAAGGAGCGCCGCCGTACGGTGGTCGTGCCCCGGGAGACCCCGGTGACCCGCAGCCACCTGGAGCACCTGATCGCCCTGCACGACGCCGGGGCAGTGGTCCTACCGGCCAGCCCCGGCTTCTACGGCTCGGGCGCGCAGGCGACCGCCGGCCAACTGGTGGACTTCGTGGCCGGCAAGGTGCTCGACGCTCTGGGCGTACCCCATCAGCTCTTCACGCGATGGGCGGGGGAGCTGAATCAGCGCAGTCCGTTGGGCGGGCCGTAGCTCTGCCCCGGGTTGGTGGGCCCGCCGTTGCGCGGGCGGTTGGCGGCGTCGTCCTCGCGCATCTCCTCGACGACACCGTCGCCCTCGAGCAGCGCGCGCACCTCGGACTCGCGGAACCGGCGGTGGCCACCCGGAGTACGGATGCTGCCGATACGTCCGGCGGCTGCCCAGCGCGTGACCGTCTTCGGGTCCACCCGGAACAGCGCGGCCACCTCCCCGGGCGTCAGCAGTCGATCTCCTGTGTCCACGGCCCTCTCCTCGCGTCGTGTTGGAGCGCCGTTGGTCACAGTGAGTGTCGGCGTGCTCGATCGGGACGTAGTGCCATTAGAGCACCGCCAAAAACAGCAAGTCGCTGAAATGCGGAAAAAGCCCCGATTGCGACGTTGACCATTATCCTTGCTGCGTCCGGCGGTCCGAGCCCGCTACCGGGCGTGAGGTAGCAGGACGTGTCGCACTAACCTCTGAAGCCATGGACGCCATCGACCTGCGCCTGATCGACCTGTTGCGGGACAACGCCCGCTCCTCGTACGCGGAGCTGGCCCGGCAGGTGGGGCTCTCCGCGCCGGCCGTGCACGAGCGGGTGGGCAAGCTGGAAGCCGCCGGCACGGTCCGGGCGTACCGTGCCGAGGTCGACCACGAGGCCATCGGGCTGGGCGTCACCGCCCTGATCGGCATCGTCGAGGACTCCGGCGCCGACACCGACGACGTGCTGTCCGCGCTGCGGGTGATGCCCGAGATCGAGTCCTGCTACTTCATGGCGGGCGTGGAGTCGTACCAGCTCACCGTCCGGGTCGGCACGATCGCCGAGCTGGAGCAGCTGATCGTCCGCATCAACCGGACCCGCGGCGTAGCGTCGACCAGGACGGCCATCGCGCTGTCCACGAAATGGGAGAACCGCCCCCAGCCCGGCCTCGACCCGACGGCAGGTTGAGCCATGGACCAGCACGACCGCTGTGACGACACCGCCCGCGAGTGGGCCCGCGAGGCCATCGCGCTCGTGGAGGCGGACGCGAACCGCTCGGCCGACACCCACCTGCTGCCGTTCCCACTGCCCCGCTCCTGGGGCATCGACCTCTATCTCAAGGACGAGTCGTCGCACCCCACCGGTTCGCTCAAGCACCGGCTGGCCCGCTCACTTTTCCTGTACGCCCTCTGCAACGGCTGGATCGGCCCGCACACCCCGGTCGTCGAGGCGTCCTCCGGCTCGACCGCGGTCAGCGAGGCGTACTTCGCCCGGATGCTCGGACTCGAGTTCATCGCGGTGATGCCGGCGAGCACCTCACCCGAGAAGATCTCGCTGATCGAGTTCCAGGGCGGCAAGTGCCACCTCGTCACCGACCCGACGGCGGTCGTCGCGGCAGCCCGTACGCTCGCGGCCGACCTCCGCGGACACTTCATGGACCAGTTCACCCACGCCGAACGGGCCACCGACTGGCGCGGCAACAACAACATCGCCGAGTCCATCTACCTGCAGCTGGCGCTGGAGCGGCATCCCGTACCGGCGTGGATCGTGGTCGGCGCCGGCACCGGCGGCACCAGCGCGACCATCGGCCGGTACGCCCGCTACCGGCAGCTGAACACCAAGCTCTGCGTGGTCGACCCGGAAGGGTCGGCGTTCTGGCCCGCCTACGTCTCCGGCGACTGGACGGTGTCCACCGGCCGCGGCTCGCGGATCGAGGGCATCGGCCGCCCCCGCGTGGAGGCCTCTTTACAGCCCGCGGTGGTCGACCGGATGGTGCAGGTGCCGGACGCGGCGTCGCTGGCGGCGATGCGGGCCGGCTCGGCGGTGCTCGGGCGCCGGGTCGGCGGCTCCACCGGCACGAACCTGTGCGGGGCCTTCGGCCTGATCGCCGAGATGCGGGCGGCTGGCCACAAGGGGTCGGTGGTCACCCTGATCTGCGACGGCGGCGAGCGGTACGCGGACACGTACTACTCGGACGCCTGGGTCGCCGGGCAGGGCATCACCCTCGAACCACACCTGGCGGCGATTGACACGTTCCTGGCCACGGGCGTCTGGCAGCCTGCCTGAATTGGGGGCAGCGCTGCGGCGGTGGACCTGGGAGGATCTGAGACCTGTGACGGGTTTCGGGTTCGAGGAGCGCAGTGCACGACGCTGAGGAAGTACCCGCCGCTCCTCCGATGGTGTCCGGCCCCTGGTCGTCGCCGCCGGCCGGTTTTGCCCAGATTCCTGGCCAGCGGGCGCCGCAGGCCAGTGAGTTCTTTCCCTCGACCCACCCTTTTGTGCAGTCGCCGATCGAGGTCGGTGACCTGCCGCCCGGCATCGTCCCGGTGCCTTTTCCTGCGCCGCCGTCTCGCCGGGGCCGTGGCCTGCTGGTCGGTGCCGCTCTGGCCCTGGCCGCCGCGCTCGCCGTCGGTGCCGGGGTCGTCTACGTCAACCGCGCGCCGCTCTCACTCAACGAGCGCGCCGCTGCGGCCGGCCCGGAGCCCACTGCCGCGCGGACCCCGCTGACGCCCGCCGAGGCCGCCGTCGCGGCGCTCAAGGCTCAGGCGGCCGCCCTGCTGGCCAACAACGAGAAGGGCTGGCTGGCCGCCGTCGACCCGGGCCAGTCCAAGCTCCGCACCCGGTACACCTCGATGTTCCGCTCGCTGCGCGGGCTGGGCGTCAGCCACTTCGCCTACCAGACCTCCGTCGACCCCGTCGATGCCAAGAGCGGCACGGTCCAGGTGACGGCCGAGGTCGCGTACTGCTTCAGCACCGACAAGTGCCCGGAGGAGAAATACAACGCGTCGGACGGCCCGCCGACGATCAGCCAGGTCCTGACCTTCAAAAAGGTCAGCGGCCGGTACGTGATCGCGAAGGTCACCGAGAAGAAGAGCCGCAGCCGCCAGCAGCCAACCCCCTGGGAGTCCGGCGACCTCAGCTTCCTCTCCGGCGAGCGGGTCACCGTGATCGGCAACCGCACCGAGCGCAAATACTTCAAGCAGGTGCTTGCCGCCGCCGAGAAGGCCGCCGTCGTCAACGACCGCTTCGCCGGGCTGGTCGGCAACCCCCAGCGCCGATACCGCGTCTACGTCGCCGGCGCCAAACAGTGGAAAACCTGGTACGGCGGCATCACCGACAAATGGGTCATCGGCTACGCGATCCCGCTCAAGGACTCGGGCAGCGACGTGGTGCTGAACATCTCCGCCGTCCGTACGGACAGCGACGTGCTCGCCACCACGCTCCAGCACGAGCTGGCTCACGTCGTCACGCTCGGTGGCGCGTACCGGACCGGCGGCAGCGACGACATGTGGCTGGAGGAGGGCATCGCCGAGTACGTCGGCTGGTACCCGAGATCCGCCACGGACAGCTGGCGGCGTTCGGCGGTGCGCTCCCTGCTCACGGGCAGCAAACGCCCGAAGTCGATCGCCGCGAAGGCCCCCGGCGACAACGCCAGCCCCGACACCAGCGACGCCTTCTACGGCTTCGGCCACTTCACCGCCGACTGCCTCGCCCGCAAGTACGGCCAGGGCGCCCTCTTCGACTTCGTCCGGCTCTACCTGCGGGAGAACCGCGACCTCGACCCGGCTTCCCGCGAGGCGTTCGGCAAGCCGTTCACGACGGTCGACAAGACCTGCCTGACCTGGATCCGCGACAAGGTCTAGCGCACCCGCTGGGCCAGCCCCGGATAGTCCACGACAAAGCCCTCGTCGTCGACGACCAGATCCGCACTGAAGGTCTCGGTGGCGTAACGCACCCGCCCGTCGCCCAGCGCGGTGTAGATCTGATCCGCCTGCACGATCTCCAGGCTGGGCAGCAGCACCCAGGCGACGCTGACCCGGTGGGCCACCCCCGCCTCGGCCTTGAGCAGCCCCAGCCGCCGGATCGGCAACGTGTTGGTCAGCGGCGAACCGGTCAGGTCGACGTCGAAAGCCCCGAACAGCAGGTCCGGATCCTCGGTGCCGGGCAGACCGGCTCCGGGGTGACCGCCGGCGGTCAGCGCCGCATCCAGATCACCCCGCTCGGAGGTCGATGTCCGCCACCGTCCACCCTCGGACTCCAGGCGCAAGTTGCGGCTCCAGCCGGCGCCCTCGGTGCTGACCTCGAGCGCGGTGGTGACCCAGTCCGGGCCGGTGCGGAGCTCGTAGCGGGCGCTGTAGGCGATCGGATCGACGGCCACGGCGGTGCCCCGGGCGTGCAGCCCGGCCTGCGTATCAACCAGTGCATGCTCAGCACCGGACGTGTCGCGGCGATCCCAGAAAAGTGAACCCGGCAGAACGGCCATAGTTACCGACTACCCGTTCCCGCCCCGCCACGAACCCCGCCACGCAGTCCCGTGCTCGGCGCGAATCCGGCGGCCCCGTTCCGGCCGGGGCGAACCCCGCCACTCCGTCCCGGGCCGGGCGCGAACCCCGCCACCCCGTTCGGGGCCCGCCGCGAACCCCGCCACCCTGTTCCGGGCCCGGCGCGAAACCCGCCACGCCGTTCCGGGCTCGGCGCGGACCCCGCCACCCCGTTCCGGGTGCGGCATGAGTTCTGCCGTCCCCGTTCCGGGTCCGGGGTGAGATCCGCTGGCCATTGCAGGTCAGGCACGACCCCCGGCGTCAGCTCCTGGTTCGGCGCGAACCCCGCCATGCAGAAGAAGGCCCCGGCGCGCGGAGCGCCGGGGCCTTCTTCACGTGCTATGGATCAGTGCGTGTGCGCCGGACGGCCGGTCGAGAAGCGGCCGTTGCCGGTCTCCCGCCGGTCGTTGCGAGCGGGCTCGCGACGGAAACCGCCGGGACGCTCGCTCAGGTTGCGCGCCGTCCGCTCGCCGAAGCCGCGCTGGCGGTCGGCGAACGACGGACGGTCACCCGTCGGCTGGTCGCCGCCGGTCGCCGGACGCTCGGCGTAGGAACGGTCGCCCGACGGGCGGTCGCCGTACGTGCGCTGCTCGCCACGGGGACGGTCGCTGAACGAGCGCTGCTCGCCACCACGCGGCCGGTCGCCGTAGGTGCGGTCGCCGCCGCCACTGCCGCCACTGCCGCCGCTGAAGCTGCCCCGCGGACGGTCGCCGAACGAACGGTCTCCGCCACCGGTGCGCGGCCGGTCGCCGTAGCTGCTGCCACCGCGGGAACGGTCGCCGTAGCTGCTGCCACCACGCTGCGGCCGGTCACCGAAGCGACGCGGCCGGTCGCCACGCTCGCGCGGCTCGGGCTCGATCTTCACCGGGACACCGCTGGGCTCGCGAGCCCCGGTGACCTTGGCCAGCTGCTCGTCGCCGAGGCGGACCCGCAGCTCGGCCGGCGTGACGCCCGCCTTCAGCATCATCGATGCCGTGGTGCGGCGCTGCTTCGGCAGGACCAGCGTGACGACCGCGCCGGACTCGCCGGCCCGGGCGGTGCGACCCGCGCGGTGCAGGTAGTCCTTCGGGTCCTTCGGCGGGTCCACGTGCATGACCAGCGAGATGCCGTCGACGTGGATGCCGCGCGCCGCGACGTCCGTGGCGACCAGCACGTTCGTCCGGCCTTCCTTGAACTCGGCCAGCGTGCGGGTGCGTACCCGCTGGGTCTTGCCGCCGTGCAGCGCGCCGGCGCGCACGCCGACCGCCGCCAGCTGGTCGACCAGCCGGTCGACACCCATCTGGGTGCGGGCGAAGACGATGGTCTTGCCGGTCCGGTTGGCGATCGACGCCGTGATCGGGAACTTGTCGTGCGGCGGGATCAGGAGCATGTGGTGCTCCATCGTGGAGACGCTGGCCTCCGCCGGATTGGTGGAGTGCGTCACCGGGTCGTGCATGAACCGCTTGACCAGCGCGTCGACGTCACCGTCGAGCGTCGCCGAGAACAGCAGCCGCTGCGCGTTCGCCGGGGTCTTGGACAGCAGCTCGGTGACCTCGGGCAGGAAGCCCATGTCGGCCATCTGGTCGGCCTCGTCCAGGACGGTGACCTCGACCGCGTCGAGCCGGCACGCGCCCCGCTCGATCAGGTCGCCGAGGCGGCCCGGGGTCGCGACGATGACCTCGACGCCGCGCCGCAGCGCGTCCATCTGACGGTCGTACGGCACGCCGCCGACAGCGGTCTTGAGGAACACGCCGACCGAGCGGCCCAGCGGCGTCAGCGCGTCGGCCACCTGCATGGCCAGCTCGCGGGTCGGCACCAGGATCAGGGCCTTGGGCTGGTGCGGCAGCGCCCGGCCACTCTTGGCGATGCGGGCGAGCAGCGGCAGGCCGAACGCCAGCGTCTTGCCGGAGCCGGTCTGGCCACGGCCGAGCACGTCCCGGCCCGCGAGGGCGTCGGGCACGGTCGCGGCCTGGATCTCGAACGGGGCGATGATGCCCTCGCGGCTCAGCACCCGGACGAGCTCGGCGGGGATGCCCAGCTCGGCGAAGGTCGGCACGGCGGGAGCGGGGGTCTCGACGACCTCGACCTCGTGGGTCTCGGTCTGCTCCACGGCGGCCTCAGGGGTGACCTGGGCGGCATCGGAAGCGTCAGTGCTGGGGGTGGTGCCGCCGGACTCGGCGAGAACTTCTTCAACGGACGGGAACGTGCTGGGATCAGCGAAAGTGGTCAAGAGAACCTCTCTACGGGGGCGCATGCTCGCGTATGGCCCGCCGCGGCTACCAACAGCCGGCCGCTGAAATGACCGCAAGAACGCCCGTGGCGTGCTCGTTGAGGGCACGCCAGGTTAATTACTTCCATCAGTGTACGGGTCAACGTCCTGGACACTGCCCGCATTCCGCGCCGGTAGTGGGCAGGCTCACCCTTCGGCGCAACCTCGCCAGCTTAGGGGCATCCGTCGCCGACGACAACTCACTGCTTGAAAACGCCACCGATCATGTCGCTGAACGCGTCGCCCACGGTGAAGAGGAAGAGGACGCTCACACCGACCAGGACGAGCAGCACGATGAGCATCGCCACAGCCACCTTGACGTTGCTGCGCCGCTGGTTGTCGGGACCGTCCCGCCAGCCCTGGGCCAGGATGTGGCCGGTCAGCGAACCGGAGTTCTCCACCGGATTGACGTTCACCGGCATCGTCATGTCAGCCGGCGCGTAGTCCGCCAAGCCGCCGTAGACGGTGCCCTGACCCCGCTGCTGCGGCACGGCGGTGGACTGTCCGGATC
The DNA here is from genome assembly GCF_050955795.1 of Actinoplanes sp. CA-051413. Lineage (NCBI taxonomy): Bacteria > Bacillati > Actinomycetota > Actinomycetes > Micromonosporales > Micromonosporaceae > Actinoplanes > Actinoplanes sp. CA-051413. Next base: position 316,679 of record NZ_CP192100.1, read on the forward strand.
CCGACGCGGCGGAACCTGAGCCGTACGTCACCGGAGTGCTCACCGGAGCCGCCGGTCCGCCGAACGGCTGCCGGGCTCCGCCCGATGCGCCTACCCCGTACGGGGTCGAGTTGTTCGCGGCGGGTGCCGGGCTGCCGTACTGACCGGAAGGAGCGGCGGCCGGCATCGTGTACGCCGGGAGAGCGCCGGGCTCCTGCGAGCCGCCCGAGTTGGAGATCATCGGCGGTCCGGGGAAGGGAGCCGGCGGCGGGCCCGGGACCGGCGACGGGCCAGGATTCGGCGGTACGGGGCTCGGGCCGGGACCCGGCGGGATCGGGCTGGGACCGGGGCCGGGCGGGATGGGGCTCGGGCCGGGGCCGGGCGGGATCGGGCTGGGACCGGGGCCCGGCGGTACGGGGCCAGGCGGCGTGGGGCTGGGTGCCGGACCGGGCGTGGGGCTGGGTGGCGTGGGGCTCGGTGCGGGGCCTGGCTGCGGGGCCGGGCTGGGGGTGGGGGTCGGGTGCGGGGTCGGCAGCGGGGCCGGCTCGGGCCGGGTGGGCTCGGGCTTGGCCGGTGCTGGCTTGACCGGCTCCGGGGTCGACGGCTCCGGGAGCGTGGGGTCCGGGCTGGAGGGCTCGGGGCCTGACGGGTCCGGGCTGGAGGGGGCCGGGCTGGACGGCGCCGGGCTCGACGGGGCCGGGCTCGACGGGGCCGGGCTCGACGGGGCCGGGCTCGACGGGGCCGGGCTCGACGGGGCCGGGCTCGACGGGTCCGGGCTGGCGGGGACCGCATCGGGCTCGTCCGTGCCGAGGGTTGTGCTCTGTGGCTTCGTGGCGGGTTTGTCGCCGGTGGCGGAGCGGTCGGTGGTGCCCGAGGTGGGCTGGCGGGGGCGGTCGCCGACGCTCATCCAGCTGACCGCACCTGCCTTTTCTCCGCCGGCCTTCTCCGCGCCTGCCTCGGGAGATGCGACCTTGCCGGAAATGTCCGACTGAGAAGCGGCATCCGGCTTCGGGGCGGTGCCCTGCTTGTCGATGGTGCTCGACTGGGCGGCGGCGTTCGGTGTGCCGGAGTCGTCCTTGGCGGGGGTGCCGTCGGTGCTCGGCTTGTCCGCGGTGCGGCCGTAGATCTTGGCCTGGCCGCTGGGCCAGGTGGTGGCCCGCGCGCCGGCCGGGTCGATGGCGCCGGGCACGGTGGCGCGCGCCGCGTTGGCGCTCGGTGCGACCGACACGGGCCGCGTGGCGCCGCCGAGGCCGCTGGCGGAGCTGGTGGGCACGGCGGCAGAGCCCGACCCGGCCGGAGAGCCACCGGAGACCGGCGTGCTCGACGAGCCGGCCGAAGCCGACGAGCCCGCCGAAGCCGACGAGCCGGCCGAACTGGTCGCCGCAGCAGCAGAAGGGACGGCCGGCGAAGCGGAGGAGCCAGCGGAACCGAAGACGGAACTAGCCGGCCGCACGGCCGCCGAGACGCTGCCTGGACTCACCGGGCGAGCGGAGGCAGAGGCAGAGCCGGCCGAGCCGCCAGAGCTGGCGGAGCCGCCGGAGCCGGCCGAGCCGCCCGAGACAGAGGCAGAGCCGGAAACCGAGGCCCGCCCGCTGCTAGGACCACTGACCGGAGCCGCACTGACCGGCGCGGACGCCGAGGCCCGAGCAGTCGACGCACCGCCCGAGGACGGCGACTTCGACGCGTCGGTGCCGGACGCCGGGGCCCACAGCGCGCCCGGTGCCGGCGGCGGGGGCAGCTCGTACCCCTGGTCGCTCTTCGGCCCGGCGCTGCTCGCGGGCGGCCGCGCAGCGGGCGGCGTCCTGCCGTCGCTGTCCGGTTTCGCCTGCTGCTCGTCCATGGGTCCTCCCGATCGCCGTCACCCGCGTGCCGACGCCACGTGCCGGACGCCGGGCAGACCGATTGCCGGGCGCTTGGTAACTACCGTGCCACATCAGCGCACATGAGCGCACCCGGCGTCGGCCGGTCGCCGCTTGAAGATCATGGCTGGCGGGACTCGGATGCGCTAGGAGCCGGACGACTTCGACGCTTCACCGGTGCTGGCTGAGGTGGAGGTCGACTTGGTCGCCTCGGGGCTGTCGGCCTTCGTCGGTGAGTTCTCCGCCGAGCCCTCGGGTGATGCCGGCTTGTCCTCCGACGGGGTCGTGGTGACCGGCGCGGCTGTGGTGGGCGGCGTGGTCGTCGGCTTGTCGGTCGTCGGGGTCGCCTCCGGAGTGGTCGGCTTGGGCGACGGGGTCGTGGGCTTGGGCGACGGGGTGGTCGGCTTGGGCGACGGCGTCGTGGGTTTGGGCGACGGCGTGGTCGGCTTCGTCGTCGTCGGCGGTTTGGTCGTGGGCTTGGTGCCCGGCTTGGGGTTGTGGTCGCTCGGCGTCTCCGGGTCCGGCGAGCCCAGGTTGGGGCCCTGCACGGTGCCTTCGATGGAGCCGTAGATGCGGGTCGCGCTGAAGAGCCGCGTCCAGCGGACCGGGACCAGGCGCACGTTGAGGCCCGTGCGCGGCGCCTCGACCATCATGCCGTTGCCTGCGTACATCGCGACGTGGTGGATCTGCTGCCAGCTGCTCGACGAGCTGAAGAACAGCAGGTCACCGGGGAGCAGGGAGTAGCGGTCGACGACGCGTTCGCGGGTCTGGAAGTACTGGTCGCGGGACACCCGGGTCAGCTTGAAGTCGCCGGCGCCCGGGGAGCGGTAGGCGGCCCACATCAGGCCGGAGCAGTCGTACTCGTCCGGGCCTTCCTCGGACCACACGTACGGGTCGCCGCGCTGGGCCAGGGCGAAGCGCAGGGCCGCCATGGCGCGCGGGTCGGCGCCGCGGCCGGCGTTCTCCCCGGCCAGGTAGCCGGCGCCGGCCTGGGCGTCCTGGGCTGCCTGGGCGCTGTCCGCCGCGGCGATGGCGGCGGCGTTGTCCTGCTCGAGCTTCTGCTGGGCGGCCGACTTCTTGTCGACATCCTTCTGCAGCTTGTCGCGGTCGGCCGTGAACGTGGTGAGCCGCGCCTGCGCGGCCTGCTGCTCGGCGAGCGCGGCGTTGTAGATGGTCTCGGCGATGGTGAGCTGGCGGCTGGCGGCCTGCTGGGTCGCGGAGTCGCCGCGGTTGATCCGGGCGAGCGAGTCGAGGTCCGACAGGCCGGAGCCGATCGAGCCGGGCGGCAGGGCGGCCGCGTCCCGGACCGCGGCGGCCGCGGCGTTGGCCACCTCGGTGCGGGCCTGGGACACCGCGGCGGAGGACTGGGTCACCTTCTGGTCCGCGGCGGCGGCCTGCTGGGTCGTGAGGTCGACCTCGTCCTTGGCCTTGGTGAGCCGCTCGCCGAGGCCCGCGAGCTCGGTACGGCCCTTCTCGATCTTGGCCATCACCGGCGTCAGGGCCACGCCGGGGGTGGTGATCGGTGCCGTCGTCGGTGTCGTGGGGACCTGCTGGCCGGGCAGCACGAGCGAGCCCTGGGCCAGGGGCCGGGAACCGGCGTCGGGAACAGCGGGCGCCGGGGGCGCGGCCGGCGGGGCGGCGGAGGCGGGCAGCGGGTTGAACAGAGCTGCGATGGCGGCGGCAGTCGCGGCGGAGTACGCCAACGGTCGCCACCATGGGCGTATCCGTAGCGTTCGTCCGCTTCTGTGCTGTCCGCTCATCGACATGCGCTCCCCGTCCGCGGCAGTCGCCCACCACCGCTTCGCGTCCCTGTAAAGGTCATACCCCAACCAAGGCACCGATGTCGATTGATTGGACATGACAGGACGCTGTGAATCGTAAGTCCGACGACGTGATCCGCGCCGCCCCGAAGCCGCCGGACGTCGATCCGCCGAAACAAGGACGTACGCTCGACCACGAGTTGACGGTGAAGGGGGCGGACATGCCGCAGATGGACGTGGGGCTGAAGCGCGAGCTGGAGGCCAAGGTCTACGCGGGTGAGCGGCTGACCCGCGAGGACGGCGTCGCGCTCTACGAGTCCGACGATCTCGCCTGGCTCGGCCGGCTGGCCCACCACAAGCGCACCGAGCTCAACGGCGACCGGGTGATGTTCAACGTCAACCGGCACCTCAATCTCACCAACGTCTGTTCCGCCAGTTGCGCGTACTGCTCCTTCCAGCGCAAGCCGGGCGAGAAGGACGCGTACACGATGCGCATCGACGAGGCCGTGCGCAAGGCCAAGGAGATGGAGGGCGAGGGGCTCACCGAGCTGCACATCGTCAACGGCCTGCACCCCACGCTGCCCTGGCGGTACTACCCCAAGGTGCTGCGCGAGCTGAAGGCGGCGCTGCCCGGCGTCAAGCTCAAGTGCTTCACGGCCACCGAGGTCCAGTGGTTCGAGAAGATCAGCGGCCTGCCCGCCAGCGAGATCCTCGACGAGCTGATGGACGCCGGCCTCGAGTCCCTCACCGGCGGCGGCGCGGAGATCTTCGACTGGGAGGTCCGCCAGCACATCGTCGACCACAACTGCCACTGGGAGGACTGGTCCCGGATCCACCGGCTCGCCCACGAAAAGGGCATGAAGACCCCGGCGACCATGCTGTACGGCCACATCGAGGAGCCGCGGCACCGGGTCGACCACGTCATGCGCCTGCGCGAGCTGCAGGACGAGACCGGTGGTTTCGCCGTCTTCATCCCGCTGCGCTACCAGCACGACTTCGTCGACTCGGCCGACGGCAAGATCCGCAACCGGATCCAGTCCCGCACCACGATGGCGGCGCCGGCCGAGTCGCTGCGCACGTTCGCGGTGTCCCGGCTGATGTTCGACAACGTGCCGCACCTGAAGAACTTCTGGGTCATGCACGGCCTGTCGGTGGCCCAGCTGTCGCTGAACTTCGGCGCCGACGACCTGGACGGCTCGGTGGTCGAATACAAGATCACCCACGACGCCGACTCGTACGGCACACCGACCACGATGCACCGTGACGACCTGCTGAACATCATCTGGGACGCGGGTTTCCAGCCGGTCGAGCGCAACACCCGCTACGAGATCGTCCGCGAGTACGACCGGCCGGTGTCGCTGGCCGAGCGCCGCAGCGAGCCGCAGCAGGTCTGGGCGTAGCGGCGGGACCCTCCCGGCGTACCCTCGTTGTTGTCATGGCCGAAACCAAGAGTGAGCGCCGCCCGCGTCGCGACGCCGACGGACGCCTGGTGACCGTCGGTGATCTGCTGGGTGTCGCACTCGCCGGCTGGGTCACCGGGATCGTCGTGCTGCTCCTCTTCGAGGGCGTCATGTCGCTGGCCCGGGCCTTCGACTTCGGCTCGTCCAGCGGCTGGCTCGCGCTGATCCTGCCGGTGTGGCTGTTCACCGAGGAGTTCCGCGCGGCCGGCTACGGCGCGTACCGGATCGTGGTGGCGGCCCTCGCGGCCGGCTTCGGCGTCGCGGTCGGCATGACCCTCGCCGGCCTGGCCGCCGCGACGTTCCCGCCGCTGGTCAGCGGCGCTGTGGGTGCGCTCGGCCTGACGGTCGTCTACTGCCTGGTCTGGTTCTACGGCCTGCGGTGGCTCAGCCACCGCGCGGGCTGACAGGAGTCGTCATGAGTCCCGCCGTCAAATACACGCTCGGCCGCCTGGGCCTGTTCGTGGTCGTCTTCGCGCTGCTGGTGCCGGTCCCGCTGGCCTTCCTGGTCAAGGCCATGATCGCGTTGCTGGCGTCGGCCGGGTTCTCCTACTTCCTGCTGGCGAAGTGGCGCAACGAGATGGCCGAGCAGCTCGGCACGGTCGCCGAGCGCCGCCAGGCGGAGAAGGCCCGGTTGCGCGCGGCCCTGGCCGGCGACGAGGCGGCGGCCGCCGCCGGCGACCGCGCGGCGCCCGGTGAGGCATCCTCCACTGGGGAGGCCAAGGCTTCCTGACCCGAGGTCGGCGATTTCCGCTGATCGGGCACCCCGCGTGGTCGGTGTGCGCGACAGTGATGCGGTCATCATGTCGACGTAGGGGGCACATTGGCATGGTCTCGCGGCGCTCGATTCCATTGCCAAAGGTCGATGCCGGGTGGTGCAGTGACGGGGCCCGAACCCCCTCTGACACCCCCCCGGAGGTCGTTCATGAGACGACGACGCGTCACCGGCCTGGTCGCCGCGGTCACCGCCGGCCTGGCCCTGATCGCCGCTTCCCCCGCCAGCGCCCCGGCCGCCACCGCGGTCCCGCGCGCGGCGGACACCGCGGCCCCGTACGAGGTCTACGACGTGCGCACGCTCGCCCAGCGCAATGCCATCGCGGGCACCGGCGCGGCGATCGACGGCATGGAGCACTCGATCGTCGAGATCACCGCCACCGGCCGCGAGGTCAAGGCGCTGCGGGCGCTCGGCTTCACGGTCAAGCCCGCCGCGACCGCGGTGCCCAGCGGTGACGTGTCCACCTTCGACTTCCCGTCCCGGGACGCGGCGTACCACAACTACGCCGAGATGGTCGCCGAGGTGAACGCCATCGTGGCGCGGTACCCGGCCATCGCGAGCAAGCGGGTGCTGGGCAAGACCTATGAGGGCCGCGACATCGTGGCGGTCAAGCTGTCCGACAACGTGGGCACCGACGAGGCCGAGCCCGAGGTGCTGTACGACGCCAACCACCACGCCCGTGAGCACCTCACCGTGGAGATGGCGATCTACCTGCTGCACCTGTACGCGGACAACTACGCGAGCGACACCCGGATCCGCAACGTGGTGAACAGCCGCGAGATCTGGATCGTCCCGTCGGTCAACCCGGACGGCGCCGAGTACGACGTCGCCACCGGCAGCTACCGCTCGTGGCGCAAGAACCGCCAGCCGAACTCCGGTTCCTCGTACGTCGGCACGGACCTGAACCGCAACTACGGCTACCGCTGGGGCTGCTGCGGCGGCTCGTCCGGCAGCACGTCCTCGGACACGTACCGCGGCCCGGCGGCGTTCTCGGCGCCCGAGACCCGGGTGATCCGCGACTTCGTCAACAGCCGAGTCGTCGGCGGCGTGCAGCAGATCAAGGCCGCGATGGACTTCCACACGTACTCGGAGCTGGTGCTGTGGCCGTTCGGGCACACCACCGCCGACACCGGTACGGGGATGAGCGTGGACCAGAACAACACGTTCGCGACGCTGGGCCGGCAGATGGCGGCGACCAACCGGTACACCCCGCAGCAGTCGAGTGATCTCTACATCACCGACGGGGACTCGCTGGACTGGCTCTGGGGCACGCACAAGATCTTCGCGTACACCTTCGAGCTGTACCCGACCAGTTCGTCGGCCGGCGGCTTCTACCCGCCCGCCAGCGTGATCACCCGGGAGACCAGCCGCAACAAGGAGGCCGCGTTGCTGCTGGCTGAGGCGGCTGACTGCCCGTACAAGGTGATCGGTAAGCAGTCCACGTACTGCTGATCGGTGGTGTGGCCGGAGTAAGTCGAGCTCTCCGCCCAGCAGCTGCTCGACACCGGCTGGGAGGCCTCCGACGAGCCCGGCCGGCCGCCGCAGCACACCTACCGGCTGACCACGGACGGCGTCGCCCTGGCCCGGGAACGTCTGGCCGTCGCGGCGCGCAAGAAGCCCGGCCCGGCTGCGGCCTTCGTGCCGAGGAAAGCGTGATGCGCCGGGCGGCGCGGGCGGTCCTGGTCGCGGCGGTACGGGGGCGTCGCGCCCGGGGCGGTCCGTGGGGCGAGGCGGCCCTGGCCGAGTTCGACCAGACGACCGGCAGCTGGGAGGCGGTGCGCTGGGCCGCGGGCGGCCTGCGCGCGGTGTGGCACGAGCGCCGGGCGAGGATCAAGACCCTGCCCAGAGGGGTACGGCTCCAGCGCGCAGCCGTATTCGCGATCCTGCTGATGGTGCCCGTGGCGGTCGTCGTCAACCAGTTAGTGCTCACCCCCCGGTACATGCCGAGCGGCTCGATGGAGCCGACCGTACGGGTCCAGGACCGTTTCGTGGTCGACAAGGTGAGCTTCCGGCTGACCGGCATCCGGCACGGCCGCGTGTACCGGGACGGTGCCGCCCTCGACGAGCCTTACCTGGAGAGTGCCGCCAGCACGGGCGAGTGCGGCGCACCGGTCGCCGTTCCGGCCGGCGAGCTCTTCGTGCTGGGCGATCATCGGCTGGTCTCCCAGGACTCCCGTCAGCTGGGCACGATCCCGCAGGACGCCGTGGACGGCCGCCTCCTGGCCCGGATCTGGCCGCTGAGCTGACGGGTCTCCTCGTCCCGCCGCCGGCGCCTGGGCTAGTTTCGACAGGACCGCGTCGCAGCGAAGCCGGTGGGATTCCGGCGCTGTCCCGCAACTGTGAGCCCTAGCCCGCGCGGCGCGGGTGAAGCCAGGTCGCCTGGGCGCCGGTCGCGATTCAGCGCTCCCGGGGAGGGGCGCCTCGCGGACCGGGCCTTGTTCCTCCGGTCGGCGAAGCACCGCAGCCTCGGCCGACAGGAGGACCAGAATGAGACGACTTGTGACGGCCGCGATCGCGGTCACCGCCCTGCTGCTCACCGGCTGCGGCGGCGGTGCCGAGGACGAGGGGAAGCCGGCGGCCTCGAGCGCCGCCTTCCCGGTCACGGTCGGGTCGGTGACCCTGGCCGAGCGGCCCGCCCGGATCGTGTCGCTCGCCCCGACCGCGACCGAGATGCTCTTCGCCATCGGTGCCGGCCCGCAGGTGGTGGCGGTCGATGACCAGTCGACCTATCCGGCCGAGGCGCCCCGCACCGACCTGTCCGGCTTCAAGCCGAACGTTGAGGCGATCGCCGCGCGGAACCCGGACCTGGTGGTGGTCTCCGACGACCTGGAGAAGGTCGTCGACCAGCTGGGCAAGCTCAAGATCCCGGTGCTGCTCGCGCCGGCGGCCAAGGTGATCGACGACTCCTACCGGCAGATCGACCAGCTCGGCGCGCTGACCGGGCACCGGGACGAGTCGGCCGCGCTGGTGCAGCGGATGCGGACGGAGATCGACAAGATCGTCAAAGAGGTGCCGCCACGGAAGGATCCGCTCAGTTACTACTACGAGATCGACCAGACGTTCTACTCGGCGACCTCCAAGACCTTCATCGGCTCGCTGCTCGCGCCGTTCGGGCTCACCAACGTCGCGGACGCCGCCGATCCCGACGGCAGCAAGAATGGCTATCCGCAGCTCTCCCCGGAGGCGCTCGTCGCGGCCGACCCGGACCTGATCTTCCTGGCCGACACCAAGTGCTGCGGCCAGTCCGCGGCGACGGTGAAGCAGCGCAAGGGCTGGTCGCAGATCACCGCGGTGCGGCAGGACCGGATCGTGGCCCTGGACGACGACGTCGCGTCGCGGTGGGGTCCGCGGGTGGTCGACCTGGTCCGGGCCGTCGCCGATGCGGTGGCCAAGGTCCCCGCATGACAAAGGTGGGCACTGCATGACGGATCTGCCGCGGCCGGCCGGCCTGCGGCCCGGCTGGCTGGCCGGCGGGGTGCTCGCGGTGCTGGTCGCGCTGGTCGCGGGGGTGGCCTTCGGGCCGGTCGCGCTGCCGCCGGCCGGGGTCGCGGCCGCGTTGCTCGACCTGGTTCCGGGGGTACGGATCCACACCGGCCTGAGCCTGCGCGAGACGGCGATCGTCACCGAGCTCCGCCTGCCCCGGGTCGTCCTGGGCCTGCTCGTCGGCGCCCTGCTCGCCCTGGCCGGAGCCGCCTACCAGGGGGTCTTCCGCAATCCCCTGGCCGATCCGCACCTGCTCGGGGTCGCGGCCGGCGCCGGGCTCGGGGTGACGGTGGTCATCGCGTTCCGGCCGGCAGTCGGTGATGCCACCGCGGACCTGCCGATCGGGGTGCCGCTCGCCGCCTTCGTGGGTGCCACCGTCGCCGTCGCCCTGACCTGGGTGCTCGGCGGCGCCGGCGGCCGGTCGCGGACGCCGGCCACGCTCATCCTCTCCGGCGTGGCCGTGTCGGCGTTCCTGGCGGCGGCCCAGACGTTCCTGCTGCAGCGGCACATCGAGGCGCTGCGCGAGGTCTACTCCTGGCTGCTCGGCCGGCTGGCCACCGCGGGCTGGCACGACGTGCTGCTGGTGCTGCCGTACGCGGCGATCACCGCCGCGATCGTGCTGTCCCAGCGCCGCGAGCTGGACGTGCTGACCGTCGGCGACGAGGAGGCGACCAGCCTGGGCCTGCACCCACAGCGCAGCCGCTACCTGCTGATCGCGGCCGCCTCGCTGGGCACGGCGGCCGCGGTGTCGGTGTCGGGGCTGATCGGTTTCGTGGGGATCATCGTTCCGCACACCCTGCGGTTGCTGGCCGGGCCGAGCTACCGGTCGATCCTGCCGCTGTCGGTGCTGTTCGGCGGCGCGTTCCTGGCCTTGACCGATCTGGTCGCGCGTACGGTGGCCAGCCCGGCGGAGATCCCGATCGGCGTGGTGACCGCGTTCCTGGGCGCGCCGTTCTTCGCGCTCGTGCTGCGCCGCAGCGGTGTCGGCGGGGCCTCATGATCAGCGTGCGGGGGCTGCGGGTCCGGCTGGGCGGCTCGGTGATCGTCGACGGGGTCGATCTGGACGTGGCCGCGGGGGAGTGGGTCACGATCATCGGCCCGAACGGCGCGGGCAAGTCCACGGTGCTGCGGGCCGTCGGCGGGCTGCTGCCGTTCAGTGGCTCGGTCGGCCTGGGTGGCACCCCGCTGGACCGGCTGCCCCGGCGCGAACGGGCCCGGACCGTGGCCACCGTGGCGCAGTCGCCCGTGGTGCCGCCGGGCATGCTGGTCCTCGACTACGTGCTGCTCGGCCGCACGCCCTACATCCCGGCGCTGGGCCGGGAGTCCGCGTCCGATCTGGCTGCTGTCGGGGAGGTGCTGACCGCACTCGACCTGGACCGGTTGCGCACCCGAAGGCTCGACACGCTCTCCGGCGGCGAACGGCAGCGGGTGTTCCTGGCCCGCGCGCTCGTCCAGGGCGCCCGCATCCTGCTGCTGGACGAGCCGACGAGCGCGCTCGACATCGGTCACCAGCAGGAGGTGCTCGAACTGATCGACCGGCTGCGCGGCGAACGCGACCTCACGGTGCTGGCCACGATGCACGACCTGTCGATCGCGGGCGAGTACGCGGACCGGATGGTGCTGCTGGCCGGCGGCCGGGTGGTGGCGGCCGGCACCGCGTGGGAGGTGCTCACCGAGGAACTGCTGGCCCGGCACTACCGCGTACGCGTCAAAGTCATCGACGGTGGGCAGGGACCGCTGGTCGTACCGGTCCGGGGCTAGCCGTTGGTGCCCTGCAGGATCGAGAACGTGCCGCCCTGCGGGTCGTCCACCACCGCATACCGGCCGATCGGCAGGGTGGTCGGCGGGTGCACGATCCGGCCGCCCAGCGACTGCGCGTACGCGGCCGAGTCGTCACAGTCGGCCACCGCGAAGTAGATCATCCAATGTGGCGGCAGGTCGTCGGGCCACCGATCGCCGTCCATCGCCTGCATGCCCGCGATCTGCCGGCCCTCGTGCTCCCACACGATGTAGTCCATGCCGCTCACCGAGCTCTCCCGGGCCACCCAGCCGAAGACCGAGCCGTAGAACGCGGCCGAGCCCTCCAGGTCCCGGGTGGTCAGCTCGTTCCAGGTCAGCGCGCCGGGCACGTCGAAGATGTCGGCACCACGCATCGTGCCCGCCTGCCAGACGCTGAACGGCGCGCCGGCCTGGTCCAGGAACGCGGCCATCCGGCCCTGGTACATGACGTCGAACGGCGCCACCAGCACCTTGCCACCGGCCGCCTCGACCCGGGCCGCGATCTCGTCCGCGTCGTCGGTGGCCACGTACGTGCTCCAGGCGGTCGGCTGGCCCTCGCCGTAGAGCGGGCCGGCGCCGGCGGTGGCCCGGCCGTCGAGCCGGAAGGTGGTGTAGCCGCCGTACTCCTCGCCCGACACCTCGGCCTCCCAGCCGAACAGCGAGGTGTAGAAGCGGATCGCGTCCGCGAGGTCGGCGGTACCCAGGTCCACCCAGTTCGGTACACCGGGGGTCGGTGGGTTCATGCCTGCTCCTCGGGGTTACGGCGGACGACAGATGGATCGTTACACCGCGATGCGAGGTACGGGGCCGCTCAGTCGGAAGTTCAACTGAACCGCCGACCTTCGTCGCGTCGATAGGCCCATACGGCCACCCCAGCCAGGGCGGCTGTCCAAGCGATCAAGGCCGCTATCGATGCCCACTGCACCGGGAAGTCGCCGACTGCCGCCCACATCAGCCGCACCGCTGCCCCGGTGGGCAGGTACGGAGCGATGGTCTCGACGAACCCCGGCGCGCTGCCGGGCGCGGTCATCAGGCCACCGCCGAACGCCAGCGGGAAGAACAGCACCTGGGCCAGCACGATCGCGCCCTTAGCCGGCAGCGAGTACCCGATGGCCAGCCCCATCAGCGTGAACGGCACCGCGATCACGGCCACCACGGCCACCGCCGTGAGGAAACCGGTCAGGGTGATCGTCGCCTCGGTCGCCACCGCCGCGATGACCACGACCGGCACCAGCGAGGCGCCCATCAGCACCAGCCCGGCCAGGATGCGGCCGGCGAAGCGCGGTGCGGCGCCGGCCGGCAGGGTCCGCGAGTACGGGTCCCAGGGCTGGGCCCGGTCCTCCGCGACGCCGATGCCGTACTGGAAGAGATTGCTGGTCATGACCACGAAGGTGACCATCGACGCGGTCGCGTAGGTGGCGTACACCGGGTCGTCGCCGACGAACGGCACCACGAAGAAAATCATCGAGGCGGCCGGGAAGAACGCGCTGCCGATGAGCGCCATCGGGATCCGGAACGTCTCGATGAGCTGGAAACGGGCGTGGGTCAGGGCGAGGGATGTCATCCGAACCTCCGGTTCAGGCCGAGGTGAGGGTGAGGAACGCTTCTTCCAGCGACGTGGGGCGTACCTCCAGCTCGGTGAAGGGCACGTCGCGGGCGACGAGGTCGCGGACCAGCCGGTCGGCGTCGCCGGTGAGCAGGTGGGTGCGGTCGCCGTCGCGTTCGGTGCCGACCACCCCGGGCAGCTCCGGCAGCGGTACGGGCACAGTCAGGCTGACCCGGCGGATGGCGACGAGGCCGCGTACCGCCGCGACGGTGTCGTCGGCCAGCACCCGGCCGCCCCCGATCACCACCACCCGCCGGGCCAGGGCCTCGATCTCCTCCAGGTAGTGACTGGTCAGCACGACCGTGCCGCCGTCGGCGTGGAACGCCCGGATGCCGTCCCACAGGCTGTGCCGGGCCTCCACGTCCAGCCCGGTGGTCGGCTCGTCGAGGAACACGATCCGGGGCCGGCCCACGAAGGCCAGCGCCACCGCGACCCGCCGTTTCTGCCCGCCGGACAGGCCGCCGGTCTGCCGCTTGGCCAGGTCGGTCAGCCCGAACCGGTCGAGCAGCTCGGCCCGGCCCAGCGGGTCGGGGAAGTGCGCGCGGAGGAAGTCGACGACCTCACCGACGCGCAGCGCGCCGGGCAGCCCGGTCTCCTGCGGGGTCACGCCCAGCGCCCGCCGGCTCGCCGGGTCGCGCGGGTCGCCGCCGCACAGCTCCACCGTGCCCGAGGTGGGCCGGCGCACCCCGGTGAGGAGGCTGACCAGGGTGCTCTTGCCGGCGCCGTTGGGCCCGAGCAGGCCGACGAGCTCACCGGCGGGCACGTCGAGGTCGATGCGGTCGAGGGCGAGCACGTCGCCGTAGCGGCGGCTGACACCGAGGGCGCGGGCGAGGATCACAACTCCTCCTGCAGGTTGGCGGTGCCGTTGAGCAGCGCGTGCAGCGCCACGGTGTAGTCCTCGAAGGCGACCCGGCCGCGCCCGGTGAGGCGGACCAGCGTCGTGGGCGTCCGGCCCTGGTGGGTCTTGGTGACCTCGACGTAGCCCGCGTCCTCGAGCTTGCGCAGGTGCACGGAGAGGTTGCCGGCGGTCATCCGCAGGATGTCCTGCAGCCGCGGGAAGGCGATCCGGTCGCCGGGGCCCAGCGGGGAGAGCGCCGCGACGACCCGCAACCGGGCCTGGGCGTGGATCACCGGGTCGAGTTCGGGCAGGCCGCCGGTCATCGGGCCATCCGCAGCCAGGACACGAGGCCCGCGAGCAGCATCCCGCCGCCGCCGAGCACCGCGACGATCAGGGCGTGCCAGCCCGCCCCGATGATGATGCCGACGACGTTGACGACGCTGATCGAGAGACCGAGGACGAACAGCAGCCGGTCGTTCCAGACAGCACCACCGGCCATGTGCAGGGCGCCGGTGAGGGCAACCATCGCGCCGGCCCAGAGCAGGTTGGCCTCCGGCACGGGCAGCAGGTCACTGATCCGGCTGAACAGGGTCGCCATCCCGATGAAGGCGACCGACCAGGTGAAGCCGTACATGGCGCCCTGCCGGGAGGACGGTCCGCTGACCTGCCGGGCGGCCCGGGCGCCGACGATGCCGGTGATGATGCCGGCCAGCATCATCGACCCGAGCAGGACGGTGAGCGGCACCCAGTCCGGCATGTCGACCAGGACGCGCTCGTCCGGGCCGAAGCGCAGGAAGAAGACCCCGAAGCCGATCAGCCAGGCCAGACCCCACGGCCAGAGCAGCAGGCGGGGGTCGGGGGTGAGCCGGCGGGCGGTGGTGGCCTGCTCGCGGGCGATGAGCCGGAGCGACTCGGCGGGGTCCAGCGGGGGGAGTTCGTCGTCTCTGGCTTCCATGCAAAGAACTTTACCGCACAAAGTCAAAGAACTTTGTGCCATAAACCTCGGGCGCTCGTTTAGCATCGCGCGGTGAGCGATCTCGTACTGCGGGCAGCGGATTCCCGCGAACTGGGGGCCGTGCTGACGTTCTGGGCAACGGCGGCCGAGAACGCCAGCCGTCCGCCGGACACCCCCGGTGCCCTGGCGGCGCTGCACCTGCGGGACCCGGACGCGCTCATCGTGGCCGTCGAGGGGGACCGGATCGTCGGCACGATCATCGCCGGCTGGGACGGCTGGCGGTGCCACCTGTACCGCCTCGCGGTCGACCCGCAACGCCGCCGCAACGGCATCGGGCGGGCTCTGATCGAGGCGGCGGAGAACCGCATCCGGGCGCTGGGCGGCACCCGGATCGACGCGATGGTGCTGGATGACAACCCGGGTGCCCACGCCATCTGGGCCGCCCGGGGCTATCACCGCCAGCCGGACTGGTCCCGCTGGATCAAGCCGCTCTGAGCGGTTCGGGCAGCGGCTCGGCGTGCACCACCGACAGCCGGGACACCGCGCGGGTCAGGACCACGTAGAGCCGGTGCAGGCCGCGGGGCTCGGCCGCCACGATCTGGGCCGGTTCCACGACGACCACATGGTCGTACTCCAGGCCCTTGACGATCGTGGCCGGCACGACCGTGACGCGCGCCTCGGAGTCGACGTCGTCCGGCGTCGCGGCCGGCAGGCCCGCCGCCGCGAGATGCGCACGCAGCCGGTCCACCGCCGCGTCGGCCGCGATGACCGCGACCGAACCCTCGTGCTCCAGCGCCGCGGTCACCTCGACCAGCATCGCGGCATCCACCTCGGCCGCCGACGGCACGCCGACGACGGAAAGATCACCGTCGCGACGCAGCGAGACGGCCTCCGGCACGTCCACCCCGAGCGCCGGCAGCAGGCGGTTGGCCAGGGCCACAACCACAGCGGGTACGCGGAAACCGACCGTCAGCGGCACCACCACGGCGTCCGGCTTGCCGAGATGCCGCAACGTGTCCCGCCAATTGGCGGCGGCCCACGGCGCGGTGCCCTGCGCCAGGTCGCCGAGCAGCGTGATCGAGCCGTGCTCACTGCGCCGCGCGATCGCCCGCGCCTGCATCGGCGACAGGTCCTGAGCCTCGTCCACCACCACGTGCCCGAAGCTCTGCTCACGCTCCAGCAGCCCGGCGGCCTCGTCGACCAGCACCAGATCGGCGGCGCTGAACTTGGCCGCCTTCACCGTGCGCGGCGCCTTCGGCCAGAGCAGCAGCGCCTGCTCCGCCTCGGTGAGGATGCCCTCGGCCGCGGTGGCCAGCAGCTCGGCGTCACTGAGCAGCGCCACGACCAGCCCTTCGGGGGTCAGCGCGGGCCAGGCGTTGTCCAGGAAGTCGCGTACCGGTGGGATCTTGCCCATCCGGCGCAGCCAGCCCTCGTTGGGTGAGTTCCCGGTGCGGTACTCCGACTGACGTTGCAGCAGCGCGACGACCCGGGCCCGGACCCGCTCCCGGCCGACCGCGTACGGCAGCTCCTCCCGGCGCGCCTCGTCCACGATCTGACGCAGCGGTCCCGGATCGATCCGCCAGCGGTACGAGCCGTCCGACACCATGATCGGCTCCACCGGTTTGGCCAGCCGGCTCCACAACGCCTTGCGCAGGACGGCGGCCAGCCGCGGATCGTGCTTGAGCAGGGCGGTGGCTTCGGCGTCGTGGCCGCGTACCGGTGCCCGGGCGATCAGGTCGTCGACCGTGGCCTGCTGCACCTCGACCTCGCCGAGCGCCGGGAGCACCGCCGAGATGTAGGACAGGAACGCGGTGTTAGGGCCGACGATCAGCACCCCGGAGCGACGCAACCGCTCCCGGTGCACATAGAGCAGGTACGCGGCCCGGTGCAGCCCGACCGCGGTCTTACCGGTGCCGGGCGCGCCCTGCACACAGATGGAATCCTCGAGCTCGGCGCGGACCAGCTCGTCCTGCTCGGGCTGGATGGTGGCGACGATGTCCCGCATCGGCCCGACGCGCGGCCGCTCGATCTCGGCGGTCAGGATCCGGCTCTTGGTGCCCAGTTCCTCGCCCCGGTCCAGGTGCTCGTCCTCGAAGCTGGTGAGCTCCCCCTTGACGAAACCGAACCGGCGCCGGGTGGCGACCCCCTGCGGATCACGCACACTGGCCCGGTAGAACGACTGGGACAGCGGCGCCCGCCAGTCCAGCACCATCGGCTCACCGGAATCATCGGTGACGTGCCGGCGCCCGATGTGGTACGCCGTCTGCTCGATGTCCAGCTTGCCGAAGAAGAGCGGAGTGTCGGGATCATCGGCCAGCTCGGCCACCCGGCGCGACAGGGTCCGCCCGAGCGTCTCAGCGCTGTAGGCGTCCCCGGCGACGTCAGCACCGGAAGCGAACAGGGACTCGGCCCGCCCCCGCATCCGCCCCAGCGCGGCGCGGGACTGGCTGAGGTGCCGGCGTTCGGAAATGAGTTCGTTGTCGAGTTCGGATGCGGGCACGCTGATTCCTATCGCGGTAGCTCGCTGCTCGCTCGCGTATCCGGCAACGGGTGGCCGTCGTCCGGCGCGGAGACGTCCGCTGCGGTGTCGACTCACCGCGGCCGTCAAGCGGCCAGTCACGATACGCAACCCCGCCGGCCGAAGCCACCGATTTTCCCCTTCGAGCCGACCGGCGGCGTGCCGCGTCCCTGGCGGCCTCTGATCGCCCGGGTGCGTCGGTGCCGCGGGTGAGGCGGGATCATGGGTGGCATGGCTGACGGGCAACCCACCGCACGGATCACCGACCCGAAGGTGATGCGGGCTCTCGCGCACCCGGCCCGGATCGCGATCATCGAGCATCTCGGCAGCACCGGCGCGGTCGTCACCGCCACCGAGTGTGCCGGGCTGGTCGGGCTGTCGCCCAGTGCGACCAGTTATCACCTGCGTGAGCTGGCCAAGTACGGGCTCGTCGAGCAGGCGCCGAGCCGCGGGGACGGCCGGGAACGGGTCTGGCGCAGCACCACCTCGGGGCTCAACGTCGACGGTGACCTGAATGAGCCGGAGACCCGGGCCAGTCAGCGGGCACTGGTCGATGTCTATCTGAACCGTGACTTCGCCCGGTTGCGGGAGTGGGTCGCGCGGGCGCACGAGGAGCCGAAGACCTGGCAGGAGGCGAGCGCGTTGATGAGTCCGATGCTGCTGCTCAACGCCGAGGAGTTGGCCGAGGTCAACCGACAGGTCAAGGAAGTGCTGGCGCCGTACCGGCGGCGGGAGCGGATCGCGGACGCGCCCGCGGACGCGCGGCCGGTCGCTGTGCACTACGCCGTCTTCCCGGTGGAGTAGCCCTTGTGCTGAGCAGATGTGAAGGATTATTTTCGAAGTATGTCCTTCGCATCTGACGGTTCGCGCTGGAGTGACGTCTACCTGGCCGCCGGCGCCCGCGGCGTCAGTGCCTGTGGTGACTTCCTTGCGGCCACCGCTCTTGCGCTCGCGTTGCAGCAGGCCGGGGCCGGTGGCGTGGCCGTCTCGGGGCTGCTGCTCGGTGCCGCCCTGCCGCTGGCGGTGCTGGCCCCGGTGACCGGCCGGATCGCCGATCGGGTGGACAGCCGCAAGCTGCTGATCGTGGCCGGGTTCGGGCAGGCCGCGGTGTGCACGGCGCTGGCCTTCGCCGAGCACTCGTTGGTGATCATTGCGCTGGTCGCGGTGCTGGCGAGCGGGCTCGCGGTCACCCAGCCCACCCTCGCGGCGCTGCTGCCGGCGATGGTCCGGCGCGAGGACCTGGCCAAGGCGAGCGGGATCAACCAGACGGCGGGACTGATCGGCATGCTGATCGCTCCCGCGCTGGCCGGGGTGCTGGTGGGACAGTTCGGCGTACGGGTGCCGCTGCTGCTGGACGCCGTCTCGTACCTGTCGCTGGTGGTGGCCGGGCTGCTCATCCGTACCCGGAGATCGCCCGCGGCCCGGCCCGCCGCGGCCGTGCCCGTCTCCTGGCGGCTGCGCGACGACAGGTTGGTCGCCGTGATGGTCGGGGCGATCGCGGCCGTCGTGGCCGGCGTGGGCGCCATCAACGTCATCGAGGTCTTCTTCATCCGGGCGACGCTCGGCGCCTCCACCACGGTGTTCGGCCTGATCAGCGGCACCTGGACCGCCGGGATGCTGGCCGGCGCCCTGCTGTTCGGCCGGCTCGGCCGGCGCTGGACCCAGCCCGGACGGCTGGTGCGGATCTCGCTCCTGCTGGCCGGGGCCACCTGCGCCGCCGTGCTGGCCGGGGCCGGCGTCTGGCACGCGCTGCTGCTGGTGCCGCTCTGGTTCGCCGGCGGCATCTGCAACGGCGGCATCAACATCTTCACCAGCGTGGTCCTGGCCCAACGGGTGCCGGCCGCCGCCCGGGGACGGGCGTTCGCCGCGATGGGCGCCGCCGTGCAGGGCGCCGGCATGGTGGGTTACCTGGTCGGCGGGCCGCTCGTCGACCACTTCGCGCCACGGCCGCTGGTCGCGGCGGCCGGCCTCGCCGGGCTGGTCGCGGTCGCCGTCTGCCTGCCCGTCGTCCGCCGGGCCGAACGTGAGATAGGTCCCTCGCCGCAGGTGGAGCCCCGGCATGCGCAACCCGCCGGAGATAGCGTCGGACCATGAGCGACGTAGTCCGGCGACCCCGGGTAGGCCACATCCAGTTCCTCAACTGTCTGCCGATCTACTGGGGCCTCATGCGCTCAGGCGCGCTGCTCGACGTCGACCTGCACAAGGACACCCCGGACCGGCTCAACGCCGCCCTGGTCGCCGGCGACCTGGACATCGGCCCGATCTCCCTGGTCGAGTATCTGCGCAACGCCGACGACCTGCTGCTGCTGCCCAACCTCGCGGTCGGCAGCGACGGGCCGGTGCTGTCGGTCAACCTGGTCTCCACCCGGCCGCCGGCCGAGCTCGACGGCCGCCCGGTCGCGCTCGGCTCGACCTCGCGGACCGGCGTGCTGCTGGCCCAGATGCTGCTGGCCGAGCAGTACGGCGCCGAGCCCGAATACTTCCGCTGCCCCCCGGAGCTCAACCAGATGCTGCTGGAGGCCGACGCCGCGGTGCTGATCGGCGACCCGGCCCTGCGCGCCATGTACGAGGCCCCGGAGCTCGGCCTTCAGGTCATCGACCTGGCGCAGGCGTGGAAGGAGTGGACCGGCCTGCCGATGGTCTTCGCCGTCTGGGCGGTCCGCAAGGAGTTCGCTGCCGCCCACCCAGGTGTGGTCAAAGAGGTGCACGAGGCGTTCCAGCGCTCGCGCGATCTGTGCCTCGGCGAGCTGGACGAGGTGGCCGAGGCGGCGGCGCGCTGGGAGCCGTTCGACGCTGCGACGCTGGCCACGTACTTCCGGGCCCTGGACTTCTCGCTGGGTGAGCGGCAGGTGGCCGGGGTGCGCGAGTTCGCCCGCCGGGCCGCCGCCCGCGGCGAAGCGCCGGCTCTGCCGGCCGACGGGCCGATCTTCGCCCAGGTATAGACCACTTTGCTCCACAGGGGGTAGCGCCGAGTCGGTCCGCAGTGGAGCATTGACCGGTGGCCACACGACCGAACAATCTCGCGATCCGCCTCGCGCTGCCCATTGCCCTGATCGGGCTGACCGCCGTCGGCGCGGCCACCCCGGCACGCGCCGAGGCCGCGGCCGAACGGCCGACGATCGAGATCTCGGCGCCCGAGCGGGTGGTCACCACGAGCGGCGCCACCAAGACCGTTCCGTTCGAGGTCGTCAACGCGGGCGAGACCGCGGCGACCGGCCTGACCCTCGACTTCGCCCTCACCGGCACCGCGATCGACCCGCGCCTCGGCTTCAAGCCCGCGCCGGGCTGCACCGCGACCGGGTGCGCGATCGGCGACCTCGCGCCGGGCGCCCGCAAGGCCTTCTCGTTCACGGTGACGCCCACCGCCGCGCTGCCCGCGACCGGTGCCGCCATCGGACTGGTGGTCCACGACGCCGGGGGCGCGTGGAAGGAGTCGACCACCGTCACGGTGGTGCGCGAAACGGCCGGCGTCGACCTCGAGACCGCCCGCATCCCGGACATCGAGCTGGCCGCGGGCAAGTCGGCCGTGCTGCCGATCTCGATCCGCAACAACGGCGACAAGGCCGCCGAGGGTGTCGCCCTCGCGCTGGCCGGGCCGCGCTACATCTCGTACCCGAACAACTACAGCAACTGCGTCAAGGCCGAGAAGCTGCCCGGCGTCGTCTGCGTCTTCGACCTGACCCTCGCCCCGGGCTCCACGTTCGGCATGTCGCCGACGACCCCGCTCACCGTCGCGGCCGACGCGGCTGCCCCCGGCCCGGCGAGTTACACCGCCGGCGTGGCGGCCCTGGGCCTCGACGACAACGAAGCCGGTCTCGCCGCGGCAACGAAGGCAGCCAGGAAGCCGGGCGCCAAGCTCCAGCTGGTGCCGGCCGCGCAGAGCCTCGCAGCCGGTCAGCGCGAGCTCAACGAATGGGACAACGCGACCTCGTTCCAGGTGAAGGTCCCGCTCAACCCGGCCGACAGCGTCGCCATCGGCGACAACTTCGAGGGCAAGATCGGCGACACCCGTACGGTGAAGGTCGGCTTCCGCAACGACGGCCCGGCCACCGTGCTCGGCCGGACGACGTCGTGGATCCACGCGGCCAAGGTGCGCATCCCGTCCGGCCTGGCTCTGACCAAGGTGGACAAGCACTGCGTCCCGAACGGCGACGGCGACCCCAGCTGGGACAAGCCCGGCCAGGTCAGCGGCCACGACTACCTGTGCGTGGCGAGCAAGTCGCTGGCCAAGGGGGAGCAGCAGCTGTTCTCGTTCACCGCCAAGATCGAGGACGGCGAGAACGAGGACGAGGGCTCGATCACGGTCGACGGTGGCGTGCAGGACCAGAAGACGACCAACAACGTGGCCAAGATCGAGGTCAAGCTGACCACGGGCGGCGGCTCGGGCAGTGGTTCGGGTGGGTCCGGTGGCGGGCTGCCCATTACGGGTGCGCCGGCGGGGCGGATCGCTGGTGCGGGGATGCTGCTGGTGTTGACGGGTGCGATGGCACTGGTGCTGACTCGCCGTCGCCGGCCGGTCTGATCCCGCCCTGGGCGGCGTGGCCTCGCCGGCCGATCTGTGATCTTGCCGCGGGCGGGCGTGCGTCGTAGCCGGTTTGGCCGGTGCCGCGGGCCGGGCCGGGCCGCTGCGGCTCGGCCGCTTGGTCAGGGCCGGGTGATCACGTCGGCGTCGATGTCGCTGAGTGCTGGTAGGCCGGCTTGCGCCATCGTCCGGGCCAGGTCGGTGCGGTAGTAATCCAGGCAGTCGCGGGCGCCGTCCGCGCCGCCGGTGGCCAGGGCCCACAGCACCGGGCGGCCGATGAGCACCGCCCGCGCACCCAGCGCCAGCGCCGTCAGCACGTCGCCGCCGTCCCGGATGCCGCCGTCCACCAGCACCGGCACCCGGCCCGCGACCGCCTCGACGACCGGGCCGAGCGCCCGCGCGGTGGCGACCACCCGGTCCAGCTGCCGGCCGCCGTGATTGGACACGATCACCCCGGCAGCGCCCGCGTCGACACAGGTCATCGCGTCCCGTGCCCCGAGCACACCCTTGACCAGCACCGGCCGGCCGGAGATCGCCGCCAGCCAGCCGATCGCGCCGGCGTCGAGGGCCGGATCCTGCTCCCGGCCCACCGGCCGGGTCGCCGGGGACAGCGCACCGGCCTGCGGCACCGGCCGCGGGTGCACAAACGGGGCATCGGCGGTCAGCACGATCGCGCCCGCCCCGGCGGCGGCGGCCGCGCGTACCTGTTGCTCGGTGATGTCCCGGTCCCGCAGCACGTAGGCCTGGAACCACCAGGGCCCAGCCGTCGGGATTTCGGCCAGCGGCCGGCCCGCCCGCGCGCTGAGCACCAGCAACGAGCCGGCCGCCGCGACGCCGCGGGCGGTCGCCGCCTCACCCTCGGGATGCGCGAGCGTGTGCAGCGCGGTCGGTCCGGCCAGCACCGGGGCGGCGAGCCGGGCGCCGAACAGCTCGACCTCGGTGCTGACCCGGGAGACATCACGGAATAGCCGCGGGACGAACCGCCACTCGCGCCAGGCCGCCGCGGCCTCGTCCCGGGTGACTTGGGCGCCGATACCGTCCCGGTAGTAGTCGTAGACGGCTGCGGGGAGGATCGCCCGGGCGGCTTCCTCCTGCATCGTCAGGCTCCGGGGGTCAGGATCCGGTCCAGGGCGGCCACGTCGTCCGCGGTGAGACGCCATTGCCCGGCGGCGGCGTTGGCCCGTACCTGGTCCGGGGTCGTGGCGCCGGCGATCACGCTGGTCACCGCCGGCTGCGCGGCGAGGCCGGCGATCGCCACGTCGAGCAGGCTGTGCCCGCGCTCCTTGCCGTACGCGGTCAGCGCCTCGATGGTGTCCCAGTCCGCCCCGTCCAGCCAGCGCTGATACCGCTCCTGGGACAGCCGGGTGCCCTCGGCCGGCGGCGTGCCGCGCTGGTATTTGCCGCTCAGCAGGCCGCTGTCCAGCGGGAAGAACGGCAGCAGGCCCAGCCCGAACTGCTCACACGCCGGCACGACCTCGTCCTCGACCTCGCGGTGCAACAGGCTGTACTGATTTTGCGCACTGATGAACGGGGTGAGGCCGGTGGTCCGGGCCGTCCAGTCCGCGTCGGCGATCTGCCAGCCCGCGAAGTTGGAGTTGCCCAGGTAGCGGACCTTGCCGCTGCGGACCAGGTCGTCCAGCGCCGACAGGGTCTCCTCGATCGGGGTGGCCTCGTCCGGGGTGTGGATCTGGTACAGGTCGATGTGGTCGGTGCCGAGCCGGCGCAGTGAGGCCTCGACCGCCCGGATGATGTACGACCGGGAGCCGCGGGCGCCGTGGTCCGCGCCGTTGAGGCCTTCCATGTCCATGCCGAACTTGGTCGCCAGCACGACCTCGTCGCGCCGGCCCTTCAAGGCCGCGCCCAGGCACTCCTCGGAGCTGCCGTGCGGGGTCCCGTAGATGTCGGCGGTGTCGAACAGCGTGATCCCCGCGTCGAGCGCCGCGTCGACGACCGCCCGGGTGCCGTCGACGTCGAGCTTGCGGCCGAAGTTGTTGCAGCCGATGCCGACGACCGAGACGACCAGGCCTGAGGTGCCGAGGCGGCGGTAGGTCATGTCACTCATGATCCCGAGCCTATGCCGACGAGGTTGCCGAAATAATCTGGCAATACATCAGCTGGTGTCTATTGACACACAGTGTTAACCATTTGATGCTGTGAGAGCGCTCTCAGGAGCCGTCCCCCATCCCCTGCGCCGTCCGTCTCCCGAGGAGTCATCGTGCGTATCCGATCAAAACTTCTGCACGCGCTGGCCGCGCTCACCGTCACCGTGCCGCTCGCGGCCGTGGCGGCGGCCGCGCCGGCCCAAGCGGTCGGCCCGGCTCTGCTGCCGGTCACCGTCACCAACAACTCCGGCCGTGGCGAGGCCGTCTACCTGTACGTGATCGGCATCAACCTGAGCACGAACCGCCTCGGCTACGTCAACCAGGGCGGCGCCTTCACCCCGTGGCCGGCCGGCTCGCTCCCGCCCTCGCCCGCCCCCGACGTGGCGATCGGCGGCCCCGGCAACGGCGGCGCCACGACGATCAACTTCCCGCGCGGCTTCTCCGGTCGGGTCTACTTCTCGCTGGGGGAGAAGCTCAAGTTCTTCCTCACCCCGGACGGCCTGGTGCAGCCCGCGCCGTGGGCCAGTGGCGACGCCAACTACAACATCCTGTTCGACTGGAGCGAGTTCACCTACAACGACGCCGGCCTGTGGCTCAACAGCTCGCAGGTCGACATGTTCGCAGTGCCGCACGCGGTGACGGTGACCGGATCCTCCGGCGCGACGAAGAAGACCGGCGAGCTGCTCAACAACGGTCGTAACAACGTCATCAACGGCATCAAGGCGCAGGCCGGCTGGGCGAACACGGTCTACACCCGTTCGGACGGGACCGTGCTGCGGGCGCTGGCGCCGGGCAAGGCCGCCGGAGCCGGGCTGATGAGCGCGAACTACCTGGACTCGTACATCACGTCGGCCTGGAACGCGTACACCAGCAAGACGCTGACTGTGGTGCCATTCGGTGACCAGCCGAACACCAAGTACTTCGGCCGGACCTCCGGCAACGTCATGAACTTCACGAACAGCGCGGGCCAGCAGGTGGCGTCGTTCAACAAGCCCTCGTCGGCCAGCGTCTGGGGCTGCGACGGTGACCTGCCCGCACCGAACGACCTGGTGAAGGGGCCGATCTCACGCACGCTCTGCGCGGCGCTGAACCGCGGCACCCTGGGCACCATCGACACCCAGCCGAGCACCAACGCGGCGCAGTTCTACCAGAACAACCCGACCAACCAGTACGCCAAGATCATTCACCAGAACATGGCGGATGGTAAGGCGTACGCGTTCGCCTTCGACGACGTCGGCGCCTTCGAGTCGCTGGTGCACGACGGCGACCCGCGTGCGGCCGGGCTGATCCTGACCCCGTTCGGTGCGGGCGGCCCGACCACGCCGCCGCCGGCGGGCGGAGGACAGGCTCTGATCAGCGACTGGAACGGCAAGTGCATCGACGTGCCGAGCGCCAACTTCGTCGACAGCGCGCCGCTGCAGACGTGGACCTGCAACGGATCGAACGCCCAGAAGTGGACGTCGGCGGGCGGCGCCCTGCAGGCGCAGAACAACAAGTGCATGGACGTGGCCGGCGGCGGAACGGCGAACGGCACGCCGGTGCAGCTCTACACCTGCAACGGTACGGCGGCCCAGCAGTTCGTCCTGTCGGGCGCGGGCGACCTGGTGAACCCGCAGGCGAACCGTTGCGTGGACATCAAGGACTGGAACGGCGCGGACGGCGGCCGGCTCCAGCTCTGGGACTGCGGCGGCTCGGCGAACCAGAAGTGGCACAAGGGCTGACGGTGCGGTGATGGGCGGGCCTGCGCGGCATACGCAGGCCCGTCTGCCGTCACGTCGCGGTATCCGGCCATCAGAAAACTATGTGGACGGTGGGTCGGTGAGGTCGCGGTAGGCCGGGCGGAGGATGTCGACCAGCGGGATGTGGCGGACCCGGATCTGCGGAGCATCCAGCACCCGCAGCAACAGCTCCGGCGGCACCGTCACCCGGCCCGGGCGCTCGCGCAGCCGGCTCAGCGAGATGGCCGGGGTGTAGAAGTCGGTCAGGCGCGTCTGCAGCTCGACCTCCTCCACCGCGAGCGGGTCGATGGTCTCGACCGGTTCGGGCAGGCCACGCAGGGCGGTCAGCAATGCGTCCCGGCCGCGTCCCCGCCACGCCAGCACCAGGAACGGGTCGTCGTCGAACGCCTCGGCCAGCACGTAGAGCACCGCGGACACGTGCTTGCACGGCGTGCCCCAGTCCGGGCACGAACAGTTCATCTCCAGTGTGGACGGGAACAGCGGCAGCTCCAGCTCGTCGAACAGGTCCACCAGCTCGTGCGGGATCTCGCCGGCGAGCAGCGCCGCGCGATACAGAGCCTGTGATCCCAGTGCGGCGAGCACCCGGGTCCACTGTGCTTCGTCGTACGCCGGGATGGCGATCGTCACCTCGTACGGCTGCGGGCGTGATCCCTGCACCCGTCCCGCGACCCGGCCGGGGGTGAGCTCGAAGTCGATGACCTGGCCCTTGCGGGCGTACGCACGTCCGCGCGCCAGGCGCCCCGGGTCGCAGGTGCGTTCCAGGATGTCGACGAAGCGGCGGGACCACCACTGCTCGCCGATCTTGCCGCGCTTGGCTCGCACGGCGAGGCCGCCGTCCACCCGGATCGGCCCGGTGTTGTCGAACCAGCGTCCCTGCGGATCCACGGGCATGGTCAGCTCACCGCCACCGGGTCGAGGGCGAACAGCTCGCGCAGCTGGTCGGTGTTGAGGTCGGTCACCCAGTCCTCGCCCGTACCGACCACTGAGGACGCCAGGGCCTTCTTGCGCTCGATCATCGCGTCGATCTTCTCCTCGAGCGTGCCGGTGCAGATGAACTTGCGCACCTGCACGTTGCGCGACTGTCCGATGCGGAACGCGCGGTCGGTGGCCTGGTCCTCGACTGCCGGGTTCCACCAGCGGTCCACGTGGATGACCTGGTTGGCGGCCGTCAGGTTCAGGCCCGTGCCGGCCGCCTTGAGCGAGAGGAGGAACAGCATCGGCTCGGTGTCGTGCTGGAAACGCTCGACCAGCTCGTCCCGCCGCGCCTTGGACAGTCCACCGTGGAGCCACAGCACCGGCCGGTCGACATGCGCGGCCAGGTACGGCTGGAGCATCGTCCCGAACTCCGAATACTGCGTGAAGATCAGGGCCTTGTCGCCGTCCTCGATGATCTCCTCGGTCAGCTCCTCCAGCCGGGCCAGCTTGCCGGAGCGGCCGGGCAGCCGGGAGCCGTCCTTGAGCAGGTGGGCGGGGTGGTTGCAGACCTGCTTGAGCTTGGTCATCGCGGCGATCACGTTGCCCCGCCGCTGGATGCCCTCGCTGTTGTCGATGACGGCCATCATGTCCTCGACCACGGCCTGGTAGAGCGTCGCCTGCTCGGCCGTGAGGGTGCACCAGACCTTCATCTCGTTCTTCTCCGGCAGGTCGGAGATGATCGACTTGTCGGTCTTGAGGCGGCGCAGCACGAACGGTCCGGTGGCGCGCTTGAGTGCGGCGGTGGCATCGGCGTCCCCGCGCACTTCGATCGGCTCCTGGAAGCGGCGGCGGAATCGCTTCGCCGGCCCCAGCAGGCCGGGATTGCAGAACTCCATGATGGACCAGAGCTCGGCGAGGTGGTTCTCCACCGGCGTACCGGTCAGGGCGAGCCTGGTCCGGGCCGGGATGGACCGCACTGCCTGAGCTTGCCGGGTGCCGCTGTTCTTGATCGCCTGGGCCTCGTCGCAGGCAATCCGTCCCCATTGGACCTCGCGGAGTGCGCCGAGATCCCGCAGGGCGGTGCCGTAGGTGGTGATGACGAGATCGGCTGTGGCGACCACGGATCGGAAGTCGTCGTCGCGCTTGCGGGCTCCGCCGTGATGGACGTGCACCCGCAGCGAGGGGGCGAACCTGGCGGCTTCCTTCTGCCAGTTGCTGACCAGTGACATAGGACAGACGAGCAGAGTCGGCGCGACCGGCACGTCCGGATCCACGCGCTCGGCGAGCAGCAGCGACAGCGTTTGCGCCGTCTTGCCGAGGCCCATGTCGTCCGCGAGGATGCCGCCGAGGCCGAGCCGGGCCAGGAAGTGCAGCCAAGACAACCCCCGCTCCTGGTACGGCCGCAGCGTCCCCTGGAACCCGGGTGGTGTCGGCACCGGCGTGAGCCGCTCGGCCGCCTGCCCGGAGATCAGGTCACCGAGCGCGCCGTCCGCGTCCACCTCGACCAGCGGCAGATCCTCCTCGCCGCCGTCGACCACCTGCTGGAGCACCTCGCCGGCGGTCAGCTCGCCCTCGCGGCGCTTGCCGACGGCTTTCAGAGCTGCCTTGAGCTGGCGATCGTCCAGCTCGACCCACTGCCCCCGGACCCGGACCAGCGGCACCTTGAGCCGGGCCAGCTCGGCCAGCTCCTCGGCGCTGACCGTGCCGTCGCCGATCACCAGGTCGATGCGGAAGTCGACCAGCTGCTCGAGGCCGAACCCGGAGTCGGCGGCGGCCTTGCCGGACGGCGTCTTGCTGCGGGTGCGGGTGGTCAGCTTGAGCCCGACCGCCTTGCGTCCGGCCCAGGCCGGGAGCTGCACGCCGAAGCCGGCCGCTTGGAGCAGGGGAGCGGCCTGCCGGAGGAAGTCGTGCGCCTCGCCAGTGTTCAGGGCCATGGCCGCCGGCCGGGCGTCCAGCAGCGCCTCGTGCAGCGCGGGGAACAGCCGGACCGCGCGGCCGAGCCCGGCGAGCAGCGTCTCGTCGGGATTGGCCGGCAGGCCGGGCATGCGCGTGCCGTTCCAGAGGTCGTCGGCGGGCAGGTAGAGACTCGGATCGTCGGCCGACTGGAGGGCGAAGTCGAGCGCCCAGTCGTCGGTGCCCGGCGCGGGCTCGGTCAGCCGGAAGCTCACCCGGATCGGCCCGTTGGCGTCGTGCGCCGACCGCAACCAGCCGACCAGCGGCTTGGACAGCTCGGCGACGTCGGCCGGCCTGGCCCCCGGCAGGGAGGGATCGGCGCCGGTCAGCGAGAAGAGCCACCGCTCCGCGAGCGCGGTCCTGGGGCCGGGCCGCAGCCCCAGCAGCATCCGCTCCGGCATCAGGGAACGGGCGGCGGCATCCACCAGGACCTCGAGCGCGTCCCGCAACGTGCGGCCGACACTGCCGGTGGCACTGCTGTCGGCGTCGTCGGACGAGCCGCCCACCGCGGCCGAGCGGCACACCGGGGGCATGGCCGCGGCGAAGTCGCGATAGCCGGCCGCGTCGGCGCCGGTGAGCACCGGCCGCCAGCGACCGGCCGGCGTGCCCGACTCCACCACCAGCTGCGGCAGCATCCGCCCGCGGCGGGCCATGTCGCAGGCGTGCCCGGCCAGCACGCACAGATAGCGCAGGGACGCCGCGGCGATCCAGGGCCCGTCCGGGTCGGGCTCGGCCAGCGCTCCCAAAGCGGTCAGCGCCAGCTCGCCCGGCAGCACCAGCGCCGGTGTCTCCCAGGCCCCGAGCCGCAGACCCCGGCCGGGCGCCTCGCTGCCGGCCTCCGGCGACGGCAGCGGGCCCTTGGCCGTGCCGGGCAGCTGCAGGACCAGCTCCGTCTCGGCGGCCTTGGCCAGCGCGTCACGGACGTCGTCCGACGAGCCGGTCAGCGCCGCGGCGAGGGCTCCGGCCGGCACCGCGAACGGATGCGGGCGGCGGCGAGCCCGGGAAGAGGTGGTCAGCGGAAGAGCGGGATCCTCGGCCCAGAGCGCGAGCCTCCCGGGCGCCGACTCACCGGCGATCCACACGCCATGCACGACGAGCACTGCGACTCCGATTCCGATCGACCTGTCGAGGTTAACGACTGAGCCCGCCCCTGGCTCAGGTGCGCCCCGGCGAGGCGAAGCCCGAACGGCAGGCGAGAGACTTGCACTGGACCGCTAGCTCATTAGTTGGACGCCGTATAAGATACGCCGTACAAGAAAGGAGTGCCACCCCGTGGCCGAGGCGCGACGCACCATCGACCTGCTCTGGTTCGACGAGCCGGCGAGCCGGCGAGGGCGCAAGAAGGGCCTGACCGTGGCCCAGGTCGTCGACGCCGCCATCACGCTCGCCGACGACGAGGGGCTCGACGCGGTGAGCATGCGGCGGGTGGCCCAGGAGCTGGGCGTCGTGCCGATGACGCTGTACACGTATGTGCCGGACAAGGCCGCCTTGCTCGACCTGATGCTCGACGCCGTCTACCTGCGGATGTCGCGGGAAGGCAGCGTGGACGCGTCCTGGCGGGAGCGGCTGGCGGCGGTGGCGGAGGACAACAGGCTGCTGTTCGCGCAGCACCCGTGGGCGGCGGGCATCTCGCAGAGCCGGCCGCCGCTGGGCCCCGGCCTGATGGCGAAATACGAGCACGAGCTGCGCGCCTTCGACGGCACCGGCCTAGACGACGTGGAGACCGACTCCGCCCTGACGTTCCTGCTCGGTTTCGTCCGGGCCGCCGCCCGGGCCGCCGCGGACGCGCAGACCGCGGCCGAGCGCAGCGCGCGCAGTGATCAGGAGTGGTGGGCCGAGAACGGTCCGCTGCTGGCGAAGGTCTTCGATCCGGCCGCCTACCCGACGGCCGTGCGGGTCGGCGCCGCGGCGGGCGCCGAGCTGGGTGCCGCCTTCGACCCCGGCCACGCGTACGCGTTCGGCCTCGAACGGGTCCTGGACGGCCTCGGTGTGCTGATCGAGCGCCGCAGCAGCGCGGCACGTCAGTGACCGACGCCGCTGACGACTGCCGGATCCGGGACGTAGGCTTCGGGACGTGACGGCGAACCCGGAGATCGACAGCATCCTGCAGCGTGGGGCCGACGGTGGGCGGATCACGCCCGAGGAGGCGCTGCTGCTCTACACCGAAGCGCCCTTCCACGCCCTCGGCGAGGCGGCCGACGCGGTCCGGCGCCGGCGCTACCCGGACGGGATCGTCACCTACCTGATCGATCGCAACATCAACTACACCAATGTCTGCGTCACGGCCTGCAAGTTCTGCGCCTTCTACCGGGCGCCGAAGCACGCCGAGGGCTGGTCGCACCCGATGGAGGAGATCCTGCACCGGTGCGGCGAGGCGGTCGAGCTCGGCGCGACCCAGGTCATGCTCCAGGGCGGCCACCACCCGGACTACGGCGTGGAGTATTACGAGAATCTCTTCTCCTCGGTCAAGCAGGCCTATCCGCAGCTGGCCATCCACTCGATCGGCCCCAGCGAGATCCTGCACATGGCCAAGGTCTCCGGCGTCTC
The DNA here is from genome assembly GCF_050955795.1 of Actinoplanes sp. CA-051413. Classification (NCBI taxonomy): domain Bacteria; kingdom Bacillati; phylum Actinomycetota; class Actinomycetes; order Micromonosporales; family Micromonosporaceae; genus Actinoplanes; species Actinoplanes sp. CA-051413. The sequence goes on from NZ_CP192100.1 coordinate 347,466, forward strand.
CATCGAGGAGGCGGTGCTGCGGATCAAGGCCGCCGGTCTCGACTCCATCGCGGGGGCCGGCGCCGAGATGCTGCCCGACCGGCCGCGCAAGGCGATCGCGCCGCTCAAGGAGTCCGGCGCGCGCTGGCTCGAGGTCATGGCGGTCGCGCACCGCAACGGCCTCAGCTCCACGGCCACGATGATGATGGGCACCGGCGAGACCAACGCCGAGCGCATCGACCACATCCGGATGATCCGCGACGTGCAGGACCTCGCCGTGGCGAACGGCTACGTGGACTCGGCGGTCGAGGCCGAGGGCAGCGTGGGCGGCTTCCGCGCGTTCATCCCGTGGACGTACCAGGCGGAGAACAACCATCTCAAGGGCCGCACCCAGGCCACCGCGATGGAATACCTGCGCTTCATCGCGGTCTCCCGGCTCTTCTTCGACAACATCGCCCACCTGCAGGCGTCCTGGCTGACCACCGGCAAGGACGTCGGCCAGCTCTCGCTGCACCTGGGCGTCGACGACCTCGGCTCGATCATGCTGGAGGAGAACGTGATCTCCTCGGCGGGCGCCCGGCACCGGTCGAACCTGCACGAGCTGATCTGGATGATCCGCACGGCGGGCCGGATCCCGGCGCAGCGCGACACCCTCTATAGGCACCTCGCGGTGCACGCGACCGAGGCCGACGACCCGACGGACGAGCGCGTGGTCTCGCACTTCTCGTCGATCGCGATGCCCGGCGGCGGCGCGGGCCGCACCGAGCTGCCGCTCGTCGAGGCCCGATAGCGTTTCGAGACCCGGTGGCCCCCGCGCTGAGGGGTGTCGATGGGCCGGATGACCGGGGGCACCGGCCGATCGGCCAGGTGCGCCTCGGCGAAGCGGTGAGGGGCTGATTGCTCCTCGGTAACGAGCCGCGTGTGTCTCTGGTCCGGCGCGTTGGTGCTGGTTACGTTGCCTGCGTAACACCGCAACACTGAAGCGTCGCCACGACTCATGACCGTCGGCGGCGGGGTCGGACCCGACCGATGGCGGTCGTATATATAACGCAAGAGGCACGGGCGGGATGGGTCACCATCCCGCCCGTTCTGTGTGTCCGGCTGGCAGAGTAGGTAGGCGTGACACGCGCAGACTTGGACAAGCAGCCGCACGAGGTCGCCGAGATGTTCGACGGTGTGGCCGAGCGGTACGACCTCACCAACACGGTGCTCTCCTTCGGTCAGGACCGCGGCTGGCGCCGGGCCACCCGGGCCGCCCTGGGGCTGCGGCCGGGGGAGCGGGTCCTCGACGTCGGCGCGGGCACCGGGGTGTCGACCGAGGAGCTGGGCCGCTCTGGGGCGTACGCGGTGGGTGCCGATCTCTCCACCGGGATGCTGCGGGCCGGTCGGGCCGCCGGCCGGGCTGTGCCGCTGGTCGCCGGGGACGCGCTCAAGCTGCCGTTCCCCGACGGGACGTTCGACGCGGTGACGATCTCCTTCGCCCTGCGCAACGTCGTCGACACCGGCGCGGCGCTGCGGGAGCTGGGGCGGGTCACCCGGCCGGGCGGGCGCCTGGTGGTGTGCGAGTTCAGCCACCCGACCAACGCGGCGTTCCGCACCGTCTACTTGTCGTACCTGATGCGCAGCCTGCCCACTGTGGCCCGCGGCGTGTCGAGCAACCCGGAGGCGTACGTCTATCTGGCCGAGTCGATCCGCGCCTGGCCGGACCAGTCCGGGCTGGCCGCCCGCATCGCGGGCGCGGGCCCGTGGGCGCGGGTCGGGTGGCGCAACCTCACCGGTGGGGTCGTTGCCCTGCACCGGGCCACGAAGATCTGAAAAATGAGCGTTTGCCCGGTTCTCGCCGGTCCGGGGTGTTTGACTCGGGGGCATGACGACAATCGACTGCCTGGTCGACGACTCGGACATCGACGTCCCGATCGACGACCGTGACGAGGGCGAGCGCCGGGCCCTGGAGCTGGCGCATCGTATCCGGTTGGTGGCCGTGCGGGACCCGGAACAGGCGCAGCGGTTGGTGGATGAGCTGATCGTCGCGCTCGACGCCGCGATGGGCGGTACGTTTTCCGAGCACCTGGACGGAGTCGCCCGCGAGGTCCTGCAGCGGGCTCTCACGAGAAGCCGGAACAGTTCCGAAACAGTTAGGGTTCCCTAACCCCTATCCGCTTCGATGGCCGTCTTAGACTCCGACTGGGCTGGCTTGTGAACTGTTTCACGAGCCCGCGCTTGACGGAGGTGAGCCGTGAACGACCTCGCTGTCGCAGGGGGAACCGTCGCCGACGAGGCCGACGTGATCGTGGTCGGGGCTGGGCCGGGCGGCTCCGCCGCGGCGTACCACATGGCGCGCCACGGCCTGCGCGTCCTGCTGCTGGAGAAGACCGAGTTCCCGCGCGAGAAGGTCTGCGGTGACGGCCTGACTCCACGCGCGACCCGCCAGCTGATCCGGATGGGTGTGGACACCTCCGAGAAGGCCGGCTGGCTGCACAACCGCGGCCTGCGGGTGATCGGTGGCGGCGTCCGCCTCGAGCTCGACTGGCCGGAGCTCGCGAGCTTCCCCAACTACGGTCTCGTGCGCACCCGCCTCGACTTCGACGACATGCTGGCCAGGCGCGCGGTGGAAGCCGGCGCCCTGCTGCGCACCGGGGTGAACGTCACCGGCCCGGTGCTCGACGCCGACGGCCGCGCCATCGGTGTGGAGGCCAAGGCCGGCCCCGGTAAGGAACCCGTCCAGTATCTCGCCCCGCTGGTGATCGCGGCGGACGGCGTGTCCGGCAAGTTCCCGCTTGCGATGGGGCTGGCCAAGCGCGACGACCGCCCGCTCGGTGTCGCCGTCCGGCGCTACTACCAGTCCCCGGTACGCGCCGACGACGACTACCTGGAGTCCTGGCTGGAGCTGCGCAGCGCCCAGGACCGCGACCGGCTGCTGCCCGGCTACGGCTGGATCTTCGGAATGGGCGACGGCCGGGTCAATGTGGGCCTGGGCATCCTCAACTCCTCCAGCGCCTTCGGCAAGACGAACTACCGCGCCATGCTCACCGACTGGCTGAACACCACGCCCGAGGAGTGGGGCATGCGCGGCGAGGCCAACGCCGACGGCCCGGTCCTGGGGGCCGCGCTGCCGATGGGCTTCAACCGGGTGCCGCACTACACGCGCGGCGTCATGCTGGTCGGCGACTCCGGTGGCATGGTCAACCCCATGAACGGCGAGGGCATCGCGTACGCGATGGAGTCCGGCGAGCTGGCCGCGGAGGTGGCCGTCCAGGCCCTCGCGCGCCCGGCCGGCGCCGACCGCGAGCGCGCCCTGCAGGCGTACCCGTCGGAGTTGAAGATCCGGTTCGGGGGGTACTACCGCCTGGGCGGGGTCTTCGTGAAGCTCATCGGCAACCCGCAGATCATGCGGATCGCCACCAAGCACGGCATGCCGCACCCGACCCTGATGCGGTTCGTGCTCAAGCTGCTGGCGAACCTGACGGACCCCCGGGACGGCGACGCCATGGACCGGATCATCAACGGCCTGACGAAGGTTGCACCGGCGGTATGAGAGACAAGAGGACCCCGGTCGACAAGACGCCAAAGCGGATTAATAGTGTGAAGCGGCTAACAGTCGAGCAGGAGACGGTATGACGCTCAATCCCTACGTACCGATCGTCGGGCTGCTGATCCTCGGTATGCTCTTCGCCCTGTTCTCGGTGTCGATCGCGCCGATCGTGGGCCCGAAGCGCTACAACCGGGCCAAGCTGGAGGCGTACGAGTGCGGCATCGAGCCGGCTCCGCAGCCCATCGGTGGCGGTCGCTTCCCGGTCAAGTTCTACTTGACCGCGATGCTGTTCATCGTCTTCGACATCGAGACCATTTTCCTCTACCCGTGGGCGGTGTCCTTCGAGGCGCTCGGCCTGTTCGGCTTCGTCGAGATGGTCCTCTTCATCGTCACTGTCTTCATCGCCTACACGTACGTGTGGCGACGCGGCGGATTGAACTGGGACTGATTGACATGGGAATCGAAGAGAAGCTGCCCAGCGGCATTCTGCTGACCTCGGTGGAGAAGCTCTCCAACTGGGCCCGCAAGTCGTCGTTCTGGGGCGCCACCTTCGGCCTCGCCTGCTGCGCCATCGAGATGATGGCCGCCGGCGGACCGCACTACGACCTCGGCCGCTGGGGCATGGAGGTCTTCCGGGCCTCGCCGCGACAGGCCGACCTGATGATCGTGGCCGGCCGGGTGAGCCAGAAGATGGCCCCCGTCGTGCGCCAGATCTACGACCAGATGCCCGAGCCGCGCTCGGTCATCTCGATGGGCGTGTGCGCCTCGTCCGGCGGCATGTTCAACAACTACGCGATCGTGCAGGGCGTGGACCACATCGTCCCGGTCGACATCTACCTGCCCGGCTGCCCGCCGCGGCCGGAGATGCTGATCGACGCGATCCTCAAGATGCGCGAGAAGGTCATGGCCGCCCCGCTCGGCCCGAACGGCCGCAAGATGCTCGAGGCGCGCCGGGCCGAGGGCAAGCTGCCGATCGTCGCCCCGGGCGCGATGCCCTCGTCGTACCGGGTGGACAAGGTCCGCCGGGCGGAGTGGACGCAGGCCGTCAAGGAAGGCCGCGAGGAGCAGTTGCGCATCGAGAACTGGATGAAGCTGCAGCCGCACCTTCGGGAGGGTGGCAAGTGACCAACGAGTCCGACGGCGGCGTACCCGCCACTCAGCCGGTCGGCGCCGACCTCGACGCTCCGGCCCAGACGCCGCCGAGCCCCGACCGGGGCATGTTCGGCGTCAAGGGCACCGGCGACGTGTCCGGCTTCGGTGGCCTGGCCCGCCGGCGACCGACCACGGCCGACACCCCGCGCCCGTTCGGCGGCTACTTCGACGAGATCCACGACGCGCTGGAGGAGGCCTACCCGGGCTTCGCCGACGCGATCGAGAAGGTCGTCGTCGACCGGGGCGAGCTGACCCTGCACATCAAGGCGGAGCGGATCGCCGAGGTCTGCCAGATCATGCGCGACGACGAGTCGCTGCGCTTCGAGCTGTGCTCCTCGGTGGACGCGGTCGACTACCTGGGCAGCGACAACCGCCGCTTCCACGTCTCCTACCAGCTCACCTCCATGACGTACCGCCGCCGGGTCCGCCTGGAGGCGGCCGTGGCGGACGGCGTCAGCCTGCCGAGCGTGACCAGCGTGTATCCCACTGCCGACTGGCAGGAGCGCGAGATCTACGACATGTTCGGCGTCGTGTTCGACGGCCACCCCAACCTCACCCGGATCCTGATGCCGGATGACTGGGAAGGCCACCCGCAGCGCAAGGACTATCCGCTCGGCGGCGTGCCCGTCGAGTACAAGGGCGCCGAAATTCCGCCGCCGGACCAGCGGAGGGTCTACCAATGACAAGCCAGACGACCAGCGGAGCCGGGTACGCCACCGAGCGCGAGACCACCGAGGGCCGGGTCTTCAACGTCACCGGTGGCGACTGGGACACCATCACCGGTGGCATCGATCCGCTCAGCAACGAGAAGATCGTCGTCAACATGGGCCCGCAGCACCCGTCGACGCACGGTGTGCTGCGGCTGGTGCTGGAGCTCGAGGGCGAGACCGTCACCCAGGTCCGCCCGGTCGTCGGTTACCTGCACACCGGCATCGAGAAGAACCTCGAGTACCGCAACTGGACCCAGGGCACGACCTTCGTGACCCGGATGGACTACCTGGCGCCGCTGTTCAACGAGACCGGCTACTGCCTCGCGGTCGAGAAGCTGCTCGGCATCACCGACGACATCACCGAGCGGGCGAACACCATCCGGGTGCTCTTCATGGAGCTCAACCGGATCTCGTCGCACCTGGTGTGGATCGCCACCACGGGCATGGAGCTCGGCGCGATCTCGATGATGCTGTACGGCTTCCGCGAGCGTGAGTACATCCTCGACATCTTCGAGGAGACCTCCGGCCTGCGGATGAACCACGCGTACATCCGCCCGGGCGGGGTCGCGCAGGACGTGCCGGACTCGGCGATCCGCAAGATCCGGGACCTGCTCGTCTACCTGCCCAAGAAGCTCAAGGAATACGAGGCCATGCTCTCCGGCCAGGTCATCTGGCAGGAGCGCACCCAGGGCGTCGCCGTCCTCGACGTGACCGGCTGCCTGTCGCTGGGCATCACCGGCCCGGTGCTGCGCTCGGCCGGCCTGGCCTGGGACCTGCGCAAGACCATGCCGTACTGCGGTTACGAGAACTACGAGTTCGACGTGCCGACGGCGACCACCGCCGACGTCTGGGGCCGCTACCTGGTCCGGATGGCGGAGATCCGGGAGTCGCTGAAGATCGTCGAGCAGGCGCTGGACCGGCTCAAGCCCGGCCCGGTGATGATCGCGGACAAGAAGATCGCCTGGCCGGCCCAGCTGGCCGTGGGCGTCGACGGCATGGGCAACTCGCTCGAGCACGTCGCCAAGATCATGGGTCAGTCGATGGAGTCGCTGATCCACCACTTCAAGCTCGTGACCGAGGGCTTCCGGGTGCCGCCCGGCCAGGTCTACGTCGGCATCGAGCACCCGCGCGGTGAGCTGGGTGTGCACGCCGTCTCCGACGGTGGCACCCACCCGTACCGGGTGCACTACCGCGACCCGAGCTTCGTGAATCTCCAGGCCATCCCCGCGATGGCCGAGGGTGCACTGCTGGCCGATGTCATCGCCGGCGGCGCCTCCCTGGACCCCGTGATGGGTGGGTGTGACCGCTAAATGTCAGATGTGACTGTGGACTTCTCCCCGGCCGCAGCGCCGCTGGCCGAGAAGCTCCTGGAGCCGGCGCGCGAGATCCTCGCGCGCTACCCGGCGGGTCGTGAGCGTTCGGCGCTGCTCCCGCTGCTGCACCTGGTGCAGACCGAGGAGGGCTTCGTCAGCCCCAACGGCGTCGCGTTCTGCGCCGAGATCCTGGGCATCAACAAGGCCCAGGTCGGCGCGGTGGCGACCTTCTACACCATGTACAAGCGCAAGCCGACCGGCGAATATCTGGTCAGCGTCTGCACCAACACGCTGTGCAACGTGCTCGGCGGCCAGGAGGTCTACGACGGTCTCGTCGAGCACCTCGGCGTCGGGCACGACCAGACCACACCCGACGGCAAGATCACGCTGGAGCACGCCGAGTGCCTCGCGGCGTGCGACTACGCGCCGGTCGTGACGGTCAACTACGACTTCGCGGTGGACAACAGCACCCCGCAGGCGGCGGTCGAGCTGGTCGAGCAGCTGCGCAAGGGGGAGCGGCCGGTGCCGTCCCGCGGCGCGCGGATCTGCTCGCTCAAGGAGATGCAGTTCCAGCTGGCCGGTTTCGCCGACGAGCGCGAGGGTGCGGTCGCCGACGGTCCGGCCGGGGCGCCCACCCTGCGCGGTGTGACCCTGGCCCAGGAGCACGGCGTCGCGGTGGCGAACTTCAACATCGACACCCCGATCACCACCACCAAGCCGGCCCGCGACGAGTCGGCCAAGGCCGTCAAGGACCCGGGCCCGGTCTCCGCGCGGCGCACCGAGGAGAAGCACGGCGGCCTCATCGCCAACGTGGCCTCCAAGGTCAAGGCCGCGGCGGCCACGGTCGTCGACAAGGTCGAGCACCGCAAGGCCGGTGCCCCGGTCAAGGCCGGCGACGACAAGGACCCGGAGACCCGGGCCGCCGAAGCGCGCAACCCCACCGCTGACACCCCGGCCCCGGCCGCGACCAGCGCCGGGCTGCCGAACCAGACCCCGGCTCCGAGCAACCCGGCCGAGGCGGCCGGCGCGGCGAAGAACCAGGTCGCCGGCGACGGCAAGCCCGCCGGCGACACCGAGCGCGGCGAGAGCATCGTCAGCGAGGGCACCGCCGCCCAGAAGCAGCCGACCACCGCGAACGACAACCCCGGCTGGCAGAACACTCCGCGCGGCAACGAGGAGAAGAAGTGACTCAGCCCCGGCGTGAGGTTCTTCAGAAGCTCACCCCCGTCCTCACCAAGCGCTGGCTCTCGCCGGACGCCTGGCAGATCGACACGTACGAGCGGCTCGACGGTTACGCCGCCGTCCGCAAGGCGCTGGACGTCCACCCCGACGACCTGATCCAGCTCATCAAGGACTCCGGCCTGCGCGGCCGCGGCGGGGCCGGCTTCCCGACCGGTCTCAAGTGGGGCTTCATCCCGCAGGGCGACGGCAAGCCGCACTACCTCGTCATCAACGCCGACGAGGGCGAGCCCGGCACCTGCAAGGACCTGCCGCTGATGACGTACGACCCGCACTCGCTCGTGGAGGGTGCGATCATCGCGGCCTACGCGATCCGGGCCAGCCGGGCGTTCATCTACATCCGCGGCGAGGCCGTGCACGCCACCCGGCGGCTGCGCAACGCGGTCCAGGAGGCGTACGCCAAGGGCTACCTCGGCGAGAACATCCTCGGCTCCGGGTTCGACCTCGACCTCGTCGTGCACAGCGGCGCGGGGGCGTACATCTGCGGCGAGGAGACGGCGCTGCTGGACTCGCTCGAGGGCTTCCGCGGCCAGCCCCGGCTACGCCCGCCGTTCCCCGCGGTCGCCGGCCTGTACGCGAGCCCGACGGTGGTCAACAACGTCGGCACCATCGCTTCGGTGCCGTACATCGTGCTGGGCGGCGCGGACTGGTGGAAGAGCATGGGCACGGAGAAGTCGTCCGGCCCGATGATCTACTCGCTCTCCGGCCGGATCGCCAACCCGGGCCAGTACGAGTGCGGCCTCGGCATCACCCTGCGCGAGCTGATCGAGCTGGCCGGCGGCATGAAGCCGGGTCACAACCTGAAGTTCTGGACGCCCGGCGGCTCCTCGACGCCGCTGCTGACGGCCGACCACATCGACACCCCGATGGACTTCGAGGGAGTGGCCGCGGCGGGCTCGATCCTGGGCACCACGGCGATGCAGATCTTCTCCGACCAGGACTGCCCGGTGTACGCGACCTGGCGCTGGCTCGAGTTCTACCACCACGAGTCCTGCGGCAAGTGCACCCCGTGCCGCGAGGGCAACTACTGGATGGTCCGCACGTACCGCCGGATCCTCTCCGGCCAGGGCACGGTCCAGGACCTCGACACCCTGCAGGACACCGCGGACAACATCTTCGGCCGTTCGTTCTGCGGTCTCGGCGACGGCGCCGCGACGCCGGTCATGTCGACGCTGAAGTTCTTCCGCCAGGACTACCTGGACTACATCGAGGGCCGGACCGCTCCGCGGCTGTCCGAGAAGGCCCTGGTAGGAGCGCACTGATGACCGATGTCGCCAAGAAGACCGACGAGGTCACGCTGACCATCGACGGCGTGGAGGTGACCGCCGCCAAGGGCGAGCTGGTCATCCGGGTCGCCGAGCGGATGGGCATCGCGATCCCGCGGTTCTGCGACCACCCGCTGCTGGCCCCGGCCGGCGCCTGCCGCCAGTGTCTGGTCGAGGTGGAGGGCCAGCGCAAGCCGGTCGCCTCCTGCACCCAGACGGTGGCCGAGGGCATGGTGGTCAAGACCCAGCTCACCTCCCCGGTCGCCGCCAAGGCCCAGGGCGGCGTGATGGAGCTGCTGCTCGCCAACCACCCGCTCGACTGCCCGACCTGCGACAAGGGCGGCGAGTGCCCGCTGCAGAACCAGGCGATGTCGAACGGCCGCGTCGACTCGCGCTTCCACGAGCACAAGCGCGAGTACGAGAAGCCGATCCACATCTCCAGCCAGGTGCTGCTGGACCGGGAGCGCTGCATCCTGTGCCAGCGCTGCACCCGCTTCTCCGAGGAGATCGCCGGCGACAAGTTCATCGACCTGATGGACCGCTCGTCCGGTGAGCAGATCAACGTCTACCGCGACGACTTCTTCGGCGGCGAGGGCACCGGCGACGGCCAGGTCGGCGAGGGCGAGGGCGACGTCGCCTTCAACTCCTACTTCTCCGGCAACACCATCCAGATCTGCCCGGTCGGCGCGCTGACCGGCGAGCAGTACAGGTTCCGGGCCCGCCCGTTCGACCTGGTCTCCTCGCCGACCGCCTGCGAGCACTGCGCCGCCGGCTGCTCGATGCGGGCCGACCACCGCCGGGGCAAGGTGCTGCGGCGCCTGGCCGGCGACGACCCGGCGGTCAACGAGGAGTGGAACTGCGACAAGGGCCGGTGGGGCTTCCGCTACACCACCGGCTACGACCGCATCACCACCCCGATGCTGCGCGACGCCAAGACCGGCCAGCTGCGTGAGGCGTCCTGGAGCGAGGCCCTGCTGGCCGCCGCCGAGGGGCTGCAGGCTGCGAAGGGTCGCGGCGTCGGCGTGCTGACCGGTGGCCGCCTCACGGTCGAGGACGCGTACGCGTACGCGAAGTTCGCCCGGGTCGCCCTCGGCACCAACGACATCGACTTCCGGGCCCGCCCGCTGTCCGGCGAGGAGGCCCACTTCCTGGCCTCCTCCGTCGCGGGCGTCACGGACGTCACCTACGAGGACGTCGAGAACGCGCCCGCCGCGGTCATCGTCGGCCTCGAGCCCGAGGAGGAGTGCCCGATCCTCTTCCTGCGCCTGCGCAAGGGCCACGGGAAGAACAAGCTCAAGGTCACGGCCGTGGCGCCGTACCTCAGCCGGGGTTTTGAAAAGCTCGGCGCGACGCTCGTCGCGGCCGTGCCCGGTGACGAGGCCCGGCTGCTCGGCACCGACGCGGCCGTGAGCGCCGCACTCGCCGTGCCCGGCGCTCTGCTGATCGTCGGCGAGCGGCTCGCGAGCGTGCCCGGTGGTCTCTCGGCCGCCGCCGCGCTGGCCGCCCGCACCGGCGCCCGGCTCGCCTGGGTGCCGCGGCGCGCGGGCGACCGGGGCGCGGTGGACGCGGGCTGCCTGCCCAACCTGCTGCCCGGCGGCCGTCCGGTCACCGACGTGGGTGCGCGGGCCGAGCTCGCTGCGGCCTGGGACGTCGAGGCCGGCGCGCTGCCCGGCACGGTCGGCCGCGACACGGACGCGATCGTCGCGGCCGCCGCGGACGGCACTCTGGGCGCCCTGCTGGTCGCCGGCGTGGACCCGGCCGACCTGGCCGACCCGCGGCTGGCCGACCAGGCCCTCGACGCGGTGCCGTTCCTGGTCAGCCTGGAGCTGCGGCAGAGCGCGGTCACCCGCCGCGCCGACGTCGTGCTGCCGATCGCCCCGGCCGCCGAGAAGCCCGGCACCTTCATGGACTGGGAGGGCCGGCTGCGGACCTTCGACGCCGTGCTGAACACCACCGCGATGACCGACGGCCGGGTGCTGGAAGCCATCGCGGCGCTGATGGAAGTCACGCTGGGCACCGGTGATGTCGCCGCCATCCGCCGTGAGCTGGGCAGCATGCCCGCGAGCCGCGCCGACCGCCCGGCAGTGCCGGCCGTCGCCGCTGCCGCGCTGCCGCAGGTCGGGGACCAGGAGGCGGTGCTGGCGTCCTGGCACCACCTGATCGACCTCGGCTCGATGCTCGACGGCGACGAGGTGCTGGCCGGCACGGCCCGTACCCCGGTGGTCCGGCTGGGCAAGGGTCTGGCCGAGGCGCTCGGGGTGGCCGACGGTGACGCGGTCACGGTCGGCACGGACCGCGGCGCGATCACTCTGCCTGCGGCGATCACGGACCTGCCTGCGCAGGTGGTGTGGCTGCCCACGAACTCGCCGGGCTCGACGCTGCGTCGCAGCCTCGGCGTCACCTCGGGTGCGGTGGTCCGGCTGAGCGCCGGCCGGCCGGGTCCGATCCTCGCTCAGGGGGCTATCGCATGAATTCGCTGATTGTTGCGAAGGCTCAGGACCCGACGCTGGCGACGTTCGAGAACGACGTCTGGTGGATCGTCCTGATCAAGCTGCTGGGTGTCTTCGTCATCCTGCTGCTGCTGACGCTGTTCACGATCAACTACGAGCGCAAGGTCGTGGCCCGGATGGCGGTCCGGCCGGGCCCCAACCAGGTCGGGCCCAAGGGCTGGCTGCAGAGCCTCACGGACGGCGTCAAGCTGCCGTTCAAGGAGGAGATCATCCCGAAGACCGCCGACAAGGTGGTGTACTTCATCGCCCCGGTGATCTCGGCGACGGTGGCGTTCACCGCGTTCTCGGTGATCCCCTTCGGGCCGGTCGTCTCGATGTTCGGCCACAAGACGGCGCTGCAGCTCACCGACGTACCGATCTCGGTGCTGGTGCTGCTGGCCTGCTCGTCGATGGCCGTCTACGGCGTGGTGCTGGCCGGCTGGGCGTCCGGTTCGACGTATCCGCTGCTCGGCGGTCTGCGGTCGGCGGCGCAGATGATCTCGTACGAGGTCGCGATGGGCCTGAGCATCGTGGCGGTCTTCATGACCGCGGGCACCATGAGCACCTCGCAGATCGTCGCCGCCCAGGCGGGTAACAACCCCACCACGGCGTTCGACATCTTCGGCTGGAACCCGACCGCGCCGAGCTGGTACGCGGTCCTGCTGCTGCCCAGCTTCGTCATCTACTGCATCGCGGCGGTCGGCGAGACCAACCGGGCCCCGTTCGACCTGCCCGAGGCGGAGTCCGAGCTGGTCGGCGGCTTCCACACCGAGTACTCGTCGTTCAAGTTCGCGCTGTTCTTCCTGGCCGAGTACATCAACATGATCACCGTCTCGGCGTTCGCCACCACGCTGTTCCTCGGCGGCTGGCGCGCCCCGTGGCCGATCAGCTGGTGGGAGGGCGCCAACTCCGGCTGGTTCCCGCTGATCTGGTGGCTCGGCAAGGTGCTGCTGCTGCTCTTCGGCTTCATCTGGCTGCGGGCCACCCTGCCCCGGATGCGCTACGACCAGTTCATGCGCTTCGGCTGGAAGGTCCTGATCCCGGTCAACCTGGTCTGGATCCTGTTCCTGGCCGGCGTCCGGGTCACCAACGACCGGATCGACGGCGGCGCCCGCTGGCTCGTCTACCTGGCCGCGGCGGTGGTGGTGCTCGGCATCGCGCTGCTCTGGCCGGCCAGCAAGAAGCCTCGCGAGTTCTCCATCGAGGAACAGCTGGCCGCCCGGCCCCCGGGCAGCTTCCCGGTCCCGCCGATGGACCTCCAGGTGCCACCCAGCCCACGGGCCCGCCGGGCGGTCGCCGAACGGCAGCCGGCCACGGTCGGCGGCACCACGCCCGCCCCGGACGACACGTCAGACAAGGAGGTGTGACGTGGGAACGTTCACCGGCTCGTTCAAGGGCTTCGGGGTGACCTTCGCGCACATGTTCCGCAAGGTCATCACCACCGACTACCCGTTCACACCGCCGACGCCGGCGCCGCGCTACCACGGGCGGCACATCCTCAACCGGCACCCGGACGGCCTGGAGAAGTGCATCGGCTGCGAGCTGTGCGCCTGGGCCTGCCCGGCGGACGCGATCTACGTCGAGGGTGGCGACAACACCGACGAGCAGCGCTTCTCGCCCGGTGAGCGGTACGCCAGCATCTATCAGATCAACTACGCCCGCTGCATCTTCTGCGGACTGTGCATCGAGGCCTGCCCGACCCGTTCGCTGACCATGAGCAACGAGTACGAGCTGGCCCGCGACAGCCGCCAGGATCTGATCTTCACCAAGGAAGACCTCCTGATGCCCCTGCTGCCCGGCATGGAGCAGCCGCCGCATCCCATGCGGCTCGGCGACACCGACAAGGACTACTACCTCGGTGCCCTGACCAATCCGGGCACCTCGGCCGGTGCCGAGCGGGCGCCGTGGTCCGACGCGGGCACCGATGACGCGGCGACCGCCGTCGACCCGGCCGCCCGGCCGGAGACCGCGGGCACGGTACGACGGGAGGCCTCCTGATGTTCGCCTACGCCGCGGCAGCCGCGGGCCAGGTCTCCACCGGTGAGGCCTGGGGCTTCTGGATCCTGGGCTCGCTCGCCGTCATCGGCGGCCTGGGCATGGTCATCGCGCGCAACGCGGTGCACTCGGCCCTCTGGCTGGTCGTCACGATGCTCTGCCTGGGCTTCATCTACGTGATCAACCAGGCGCCGTTCCTGGGCGCGGTGCAGATCATCGTCTACACCGGCGCGATCATGATGCTGTTCCTGTTCGTGCTGATGCTGGTCGGCCGGGACGCCTCCGACTCCCTGATCGAGACCCTGCGGGGGCAGCGCATCGCGGCCATCCTGCTCGGCGTGGCCTTCGGGGTGCTCGTCGCCACCGGACTGGCCCGCTCGCTCGGCGGCACCGAGGTCGTCGGCCTGGCCGAGGCGAACAGCGCCGCCGGCGGCAACGTGCAGGGCATCGCGCGCCTGCTGTTCACCAAGTACGTCTTCGCCTTCGAGGTCACCTCCGCGCTGCTGATCACCGCGGCGGTCGGTGCCATGGTGCTCGCCCACGTCGAGCGGGCCAAGGGCGACATCGCCGACCAGGTCACGCGCATGAAGGCGCGCTTCCGGCCGGGCTCGTACCCGGGGGCCAAGGCGGGCCCGGGCGTCTACGCGAACACCATGTCGGTCGCGGCGCCGGCCCGGCTGCCGGACGGCAACGGCTCCGAGCGCAGCATCTCGGCGATCCTTCCTGTGCGCGAGCTGACTGCTCAGGAGATCGCACCGAAGGGAACTGAGAAGTGACTCCCGACTACTACCTCGTACTGGCGGCGATCCTCTTCACCATCGGTGCCGCCGGTGTGCTGGTCCGCCGCAACGCGATCGTGCTGTTCATGTGCATCGAGCTGATGCTGAACGCCGCGAACCTCGCGCTGGTGACCTTCAGCCGGATCAACGGCACGCTCGACGGCCAGATCATCTCGTTCTTCGTGATGGTGGTCGCGGCGGCCGAGGTCGTCATCGGGCTGGCCATCATCATGTCTATCTTCCGGACGCGGCGCTCGGCCAGCGTCGACGACGCCAACCTCCTCAAGTACTAAAGGGGCCTTCACGTGGAACAGACAGTGGAGTATGCCCACGCGACGGGGCTGCTGAGCGGAATCTGGCTGCTGGTGGCCATTCCGCTCGCCAGCGCCACGGTCCTGCTCCTGCTGGGCAGGAAGGCCGACAAGTGGGGTCACTGGCTCGGCGTCGCGGCGGTCGCCGTGACGTTCGTCCTGGGCTTGTCGATGTTCTTCAGCCTGGCCGGGCTGGACGCCGAGGCCCGCTCGGCGGAACAGAGCCTGTGGGACTTCATCGTGGTCGGCGGACTGCACGTGGACTTCGGGTTGCTCTTCGACCCGCTGTCCGGCGTGTTCGTCCTGCTGATCACCGGGGTCGGCTCGTTGATCCACCTGTACGCGGTGGGCTACATGGAGCACGACGAGGGGCGGCGGAAGTTCTTCGCCTACTTCAACCTCTTCGTCGCCGCGATGCTGCTGCTGGTCCTGGGCAACAACTACGTGATGCTCTACTTCGGCTGGGAGGGCGTCGGTCTGGCGTCGTACCTGCTGATCTCGTTCTGGTACACCCGGCCGTCGGCGGCCACCGCCGGCAAGAAGGCCTTCCTGATGAACCGGGTCGGCGACGCCGGCCTGGCCATCGGCATCTTCCTGATGTTCGCCACGCTGGGCACCACCCAGTACGACGAGGTCTTCAACGGTGTCGGCGCGCTCTCCGGCGCGACCATCCTGGTGCTGGGCATCCTGCTGCTGCTCGGTGCGGCCGGTAAGTCCGGCCAGTTCCCGCTGCAGGCCTGGCTCCCCGACGCGATGGAGGGCCCGACCCCGGTCTCGGCCCTGATCCACGCGGCGACGATGGTCACCGCCGGCGTCTACCTGATCGCCCGGTCCAACCCGATCTTCTCGGCGAACACCACGCTGCAGACGATCGTGGTCAGCGTCGGTGCGCTCACCCTGCTGATGGGCTGCATCATCGGCGCGGCCAAGGACGACATCAAGCGCGTCCTGGCCTGGTCAACGGTCAGCCAGATCGGCTACATGTTCCTCGGCGTCGGGCTGGGCGGCGGGGCGTACGCCCTGGCGATCATCCACCTGCTCGCACACGGCTTCTTCAAGGCCAACATGTTCCTCGGCGCCGGCTCGGTCATGCACGGCATGCACGACCAGGTCGACATCCGGCGTTTCGGCGGCCTGCACAAGTACATGAAGTGGACCTGGCTGACGTTCATGATGGGCTGGCTCGCCATCATCGGCATCCCGCCGCTGTCCGGCTACTTCTCCAAGGAGCCGATCATCGCGGCGGCCTTCGAGCGCGGCGACTGGACCTCCTGGCTGTACGGCATGGCCGCCCTGATCGGCGCGGGCCTGACCGCGTTCTACATGACGCGGCTGTTTGTGCTGACCTTCCACGGCCCGGAGCGGTACACCGAGGACAACAAGCATCCGCACGAGTCGCCGTTCATCATGACCGTGCCGTTGATGCTGCTGGCCCTGGGCTCGATCGGGGCCGGCTTCCTGATGGCCAGCAGCGTGCCGGACTGGCTGGAGCCGACCTTCGGCGCCGAGGCCGTGGAGCACGAGGCGGTCATCCCGCACGCGCTGATCACGGTGCTGTCGCTGGTTGTCACGGTGCTGGGTGCGGGTCTGGCCTGGGCGCTGTTCCGCAACGGCACGGCCAAGGAGGAGCAGCCGGCCGGCGTGCTCGTCACCGCGGCCCGCCGCAACCTCTACACCGACGCCTTCAACGAGGCGGTCTTCGAGCGGCCCGGCATCTACCTGACCCGCGCGTTGGTCTTCCTCGACAACAAGGGCATCGACGGCGCGGTCAACGGCCTCGCGGCCGCTGTCGGCGGCAGCTCGGGTCGCCTGCGCCGGCTGCAGACCGGTTTCGTCCGCTCGTACGCGTTGTCCATGCTCACCGGCGTAGTCCTGGTCGTCGGTGCCTTCCTCGCAATCCAGTTGGGATGGTTGGCGTGACCGACTTTCCGTTCCTGTCCATCCTGACGCTCTTCCCCCTGGTGGGGGCGGTGGTGGTGGCCTTCATCCCGAAGACCAGGGGCCAGCTCGCCAAGACGATCGCCCTGGGCTGGTCGCTGGCGGTGCTCGCACTGAGCATCGTCATGTGGATCGTGTTCGAGGCGGGCGGCGACCGGTTCCAGTTCCGCGAGTCCTACCAGTGGATCCCCACCTGGGACGCCCGCTTCACGTTCGCGGCCGACGGCATCGCGCTGGTGATGCTGATGCTGATCGCGATCCTGGTGCCGGTGATCATCCTGGCCTCCTGGAACGACATCGACGAGACCCAGCGGTCGGTGCCGGTCTACTTCGCGCTGCTGCTGGCGCTCGAATGCACGATGATCGGCGTCTTCGCGGCCGCCGACGTGTTCCTGTTCTACGTGTTCTTCGAGGTCATGCTCGTGCCGATGTACTTCATCATCGGTTCGTTCGGCGGCGCCCGGCGGCAGTACGCGGCCGTCAAGTTCTTCCTGTACTCGCTGGTCGGCGGTCTGTTCATGCTGGCCGCCGTGATCGGCCTGTGGGTCGTCGGCGGGCACACGTTCGACTGGCAGAAGCTGAGTGACGTCTCGGCGGCGTTCGACACCAACACCGCCCGCTGGCTGTTCCTGGGCTTCTTCATCGCGTTCGCGGTCAAGGCGCCGTTCTTCCCGTTCCACACCTGGCTGCCCGACGCCGGTGTCGCCGCTCCGGCGCCCGCCGCCGCGCTGCTGGTCGGTGTCATGGACAAGGTCGGCACGTTCGGCATCCTGCGCTACTGCCTCTCGCTGTTCCCGGAGGCGTCGCGCTGGTTCGCCCCGGCGGCGCTGATCCTCGGCGTCATCGGGATCATCTACGCCGCGCTGCTCGCGGTCGGCCAGCATGATCTGAAGCGGCTGGTGTCGTACACGTCGATCGCCCACTTCGGCTTCATCGGCATCGGCATTTTCGCCTTCACCACCCAGGCCGGCACCGGCTCGGTGCTGTACATGGTCAACCACGGCCTGGCCACCGGCCTGCTGTTCCTGGTGGTCGGCATGTTCGTGGCCCGCCGCGGCTCGGCGCTGGTCAGCGACTTCGGCGGGGCCGGCAAGCTGGTCCCGGTGCTGGCCGGTGTCCTCTTCTTCGCCGGTCTGGCGTCGCTGGCCCTGCCCGGCACGGCGCCGTTCGTCAGCGAGTTCCTGGTGCTGATCGGCACGTTCACGGTGCACAAGGTCTACGCGGTGATCGCCACCTTCGGCATCATCCTCGCCGCCGCGTACGTGCTGTGGATGGTGCAGCGCACCACGCAGGGCACGCTCAACCCGATGCTGGTCGCGGTCCCGGCGATGCACAAGGACATCAGCCTCCGCGAGAAGATCGTGGTCGCGCCGCTGATCCTGCTGCTGCTGGTTCTCGGCTTCTACCCGAAGCCGGTCACCGACGTGATCAACCCGGCGGTCGAGGCCACCATGCAGGACGTGGGCACGACCGACCCGGCGCCGACGGCGGTCGCAAACGGAAAGGTGGCGCCGTAGCCATGGACGACCTCCAACTACCCGCGATCAACTACGGCGCCCTGGCGCCGATGCTGATCCTCTTCGGAGCGGCCTGCCTCGGCATCCTGCTCGAAGCGGTGCTGCCGCGCGGCCGGCGCAACGGGGTCCAGCTGACCCTCGCCCTGGTGTCGCTGGTCGCCGCGCTCGTCGCGGTGATCCTCGGCCGGAACACCCGCACCGTCACCATCGGCGGCGCGGTGGCGATCGACGGCCCGACACTGTTCCTGCAGGGCAGCATCCTGCTGCTCGGCGTGGTGTCGCTGCTGCTGATCGGTGAGCGCACGGTCGAGAACGGCGGCGCGTTCGTGTCGCAGGCGGCGCTCACCGTCGGTTCCGAGAAGGACCTGCGGCAGGCGGGCAGCGACCCCGGCAACACCGAGGTGTACCCGCTGACGATCTTCTCGCTGGGCGGCATGCTGCTGTTCGTGGCGGCGAACGACCTGCTGACGATGTTCGTCGCGCTCGAGGTCCTGTCCCTGCCGCTCTACCTGCTGTGCGCACTGGCCCGGCGCCGCCGCCTGCTCAGCCAGGAAGCAGCCCTGAAGTACTTCCTGCTCGGCTCGTACGCGTCGGCATTCTTCCTGTTCGGCGTGGCCCTGATCTACGGCTTCGCCGGCGCGGTCGACCTGGCGTCGATCCACGCGGCGGTCGCCGACCCGGTCCGCAACGAGGTGCTGCTCTTCGGCGGCCTCGCCCTGGTGGCCATCGGCCTGCTCTTCAAGAGCGCGGCGGCGCCGTTCCACGTGTGGACGCCCGACGTGTACCAGGGCGCACCCACCCCGATCACGGCGCTGATGGCGGCCTGCACCAAGGTCGCGGCGTTCGGGGCTCTGCTGCGCATCCTCTACGTCGCCTTCGACGGGGTCCGCTGGGACTTCCAGCCGGTCCTCGGCGCGATCGCGGTCCTGACGATGCTGACGGGCGCGATCCTGGCGGTCACCCAGACCGACATGAAGCGGCTGCTGGCGTACTCGTCGATCGCCAACGCGGGCTACCTGCTGGTGGGCGTCCTGGCGCTCAACAAGGAGGGCCTGTCCAGCACGATGTTCTACCTGGTGGCGTACGGCTTCTCGGTGCTGGCGGCATTCGGCATCGTCTCGCTGGTGCGCGACGCGGACGGCGAAGCAACCCACCTGTCCCGCTGGGCGGGCCTGGGCCGCCGCAACCCGCTGTACGCGGGCGCCTTCTCGTTCATCATGCTGGCCTTCGCGGGCATCCCGCTGACCAGCGGCTTCACGAGCAAGTTCGCAGTCTTCGGCGCAGCGATCGAAGGCGGCCAGACCTGGCTGGTCATCGTCGGCGTGATCACGAGCATGGTGCTGGCGTTCCCGTACCTGCGGGTGATCGTGATGATGTGGCTGTCCGAGCCGGGCGAAAGCACCCCGACGGTGTCGATCCCAGGCTTCCTGACCTCGGCGGCACTGGTCATCGGCGTGATCGTGACGCTGGCGCTGGGCGTGATCCCGGCGCCGCTGCTCGACCTGACCAACGACGCGGCTCAATTCGTCCGGTAGCGAGGAAATTCGTGGCCGGCGGCCCCGGTCGGATTCGTTCCGGCCGGGGCTGCTTGCTGTCCGCTGTCTGCCGTCTGCGAATCAAGGTCAAGAGCTTGATGTCGTGCCTGGTTGCATGGCACTGGACGTCGCTCCCGCCGAGACCGGGCGGGGCCACCCAATCGCCTGGCGGCTCATGACCGGGCGACCCCACCCTGCCAGCTCCGTGCTCCAAGAAACCCCACAGCGCCGGCGTCGGCCGGGTTACGCAGCGCTGGTCACCGGATCTTGGCTGGTCGTCGCGGTGCCGCCCGCTCTGGCGTGAGGCCGTGCCGCGGAGTGTTCTGCGACGTTTGTGGTTCGGACGCGCAGATGCAGAATGCAGCCGGGATCGTGGGCGGAGGTCTGAAGAAGGCAGCGCGCTGACGCCCGCTTGGCCGGGTCGTCGGAACGGCTTGCCTCCCGCGCGGAGCACTTTGCGACCGGGTCGCCTCGTGGCCGGCCGGATGCGCTTGGACAGAGCAGGTCCGCAGTCCGCCTCACCGCCCGCGCCGTCTCGTGCCTGCATGGTCCCGCGCCCGTGTCGTCTCGTGCCTGCATGCGCCCGCGCCCGCGCCGTCCCGCGCCCGCGCCGTCCCGCGCCCGCGCCGTCCCGCGCCCGCGCCGTCCCGCGCCCGCGCCGTCCCCGCCTGCACGGTCCGCGCCCGAGCCGTGCCCGCCCCCACGGGTCCTGGGACCACGCCCACGCCGCCCACGCCCACGCCGCGAACGCCCGCGCCGCGCCGCCCACGCCCACGCCCGCGCCGGGTCGCCCACGCGCCCACGCCCACGCCGCGAACGCCCGTGCCGCGCCGCCCACGCCCACGCCGCGCCGCGCCGCCCACGCCCACGCCCACGCCCACGCCCACGCCGCGCCGCGTCGCCCACGCGCCCACGCCGTGCCACGCCGCTCGCCATGCCGCGCCGCCCACGCCCACGCCGCGAACGCCCGCGCCGCCCACGCCCACGCCCGCGGTGTCCGCGCCGCCCACGCCGCTCGCCATGCCGCGCCGCGCCGGGCCGCCCACGCCGCTCGCCATGCCGCGCCGCGCCGGGCCGCCCACGCCGCGCCGGGCCGGGTCGTCCACGCCGCCTGCGCCGCGCGGCCCGCGCCGGCCCGGGCCGGCGCCCCGCCTGCGGCGCCCCGCGTCGGGCGGACAGCCAGCCCTCGCCATCCCACAGCCGCCACCGCGCTGCTGCGCCACGACGGCCGCGCTGCTGCCCTCGCCAAGTCGCTCCCGGTAGCAAGCAGCAAAGCGACAGAGCCATCCAGCAAGCGCATCCGCGGCCCCCTCCGCATATGCGGCCTGGCCGCCCCGCGCGCAACACGATGCCGCGACCGACGGCCCGAAGAGCCCCCACAGCCACCAGCGCCGCGGCTCAGGCGGTGTGCCATCTTTCCGAAGGCGCGGTGATTTCGCCCACCCTGAGCGGCGACCCGGCCGGCAGCCGCCTGATCAGCGGGAGCGGGCACCTACGCCGTGGCCTGCGCGGAGGGGACTTTCCCGATCCGTACCCTCAGGCTCTTTTTGATCTTGCTGGTGGGACCCCTGGGCCCGCCCGGGTCGGGGTCGTATGGCATCGTGAAAGTGTGGTGAGCACCCGGGACAGCGCGCTGACGTCGTTCGGCCTCGACATCGACCCTGCGGTCGACGCGTCGGTGTCGGCGACGCTTGCGGTTGTGGAGGATGCGCTGCGCAGCAATGTCGCCAGTGCCGATCCGCTCGTGGCCGAGGCTGCCCGGCATCTCATGGATGCCGGCGGCAAGCGGTTCCGGCCGCTGATTCTCGCGCTCGGCGCGCAGATGGGTGATCCGACCCGGCCCGAGATCGTTCCGGCCGCCCTGGTCGTCGAGCTCACCCACCTTGCGACGCTCTACCACGACGACGTCATGGACGAGGCCACCGTGCGGCGCGGCGCTCCCAGCGCCAACGCCCGGTGGGGTAATTCCGTGGCGATTCTCGTCGGTGACTATCTTTTCGCGCGGGCGGCCGACATCGCCGCGTCGCTCGGGCCTGAGGCGGTGCGGCTGCAGGCGCGGACGTTCGCCCGGCTCGTGCACGGCCAGATCGCCGAGACCGCCGGGCCGCGCGGTTCCGATCCGATCGAGCACTACCTCGGCGTCATCGCCGAGAAGACCGCGTCGCTCATCGCGACGTCGGCGCGCTTCGGCGGCCTCTTCTCCGGCGTCACCCCCGAGCAGGTCGAGGCCCTCACCGGGTACGGCGAGACGATCGGCGTCGCATTCCAGCTCTCCGACGACCTCCTCGACATCGCGTCGGAGTCGGTGCAGTCGGGCAAGACGCCGGGCACCGACCTCCGCGAAGGCGTCCCGACGCTCCCGGTCCTCTATGCCCTCGCCGGCGACGACACCGACGCTTCCGCCGTGCGGCTCCGTGAGCTGCTCGCCTCCGGGCCGCTGGTCGACGACGCCCTGCACGCCGAGGCGCTCGGGTTGCTCCGCGAGTCCGGCGCGATGAAGCGGGCCCGCGAAACCGTCCGGACGTACGCGGAGGAAGCCCGGTCCCAGCTGGCGCCGCTGCCGCAGGGCTCACCGCGCCAGGCCATGGAGTCCCTCTGCGACTTCATCGCCGACCGCACCAGCTGAGCCGACTCCTCGCTCTGCGCCGACCGCATCGGCGAGCCGACCGCGTGCAAAAAGCCGCTGGCATGCCGAGAGAGCCGCTGCGCCAGCGAGCCGAGCAGGACCGCAGGACTTGACCGTTCGGGGCGTCAGCCGCCGTCTCAGGCCACCGCCGCACGGTCCGCGTGCCGTCGCAGCATCCGGCTCCCGAGCACCATCGCCCCCGCCGCCCACAGCATCGCGATTCCCGCCACCGTCCACATCGTCGGGTACCCGGCCGCCGCAGCCAGCGCCCCCAGCCCCAGCGGCCCGATGCACCCGCCCGCATACACGCCGGTCTGCGTGATCGACGTGGCCGCCGCCGGTGCCTGCGGGTGCAGCCGGACCACCGCGAAGTTCATCAGCCCCGGCCACGCCCACCCGAGCCCGAAGCCCAGCACAACCCCCACGATCAGCGTCGCCGTGTTGAGCACCGCGAGCATCGCCAGGCCCCCCGCACCCACCGTCAGCATGGCCGCGATCACGCTGATCTGCCGGTCCGGCATGCGGTCGGCCAGCCAGCCGCCGACGATCCGGGCGGCGATCCCGACCGCGCTGCCCAGGGTCAGCGCCAGCCCGGCCGGAGCGGGCGCGACGCCGTCCGCGACCGCGGAGTCGACGAGGAATGTGCCCAGCGCGTTCGCCGAGCCGGCCGCCAGGGCCGCGCCGATGCCGATCACGATCAGCGCCGCTGTAGCCCGTTCGCCACCGGCGGCCTTGGCCGCCCGGCCGTCCTCGCGTTCGACCGGGACCAGCCACAGCGCGGCCACCGCGCCGGCTGCGGCGAACACGAACGCCCACCGCCACCCCAGGGTCAGCGCCACCACCGGTACGGCCGCGCCCGCGAGTAACGAGCTGACGGGGATCGCCGCCTGTTTCACGCCGAACGACAGTCCCTGCCGCCGGACCGGTACGTGCCGGGACAGGCTGGTGTTGCTCGCCAGCTGGCCCATGGCGTTCGCGCCCGCGCCCAGGGCCAGGATCGCGATGAGGCTCCACAGTGAGCGGGCCGCGACCGCGATCGTCAGCAGGGACGCCGCCGCCAGGGCGATGCCGGCCCGGGCGATCGTGGTCGAGCCGTAGCGTTCCACGAGTGCGCCGGCCGGCACGGAGGCGAGTGCGCTGGCGCCGAAGTAGGCCGAGACCGCCAGTCCCAGGCCCGCCGGGCTGAATCCGAGTTCGTCGCTGATCTGGACGGCGAGACCGCCGACGAGGAATACCGGGACCGAACAGGCGATGGTGGTGGTGAGGGCGCTCGTCACGGCCCGCCGCGGGGATATCGCGTTCGCGCTGGTCGCGGCGGTTTCGGCGGGGCTGCTCGGTGGTTCGGCCATCAGTCGGAGAGTATGCCCGGACCGGCGGAAGCCAAGACGGTGAGTGTTAATGACCACACGTCGCGTAGATATCAGTCATGGTCGACACGCTTCAGGCATTCCGTCGGAGGAAGATTATTCATATGGTGTAAGTCCCCGGCGTCGGAGGTGGCTGTGCGCGACCCCCTGGCGGAGCCGTCAGATCTCATCCGGAGCGTGTCACGCGCCTTGCGTGTACTCGAATCGGTGGGTCGGGCCCCGCGCGGACTCACCGTGAAACAGATCGCTCGGCGATGCGAGCTGACCGTTGCGACGACGTATCACCTTGTCCGTACCTTGGCGTACGAGGGCTACGTGATCCGTCGTGAGGACGGCACCTACATCGTCGGTCTGGAGATCGCGGATCGGTACCGCGAACTGGTCTCCGCCTTCCGCGGGCCGCCCTCCGTCGGTGAGGCGCTGCGCCGGGCCGCGGTCGAGACCGGTTACAGCCACTATCTCGGCCGCTTCGTCGGCGGCCGGATCGCGGTGACCGCGTCCGCCGAGGGCGCCCGGTCGCCGTTCATGGACGACATGGTGCCCGGCTTCGACGAGGGCGGTCACGCCACCGCGCTCGGCAAGGCGCTGCTCGCCACGCTCACCGCCGACCAGCGCGCCCGCTATCTGCGCGACTGGGGCATGCGGGCGTTCACCCCGGCCACGCTGACCTCGCCGGAGGCGCTCGAGGCCGACCTGGCCGCCGGCGAGCGCCGCGGGATGCAGCTGGAGATGGGCCAGTTCCGTCAGGGCCTGGCCTGCGCCGCGGTCAACGTCGTCGCCGACCGGGACATGGAACGCCGGCTCGTGCTGGCCTGCGCCCTGCCGGCCGCCGAGATGCTGACCTCCGCCCGGGTCGTGCGGGCCAAGCTCACCGCCGCCGCCCGCAGCGTCGCCGAAGCCCTCTCCGCGGGGGACGCCGCCACCGCCTGACCTGCTGAACTGCTGGCTTAAGACTCCGTTGAACCGCCCGACCCGACTGCACGTAGTACGGGTTGGAACGCGCGGAGGAGGTCGGCAGGCTTGGAGGATCAGGATGCCGAGCTGTTGCGTGCGCTGCAGGACGAGCACGGGGAAGCGCTGTTCGCGCACGCCGTACGCCTCTCCGGGGGCGACCGGCAGCGGGCGGAGGACCTGGTGCAGGAAACGCTGCTGCGGGCCTGGCGCTACCCGGAAGCGCTCGACCCGGAACGCGGCGCGGTGCGGTCATGGCTGTTCACCACCGCGCGCAACCTGGCTATCGACGCCTGGCGACGCCGGTCGGTCCGGGTGGGCGAGGTGGTCACCGACATGATTCCCGAGCCGCCGCCCAGCGCGGACGAGGCCGACCGGGCCGTGGAGGCCTGGACGGTTGCGGAAGCCCTGGGACGGCTGTCCCAGAGTCACCGCGAGGTCCTGGTGGAGTGCTTCTACCAGGGGCGTTCGGTGGCCGAGGCTGCCGCGCGGCTGGGGGTGCCGCCCGGCACGGTCAAGTCGCGCACGCACTACGCGCTGCGTTCGCTGCGCCTGGTTCTGGACGAGATGGGGGTGACGGGATGAGATGCGACCACGAGCACGACGACGGCGCGTACGTCCTCGGCGCCCTGTCGCCCGCCGAGCGCGCCGCCTACGAGCGGCACCTGGCCACCTGTTCCTTCTGCCGCGAAGCCGTGGCTGACATCGCTGTCCTGCCCGGCCTGCTGGGCCGGCTCGACCCCGACGACTTCGAGAAACTGCTCGCCCCCGACCTGCCGCCCCCGCGATCCCGGCGCAACAGCATGCCGGACCTGGTCATGGCGGCGCAGTCCACGCGACGTGAGGAACGCCGCCGGGTTCGCTGGCGGGTGCTCGGCTCGGCGCTGACCGCGGCCTGCCTGGCGCTGATCGTCGGCATCGGTGCGGTGTTCTGGATGGGCCGCGGTGGCGCGCCGGATCCGTCGGTGCCCGGCCCCACGATCGCGATGACCCCGGCGAACGAGCGGGTGCCGGTGACCGCCCGGATCAACCTGGCCTCGGCCGGCGGCGGCACCCGGATCAACCTGATCTGCTTCTACAACAAGGGCGACGCCGAGTCCGAGCCGTACACGATCCGGCTGATGGCGTACGGGCCCGACGACGAGCGCGAGCAGCTCGGCTCGTGGACGGCGTCACCCGGCAAAGAGGTCAAGATGTCCGGCCTGACGCACTTCACCGCGGGGACGCTCTCCCGGCTGGCGCTGGTGCGTACGGATGACCGGACTCTGCTCTCCTACGACGTGCCCTGACGGGTTCCGCTCGTCAGCGCGGCGGAAGGGCGGCGGCCGGCTCGGCGGTGGCGGCCGCTGAGGCGGCCGCCGTCCTCCCTTTGGCGGCGGCCCGGGCGCCCCGCAGGCCGTCCACGGTGAAGATGATCAGCGCGACCCAGACCAGCGCGAAGCCGGCCAGCCGGGCCGGCGGCATCGGCTCGTGGAAGAGCAGCACCCCGCAGGCGAGCTGCAGGATCGGCGCGACATATTGCAGGATGCCGATGCCGACCAGCGGCACCCGGTTGGCCGCGGCGGCAAAAAGCATCAACGGTACGGCGGTAGCGACGCCGGACAGCAGCATCAGCACCGTGTGCCAGGCCGACACATGCCCGAACTCCGCGCCGCCGGTCGCGTTCAGCCAGCCCAGGTAGCCCAGCGCGGGCAGCGCCAGCACGGCGGACTCGATGAACAGGCCCTCGGCGGGCGGCAGCGCGAGCCGCTTCTTGATCAGGCTGTACGACCCGAAGCTGGCGGCCAGGACGAGCGCGATGTACGGCAGGTGCCCGTAGTCCACGGTCAGCACCGCGACGGCCAGCGCGCCGAACCCGATGGCGATCCACTGCCACAACCGCAGCCGTTCGCGCTGCACGGTCACGCCGAGCAGCACGACAACCAGCGGGGTGATGAAGTAGCCCAGCGCCGTCTCGACCACCCGCGAGGAGTTGACGCCGTAGATGTAGGTCGCCCAGTTCACGCCGATCAGCACGGCGGCGAGGGTGATGCCGCCGAGCAGCCGGCGGTCGCGCACGATGCGGCCGAGGAAGTGCAGGTTGCGCAGGACGAGCAGCACGAGGCTGACGAACACCACGGACCAGATCACCCGGTGCGCGAGGATCTCCAGCGGCGGGGACGGCGCGAGCAGCTTGAAGTAGATCGGGAAGAAGCCCCACAACGCGTACGCCGTGAGGCCGTACAGGTAGCCTCGCCGTTCCTCGCCCATGCCCTCACCGTAAGGTGCCGGCGCCGGGTCCGCTCCTTGCTTATGTTCTAGCTCACCAGGCCAATCGGGCGGCGGCGGCCCACGCTGGGCTCAGTCGTCGCCGCCGTCCGGGACCAGCATGTTGAGCACCCAGCTCACGACGCCGACCAGCAGGGCGCCCAGGATCGCGCTGGGCCAGAAGTCGTCCACGTGGAACGGCAGGTCGAACTGCCCGGCGATCCAGCTGACCAGCAGGAACAGCAGGCCGTTGATGACCAGGGAGATGAGTCCCAGGGTCAGCACGTAGAGCCCGCAGCCGATGGTCTTGATGATCGGGCGCAGCACCGCGTTGACGATCCCGAAGATCGCCGCGACGGCGAGCAGCGCGCCGATCTGACCCCCGAGGGAGTCCGTGGTGAGGCGGATGCCGTCGATCACCACGGTCGCGATCCACAGCGATACGGCGGTGATGACCAGCCGGATGAGGATGCCCATGGCACGGGATGGTGCCATGCCCGGGCCACCCGGCGGGGCGACACTCCACGATCTTGTCCAGGTCGTTGTGCTCGATCCACCGGCGTCGCTCGCCGGAGTCCGGTCGGGCCGGCTTGGATCCGGCCGGGCCTGGCCGGCCGGGCCGGGTCAGCCGCGGACCGGTGGGCCGATCAGCTGGGCCTCGATCGGGGTCTGGGAGAGCACGGCCCAGCGGACCGCGCGCCGGTTGATCACGCCGACCATGTCGGCGCGGATCTGGGTCAGCCACTTCGCCGCCTCGCCCAGCCCCAGGGCCGCGCCCACGAGGGTCGCCTCCTCGGGGCGCAGCGGCTGGACGAGCAGCAGGTCGGCCCGGGACGCCGCGTCGGCGTCGGCCGGGCTGAAGTCGTCGCGGACCACCAGCGTGGCCTGCCAGCCGGCGCCCGGGCGGTTGTCGGCGCCCACCGGGCCGATGTCGACCACCACGAGCAGCGGGTGCAGGGCCGAGCCGGGCGGGATCTCCACGGCCCGGCCCGGCGGGATGACCGCGATCGCCTCACCGGGCACCGCCGCACCCCGGACGAACGGCTCCCAGGCCTGCGGCCGCGCTGTCTGCACGACCACCCGGGCGCCCAGGGCCATCGCCCGCAACGCCACCAGCTGGGCGCAGCGCACGCCGCCGACCAGCAGCACCCGGGTCTGCTCCGGCCGGAAAAGCCGGGCTATCACCGGCTCGCCCGTGCGGTTGCTGCCGATCATCAGGCCGGCGTTGCTGATCGGGAGCTGCAGGTCGTCGAGCAGGTCGGTGCGGGCCACGTCCGGGCTGGGCCGGCCGGGCAGCCCGGGGCTCGTCGGGATGCCCAGCGGCAGAGTGGCGGTCAGGCCGTCGAGGTGCTCGCCGTCCAGCCGGCGGGCGGTGGCGTGTTCGCCGGCGAGCAGCTTGCGCAGGGCCTGGGTGGCGAAGGAGAGGGCTGCGGTGTCGGGGGCGGCGAGCCGGACGGTCAGGTCGGTGGCTGTGTCCGTACCGGTGGCGGAGCGTGGGCCGACGCCCAGCGCGACCGTCGTCGCGGCCGCCGGCAGGGTCAGCAGCCGGGCCACCAGCCGGCGGGAGGTCTCGATGCGCAGGTCGGGCCAACGGCGCAGCCGGAACGTGGCCTGGGTCAGGCTGCCCACGCGCAGGCCGGGCCAGGTCTCCTGGGCCGCGCCGATGCCGTCGTCGTGGGCCAGCTCCGCGACGACCCGCAGGGCTGCGGCCTCGCCGAGCGGGCGGGCCGGCGTCGGGCCGAGCCGGCGCAGCAGCTTGCGCACCAGACCGGACAGGGCCCGCCGGAGGTCCTCCTCCGGCCAGCCCTCGGCGCGCAAGACGCGCACGGCCAGCAAGGCCCGGCTGTGGCCGAGCAGGCGGCCATCGGTGAGCTGACGGTACGAGTTCGCCGGTGTGCCGCCGCCGGCCCGCAGCGACGGGGCCGGCGCCCCCACCAGGATCAGCTGGAGGCGGCACGGCGGGTGCTCGGCGCCGGTGGGCGGCAGCAGACCCGCGGGGGACGGCAGGATCACCGTCTCCTCGGCGAGCAGGCCGTTCGGGTCGCCCAGCTCCAGCACCGCGGTCAGGCCGTAGCCGTCGACGATGACCGCGGCGGGGTCGCCGGCGAGCTCGGTCTGCTCGATCCGGGCGCCGGGCGCGACGAACTGGAGCAGGGCGGCCGGACCGTCCGCGGCCGGCGCGGTGTGCCGGCGGCCGGCGAAGCGCATCGCGGTGCCGAGCCACTCGAACGCCCAGCGCCCGCGCAGCCGCAGCCACGTGACGGCCAGCAGCACGATCGCCACGAACGCCGCGGCGGCCAGCGCGATCGGCCCGTTCAGGGCACCGACCAGTAAGGCGACGGCGGCCACCTGGGTGCTGACCCACTGACCGGTGCGAATACCGAACAATCGTCCATGTCGGACACGTTGGGTGCGTACCTTCGGCAGCCGCTCGCCCG
Organism: Actinoplanes sp. CA-051413; assembly: GCF_050955795.1. Lineage (NCBI taxonomy): Bacteria > Bacillati > Actinomycetota > Actinomycetes > Micromonosporales > Micromonosporaceae > Actinoplanes > Actinoplanes sp. CA-051413. The sequence continues at coordinate 376,849 of NZ_CP192100.1, forward strand.
CGCCGCTCAGCTCGGGGAAGTCCCGGCCACCCACCAGGTCTGCCGTCACCGTCGCGCCCGCCTCTCCCTGAATCGCTGCCTGAGCGGCCTCATCGTATGGCGCGCGCCGCGTACGCAGGGGGCGGCGTCGATATCCACAGGTTGTCCGACGGGGCTACCGCGGCTGCGTCCGGCCCGTTACCCTCAGCGACGGCAATGAATGAACGGCAGCTCAGGGACGCCCCCCACCACTGTGCGGGAGCGGTTAATCTGAGGGCCACGTCAGCGCACCCGGGCTCGTCCAGCAGGGCTCGTCCAACGGGGCTCCTCCATGCCGGACCCGGTGCGAGACAGACGATCAAGAAAGCGGGGTGACGTCCGGGGTGTCCGAGACGACGCAGGCAAATTCCGGGGACATGGCGAAGGTTGCCGGTGAGTTCGACCAGGTCAACCACGAGCTGACCAGGATGCTGAAGAAGCTCATGAACGAGCTTTCCGTGCTGCAGTCCGCGTGGGTCGGCAGCGGTGGCCGGGCGTTCGAGTCCGTGAAGAACCAGTACCAGCAGGACCTCGCGCAGCTCAACAAGGCGCTCGCGGACACCGCCGAGTCGATCAAGACCTCCGGTACCGGCTACGACACCTCCGACTCCTCGGCCGCCAGCCTGGTGACCAAGTCCGGTGGCGGCGGCGTCAGCCTTCCCCTCTAACTCCGACCTGGAAAGGAGCACGACATGAGTGACGGTCTGCTTCGCGTCAACTTCAGTTCCCTGGCTCAGGCCGGCGTCGACATCAACAAGGCTGTCAACGAGCTCGACACCAAGCTCAGCCACCTCGACTCCGTCGCGCGTCCGCTGGTGGACACGTGGGAGGGCAAGGCCCAGACGGCGTACCACCAGCGTCAGCTGAAGTGGACAAATGCCGCCACCGACCTCAAGAACATCCTCCGCGACATCCAGATGGCCGTCGAGCAGTCCGCGCAGGACTACGCGGCGACCGAGAGCAGCGCGGAGAAGCGCTTCCTCTGAGTCCCCGAGGCACCCATCTCGCGGCACGGCCGGGACAGCTCGTTCCGGCCGTTTCCGTGTCACCGGCCGGGTCGGCTACCCCGGGTCATCGGGCAGTATCGCTGCGCGACACAATCATGCTCTGACGGGCACCGATGACGCCGCTGGACACCTTCTCAGCTGTATGCGTACAGCCGCCCATTGTGATCGTGGCCTGACCTTGTAGGTTGTACGCGTTGAGATGGCCCGTTCGCCGCGAAGGGAGAGGTGGACGTGACCGAGTGGGAACCGGCTACGGACGCCGAGATCGCGATGCGCAACGCACTGCGCACCGACGACCAGGAGTCCTACTTCCGCATTCTCGCCGGTGTCGACCTGCTCCTTCCGGTCTCGGCCGACGCCCTCGCCGGCCTCGCCCCGCTCGGCTGGGGCACGTGGAGCACCGGCGGCCGTACGCACGTCCTCGCCTTCACCTCGCCGTCTGCGCTGCAGGCCTGCCTGGCTGATTACACCGGCTCGGCCCGCCGCGTCGCGTACGCGGAACTGGCCGACACCTGGCCCAACCTCGAATGGTGGCTGGCGGTCAACCCCGGCCTGCCCATCGAGGGATACCTGCCGGCCTGGTTCGTGGCCCAGCTCTCCCGGGGTGACCTGCGCCTGCCGACCCGCGGCCCGGGCCCGGCGGGCAGCAACGCCCCGAACCGCATCCAGGACCTGCACGCAGCCGCGACCCTGGCGGCGACGGCGGCGGCTCAGGGCTACGACGCCTCGGCCTATGCGGCTCCGGCGTCCGGCGGGCCGATCCAGGGCAGCCCGGCGGCTGCGTCCGCCCCTTCTTACAGTGCTCCGGGCTCTGACGCCCCCGGCTCCGGCGCCGCCTCCTACGGCGCTCCCGACTCGGGTGGCTCGGCTTACGGCGCTCCCGACTCGGGTGGCTCGGCCTACGGCGGTCCCGACTCGGGTGGCTCGGCTTATGGCGGTCCGGGCTCGGGCGGTCCGGCTTATGGCGGTCCGGGCTCGGGCGGTCCGGCTTACGGCGGTCCGGGCTCGGGCGGTCTGGGCTCGGGCGGTCCGGCTTACGGCGGATCGGGTCCGGGCGGATCGGGTCCGGGCGGATCGGGTCCGGGCGGATCGGGTCCGGGCGGATCGGGTCCGGGCGGATCGGGTGCCGGCGGGTCTGGTGCCGGCGGGTCTGGGTCGGTTGATCGCGGTTCCGGTGGTTCGGCCTATGGCGCTCCGGCGTCCGGTAGTTCGGGTCCTGGTGGTTCGGCTTATGGCAGTGCCGCCTCGGGTGGTCCTGCTTATGGCGGTTCGGGGTCCGGTGCCGCGGCCTCAGGTGGGGCTGTGGCCGGGCCGGCGGCGTCCGGGGGGTCGGCGGCTTCGACCGGTTCCGGGTATGCCGGTGGGACCACGCCTGGGAGCCGGTACTCCGACTCCGCCGCTGGGCAGCCGGCCGACGCCGGTTCCGGCGGACAGGTCGGTCCGGGTGGGCTGCCGCTGCGGACGCCGGGTGCCGTGCTGCCGAGTGGGCTTCCCTCCCGCGTGCCGGGCACTCCGGCCGGGCAGGACGGTGGCATTCCCGGCGGGCAGTTCAACGGCTTCGGCACGTCTGGTGGTGCTCGTCCGGCCCAGCCGGGTGGCTACGCCGACCAGCCCGCGGACTACGGCAATCAGTCCGGCTCGGGCGCGCAGCCACCTGGTGGCGCGCAGGGGCCCCGTTCGTTCGCGGGGGAGTCCGGCGGGCCTGCACCCCAGCCGGTGGCGCCGGGGCGGTCCGCAGGTGACGTGCCTGCTGCCTACCGGCCGCCGACCCTGCCCCCGAGTGACCCGGCACGTGCCGGCAGCTCGGGGGTGCCTGCGCGGTCTGCCTCCGCTCCCAGCGCGCTCGATGCCCTGGGCAGCCGGGGTGGCTCCCCAGGTTCCGGCAGCACACCCTCGGCTGCTTCGCCGCGGCCGGACTCGCGGCTGCCCACGCGTACCCCGATGGCTCAGACGCCGCCCCTGCCCGCTCACATCCCGCCGCCGCCGGACACCGACGACGAGACGCCGGGTCAGCCGGTCGAGGGTGGCGCCGGAGCGATCTCGGCCAAGCTCGCCGCGCGGGACGGGGCGATCTCCGCCAAGCTCGCCGGTCAGGCTGCCGCCAAGGAGGCCGGCTCCACGCCGGCCACCCCGGAGCGGGCTGAGCTAGGTGCCGACGACCAGAGCAAGGGCCCGGGTGGTCTGCCGCGTCGCCAGGTCACGCCGCCCGAGGAACGGCCTCCGTCCATGGCCGCGGCCGCCCAGGCGCTCGCGGGGAACCGCAACCCGGCGCAGACTACCCAGACGCCCTCGACCGGGCCGGCCACCGGGAATCAGCCGGGCGGTTCTGGCCAGTCGCAGGCCGGCCAGTCGCAGCCCGGGCTGGCTCCGCCGGTCATCCCCGGCGCGGGCGGCGCCGGCCGGTCCACGACCGTTCCGGCCGCAGCGGCACGCCCCACCATCCCGCCGGCATCAACCGACCAGCGGCCGGTAACGCCGGGATCGACCGATCAGCGGCCGGCCGGGCCGGGATCGACCGATCAGCGGTCCGCCAGGCCCGGATCTACGGACGAGCGGTCGGCCACGCCGGGGTCTGCGGATCAGCGGTCGGCCACGCCGGGGTCTGCGGATCAGCGGTCGGCCACGCCGGGCTCTACAGACCAGTGGGCGGCTTCGCCAGGATCAACGGATCAGCGGTCGGGTACACCGGGATCGACCGACCAGCGGTCGACCACGCCCGCACCCGCCGATCGACCCGGAAATGCCCCCACGCCGGACGAGGCACAGACCGGACAAGCGGAGACCGGACAGCCACAAACCTCGTCTGACAGCCGCAACACCTCCAGCCCTCAGCCGAGCACCGACCCGCAGTCGCCGGCCCCGACCGGCCCAGCCACGACCGACTCAGCCGTAACCGGCCGAGGCGCGACCGGCCGAGGCGCGACCGGCCCAGCCTCGACGGGCCCAGGCACGACGGGCCCAGGCAGGACCGGCCCGGCCGCATCAGGCCCGGCCGCATCAGGCCCGGCCGCATCAGGCCTGGCCGCCGCAACCTCGGGCATGACCGGCTCAGGCATGACCGGCGACACCAGCGAAGACTTCGAGGAAGACTTCGTCCCGGCGAACGAGGTCGAACGTGACCTCTACCGCGCCGTCGATGAGGTCAGCACCGATTCCTTCCTCTCCACCCTGTTGCTCGCCACTGTGCTCGTGCCGGTCGCGCCCAACTCGCGGCCCGGCAGCGCTCCCGGTGAGTCCGGTTTTGTGTTCCGGACCGAGGAGATCGACGGTGACCGGTTCCTGGTCGTCTTCACCAGCCGGGACCGGCTCGCCGAGCATTTCGCCGAGCCCACCCGCACGGTCGGGGTCCGGTTCGTCGATCTGATCCGTAACTGGCCCGACCCGGCCTGGTCGTTCGCGGTCAATCCGACCTCGCCGATCGGCGCCAGGTATCCCGGCCCGCAGGTCATCGCGCTGGCCAGCTGGGCCGTGGAGGCCGGGCTCGGCGGTGACCCGGTCGACGCGCCCGCCGAGTTGCCGCAGCGGCCGGCTGAGCCGACCGCGCAGCTCACCGTCATGCAGAAGGCTGTGCCGGCCGAACAGATCGACTACTACCTCGAGCGAGGGTACGACCGGGTCGCCGGGTTCGTGCACCGTGCCGGTGAGGTTGAGCATCTGCGGGCGCCGGGCGAGCTCTTCTCGGCGCTCGGGCTGGTCTACGACGGTTCGCCCTATCAGGCGGATGCCAAGGAGGCCTTTGTGCTCCGCTGGCCGGCGCACCGGCCCAGCCTCTACCGCATCCCGTACGGCGGCCAGAGCGAACAGGCATTGCGGGCCATGGACGGCTGGGTCATCGAGCGGCCACCGTTCCGGGGCAACGGTTTCGCCCCCGGTGAGGGCAAGGACGTCATCGCCGAGTTCAAGGTGGACAGTGTGCGGTTGCCGCACGGTGCGCAGTTGTGGCGGATCGCCGACGGCGCCGAGCAGCTGATCGCCGTCTTCGACTGTGACGCGCCGGTGTGGCGCCGGGTCGGTGAGCGGTGATGCGCGACGGCTACGTGGTCAACTGGCACGGCCGGGAGTACGACGCCGCGCCCGACGGGGAGAACGTGCGGGTCTATGCGCCCGAGCCCGCCGACGGTTTCACCGAGGTGCGGCCCGGTCGCTACGTACGGGTGCTCAAGCCGGGCGAGTTCGGTGAGCTCGTCTACATCCGCACGACGTGTTCGTGGCGGGGGGAGCCGTTCATCGTGCTCGCCGAGGCCGACAACTGGCTGCGCCTGGAATACACCGGTGGCCGGGCACCGGTCGCCCGTGAGCTGGGGCTGGAGGAGTTCGACTTCGGTGTCTACCAGGGCTGGGCGCCGGCGAACGAGGTCACCCAGCTCTACGAGCACCGCGTCTGACCAGCGTCACGCCTTCAGCCAGCGCAGGATCTCGCCGGTGACGAGATCCGGCGCTTCCTGGTGCAGGAAGTGGCCGGCGTCCGGGATCAGGCGCCACTCGTACGGCGCGATCACGTAGCGGCCCGAGCCCTGCGCCGTGCGGGGCAGCACCGCCGTGTCCAGCTCGCCGTGCATCTGCAGCGTCGGGGTGACCAGCGGCTGCTGCATCAGCTTGACGAACCGGTAGCCCTGCAACCGCAGCGCCGAACGGAACACCCACCTGTACGCCTCCAGCGCACAGAACGCCGCCTGCGGGATCTGCATGGCCTCCCGGCACCGCGCGACGTATTCCTCGAACGCGGCCGTCTGCGTCCACCTCGGACCGCTCCAGTGCTCGATCAGCTCGCCGACCAGCGCCGCGTCGTTCTTCGTCAGCACGTGCTCGTAGCGGGGGACCTGGAAGCGCAGGATCGACGCGCTCGCCGCCGCCTGGCCGCGGGGGTCGGCGAACAGCGCCGCGCGCAGCCGCAACGGGTGGGCCGCGCCGAGCACCACGAGCCGGCTGACCATCTTGGGGTGGAAGGCCGCCGCGGCCCAGCCGATCATGCCGCCGGCGCCCGCCCCGACGATCATCGCGGAGCGTTCGCCGAGGGCCCGGATCAGGCCGGTCACGTCGGCGGCCATCGTGTAGCCGTCGTAGCCGCGCGGGGGCTTGTCGCTGGCGCCGTAGCCGCGCAGGTCGATCGCGACCGCCCGGAAGCCCGCGTCGGCGAGCCGGGTCAGCACGTCGTGCCACGCCCACCAGAACTCGGGGAAGCCGTGCAGCAGCAGGACGAGCGGTCCGGTGCCCGCCTCGACCACGTGGAAGCGGCTGCCGTTGGCGCCGACGAAACGGTGGGTCCAGGGACCCTCCGTCAGTACGCACGCCTCGTCCACCTGGGCACTCATGCGAACCAGCGTACGGGCCTAGGGAAAGTGCTGGATGGCACCCATGCTCACCGGGATGCCCGCGCCACAGTCGATGCGCAGTTTGGCCGGGGTGAGCTCGGCCTTGATGTGGTCGCCCTGGGCCAGCTTGGCGCCCTTGTCCGAGTACATCGCGTAGGCGACGCCGTCGAAGGTGACCAGACCGTAGCAGGGGCCGGTGCCGCCGCGGGTGATGGTGCCCTCGATCCAGCCGGGTGAGCGGACGATGTCCGTCGGCGTCTTGGGGATGCCGGCCGGCTTGGAGGGCGCCGGGCCGTTGGGCACCGAGTTGTACGGGCCGCTGGGCGAGACGGCGGGCTCGCTGGGCGGCGTGACCGTCGATGCCGAGGCGCTGGGGGTGACCGGCACGGAGGTGCCCGGTGCCACGGGAGACCCGGCTGAACAGGCCGTCAGGCTCGTGAGGACCAGGAACGTTGCTGTGGCCGTACGGGAAAACGAGATCATGACCCACCTCCGTGAGTGAGACCCGGGCCCGGTCCTGCGGGTTCCCGTGGGGGTGAGAAAAGGGCGACGCCCGGGGTCTCGGCCCCGGGCGTCGCTGTGCTGCGGTGGATCAGGAGAACTTGACCTTGAGCGAGGTGCCGCTCTGCTCGACGACCTTGATCTTGACGCCCACGGCCGGCAGCTTGACGCCGGCCCACGGGATCTCGTCGTAGAAGTACTTCTTGGTGTCGTCGAAGGTCGGCTGGGCCGCCTGGCCCCGCACGTAGCTCGCCTTGTCGTTGACGTGCAGCGTGAACGAGTCGGCCTTGGTCGTGCCGAACGGCGCATCGTAGAGCTGGATGCGCGCCCGCCAGGGCTGGCCCTCGAGGTTGTAGAACGGCGCCGGGTGGCTGTCCACGATCAGGTTGCGGCCCTGACCGGGGTGCTGGTTGACGTTGTTGTCGGCGAACGACGTGTCGTTGTACGAGATCAGCAGACCCTGCTGGTACGCGAAGTGCTCGGCCCAGTCCGGCTTGCTGGTCGGCCAGCCGAAGTTGTACGGGCCGGTCTTCAGGTACTTGTCGTACGACGTGTACGTGCGGTTGCCGGCGATGTAGAAGTTGTCGTACTCGGCGGTGATCGAGTCACCCTCGACGCTGAAGCCGGCAGCGGTCCAGGCCGGGGTGCCCTCGGCACCGTCGGTGGAGACCGCGGCACCGTTCACCGTGATGGTGAGGTCGTCGCCGAAGAAGCCGCCCGCGGACAGACCACCGTCGGTGATGTAGTGCAGGCGGACCTGCACCGTCTTACCGGCGTACGCGGTCAGCGGGATGCTGATGTTCTTCCACTCGCCACCGCTGTCGCCACCCAGAGCCGGACGCGGCGGCACAGCGCCGTCGACGCCCAGCGGGGCACCGTCGACCGTGCCGTTGAGCGCGGTCCACGCCTTGCCGTCGGTGGAGGCCTCGAAGTAGAGGTAGTCGTAACCCTCTTCGATGTTGTAGCGGCCCTTGAGGTCGAACGACGCCGAGGTGGCCCCGGTGAGGTCGACCGACTTGGTCAGCGTGGTGTTGAGGTTGTCGTCGTTGCCGGAGAAGTACTGCTTCTCGCCGGCGAACGGCGCACCGAGGTCGGTGGTGACCTCCTTGTCGGGCAGGACCACGACGGCGGCCTGCGCCTTGGTGCTGTTGTACTCCTGCGGGCCGAGCTCGAGGGTCCGCTTCTGACCCGCGACCAGGGTCTCGTAGTCCAGCCAGCCGAGCTGCAGCTTCTGCCAGGCACCGAGGTCACCCGGGCGCGTGCCGAGGGGCTCGCCGGCGCCGGAGAGACGGCTCTGAGCCATGAGGGTCCAGAACTCGCTGTTGTTGTTCGTGCCACCGGAGGTGTCGTAGTCGTCCGGCAGGCCGAGGTCGTGGCCGTACTCGTGAGCGAAGACGCTCAGGCCGCCGTTCTCGGGCTGGACGGTGTAGTCACCGATCCAGACGCCGGTGTTGCCGATCTGCGTGCCACCCGCCTTGTTGGTGGCGGGGCCGGTGATCCCGGCCGAGGTGTTGTACGCGTACCAGCGGTGCGCCCAGATGGCGTCCTCACCCTGCTGCGGGTCACCGTCGGACTGGTCGCCGCCGGCGTGGACGATCTGGAAGTGGTCGATGTAGCCGTCCGACTCGTTGAAGTCGCCGTCACCGTCGAAGTCGTACCGGTCCCACTGGTCGTAGGCCTTCATGTCGGCGGCGATCTGCGCATCCGTGCGGCCGGCGGCCTTCTGGTCGGCGACCCACTTGTTGGCGGCGTCGGTGACGAGCGCCCACATGTTGGTGTCGGTGCAGACGCCGTTGACGTCGCAGTCGCGACCGTAGCGGGCCTCGTTGTAGTTGACCTTGACCCAGTCGGAGACCTGGCCGTCGACGCTGTAGCGGCCGGACGACTGGGTCTCGTAGTAGGTCTTCAGCGACTCGACGCCCTTGCCCTTACCGAAGTACAGCTCCTGGTAGTGGGCCCGGTTGTAGTCGGGCTGCCACACCGTGGTGTTGTCCTTGGTGCGATCGGGCGAGGGGATCTTGTTGTGCAGCGGACCCTCGAACGTGGTCGGGCCCGGGGTGAGCGGGTCGCTGTCGACGTCCGGATAGTTCGGGTGCCGGTCGTTGCCGAACTCCGCCAGGATCACGAAAATCTTGTCGGTCCGCTCGTTGTTGAGCTCGACGTACTGGTCCTGGCCGGCGCTGGCGACGCGGCGGTTGGTCTCGCCGCCACCGCGCGTCTTGCCGACCTTGGCCACGGTGCTGCCGCCACGCTGCTGCGTCTTGACCGTGCCCTTGAGGATGCCGTTGATGGCCTCCTGGCGCAGCTCGCGGCGCTTGTCCTCGAACGGGTTGGGCAGCTCGTCCACGGGAGCCTTCTTGCTGGCCGTCGCCGGGGCCGGGTCCACCGGAGGGGCCGCCATCGCCGCGGCCGGGAGCATGATCCCGGCGCTGCTGACCATTGCGGCACCGAGTAGTCCCACGACTACTTTGCGCACGTACTACCTCCGTTGACGTGACCGATCGCTGGGTGCAGCTGATCGGCGGAAAACGGCCCCGTGATTCGGGGCTCAGGTGAACGTATGCAAACAGTCAGATGTATGGAAGTGCTGGAGCCAAAAGAAAGGGAATCTTTATGCGGGCGCGCTCAGCCGACCGGCGTCAAGGTCTTGACCTCGACCAGAGTGCCGGCCCCGCAGGCGATATCCAGCATCGACGCGCTGACGTCGGCCTTTATCCGAATGCCGATGGTCAATGCCCGGCCCTTGGCTTCATAGAGGGCATATTGGACGCCGTCGTCGGTGACGAGGCCGTAGCACGGTCCGGAGCCGCCGCGGTTGACCGTGCCGACGATGAGCTCGGTGGCCTTGATGTTGTCGGTCGGCTCGCTCGGCGGGGCGGTGGGCCGGGTCAGGGTCGGCAGGGGGGACACGGTCCGCTCGGCCCGCGGGGGAGCGGCGGTGGGCTCGTGGCCGGCGGCGCACCCGGACAGCACGGTCATGGCGGCGGCGAGCACGAAGAACCCGGTTCTGGTCACGGCTCCTTGGACGTGCCGGCAATCTTCGCGGTTCCCCGGAACGGGACGGCGCCCGGGGAGTGGACTCCCCGGGCGCCGCTCGTGCTGCTGACGATCAGCTGAACTTGACCTTCATGGACGTACCGTTGACGTCGACGACCTTGATCTTGACGCCGACGGCGGGGAGCTTGACGCCGTGGTTCGGCAGCTCGTCGTAGAAGTACTTCTTGGTGTCGTCGAACAGCGGCTGCGCGGCCTGGCCCCGGATGTAGCTGGGCTTGCCGTTGATGTGCAGCGTGAACGAGTCCGCCTTCTTCAGGCTGAACGGCGCGTCGTACACCTGGATGCGGGCCCGCCAGGGCAGCCCCTCGAGGTTGTAGAACGGCGCCGGGCGGCTGTCGACGTACAGGTTGCGGCCGGTGCCCGGGTGGACGTTGGTGTTGTTGTCGACCTGCGAGGTGTCCCAGTAGGAGATGAGCAGACCCTCCTGGTACGAGTAGTGGTCGACCTTGTCCGGCAGGGCCGGGAGGTAGCCGAAGAAGTACGGGCCGGTCTTCAGGTACTTGTCGTACGACACGTAGCTGCGGTGGCCGGCGATGTAGAAGTTGTCGAACTCCTCGACCGAGGCGGCGCCGACGATCGAGAAGCCGTTCAGGGTCCAGGTGGTGGCACCCTCGGCGCCGTCGGCCAGCACGGTCGCGCCGTCCGCGGTGATGGTGACGTCGTCACCGAAGAAGCCGCCCTCGGAGACACCGCCGTCCGTCAGGTAGTGCAGGCGGAAGTCGACCTTCTTGCCCGCGTACGCGTTCAGCGGCACCGCGATGTCGACCCACGCGCCGGCGGTGCTGCCGGTCAGCGACGGGGTCCCGCTGGCGTCCGTCGGGAAGGCGGCGCCGTTGACCGTGCCGTTGAGCCGGGTCCAGGTGGTGCCGTTGTCCGTCGAGGCCTCGAAGTAGAGGTAGTCGTAGTCCACCTCGATGTCGTAACGGCCCTTGAGCGTGACCCCCGCCGTGGTCTTGCCGGTGAGGTCGATGGTCTTGCTCATCGAGGTGTTCAGGTCGTCGGCGTTGCCGGAGAAGAACTGACCATCACCCGCGAACGGCGCACCGAGATCGGTGGAGACCTCCTTGTCCGGGAGCACCACCACGGCGGCCTGGGCCTTCTCGGAGTTGTACTCCTCAGGACCCATGTTCAGGGTCTTGGACTGGCCGGCCACGATCGTCTCGTAGTCGAGCCAGCCGAGCTGCAGCTTGTTCCAGGCACCGAGGTCGCCCGGGCGGGTACCGATGCCCTCGTCCTCCTTGGCGCTGAGCCGGCTCTGGGCCATCAGGGTCCAGTGCTCGTTGTTGTTGTCGCCGAGGCCGGAGGTGTCGTAGTCGTCCGGCAGGCCCAGGTCGTGGGTGTACTCGTGCGCGAAGACGGACAGACCGCCGTTCTCCGGCTGGATCGTGTAGTCGCCGATCCAGATGCCCGTGGTGCCGATCTGGGTGCCGCCGAGCAGGTTGCCGGCCGGGCCGGTGCGGCCCTGGTCGGTGCCGAACGCATACCAGCGGTGGCTCCAGATGGCGTCCTCACCCTGGTTCGGGTCACCGTCGGCCTGGTCGCCGCCGGAGTGGACGATCTGGAAGTGGTCGATGTAGCCGTCCGACTCGTTGAAGTTGCCGTCACCGTCGAAGTCGTAGCGGTCGTACTGGTCGAACGACTTCATGTCGGCGGCGATCGCGGCGTCGCTGCGGCCGGCGGCCTGCTGGTCGGCGACCCACTTGTTGGCGGCGTCGCGGACCAGGGCCCAGGTGTTGTTGCAGACATTGCTCGCGCAGACAGCCGGGTCGTCGCCGTTGGCGTCGGTCGGGTTGTCGTTCGAGCGGCCGTAGCGGGCCTCGTTGAACGGGACCTTCACCCAGTCGGTGACCTCGCCGTCGACGCTGTACCGGCCGGAGGACTGGCTCTCGAAGTAGGTCTTGACCGACTCCGTGCCCGCGCCCTCACCGAAGTACAGGTTGCGGTAGAAGTCGGCCGAGTAGTCCGCCTGCCACACCGTCGAGTTGTCCACGGCGCGGTTCGGCTGGGGAATCTCGTTGTGCAGCGGTCCGTCGAAGCGCGCCGGGCCGGGCACGGTGGGCGCCATGTCCTTGTCCGGGTAGCTGGGGCTGCGCTCGTTGCCGAACTCGGTCAGGATCACGAAGATCCGGTCGGTCCGCTCGCGGCTGATCTCGACGTACTGGTCCTGACCCGTCTTGGCGACGGCCCGGTTGCTGGTGCCGGAGCCCTGCGTCCGACCGACCTTGACGACCGAGCTGCCGTTCTTGGTCACGGCCTTGGCCTTGCCGCTGACCACGTCGGCGACCGCCTGCTCGCGCAGCGCGCGGCGCTTGTCCTCGAGGGGGTTGGGCAGATCGTCGACAGGTGCTGAGTTGGCATCGGCCTTAGCGACCGGCGCTGGATCCACTGGCGGGGCGGCGTTGGCACCGGCGGGGAGCATGACCCCGACGCTGGTGACCATCGCGGCGCCGAGTAGTCCCACGACCACCTTGCGCACTACGTGTACCTCCGTTGACGTGACCGAGCGCTGGGGTTGCAGCGGACGGCGGTAAACCGGCCTCGGATTCGAGGCTCACGTGAACGTATGCAAACACACCTATGTCTTGGAAGAGCCCGGAGATATTGATGAGCGATGGTTACGCATTATGGTTTTTCCATCATGCAAGTACCGGCATATACCCGAAAGTGGACTGTGCCCATGAAACGGCGGCAGACCTGCACGATCGCAGGGCTGCCGCCGTTTATCGATAACTGTCTCAGTCTTCGGACTTACCGGCCTGCATGCCGGAGGAGATCAGATCCATCACCGCGGAGTCCTGCAACGTCGTGACGTCACCCAGCGAACGGTTCTCCGCGACGTCCTTGAGCAGGCGCCGCATGATTTTGCCGGACCGCGTCTTGGGCAACTCGGCCACCAGCATGATCTGGCGCGGCTTGGCGATCGGGCCGAGCTTCTTGGCGACGTGGTTGCGCAGATCCTGGATGAGCTTCTCGCCGGCATCGCCCGAAGTGTCCACATTGCCGCGTGGAATGGTGAAAGCCACAATAGCCTGGCCGGTGGTCGGGTCGGTTGCGCCGACCACCGCGGCCTCGGCCACCGACGGGTGCGACACCAGGGCCGACTCCACCTCGGTGGTCGAGATGTTGTGCCCGGAGATCAGCATGACGTCGTCGACCCGGCCGAGCAGCCAGAGCGCGCCGTCGTCGTCCTTCTTGGCCCCGTCGCCGGCGAAGTAGATCCACTCGTCGCCGACGCCCGCGCCCTTGCCGAAGCGCGACCAGTACGTGTCCTTGAAACGCTGCTCGTCACCCCAGATGCCGCGCAGCATCGACGGCCACGGCTCACGCAGCACCAGGAAGCCGCCACCGCCGTTGGGCACCGACTCGGCCTCGTCGTTGACCACGTCGGCGGAGATGCCCGGCAGCGGGGTCATCGCCGAGCCGGGCTTCGAGGCGGTCACGCCGGGCAGCGGCGAGATCATCATCGCGCCGGTCTCGGTCTGCCACCACGTGTCCACAATGGGGGCGTTGTCGTGGCCGACGTGCTCGCGGTACCACATCCAGGCCTCGGGGTTGATCGGCTCACCGACGCTGCCCAGGATGCGCAGCGACGACAGGTCGTACTTGGCCGGGATGTCGTCGCCCCACTTCATCATGGTGCGGATGAGGGTGGGTGCGGTGTAGAGCAGGCTCACCTTGTACTTGTCGACGATCTCCCAGAACCGGCCGCGGTGCGGGGTGTCCGGGGTGCCCTCGTACATGACCTGGGTGGCGCCGTTCGACAGTGGACCGTAGACGATGTACGAGTGGCCGGTCACCCAGCCGATGTCGGCCGTGCACCAGTAGACGTCGGTCTCCGGCTTGACGTCGAAGACCGCGTGGTGCGTGTACGACACCTGGGTCAGGTAACCGCCGGTGGTGTGCAGGATGCCCTTGGGCTTCCCGGTCGTACCCGAGGTGTAGAGGATGAAGAGCGGGTGCTCGGCGTCGAACGGCTGCGCCTCGTGCTGGGCACTGGCCTGCTCGACGGTCTCGTGCCACCACAGGTCCTTGTCACCCCACGTGACGTCCTCGCCGGTGCGGCGTACGACCAGCACGTGCTCGATGCTCGGGCACTGCGCGACGGCCTCGTCCACGGTCGGCTTGAGCGCCGAGGGCTTGCCCCGCCGGTAGCCGCCGTCGGCCGTGATGACCAGCTTGCAGTCGGCGTCCTGGATGCGGGTGGCGAGCGCGTCGACGGAGAAGCCGCCGAAGACCACGCTGTGCAGCGCGCCGATCCGGGCGCAGGCCAGCATCGCGACCGCGGCCTCCGGGATCATCGGCAGGTAGATCGCCACCCGGTCACCGGCCGTCACGCCCAGCTCGGTCAGCGTGTTCGCCGCCTGGCTGACGCTGCGGAGCAGGTCCGCGTAGGTGATGGTGCGGGTGTCGCCGGGCTCGCCCTCCCAGTGGATGGCCACCTTGTCGCCGTGGCCGGCCTCGACGTGGCGGTCCACGCAGTTGTAGGCGATGTTGAGCTCACCGCCGACGAACCACTTGGCGAACGGCGCGTTCGACCAGTCCAGCACCTGGTCCCAGGGCTTGGCCCAGTGCAGCCGCCGGGCCTGCTGCTCCCAGAACGCTTCCCGGTTGTCGTCGGCCTCCTGGTACGCCGCGGCCTTGACGTTGGCGGCGGCGGCAAGCTCGGCCGGCGGCGGGAACGTCCGCGTCTCCGAGTACAGGTTCTCCAGTGTCTCGCTCATGAGGGCGGCTCCTCTGCCATGACCGGTCGCTTCGTGTGAACACTAGTTCTGCCGGGGTGGCCCGGCGAGAGTTGCAAGCTGTAGTGCCCTGTGGCCGCGCCGAATGGCAATCCGCGCGCGCCGATCGGGCACGAGATGATCGGTACTGCGCGAATCTTGCCACTTACGAGCCACTTCGCGCACCCCAGGTTTCCGGGCTTTTTCCGGCTACGGTTGGCCCGTGACTGCTGATCCACTGGCCCCGCTGCTCGCGCTGGCCGACGTCGAGCCCGCGTTCACCGCCGCGCGCGAGCGCGTCGACACCGCGATGCGGCATCGCGCGTTGCGCCGCAACGGCGGCCAGGTGGCCGCCGAGGTGAGCCTGCGGGCCGCGGTGGCGAGTGCGGCCCTGGAGGAGCACCGGTACGACCTCGAGGAGGTACGCGCCGGCACGGTCACCGACCCGGTGGTCCAAGGTGCCCTGCGGGTCGCCGAAGCGCTGGGCGGACTCGTCGACCTGTGGCCCCGCGCCCCGCGCCAGGTGCTCGCCCGGCTGCACGTGCTGGCGGCCCGCGGTGTCGTCCCGGAGTCCGTGCTGGGCCGGCTCGAATCGGGCGCCGAGCGCATCGACGCGCTGGCCGGGCTCGTGGCCGGCAACGACCGCACCCCGCCACTGCTGCTCGCGGCCGTCGTGCACGCCGAGCTGCTGACCCTCAAGCCGTTCGCGGGTCCGGCCGGCATCGTCGCCCGCGCGGCGGCCCGGCTCACCCTCATCGGCCGCGGCTTCGACCCCCGCGGCCTGGTCGGCGTGGAGGCCGGGCACCTGGCGCGCGAGCCGGAGTACGTGGGCGCGGCGGGGGCCTACGCCACCGGCACCCCCGACGGCGTGCGGTCCTGGCTGCGGCACTACGCGGCAGCGGTGTCCGCGGGAGCCGACGAGATCGCGCAGATCGGTGACACCGTGCTGAGCCCTTCGGGTACGTAGCTCGTCGCCCGGTTGGCTGCCATCTGCGTCGATGTCCGGAACACCCTCTTTCTCCCGGGCCCGGTTGGCATACTCGGCCGGGTGGGAGACGAGTGGAAACGTCCGTACACCCCGGGCTCGGGCCGCTGGCTGGTGATCGGCTGGGAAGCCATCGCGCTGGCCCTGCTCGGCTGGAGCACAGTCGAGCAGTTCGGGCTGGCCGGCGCCGGGGTCCGCATCGTGGCCACGGTGATCACGACGGTCTGGGTGGTCGGCGGCTGGCGGATCCGCGAGATGGGCGTCTACGTCGGCCCGGCCGGCCTGCGCGTCCGCGGCCTGCTGCGCTCCCGCACGATGCGGTGGGAGGAGATTGCCCACGTCCGGCTGCACCGGCACACCCACAAGCTCGGCCGCTGGGAGATCGAGGCCGGCATGACCGTGCTGATCGAGCGCCGCGACGGGACGATGGTGAACACCGAACTGTGGGCCCAGGGGATGGACTTCCACTCCCGGCCGCACGTCTTCCGCGCGGTCTACCGCGAGCTGCGGGAGCGGCACCTGGCCGCGGTCGCCCCGGCCTGAGCCGGACATGAGGACGGCGCCTCACAGGTGAGGCGCCGTCGCTTCGCACGTCCTACCGGGCTATCAAGCGTGCACCTGGGTCGTTGTCGGCAGTCCTGATGAGGTGCCGCCGCAACGTGCCTGCCGTGGCTGATCGCGCGTGGGTTCCCGGTGGCCGTACACGGTGCCCGTTAAGGGATCCGCTCCTTCTTTCTACGCCCGGCCGCCCTTGATCGCCAGAGTTTCGGCAGCTTAAAGCCACCCGGAGGGATTAGTCAGACCCATCGGAGGGGGCTCAGGCGAGGGCGGCGCGGGTGCGGCGGTGGCGGCCGTAGATGGCTATTCCGATCGCCACCCCGACCCCCACGCCGAGCGCGGCCGCGGCGACCGGCACGGCCGGGCGTTCCCGCAGCCTGCGACCCAGCGGTACGGGGTGCCGGAACTCCAGCACCGGCCACGACCGCTCCAGCGCGACCCGGCGCAGCGTGCGGTCCGGGTTCACCGTGCTGGGATGGCCGACCGCCTCCAGCAGCGGCAGATCACTGCTCGAGTCCGAGTACGCGTAACACTCCGCCAGGTCGTACCCGCGCTCCTCGGCCAGCTCGCGGACGCCGTCGACCTTGCGCGCGCCGGCCGCGTAGAACTCGACCTCGCCGCTGAACCGGCCGTCGACGATGCCCATCCGGGTGGCGATCACGTCGGTCACCCCGAGCAGCGCCCCGATCGGCCGGACCATCTCGTCGCCCGAGGCCGACACCAGCACCACGTCCCGGCCGGCAGCCTGGTGCTCGCCGATCAGGATGGCCGCTTCCGCGTACACGTACGGGTTGATCAGCTCTTCCAGGGTCTCCGCCACGATCTGCTGGACCTGCTCGACCTTCCAGCCCTTGCACAGCGCGGCGAGATAGTCGCGGGTGCGGGCCATGGTCTGCTCGTCCGTGCCGCCCAGCCGGAACATCAGCTGGGCGTAGGCGGATTTGACCACGTCGCGGCGGCTGATCAGCCCATCGCGGTAGAACGGCCGTCCGAAGGCCAGCGCGCTGGACTTGGCGATGACGGTCTTATCTAGGTCGAAGAAGGCGGCACTCGGGCCCACGGGCCGAAAGTGTAGTCGGTCACCGTGGGTACTCGACGGTGGCGGAGTCCTGAGGCATGCTTGTGGTGCGACTGTGATTCATGTTGTCTGTGTGCAACAGGTGGGAATCAGCGAAGTCGCACACACTCTTCCCGCACACAGATTCTCGGTGATTGCGCCCCCCGCGGTCACCGGGTCCGATTCGGCTCGACCCCCCCGGAGCCGAATCCCAGGACGGCCCCCGACTCCCCCGTCGGGGGTCGTTCCCTTCTGCGGGCCCAGCTCAGAACCGCTGCTCAGGCCCCGGCTGCGCTGACGGACTTGTCCTGCTCGGCACGTCCGTCCGCCTCGGTCATGCCGAAGAGGTCGCACAGGCCGGTGACGGTGAGCACCTGGCGGAAGCTCGGGCTGGGATTCGTCACGACGAACCGGGCGTTGTGCTCGGTGGCGGCCCGGTAACCCTCGATGAGCGCGCCGAGGCCGGTCGAGTCGATGAAGGTGGCCGCGCGCAGGTCGACCCGCAGCTCCGGCGGGGACCACTCGGCGACGGCGTCCCGCAGAGCCTGGGCGACCTCGTCGGCGTTGGTGAAGTCGATCTCGCCCAGCACGGCGACGCAGGCCGCCCCGTCATCGGTGAGCAAGCTCTCGGTCGGGTGCTCCATGCCAACTCCATCGGTCCGGGTCGGCCCAACTTACCCAACCCCGCGGGCGTTCATTCCCCTCACGTATCGGCTGGGCGACCGCCGAAGTAACCCCCGATCGCCGCCCGATAACAGATCACTTCCCGGTCGGCGGCGTCGTCCACACCCACGGGGTTGTCCACAGGCCGGGGCCGGGCCGGTTGAAGGGCGCCGGGCCTCAGCGCGACGGTGAGCGCCCAACAGCCCGCCGTACCCGTGGAGCCACGATGCCAGCCCGCACTCCCGTCCGTACCGGACCGCGCCTGCCGCTCGTCGTGACGGCCGACCCGGACCTCCTCGACGACCTGCTGCGCCTGGCCGCGGCCGGCGGTACTGAGGTCGACGTGGCGCCCGACCCGGTGGCGGCCCGTCCCCGCTTCGCGGCAGCCCCGCTGGTGGTGATCGGGGCCGACCAGGCCGCGGCCTGCCTGCGGGCGCGGCTCCCACGCCGCCCCCGCATGGTCATCGTCGGGCACACCCCGGCGATCGAGGCGGCCTGGGAAGTCGCCGGGGACCTCGGCGCCGAGCACGTGGCCGCGCTGCCCACGGCCGAGCCGTGGCTCGTCGACCGCTTCGCCGAACGCATAGAACCGGCCTTGCCGGGCCGGGTGCTCGCCGTGATCGGGGGCAGGGGTGGCGCGGGAGCGAGCATCCTTGCGGGCGCTCTGGCGGTGACAGCCACCAGCAGCGGTCACCGCACGCTGCTGGTCGACGCCGACCCGGTGGGCGGCGGCCTCGACCTGGTCCTGGGCTGGGAGGGGATGGACGGCCTGCGCTGGCCGGCCCTGGCCGCCACGGGCGGCCGGGTGAACCCGCCGGCGCTGCTCAAGGCCCTGCCGCACCGAGGTGACCTGGTGCTGCTGTCGTTCGCCCGCGACGAGGTGCTGCCGGTGCCGGCCGAAGCGATGGCGGCGACCCTGGACGCGGCCCGCCGCGGCCGCGACGTGATCATCGCGGACCTGCCCCGCCGGCTCGACGACGCGGCGACGCTGGCCCTGGCGGCGGCCGACCAGACGATCATGATCGTGCCGGCCGAGCTGCGGGCGACAGCGGCGGCATCCCGGATCGCGGCGATGGTGAAGATGCACTGCGACAACCTCGCGGTCGTGGTCCGCGGCCCGGCGCCCGGAAAGCTGAAAGCGCGAGAGGTGGCGAGGTCGATCGGGCTGCCGCTGGCCGGATCGCTGCGCCCGGAAGCAGCGATCTGCCAGGCGCTGGAGAAGGGGGACGCCCCGGCCGTCGACGGTCGTGGGCCGCTGGCGGAGCTGTGCAAACGGCTGATCCGGCAACTGGTCCAGGAAGAGCGCGCGGAGGTGGCCGCGTGAGCGTCACCGTCGGCCGGCACGCTGCCGGCAAGTTCTACCCCGAAGTCGCAGAACGGGTACGGCGACAGTTCGCCGCTGACGGCGTGGAGGCCACACCGGCGGCCGTCGTGTCGGCGGTGCGCGCCGAGCCGGGTGCTGCCGTGCTGGGAGACACCGCGGTGCTGCGGCTGGCTGACCGGGTGCACGACCAACTCGTGGGCGCCGGGCCGCTGGCGCCGCTGCTGGCCGACCCCACGGTCACGGACGTGCTGGTCAACGGCGTGCAGGTGTGGGTGGACCGGGGTGCGGGGCTGCAGCGTGCGGCCGTTGCGCTGGGGGACGCCGACGATGTGCGGAGGCTGGCCCAGCGGCTGGCGGCTGCCTGCGGGCGGCGGCTGGACGACGGTCAGCCGTACGCCGACGCGCGGCTCGCGGACGGGACCCGCCTGCACGCTGTGCTCCCGCCGGTGGCGACGAGTGGGCCGTACCTGTCGCTGCGGACGTTCCGGCAGCGGCCGTTCAGCCTGGGCGACCTGGTCGAGCACGGCACTGTTCCGCCGGCGCTGGCTCCGCTGCTTGCTGCGGTGGTGGCGGCTCGGCTGGCGTACCTGGTCACCGGGGGAACGGGGTCGGGGAAGACGACACTGCTGGGGACGTTGCTGGGGCTCGTACCGCATACCGAGCGGATCGTGCTGGTGGAGGACGCCGCCGAGTTGCGGCCGGTGCATCCGCACGTGGTGGCTTTGCAGGCGCGTACCGCCAATGTCGAGGGTGCCGGGGCGGTGGGGCTCACTGACTTGGTGCGGCAGGCGCTGCGGATGCGGCCGGACCGGCTGGTGGTCGGCGAGTGCCGGGGCGCGGAGATCGTCGACCTGCTGGGCGCGCTGAACACGGGGCACGACGGTGGGGCGGGCACGCTGCACGCGAATGCGCCTGGTGACGTACCGGCCCGGCTGGAGGCGCTGGGCATGCTCGGCGGTCTGCCACGGGCGGCGCTGCATGCGCAGGTGTTGGCGGCGCTTCAGGTGGTTTTGCAGGTACGGCGTACCGACCGGGGCCGGGTCCTCGAGTCCGTCGGAGTGCTGCTGGCGGCGGGGGAGCAGCGGCTCGTGACTGTCGTACCGGCCTGGCAGCTGGGGCGCGGCGCGGGGCCGGGCGCCGAGACTCTGGCCCGCCACCTGACCGACCGGGGCGTCGCGGTCCCACCGATCCTCCAAAGAGCAAAGCCGTGAGCGGGGTGGCTTGGGTGCTCGCCGCCGGGCTGCTGGCCGGGGCCGCCGCTGTTGCAGCCTGGCCGGCGGGGGCGGTGCTGCGGCGGCTCAACGGGCGACGGCAGGGCGTCAGCGCCGTGAGTTTTCGCCGACTGTGGTCCCAGGTGCAGGCGCTGGCCGACGGATCACCGCGACGGGCGGTCGGCATCGCGGTCGCGGCGGGTGCGGTGGCGGGCACGACCGTGGGCGGGCCGGTGGCTGGGCTGGTGCTCGCGGTCTACGGGGCGCTGGGGGCTCGGGCTGCTGTCCGCCGCGCTGCCCGCCGCCGGGGTGTCGCTGCGCGGTTCCGCAGCCTCGACGGGTTGAACGCGCTGGCCGCCGACCTGCGTGCCGGCTTGGCGGTAGGGGCAATGCCTCTCGCCGCCTCACCGGCGAGCTCCCGCGACTCCGATCATCGGTTGGCCGAGTTGACCGCTGCGGTGTTGCGGCTGGCCGAGCGGACCGGTGCGCCCGCTGCTGATCTCGTCGAGCGGATCGAGGCTGACGCCCGGGCCGGTGACCGTTCGCGGGCCACGGCGGCTGCGCAGGCGGCCGGCGCCCAGGCCACGGCGTTGCTGCTGGCTGGGTTGCCGGTCGGGGGGATCGCGCTCGGCTACGGGATCGGGGTCGACCCGCTGGAAGTCCTGCTGGGGACGCCAATGGGAGCGGCGTGCGCGATAGGCGCGGTCCTCCTGCAATGCGCCGGCCTCCTCTGGGCCGACCGGCTTTCAAACGGACCGACGCGATGACAACCGAGCCGATGTGCGGCGCTGCCGCGTTTCTCCGACCAGGCGGACCGACTCAAGTGCCCTTCAAACCCTGCTGCGCCGCCGCGATCCTGCACGCCGCACGAGCGCTCGAATCATCCCCTCCGCCCTGTCCACGGGCTGAGCTGATGGGCGCCACCGCAGCGCTCTTCGCGCTGACGGCCGTCCGCGAGGTGATCCCGTGATCATCGTCCTCGGCATGATCGGGCTGGCGGGGCTTCTCGGCTTGTCGTTCGCCCAGCGGTGGGCGGTCCGGCGGCGACTACTCCGACTGGGCAGGTCGCCCGGCGACTCGCCCGGCCGCAGCCCGCGCTTCCTGATCGACGTCGCTGCCGGACTCGCGGTGGTCGGGCTGGTCGGGCACTGGTGGGCAGTGCCGTTCGGGATCGCCACCGGTGTCGGGGTGGATCAGTTCCTCCGGCGCCGCGAACCCGCTGACGTGCGCGCAGCTCGCCAGCGAGCCGTCGAGGACCTGCCCCTTGGCGCCGACCTCCTAGCCGCAGTCCTGCGGGCCGGAGCCCCCGTCGACCGGGCGGTCTCCGCCGTCGCGGACGCCCTCGGCGGCCCGCTCGGGGAGCGGCTCGACCGAGTAGGCCGGTCACTGCGCCTGGGCGCCGAACCACCGGAAGCATGGGCGCACCTGGCCGGTGTGCCCGGCGCAGACCGGCTCGTCGCGGCAGCCGTCCGGTCCAGCGCCAGCGGCGGCGCGCTGGCCGGCGCGCTGACCCGGCTCGCCGATGACCTGCGCGGGGACCGGTCAGTGGCGGTCGAGGCGGCGGCCCACCGCGCCGGAGTTCTCATCGTGCTGCCACTCGGGCTGTGCTTTCTGCCCGCCTTCGTGCTCGCCGGCCTCGTACCGGTGGTCGCCGCCGTCCTGAGCGACGTCCTGTGAGAGCCCACCGCAAGCTCGCCGGCCTAGTTGCCGGTGCTGGTCGCCGTCCGCGGCGACGTCCCGCGAGAACCCACCACAAGAAGGAGATCCACGTGCACAGACTGTTCCTCCGCCTGGCCGGCCTGCGAGGCGACGACGGCATGAACACCGCCGAATACGCGGTCGGCACCCTCGCCGCCGTCGCGTTCGCCGGCATTCTGCTCAAGGTTCTCAGCAGCCCGGCCGTGCAGGCGTCGCTGACCGGCGTGATCAACGACGCCCTGAAGTGAGTGGGCGCCGGTGGCCCGGTCGTCTGCGGGCGTTCGGGACGGACAGGGGTGCGTTCACCGCCGAGATGGCGGCCGGGCTGCCGGCGCTCATGCTGCTGCTGTTCGCCGGGCTGACGGCGGTCGGTGCGGTGACCGCTCAGGGCCGGTGCGTGGACGCCGCCAGGGAGGGTGCGCTGGTCGCCGCCCGTGGCGGGCCGGGCGTCGCGGCGGCCGCCCGGATAGCTCCGGCGGACGCGCAGATCGGGCTGGTGGAGGGCGAGGAGACGGTGACGGTCACGGTGCGTGCTCCGGTTCCGATCCTGGGCGGCCACCTCCCGGCCATTTCGGTACGCGCGGAAGCCGTCGCCGCTCGCGAGCCCGAGTTGACCGGGACGGTCCCATGAGGACGGGCAGTGATCGGGGTGCCGCCTCGATCTTCGTGCTGGCCATCGGGCTGGTGCTGGTCGCAGCTGGGGTCGCCGGGGCGGCCGTCGGGGCGGCGCGGGTCGGGCGGCATCAGGCTCGGACAGCCGCTGACCTGGGCGCACTGGCCGGCGCAGTCCGCGCGGTGGAAGGCGTGGAGGTGGCCTGCCGAAGAGCCGAGCGGTTCGTCCTGGCCAACGGTGCGGAGATGGTCTCCTGCCGCGTCGAGGGCCTGGAGATCGTCATCGCCGTCCAGGTCACCGTGACGCCGTTGCCGGGACTCACGCGCTACGCGTCAGCTGCCGCCCGCGCCGGACCGGTCTGAGTCGCACTCGATAGCTGAGTAAGGACCGCGTCGAGGACGGCCACCGCGCCCTTCTTGTCCAGGGGGTTGTTGCCGTTGCCGCACTTCGGGGACTGCACGCACGACGGGCAGCCGGTCTCGCAGCCGCAGCTGGCGATCGCTTCCCTCGTCGCCTGGAGCCACTCCGCCGCCGTTGCGTAGGCGCGTTCCGCGAAGCCCGCCCCGCCCGGGTGGCCGTCGTAGACGAACACCGTCGGCGCTTCCGTGTCCTGGTGGTTCGCCGTCGACAGGCCGCCGATGTCCCAGCGGTCGCACGTCGCCATCAGCGGCAGCAGGCCGATCGCCGCGTGTTCCGCCGCGTGCAGCGCCCCCGGGAAGTCCGCCGGCTCCACCCCCGACGCCACGAGGAGGTTGGGTGAGAGCGTGAACCAGACCGCCACCGTGCGCAGCTCTCTCGGTGGCAGGTCCAGGGGCCGGGTGTCGATCACCTCGCCCGAGCCGATCCGGCGGCGCTGGTACGAGACCACCTGGTTCGTCACGTCCACCTCGCCCAGGAACAGGCCGACCGGGCCCGCGTTGACGTACTCGCGGATCGAGACCACCGACAGGTCCGTCACGTCGCGGGCGTGCGTCGACCAGTCCGGCTCGGCCGCGTGCACCAGGGCCACCGCGTCCTCCAGGTCCAGGTCGTCCACCAGGTACGACACGCCCTGGTGCAGGTACACCGCCCCGGTGTGCAGCGTGACGTGCGACGAGCCCTGATCCACCGTGCCGAGCAGGCGGCCGGTCGCCGACTCGACCACCGAGATCGGGGCCCCGCCCGTGCCGCGCAGGTCCACGTCCGGGCGGCCGCGGTGGGTCCAGAACCAGCCCGACGGCCGGCGGCGCAGCGCCCCCGAAACGGTCAGCGCTTCCACCGCCGCCAGCGCCGGCGCACCGCCGAACAGCTCCAGGTCCGCTTTCGTCAGCGGGGCCTCCACGGCGGCGCAGCACAGTTGCGGGCCCAGCACGTACGGGTTCGTCGGGTCCAGCACCGTCGCCTCGACCGGGCGGCCGAACAGCGCCTCCGGGTGGTGCACCAGGTACGTGTCCAGCGGATCGTCCCGGGCCACCAGCACCGCCAGCGCCTCGCCGCCGGCCCGGCCCGCCCGTCCCGCCTGCTGCCACAGCGACGCCCGGGTGCCCGGATAGCCGCAGATCAGCACCGCGTCCAGGCCGACCAGGTCGACGCCCAGCTCCAGCGCGTTCGTCGAGGCCAGCGCCAGCAGCTCGCCCGTCAGCAGGGCCCGTTCGATCGCCCGGCGGTCCTCCTTCAGATATCCCGCCCGGTACGCCGCCACCCGGTCACCCAGGCCCGGCACCACCTCGTCCAGCGCGCGCCGGGTCATCGTCGCCACCACCTCGGCACCACGCCGGGACCTGACGAACGCCAGCGTCCGGGTGCCCGCCACCACGGCGTCGGTCAGCAGGTCCGCCGTCTCGCTCAGCGCTGACCGGCGTACCGGTGGCAGCTCCGCCTCCAGGTCGTCGAGCTCGCGCGGCAGCAGCGGCGGCTCCCACAGCGCGAAGGTCGTCGCCCCGCGCGGCGAGGCGTCCTCGGTCACCGCGTCGACCGGCAGGCCGGTGAGGCGGCTCGCCGCGTGGGCCGGGTCGCCCGAGGTCGCCGAGGCCAGGATGAACGTCGGTTCGCTGCCGTACCGGGCCGCGACCCGGCGGAGGCGGCGCAGGACGTGCGCCACGTGCGAGCCGAAGACCCCCCGGTACGTGTGGCACTCGTCGATCACCACGTACCGCAGGCGGCGCAGGAACGCACCCCAGCGCGCGTGGCCCGGCAGCAGCGCGTGGTGCAGCATGTCCGGGTTGGTCAGCACGAAGCGGGAGTGCTGGCGGATCCACTCGCGTTCCTCGCGCGGGGTGTCACCGTCGTATGTGGCCGGCCGTACCCCGTCGACGCCCAGCCGGACCAGGGCGCGCAGCTGGTCCGCCGCCAGCGCCTTGGTCGGGGACAGGTAGAGCACCGTCGCGCGGGGATCTTCCACCAGCGCGGTCAGCGCGGGCAGCTGGTACGCCATCGACTTGCCCGAGGCCGTGCCGGTCGCCAGCACGACGTGGCGGCCCGCGCGGGCCAGCTCCGCCGCCGCGGCCTGATGCTCCCAGGGCGCGGTGATGCCCCGGTCGGCGAGCGCGGAGATCACGGCCGGCGCCGCCCACTGCGGCCACGGCACCGGGCGGCCGGCCCGTGCGGGCAGCTTCTCCACGTGGGTGACCGGCGACTGGCCGGCGCTGCGGGCGCGCAGCCGGTGCAGCAGTTCGGCCGGTCCGAGCCCGGTCAGTGCGCCGCGTGCGGCCGGGATTCCCGGGACGGTCGTGGTCACGTCTGCACTGTGACATCGGTATGGCCCGAACCTCAAACGGGTACGACGGGAGGGTGCGACGCGTCGTGCCCGGAGCGTCGGTGGTTAGATTCGCTGTGGAGATCGGCTGCCTGAAGGCTTGACCCCGAGGGAGGAGGACCGATGGAGCTGTCGCTGACGACCCGTACCGTCGGCGAGCACACGGTGCTCGACGTCGGTGGTGAGGTCGATGTCTACACGGCGCCGCGCCTGCGTGAGCGGCTCGTGGAGCTGGTCGACGGTGGGTCGCGCAACGTCGTGGTGGATCTCGCCCGCGTCGACTTCCTCGACTCGACCGGTCTCGGTGTGCTGGTCGGCGCCCTGAAGCGGCTGCGTGCCGCCAACGGGACGTTCGGCCTGGTCTGCGCCAAGGAGCCGCTGCTCAAGATCTTCCGGATCACCGCGCTCGACCAGGTGTTCCCGATCTACCCCTCCGTCGAGGCGGCCACCTCGACCTCGTCCGGCGATCGCGACGACAACCCCCCGACGGCGTGATGGCCACGGTTCGGCTGTCGTTCTCCCCGGCCCCGGTGCACGTGCGTACGGCCCGGCTGGTCGGCGTGGCGGTGGCTCGGCGGGCGGGTGTCGCCGAGGAGCTGCTCGACGAGGTGCGGCTCGCCATCGGTGAGGCGTGCACCCGGGCGGTCGCCCTGCACCGGCAGTACAACCTGCCCGACCTGGTGATGGTCGAGATGTCCGACACCGACTCGTACACGGTCCGGGTCATCGACCGGGCGCCGATCGAGGCCAGCGTCGGCCTGGCCAAGCTGCCGCCGGACGAGCTGGCCGACGAGTCGCTCACCGACGAGGCGCTGACCACCGGCGTGGGCTTCGCCCTGCTCGCCGGCTTCGTGGACGACCTCCAGGTGCGCCCGGTGGAAGAAGGCGCCGGCACCGAGGTCCGGATGGTCTGGCCCGTCCACCGGCGCTGAGACAAAGGCGCCGTTGAGCGCACAAATCACACCGTTCGGCGCATGGCATGGGAAACCCCCGCTGGGGGCGCGAAGCCTAGGCGGTAACCGATTCGGGTGCCAACCGCTAACACAGCGGTAAACATCACCCTGACACGGCCGGATCCAGGTGTGACCATCACCACGTTCGGCCGCTACAGTACGCCGGTAATCAGCTACTGCTCCCTGGTTCCGCGTCCGCGGGACCAGGTTGTCGTCTCCTAGAGCAGGGAGTGCGCCCGGCGGTTTCGTCCGCTGCCCGGGTGCGGTCGGTGTACAGGAGGACATTGATGTCCGGGACCTCCATAACCCTCGCTGCGGAAAGCAGCGGGGGGTCGCTCGACAGTTCGAACGTCACGTTCGTCATCGTCGCGATCGTTTTCGCGCTGGTGGCGCTGGCCTTCGCGGCTGTCTTCGTCAAGTCGGTGCTTTCCGCGGGCCGCGGCACCACCAACATGCAAGAGATCGCGGGGGCGGTCCAGGAAGGCGCTTCGGCGTATCTGTTCCGGCAGTTCAAGACCCTCGCCATCTTCGTCGTCATCGCGGTCGTGCTGCTGTTCCTGCTGCCGGTGCACAACACCGACAGCGAGACCACGGTCAAGATCGGCCGTTCGCTGTTCTTCATCGTCGGCGCGGTCTTCAGCGCGTTCATCGGCGGCGCGGGCATGGCCCTCGCGACCCGGGCGAATCTGCGGGTCGCCGCGGCCGCCGGTGAGGCCGGTGGCCGGGAGAGGGCGATGGGCATCGCCTTCAAGACCGGTGGCGTGGTCGGCTTCCTCACCGTCGGCCTGGGCCTGTTCGGTGGCGCGCTCGTCGTGCTGATCTACCGCAGCGACGCCGCGACCGTGCTCGAGGGCTTCGGCTTCGGTGCCGCGCTGCTCGCCATGTTCATGCGGGTCGGCGGCGGCATCTTCACCAAGGCCGCCGACGTCGGCGCCGACCTGGTCGGCAAGGTCGAGCAGGGCATCCCGGAGGACGACGCGCGTAACCCCGCGACCATCGCGGACAACGTCGGCGACAACGTCGGTGACTGCGCCGGCATGGCCGCCGACCTCTTCGAGTCGTACGCGGTCACGCTGGTCGCCGCGCTGATCCTGGGCCAGGCCGCGTTCGGTCAGGACGGGCTCATCTTCCCGCTGATCGTCTCCACGGTCGGTGTGGTCATCGCGATCGTCGGTGTCTTCATCACCCGCCTGCGGGCCTCGGACAAGAGCGGCCTGACGGCCATCAACCGAGCCTTCTACATCTCGGCGCTGCTGTCCGCGGTCATTGTGGCGATCGTCAGCTTCGTCTACCTGCCGGACACCTTCGCCGGGTTCGGGGACGCGGCGAGCATCGATCCCGACGTGGTCGCCAGCGGCCGCAATCCGCAGCTCGTCGCGATCGGCGCCGTCGTCATCGGCATCGTGCTGGCCGCCGCCATCCAGGCGCTGACCGGCTACTTCACCGAGACCAGCAAGCGCCCGGTGCAGGACATCGGCAAGTCGTCGCAGACCGGCGCGGCCACCGTCGTGCTCGCCGGCATCAGCGTCGGCCTGGAGTCGGCCGTCTACTCGGCGCTGGTGATCGGCGCCGGCGTCTTCGGGGCCTACCTGCTGGGCGGCACCTCGATCACGCTGTCGCTGTTCGCGGTGGCCCTGGCCGGCACCGGTCTGCTCACCACGGTCGGCGTCATCGTCGCGATGGACACCTTCGGCCCGATCTCGGACAACGCGCAGGGCATCGCGGAGATGTCCGGCGACATCGACGAGAACGGCGCGCGGATCCTGACCGAGCTCGACGCGGTCGGCAACACCACCAAGGCGATCACCAAGGGCATCGCGATCGCCACGGCCGTACTGGCCGCGACGGCGCTGTTCGGGTCGTACACGAACACCCTGCAGTCGTCGCTGGCGGACGCGGGCATCCCGGCCGACCAGATCGGCGCACGCATCCTCGGCCTGCTGAACATCTCCGACCCGCGCAACCTGGTCGGCCTGCTCATCGGCGCGGCGGTCGTGTTCCTCTTCTCCGGCCTCGCCATCAACGCCGTGTCCCGCTCGGCGGGCGCGGTCGTGATGGAGGTACGCCGCCAGTTCCGCGAGTTCCCGGGCATCATGGAGCGCACCCAGCGCCCCGAGTACGGCAAGGTCGTCGACATCTGCACCCGGGACGCCCAGCGTGAGCTGCTCACTCCCGGTCTGCTCGCCATCCTGGCGCCGATCGCGGTGGGCTTCGGCCTGGGCGCCGGCGCGCTGGCCTCCTACCTGGCCGGTGCGATCGGCGCGGGCACGCTGATGGCCGTCTTCCTGTCCAACTCCGGTGGCGCTTGGGACAACGCCAAGAAGCTGGTCGAGGACGGTGCGTACGGAGGCAAGGGCTCCGACGCGCACGAGGCCACGATCATCGGCGACACGGTGGGTGACCCGTTCAAGGACACCGCCGGTCCGGCCATCAACCCGCTGCTCAAGGTCATGAACCTGGTGTCGCTGCTGATCGCCCCGGCCGTGGTGACCCTGAGCATCGGCACCGACGCCAACGACCCGGTCCGGATCACCCTCGCGGTGGTCGCGGCCCTGATCGTGGCCGGTGCGGTGGTCTGGAGCAAGCGCAAGCCGATCTCCATGGGCGAGCCCAGCCCGACCACGGAGACCAAGTCGGAGCGGATCAGCGCCTGATCCCAGCACGGCTGAGAGGGCACCCGGCACTCGCCGGGTGCCCTCTGTCGGAGGTTGGCCGTACGCTGCAATCCATGCGCACGGCCCGCACCACACCCTTACTGCTTGTTCTCTCGTTCGTCGTGACACTGGGTGGTTGCGCGGGCGGTCCCGCGCCCCGCGCCTGGGCCGCCTCGGTCTGCACGGTGCTCGCGCCCTGGCGCTCCGAGATCGGCACCCTGGCGACCCGCACCCAGCAGCAGATGACCGCCGAGACCACCCCGGCGCAGGCCAAGGAAAACCTGACCCGGCTCTTCGGCGGGGCCGAGTCGGCCAGTGAGAAGGCCCGGGCCGGCGTACGCAAGGCCGGCGTCCCGGACGTCGAGCAGGGCAAAGAGGTCGCCGACAGCTTCACCGCCTCGCTGAGCGCGATGCGCGACGCGTACGGGCGGGCCAAGAGCGGCATCGCGGCGCTGGCCACCAGCCCGTCGAAGGACTTCTACACCAAGGTCGGCTCCGTGGTGAACACCCTCAACGTCGAATACAAGCAGAGTGAGCTGGACACCAGCCGGCTCGACTCGGAAGAGCTGAAGAAGGCGTTCGACGAGGCGCCGGAATGCCGCTGACGGGCACCTGCTGATGACGGAGCGCCGCTGACCATGACCGAGCCCGGGTGGCCGCTGATCCCGCGTGAGGTGCTGCCCGCGCCGGTCCCGGACGCCCGGATCCCGGCCGCGCCGAAGGTCCGGCGCCGAGCGGCGCTGACGGTGCCGGCCGGCCGGCAATTGTCGATCTTCGGGGTGGAGGCGGCCGATCCGTCGCTGGCCGACCTGGCCGGGCTGCTCACCGGTCCGGGGCGGCTGGGCCGGATGGGCGGTACGGCCAGAGTCGCGGTCCGGGTGGACGCCGCCTGGCGGGTGCACGTGCTGGTCGAGGAGCTGGTCTCCCGGGGCCTGGTGGTCACCTGGGCGCCGGTGACGACCGACGGCGTCGACGATCACGTGGCGGAACTCACGGCCGAGCCGGTGGAGCTGACGCTGGCGGCCGTCGAGGAGCCCGCCGAGCCGGCCGACGAACCGGCCGCAGCCGACGACGAGGGCGCGACCGGCGACGAGCCCGGGGACGTTGAAGCCGTGACTGTAGATAAGAAGGAGAACGCGGAGCCCCGTACCGTCTCTTTCGAGGTCCGGACCGCTTACAGCAGCCGGCTGGACCCGCTCGCCCGGGCCTGGCCACCGCCGGCCGACCGGCTCTTCCTGACCGGGTCGCAGCTGCGGTTGTGGGTCGCCGCGGCCGGGTCGCCGCGGCCCGAGGGCTACGCGCTCGGTCTGGATCCCGACGGCTTTCTTGACAAAGCCGCCGACGCGGCGCTGACCCGGGTCGGTCTGGCCGGCACCGTGCAGGCCGGTCCGGCGTACGTCATCGCAGGTCGCAGGCGTCTCGCCCGGCTCGCCGAGCTGGTCGGCGAACGGCCCGCCGCGGCACCCGAAAGGCTGTGGCCGGGCGCCGCCGCCGGTTGACCTTCCCCGATTGTGTCCGACACGACGCCATGTTCCCGGTGTACGGTGTCGCCGTCGGAAGCATGCGGTGGCCGGACCGTTACCATCCGACTTCTCCGTTGCCCGGGGAATGCCTGCTCGTCCGGCGCGTTACGTTGGACGTCCGCGTGTCCGTCGTCCGCGACGGTCCGCCGATCGATCGAGAAGTGTGGGAGTGCCGTGCCGGAGAAAGCCAGGACGACCCGTCTGGTCATCGTCGAGTCCCCGTCGAAGGCCAAGACGATCGCCGGCTATCTGGGGCCCGACTATTTTGTCGAGGCCTCCTTCGGTCATGTCCGGGACCTGCCGAAGAACGCCGCCGACGTGCCCGCCAAGTACAAGGGCGAGTCGTGGGCGCGGCTCGGCGTCGACGTCGACAACGGCTTCCAGGCGCTCTACGTGGTCTCGCAGGACCGTAAGGCCCAGATCGCCAAGCTGACCAAGCTGGCCAAAGAGGTCGACGAGATCCTGCTCGCCACCGATGAGGACCGCGAGGGCGAGGCCATCGCCTGGCACCTGGTCGAGACGATCAAGCCCAAGGTCCCGATCAAGCGGATGGTCTTCCACGAGATCACCAAGGCGGCCATCCAGGCCGCGGTGGCCAACCCCCGCGAGATCGACAAGGACCTGGTCGACGCGCAGGAGGCCCGGCGCATCCTGGACCGGCTCTACGGGTACGAGGTCAGCCCCGTCCTGTGGAAGAAGGTGATGCCCCGCCTGTCCGCCGGGCGCGTCCAGTCCGTGGCCACCCGGATCGTGGTCGAGCGGGAGCGCCAGCGGATGGCGTTCCGCACCGCGGAGTACTGGGACATCAACGCTCTGCTGTCGGTGCAGGGGAGGACCGAGGGCACCAAGTCGTTCTCGGCGACCCTGATTGCCCTGGACGGCGACCGGATCGCCACCGGCCGTGACTTCGAGCCGACCACCGGCCAGGTCAAGCCCGGCGCCGGCGTGGTCCACCTGGACGGCGACGGGGCCCGCGGGCTCGCGGCGCGTCTCGAGGACCGCCCGTTCACGGTCACCCGCGTGGAGGAGAAGCCGTACCGGCGTAAGCCGTACGCGCCATTCATCACCTCGACGCTGCAGCAGGAAGCCGCCCGCAAGATGCGGTTCTCCTCGTCGCAGACCATGCGCACGGCCCAGCGGCTGTACGAGAACGGCTACATCACCTACATGCGTACGGACTCGGTGAACCTCTCCGAGACCGCGATCAGCGCGGCCCGCCGCCAGATCGCCGAGCTGTACGGCGCCAACAACGTGCCGCCGCAGCCGCGCCGCTACACCGGCAAGGTCAAGAACGCGCAGGAGGCGCACGAGGCGATCCGCCCCGCGGGGGACAACTTCCGTACCCCCGGCGAGGTCGCCAACGAGCTGTCCACCGACGAGTTCAAGCTCTACGAGCTGATCTGGCGCCGTACGGTCGCGTCGCAGATGACCGACGCCGTCGGCAACTCCGTCTCGGTGCGCATCCGCGCGATCTCCACCGCCGGTGAAGAGGTCGACTTCGGGGCCAGCGGCAAGACCATCACCGACCCGGGCTTCCTGCGCGCCTACGTCGAGTCGTCCGACGACGAGAACGCCGAGGCCGAGGACGCCGAGCGCCGCCTGCCGAACCTGGTCAAGGACCAGCCGCTGACGGCCGAGGAGCTCAACGCGATCGGTCACCACACCTCGCCGCCCGCCCGCTACACCGAGGCGTCGCTGGTCAAGGCCCTGGAAGAGCTGGGCATCGGCCGCCCGTCGACCTACGAGTCGATCATGCGGACGATCCAGGACCGGGGGTACGTGGAGAAGCGCGGCCAGGCGCTGATCCCGTCGTTCATCGCGTTCGCGGTCGTCGGCCTGCTCGAGGGCCACTACCCGCGGCTGGTCGACTACAACTTCACCGCCGCGATGGAGACCCAGCTCGACGACATCGCCGGTGGCGACCACGCGGCCCTGGACTTCCTCACCTCCTTCTACTTCGGCAGCGACCTGGGCGCGGACGACTCGATCGCCAAGGCCGGCGGCCTGAAGAAGATGGTCACCGAGAACCTCAGCGACATCGACGCCCGCGCGGTCAACTCGATCCCGCTGTTCACCGACGACGCCGGCCGCAACGTGGTGGTCCGCGTCGGCCGCTACGGGCCGTACCTGCAGCGGGCCCTGCCCGACGTCACCGAGGAGGCGCCCGAGGACCGGGTGTCCATCCCCGAGGGCGTCGCGCCGGACGAGCTGACCGTCGAGAAGGTCACCGAGCTCTATCTCGGTGGCGGCGGCGAGCGCAGCCTGGGCGACGACCCGGCCACCGGCGAGTCCGTGACGCTCAAGTCGGGTCGCTTCGGCCCGTACGTGCAGAGCGGCGAGAAGAAGTCCAGCCTGTTCAAGTCGCAGACGCCGGACACGCTGACCCTCGAACAGGCCCTGCGGCTGCTGGAGCTGCCCCGTACGGTCGGCAAGGACCCTGAGGGCGCGGAGATCGTCGCGGCGAACGGGCGCTACGGCCCGTACGTGAAGCGCGGTGACGACTTCCGTTCGCTGGAGAGCGAGGACAAGCTCTTCACCGTGACGCTGGACGAGGCGCTGGCCCTGCTCTCCGCCCCGAAGGCCCGCCAGCGCCGGGCCGCCGCGCCGCCACTGCGCGAGATGGGCAACGACCCGGCCACGGACAAGCCGATGGTGATCAAGGAAGGCCGCTTCGGCCCGTACGTGACGGACGGCGAGTTCAACGCGTCGCTCCGCCGCGGCCAGACGCCGGAAGAGCTGACCATCGCGCAGGCCTCGGAGATGCTCGCCGAAAAGCGCGCCAAGGGACCCGCCCCCAAGAAGAAGGCCGCCGCCAAGAAGGCGCCGGCCAAGAAGGCGGCAGCCGCCTCCTCCGACGCCACCCCCGCCAAGAAGGCCGCAGCCAAGAAGGCACCCGCCAAAAAGGCCGCTGCCAAGAAGGCCACCCCCGCCAAGCGAGCCACCAACTCCTCCCCGGCTGCCAAAAAGGCCGCCCCCGCCAGGGCGACTGCCAACGCGGAATAGTGGACCTTGGTAAAAGTGGCCCTCAGGAGGGCCGTTTTTTACCAAGATCTTCTAGGGATGGGCGCCAGCCGGCGGAGAGCAGGGCGGCGCGGAGCTGGGCGGCGACGGCAGCGGGAGAGTGGCGTACTGCCCAGGTGGGGAAGCGGAGGACGCGGTCGCCGTTGATCCACAGGTCGTTCTGCCGTCGCATGTCGGCCCACGCGTGCCGCGGGTCGAAGTGCTGGCTGCCGTCGATATCGATGTGCACGCCCCACTGCTCGTAGCGCGCGTCGAGGTAACGCCGCCGGCCTGAGGCGTCCCGCCGGACCACTTGGCGGGCGGGTTGCGGCAGGCCGTGCGCGTGGCACAGCCGGCCCAGATCGATCTCGGCGAGCGAGTGCGCCCCACCGGCGGCGTCGCGGGCGGTCTGCGTGATCAGTCGCCGCCGCGGGATACGGGTGAGCCGACCCAGCACCTCCTCGACGCCGCGGATGGCGACCAGTCGCTGCTGGAAGGCGGCGGCAACCACGGCCCGCGCCTGATCATCGGTGCGCGCCCATGAGGCCGCGTCGACCACGGACCGGGCCATCCGAGTGCGTGGGGGGCTCGCCGATGGGGTCGTCCGGGTGAGTGGTGCGGTGCACGACGACGTCCGGCGGGAGCCCGGAAGGTCGACTGCCGGCCGGCACGAGCAGGTGGATGCGCTCCTCGTCGTAACCGCGCAAGCCGCCGGCCTGTGCTGCGCTGACGCCGGCAAGCATCGCGTCCGGTCCGGCGGCGAGCACGGCGATCCAGCGCCGCTCGTCGGCGGAGATCGGGCCGTTGTGCGTGACGAGCACCGACCGCGCCGGTTGCTGCCAGCGGCCGGTCGTGATGCGGTGGCGCACCGCCTTGCGGGAGGTCAGCGCGACAGCCTGTGCCATGGAGATTACTGAGTTCACCGGGCCAGGGTGGCGGACGTCGCCTGCCTGTGGATGGGGCTGTGGATAACTAGCCGAGGACGCGGTCCAGGTAGGCGTTGGTGAAGGTGCGGGCCGGGTCGAGCTGGTCGCGGACAGCCACGAAGTCGTCGAACTTCGGGTAGGCCCGGCGTAGTGATTCCGCGTCGCGGTAGTGCATCTTGCCCCAGTGCGGCCGTCCGCCCAGGGGCTCGCACACCGCCTCGAACGCCCGGAAGTACGGCTCGTACGGGCTGCCGCTGAACTGGTGCACCGCGATGTACGCCGAGTCGCGCCCGTAGCCGTGCGACAGCCAGATGTCGTCCGGGCCGGTGAACCGCACCTCGACCGGGAACTGCACCTTGAACGGCAGCTTCTCGATGATCCGGGGCAGCGCCCCCAGCGCCTCGCCCAGACACTCCCGGGGGATCTCGTACTCCATCTCGGTGAACCGGACCCGGCGCGGTGTGCAGAAGACCCGGTCAGAACGGTCCGTGTACGTGCGGGCGGTCAGCGCACGAGCAGCGACGGCGCTGATGCCCGGCACGGTCGCCGGAACAGCCCGGCCCAGCCGGCAGGCGGCCTGGAAGACCGTGTTGGCCAGCAACTCGTCGTCCAGCCAGCCCCGGAACGCCGACAGCGGCCGGTCCGAGACGGACACCTTGTTGTTGCGCTTGAGCTGGGCCCGGTCCGTGTACGGGTACCAGTAGAACTCGAGGTGATCGTTGGTCGCGATGCCCTCGTCCAGGCTCGCGAGCACCTCGGACAGGGCCATCGGCCGTTCGTCGGCCAGCAGGACGAACGCGGGCACGCAGCGCAGCGTCACCTCCACGAGGACGCCCAGCGCCCCGATGCCCAGGCGGGCCGCGGGGAACAGGGGCGAGCTCGCATCGATGCGCTGCACTTCGCCCGTACCGGTGACCAGGGTGACCGCCTCGACGCAGGAGGCGAGCGTGGAGTGGGCTTGACCACTGCCGTGCGTACCGGTGGAGATGGCCCCGGCGACCGTCTGCTGGTCGATATCGCCGAGATTGGGCATCGCCAGGCCGTGCTCCGCCAGGAGCCGGTTGAGCCGGTGCAGCGGCATGCCGGCCTGCACCGTGACCAGGTCGCCGTCGACCGCGACCAGCTCGCTCAGCCGGTGCAGCAGCAGCCGCCGGTCGTCGGCGACCGCGATCGCGGTGAACGAGTGCCCGCTGCCGACCGCCTTGACTTTGTGTCCGGTGGCGGACGCCTCCTTGACGAGGGCGGCCACCTCGTCGACAGTGCCAGGGGTCAGGACCTCGGCGGCCACGGAGTGCTGGTTACCGCCCCAGTTGCGCCAGTGCAGAGACATAGTCATTCCGGCTTTGTCCTCCCGACGAGCGGACAGTCGCACAAAACCGGGAATGCCGCGTGTCCCCGGCGTCCCGTCGATGCATCTCGCTCGTTGATCCGAGTAACGTTCCCATTATCACTGCTGAGAGGGAGTGGCGACGCGTGTCGACACCAACCGTCACCACCGGACCGCTGCGGCGGGTTCCGGTGCAGGGCAGAAGCGTTGCCCGGGTCCAGCGCATGCTCGACGCCTGCGCGGAGCTGGTGGACGAGGTCGGGTACGAGGGCCTGACCACGACCCTGCTCGCCGAGCGGGCCGAGGTCGCCATCGGCTCGGTCTACCAGTTCTTCCCCGACAAGCGGGCCATCGTCCAGGCCCTCGCCATGCGCAACATGGACGCGTACCTGCAGTCGCTGTCGGCACGCTTCGCCAACGAGACGTTCGCCCACTGGTGGGACGGCGTGGACGCGGCGATAGACGCCTACATCCACATGCACCGCAGTGTGCCGGGCTTCCGGACGCTGCACTTCGGCGACGTGGTGGACCTGCACCTGCTCGACGCCGAACGCGACAACAACGCGGTCATCGCCGACCGGCTGGCCGAGCTGCTGGTGGAGCAGTTCCAGCTGATGGACCGGGCGCGGCTGCGCTTCGCCCTGCTCATCGCGGTGGAGGCGTCGGACGCGCTGATCAAGCTGGCGTTCCGGCGCGACGTGACCGGCGACGAGGCCGTGCTGACCGAGGCCAAGGCGCTGATCAGGGAGTATCTGCACCGGCACGTGCCCGCCTGAGTCAACCGAGGAACGCATACCCCTCTCCCCGGTACGTCGGGGTCGGCGCGGCCGTGTCGCCGTCGACGAGGTGCACCTCGTTGACGTGTTCACACAGCTCGCCGGCCTTGGCGTGGCGGAACCACACCCGGTCGCCCGGCCGCAGGTTCCCGGCCGCGGCGCCCAGCAACGGCGTCTGCACCTCGCCGGCGCCCTCGTCGCCGCGCATGTGCAGGCCCTCGGGCAGCCACGGGGTGGGCTGGCGGGACGGTCCGGTCGGCCCGGAGG
This sequence comes from Actinoplanes sp. CA-051413, assembly GCF_050955795.1. Taxonomy (NCBI): domain Bacteria; kingdom Bacillati; phylum Actinomycetota; class Actinomycetes; order Micromonosporales; family Micromonosporaceae; genus Actinoplanes; species Actinoplanes sp. CA-051413. The sequence goes on from NZ_CP192100.1 coordinate 413,731, forward strand.
CGATCCAGCCGCCGCCGAGCACGGTCGCGATCCGCGGGCCCGGCCGGCGGACCACCGACAGCGCGAAGAACGCTGCCGGGGTCGGCTGCCAGGCGCGGTAGCCGTCGAACAGGGTGGGTCCGAACAGTCCCGAGCCCGCGGCGACCTCGGTCACCGACGGGTCGGCGGCGGTCAGCGCCATGCTGCCGGTGCCACCGCCGTTCACGAACTCCAGGTCGGCGTGCTCGCGTACCGCCCGGACCGCGGCCAGCCGGCGGCGCAGCAGCTCGGGCAGCGACCGGCGCTGCATCATCCGGATCGCCCGGGCCCGCAGGGCCTGCCCGGGCGGGGCGTCGCCGAGACCGGCGATGTGCGCCTCGTAGGACATCATCGCGACCAGGCGGAAGCCCGGCCGCTTGACCAGCCGGGCAGCGAGGGATCCGGCCTGGGCCGCGGAGTGGACGGGGGAGCGGCGGACGCCGATGTGCAGCGGCCCGGCGGGCCGCCAGGAGGCGTCGAGTTCCAGACAGATCCGCACGTCGGGCCGCCGGCCCGGCGCCACGACGGCATCGACCAGGTCCAGGTGGGCGGGATGGTCGACCATGATCGTGATGGCGGCGGCCAGCTGCGGGTCGGCGGCCAGCTGGGCGATCGCGGTCCGGTCGACGCTGGGGTACGCCACCAGCACGTCGTCCGTGACACCACTGCGGACCAGCCAGATCGCCTCCGGCAGGGTGTACGCCATCACGCCGGACCAGCCGGGGCGGGCCAGCACCCGTTCGAGCAGGGACCGCACGCGGACCGACTTGCTGGCCACCCGGATCGGTTTGCCCGCCGAGCGGACCGACAGGGCGGCCGCGTTCGCGTCGAAGGCGGCCAGGTCGACCACGGCCAGCGGGGTCTCCAGGCCGCTGGTGGCGCGGTCGAGTCGTTTCTGCAACGCGGTGCGTTCGACGATCACGCCAGCAACCTAACCGGTCGCGGCCATATGCGAAACACCTTCATGAATGCGCCACCCGAACGGGCGCAGCCACGACCTGCCGGGTACGCCCGTTAGAGTGCTTCGAGCAGTGACCACGGGGAGGTAAGGGCCATCGACACCGAAACGAGCTCGGCACGCAAGGACGCCAGCCCCCCGGTGGACCTCTCCGGGGCGGCGGCGCTGCGTTCCGTGCTGCGGATCCGCCCCTTCCGGCGGCTCTGGCTCGTGCTCAGCGTGGCCTCGTTCGGCGACTGGATCGGCACCCTGGCCACCGCGCTGTTCGCCTCCCAGCAGGTCACCGGCAGCGTGGCGCAGGGCAGCGCGTTCAGCAGCACGATCGCGATCCGGCTGCTCCCGGCGCTGCTGCTCGGCCCGATCGCCGGCGTCATGGCCGACCGGTTCGACCGGCGCTACACCATGGTCATCTGCGACATCCTGCGCTTCTTCGTGTACGGCTCGATCCCCGTCGTCGCCCTGTTCAGCGACTCCGGTGGCCTCATCGTCACCTGGGCGGTCATCGCCACCTTCATCGGCGAGACGGTCACCTTGATGTGGATCCCGGCCAAGGAGGCCGCGGTCCCCAACCTGATCCCCAAGGGCCGGCTCGAGGTCTCCAACCAGCTCACGCTGATCACCACGTACGGCATCACCCCGATCCTGGCCGCCCTCGCGCTGGCCGCCCTCGACGGTGTGGTCCGCGGACCGATCGGCGGCCTGCCGGACTGGGCCGAGCCGGTGCAGATCGCGCTCTGGATCAACGCCTTCTCCCGGGCCGCCACGGCCGCCGTCGTCTTCTTCGGCATCAAGGAGATCAGCGAGGGCCACCGCGAACGCAAGGAGAAGAACGCCGAGACGTCGATGTTCCGCCAGTTCGTCGAGGGCTGGAAGTACATCGGCGGCACCCCGTTCGTCCGCGGCCTGGTGCTCGGCATCTTCGGCGCGTTCGCCGGCGCGGGCATCGTCATCGGCACCGCCCGCTTCTTCACCGCCTCCCTGGGCGCCGGTGACGCCGCGTTCTACCTGCTCTTCGCCACCCTGTTCATCGGCCTGGCGGTCGGCATCGGCCTCGGCCCGATGGTGGTCAAGGAGCTGTCCCGGCGCCGCTGGTTCGGCATGAGCATCGTGCTCGCCAGCGGCGCGGTCGGCTTCCTGTCGGTGGCGTTCCACCTGTCCATGGCGCTCTTCGGTGCGCTGTTCGTCGGTGCGGGCGCCGGCATGGCGTTCCTGGCCGGCGTCACCCTGCTCGGCGGCCAGGTCAACGACGAGGTACGCGGCCGGGTCTTCGCCGTCGTGCAGATCGGCGCCCGGCTCGTCCTGCTGCTGGCGATCTCGCTGGCCGGTCTCCTGGTCGGCCTGGGCAGCTCCCGCACCATCTCGGCCGGCAGCCTCTCGGTCGACATCTCCTCCACCCGCATCCTGCTGCTCGTCGCCGGCGTCATCGGCGTCTGGACCGGGATCAGCGCGTTCCGCCAGATGGACGACAAGCGCGGCGTACCGGTGCTGGCCGACCTGTGGAGCTCGATCCGCGGCCGCCCGCTGTCACCGGGCGAGGACTTCACCCGGCACGGCATCTTCGTGGTCTTCGAAGGCGGCGAGGGCGCGGGCAAGTCGACGCAGGTCACCCGGCTGTCGGAGGCCCTGATCGAGGCCGGGCACGACGTGGTGGTGACCCGCGAACCGGGCGCGACGGACATGGGCGCGCGGATCCGCAGCCTGGTGCTGTCCAACGGCGAGGGTGCCGACGCGCCGTCGCCGCGCGCCGAGGCGCTGCTCTATGCCGCCGACCGGGCCCATCACGTGGCCACCGTCGTGCGCCCGGCGCTGGCCCGGGGCGCGGTCGTGATCAGTGACCGGTACGTGGACTCGTCGCTGGCGTACCAGGGGGCCGGTCGCACGTTGCCGGTCCAGGAGATCTCCTGGCTGTCGTCTTGGGCGACCGGCGGCCTCAAGCCGGACCTGGTGGTGCTGCTCGACGTCGACCCGACCGTCGGGCTGGGCCGGGTCGACGAGCGTGGCCTCGGCACGGATCGGTTGGAGAGCGAGTCCCGGTCCTTCCACGAACGCGTCCGCTACGCCTTCCTCGACCTGGCCTCGGCGGACCCGAAGCGCTACCTGGTGCTGGACGCGGCCCGCCCGGCGGACGAGATCGCCAACGCGGTCGCGACCCGGCTCAACGCGATGCTCACCGAAGGCGACGACAGCCACCCGGACCCGGCGTCGACCGCGGTGCCGCCGGGGCCGGACCTGAACGCGCCGGACCTGGCGGACACGATGGTGGTCCCGCCGCACGCGGGCCCCGACGAGACGCTGGTGATGCGGACGGGGTCGGGCGCGGTGGCGACGAGCGGCTCGGACGAGACGATCGTGGTGCGGCCGGCCTCGGCCGCCGGCCCGGACGACACCATGGTGATCCGCCCGGGCGCCGGCCCGGACGACACGATGGTGGTCTCCTCCCACTCCCCGGACGCGACGATGGCCCTGCCTTCCGACGCGACCATGGCCCTGCCGCGGTCCACGCCGGACGACCCGAACGCGACCGTGATGGTGTCCCGGCCTGCGTCGGACGACCCGAACGCGACCGTGGTGGTGCGCCAGCCTGATTCTGATGATCCGAACGCCACGACGGCTTTCCCGGCCGGGGGCTCGGACGAGACGGTGGTCGTGCGACCGGCCTCATCCGGCAGCGAGTCGGACGAGACGATGGTGGTCCGGGACGCCGGGGCGGTCTCCGCCACCAAGGACACCGCTACCGACGACGCCACCGAGGACGAGGAAGAAGAGACGCCGATCGAGGTGCTCGAGGACCTCACCGGCAACCGGGCCCGAGCCGCCGATGACGACTCGCCGCCGCAGGTGGGCAGCAAGCCGTGAGCGAGCGAGAATCGACCCCATGAGTGTGTTCGCCGACCTGGTCGGGCAGGACGAGGCCGTCGAGACGCTGCGCCGGGCCGCCGCGGCCGCCGCCCGGATCGTGGCCGGTGGTGCCGACGGCGGGAACGGCGCCATGACCCACGCCTGGATCTTCACCGGCCCGCCCGGGTCAGGACGCTCGGTCGCCGCCCGGGCCCTCGCCGCCGCCCTGCAGTGCGAGCGTGACGGCGTCGGCTGCGGCGAGTGCCACGGCTGCCACACCGTGCTCGGCGCCACCCACGCCGACGTGCGTTTTGTGGTGCCCGAGGGCCTGTCGATCGGCGTCAACGAGATGCGCGCGCTGGTGCTGCGGGCCGGCAGTGCTCCCTCCGGCGGCAAGTGGCAGGCCGTGGTCATCGAGGACGCCGACCGGCTCACCGAGGCGGCCGGGAATGCGCTGCTCAAGGCCATCGAGGAGCCTCCCCCGCGTACCGTTTTCCTGCTCTGCACCCCGTCGACGCACCCGGACGACATCTCGGTGACCATCCGCTCGCGGTGCCGGGTCGTACCGTTGCGGCAGCCGCCCGCCGAGGCCGTGGCCGAGGTCCTGGTCCGCCGGGACGGGATCGCGCCCGACGTCGCGGCCTGGGCCGCGGCCGCCGCGCAGGGCCACGTCGGCCGGGCCAAGCGGCTCGCCAACGACCCGGAGGCCCGCGGCCGCCGGGAGGCCGTGCTCGCCGTGCCGCGCCGGCTGTCCAGCGTCGGTGCCTGCTTCGACGCGGCCTCCGCGCTGATCGAGGCCGCGGAGGCGGAGGCGGCGACCGCATTCTCCGAGAACGACAGTACGGAACGCGCGGCGCTGGAGCAGGCGCTCGGTGCCGGCGGTACGGGCCGGGGCGCGGCCGGAGCGATGCGGGGCGCCGCCGGTCAGCTCAAGGAGCTGGAGAAGAAGCAGAAGTCCCGGTCGACCCGCTCGCAGCGGGACGCGTTGGACCGGGCGCTGGTGGATCTCGCCGCGTTCTACCGGGACGTGCTGGTCACGGGCCTGAAGGCGCCGGTCGCCGTGGTGCACCGCGACACCGCCGAGCAGGCGGCCGCGGCGGCGGGCAAGTGGACGCCGGAGAGCACGCTGCGCCGGCTGGAGGCCGTGCTGGCCTGTCGCGAAGCCATCGAGCAGAACGTGAAGCCGAAGATCGCCGTGGAAGCGATGATGCTCAATCTCTGGCGCGGATAATCCACAAGGGACGCGCGGGGGGATGCGCGACGGTCGGCCAACCGGGTACGGTCGCGGTGCCGTAAAGCAACCAAGGCGGTACGCCCGGTAAGGAGCCTGTGGATGCCCCGCGAGATCGACGAGGCATGGATCGACGAGGCGATCGAACGTTACCGCCGCCTCGACGTGCTGCGGGCCGAGTTCGAGAAAGCGGTCGCCGGGCACGTGGTGTCGGTGCACTCGCCGGACAACTCGATCGAGGTGCTGGTCACCGCGGCGGGCGACATCACCGACGTACACATCCGTGGCAGCCTGCAGCACCGCACGGCGGCCGACCTGGCCCGGGAGGTGCAGGCAGTGGTGACCACCGCGACCGAAGCGGCCCGCTGGGCCCGGGAGAAGCTGCACGACGAGGTGTTCGGGGCGTTCCGATCGCTGGGAGACCGCTGACATGGAGAAGCTGGCCGAACGCCTGGAGTCCGCGGCCGACGCGCTGACCACAGTGGACCGCTCGCTGTCGGCCCACGCCTCGTCGCCGGGTGCGTTCGGCGCCGACGACGAGGGAGTGCCGGGCCGGCTGGGCCGCCAGCTGCACGACCGGTGGCTCGAGGTGCTCGGCGCCCGCTCCCGGGAGGCGGCGGCTGCGGCGGCCCACCTGACCACGCTGGCGGCCGACGTACGGCTGACCGCCAAGGCCTACACCGAGACGGACGACGAGGTCGGCCGCCGAATCCGCCGGAGCATGTGATGGATCGGCTGGACCGCCTCCTGGCCACGGCCGGGCCGCTGCTGCGCCGGGTCGACGACGTCCTCGTCACGGTCGGCGCGCCACCGGAGCACCGGGTGTGGATCCAGCTGCGCCGGGTCCGCCTGCTCCCGGGCGACGCGGCGCGGGCGGTGGCAGTGCTACGCCCCGACGAGCTCGGGGAGGCGGCGCCCGAGCTTCGCGCGGACGCCAGGGCCTATGCGGTGCTCGCCGCGTCCCTGCCGGGGCCGGGGGAGTGGACCGGGGCGGCGGCCGAGGCGTACGACGTGGCCCGGCAGCGCGCGGCAGCACACCTCAGCGGTGGCCCGGAAAGCCTCGACGAACGGTTGCAGGCGTCGGCGGACCTGGCGGACTCGCTGGTCACCTGGATGCGGTCGGCCCGCGACTCCCTGGCGGAGGTCCTGACCGAGGTGCTCAGCTCCGCCGAGGCGGTGACCCTGGCCGCGACCGAAATGGACCTCACCACGCCCCGAGAGCAGGAAGCGGCGGCGGACATCGCGGTGAAGGTGCTGCAGGCGGTCGCCGACGGGTACGAGCCGGGCGCGGAACTGTTGCACACCTCGGCCCACCTGGCCGAGCCACTGGTGGCTGTGCGGTGACGACGGGCGCCACGCTCGGATAGCCGGTTCCGAGCGCGGCGCCGCGTCCCCTGCACCCCCCGCAGGTCCACGTCTCACTCAACGCCTGCGGTGGACCTTTGTCGCCCGGGCGCCCGGGGAACGAGCCGCTCGTCCGGGCAGAACAGCACCTGCGGACGGCAGTTATCACCTCGATGGACCATGTTCGACCGGCCCCCGGAGGGAGACGCAGGTCAGGGGCGAGGGCGGCCGCGCATACCGAAGATCAGAGCTGCCGCGCCCGCGATCAGCAGGGCGACGCCGGCCAACGCCAGCACGTCCACCCGCGGACCGGTGATCGGCAGGCCACCACCGTCGCCGCTGACCACGCCCGACGGACCGGCCGCGGGTTCGGGGGCCACGGCGGCCACTTCGAGCAGTCCCATGTCGAGGTCGAGGACTACGTCGGTGCGGTTGGGGGCGCTGTCGGCGTACGCCTGGCGGTCGGGACCCTTGGTGATCGCGATGGTCATCGCGGTGGCCTTCGCGGCAATGGCGTGACCCGAGACGGCCTGGCGCACGTCGCCGAGCGAGATCGTGACGGTCGTGCCGGGGCCGGTTGCCGGCGCGGCCTCGGTGCCCTGGCCGGGGTCGGCGATCGGCGGGACACCGGGGATGGTCGGCAGGGGGAGTGGCGGGACTGGGTTGAGCGCGCCGGCTCCAGGCAGGCCGGAGAAGAGTCCCTTGCCGTTTTTGTCATGATCCCTGGCGGGCGCGCCGGGCTTGCGAACGTTGTCGTTGCTCGCGCCAGGCGCTTCGGTGCCGCCCTTGTGGACGCGCTTGTCGTCGGGGCCCGCCTTGCCGTTGCGGCCGTTGCCGCCGTTGCTGTTGCCGTTGTCCGCTTTGTCGGCGCCGCCGTTGCCGTTGTTGTACTTCTCAGCGCGGTTGCCGGCGTTGTGAGCCTTGCCGTTGTCCGGATCGCGCTGAGCCGCGAGGCGGTAGGCCGAGCTCCCGCCACCGAAGGCGCCGTGACCGGCGCCGTCGTTGTGAGCCGAGCCGTTGTAGTCCTTGCCACTCCCGGTTTCGTCCTTCCGGACCCTGCCCTGCCCGGCAGCCGCCTCGCCGTTCTCGTCCAGCCGCAGCTCCACGTTGTCGCCCGCGGTGTCCAGCCGAGCGGTCTCGAACCCCTCTCCGGACACCTCGATCACCGCCGGTTCGTACCGAACCTCGCCGCCGTCCGCGCCCGACATCGTGGCCAGCAGCGACGGCGGCTTGACCACCTTGACCGTGACCTTCCCGCCCAGCAGCTGCACCTTGCCGCCGGCCATGGAGGCCGCCGCAACAGCCCGCGCGGCCGGCCCGCGCCGCTCCATCGCCGTCGTGCTCAGGCCCGAGACCTTTCCGGGTACGCGAACCAGCGCAGCATCCCCGCCGTCGAGCACCCCAGCTCGCCGCAGCACCGCCTCGGCCCGGGTCGCCTCGCCGGCAACGTTGCCGCAGGCCATCCTGGGGTCCCACTGGGCGTGCACGCTCAGCTCACTCGCACCGAGCCGGAACGGGCCGACCTCGGTGGCCGCATGCCTGCGCTGCTCGGGCTTCTTGTGGCTGGGCGGAGCGGTCTGCTGCAGCACCTCGGCGAGCGCCTGCTGGTCGGCCGGGCCGCCGTCGAGGACCCGGCCCAGCGCCGCGGCGTTGACGGGTGCCTGCGCGACCAGGGCGGATTTGGCGTCGCCCACGCCGACGTCCTTGATCGGCTGGTCGTCGCGGCCGGCCGGGCCGAGGTCGAGGTTGGCGATGCGCATGAGCTGGGTGCCGGACTGGGCGGCGTACCGCAGGGCTTGTTCGCAGGGTGCGGGCGCGGCGGCCGCGGGCAGCGGCACGAGCAGGGCCCCGACCACCCCGAGCGCCGCGGCTTTGAGCCGGGCCCGGGTGGTGCTGGGAACGCCCTGGTCGGGCTCGGCGGGTGTCACAAGATCAACCCGTGCTGGCACGGCGGGCATCATGAAAAAGTCCTCCCCCAAGGATCACCGCAATGAGCGGCGTCTACGGGATGGCCCAACGAGAGTCAATGCCAGGGGTTGCGCTGATCTATGTAGTTCTGCGCTATTTCGCACCGCCGGTCCGTCGCCGTAGGGTGTGGTCATGGGCATGCTCTGCGCCGTCAGCTTCAACCGCTACGGCCGTCTCTACTACCTCGACCCGGGCGAGTTCTCGCCCCAGGTCGGTGACCGCGTGCTGGTCCCGACCGACGACGGGCCCGAGGTGGCGGAATGCGTCTGGGCGGCGCAGTGGGTCAGCGAGGACACGGACGGTTTCCCCAAGGTCGCCGGCCTCGCCGACGACCGCGACCTGCGCCGTGATGAGCTGCTGCGCAAACGCAAGGCCGAGGCGAAGGTCGCGGCCAAAAAACTGATCAAGGCCCACGAGCTCCCGATGAAGGTCGTGGCCGTCGACCACGTCCTGGAGCAGGCCGGTACGGGCGGCGCCCGCACCACGATCTACTTCACGGCCCCGCACCGGGTGGACTTCCGTTCCCTGGTCCGCGACCTCGGAGCGACCCTGCACTGCCGGGTGGAGCTGCGCCAGTTGTCGGCCCGCGACTCGGCCCGGGTCCAGGGCGGCATCGGCTCCTGCGGCCGGGACCTGTGCTGCGCGACGTTCCTGACGGACTTCGAGCCGGTGACGATCCGGATGGCCAAGGACCAGGACCTCCCCCTGAACCCGTTGCGCATCTCCGGCGCGTGCGGCCGCCTGATGTGCTGCCTCAAGTACGAACATCCCCTGTACCAGAAGTTCCAAGCGTCAGCACCGGCCGTGGGCAGCCGGGTGACGACCCCGGAGGGCGACGGCAGGGTGGTCGCTCACAGCGTCCCGAAGGACGCGGTCGTGGTCAGGATGGACGCGGACGGCTCCCGCTGCTCGTGCAGCCGGGCCTCGGTGTGTGGCCCGCGCCAGGCCCACGACGAGCAGTACTCCTGAGCGGCCCAGCGGTCCGGTGGCCCGGCGGCGCTGCGGCCCGGCCTTCGGCAGCCCAATCGCCCGGCAGCCCGGTCGTCCGGTGGCGCGGCGTCCCGGTGGCCCGGTGGCGTGGTGGCCCGGCGGCGCTGTGGCGCGGCGGCGCGGCGGCCCGTCCGGCGGTGCCCGGCGGCCCGGCATAGCCTGACGTCATGAGGGTTGTGGTCATCGGCGGCAGCGGGCACATCGGCACGTTCCTGATCCCGCGTCTGGCCCGCGCCGGTCACGAGGTGATCAGCATCAGCCGCGGGCAGAGCTCCAGCTACACCGACGATCCGGCCTGGCAGCAGGTGCGGCAGGTCAGCGCGGATCGGGAGGCCGAGGACCGGGCGGGCACCTTCGGCGATCGTGTCGCCGGCCTTCGCCCCGACGTCGTCATCGACCTCATCTGCTTCACCCTCGACTCCGCGACTGCCCTCGTTGAGCGGCTGCGCGGCGAGACCGGCCATCTGCTGCACTGCGGCTCGATCTGGCGCGCTGGCCCAAGCGGGAAGTTCCCGATCACCGAGGACAACGCGGCCCCGCCGCTCGGCGAGTACGGCATCGCCAAGGCCGCCATCGCCGACCTGCTGCAAGCCGAGACCAGGTCCGGCGGATTGGTCACCACGTCGCTGCACCCCGGCCACATCGTCGGTCCGGGCTGGCACCCGATCGGCCCGCTCGGCAACCTCGACCCCGGGGTCTGGGCCAGGCTTTCCGCGGGGGAGCCGATAGACGTGCCGGGGATCGGTGCCGAGTTCATGCACCACGTGCACGCCGACGACGTGGCCCAGGCCTTCGAGGCGGCCGTCGACCACCGGGCTGCCGCCGCCGGGCAGGACTTCACCGTCGTCGCGCCCTCAGCGCTCAACGTTCGCGGCTACGCCGAGATCGCCGCGTCCTGGTTCGGCCGGACGGCGGAGCTGCGCACGGTGACCTGGGAGCAGTTCCGCAGCGGCGCCAGCTCTGACGAGGCGGCCGAAGCCAGCTGGGAACACCTTTCCCGCAGCCACTACTTCAGCATCGACAAAGCCCGCACGCTCCTCGGATACACACCGCGCTACGAGCCCGAGGACGCGGTCCTGGAATCAGTGCGCTGGCTCATCGACCATGACCAGCTCCCCGTGGCCGGCCCCCTCAAGGTTTGATCGCCTCCTACAGCTCTGCCGTGCCGGGTGCCGCCGGAACCGACGACGGCGCCGGGTGAGCCGGGCCGTCCACCACGATCGGTGGCTCGATCAGGTGCGTCAGCAGCGGCTCCTCCGGGCGCAGCCACGAACTGTCCGGCGCCCCGTGCGGGTCGGCCGTCCACTGCCGGCAGATCTTCTCGACGCCGATCGGGTGCACGGTCAGAGTGCCGTCCGCCGCGATATGCAGGCGGAGAAAGCTTTTGGCGTCCTCGATGCCCTGGCCCGCGAACAGCTCGTTGACGTTGACGTCGAAATAGCTCGCGATCAGCAGATATAGCGCCAGCAGCTGCGTCGCCAGATAAGCGATCAACGGCCCGTAGAGCACCGCAGCCACCGCCAGCGGTCCGGGCCAGGCCCAATCTCGGAACGGCAGTTGCAGCCACACCCAGGTGCCGCCCGCCGCGAGCGCTATCTGGGCAAAACCGTGGGCCAGCCCGAGGATCCAATGCCGGGCGTGTTTGTCGGAGCTGGCCCCCGGCGGCTGCGCGAACAGCACCGTGCCGGTCAGGATCAGCACCAGCATGAAGACCAGCGGGATGCTGAACAGCCGCTGGATCGTGCCGCCCTGGCTGGCCGCGCCCGCCATGGCCAGCATGGTCAGAGTGTGGACGATGCCGAGCATCGTGGCGAAGCCGGTGTTGCGCTGCGGGAGCTTGCCGAAAACTCCCCAGCCCAACCGCCGGGACTGCGTGGCGCTCGGAAAGCGGGACGCCAGCGAATACTCCCGGCTGCGGCTGGCGCTGCGGGTCAGCGTCTCCTTCGGCGGCACGGTCAGCGTCTCCGGCAGCTGGTGCGTGCCCAGCAGGTAGGCGCCGCCGCCACCGCAGGTGATCAGCTCACGGTCCTCGCCGGTGTAGCGCGCGTAGTGGTGCAGGTCGCCGGAGACGAGCAGGCGGACCTGGGCCCCGGTCGGCGCGAGGATGGTGCGGATGAAGTAGTCGACCGCGTCGTACGCCTCGGGCTTCTTGGCGGCCTTGACCCAGGTCGGCGACGGCGTCATCAAGATGATCCGGTCGTCGGGGCCGAGGTTGCGGGCGGCCTTCTCGAAGTAGAGCAGCTGCGGGTCGTCGATGTACGCGCCGAACTGCTCGTCGATCGCGAACAGCCACCAGTTGGCCGGCAGCTCCACGGCGAAGTACGAACGGCGCTGCTGGGTGCGCCAGCCGCCGATGTGCCCGTCCTTGCGGCGTGCGAAGAGGCGCAGGAATGCGGTCAGGCCGTCGTACCAGTCGTGGTTGCCCGGCAGGGCGAAGAGAGTGGGTCGCGGCCCGCCGGCCGGCGCCTCCGGCAGGGCCGCGCGGTACGGCCCTTTCATCCGGTTTTCGTAACCGTCGCCGTTGGCGAGCGGATAAACCTGATCGCCGCCCATGAGCAGCACCTGGCCGCGAGGCAGGACCCGGCCGTCGACCTCCAGCTGTGGCTGCGCCAACAGGTACGCCACCGAGTAGGTCGCGTGGAAGCCGTCGCCCAGGTCGGCGACGTAGTCGAGCCACAGCTCACCGTCGGTGCCCGGCTGCTGGAAGGAGTCGCCGGAGAGGGCGTTCTGCAGCTCGCGCTTGTCGAGATAAGCGCCGAACAGGGTGGCCATCAGCGTGCGCAGACCGGTGTTGAGCAGCAGTAACGGAGCCAGCCAGCCGACTGGTCGCTGAGGCGTGAACCCGAGCTGCTGTGGATCCATGCTCACCGGCCGCCGCGCCACCGAGGGCTCAGCCTCGGCGGACCGCCGTCGATGCCGCGGGGGCGGCTGTTGATCGGTCACGAGAGGCAGACTAGTCCGGGGGTATGACACCCGCCGTCCGCTTCCGGCGCGTCGCAGCCGGACCCGTTCAGGAGTACGACGACCGATGCAGTAGACTCAACGATCGTTGCCGCCTTAGCTCAGTCGGCTAGAGCGACGCACTCGTAATGCGTAGGTCGACGGTTCGATTCCGTCAGGCGGCTCCAGCTACGAGAATGGCCCGTGATCAGGCGATATGCCTAGGTCGCGGGCCTTTTTCATGCCCTGATCAGGGAGGCTCCAAGGAGCCCGGAGTTGCACTATTTGGTGGCAGTAGGACCGCGAGGTTACCTTCCATCAACGCAAAGACTGCAGCTTCGTCGACGCCAGCGCACTCGAGCAGCACCTCCCACGCCTTGTGGTCCTGTCCCGCACCCATCGGGCCGCCCTGCTGGTGGCGCCCGGTTGAGCCCTCACGGCTCCCGGGCTGTCGCCGTCTCCGGGGACGGGAATGGGGAAGCTGGGGTGGGCCGGTGCAGGACCGGGCCACCCCCGGCGCATTACTTCCGCGGCCAGACGTAGATGGCCGCGATACTGAGCGCGAGCGCCGTGATGACGCCGGCGACCGCGATGGCGTACCGGACGGTCTCGGCCGGCGTGCGCCACTCTCCGGCGACTGCCAGGATGGTGCCGACCGCGGTGATGAAGCTTCCCGCGGAGAGCAGCGCGGTCTTGACGACACCCGCGCGGTGATCGGGATCGTCTTGTCCTGGTTCGGGATTGCTCGTTACAGTGGCCATGTCTCGCCTTTCTGATGGAACTTTGACCGGTACCTGGAGAGCTGCGACACGACGGCCCGCTGGCAGGCGGGCCGTCCTCACTCTGAGAACGTTCAGTGGTGAAGGCTTGCAGAGCCGCAGCCGGATTCTTGGAGTCGCGGACCAGCACCTGCTCCGCCACCTGGGCTGCCTCGACGCAGATACCTGCAGCGCAGTAGCTGCTCTTGCGCCATCCGGGCCGTTCTAGAGTTCACGATGTCTCCGGCTTCGTTCGTACACCGACCGCGGAGTACCGAGTGCAATGAATCACGATCTTTGGTGGCCCTGTAGTTATGTCTCCAGGCCTTTGATGCGACTGTCGATGAATCGGATCGTGTCCGTCTCGTCATTCGACAGATGCCAAAGTTGTTCGAACCGCCGCCGGTGGCGTGCGTTGGTCGCCCTGTCCTCGACGATCTCGTCCGCCATGCCGTTCTCGCGATACAGAACTTCGCTGTCCGTATCGCTGTCGCTCAGTGAAAGGAGGTCATAGCTACCATTGTTCGCGATGGGATAGTCCAGCGCGTAGGGCAGCATTCGGAGATGTATGAGCCCACCGCCGGCCAAGCGCCGCATCTCGCGCAACTGCTCCGCGAAGACTCGCGCCCCGCCGATGGGCCGCATGAAGACGGACTCCTCCAGCAGGACGTACATGTTGACGGCCTGTAAGCGCGCGAACAGGGACTCCCGGCGCAGTTGCCGCGCCTTGATGAGGAGTTGGACGCGGTCGCGGGATCCGATGTCTTCTTCATCGAACTGTCTGGTCAGGGCGCTGGCGTATTCTTCCGTCTGCAGCGGACCAGGCATGTAGTAGATCGAGTACGAACGAATAGCGACAGCCTCGGCCTCGTACTCGATAAGGCGGCTCGCCGCGTCCGAGAGGTGGGCGCGGAACTCCGGGGCCTGGTGCCACGCCTGACGCTGCCGGGCCCGCGCAATTCGCGCCGACATCACCTTCAGTCATGAGTCCTTCATCAGCGCGAGGAGTAAGTCGGACGAGGCGATCGCAACCTCGCTGTGGCTGTCTTGCGGACAGCGAGGTTACGACCAAATCGTACTGAGCACGAATCACCGTGTCTCTGACACATCCTGCGTTGAGCGAAGGCCCCCGTTCGGCGAGGGCCCGGGCCCGGGCCCGGCAGGAGCCTGACCTTGCCCGGGCCGGCAAGGCCCGAAGCCCCCTGCCAATGATCCACTGTGAGTGACAAACTTGCTGAGTCGGTGGGCAGATGGCTCCAAAGTACGGCCGTGACGAGAGGAAACGGTAAAGGCTGTACGTCTGTCCATGCGGTCCCGGAAAGGACACGGGGTGTTGCGGCGAGTGGGTTTCTTCCGCGAGTTCTACCCGGACCACCGCTCGATGCCGTGGCTGCGTGACCGCACAGGCACGCGCCGCATCAGGTCAGAGGCGAAGATCGTCGAGTACCTGCGCGCGGGCCACATGATCGCCGGGATCATGGAGTGGTCGACCGACGTCCTGGACGGCACGTCGTTCGAGGAAGGCTCCGGAGCCCCCTCGTTGCTCACCGACGGCACCTGGCTGTGGCGCCAGGATCTCGCGCACTACGTCGAGCGCCACCACGTCGAGCTGCCCGACGCCTTCGTGCTTGCGCTCGTGGAATCGGGCTTCCGGACGCCCGACTTATCGCCACAGGAGCTCGCCGCGTTGACCGCGGCCGAAGAGGAGGGCCTCGGCGGCGACTGGTGGGGCAAGCCCTGACCGACTCAGCTCGGGAACGCGCACATCTTCCACCGCTCCCTGTCCTCATCAAGGATGTAGACCTCCTTCTCCCGGGTCCCATCCCCCCGCTGCACATCGACACTGACCGTCGCCTGCCCGCGCGCGTGCTCCACATCCGTCAACAGGATCTGGAAATCCGTGACCGGCTTCTCCGGCGGCCCGGCGAGGTCCTCGAGCCGGAACTCCTCCTTCGCCTCCGCGCACAGCCCGTCGTACCCCGCCTGGCTGAGTCCGTCGCGGCGGTCCTCGATGAAGGCCGCCGTCGTTTTCTCGACCTCTTTCTCGATGTCGGTCACGTGCTTGAGCCGGAAGAAGAGCCGGCCGAGCCCCAGGGCGCACACCAGCACCGTCAGGATGCCCACCGTCGCCAAGACGATGAGCCAGGTGCGGCGCTTGCGGGGCGGGGGCGTGGGAGCGGGAGCGAAGGCCGGCGGCGGGAACGAAGTCACCGCGCCACGATAAGGGGCAGTAGCGCCTGCTGTACTCCCGGAGGGCAGCCTGCTTCATCGAAGCTGAGCCGTGATCTCCCTAGCGTCTGAGGAGACCGCACAACACCGCTTCGGAAGGCCCCAGCCATGTCAGATATCGCCGTCACCGTCGAAGGTGTCAGCAAGACGTACGGCGGTGAGCAGCCCGTAGTTGCCCTCGCCGACGTCGACGCCTGGTTCCTCAAGGGGACCGCCACCGCCGTCATGGGGCCGTCCGGCTCCGGCAAGAGCACGCTGCTGCACTGCGCCGCCGGGCTCGACCGGCCGTCCTCGGGGCGGGTGCGGATCGGGGACACCGATCTTTCGTCGATGTCCGAGAAGGCGCTCACCAAGCTGCGCCGTAACCGGATCGGTTTTGTGTTCCAGGCGTTCAATCTGGTCGGCGCCCTGACCGTCGAGCAGAACATCCTGTTGCCGTCCCGGCTCTCCGGCACTCGCCCGGACCGGGCCTGGCTCGCCGAGGTTGTCGACCGGGTCGGGCTCGGTGACCGGCTGGGGCACCGGCCGTCGGAGCTTTCCGGTGGTCAGCAGCAGCGGGTGGCGATCGCCCGGGCGCTGGTCACCCGGCCCGAGGTGATCTTCTGCGACGAGCCCACCGGGGCGCTCGACACCCAGACCGCGGCCGAGGTGCTCACGCTGTTGCGGTCGGTGGTCGACGACGCCGGGCAGACCGTGATCATGGTGACCCACGACCCGGTCGCCGCCTCGTACGCCGACCGGGTCATGGTGCTCGCGGACGGCCGGATCGTGCAGGACATGCCGCAGCCGGGGGCCGAGCGCATCGCCGAGCAGCTGGCCCGGCTCGGCCGTCGGCAGCCCGTCGCGAGCCGGGAGGGCTGAGCCGTGCTGGGACTGGCCGCGCAGATGTTGCGCTTTCGTAAGGGCACTTTCGTGGCGACGTTCGTCGCGCTGGCCGCCGGCGTGATGATCCTGATGGCCTGCGGGCTGCTGGTCGAGTCCGGCCTGCGCTATCAAGGCTCACCCCAGCGGTACGCGGCCGCGGTGGCCGTCGTGGCCGACCGGGATCGCACCATCGCCGGGCCGGAGATCTTCGGCGAGACCGAGTCCACCACTGTGTCGCTGCCCGAGGGCGGCCGGGTTCCGGAGACGCTGGTGGCGACGATCGCGGCGGTGCCGGGCGTGGCGAGCGCCGTGGGCGACCACTCGATCGCGGTCACGCCGGTGGCGGCGCCCGGGGTGCGGACCACCGGCCACGGTTGGGGGAGTGCCGCGCTGGCCCCGTACCGGATGGTGGCCGGCACCCAGCCGCGGGCCGACGGTGAGATCGCCGTCGACGCCCGGCTTGCCGCAGGCGGGAAATTGCAGCCCGGTGACGCCACCGCGATCGTGGTGGGCGGTGCCGAGCGCAAGTTCCGGGTGAGTGGTGTGGTCGACGCGGTGGGTCCGCAGGCGACGGTGTTCTTCACCGATGCGCAGGCCGCGCGGCTCGATCCCAACCCGGGCAGCTTCACGGCGATCGGCGTGCTCGCCGAGCCCGGCGCGGACAAATCGGCCGTGGTGGCCGCGGTCCGCAAGGCCGCACCGAACGTCAAGACCTATGTGGACGGCGAGCGGGGACTCGTCGAGCAGCCCGAGGCGGTGGCCGCGCGGGCGCTGACCGTGCAGGCCGGCTCCGCGTTCGGTGGCTACGCCGCGATGATCATCATCTTCGTGGTGGCCGGCACGGTCGGGCTGTCGGTCCGGCACCGGCGCCGCGATCTCGCTCTGCTGCGGGCGATCGCGGCCACCCCCGGCCAGGTGCGGCAGATGATTCTCGCCGAGGTCGGCCTGCTCAGCCTGCTCGCCGCGGTGGTCGGGGTCCCGGCCGGCCTGGCCGCGACCGCCTGGACCCGGAACCAGCTCGTGACCCGCGGCTTCGTTCCCGACACCTTCGAGCTGAGCGGTGGTGTGCTGTCCGCGCTGGCGGTGACCGTGGCCGTGGCCGTCGTCGCGCTGAGTTCCGCCTGGATCGCCGCCCTGCGCACCACCCGGATCCGCCCCACCGAGGCGCTGGGTGAGGCGGCCGTCGAACCCGCCCTCGGGGGCCGGGTCCGGATCGTCTCCGGCCTGGTCTTCCTGGCCGGCGGGGTGTCGCTGATCGGCCTCACCGGCGCCACCGACGGCACGACCGCGCTGGGTGCCGCGACCGGCATGCTCTACACGTTCGTGCTGGCCATCGCCCTGCTCGCGCCGTGGATCAACCAGGCCGCGGCCCGGCTGCTCACGCCGGTCCTGCGGACCGTCTGGGGCAACAGCGGCTACCTGGCGGCGGCGAACCTGCGGGCGAACGCCCGGGGCATGGTCGCGGTGCTGAGCGCGCTGGTGCTCTCGGTCGGCTTCGGCGGCACGGTGTGGTTCCTGCAGGACAACCTGCAACGGCAGACGGTGGTCCAGAGCCACGACGGCACGCTCGCCCAGCATGCGCTGACCGGCGGGGCCGGCCTGCCCGCGACGGCCGCGGCCAAGGCCCGCAAGATCTCCGGGGTGGTCGCGGCGACGGGGGTACGCCGCACGTCGGTGATCGTCCCCAACCGGCTCGAGGCCCAGGCGGTCGCGGCCCAGGGCATCGACCCGGTGGGTGCGGACCAGACCCTGGACCTGGGGGTACGGTCGGGAAGCCTCGCCGAGCTGCGGGTCTCCACAGTGGCCGTGTCGACGACGCTGGCGGACTCGGCCGGCTGGGAGCTCGGCGACGACGCCCGGCTGTGGCTCGGCGACGGCGTGCCGGTGACCTTGCGGATCGTCGCGCTGTACGACCGCGGCTGGGGTTTCGGCGACGTCACCCTGGACACCGAGACGCTCACCGGCCACACCGCGACCGGCCTCGACGACCACCTCCTCATCCGCACCGCGCCCGAGGCGGACGTCACCGCCGGCCTGGCCGACCTAGCGAGCGCCTACCCCCTGAGCACCGTGGTCGGCACCGAGCAACTGACCGGTGAGCTCGCCCAGGACCTGGCGATCAGCGCCTGGCTCAACAAGCTGCTCATCATGGTCCTGGTCGGGTACGCAGTCCTTGCGGCGGCGAACACCCTGATCATGGCGGCGCTGGCCCGGGCCCGCGAGTTGTCCCTGCTGCGCCTGGTGGGAGTGACCCGCGGCCAGATCAAGCGGATGGTGCACGCCGAACAGGCCGGCCTGCTGGGCGTGGCCCTGGCGATCGGTACGGCGATCGCGGCGATCACGTTGTCCTCGGTCGTGCACGCGGTCTCGGGTGTGCTGATCCCGTACGTGCCGGCCCTCGGGGCGGCGACGATCCTCGGCGGCACGGTCGCCCTGGCGCTGGTCGCGACGATGCTGCCGATCGGCCGGGTCCTGCGTACACCACCAATCGAGGGCATCGGCCTGCGTGAGTAGATCTCCGGACTACCCAATCTGCGATGTAGCAGTCTGAGTAGTAGCGATCAGCGCACTGGCCATGCTTCACTGGAACAAGAAAGGGCGGAGTCCGAGGGGAAACACCACACGGCACCCGGCGGCAACCGGGTGCCGTTCTTCTCGTCAGTCTTCGGTGGGCCGCAGCGGCCGCAGTGCTCCGGCGGCCGCTGTGGCGACGGCGAGCAGCACCGCCACCGCGCCCAGCCCCTTCAGCACGGTGATGTGATCCCCGAGAAAGCCGATCAGCGGCGGTCCACCCAGGAACGCGCAGTAGCCGATCGTGGCGACCACACTCACCCGCGCCGCGGCCTTCGCCGGATCGTCCGCCGCCGCGCTCATCCCGACCGGGAAGCCCAGCGAGGCCCCGACACCCCACAGCAGCGCCCCCGCGAAGGCGGTCACGACGTTCGGGCCGAAGACGAAGAGCATCAGCCCGGCGAGACTCAGCACCGCGAGCATCCGCACCACGGCCACCCGGCCATAGCGGTCCAGCAGCGCGGGCCCGAACCACCGGCCGACCGTCATCGCCGTCAGGAACGTGGCGAAGGCGAGGGTGCCGATCGTCGCCTCGGCGCCGTAGCCGTCGATCACCGCGACGCTGATCCAGTCGATGCCGGCTCCCTCGGCGAAGGCGAACGCCAGCACGAACAGGCCGATGAGCAGCGTCCGCGGCTCCCGCCAGGTGGCCAGCGTGCGGCGCAGGCCACCGCCCTCGTCCGCGGTGGGCGGGTGCACGTCGTCCGGGCCGAAGCTGCGGACCGCCAGGATCACGATCACTCCGATCAGGACCGCTGAGAAGATCAGATGCGCGGTGACCGGTACGCGCAACGCCACCGCCCCGGCACCGGTCAGGGCACCGGCAACCGTGCCGACGCTGTAGCCGGCGTGGAAGCGGGGCATGATCGCCTTGCCCAGGCGCCCCTCCACCACCGCGCCCTGGACGTTCATGGCCACGTCCCAGGCGCCGTTGGCGAAGCCGAAGAGGAACAGCCCGACCACCACCGGCGTGATGCCGTACGGGTAGCCGATGCCGACCGCACTCAGCGCGACCAGCAGCAATCCCGCCATCGTGGCCACCGTGGCCCGCGATCCGAAGCGGGCGACGATGTTCCCGGCGAGCACCAGCGACACGATCGAGCCGGCCGCGATGGCCAGCAGCACCAGGCCGAGCCGCGACGGGGTCAGCCCGAGCCCGTCCCGGACCTGCGGGATGCGCGTGGCCCACGAGGCCATGGCGAAACCGCAGCCGGTGAACGCGATGTAGACCGCGCGCCGCGCCGCGA
This sequence comes from Actinoplanes sp. CA-051413, assembly GCF_050955795.1. Taxonomy (NCBI): domain Bacteria; kingdom Bacillati; phylum Actinomycetota; class Actinomycetes; order Micromonosporales; family Micromonosporaceae; genus Actinoplanes; species Actinoplanes sp. CA-051413. The sequence goes on from NZ_CP192100.1 coordinate 433,687, forward strand.
GGACGTCGACGGTGGGTGCGACGAGGGTGGTGGTCATGCGGTGGCTCCAAGCTGACGGGCGACGATCTCGCGGGTCTCGGCGCGGGTCGCGCCGGGGGTGGTGGCCAGGGTCTTGTGCATGACCAGGCCTTCGATGAGGGCGTCGATGCCCCGTGCGGTGGTCGGATCCATGAAACGTTCGAGCACGGCGCGACTGGTCCGCATCCACGACTCCGTTACGGTGCGCAGCGCCGGATCCCGCAGCGCCGCGAGATACAGCTCGTAGGCCACCGCCCAGTCACGCGGGTCGGCGTCCGCGTCGCCGTGGATCAGGTCGGTGATCGCGTCGATCAGCTGGGCGGTGGTCGAGACGCCGTCGAACGCGGCCTCGTAGGACCGCGACATGCGTTCCGCATGCCGGCGGAACGCCTGCGCCAGCAGATCCACCAGGCCGTCGAAGTGATAGGTCAAAGAGCCCAGGGGTACGTCCGCAGCCGCCGCGATCCGCCGGTGGGTGGTGCCGGCGACGCCGTGCTCGGCGATGACGTCGACCGTGACGTCGATGATCCGCAACTTGCGATCGGGGTCGTACCTGCGTGCCGAACGGGTCGCGCCGGCCTCGGTGGTCACGGTTCCACCTGCCGGATGACCCGGGCCGGGTTGCCAACCGCCACCACGTTGGCAGGCAGGTCGCGGGTGACAACCGCGCCCGCCCCGACCACCGTGTTGTCGCCGATGGTGACGCCCGGCAGCACGATGACACCCCCGCCCAGCCAGACGTTGTCACCGATGGTGATGGGCAACGCCGCCTCCCACTTGTCCCGGCGCGGGCCGGCCGCGACGGGGTGGGTGGCGGTGAGCAACTGCACGTTCGGGCCGATCTGCACGTCGTCGCCGACGGTCACGGTCGCGACGTCGAGGCTGACGAGCCCGAAGTTGGCGAAGGTCCGGGCGCCGACGAACGTCTGGTAGCCGTAGTCGCAGTGGAAGGGCGGACGGATCTCACTGTCCGTACCGAAAGCGCCGAGCAGCTCCGTGAGCAGAGCACGCCGGGCGGCACCGTCGGTGGGGTCCATGGTGTTGAGCCGGTGGCTCAAGGCGGCGGCCCGGTCGAGCTCACGCCCGAGCTCAGGGTCGTCCGCGATGTACAGCTCACCGGCGAGCATCCGCTCGCGCATCGTCCGTTCGCCCATGCGTACGACCGTACATATCATGTGTACGTTTGTACACAGCGATGATCGCTAGACTCCGGCAGGTGACAGCGCAGTGGGATGTCGCCGTGATCGGCGCCGGCCCGGGCGGCCTGGCGGCGGCACACGCCGCGGCCACGGCGGGGGCCCGGACGATCGTGCTCGAACGCGCGGAGCACCCGCGCTACAAGACCTGCGGCGGCGGTCTGATCGGCACCTCGCTGGCGATAGCAGCCCCGCGGATCAAGGTCCCGGCCCGCGACACGGTCGCGGCCATAACCTTCACCGAGAACGGCCGCCGGGCATTCACCCGCAGGTCACCGGGACACCCGGTGCTGACAATGGTACGGCGCAACGACTTCGACTTCGCCTGGTACGAAGCAGCCCGCGCAGCCGGTGCCGAGGTCAGGCAGAACGCCCAGGTCCGCACGCTCGACCAGGACGCCGACGAAGCGACCGTGACCCTGGCCGACGGCGAGGTGATCACCGCCCGCTTCGTCATCGGCGCGGACGGCTCAGCGGCGATCAGTTCCCGGCACGTAGGGGTCACGTTCGACCAGCAGGACCTGGGTCTGGAGGTCGAGGTGGCCGCAACCGAGGCCGACCGCGCGGCGTACCGGGGGCGGGTGCTGCTGGACTGGGGGCCGGTGCCCGGCTCGTACGGCTGGGTGTTCCCGAAGGACGACGAGCTCACCGTCGGCGTGATCATGGAGAAGGGGCGAGGGGCCGAGACCAAGAAGTATTTGGCTGATTTGCTCGCCCAGCTCGGGCTGGCGGATCGGCGGGTCGTCCGTGACTCGGGGCATCTGACGCGCTGCCGCCGGACGGATGCACCGCTGCGCAGGGGCAGGGTGCTGGTCGTCGGCGACGCCGCAGGGCTGTTGGAGCCGTGGACCCGGGAGGGGATCAGCTACGCCCTGCGGTCGGGAACGTGGGCCGGTGAGGTAGCGGCGCGTGCTCAGACGCCGGCGGAGTTGGCCGAATACGATCAGCAGGTGGAGGGGGAGCTGGCGCCCGAGATGGCGGCGGGCCGGCGCCTGCTGCAGGTTTTCGCCAAGCACCCCCGGCTGATGCACGCAGCCTTCGCAACCCCGATGGGCTGGCGCGCCTTCGAAGCCTTCTGCCGCGGCGAACTCTCCATGGCGAACGTGGTCCGCCGCCCATCAATCAGCACGGCGATCAACCTCCTCGGCGGCCGCACAGCCTAAGGCGCGCGGCGGATCCAGGGGGCCCACTGCACGGCGGCGGCGAAGCCTTCGCGCCGGGCGGCCCGCGCCTCGGTCGGGTCGATTGGTGCCTGGCGGGTGGTCCGCAGCCCAGGCCCGATGAGCCGCGTCTCGAGCCACGACCCAGTGACCCCTCGCCGAACGCGCTCCCACAGGCCGCCCTCGACGTGCGCGGACACCCGGGCTCGCAGGTCCTCGACCAGAGCGGCCGGGTCCTCGGCGCAGTCGTCGCAGCCGCAGTCGGGCAACGCCTCGAAGAACCAGCGGCCCAACCGCAGCACAACACCCGGAAAGTCGGTGAAGGCGATCGACAGTGGCCCGGCGGCCGGGCTGCGAGGCATGAGCCGGACAGTGCGCACGACCTCAGCACCCGGCGCGGGCCCGACCGGCTCCTTGCTCTCGCGCCGGTCGACGACATAACGCTCGGTCAACTCATCGAGAACGTCCTCGGCGGCCTCGTGCAGCACGAGGAACCGCCCCGCGTCAGAGACCCGGGAAGAGAAGCTGTCCGGTCGCGATCCGGTGTCGCCCACCAGCGAAGTATGCCCCGCTCGGCCCGGGGCACAGCCGGGAACGCCAGAAGATCAGCGACCGGAAATGCTCACTCGGGCTGAAACTCCCCGGCCACGAATGCTGTCGCAAAGACGGACAGTTCCTCGGCGGTGAAGAACATCGGCTGCTGCTCGGGGCGCTTGCTGTCCCGGACCAGGTATCCGCCGTCGACCGCGGCGATCTCCACGCAGGTTCCGTTGGAGCACTTACTGCTGCTACGCCAAGCAGGTTGTTCCGTCGAGTTCATCATGGTTACTCCTCCGTGACGGTTCCCGTGTAACACGGTAAGCGACGCCCGACAGGTGCGGGAGGAGTCTGTAGTGAGTGAAACCTCGAACTGTGCGACGAATGCGGCCAATGTCACGCTATGTCGAGCAGCTTTGTCCTAATGCGCATGTTTTGCGTGTCTTCCGGGCGCAGCCGGTCCTGCGGCGTCAATGAGTCTGGCGTCGCCGACACTTTGTACGCCCGTTCCCCGAGCACTCGACGCGTGCCTTCACGTCGACTGCACCCGGAACGGACGATCACACTAATTGAAAAGGAACTGCCCGTCGTTGACACCGCGGACGAATGCCGACCATTCTTCGGCGGTGAAAGCCAGTGGTGCGGCAGCCGGATTCTTGGAATCGCGGACCAGCACCTGCTCCGCCACCTGGGCGACCTCGACGCAGTTGCCCGCCGCGCAGTAGCTGCTCTTACGCCATTCGGGCTGCTCTAGAGTTGGCACAATGTCTCCGATTTCGTTCGTACACCGACGCTGGTGTACCGGGTGCAAATTATCATGATCTTTGGCGGCTCTGTGATTGTGTCTCCAGATCCTTGATGCGACTGTCGAGAAATCGGATCGTGTCCGGCTCGTCATTCGATAAGTGCCAAAGCTGTTCGAAGCGCTTGCGATGGCGGTCGGTGGTCGCTTTGTCCTCCACGATCTCGTCCGACACGCCGTTCTCGCGGTACAAAATTTCGCTGTCCGCACCGCGGTCGCTCAACGCGAGCAGATCATAACTGCCATTATTGGCGATGGGATAATCCAACGCGAAAGGAAGCATCCGCAGGTGCACGAGCCCTTCGCTGGCCACCCTGCGCATCTCGCGCAACTGCTGCGCAAAGACCTGCGCTCCCCCGATGGGCCGCAGGAAGACAGACTCGTCCAGCAAGACGAAGACCTGCATGCTGTCCAGCCGGGAAAGCAATGTCTCGCGGCGCATCCGTCGCGCCTTGATCAGCAGCTGGACGCGCTGGCGAGAGCCGATATCTTCTTCGTCGAAGGTGCCCGTCAGCGCGGTGGCATATTCCTCCGTCTGCAGGTACCCGGGCAAGTAGTAGATCGAGTACGAGCGGACCGCGACGGCCTCGGCTTCGTACTCGATGTGCCGGCGGGTGGCGTCAGAGAGGTGGTCACGGAACTCCGGAGTCTGATACCACGCCTGGCGCTGCCGGGCCCGCGCGATCCGCGCCGACGTCAGCAGATCACTGACCTGCTTCCGATCCTTGATCCCATAGAAGGACAAAAGCGGCCGAAGGTCATTAGGTGCGATCGTCACATCGCCGTTCTCGATGCGGATCACCTTGGACAGTGACCACTCCATCTCCTCGGCGACCTGAAGTTGGGTGAGGCCGGCCGCGTCGCGGGCTTCGCGCAACGCTAGGCGTATGCGGCGGCGCGCGACTGTCGGCGAATCACCTTCAGTCATGAGTCCTTCATCAGCGCGAGGAGTACGTCGGACGAGGCGATCGCAACCTCGCTGGTGGCTATCTTGCAGACAGCGAGGTTGCGACCAAATCGTACTGAGAACGAATCACCGCGTCTCTGGTATTGATCAAACTGTTAGTTGTCACCCGTTAGGAGCACTGCGTGACATGGTTTGTCCGTCATGCGGCGACCAGGTCATATCCGTCGGTGGCGGGCCGGGAATCCTCGACCGCGCGGCGCAGGGCCCTGGCAACTTGGTTGAAGACCCGGACGTCCGAGGTCGCGTAGAGGGTCACGTTGCTGCCTCGGTACGTGGCCAGCAGTTCCCACCGCTGTGGCCGCAGCCGCCAGTACGCCGCTGTGCTGATGCCGGCGATGGCGGCGCAGAGCGGGGCCGACACGAGGACCGCGGTGGTGCCGAGGGTGCTCCATCCCGCCGCCGTCACCAGCAGGGCGGCCAGGCCGACCTGCATTGCCCGGGGGTTTCCGCGGCGGGCGTCGGTGTGCGCCCGCCGGACGTTGCGCAGGTCCCGGATCAGCACCATTCTCACGGGGTCCCCGAGCCAGGCAAATTGTCCGTCGGTCACCACTGCGTCGGGTCCACGGTAGTAGATGCGCATGGCGAACTCCTCTCCACGACTCCTTGCGAGGAGGGGAAGTGCGGGCCACCATTGGCGTAGAGAGTCGACCCCGCCTCGCGCGTCGCATCGCACGACGCTCTGGAGGCGACAACGGCACCCGGTTGCCGCCGGGTGCCGCTTCTTGTTTCCCTCCAGATCCGCCCTTCAATGCCTGCCCTCAGTACAGCATGGCCATGGCGCTGCTCGCTACCACTCAACCTGCCATGTTGCAGATTGCGTACAAGCCGACTCGTGGATCAGGCCGCCAGCAGCACCAGCAGCAGGGCCGCCGCACCCGGGATGGCCTGCACGAACAGGATCCGGGTGGTCGCGGTCAGGGCGCCATAAATTCCCGCGACGATCACGCAGGACAGGAAAAATACCTGGAACGTCAGGTCGTCCGAGATGAGACCATAGATCAGGCCGGTCGCCAGGAAGCCGTTGTAGAGGCCCTGGTTCGCCGCCAGGGTCGCGGTCTGTTCGGCGAACTCCGCGGTGGTACCGAACGTGGCACGCACCCGATCTGTCCGCCACAGGAACATCTCGAGGACGAGGATGTAAATGTGGATCGCGGCCACCAGGCCGACCAGGATCCGTGCTGCCCATTCCATGGCAATTCCTTCCGCCGCCGGCGAGCGGGTCGCGGCCGGATCTTGGCAAACGATAGGACATGAAGGTTCATCGATGGACGTAACCATCGACACGGTGCGTTTCGCCGCCGCGGTCCCCGGGTAGCCGAACTCTCGACGTTGATGAACAAGCAGGTAGGGGAGGGTACAGCCCGCATGGACAGCAGACTCCGGATCGCCAATCAGGCCGTCCAGCCGGTCCTGGTGATGTTCCCCCTCGGCCTGTTCGCGATGGCCGTCCTGTTCGACCTCGGCAACGTGTTCGGCGGCCCGGACATCCTCGGCGCGCTCGCTTACTGGAACCTGGTCGCCGGCCTGATCGGCGGTGTGCTGGCCGCGGCCGCCTCCGCCATCGACCTGATGTTCGTCCGTGGCACCCTGGCGAAGCGGCGCGGCGTGCTCCAGGGCCTGGTCAACATGGGCGTCCTGCTGATCTTCACCGTCATCCTCATGGTCCGCATGCGCACCCCCGACCGGGTGGCGGGCGGCGGCCTGGTCGCGATCGAGCTGCTCGCCCTGGCCGGCGCCGTGTTCGGCGCCTGGTACGGCGGCGAGCTCGTCAACCGCCGGCGCACCCCGGCGTTTGCCCGCGCCGAGGCCGGGAACCGCATTTTCTGACAGAGCGGAGACGGAGAGAGGCACGGACGATGGCGACATCGATCAGTGGCAAGCGGGTCGCGTTCCTTGCGACCGACGGCGTGGAAGAGGTCGAGTACACCCAGCCCCGCAAGGCGGTTGAGGAAGCCGGCGGCACGGCGGAGCTCGTCTCGATCAGGGACGGCGAGATCCAGGCCGTCAACCACATGGACAAGGCCGGCACGTACCCGGTGGACAAGCAGGTCAAGGACGCGGCGGCGACCGACTACGACGCCCTGGTGCTGCCCGGCGGCGTCGCCAACCCGGACTTCCTGCGGGCCGATCCGGAGGCGGTGCGCTTCGTGCGCGACTTCTTCAGTGCGGGCAAGCCGGTGGCGGCGATCTGCCACGGCCCCTGGACTCTCATCGAGGCCGGCGTTGTCGACGGCCGCACCCTGACCAGCTGGCCGAGCCTGCGCACCGACCTGGCCAACGCCGGCGCGACCTGGGTGGACGAGCAGGTCTTCGTCGACGACGGCCTGGTGACCAGCCGCAGACCCGACGACCTCCCGGCCTTCTGCGACAAGATGCTGGAAGAGATCGCCCACGCGAAATAACCGCAAACGGTACGGACGCAGCCGAGCTGACGTGGCGCACAGACCCCGGTCCGTGCGCCACAGCCATGCCGGGCGGCCGCCGGGCTGACCCGTCGGGGAACGCCTACTTCAGAACCATCCGGCCGGTGGCCTCGAAGGACGCCAGGTCGGCCAGCACCTCGTCGATGATCGGTGACTTGGGCCCAGGCAGCGCGTCCAGCGGGAAGAAGCCGGCGTCCACCGACTCCTCGGTCACCTTCAGCAGCTCGCCCTCCCAGGTGTGGATCCGGAACGACATCAGGATCTGCTGGTAGGTGTGGCCCCACTCGTTGGTGTACGTGTACGACGTGTAGAAGGCGAACGGCGTCAGCGAGGTCGCGCGCAGGCCGGTCTCCTCCCAGACCTCACGGATCGCACAGTCCTCCATGCTCTCGCCCAGCTCCATCGCGCCCGCCGGGATCGCCCAGCGGTGATTGTCGGACCGCTGGATCAGCAGAAGTCTGTTCTGCTCGTCGAGGATCACACCCCGCGCTCCCACGAACAGAATCGTGTCGGTGTCGCCGACCCTCGTCCGTACCCGACCCAGATAGGACTCATCCCACGTCAATGCCACCGGACCAGCGTAGTCAGGCCGACTTCTTCGCCGCCTTCGTGGCAGTGGCCTTCTTTGCCGGAGCCTTCTTCGCCGCTGTGGTCTTGGCGGGCGCGGCAGTCGCCTTCGCGGCTGGAGTTTTCTTGGCCGCTGCCGACTTCTTCGCCGGGGCGGCCTTTTTTGCGGTTGCCGACTTGGTAGCCGTACCGGATGAGGTTTTTTTGGCGACCGACTTGGCCGCGCCGATCGGGGTGGCGCCGATCTCCCGGGCCCGTTCTTCCGGGGCCTCGCCGCGGGCCTTCTTGGCGCGTTCGACGCTGGCCTTGAGCGCGGCCATCAGGTCGACGGCGGCGGCCGGCGCCTCCTCGGCCTCCTCCGGCGCGACGATCTCGCGGCCCTCGACCTTGGCGTCGATGACCTCCTGCAAGGCGGCCCGGTAGTTGTCGGTGAACTCGTCGGCCTTGAAGCTGCCGGCCATCGAGTCGATCAGCGAGCTGGCCATCGCCAGCTCAGCCGGGCGGGTCTCGATGTCCTCGTCGAGGAAGCCGAAGTCGGGCGTGCGGACCTCGTCGGGCCAGAGCATCGTGTTGAGCACCAGCACGTCGTCGTGCACCCGCAGGGTGGCCAGCTGCTCGCGCTGGCGCAGTGCGACCTTGACGATCGCGACCCGGTCGGACTCGGTCAGCGCGTCCCTGAGCAGCACGTACGGCTTCGCGGCCTGGCCCTCGGGCTCGAGGTAGTAGGCCTTGGCGAACAGCAGCGGGTCGATCTGCTCGGCCGGCACGAACTGCAGCACGTCGATCGCCCGCGAGGTGGTCAGCGGGAGCTCGGCGAAGTCCTCGTCGGTCAGGATGACCATCTCGCCGCCGCCGAGGTCGTAACCCTTGGCGATGTCGTCGTAGGTCACCTCCTCGCCGTCGATCGAGCAGGTGCGCTTGTATTTGATCCGGCCGCCGTCGGTGCGGTGCACCTGGTGGAACCGGATGTCCTTCTCCTCCGTCGCGGAGAAGAGCTTCACGGCGATCGACACCAGGCCGAACGAGACCGCGCCCTTCCAGATCGCACGCATTAGCTTCTCCAACCCACCCGTGAGCAGTCCCCAGATCAAGAATGGCATTAGAGAGACGCCTGCGTAAGGTGTTCGCTGGTGCCTATGGTGATCAGGTGCCGGGTGCGCCGCTCTCGCCGATGCTCGCTACCGCGGGCACGCTGCCCCGTGGGCCGGGCTGGAGCTACGAGTTCAAGTGGGACGGCGTACGCGTGCTGTCGTCGTTCACCGAGGGGCCGCCGCAGCTGTGGGCGCGCTCGGGCGCCGCGGTGACGCTGGCATATCCCGAGGTCACCGGCCTGTCGCTGCCGCCCGGATCACTGCTGGACGGCGAGATGGTGGTGCTGGACGCGGCCGGGCGGCCGTCGTTCACCGCGCTGGCCGAGCGGATGCACGTCCGTGATCCCGGCCGGGCGGCCCGGCTGGCGGTGACCCTGCCGGTCACCTACATGATCTTCGACCTGCTCCGGTACGGCGATCAGTCCCTGCTCGACGTTCCGTACGTGGAGCGGCGGGGGCACCTGGAGAGCCTCGACCTGGGCAGCGGCTCCTGGATGGTGCCCCCGGCGTTCACGGACGGGGCCGCCACCGAGGCGGCTGCCCGGGAGAACCGCCTCGAGGGTGTCGTGGCCAAGCGGCTGGACTCGGCGTACCTGCCGGGGGCCCGGTCACCGGACTGGATCAAGGTCAAGTTCGACCGGACCGGGGACTACGTCATCGGTGGCTGGCGGGCCGGGGTGCGTAAGCTCGGTGGCCTGCTGGTGGGCGTACCGGGTCCGGACGGGCAGCTGCGGTTCCGTGGCCGGGTCGGCGGCGGCATCGGGGCGGCCGCCGAGCGCGAGCTGTTGTCGGTGCTGGCGCCGCTGGAGACCCGGGAGTCGCCGTTCCTGCCCGGCGCGGTGCCCCGCGAGGACGCCCGGGGTGCGCACTGGGTGCGGCCGGAGCTGGTCACCGAGGTGCGGTACGGCAACCGGACCCCGGACGGCCGGCTGCGGTTCCCGCGTTTCCTGCGGCTGCGCCCGGATAAGTCTCCGGACGAGTGCGCCGAGGAGGACGACGATGGTTAGGCAGCGATATGCGGTGCAGATCGAAGGCCGCGACCTCGAGGTGTCCAACCTCGACAAGGTGATGTATCCGGCGGTCGGCTTCACCAAGGGTGAGGTGATCGACTACTACACCCGGATCGCGCCCGTGCTGCTGCCCCATCTCAAGGACCGCGCGCTGACCCGGATCCGCTATCCGAACGGCGTCGACGGCATGCACTTCTTCGAGAAGAACGCACCCGGCGGGACCCCGTCGTGGGTACGGCTGGAGACGCTGCCCGTGCCCGGCTCGACCAAGGATCGCGAGACCATCGACTTCGTGGTCGTCGACGAGCTGGCCACCCTGGTCTGGGTGGCCAATCTCGCCTCGCTGGAGCTGCACACCCCGCAGTGGCGGATCGGCGCGGATCCCGACCTGCTGGTGGTCGACCTCGACCCGGGCGCACCGGCCGCGCTCAAGGAATGCTGCGGCGTCGCGATGCTGATGCGCGACCGGCTCGCCGATGACGGCCTCACCGCCTACCCCAAGACCTCGGGCAAGAAGGGCATGCAGCTCTGCGTGCCGATCTCCGGCACCCAGGACGCCGAGACGGTCTCGGGTTATGCCAAGCGGGTGGCCGAGGAGCTGTCCGCGCAGGTGCCGGGGTCGATCACGGCCAAGATGGCCAAGGCGGTCCGGCCCGGCAAGGTGTTCATCGACTGGAGTCAGAACAACGCGGCGAAGACCACGGTGGCGCCGTACTCGCTGCGGGCCCAGGACAGCCCGACCGCCTCGACGCCGCTGACCTGGGACGAGGTCGCGGAGATGGCGCTGGGCTCCGAACCGGCCCGGCAGTTCGGTGCCGCCGAAGTGCTGGAGCGCGTCGAAGCCCACGGCGATCTGCTGGCTGACCTGCTGGAACCCGGACCGGCCGTACCGACTCGTTGAGGTACCTTGCGTGGCAAGGTACCGTGTGGCGCATGGCCGACGTCGCGCAACTCTCCACCAGCCTCCGGCGCGGGACGCTCGAGTTCTGTGTGCTCGCCATGGTCGAGCACGAGGACCGCTACGGCACGGAGATCGTCCGGCGCTTCGGTGAGGAACGGAACCTCGCCGCCTCCGAGGGCACGATCTATCCGCTGCTGTCCCGCTTGCGCCGGGTGGGTTGGCTGGACAGCAAGTGGAGCGAGTCGCCGTCCGGGCCGCCGCGGCGCTACTACGCGCTCACCGACAGCGGGCGGTCGGCACTCGAGCACTTCCGCTCGGAGTGGGTTTCCTTTCGACAGACCGTCGACCGTCTCGTAGGGACCGGTGGGGCATGAGCGACAAGACCAACGACGCCGTGGCGGAGTATCTGCACGAGCTGGAGCTGCGGCTCACCGGCCTGCCGGTGCTCCAGCGCCGCGAACTGCTCGCGGAGATCGCGGCGCACATCAGCAACGAGCGTGTGGAACGGGGCGTGACCTCCGAGGGCGAGCTCCTGGAGCTGCTGGAACGGCTGGGCAGCCCGGAGGTCGTCGCGGCCGCGGCGTACGAGGAGGCCGGCATGGCCGAGCCGGTGCTCTCGTACGCCGGAGCGACCAGCGCCGCGCGACGGCCGCTACCGGCTGTCGCGCCGCCGCCGGACTCGCCGCCGCCCGCCTACGCCGGCCCGTTCACGCCCGACCCCGGCTTCGCCCGTGCTTCATATGCGCCGCCGCCGGTGGCCGGACCGCCGTTCGCGCCGCCGCCGCCGACCCGCAAGCCCGGGGACAGCAGCGGGCTGCGGGTGGTGATCGGGGTCGCGATCGCCGTCGTCGTCTTCGTCCTGCTCGGCTGCATGGCCGGGGCCTTCCTGCTGACCCGGAGCGCCTCCGTCGACGCCCCCGCGGTGAGCGTGGTGCCGGGCACCGAGGCCCCGCTGGAGCCCGATGCGCCGGACGTCGTCCCGGTGCCGCCGACCGTCGAGTGACCGGTCAGTCGACCTGCGGCAACGGCGGGCCGAGCACGTCGTCGGCGTCCACGATCGTGTACGCGTAGCCCTGCTCGGCCAGGAAGCGCTGGCGGTGCGCGGCGTACTCGGTGTCGATCGTGTCGCGGGACACCACCGTGTAGAAGTGCGCCTGGCGGCCGTCGGCCTTCGGGCGCAGCACCCGGCCGAGGCGCTGGGCCTCCTCCTGCCGGGAGCCGAACGTGCCGGAGACCTGGATCGCCACGGCCGCCTCGGGCAGGTCGATGCTGAAGTTGCCGACCTTGGAGATCACCAGCGTCTTCAGCGAGCCCGAGCGGAACTCGTCGAACAGCCGCTCGCGTTCCTTGTTGGTCGTCGAGCCCTGCACGATCGGGGCGTCGAGGTATTCGCCGAGCTGGTGCAGCTGGTCGATGTAGCCGCCGATCACCAGCACCTGCTCGTTCGGGTGCTTCTCGACCAGCGCGCGGACCACCGGGAGCTTGGTGCGGGCGGTCGCCGCCACCCGGTAGCGCTCTTCGGCCTCGGTCACCGCGTACGTCATGCGCTCGGCGTCGGTCAGCGTGACCCGGACCTCGGTGCACTCGGCCGGGGCGATCCAGCCCTGCGCCTCGATGTCCTTCCAGGGCGCGTCGTAGCGCTTCGGGCCGATCAGCGAGAACACGTCGCCCTCGCGGCCGTCCTCGCGGACCAGCGTCGCGGTCAGGCCCAGCCGGCGGCGGGCTTGGAGGTCGGCGGTGAAGCGGAAGATCGGCGCCGGCAGCAGGTGCACCTCGTCGTAGATGACCAGGCCCCAGTCGCGGGCGCCGAACAGGTCGAGGTGGGTGAACGCGCCGCCGCGCCGCGAGGTCAGCACCTGGTACGTCGCGATGGTGACCGGGCGGATCTCCTTGCGCTCGCCGCTGTACTCACCGATCTCGTCCTCGGTCAGCGAGGTGCGGGCGACCAGCTCACGCTTCCACTGCCGGCCGGCGACCGTGTTGGTCACCAGGATCAGCGTGGTCGCCTTGGCGGTGGCCATCGCGGCCGCCCCGACCAGCGTCTTGCCGGCGCCACAGGGCAGCACGACCACGCCGGAGCCGCCGGCCCAGAAGCCGTCCACCGCCTCCTGCTGGTACGACCGCAGAGTCCAGCCGTCCTGGGCCAGGTCGATCTCGTGGGCCTCGCCGTCCACGTAACCGGCCAGGTCCTCGGCCGGCCAGCCCAGCTTGAGCAGCGCCTGCTTGAGCCGGCCCCGCTCCGAGGCATGCACCGCGATCGTCTCATCGTCGAGCCGCGCGCCGAGCATGCCGGCCAGCTTCTTGCTCTTGGCCACCTCGATCAGCACGATCTTGTCCAGCCCGCGCAGGACCAGCCCGTGCGAGGGGTCGTTGATCAGCTGCAACCGGCCGTAGCGGTCCATGGTGTCGGCCACGTCGACCAGCAGCGCGTGCGGCACCGGGTAGCGGGAGAACTTGATCAGAGAGTCGACCACGCTCTCCGCGTCGTGCCCGGCGGCGCGCGCGTTCCACAGGCCCAGCGGCGTCAGCCGGTAGGTGTGCACGTGCTCGGGGGAGCGCTCCAGCTCCGCGAACGGGGCGATCGCCATCCGGCACGCCTGCGCGTCCGGATGGTCGACTTCCAGCAGCAGAGTCTTGTCGGACTGGACGATCAATGGTCCGCCGGTCACCAGGTGCCCTTCGACGAGCGAGAGAAGACCCTCCAGTGTGACACGGGGTTCTACCCAGCGAAGAAGGTTGATCCCATGTGCAACGCTTCGGTGAGGCCGGGCGTTTAAGCAAGCAGCACCATCGGACGGCGGGCGGGTCGCGCGCGAGCAGGGCAACGGGGGCGCGCGGTCCCGGCCGTCAGTCCTCCACGACCGCGGCTGTGATCCGGTGCAGCGCGAAGGTGTGCAACGTCTCCGTCCGTTCGTCCTCGGCGCGCAGATAGCCCGCGCTCAGGGACACCGGCCGCACCAGCCGCGACAGCGTCGCGCCGTGCGAGTCCACGTAACCAACCCAGACGCGGGCTTTGTCGCGTACCGCCTGCTGCAGCACCGCCATCGCCTGCGTGTGCGCCTGCACCGAGGTCAGTCCGGGCACCTGCTGGCCATTCGCGGCCCGCACGGTGACCGGCGCGCGGCGGGCCGCGCGGGTCGCGACATCCCCGCGCCGGATCTGCTCGACCACCCCGGCCAGCCGCGGGCCGGCCAGGATCGGGGACCCGGTCTGCTCACCGAGCCGCGACGAGACCGGGGTACGGGTCACCGCGCGGCGCACCTTCGGCCGGGCCAGCACAGCCGACCCGGCGGCGTCCTCGGCGACCGGGGCGAAACCGGCGTCCCGCAACGCGCCCAGCAGCCGGGCGATCTGCACCGGGCTGCACAGCACCGTGGGAGCCAGCCGGCGCAGGGCCAGCGTGCCCAGCCGCTTGTCCGCCAGCACCTCGGCGATCAGCGCCTCGTCGTCGCTGCGCAGGTAGGAACCGGCCGAGCCGGCGCGCAGGCCACCGTGCTTGCGGGCCGAGTCGTCGATCAGGTAGGTCATCGCCTGCGGCACCGGGGTCCGCGACCGGCGCCGTAAGAGCGCGTGCAGGTCACCGGCGCTGTAGCCGACATCCAGGGCGCGGCGCACACTCGCCGTGGTGACCCGGTAGACGCTCGCGCCGCCGGCGGACTCGGGCTCGGCGACGACGTCGAGCTCGGCGGCCAGCTCGGGCTCAGGCGGCCCGGGCACGACGACCGACAGATCGGCCTGGACCAGCACGTGATCGACGGGCGCGGGCAGCAGTGCATCGAGCGTGCGGACGGTGTCGGAAGCGCCTGGCACCCGTCCGCCACCCGGACCGGCACCCAGCGGATCGGTGTCGGCGGTCGGCACGTCCTCGTTCTGCAGCAGCCGCCCGTACGAGGTGAGCGCGCCCAGCCCGGTCACGCCGAGCGTGGCCGCCCCCGTCAGGGCGTCACGGTGGGCCGCCTCCCGGCCGCGAGCGCGACGCGGGGCCTGCCAGGCCAGCAGCTCGAGCACCTCGTCGGCCTTCGGTGCGGTGCCAGGCGCGAGTGTGGCCAGAGCGGCCAGCACCTCCCGGCGGGCCTGCGGTGCGCCGGCCCGCTCGGCGTCCGGGGCCAGCGGATTGATCGGCCGGTCCCGGTCGTCACGCTGCCCGATCAGACCGGGCTGCCGGGTCATCGCCAGCCACGAGTTCGCGAGCGCCTCCCAGCGCTGCGCGATGCTCAACGCCCGCCACAGGTCGTAACCGCCGGTGGGCAGGAAAATCTCGTCGACCAGCCCGGACGCCCGGCTGGCGGTGACACCCCGCCCGGTGCCGGCCGCGTCCGCCTCGCCGAGCAGGCCCGCCGCGTACGCCACCTCGATCAGCAGCGCGGCCGCCGGCTCGTCCAGATTCGCGGAACGGGCCAGCCGCTTCAGGTCGCGGACGCCCAGCCCGCCGGTCTTGAGCACGGCCGCGGGCTCGGTCGACAGCGCCTCCAGCAGGGTCTCGACGTGCCGGACCGCCTCCATGGCCTGCCCGGCCCCGGCGGAATCGACCGACTTCGGCTCGCGTACCGGACCCTCGGGCGTCGGCGGCAGCGGCCGCAGCGTGCCCAGCGGCCCGGAGTCCCGACGCAGCAGCAAACCCACCTCGCGCGGCAACTCGACGAGCTCACCGTCGGCCCGCGGCGCCCGGCCGGCCTCCGAGACCGGGACGAGAATGTGCTGGTCGATCAGCCACTGCACCGGCTCGGCGACCGAGCCGCCCGAGCTCAGCGCGCCGACCGGCGGCCCGGCCGCGAGCCGGTCGAGCACCGCCCGAGCGCCCGGCGGCGCGGCCAGCACGGCCCGGCGCAGCTTCGCGCGGTCCGCGCACAGGACCGCCGCCTGCGGGTCCAGGTAGTCGGCGGGACGGCCCAGACCAGCGGGGTACGGCGAAGTGACCTCATCGACCGCACCGACGATCTGCAGCGCATCCTCGGGGCCGTGCAGCAGGAACCGGGCGCGGAGCCGGTCGATCGCCACCCGTACGTCCGCCGGGGCGACCGTGGCCGCGGCCAGCTCGACGATGGCCGCCACCGAGGTCAGCGCGGTCTCCTCGGCCCGGCTGAGCCGGGCGGCGTCGAGCACGGCGAGGGTGAACTCGTCCAGCGCGTCGAGGCAGCGGGCCACCGAACCCCGGGACTGGGCGCGGACGGCCAGTGCGGAGACGTCGGACGGCACGGGCACGACGAGATCCGGGCGCAGCTGGATCAGCGCGCCCAGGGCGTCATCGGTGAGCGACCGGAGCTGGTCGGCGAATGCGGTGGCCATCGTTCTCAACGCTAGCCGCCATGGGAGCATGGTGAGGGGTCCGGGGCTTGGCCGGACCCGGCGAGATACCAAGGGGAGTAACTGTGGGGGCAGACAACAAGATGCCGGGCACGTCCGTCGCGGAGGGTCACGCCACCCAGAAGCCGGGCCGGGAGTCCAGCATCAAGGAGGGGCACCTGCCCGTCTCCGAGCTGATCGCCGACCGCCCGGCCGCGCCGTCGCCGTTCGGTGACGACCAGGAGTTCCCGCTGCCGGTGGACCAGCTGACGTACACCCCCACCACCACGCCGTGACCCCGGCGGTCGGATTCGACCTGGACATGACCCTGATCGACTCCCGGCCGGGGATCCGCGAGGCCTACCGGGCCCTGACGGCCAAGACCGGCGTGTGGGTCGACGCCGACCTGGCCGTGAGCCGGCTGGGCCCACCGCTGCGCACCGAGATGAGCCAGTGGTTCCCGCCCGCGGAAGTCGAGGAAGCGGTCACCACGTACCGGGCCCTGTACCCGGACTACGCGATCACGCCGACGATCCCGACCCCGGGAGCGGTCGATGCGCTGACCGCCGTACGGGATCAAGGTTTTCGTGTGGTGGTTGTCACGTCCAAGCTGGGCCGGCTCGCCGCCCTGCACCTGGCGCACCTGGGCCTGCAAGCCGACGAACTCGCCGGCGACCTGTTCGCCGAGGGCAAAGCTGCGGCTCTCACGGCCCACGGCGTCAAGTGGTACGTGGGCGACCACGTCGGAGACATGGTGGCGGCCCGGACGGCCGGAGTTCCGGGCATCGGCGTGGCCACCGGCCCATGCAGCGCGGACGAGCTCAAAGAGGCCGGCGCGGCACACGTGCTGTCCGACTTGACCACCTTCCCGGCGCTGCTGCGAAAGATAACGGTTGGGCCCGGCACAGGCGCTGGATAACCTTGCCGTGAGCAATCGAGTCCAATGAGTGAAGTCGAGGTCAGCGGTGCCCACGGGTCGAGTGAAGTGGTACGACGCGGCGAAGGGTTTCGGGTTCGTCACCAGTGACGAGGGCGGGGACGTGTTCCTGCCCAAGGGCGCCCTGCCCACCGGGACCGAGGACCTGAAAGCGGGTCAGCGGCTGGAATTCGGTGTGGTGGACAGCCGCAAGGGCGCCCAGGCGATGGGCGTCAAGGTGCTGGACGCGCCGCCGTCGATGGCCCAGCTGCGCCGCCGGCCCGCCGACGAGCTGCACGGCATGGTCGAAGACATGATCAAGGTGATCGAGGCGAAGATCCAGCCTGATCTGCGGCGGGGGAAGTACCCGGACAAGCGGACGGCTGAGAAGGTCGCGCAGCTTGTGCATGCGGTGGCTCGGGAGCTGGAGATCTAGGGTTTTTGAGCGGGCGTTTGCCGGGCCGGGCTTTTGCTCGGCCCGGCTTTTGCTTGTGCCGGTTTGCTCGGGTCTGGGCTGCCGCTTGGTCTGGGCTGCCGCTCGGTCTGGGCTGCCCATTGGGCCGGGCGAGCGGCAGGCCTTGTGTCCGCTTGACCGCCGGCCTAACCGGCCAGCGGTTTGACCGCCGGCCTAACCGGCCAGCGGTTTGACCGCCGGCCTAGCCGGCCAGCGGCTTGACCGCCGGAGTGATGCCCGCCGCGGCCGCCCGCCCGAGCAGAGCGTCGGCCGCGGCGAACCCTTGCTGCCCCAGGTCGAGCGTGAACTCGTTGACATAGAGCCCGATGTGCTGCTGCACGACCTCCGGCTCCATCTCCTGCGCATTGCTCAGCACAAACTCGCGGCTCGCGTCGGGATTGGCCCAGGCCATGCTGACCGACTTGCGGATCCACTCCGCCGCCTCGGCCGGATCCACGGCACCCTTGCGGGCCAGGATCGCACCCAGCGGAATCGGCAGGCCGGTGTCGCCCTCCCACCACTCGCCGAGGTCGACCAGCGCGGTCAGCCCGTGCCGCGGGTAGGTGAAACGCGCCTCGTGGATCACCAGGCCGGCGTCGAACCGGCCCTCGGCGACCCCGGGCATGATCTGGTGGAACGGCACGACCTCGATGCGCGCGGGCGGGTGCTTCTCCGACCAGAGGCGGAACAACAGGTACGCCGTCGTGCGGTCACCGGGCACAGCGACCGTCGCGCCGGACAGGTCGCCGTCAGCGAACCGGCCGTCGCCGCGGGTCAGCACCAGCGGGCCACAACCCCGTCCCAGCGCACCGCCGCAGGGCAGCAGGTCGTAGTCGTCGAGCAGCCACGGCAGCGCCGCGAAGCTGACCTTGACCAGGTCGAACGCGCCGCGCTCGGCTGCGGTGTTCGTGACGTCCACGTCGGCGAAGGTCAACTCCACCGGCTCGGCGCCAGGGATCAGACCGTGCACAAGCGCATGGAAGACGAACGTGTCGTTGGGACAAGGCGAAACCGCCAGAGAAAGCGCCACGCCCCTCACGGTAACGACGCCGGACCCCCGACACCCGCAACGAACGGTGTCTGCATTGCCACACGTAGTTTCGCCCACACCACCGTGCCCCGGCCGTTTTCCACAGAGTTATCCACAGGCTGCGGCGGCGGCCTCGGTGAGCGCGGAGAATGCTTCCCGGAGGCGCCAGGCAGCCCGATCTCTTGGGCCGATGGGATTGGAGATGGTGCGTAGCTCAATGAACGGGACACCGGCGAGCTGCGCGGCGCAGGCGACGCCGTAACCCTCCATGGCCTCGGCCACAGCTAGTGGGTGACGGGCCTGCAAGGTGGCGGCGGTCTGGTTGGTGCCGGTCACGGTGGCGAGGGTGAGGATGTCGCCGACGATGGCGGTCGGTAGGGCGGTGGTCAGGGCCTTGAGCAGGGTCGGGTCGGCTTCGAGGAGGTTGCTGCCGAAGCCGAGCTGATCGACCGGGAGGAAGCCGTCCGGGGATTCCGCGCCCAGGTCGGCGGCGATCGTCCGGGCACCGAGGACGGTCGCTCCGACGGCGGCACGGCCGGGGAAACCACCGGCGATGCCGGCGCTGATGACGGCGCGGTACGGGGTGCCGGCGGCCTCGGCCAGGGTGAGTAGGCGGGTTGTACCGGCGGCAGCGGCGGCCGGGCCGACGCCTACGGGGGCGACGACGACCGTGTCGGGGTCGGCGCCGGATGTGTCGACGCCGGCTTGGACCGCTGCGGCCTCCGCTTCCACCGCGGTGACGATGAGCAAGCGACCCAGCAGCGCGGGCTGGCTTGGCTTTGCTAGCTGGATTGGCTGGCCGGGTTGGCTTGACTCGCCGGGCTGGCTCGACTCGCCGGGCTGGTTTGGCTGGGCGGATCGGCCAGGCTGGCCGGGCTGGCTTGACGGGCTGGTTCGGCCTGGCTGCGCGGGTCGGTGTGGCTGGGCAGATCGGCTTGCTTGGGCGGGCTGGGTTGGCTGGCCGGCCTGATGTGGTTGGGCGGCGGGAGTTGGTTGGCCGGGCTGGGCGGGTCGGCTTGGCTGGGCCGGTCGGTCTGGCGTCACGGGTTGGGCTCGTCGCGGGAGCCGTTGCCGTTCGTGGCCGATGAGGGCCGGTAGATGTGGAAGCCGGGCGGTGCCAGGTCGTCCTTGGGCTCGTCCGGGCTGCCTTCCCCGCCAACTCCCTTGCCGCGGTGGGACCCGGCTCCGAGGGTGGACCCTGTCTTATCCACGGAACCCGGTCGGCTCGGCACAGTCCGGCCTGCGCCCGTCCCTGCCCCTGGTCCGGACGGCGAGGAGGGGGAGGAAGGCGAGGAGGGCGTGACCGCCGCCCCCTTCCGAGAACCGGATCGCGAGAAGAGGCGACGCTTGGCCGGGCCCGCTTCTGCCTTCCCGTCGCCGGACTGGCCACCAGCCGCCCGTTGGGAGGTGGATCGGCTGAATGCCGCCGCAGCCGACGACTCCGCAGCCGACGACTCCGCCGCCGCCGAAGCGGCGGAACCCGAGCCCGCCGACGTGGCCGAACCAGGGCTGGCCGACGCGGCGGAACCCGAGCCCGCCGACGCGGCGGAACCCGGGCCGGCCGGCGCAGCGGAACCCGGGCCGGCCGGCGCAGCGGAACCCGGGCCGGCCGGCGTGGCCGAACCCTGGCCAGAAGCTGGTCGACCCCGCACCCCTGAGCCCCCCGCCGTCCGCCCGGTCGAAGCCCCAGCCGGAGCCGGCGAGGTCGGAATCACCTCAGCCGGCGAACCACCCTCAACCCCCGGCTCCTCCATCGCCACATCCGGCCGCCCGTGCAGCCGCTCCTTGTGCAGGCGCCCGGCCACGATCGTCCCGCGTACCGCTGCCACGACCGCAAATGCCGCCATGACCGACACGCCCAGCCGGCCGTTCAGCGGGATGATGCCGACCGCGCCGCCCACCACCCAGGCGATCATCAGCACCGTCTCGGAGTGCGCGAAGGCGCTCGCCCGCAGCCGTTCCGGGACGCGTTCCTGGATGCTCGCGTCGACCGTCAGCTTGGAGATGCCGCTGAAGATCGAGGCCACCAGGGACAGCAGCGCCACCATCGGCAGTGTGAAGAAGATCGCTGTGAGGACGGCCACTCCGGCCGTGATCGTCAGGCCGCTCGACTGAAGAGCCGTCGGGCGGCGGATGCGGAGGCGGGTGCCGACCGCTGTCGCCAGGAACGTGCCGACCGCCAGTGAGCCGCCGACCAGGGCCACCGCGCCTTGGCTGCCGATGTCGCGGCCGAAGAACGTTGTGCCCAGCGAGCCTGCTTTGACCGCGAAGGCGAAGTAGAGCAGCAGGAAGCCGTACAGGCATCTGAAGCTTGCGCTGCCGATCAGCGTGGCGATCACCAGCTTGCCCGACAGCGGGCGGTCCTCGCCGCGGCGCAGCCGCAGCATCGTGCGGAACGGCCTGGGCACCGCCTCGGGCGGGTCGGAGTCGGCGCGTGGGGGCAGGCGCAGGGAGATCACCACGCCGACCAGGAAGATCAGGAACGCGACCCGTAGCGGCCACTGCGGACCGAACCAGAACGCGGCCAGCCCGATCGGTGCGACCACCGCCCCCGCGAAGGTGCCGTAGACACTCGCTCGGGCGCCCACCTGGGACAGACCGATGTCCTTGGGCAGGAGCCGGGGCACGGCGGCCGAGCGGGCCACCCCGTACGCGCGGGACAGCGCCAGCACGCCGAACGCCGCCGGGTACAGGCCCCAGCCCAACAGGTTGTCCGAGATCACGTACGCCAGGAACGCCCGGCCCAGCATCGTCACTGCCAGGGCGTACCGGCGGCCGTGCCGGAAATGGTCCAGCAGCGGGCCCACCACCGGGGCCAGCAGGGCGAACGGCACCATCGTGATCAGCAGATAGAGCGCCACCTTGCTGCGGGCCTCGCCCAGCGGCACGTTGAAGAAGATCGTGCCGGCCAGGCCGATCGCGATGAGCGTGTCGCCCGCACAGGAGACGGCGTGCAGGTCGAAGAGCCGGACCATGCCGACCTCGTTGGCCGCTCCGCGGGCCCGGGCGTCGCCGACCCGGCGGGTGGCCCAGGCGCTGCCGCGCAGGGATCCCCGCACCAGCATCCGCAGGGCCTTGACGCCGGTGCCGACGGTGCGTCCGATGGTAGGAAGCAGCGGCATCGCCCCATCCTGTCGCATCGAGGCGACTTCCGTCCCCTCCCGGACGCGGAGATCTGGGGGAGTCGCTGCGTCGGCCGTCCGCGAGTAGGGGACAATGAAGACGTGACGACCAGGACCTCAGTGCGTGCTGCCCGACTCGACCAGGTCTGTGCCGATGCTGTCGGGGTTGCGCGGGGTGCCATCACCGAAGTGGAGCCGAGTGACATCGGTGACCATCTCGAGGCGGTGGCCGAGGGCGACCGGGTCGTGACCCACTTCTTCGAGAGCCACCTGGCCGGATACAAGGGCTGGCGCTGGGCCGTCACCGTGACCCGGGTGCCGCGCTCGCGGCACGTCACCGTCTGCGAGACCGTGCTGCTGCCCGGCCCCGAGGCGATGCTCGCCCCGGCCTGGGTGCCGTGGAACGAGCGGGTGCAGGCCGGCGACCTGGGCATTGGCGACCTCATGCCGACCGCGCCGGACGACGAGCGGCTCGCCCCCGGGTACGTGCTGAGCGACGACCCGGCCGTCGAGGAGGTCTCCTGGGAGCTCGGCCTGGGCCGCTCCCGCGTGATGTCCCGCGAGGGCCGGATCGAGACCGCTCAGCGCTGGTACGACGGCGACGCCGGCCCCGAGGCACCCATCTCCACCGCCGCCCCGCGCAACGCCCGCTGCGGCACCTGCGGCTTCTACCTGCCGCTGGCCGGTTCGCTGCGCCGCATGTTCGGCGTGTGCGGCAACCTGTACGCCCCCGACGACGCCAAGGCGGTCAGCGCCGACCACGGCTGCGGCGCCCACTCCGAGGCGCTGCTCGGCGCGACGGAGCAGCCGGTCGAGGAGCTGCCGACCGTCTACGACGACAGCGAGGTCGAGGCCGTCGCGGTCAGTCGTGCACCCGGCTCGGTCGAGGCCGGCGAGCCCGCAGAGCCGTACGGCCACAGCTAGGCCGTTTCGGTCACCTTGAACTCGGGGTGCGACAGCGCGCGCCGGCGCTTGCGGTTGGCGTCGTGGCGCAGCATGGTCAGCAGGCCCGGGATGCCGCACAGCACGCCGGCCAGGCACGTCCACAGCCAGCTCTCCGGCGCGCCGGCCAGCAGCAGGATCACTCCCGCCACGGTGAAGGCGGCGATGCCGGCCAGGGCGAACGGGACCATCGGCGGATCCAGCGGCTCGGGGCGCGGCTTGGTGCCCGTCACCGCGTCGAGGCCGTGCGGGTGTTCGTGTGCGGGGGACAGGTCGGCCACGACCATCAGACTACGGCCGCGGAGATCCTTCGTGTGCCCTCGTGACAGTTGTAACAGTTCCTGACTTTTGCCGAGGTCAGCGTTCTGATTTGATGCGCCCATCGACCCCTGTAGGTCCTGTGGAGAGGCGCGAATGTCCACTGCTGCTGCCGAGACGGATGCTGGCTCGTCCGGGCGTACCCCGAAGAACGGTTTTGATCGATTTTTTGAGATCTCGGCCCGCGGCTCGACCGTCGGCCGGGAGGTTCGCGGTGGTTTCGCCACCTTCTTCACGATGGCCTACATCGTGGTGCTCAACCCGCTGATCCTGGCGGCGGGCGTGGACGCGGTGGGCGGCAAGCTGCCCGTCGCGGCCCTGGCGGCCGGTACGGCACTCGTCGCCGGCGTGATGACGATCCTGATGGGCGTCGTGGCGCGTTTCCCGCTGGCGCTGGCGGCCGGCCTCGGCGTGAACGCCCTTGTGGCGTACGAGATCGCGCCCGAGATGACCTGGGCCGATGCGATGGGCCTGGTCTTCATCGAGGGTGTGATCATCGCCGTCCTGGTGCTGACCGGGCTGCGTACCGCGGTCTTCCGGGCCGTGCCCACCCAGCTGAAGACGGCCATCGGCGTCGGCATCGGCCTGTTCCTCATGATCATCGGCCTGGTCGACGCGGGCTTCGTGCGGCGCATCCCGGACGCCGCCGGCACCACCGTCCCGGTCGAGCTCGGCCTCGGCGGCAAGCTGGCGACCTGGCCGCTGTTCGTCTTCTGCGTCGGCCTGCTGATCACGCTGGTGCTCTTCGTCCGCAAGGTCAAGGGCGCGATCCTGATCGGCATCCTGGTCACCACGGTGCTGGCGATCATCGTGGAGGCGATCGCCAAGGTCGGCCCGTCGTTCGTCGACGGCAAGCCCAACCCGAGCGGCTGGTCGCTGAACGTGCCCGCGCTGCCGGACAAGATCGTGGACACGCCCGACCTGTCGCTGCTGGGCAAGTTCAACGTCTTCGACTCGTGGGGCCGGGCCGGCTGGCTGGTCGTGCTGATGTTCATCTTCACCCTGCTGATCACCGACTTCTTCGACACCATGGGCACGATGGTCGCGGTCGGCCAGGAGGGTGGCCTGCTGGACGAGGAGGGCATGCCCCCGCGTACGCGGGAGATCCTGCTCGTCGACTCGGTCGCCGCGGCGGCCGGTGGCGCGGCCAGTGTGTCGAGCAACACCTCGTTCATCGAGAGCGCGTCCGGTGTCGCCGAGGGCGCTCGCACGGGCGTGGCCAACCTGGTCACCGGCGTGCTGTTCCTGCTGGCCATGTTCCTGGCCCCGCTGGTCACGGTGGTGCCGTTCGAGGCGGCGTCGACGGCGCTGGTGGTGGTCGGCTTCCTGATGATGATGGCGGTCCGGCAGATCGACTGGACGGACTACGAGATCGCCATCCCGGCGTTCCTGGCGATCACGCTGATGCCGTTCACGTACTCGATCTCCAACGGCATCGGCGCCGGCGTCATCTCCTTCGTCGTGATCAAGGTGGCGGTCGGCAAGGCCCGGGAGGTCCACCCCCTGCTGTACGGCGTCGCGGTGCTCTTCGTCCTGTACTTCCTGCGTGGTCCGCTGGAGTCGGTGCTGCTCTGAGATCGCGGGTCACCGGGTGCGCTAGCGTGCCCGGTGACCACGGTCATAGCCGTTGGCATGTCGTTAGCCAAGCTCATTAGCTAAGCTAAGAAACGTGATGGAGCGGTCGGTGGCGGAGCGGGTTACAGCCGAGCAACTGGCCATTTCGCTGCGCGAAGCGATCATGCGGCTCAACCGGCGGTTGCGGCAGGCCCGCGCGGTCGGCGACCTCACGTTCAGCCAGCTCTCGGCGCTGACCAGCCTGCAACTGGCCGGCGCGCTGACCCCACGGGAGCTGGCCGACGTCGAGCGGGTGCAGCCACCGACGATGACCAAGATCGTCGGCAAGCTGGAGGAGCGCGGGCTGGTCGCCCGGACGCCGCACCCGACCGACCGCCGCCAGGTGATCCTGGCGGCGACCGAGGAAGGCCGGGCCGTCTACGCCCAGTTCGAGAAGGCGCGCAACGAGTGGCTGGCCCTGCAGCTGGCCGAGCTCACCGAGGACGAACGCGACACGCTGGAGCGGGCCGCGCAGATCCTGCGGCAGGTCGCCCGCAACTGAGCGAGCGCACCCGCAGCCTCCGTCACACCGCGATGACGCGTACGGCTGATGAGGAGGCGCAACCCGAGTGCGGGCAGTGCTGAGCACGACATTCCGGTCCCTGCAGGTCCGAAACTACCGGCTGTTCTCGACCGGGCAGCTGGTCAAGCTCGTCGGCGTGTGGATGATGTTCACCGCGCAGGACTGGCTGGTGCTCAACCTCTCGAACAACTCGCCCGGCGCCCTCGGCATAGTGACCGCCCTGCAGTTCCTGCCCGTCCTGCTGCTGACCCTGTGGGCCGGCAAGCTCGCCGACCGCTTCGACAAGCGCAAGCTCCTGATCAGCGCAAACGCCGCCTTCGCGGTCACCGCGATCCTCTTCGCGATCCTGGTGGCCAGCGGCGTCGTGGTGCTCTGGCACGTGTTCCTGTTCGCGTCCCTGCTCGGCGTCGCGAACGCGATCGAAACCCCGGTGCGCCAGTCCTTCGTCTCGGAACTGGTCGAGCTGCCGTTGCTGCCGAACGCCCTCGCCCTGTCGGCCGCGACGTTCAACACCGCCCGCATCGGCGGCCCGGCGCTGGCCGGCGTGGCTCTGGCCCTGCTGGACACCGGCCCGGTCTTCCTGATCGCGACCGCCCTCGCCGTCGCGCCGATCTTCAGCTACCTGGCCATGCGCCCGCAGGACCTGTACCGCTCCATGACCCGCCCGTCCGCGGACGACACCCGCATCGCCGACGGCCTGCGCTACGTGTGGAAGCGGCACGACCTGCTGCTCCCGATCGCCCTGATGGCCGCGGTCGGCATGATCGGCTTCAACTTCCCGGTCACCCTGGCCGCCCTGGCCAAAATCAACTTCCACGCCGGCCCGTCATCCTTCGGCCTGCTGACCACGGCCCTGGCGGTGGGCGCGCTCGGCGGCGCGCTGGCGGGCAGCGGCCGCCGCAGCCGGCCCGGGGTGTACGTCGTCCTGGGCGCGGCGCTGGCGTTCGCGGTCTTCGAGGTGGCGGTCGGCTTCGCCCCCAACTTCATCGTGGCGATGATCCTGCTGGTGCCGACCGGATTCTTCTCGATCTACCTGGCTCAGGCGGCCAACCACCGGGTCCAGATGGGCCTGCACTCGGCCTACCGCGGCCGGGTGATGGCCCTGTACGTGCTGGTCTTCCTGGGCACGACCCCGATCGGCGCGTCGCTGGCGGGGTGGTGGGGTGAGCACTTCGGCGTCCCGTCGAGCATCTGGGTGGCTGGGGTGTTCTGCCTGGTCGCGGCGGTCGCGGCGCTGGTCTGGCAGCTCCGCACCAGTGGGGACCGGCTGTCGCTGCACGGTGGCTCCCGGCCGGGGCTGACGCTGGTCCGGACGACGCCGGACGAGAACGAGGAGATCGACGAGCCGGAGCAGCAGCCGGCGCAGGCACCGGTCGAGCCGGCCCGCACGGTCGCCGCCTGAGATCAGCGGGCTGCTTCGCAACTTCCGGTGTGGGCGGCTGCTTCGGTGGTGGCCAGCGCGGGGTCCTCGGCGCGGATTGCGGCGAGCAGGCGGGTGTGGTCCATGTACTCCTCCGGGCTCAGCCGGGCGCCGAAGTGGTCCCGGAGAGAGTCGCGGATCACCTGGCCCAGGTCGGCGTACAGCTCCATCAGGACCTCGTTGTGCGAGGCCGCGACCACCGCCTGGTGGAATGCCGTGTCGGCGTCGACGAAGGCGTCGCGGTCGCCGGACGCCCAGGCCTGTTCGCGCTGGGCCAGCAGGTCGTCGAGCCGGAGCAGGTCCTCGTCGGTGCGGCGCCGCGCCGCGAAGCCGGCTGCCGCGGCCTCCAGCGTGCCGCGCAGCTCGGTGATGTCTGCCGGGTTCGCGGCCGCGAAGCGGCGCTGCATGACTCCGGCCAGTTCGCTGGTGGCGATCACCCAGGTGCCCGAGCCCTGCCGGATGTCGAGCAGGCCGTTGTGGGCGAGCGCGCGGACAGCCTCGCGAACGGTGTTGCGCGCGACGCCGAGCTGAGCCACCAGCTCCGGTTCCGTCGGGATGCGGGAGCCGACCGGCCAGGCACCCGAGGTGATCTGCATCCGCAGCCGCGCGATCACCTGATCGGAGAGAGCTGTGCCACGCGACACTGGACTCAGATTCATCCCATGATTCTATGATGGGTCCATGACGAGCACCAGCACCGAGCCGCGTACCGGCGTGAAGATCCGTCCGCTCGCGGTCGTCGGGCTGGTGCTGGTGGCCATCAACCTGCGTCCTGCCGTGACCAGTCTCGGGCCGGTGCTCGAGGAAGTGCGGGCAAGTCTCGGCATGAGCGCGGCCGTGGCCGGCCTGCTCACGTCGGTCCCGGCGGTTTGTTTTGCGCTGGTCGGTTCGACTGCGCCGCTGCTGGCCCGGCGATGGGGGACCGGCGGGGTGATCGCGCTCGGCACCACGGCGCTGGCGCTCGGCCTGGCGGTGCGGCCCTTTGCCGGGGGCACTGGCTCGTTCCTCGCGCTGACCGCGTTGGCGCTGGCCGGCATCGCGCTGGCCAATGTCCTGCTTCCGGTGGTGGTCAAGCAGCGGTTCCCGGACCGGGTGGGTGCGATGACCGGGCTGTACTCGGTCGCGCTCAACCTGGGCGCATCCACTGCGGCGGCGGTCACGGTTCCGCTGACCGCCGGGGTTTTCGGCGGCGACTGGCGGCTCGGGCTGGGAGTTTGGGCCGTGATTGCGGCAGCGGCGCTGCCGGCCTGGATCCTGCTCGCCCGCGACCGCACCCCGAGCCAGCCCGCGCCGAGCCGACTCACACCGGGCGAGACTGCGCCGGGCCGGCGCGCGCCGGGCCTGCCGACGGCCGCCCTGTTGACGCCGGGCGAGACCGCGTCGAGCGGCACCGTGGCGGACCACACCAGGTCAGACCTGAACGCGCCGGATCGGGCCAGGCCAGGTCAGGCCGTGCCGGATCCGACCGCGCCGGGGTCGATCGCGCCGGTGGGAGGCGGTGGCGCGGGGACCCTGCAACTGCGGCGGCAGCCGATCGCGTGGGCGCTCGCCGTCTACTTCGGGCTGCAGTCGACCGTCGCGTACGTGATCATGGGTTGGTTGCCGCAGATCTTCCGGGATGCCGGGCTCTCCGCGCGTACCGCTGGTCTGCTTTTCGCCGTCACCGCCCTGCTCGGCGTACCGCTGTCTTTTGTTCTTTCCGCCCTCGCCGGCCGCCTGCCCCGGCAGAGCGGTGTCGCGGTCCTCATCGGGCTCTTCGGCATCGCCGGTTACGCCGGCCTGTGGTTCGATCCGGCCGCCGCCCCCTGGCTGTGGGTTGTCCTGCTGGGCGTGGCCAACTGCTCGTTCCCGCTGGTCCTCACCATGATCGCGCTGCGGGGCCGGGATGCCGCCACCGTTTCGCGGCTGTCCGCTTTCGCGCAGAGCACCGGTTATCTGCTGTCCGTTCCCGGGCCCATCGTGGTCGGGGTGCTCTACGACCACACCGGCAGCTGGCGGATTCCGCTGGCCCTGCTGACGTTTCTCATGGTGCCGCAGATGATCGCCGGGGTGCTGGCCGGCCGGGACCGGCAGATCGGCTGAGGACAAACCTGTGGATATGTATGGCAGACCGGGTCATCCGAACGGCCCTCTCCGTTTCCTCAACGGCTGCCTTAGCGTCAGACCGTGGCAATCACGCACATAGCTGTGCTCGCGACGGCGCTGCTCGCGCTGCTGTGCCTGCCGTGTGCCGTCGCGGTCGTCGTCTGCGCCGACGAGTTGGTCGCCCGTCGTTTCTGGAGCCGGGGCGGGCGGCGGGATGTTCGCGCCCTGCGGTGTCTGGAGCGGGAGCTTTCCGTCGCGGAGCTGGAGCTGCGGCCGCCTGATTTTGAGCCGAGCATCGACGAGCTGGTCGCCGAGCTTCGCCGGCTCGACAGGCAGCGGCGCAGTTCGCCCACCATCGACTCGGTCGCCTGGCTCACGGCGGTGCTGCGGGCCTACGACCAGCGGCTCGCCATGGCCAGCCGGTCCCTCGGGCTCACCGAGCATCTCGCCCAGCTCGACGGGATGGACCGCGAGATCGAACGGGTCCGGGTGGAGGGGCTGCTGCACGCCGCGGGTCTGCGGTTGCGCGCCGCCTGACCGTTTAGAGTCGCAGCGTGCGGCTCTTTGTGGCGATCTATCCACCCGGGAACGTGTGCCGGGACCTGCGCCATCGCCTGACCGGCGGCGGTGCCCGGCCGGTGCGGCTCACACCGATCGAGCGCTGGCACATCACATTGGCATTCCTCGGTGAGGTCGCGGAGGAACGGCTGCCCGAGGTGGAGCGGGCGCTCGACGGGGTCACCGTGCCCCGGGGCGTCGAGCTGCGGCTGCGCGGCGGTGGGCGTTTCGGTAAAGGCAGGTCGACCGTGCTGTGGGCCGGCGTCGAGGGGGACCTGGCGGCGCTGCACCGGGACGTCTCGGGACGGCTCGGGCTGGTGGAGCGGGAGTTCACGCCGCATCTCACGGTCGCGTACAAGGATGATCCGGTGGTCAGGCTGACCCTCGACGGTTACGCCGGGCCGTCGTGGCCGCTGCATGAGATAGCCCTCGTCCACAGTGTTCCGGGCGAGGGCTACGTCACGCTGAAGAGCTGGTGATCAGGAGCTTTCGCGGGCCGCCGGGCCGCCGCCGAACAGGACGTCGTCCCAGCTCGGCAGGCGCTTGCGGGGCTTCGCCGTCTCCTCGGAGTCGGTCGAGTCGCCGCCCTGGGACTGGCCCACCGTGCGGCGGGGGCGCAGGACCGCGAGGCTCGGCACCGCCGGAACCTCCTTGGGCAGGTCGGCGTCGTCGTCGAACGCGGAACCGGCGCCGCCACCCAGCAGGGCCGCCGCGCCACCGGCGACCGGCCGACGCGACTCCTGCGCGGCCGGCTCGAGGCCGCGGCCCGAGCCCTGGCCACCGAGCGGACGGTCCAGCGAGGCCAGCAAGGCGTCGCGACCGGCCCGGATCGGGTCGCGGGTCTGCCGGGGCGCGTCGGACGCGGCGGGCAGGCCCCGGCCACCGCGGGCCGGCTCGTTGATCCGCGACGGGCCCGGCAGGCCGTGGCCGCCGCGCTCGTGCGGGGTGCGCTCCGGCACCGGCTCCTGGCCCAGGATCTGGGTCGGGCGCTCGGCGCACAGGTATTGCGCCATGTCGTCGTGCGGGGCCACCACCTGGCGACCCTTGTCGAGATCCCACATCGCCTGGGCGGTCGCCTTGCCGGACGGCCACGTGGCGACGATGCGCCAGGTGCCGTCCTCGCGGCGGAACGCGTCCCAGGAGATCTTCTCGGTGTCGATGCCGTGCTGGGCGAGCCGGCTGTCCACGACCTCGGCCAGCGGGGCACCGGAGTCGGAAGTCTTGAGGCGGGTGCGGCGCGCGTGCTGGGCCAGCATGGCCCGCTCCTGCAGCACCGGGCCCGCGTAGCGCAGGACACGATCGACCGGGACTCCGGCCACCCGGGCGACGTCCTCGGCGGACTCGCCGGAGCGGATCCGGGCCTGGATGTCGCGGGGGGACAGGGACGCCATCACCTCGGCGTTCGCCACCGCCACGGCCGTGCCGACCGGGTGCGGGGTGCCGTCGGCCTGCAGCGCACCGCTGATCCGGTCGTCGATCGGGAGTGCCAGGAGCCTGCCGACCTCGTCGGCGAGCACCAGGGCCTGACCATCTTCGGAGAGGGCCACGAAGCGTACCGGCCGCATGCGTTGCCTCCGTCCCGTGCTCGCCGCTGTCTGGCCTGTGCTCCCGAGAGTCAGCCACCCGGGCGCGTTTCGGAACACGGTACGCGCCCCGGTCACTCGATGGGGGTATGCCACGCCGTCAAAGTCATTGACCTGCAGAGATGATCTTCAACGATCTCGGACGGCGATAAGGCGTTGCGACCGGCGCCGGGCAGGCCTACAAAGACGGCATGACCGTCGAGTTGCGCCCGATCACCGCGGAGAACTTCCAGACCGTCATCAAGCTGGAGGTACGCCCGGAGCAGGCGGACTTCGTGGCGCCCAACGTCCGGGGCATCGCCGAGACCCACATCTACCCGGACGCCGAGCCCCGGGCGGTGTACTCCGGCGACGAGGTGGTCGGCTTCGTGCTGTTCCACCCGGTCGACAAGGACAAGCCCGCCGAGGGGCACAGCATCGTGCGCCTGATGATCGCCCACCAGTTCCAGGGCCGTGGGTTGGGTCGTGCGGCGCTCGAGGCCGCCGTGGCGTGGATCCACCGCGAGCGCGGCGTGGACCGGGTCCGCCTGAGTGTCGTGCCGTCCAACGAGAGCGCCCGCAAGCTCTACCGCTCCGCCGGCTTCGTCGAGACCGGTGAGCTGGACGACGGCGAACTCGTCATGGTCCGTTCGAGCTAGCCGTTCGCCGCGCGGCGGCCGGCGTACTCCGTGGTGCGGTGGGCCGGGTACTGGATCAGGTTGTCCGGTTCCTCCTCCACCGTGCTGGCCCAGCGGCGGGCCGGCTCCAGCGGGTCCTCGTCGTACATGAGCCGGCCGCGGAACTGCCGACCGTAGTCGAGCATGCCGTCGATCAGCCGGTCCACGTCGCGGGTCGGTCGCACCACCAGGCGCATGAACTGGCTGGTCATGCCCAGCTTGTTGCCGCACTCGCGGGTGTAGACGCCGTGGTTGGCGACCAGGTAATCGCGTAGTGCCACGCCGGACCACTCGGTCGGCAGCTTGACCAGGATGAAGTTGCCCTGCGACGGGAAGACGGTCAGCCCGGGGATGCGGGCCAGCTCGACGGCCATCGCGCGGCGGTCGCGGCTGAGCAGGCGCAGGCTGTCCTCGTACTCGTCCTGGTGGTCCTCGATCATGTAGACGACCTTCTCGGCCAGCGAGTTCAGGTTCCACTTGGGCAGCACCTTGGCGATCTTGCCGGCGATCGCCGGGTTGGCCATCATGTAGCCGAAGCGGATGCCGTGCAGGCCGAAGTTCTTGCCGAGGCTCTTCAGCACGACGGTGTTCGGCCGGATCACCGCGTCCGGCCCGACCGAGGGGTACTGCTCGGCGTCGGAGAAGTCGATGAACGACTCGTCGATGACCACCAGGTCGAGGTCGCCGAGCGCGTCCATGAAGCGGATGACGTCGCGGCGGGCCAGGTAACAGCCGTCCGGGTTGTTGACGTTGCAGACGACCGCCACCCGGGAGCCGCGGTCGCGGATGAACCGTACGTAATCTTCCAGGTTGAGCCGGAAGCCGTCGCGTTCCTGCAGCGGGAACATGTCGACCCGCTTGCCGGTCTCCAGTGGCTGGTCGGTCCACCGGCCGAACGTCGGGATCGGGATCGCGACGCTCTCCTTGATCAGGAGGTGGTCGATCCAGGTGATCAGCTCGGTGGACCCGTTGGCCATCGCCACGGTCTGCGGGTGCAGGCCCAGCACGCTGGCCAGCTTGTTGGTGATGCTGGCCGAGTCGCTCGGGTAGTACTTCAGGATGTTCTTCAGGTCGCGGGAGAGCTCGTCGAACATCTCCGGGGTGGGGAAGTACGGATTGCACGGGATGCAGAAGTCCACGATCTCGGCGCCGTCGTTCATGCTACGAGAGAGATCGAAATAAGAGGCGCTGTGTGCACCCTTGTGCAGGATCGAGGTATCGATACCCGTCCGTGCCATCCGTGCCTCCCGAGTCCGGCGACATTGCCGCCCGTCAGTACGGGCGACGCCGCGGGATCGTTCAGGACTTATGGATGACGTAATCGATGCAGCGGGTGAGCGCCTCGACGTCGGCCGGGTCCACGGTCGGGTACAGCGCGATGCGCAGCTGGTTGCGGCCCAGCTTGCGGTACGGCTCCGTGTCCACGATGCCGTTGGCCCGGAGCACCTTGGCGAGCTGCGCCGCGTCCACACCGTCGGCGAAGTCGATCGTGGCCACCGCGTGGGACCGCAGCGCCGGGTCGGTGACGAACGGGCTGGCCACCTCCGAGCGGTCCGCCCAGCCGTAGA
This sequence comes from Actinoplanes sp. CA-051413, assembly GCF_050955795.1. Lineage (NCBI taxonomy): Bacteria > Bacillati > Actinomycetota > Actinomycetes > Micromonosporales > Micromonosporaceae > Actinoplanes > Actinoplanes sp. CA-051413. The sequence continues at coordinate 466,431 of NZ_CP192100.1, forward strand.
TCGCCGCCGCACTCTCGGCGCTGCGCTTGGCCGCCCACCCGAGGCCGCCCTGCGCGTTCATCCAGTCGACCTGCTCGGCAGCCAGGAAGACGGTGGCCAGCGCCGGGGTGTTGTAGGTCTGCTCCAGCCGGGACTGCTCGATCGCCGTGACCAGGTCCAGGAACTGCGGGATGTAGCGGCCCGACTCCTTGATCTCGTGGGCGCGGGCGATGGCGGCCGGTGACATCAGGGCGATCCACAGGCCGCCGTCCGAGCCGAACGCCTTCTGCGGGGCCAGGTAATACACGTCTGTCTGGGTCAGGTCGACGTCGATGCTGCCGCCGCCCGAGGTAGCGTCGGTCAGGATCAGCGCGCCCGGGTCGGCGCCGGCCACCCGCTGCACCGGCACCGCCACGCCGGTGGATGTCTCGTTCTGCACGCTGGCGTAGGTGTCCACCCCGGCCTCGGCGGTCAGGTAGGCCGCGCTGCCGGCGGGTGCCTTGTGCACGGTCGGCTCGGCCAGGAACGGCGCGTCGCGGACCGCCTTGGCGAACTTGGCGCCGAACTCGCCGAACTCGGCGAACTGGGCCTTGTCGCGGATCAGCCCGAACGCCGCCGTCTCCCAGAAGGCGCTGGTGCCACCGTTGGAGATGATCACTTCGTAGCCGTCGGGGGCGGAGAAGAACTCGGCGATGCCGGCACGCAGCCGGGCCACCTGGTCCTTGACCGTGCGCTGGCGGTGCGACGTGCCCAGGTAGCTGGTGGCCACCCGGGCCAGCGCGGCGACGCCCTCCGGACGGACCTTGCTCGGCCCGGAGCCGAACCGCCCGTCGACGGGCTTGAGGTCGTCGGGAATCCGGATCGGGTCAGCCACGGGGGGTCCTTCCAGAGGGTCAGTCAGCCGTTACAGATTATGCGGCACCGCGTCCCAGCCCTCGACGTCCTGGGGCTTGCGCGGCTCCGGTCCCACGTAGAGGGCGCTGGGGCGCACGATCCGGCCCAGCCTCTTCTGCTCCAGGATGTGGGCGCTCCAGCCCGCCACCCGGGCGCAAGTGAACATCGAGGTGAACATGTGCGACGGGACCTCGGCGAAGTCCAGCACGACCGCGGACCAGAACTCGACGTTGGTGGCCAGCACCCGGTCGGGCTTGCGGGCGTGCAGCTCGGCCAGGGCCGCCTTTTCCAGGGCCTCGGCGACCTCGAAGCGGGGCGCGCCCAGCTCCTTGGCCGTGCGCCGCAGCACGCGGGCGCGGGGGTCCTCGGCGCGGTAGACACGGTGGCCGAAGCCCATCAGCCGCTCGCCGCGGTCGAGCACGCCCTTGACGTAACCCTCCGCGTCGCCGCTGCGCTCGACGGCCTCGATCATGTGCAGCACCCGGGACGGGGCGCCGCCGTGCAGCGGGCCGGAGAGCGCGCCGATGCCGGAGGAGATGCAGGCCGCGGCGTCCGCGCCGGTAGAGGCGACGATCCGGGCCGTGAAGGTGGAGGCGTTCAGGCCGTGCTCGGCCGCCGAGATGAAATACGCGTCGACCGCCTTGACGTGCCGGGGATCGGGCTCGCCGCGCCAGCGCTTCATGAACCGCTCGACGATCGTCTGGGCCTTGTCGATGTCCTTCTGCGGCACGGCCGGCAGGCCCAGCCCGCGGGCGGCCTGGGCGACGAACGACAGCGCGGTGACCGAGACCCGGGCCAGGTCGGTGCGGACCTGCTCGTCGTCGATGTCGAGCATTTGGCCGAGCCCCCAGTACGGCGCGAGCATGGCGACCGCGGACTGCACGTCGACGCGGATGTCGCCGGAGTGCACCGGGACCGGGAACGGCTCGGCCGGCGGCAGCCCGGGACCGAAGCGCCCGTCGACCAGCAGGGCCCAGACGTTGCCGAACGAGACGTGACCGATGAGATCCTCGATGTCGACGCCCCGGTAGCGCAGCGCGCCGCCCGCCTTGTCGGGCTCGGCGATCTCCGTCTCGAAGGCGATCACGCCTTCCAGGCCCGGCTTGAAATCGGACACGATGCGCCTCCTGGGGTCCCGGCTGGACAAAGCCGTGGGTGTTTCATCTTGCCCGCTGGGTGACCGGTGGTCGACCCGCGGAAATGTGCTGTCGGCGACACCTATCCTCGCCGAGGGGACGGGCCCCCGTCCGGGACTTAGGTTCGATTGGTCAATCTCGGATAAGGAGAGCGTGTGACCCCGGAATCCTTGTCGCCCGCCGGCATGCGGCGCGACTACACCGAGCGGGGCGCGCTGCTCGAGTCCGACCTGGCCGCGGACTGGACCAGCCAGTTCGCCCGCTGGTTCGCCGAGGCCAGCGCGGCCGGCCTGCCCGAGCCCAACGCCATGATCGTCGCCACGGCCGATCCGGCGGCCCGGCCCAGCGCCCGTACGGTCCTGCTCAAGGGCTACGACGAGCGCGGTTTCGTGTTCTTCACCAACTACACCTCCCGCAAGGGCACGGAGGCGCTGAGCAACCCGGCGGCGAGCCTGGTGTTCCCGTGGTTCCCGATGCAGCGGCAGGTGCTGGTGGCCGGCGCCGTCGAGCGGGTGGACCGGGCCGAGACCGAGGAGTACTTCGCGACCCGGCCGCGTGGCTCGCAGCTCGGCGCGTGGGCGAGCCCGCAGAGTCAGGTGCTGCCCGACCGGGCCGCGGTGGAGGCCGGGCTGGCCGCCGCCGTCGAGCGGTTCGGCGCCGAGGAGCCGGTGCCGCCCCCGCCGCACTGGGGTGGGCTGCGGGTGATTCCCGAGACAGTCGAGTTCTGGCAGGGCCGCAGCAACCGGCTGCACGACAGACTGCGCTTCCGCCGTACGGGCCCGGGCTGGGTCGTCGAGCGGCTCGCTCCGTGAGTCAGGAGCCGGTCGAGGCCGCGAGCCAGGTCACCGGGGAAGCCGTCAAGGAACGGCGCCGCAGCTGGGTCATCGACGTCCGGCCGCTGCGCGGGACGGCGTACCGGCGGATGTGGATCGGCAACGGCGTCTCGTACTTCGGCTTCCAGTTCACCTCGGTGGCCGTACCGGTGGAGATGTTCTCGATCACCCGGTCCTCCGCCTGGGTGGGCCTGCTCGGGATCGCCGCCCTGGTCCCGCTGCTGGTCTTCGGGTTGTGGGGCGGCGCCGCCGCCGACGTGGTGGACCGCCGCAAGCTGCTGCTGGCCAGTTCCACGCTGGCCTGGGTGGCCACGGCCGGCCTGCTGGTGCAGGCGCTGCTCGGCCTGCACAGCCCGTGGGTGCTGCTCGCGCTGACCGCCGTGCAGTCGGCCGGCTTCGCGGTGAGCTCACCGGCCCGGCAGGCGATCATCCCGCGGATCGTGCCGGGCGAGCTGGTGCCGGCGGCGAACACCCTGGCCTACACGACCACGACCGCCGGCGGCGTCCTCGGCCCGCTGGCCGCGGGCCTGATCTTCGGCGCCTGGTCCACCGACACGGGCGTGACCATCGCGTACGCGGTCGACGCTGTGTTGTTCACCATCTCGTTCTGGGCCACCTACCGGCTGCCGCCGATCCCGCCGGTGCACGACGACGGCGTTACCGCCCGGCCCACCGCCGGTCTGCGCGGCATCGCCGACGGCCTGCGGTTCCTGGGCGGCCAGCCGGTGCTGCTGCTCTCCTTCGCGGTGGACATCGTCGCGATGGTGCTGGCCATGCCGCGGGCGCTGTTCCCGGAGATCGCCGAGGACCGCTTCGGCGGGGGCTCGGCCGTGGGCTGGCTCTTCGCCGCCATCGCGATCGGCTCGGTGCTCGGCGGCCTGACCTCGGGCTGGATCGGGCGGATCAAGCGGCAGGGGGTCGCCCTGGTCATCGCCGTCGTGGGCTGGGGCATCGCGGTCGGGCTGGCCGGCCTGGCCCACTCGCTCTGGCTGATGGTGCTGCTGCTCGCCGTCGGCGGCGCGGCCGACCTGGTCAGCGCCGTCTACCGGCAGTCGATCCTGCAGACGTTCGCGCCCGACCGGCTGCGCGGACGGCTGCAGGGCGTCTTCACCGTGGTGGTGGCCGGCGGTCCCCGGCTGGGTGATCTGCGGGCCGGTGCCACCGCCGACGTGGCCGGGCCCACCGCCTCCTGGGCCGGTGGCGGTTTCGCCGCCGCCGGGCTGGCGGTCGTGCTCGCGCTGGCCTTCCCCGCCCTGCTTCGCTACCGTCCCCCGGCCGCCGCGGAGGACAACCGATAATGTCAGCGGCATGACTGACGTCGTGGCGGCGAGATCTGGATTGCAGTGGGCCATCGAGGCCGATGGCCACCGGGCCGTGATCGTGGAGGTCGGTGGCGTACTGCGCCACTACTCCGCGGGCGGCCGGGAGGTTCTGGACGGCTTCGGCCCTGATGAGATCTCGCCCGCTTCGGCCGGCCAGATCCTGGCCCCCTGGCCCAACCGGATCCGCGACGGGCACTACACCTTCGAGGACACCGCACACCAGCTGTCGCTGACCGAGCCCGCGCGGCACAACGCGATCCACGGGCTGACCAACTGGTCGCGGTGGAAGCTCGCCGACCAGACGGGCGACTCGGTGACGGTGGAGTTCGACCTGCCGCCGCAGATCGGCTACCCGTGGGCGCTGACCCTGCGCACCAAGTGGAGCGTCTCGGCCGACGGGCTGCGCTCGGAGCAGGAGGTCGTCAACACCAGCGACCAGAACGCGCCCTGGGGCTTCTCCGTGCACCCGTACCTCCAGCTGCCCGGCGTCGCGGTCGACGACATCCTGCTGCACGTGCCCGGCCGCAGCCGGGTCCTGGCCGACGGCCGGCTGCTGCCGATCGGCGCGGTCAAGGTGGTCGGCACCGAGTACGACTACACCGAGCCCCGCCGGGTCGGCTCGGCCGTGCTGGACACCACCTGGGGCGACCTGGACCGCCAGGCCGACGGCGGTTCCGCCGTGACCATCGCCGCGCCCGACGGCTCGCAGTCCGTCACGGTCTGGGGCGACGAGAATTTCCACTGGTGGCAGGTCTTCACCGGCGACACCCTGACCGGCGAGCGGTTCCGCCGGTCCCTGGCCATCGAGCCGATGACCTGCCCGCCGGACGCGTTCCGCTCCGGCCGCGACCTGATCGTGCTGGCGCCCGGGCAGACCTGGCGGGCCAGCTGGGGTGTGCGGCCCTCGGCGGCCTGAGCATGGAGTTCGACGAGGTCCTGCGCCGGCGCCGGATGGTCCGCACGTACGACAAGGACCGGCCGGTGCCGCCGGAGATCGTCGACAAGCTGATCCGGCACGCGCTGCGGGCGCCCTCGGCCGGCTTCTCCCAGGGCTGGGGTTTCCTGGTGCTGAGCGAGCCGGCGGACCGCGAGCTCTACTGGTCGGTGACCGCGCCCCGCGGCGACACCCCGGCGGAGCAGGCCGCGGCCGGCTCGTGGCTCGACCGGATGCGCTCGGCGCCGCTGATCATCGTGGCGCTCTCCAACAAGTCGGTCTACCTGGAGCGCTACGCCCAGGCCGACAAGGGCTGGATCGACCGGGACGAGAGCCGCTGGCCGGCGCCGTACTGGGACATCGACACCGGCTTCGCCGCCCTGCTCATCCACCTGACCGCGGTGAACGAAAAGCTTGGTTCGCTGTTCTTCGGGGTGCCGGCCGACCGGGTCGGTGCATTCCGGGACGCATTCGGCATTCCTGACGAATTTATGCCAGTGGGCGCCCTGACCATCGGCTATCCGGCACCCGACAAGAGGTCACCGTCACTACGCCGCGGGCACCGCCCGGTGGACGAGGTGGTGCATCATGGCCGGTGGACCGCGGCCGGTGGGCCGTCCGCGAGGGAAACCTGACAACGGGTGACGACGCCGGGACGCGGACCGGCCGCTAGGCTGGCGGCTCGCTAGGCTGGCAGGCAGAGCTGCCCGCCGGGCGGGCTGGACGTGCGTGAGGACCGGAGGGGAGCGTGCCGTCGTGATCTTCAAAGCGGTACGGGACGGAGCGCCGTACCCCGACCATCACACGACACTCAAGAGATGGGCCGAGATCCCGCCCCGCCCCATCCGGCTGGCCGATCTCATCACCACCAAGCGTGAGCTGGCCCTGGACAAGCTGCTGGCCGAGGACTCGACGTTCTACGGCGACCTGTTCCCGCACGTCGTCGAGTGGCACGGCGGCCTCTATCTGGAGGACGGCCTGCACCGCGCGTTGCGGGCGGCGCTGCAGCAGCGCAACCAGATCCACGCGAGAGTGCTCGTCATCGACAACTAACACCGCTAGTTTATGGGTATGGCCGTCGTCTCCCCGCTCGATCTCCTCGACCTGGACGCTCTGCTGACCGACGAGGAGCGCGATGTCCGCGCGCTCGCCCGCCGGGTCGTCGACGACCGGGTCCGCCCCTACGTCGCCGACTGGTACGAGCGCGGCGAGGTCCCCGTCCGCGCCCTGTCCCTCGAGTTCGGCAAGCTGGGCCTGCTCGGCATGCACCTGACCGGCTACGGCTGCGCCGGCGCGTCCGCCGTGGCGTACGGGCTGGCCTGCCTGGAGCTGGAGGCGGCCGACTCGGGGGTGCGCTCGCTCGTCTCCGTGCAGGGCTCGCTCGCGATGTACGCCATCTGGAAGTACGGCAGCGAGGAGCAGAAACAGCGCTGGCTGCCCGGCATGGCCGCGGGGGAGCTGATCGGCTGCTTCGGGCTCACCGAGCCGGACCACGGCTCCGACCCGGCGAACATGGCGACCCGGGCCCGGCGCGACGGCGACGACTGGGTGCTGACCGGCGGCAAGATGTGGATCACCAACGCCCCGGTCGCCGACGTGGCGGTGATCTGGGCCCGCACCGACGAGGGCGTGGCCGGTTTCGCCGTGCCCACCTCGACCGAGGGTTTCACCGCCCGCGAGGTCAAGCTCAAGCTGTCGCTGCGGGCCTCGGCCACCGGCGAGATCACCCTCGACGACGTCCGGGTGCCCGAGTCGGCCCGGCTGCCCACCGCGCGCGGCCTCAAGGCTCCGCTGTCCTGCCTCACCGAGGCCCGGTTCGGCATCGTCTGGGGCGCGCTGGGTGCGGCCCGCGACTGCCTGGAGACCGCGATCGCGTACGCCGGCACCCGCGAACAGTTCGGCCGCCCGATCGCGGGTTTCCAGCTCACCCAGGCGAAGCTGGCCGACATGACCCTCGAGCTGCAGAAGGGCTATCTGCTCGCGCTGCACCTGGGCCGCCGGCACGACGCCGTCGGGCTGCGTCCCGAGCAGGTCAGCGTGGGCAAGCTCAACAACGTCCGGGAAGCCATCAAGATCGCCCGGCAGTGCCGCACGATCCTCGGCGCCAACGGCATCAGCGGCGAGTATCCGGTGCTCAGGCACGGCAACAACCTCGAAAGTGTGCTCACGTACGAGGGAACCTCGGAGATCCACCAGCTGGTCATCGGGCAGAAATTGACGGGGTTGAGCGCCTTCACCGGCTGACCGGATGCGAGTGTCGTACCCCTTCCGTACCGTTGACCGCAGAAGGAGGGGGTGAGCACCGATGGCAAGTTCGCGTGACGTCGAGGAGCCGACCCGGGAGTATCCCGAGGTCGACGACCAGGTGGCGACCCGCCCCGCACCATCCGTGGACGATCCGGCCGGCCAGGATCCGGCCCCGGCCGGGGACCGCAAGCCGGGACTCGGCGGGTTCGCCCGCGTGGTCATCTTCACCGGAGTGGTCTTCGCGCTGATCGTGGCCATGTGCCTCGGCCTGCGCGCGATCAACGTCCTGCCCAGCTTCGACAACCCGTTCTCCGACAAGACCACCGACCGCAGCCAGCCGGTGCTGCTGCAGTCGATGCGGGACCTGAGCCGCTACGTCGCGGCCGACGGCACCTTCCAGGTCATCGTCGACCTCCAGGAGAACAAGGAGAACATCCCCGAGTTCCTGGTCAACAAGCGCACGCTGTTCGTGGGCTCGGGCACGGTCGAGGAGTACGTCGACTTCGGCACGCTCACCGAGGGCGCACTCAAGGTCAACAACGCGGACAAGTCGGTGCAGATCGAGCTGCCCGCGCCGCAGCAGGGCCAGGCCGCCCTCGACATGGAGCGCAGCTACGTCGTCGCGGAGGAACGCGGCCTGCTCAACCGCATCGGCGGCGCGTTCAGCAACGATCCGAACCAGCAGCAGCGCGTCTATCAGCTCGCCCAGCAGCGGATCACCGAGGCGGCGCGCAGCAGCGGGCTCGACCAGCGGGCCCGCGACAACACCGAGAAGATGCTCACCGGTCTGCTCGCCAGCTTGGGCTACACCTCGGTGACGGTCACCTTCGCCACTCCCTGACGCAAAGAGGTGGCGCCCCTTCCCGACCGTGGGAAGGGGCGCCGCGCTGCAGCTGAGGTCACTCGTTGGGGAGCAGGACCCAGAGGATCAGGTAGATCAGGAACTGCGGGCCGGGCAGCAGGCAGGACACGACGAAGATCAGCCGCATCACTCCGGAGGAGACCCCGAACCGGCGGGCCAGGGCGGAACAGACGCCGGCGATCCATCGGTCGTCGCGGGGCCGGGCAAGTCGGCGGGTCACGTCACTCACTCCTCATCAGTGGTGGTCGCAGCCGAGCGCCGCAACCACTGTCAACGGTATGGACCAGCCGCCACTTCGCCCTCGGTCCCGAGGTGGAGAACGGCGCTCACATTCCCGTAAGGGCTACCCGTACCCGGTGCGGGGCCGCTGTTAACATCTGGGCAATCTCGCCCCCACACACCGCGTGCACGGGCGTCCGAGGTGGGAGGGATGTCTCGGTGACGCTCGCCGTCCTGTGCGGGAGCACCGGCAACGACCTCGGTCCGGGTGCCGCCCGCCGGCTCGCCGACGAGCTGACCACGGCGCTGGCCGCCGCGGGGTCCACGACCGTCGTTCCGGTGGATGGTCTCGACGTCGCGGGTCAGCTGCGCGAGGTCGCCCGGATCGCCGCCGGCGCCGACGAGTCGCTGCTGATCTGCGCCGACAACCTGGTCGCGCATCCGAGCCTGCTGCGCACCCTGGCCACCGAGCCGGCCGGCCGCAGCACCGCGCTGGTGTTCGCCGAGGACGGTGGTGATCTGCGCGAGGAGCGCGGCCGCCTGGTGTTCGCCAGTGACGGGACGACCCGCTTCCTGGGCGCGATCAGCATCGCCTCGGCCGACCTGCCGATCCTGGTGGCCGCCGCGTCGCGGGCGGCCGACCACTCGGTTCAGCCGTCGCTCGCGAATGATGCCGGCGAGGGCGCGGCCACTGCGACCGCTCAGCGCGACGCCATCGACGTGCTGCTGCGCGCTCTGCTCGAGGCGGGGCTGGTGCCCATCGCCACCCGGGTGCGGCTGCTGCACGCCGAGCGGGTGCACACCGAGGCCGGTCTGGTCACCGCCCGGGCCGCTGTCGCCGCGGTGGACGAGGACGCCGCGTTGCTGCGGCTGGCCGTCAAGGAGAAGGACGACTTCTTCACCACGTACGCGGTGAGCACCTGGTCCCCGATCGTCACCAAGCTGTGCGCCCGCCTCGGCCTGACCCCGAGCGGCGTCACCGCGGTGTCCGTCGTCTTCGCCGTGGCCGCCGCCCTCGCCTTCTGGGAGGGTTCGCGGCCCGCGCTGATCGCCGGGGCGGTCCTGCTCTACCTCGGTTTCGTGCTGGACTGTGTAGACGGACAACTGGCCCGCTACACCCGCACGTTCGGCGCGTTCGGCGGCTGGCTCGACACCATGGCCGACCGCGCCAAGGAGTACGCGGTCTACGCCGGTCTCGCCGCCGGTGCGGAACGGGCCGGCCTGCCGTACGCGTGGCCGCTCGCGATCACCGCCATCGTGCTGCAGACGGTCCGCCACATGACCGACACCTGGTACGGCGCCCTGCACGACGAAGCCGCCGCCCGGCAGTCCGTCGGCACTGCGGGCAACAGTGACGCCGGCGGTGGCGTGGGAGCGCGGCTGAGCCGGGCCTCGAACCGGGTCCAGGCGGACACCGGGTCGGCGGCGTACTGGCTCAAGCGGATCGTGGTCTTCCCGATCGGGGAGCGCTGGGCGCTGATCGCCGTGCTCGCCGCGGTGAGCAACGGGCGGGTGGCCCTGGCCGCTGTGGTGGGCTGGGGACTGCTCGCTGCCGCGTACACGTTGGGTCTGCGGTCTTTGCGCTCGATCTCGATGCGCGTCGGCGTGCTGGACACGGTCGACACGTCGCGGCACCGCGACGACGGCCTGCTCGTCCGCGCGGTCCTGAGCGCGGCGAAGGTCAGAGCCCCGCTGATCACCGCCGTGATCGCGGCTCTGGCCGCGCTGGGTCTGGTGATCGGGTCGCTGACCGGTGTGGTGCCGGACGGCAGCGACGTCGGCATGTGGATCTCCGGTGACCTCAGGGTGCACCTGGTTCAGGCGGACGACGCCGCGGTCTGGCTGATCGTGGCCGCACTGCTGGTGCTCGGCGCCGGGCTGGCCGCCCGGGCGCGGCACGGCGGTCCGCTGGACTGGCTGATCCCGGCCGGGCTGCGCGCGGCCGAATACCTCATGGTCGTCGCGGTCGGCCTGATCTGTGCCGTGCCCACGCCCATTGTTTACCTGCTGTTGTTCGTCCTGGCACTGGATCACTACGACCTGACCGCCCGGATGGAGAAAGGTGCGCCCGACGCCACTGCGGCGAGGGCATGGCTCGGCTGGGACGGCCGGGTCGTCGTGCTGGTGCTGAGCGCACTGGCCGGGGTCGCCACGGTCGGGGAGCTGCTGCTCGCCGTCGTCGTGGGCGGCTCGTTCCTCGCGGGTGCGGTTCGTGACTGGCGCTCCGGAGGTAAACGATGACCCTGCTCAGCGTGGTGCTGCCCGTGTACAAGGTGCAGGGCTACCTGCGCCAGTGCCTGGACTCCCTGCTCGAGCAGCCGTTCACCGACATCGAGATTGTGGCCGTCGACGACTGCTCGCCCGACCACAGCGGCGCCATCCTGGCCGAGTACGCCGCGCGTGACTCCCGGGTCAAGGTTGTCACCGCGCCGGAGAACGTCGGCCTGGGCCGGGCCCGTAACCTCGGCCTCGACCACGCGACCGGCGACTATGTCTGGTTCCTGGACAGCGACGACTGGCTGGCCCAGGGCGCGCTCACCGCGATCGCCGACCGGCTCGCCGACACCGGTCCCGATGTGCTGATCTTCGGTTTCGACCGGGTGCACTGGGACGGCCGGGTGGTGGTCGCCGGCGCCGCGAAGGTGCTGGCCGAGGCGCCGGAGACGTTCACCGTGGCGGAGTGGCCGCGGGTGCTCAACGTGCTGCACGTCGCCTGGAACAAGGTCGTCCGCCGGGACCTGCTGGTCAAACTCGACTTCCGCTTCGAGCAGGGCTGGTACGAGGACGTCTCGTTCACGTACCCGGTGCTGGCCGCGGCCCAGCGGATCAGTGGCCTGCCGCGCACCTGCGTGCACTACCGGCAGCGCCGGACCGGGGCGATCACCCGGACCCTGGGGGACCGGCACTTCGAGATCTTCGACCACTGGGAGCACGCGTTCACCATGGTCGACGCCTTCTCGGCGCAGCCCGAGGTGCTGCGGCCGGCGCTCTACAAACGGATGCTCTGGCACTACCTCAGCGTGCTGCGCAACGCCGAGCGGGTACGGCGGGGCTCGCGCCGGCGCTTCTTCGAGCGGATCGTCGAGCACGCCCGCAAGTACCGGCCCGCGGCCGGCTACGAGATCCCGGACGGGCCCGAGGGGCTGCCGTACCGGCTCGTGGAGAAGGAAGCGTTCCTGCCGTTCCGGATCGCGGAGGGCGCAGCCCGCAAGGCCAAGCGCGTGCGGCGGTTCAAGCGGGTCTCGATCCGCCGGGCCCGCAAGCTCGCCCGCAAGGTCCGGGAGGCCGTGTACAGCGGCTACTACAAGCTCCAGCTGCGGCGGCCGGTGGACGACAAGCTCGCGCTGTACGCCGCGTACTGGTATCGCGGGGTGAGCTGCAACCCCGCGGCGATCGCGGCCAAGGCGGCGGAGCTGGCCCCGGACGTGCGCAACGTGTGGGTGGTCGGCCGGTCCCGGCTCAAGTCCGTGCCGCCGGGCACCGATTACGTCGTCGCCGGCTCGCGGGAGTACTACCGCCTGCTGGCCCGGGCGCGCTGGCTGGTCAACAACGTCAACTGGCCGAACTGGGTGGTCAAGCGGCCCGGCACCACGCACGTGATGACCCACCACGGCACGCCGCTGAAGATGATGGGCATGGACCAGGCCGATCACCCGGCCGCGGCCAAGGACCAGGACTTCCGGGCGCAGATGGGCCGGGCGGACCGCTGGGACTTCAGCATCACGGCGAACGCGCACACGACGGTCGCCTGGGAGCGGGCGTACCCCTGCCGGTACGAGACGCTCGAGGTCGGCTACCCGCGCAACGACCGGCTGGCGCTGGCGACACCGGCGGAGACGGTCGCCATGCGGGAGAAGCTGGGGATCGCGCCCGGCGAGCGGGTCGTGCTCTACACGCCGACGCACCGGGAGTGGCTGCCGCCCGGTCAGCAGGTGCTGGACATCGACGCGTTCGCCGACCGTTTGGGACCGGACACGGTGCTGCTCGTCCGGGCGCACTACTTCCACGTGACCGCTGCTCAGCGGACCGGGGCGCGGCGGGGGCGGATCCTGGACGTGTCCGCGTACCCGGTGGTCGAGGACCTCTATCTGGCCGCCGACGTGCTGATCACCGACTACTCGTCGGCGATGTTCGATTTCGCCGTGCTCGACCGGCCGGTGGTGATCTTCGCGCCCGACTGGCCGGCCTACCGTGAGCTGCGCGGCACGTATTTCGACCTGATGGAACTTCCACCGGGTGCCGTGGCGACGACCTTCGCCGAACTGGTCGAGGTCTTCCGCAGCGGTGCCTATGAGGACGCCACCGCGGGCGAGCGGCGGGCCCGGTTCCGGGAGCGGTTCTGCTCCCTCGACGACGGCGGAGCGGCCGAACGGGTCGTGCGCCGGGTGTTACTGGCCGGTACCGGTAAGTAAATTTCCGGTCCGGAACATCCGGCCCTTCCCGTCGCGACGGGGTCCCGAGTACTGCGACCTGCACAGACGATGCAATTAGTCGATCTTGCGAAGCCCGCAAACGGGTGACGATCCGGTGACTGTCGGCAAATGGCACGTTCACCCGATGGCAGGCATCGATGGCTGTAGTCACGCTAAGCCATCGTCGCAGCTCAAACGCAGGAGGTTGACGGTGTCCACCGTCGCGCTCAAGGACGTCACCAAGGTCTGGCCGGACGGTACGGTCGCGGTCGACCGCGTCAGCCTCGACGTCGAGGACGGTGAGTTCATGGTCCTGCTCGGGCCGTCCGGGTGCGGCAAGTCCACCGTCCTGCGCATGATCGCCGGACTGGAGGACCCCTCGGCCGGCGCCATCCTGCTCAACGGCGAACCGGTCATGGACCTGGCCCCGCGCGATCGGCGGATCGCCATGGTCTTCCAGGACTTCGCGCTCTACCCGCACATGACCGTCGGCGACAACATCGGCTTCCCGCTCAAGCTCTCCGGCATCGAGCCCGGGCCGCGCGGCGAGCGGATCGGCGACGTGGCCAGCGCGCTGGGCATCGGCGACGTGCTCGCCCGCAAGCCCGGCCAGCTCTCCGGCGGCCAGCGCCAGCGGGTCGCGATGGGCCGGGCCATCGTGCGCCGCCCGGGGCTGTTCCTGATGGACGAGCCGCTGTCCAACCTCGACAGCGGCCTGCGCGCGGAACTGCGGGCCGAGATCACCAGCCTGACCCGCGAGCTGGGCGTCACCACCATGTACGTCACCCACGACCAGGCCGAGGCGCTGACCATGGCCGACCGGGTGGCGATCATGCGCAAGGGCGTGCTGCAGGACCTGGGCACCCCGACCGAGGTGTACGGCCGCCCGGCCACCCTCTACGTCGCCGCCTTCCTGGGGGCGCCTCGGATGAACCTGCTTGAGGCCTCGGTCTACGTGCACCTGGACCGCTACATCGCGCTGAACCTCGGCGAGCAGGCCCTCTACCTGCCCTGGAACGACATCCGGGCGCGGGCGATCTCGCACTACCACGGTGAGCGCATCGTCGTCGGCATGCGGGCCGAGGCGCTGACCCCGGTCGCCCCGGACACCCCGGGCGACGTGCTGCAGGGACGCATCCGCTACCTCGAGCACCACGGGCACGAGTCGCTGGCCTTCCTGGACATCGGGGCGACCGCGGTGGTCGTCGACGAGCTGGGCAAGGCGGTCACCGAGACCGACTCCGAGACCGGCGTGGTGCGGCGGATCGGGGGCGCTCTGCAGCGGCTCACCGGGCGTACGGACAAGGCCGTGCTGGAGCGGGAGGAGGCCGAGAAGGCCTCGGTGCTCAGCGACCCGGGCCGGCACCACCGGCGGCCCGCCGAGCTGGCTGTGCGGCTGGCGCCGTACCCGGCCGTGTCGCCGGGGCATCCGCTGGCGATCAACGTGCGGATGGACGCCCTGCACTTCTTCGACGAGCGCGGCGACCGCATCGACGTCGGCTGGCGATGAAGATCACCCCTCGCTTCTCTTGACGGTATGGCCTATCGTCCCGCCTACGTCGGTGCGATGGCGTATCGACGTCGTTGAGGTTGCTGCTCAGCAGGTGGTGGCCCTGGCCTGCTACGGCGCGGTCCTCGGCTCGTTCCACAGCGTGCTGATGGCCCTGACCTCGGCGGTGAAGCTACCGCTGCTCTTCCTGGTCACGCTGGCACCCAGCTGGCGTGGACCCTGCGGCCGTTCTTCGGCAGCCCGGGAATGAAGTTCAGCCTGTACCGGGACATCGACGGCAACTTCTACGCGGAGATCCTGCGGACGCTGTCGCATCTGTTCTGATCTATTACCTGTTCCTTGACTGCCACGGAGGCGGTACGCAGCGTAGGCTGACCCGCGGTGGAAGAGACTGTCGACCAGCACGTGCTGCGTCCGGCTCCGGACAGGGAGTCGCCGGACGCCACCCCCGTGCACGCTCCGGCCGGAGGGTCGACCCTGCTGGACCGCAAGTTCGGTCGCGATGAGATCACCGTGGTCCGCCACGAGGTCACCGATCGGCTGGACACCGGGTTGCTCGCCGACCGGCTGCACGGCTTCGTCCTCGCGATCAACGAAGTGATCACCAACGCCGTGCTGCACGCGGGTGGTCAGGGTCGCATCGTGCTGTCGGTCACGGCCACGACGGTGTGGTGCACGGTGACCGACTCGGGGCCGGGCATCCCGGAGCAGTTCCGCCGTCCGCCGAACGTGCCTGAGGCGTTCGAGGTGGGCGGCCGGGGCATCTGGCTGGCGCACCAACTGTGCGACGAGGTGACGATGGCGACCGGCCCAATTGGCACGACTATCGAACTGTGCGTACACCTGCCCGGCCGCAATACCAGGTCTGGCCTGGTCAACGAGAGTGCGACAGCCGGCTGAACGAAGAATGAAACGCCGTGGAAATGTGATCGAGGGCATTGAGGCGTGTCGGCCATCCGGGGCGACTACATTGGGCCAGTGCTTGGACTACCTCCTCATGTGACGGCGTGCCTCTTCGACCTCGACGGCGTGCTCACGCAGACCGCCCTGGTGCATAACGCGGCGTGGAAACTGACCTTCGACGCGTTCCTCCAGACCTGGTCCCGGCACCATGGACAACCGTTTGTACCGTTCGACTCGGGCGCCGACTACCACCAGTACGTCGACGGCCGGCAACGTGCGGACGGGGTTCGCACGTTCCTCGCCTCACGGGGCATCACCCTGCCCGAAGGCACGCCCGACGACGGTCCCGACGCGGAGACCGTCAACGGCATCGGCAACCGCAAGAACATCCTGGTCCTGCAGAAGATCAAGGAAGGCGCGGTACAGGTCTACCCCGGCTCGGTCGACTACCTGCACGCGGCCAAGGCCGCCGGGCTGCGCCGCGCCGTCGTGTCGGCCAGTGCCAACTGCGCCGACGTCTTGCGGGCGGCCGGCATCGCGGAGCTGCTCGAGGTGCGCGTGGACGGCATCACCGCCCGCGAGCAACACTTGCCGGGCAAGCCGGCCCCGGACACGTTCCTGGCCGGCGCGAAACTGCTCGGGGTGGCCCCGGAGCAGTGCGCGGTGTTCGAGGACGCTCTGGCCGGCGTGGCCGCCGGCAAGGCCGGTGGCTTCGGCATCGTGATCGGCGTGGACCGGGTCGGCCAGGCCGACGCCCTGCGGGAGCACGGCGCCGACATCGTCGTGCAGGATCTCGCCGAGCTCCTCAAGTAATCCCCCTTACAGACTTTCTCTTTTCTCAGTTGCGAGAGGCACCACCGTGATCCGTGAACGGGCCTACCCCGTCGATCCCTGGCACATCAGGGAGACCCGGCTGGACCTGGATGTACTGGCTCAGTCCGAGTCGGTCTTCGCCCTGGCCAACGGCCACATCGGCATCCGGGGAAACCTGGACGAGGGCGAGCCGCACGGCCTGCCCGGCACCTACCTCAACTCGTTCTACGAGCTGCGGCCGCTGCCGTACGCCGAGGCGGGCTACGGGTTCCCCGAGTCGGGCCAGACGATGGTCAACGTCACCAACGCCAAGCTCATGCGGCTGCTCGTCGACGACGAGCCGTTCGACGTGCGCTACGGCGAGCTGCGCTCCCACGAGCGCTCGCTGGACCTGCGCGCGGGCACGCTCGAGCGGATCGTGGAGTGGGTCTCGCCCTCCGGTCAGGCGATCCGGGTGCGCACCGTACGCATGGTGTCGTTCACCCACCGCGCCATCGTCGCCTTCCTGTACGAGGTGGAGCCGCTCGACGCCTCCGCCCGGCTGATCCTGCAGTCGGAGCTGGTGGCCAACGAGCAGCTCCCGGCGACCAGCAAGGACCCCCGGGTGGCGGCGGTGCTGGACCACCCGCTGCAGGCCGAGGAGATGCTGGAGCAGCGCACCGGCGGCCTGCTCGTGCACCGCACCAAGGCCAGTGATCTGCGGATGGCCGCGGCGATGGAGCACCTGGTGGAGACGCCGGGCAAGCACGCGGTGACCACCGAGGGCCACCCGGACTGGCTGCGCACCACGGTCGCCTGCAAGCTCGAGCCGGGACAGAAGCTGCGGGTCGTCAAGATCGCCGCGTACGGCTGGTCGAGCAACCGCTCGCTGCCCGCCGTGCGCGACCAGGTCGGTGCGGCGCTCGCCAGCGCCCGGCTGGACGGCTGGGAGGGCCTGGTCGAGGCGCAGCGGGAATACCTGGACGCGTTCTGGGACCACTCCGACGTCAAGGTCGAAGGTGACCCGGAGGTGCAGCAGGCCGTCCGCTTCGGCCTCTTCCACACGCTGCAGGCCGGTGCCCGGGCCGAGCAGCGACCGGTCGGCTCCAAGGGCCTCACCGGCCCCGGTTACGACGGTCACACGTTCTGGGACGCCGAGACCTTCGTGCTGCCGGCCCTGACCTACACGCAGCCGGCCGCGGCGGCGGACGTGCTGCGCTGGCGGCACTCCACTCTGGATCTTGCCCGGGAGCGCGCGCAGACCCTCGGCCTGCAGGGCGCGGCCTTCCCGTGGCGCACGATCCGCGGGCAGGAGTGCTCGGCGTACTGGCCGGCCGGCACTGCCGGGTTCCACATCGGAGCCGACATTGCCGACGCCGTGCGGCGCTACGTCTCCGCGACCGGCGACTTCGACTTCGAGCGCGACTACGGCCTGGAGCTGCTCGTCGAGACCGCCCGGCTGTGGCGCTCGCTCGGGCACCACGACCGGCACGGCCGCTTCCACATCGACGGCGTCACCGGCCCGGACGAGTACACGGCCGTGGTCGACGACAACGTCTACACCAACCTGATGGCGCAGCAGAACATGTTCGCCGCGGCGGACGCGGCCAAGCGGCACCCGGAGCTCGCCCGCAAGCTGGGCGTGGACGACGAGGAGTCGGCGTCGTGGCGGGACGCGGCGGCTTCGGTGCACATCCCGTACGACCGGGAGCTCGGCGTGCACCAGCAGTCGGAGGGCTTCACCCGGCTGGCGGAGTGGGACTTCGAGAACACCCCGCCGGAGGCGTACCCGCTGCTGCTGAACTACCCGTACTTCGACCTGTACCGCAAGCAGGTGGTCAAGCAGGCCGACCTGGTCATGGCCATGTACCTGCGGGGTGATGCCTTCACCCCCGAGGAGAAGGCCCGCAACTTCGCGTACTACGACGCCCGTACCGTGCGGGACTCGTCGCTGTCGGCCTGCATCCAGGCCGTCATGGCCGCCGAGGTGGGCTTCGTGGAGCTGGCCCACGACTACCTGGGCGAGGCCGCCCTGATGGACCTGCACGACCTGCACCAGAACGCGCGGGACGGCGTGCACGTGGCGTCCCTGGCCGGTTCCTGGATCGCCCTGGTGGCGGGCCTGGGCGGCATGCGTGACTCCAACGGGCAGCTCTCCTTCGCGCCCCGGCTGCCGAGCCGGATCAACGCGCTGGAGTTCTCGCTGCTCTGGCGCGGCCTGCGGCTGCGGGTGGAGGTCACGGCCGACGAGGTCACCTACTCGCTGCGCAACGGCGGTGGGTCGGCGCGTCTGGACCTGCTGCACCACGGCAAGGAGGTCACCATCACCCAGGTGAAGCCGGTCGTGCTGCCGATCCCGCCGGCGCCGCCGACGGGCCCCGCGCCCAGCCAGCCGGCCGGTCGCGCCCCGGTGCGCCGGAACACCGGAGTCTGATTCAACAACGAAGAAGCCCCCGTCCTCCTCGCGGAGGACGGGGGCTTCTCTGCGCTCGCCGCGCTAAAGCATCGAGACGTGTACGTGGTCCGTGTGATCACTGGGACCGTGGTACGACTTCCAGCCCGTGGCCGGGAACCAGATCTGTTTGTTCCAGATGACGTAGAGGATGCCGAGCCGGTCGGCGTTACGCACCAGGAAGGCCATCAGGTTGTTGCCGTACTCGCGGGTGTCCTGGTTGTGCCAGCGGGCGAAGCCGCTCTTCTGCAGGGACCAGTCGCAGGCACGGCCCTTGGGATGCTCGAACGGGCCGCCGTTGCGATGACAACCGACGAACCGGTTGAACTTCGCCTTCTTCACTTCCTTGTACATGTGGAAGGTGCGTGCGGTGATGCAGCCACCGGTCGTCGGGTCGTCGACGTTGCAGCTCTCCGGGCTGAACTCACCGTCGGAGTTGCGGGGCGCCGGGGCGGCCTTCGGCGACTTGGCGAGCACGAAGCCACCCGTCACCGTGGTGCCACCCACCTGGGCCAGCGCCTTCTCGGCCGACTCCTTCTGCTTCTCCATCAGCGCGAGGTTCTGCTTCTGCGCCTTGACCTCCTGGTCCAGGCGCGTCTTGTTGGCGGTCACCTCGTCGATGGCCTGGTCCAGCTCGCGCAGCTTGCCGTCGTTGAGGGCGTTGATCTCCTCCAGGGAGACCGCCTTCTTGAGGAAGCCGTCCGGGCTGGAGGTGTTGAGCAGGAAGCCCATCGTCGAGATGCCGCCGGTGCGGTACTGCTGAGCGGCGACCGCGCCCACCTCGGGCAGCAGCAGGTCGCGCTTCGCCTCGGCGTTCTTGACCTTGAGGGCGAGGCCGAGCTGGGTCTTGGTCGACTTGGCGACTGCCGCCCGGGCTGTCAGATAGCGCCGGCCCGTGGAGTCCAGCACGTCGTTCAGCAGCGGGTTGTCGTCGCCGTCGTCGGCGGTGGCCGACTTGGTGTCGTCCGGATCGGCGTTCGCCGGGGATGCGGGCGCGAGCATCATCGTGACCGCGGCGAGCGGTGCCAGGGCGAGGATCAGCCACCGGCGGGGTCTTGCCGTCATTCAGAATCCTTCCGCGTGACCACCGGCCGGGTTAGCTGACGGGTTCGGGACGGAAGCGATCCCTACCACTGACTCGTGGATTCACCCCGGTAGTTCTGTGGTTCCCCGGCTCATCTTGCGACGATTAGATGGTGGGCTGCCGGCGCCTTGGGGGCAGCGCCTTCTGGCAGTGACCGGCGGCCAGCTTACCTGACAACGGCCGAAGTGGCAGTGCTGCCGCGAACGGTAAAACGGTTACCAGGCAACGACTTTCCGTCACCGCTCGATGGAATGACGCAGGTCATAGCCCGTAACGACGTATCAATGTGAGTCGTTGCATTCTTTCCGTCGATTGCTCACCATCAGTGCACGATCGATTGCGTACGGTGTGACGACTGTCGATTCCTAGCATTGCTGGGTAGTGTTCGTCACGGTCTCAGCGCAGACCGCCGCCTAATCGCCGCACGGCGAGCCGGGGAACCACTTGAGTAATGGGGTGAATCCGATCCGCGCACCCCCGCGCGATCGGTAGGGATCGCTTCCGTCCCGAACCCGTCAGCTAACTCGGTCGGCGGCCGACGGAAGGAATGTTCGTGAGGCTCACCCCTGTCCGCCGGCGATTAGCGACCGTGCTCGCGGTCCTCGTCGCCACCTCGGGGCTGGCGCTCGCCGCCCCGACCTCCGCCTCCGCCGCACCCCGCCCCTTCGCCGCGCCGGGCGACTCGGGCGACGACGGCGAGGGCGGTTCGAAGTCCCTCATCAAGCAGCTCGAGGCGGCGTCCAAGGGCTTCGTCGAGGCCCAGGAGGCGCTGGACCGCTCCAAGAAGCGCCAGCGGGAGCTGACCGCCAAGCTCAAGGAGCTCGACACCCAGCTCGGCCCCAAGCAGGCGGCGCTGGACGAGATCGTCCAGCGGGCTTACCGCACCGGGCGGCTCGGGCCGATGACGGCGATGATCACCGCCGACTCCACCGGCAGCATGCTGGACCGGGCGCAGACCCTGGAGACCATCGCCGTCAAGCAGGACCGCGCGGTGCGCGACCTGAAGGACAGCCGGGACCAGCAGGCGCAGGCCAAGACGGCGATCGACACCGCTGTCCGCGAGCAGCAGCGCCAGCTCACCGTCATGGCCAAGCGCAAGAACCAGGCGGAGAGCGCCCTCAAGGCCGCCAACGCCGCCAGCGGGTCGAGCGACTCGTCGTCGTCCGGCGGCGGTTCCTCCAGCGGCGGCGGCAGCAGCTCGCTGGCCGCGCCCGCGCCGCGCAACTCGGACGGCTCACTGCCGAGCGAGTCGTGCAGCGTCAACGACCCGACTACGACCGGCTGCATCACGCCGCGCACACTGCACGCGATGCAGGAGGCGAAGAAGGACGGCTTCAACCACTTCATCGCCTGCTTCCGCCACCAGAACAGCGGCGAACATCCGAAGGGGCGGGCCTGCGACTGGGCCGCAGACAAGGGCGGCTTCGGCGGCGACGCGACCGGGGCCAGCAAGGACTACGGCAACCGGCTGGCGGACTACTTCATCCACAACGCGAGCCGGCTCGGCATCCTGTACGTCATCTGGTACCGGCGGATCTGGCTGCCTAGCAGCGGCTGGAAGTCGTACTCCGGTGCCGGCGGCGACCCGTCGAGCGACCACACCAACCACGTGCACATGTCGATGCGCTGACCCGGGGGAGTGCGGGGCCTACCGCTTGACGTAGGCCTCGTACTCCTTCAGCACGTCGTCGGTCGGGCCGTCGGCGCGGATCAGGCCCGACTCCAGCCAGATGGCCCGCTCGCAGGTGTCGCGGATCGACTGCTCGCTGTGGCTCACCAGGAAGACGGTGCCGGCCTGCGCGCGCAGATCCCGGACCCGCTGCTCACTGCGCCGGCGGAACTTCGCGTCGCCGGTGGCCAGCGCCTCGTCGATGAGCAGCACGTCGTGCTGCTTGGCGGCCGCGATGGCGAACCGCAGCCGGGCTCCCATGCCGGACGAGTACGTCCGCATCGGCAGCGAGCTGAAGTCACCGCGCTCGTTGATGCCGGAGAAGTCGATGATGTCCTTGGTCTTGCTCTTCACCTCGGCCGGCGACATGCCCATGGCCAGGCAGCCCAGGACCACGTTGCGCTCACCCGGCAGGTCGTTCATCAGGGCGGCGCTGACGCCGAGCAGGGACGGCTGGCCGGCCGCGTAGATCGCACCGCGCTCGACCGGCAGCAGCCCGGCGATCGCCCGCAGCAGCGTGGACTTGCCCGAGCCGTTGGTGCCGATCAGGCCGACGGCCTCACCCTTGTACGCGACGAAGCTCACACCCTTGATGGCGTGCACCTCGCGCATGGTCGCCGGCTTGGTGCCGGTGACGAGCCGCTTGAAGCTGGCGAGCGGGCTGCCGGTGCCCGGGGTCGCCGACTGCTGGATCCGATAGACCACGTGGGCGTCGTCGACGATGACCGTCGGGTCACGCCGGTCGCTGCCGGTCATGTTGTCAGCCACGGCCGTAGCCCTTCTCTCCGCGCCAGAAGTAGACGTAACCCCCGAGACCCACCACGAACGTCCAGGCGAGCGCCTCCAGCCACATCACCGTGGGACTCGCCGCGAGCGGCACGTCCTCCATCAGCGCGTGCCGCATGAGGTCGATGAACACCAGCATCGGGTTCGCCTCCACCAGGGTCAGTTTCCAGCCGCTGAGATGCTCGGTGAAGCGGGTGACCGGGTAGAGCACCGCCGACAGGTAGAGCCACATCCGCATGACGAACGGGATGAGGTTCCGGACGTCCGGGATCTTGCTGCCCAGCCGGGCCCCGGCCAGGGCCAGGCCGGCGTTGAACACGGCCTGGAGCAGGAAGATCGGCACGATGAGCAGCCACTCCAGGGTGATCGGCTCGCCGAAGCCGACCACGATGACCATCAGCACGGCCAGCGAGGCGAGCGTGTTGCGGACCTCGACCATGGTGATGGCCAGGGGCAGGCTGCCTCTCGGGAAGTGCAGGGCCCGGATCAGCCCGAGGTTGCCGGTGATCGCCTGGATGCCGGCCGACACCGTGGACTGGGTGAAGCCGAAGATGAACACGCCGGTGCACAGGTACGCGACGAAGTTGTCGACGCCGCTCTTCGTGTTCAGGATCACGCCGAAGATCAAGTAGTAGACAGCCGCGTTGATCAGCGGCGTCAGCACCTGCCAGAAGACACCGAGCCGGGTCTTGCCGAGCGACGAGGCGACCTTGGCGTTGGCGTACGACGCGATGAAGTGCCGGTACGCCCAGAGCTGACGTGTGTACTCAGGCAGGGAAGGCAGCTTCCCGGCGGCGCTGAGCCCGTGTCTACGGGCCAGCTCCTTGAGCGTCAGGCCGGTCTCGGAATCGGCGACCGCCGTCTGAGGCATGGGGCGCTCCGATCTGGTCGGTCCGCTGGGGATGGGGGACCTGGATGACTTGCGCGGGAACACACTAAACAGTGTGCCGCGATGGAACGGCGTCGTATCGACGTCAGCCCCGAAAGTAGCCGAACGAGCGCCGGAACGCAACCGTTGCGTCCTGGCGTATAGTGCACTCGTGGTTACAGCGAAACGTGCACCCGCCGGAGCGGCGGTGCTCCGCGGGGACATCACCGCGGCCATCCGCAACGCGGTCATGAACGAGCTGGCCGAGGTCGGCTACGGGCGCCTGTCCATCGAGGCGGTGGCGCGCCGGGCCGGCGTCGGTAAGACCGCGATCTACCGCCGGTGGAGCAACAAGCTGGAGATGGTCCTCGAGATCGTCTCCGCCGTGGCGGAGCGTAGCGTGCCGATGCCCGACACCGGAAGCTTCGCCGGCGATCTGCAACTGCTCCTGTTCATCGTGAGCAGGGCCCTGCAGCACCGGATCGCGTCCCAGATCATCCCCGACCTGATGGCCGAGGCGGCCCGCAACCCGAAGATCGCCGAGACGCTGCAACGGGCGCTGCGCACCCACCAGCAGGCCGTCGGCGAGAAGATCGTGGGCCAGGCCGTCGAGCGCGGCGAGCTGCCCCCGGGCACGAACGCCGACCTGGCCGTCGACATGATGCTGGGCCCGCTGTACTGGCGGCTGGCGGTCTCGCGCACCCCGATCGACGACGACTACCTCGAGAACCTCAGCAACGCCGTCCTGCGTGCGCTGCAGGAGAACCGCCCCGCGCACTGACGGTCATCGGCCCGCGACGGCGGTCCCAACCCGCAGCGGGAACGACGCCTCGATCCGCCAGCCGGCCGGGGCGCGTGGACCGTGGACCAGGCTTCCGCCGTACCGGGTGAGGTCCTCGGCCAGGCTGAGCAGGCCGAAGCCGCCGGCCTCCCGCCCGGCCCGAGGTCGCGGCGGGCTCGGGGGCTCGCTGGTGATCCGCAGGATCAGCGTCTCCGCGCCCCGCTCGGTGCTGATGCTGAGCAGGGTGCCGGGTCCGTCGTGGCGCAAGGCGTTCGTGGCGGCCTCGCCGATCAGCCGGTCGGCCACCGCGAGCACCGGCGGCGCCAGCACGTCCCGCAGGTCCGGCGGGTCAGCAGCCAGGCGTAGCCCCGCCGCGCCCAGGGTTTCCAGCCGCGCCGCCAGCCGGGTCGCCGGGTCGCCTTCGTCGGCGTCGGCCAGCGCGGCCCGGACCTCGGTCAACGCTTCCCGGCCGGCCCGCAGAACCACGTCCAGGCGGTCCCGGGCGGCGTCGCCAAGCGGTGTGGTGGCCTTCAGTGCCTCGGTCTGGAGCAGCATCACGGTCACCGTGTGCGCGAGCGTGTCGTGCACCCGCCGGGCCAGGCGTTCCCTGTCCTCGGCGGCCGCGGTCGCCTGATCGGCGATCCGGCGTTCCAGCCGCAGGTGCTCCGCCTCCGCCCGCTGCCGTTCCGCCTCGGCCCGCTGGCGCAGGTGCTCGCTGCGTTCCACCCCGGCCAGCCAGGCCACCGTGACCGTGACGACGGCCATCAGCAGACCCTCGACCGGACCGTGCCGGACCGCGCTGGCGGCCGCCATGACCAGCCCGACCGCCGGGCACAGGACCCACCGGATCACCGGTGAGCGGTGGGTGGCCGCGGTGTAGAGCGCGATCGTGGCGGGGAAGAAGCCGACCGCGCGGGCCATGCCGAGCGTGGTGTGCGCGGCGGTCGCGCAGCCCACGACGATCAGCACCGCGGCCGGGGAACGCCGCCGCCAGACCAGCGGCAGCAACTGGGCCACCGCGAGCGGCGCCGAGACGATCGTGCCGGACAGCACGAAGAGCAGGGCGGTCGCGGCACCCAGGGCGAGATCCACCAGCGGCTGCCAATGCCCGCGCAGCCGGCCGGCCGTGATCCTGTACGCCATGCGACTGCTTACCATGGCCCGATGATCCGGCTTGCCGTCGTCGACGACCAGGCGCTGGTCCGGGAAGGGCTGAGCCTGATCCTCGGGGCCCAGCCCGATCTCGAGGTGGTCGCAGAGCTGCCGGACGGCCCCGCCCTGCTGGAGCTGCTGGCCGGCGACCCGCTCGCCGCCGACGTGATCCTGCTGGACCTGTATCTACCCGGCGCGGACGGAGTGCGGGTCCTGGGGCAGTTGCGCGCCCGCCTGCCCGAGGTGCCGGCGAAGGTGCTGATGCTGACCACGGTCGGCCGGGCCTCGGACATCCAGCGGGCGCTGGCCGCCGGCGCCGACGGCTTCGTGCTCAAGGACGCCGGCGGCAGCGAGCTCGCCGCGGCGGTCCGCGGCGCGCACGCCGGGGTCACCGCGCTGAGTGCCTCGGCGGCCGAACTGCTCTGGCCCTCGGCCACCGCCGCGCCCCGGGTGGACACCGCGGCCCGGCTGGACACCCTGACCGGCCGCGAACGCGAGGTGCTCACCCTGCTCGGGCGGGGCCTGACCAACCAGGACATCGCCCGCGACCTGGCCCTGGCCGAACGCACCGTCAAGGCCCACGTGAGCAACCTGCTGGCCAAGCTCTCGGTGACCAGCCGCACCCAGGCCGCCCTGCTCGCCCGGGACCTGTCCTAAGGACGTAGCCCGGCTACGTCCTTCGCCGGTTCCGGCGCACGCCGCCCGCTGCCAAGCTGCGCGGATGCCCCACGACAAACGCGCGCGCCGGTTCCGCCGGCTCTGGCTCACCCTCGGTGTCGTCCTGCTGATCACCGCCGGGCTCTGGGTGGGCAACAGCTCGGCGCTGTGGGGTGGCGGCGACGGCCGCCCCCTGCTGCTGGCCCACCGCGGGATCGCCCAGACCTTCCCGCTGGACGGGGTCGAGAACGACACCTGCACCGCCAGCCGCATCCACCCGCCGGACCACAGCTACATAGAGAACACGTTGCCGTCGATGCGAGCGGCGTTCGCCGCGGGCGCCGACATGCTGGAGGTCGACGTCCAGGTCACCGCCGACGACCAGCTCGCCGTGTTCCACGACTCGACGCTCGAGTGCCGCACCGACGGCACCGGCAAGGTGCGCGAACACACCCTCGCCGAGCTGCGCCGGCTCGACCTGGGGTACGGCTACACGGCCGACGCCGGCGCCACCCACCCGTTGCGCGGCACAGGTGCCGGGCTGCTGCCCACGCTGGACCAGGTCGTCACCGCCTTCCCGGGCCGGGAACTGCTCGTCGACCTCAAGAACGACGACCCGGCCGAGGGCGAACGGCTGGCCGGCTACCTGGCGACCCTGCCCGCCGAGCGGTTGACCACGATCAGCGTGTACGGCGGGGACGCCTCGGTCGCCGCGGTCGCGGACCGGCTGCCCACGCTCCGCGCCACCTCGAAGAAGATCATGAAGGACTGCCTGGTGCGCTATCTCGGCACCGGCTGGACCGGGCACGTCCCGGACGCCTGCCGGCACACCGAGCTGCACCTGCCGCAACGCTACGGCCGCCTGCTGTGGGGCTGGCCCAACCTCTTCGTCGACCGGATGCGGGCCGCCGACACCCGGGTGGTGCTGGTGGCCGGGGACGGACCCTGGTCGGCGGGCTTCGACCGGCCGGCTGACCTGACCCAGGTGCCCGCGGGCTGGTCCGGCTGGCTGTGGACCAACCGGGTGGACGCGATCACGCCCTGAAGTGCTCAACCGGGACGCGGGTCGTGCCGAAGGTAGGGGCCCACCCCGCGCCGTCCCCCGGAGCACCTCATGCGAACTGCCCGCGTAGACACGACCATCTTCGGTGCGACGTCGCTGCTCACGCTCGCGCTCGGCGGCGTCGCCCCCGAGCAGCTCACCGTGCCCGCCCCGGCCGCGTCCGGGGACGCGGAGGCGGTCGCCGGGCTGTGGCTCAGCGCCGACAAGACGGTACGGCTGCGGCTCGGCGCCGACTGGTCGTACCTGGGCCGGGTCGCGGGCCGGCACCGGGCGGCGAAGGGGACCTACCGGCCGGAGGGTACGGGGCTGGTGCTGCGCGACGACACGGGTCTGCGTACGCCGGTGACCATCGCTGACGACGTCCTGGAGATGGCCGGGCACCACCTGTTCCGGGCCTGACACCGCCGCGACCGGGTGCGATGCTGACCCGATGATCGATTGGCTCTCCGGCGTCGCGTTCACCGCCTTCGGGGCCGGCACCACGTGGGCCGAGGTGCTCGGCTTCGGCACCGGCCTGGTGAACGTGGGACTGCTGGTGCGCCGGCACATCCTCAACTGGCCGGTCGGCATCCTCAACGTGCTGCTGCTCATGCTGGTCTTCTGGTCCGCCGGCCTCTACGCCGACGCGAGCCTGCAGATCGTCTACGTGGTGCTCGGCGCGTACGGCTGGTGGGCCTGGCTCCACGGCGGTGCCAGCCGCACCCCGCTGACCGTGCGCACCACCACCAGGGCCGAATGGCTCGGCCTGGCGGTCGCCGGCGTGCTGCTCACCGGGAGTCTCTGGCTCTTCCTCGACCGGCTGACCAGCTCCACCGTGCCGCTGGCCGACGCGCTCACCACGGCGTTGTCGCTACTGGCCACCTACGGCCAGACCCGCAAGCTGGTGGAGAGCTGGTGGCTCTGGATCGCGGC
Organism: Actinoplanes sp. CA-051413; assembly: GCF_050955795.1. Taxonomy (NCBI): domain Bacteria; kingdom Bacillati; phylum Actinomycetota; class Actinomycetes; order Micromonosporales; family Micromonosporaceae; genus Actinoplanes; species Actinoplanes sp. CA-051413. The sequence goes on from NZ_CP192100.1 coordinate 493,898, forward strand.
CGACCTGATCTACATCCCGCTGTACGGCTACAAGGACCTCTGGCTCACCGCCCTGCTCTACGTGGCGTTCCTGGTGCTCTGCGTCCTCGGCCTGCGCGCGTGGCGAGCGGCGTTGCGTACCCAGCACACGGTGGCCGTATGAGGTGGGGGCACGGCCTCATCGTGGGCAAGTTCTATCCGCCGCACGCCGGGCACCACGAGCTGATCGACGCCGCGGCCGCCGCCTGCGACCGGGTCACCGTCGTGGTGGCGCCCAGCTCGCGGGAGTCCGTACCGCTGGAGCTGCGTCTCGCCTGGCTGCGCGAGGCCCACCCGGCGCACGTCCGCTTCGTCGGCGTCCACGACGATCACCCGGTCGACTACGCCGACCCCGGGGCCTGGGAGCTGCACACGGCCGTGTTCCGGGCGGCCGCCGGCCCGAACCGGGTGGATGCGGTCTTCTCATCCGAGGCGTACGGCGAGGAGCTGGCCCGGCGGTTCGGCGCGCAGGCCGTCACCGTCGACCCGGAGCGGATCAGGACACCGGTGTCCGGAACGGCGGTCCGGGCCGACCCGGTCGCGTACTGGGATCTGCTCGGTCCCGGGGTGCGCGCCTGGCTGACCCGCCGGGTGATCGTCGTGGGGGCCGAGTCCACCGGGACCACGACGATGGCCCGGGCCCTGGCCCGGCACTACCGCACGCGGGGCGGGGTGTGGGCGCGGACTCGCTGGGTGCCCGAGTTCGGCCGCGAGCTGACCGCGCGCAAGCTCGACAAATTGCGCCTGACCAGGCCCGAGGCGGTCGTTGAGGACGTGACATGGGGCCGGGACGACTTCGTGACGGTCGCCGCCGAGCAGAACGCGGCCGAGGACACCGCCGCCCGCGACGGTGCGCCGATCCTCTTCGGCGACACCGACGCCCTGGCCACCACGATCTGGGAAGAGCGCTATCTGGGCGAAGGCGGCGCCTGGACGACCTCGCCGGGCGTCGCGGCACGCGTACGGGCACCCGACCTTTACCTGCTGACTCACCACGAGGGCGTGCCGTTCGTCGACGACGGGTTGCGCGACGGCGAGGGAGTACGGGCGTGGATGACTGCCCGATTCGAGCGTGAACTGGCTGCTCGCGCCGTACCGTCTCGGGTGTTGACCGGCTGTTGTGCGGCCCGGCTGCGGGCCGCTGTCGCCGTCTGCGACGACCTGCTGGCGTCCGGGTGGTCTTTTGCTCCTCCGCTAAGCCATTCCTGATCGGGGCCGAAGCAAGGGGCATGCGGCTCAGAAGACTCCTGCTCCCGCTGCTGGCCCTGCCGATCGCCCTGGGCGGCTGCGGCATGCTCGGCTCGTCGGCGGGCACCCCCGGCGCGGCCGCGAGCGCCACCCCGATCGCCGGCGGTGCCGACTGGCTGGTGGTGGCCACCGGCAGCGCCACGCCCAGCCCGGTGGCGTCGCCGGCTGCCTCGCGACCGCCGGTCCTGCCGCCGGTGACGTTCCTGCCGGTCCAGCCGGGCTGCGCCAAGGACTGGACCGTCAACCCGCCGCTGATCCCGATCGAGGTCGTGCCCGGCGCCGGCCAGCTCACCGTGACCTGGCCCCGCCAGTACGACTCCGGCTACCGGATCACTGCGGTCAAGCAGCCGCTGGTGGCCGGCAACCAACCCGCCTACACCTGGCAGAACGTGCCCGCGGGCACCGGCTGCACCGTCACGGCCACGATCACCGGGCTCAAGAAGGGCGTGCCCTACATCGTCTGGCTGGACGCGCCGAACACCGGGCACGAGCTGGACGGCACCCGGCACCCGTACAGCGGCCGCTCCGGGGTCGTCTACCCGCGGTGAAGGTTTAAGCTGCAACGATGACCACGATGCCGGCCGCGTTCATCGGCCACGGCAACCCGATGAACGCGCTCGAGACCAACCGCTACACCCAGGCGTGGCGGGCCTTCGGCGCTTCGGTGCCGAGGCCCCGGGCGATCCTGGTGGTATCGGCGCACTGGTACATCAACGCGACCGCGGTCACCGCGATGCCGCGGCCCCGCACGATCCACGACTTCTTCGGCTTCCCGCAGCAGCTCTTCGACGTCGACTACCCCGCGCCGGGCCTGCCCGCCCTGGCCGAGGAGGTCAGCGACATCGTCAAGCCGACCTGGGTCGGCGCCGACATCGACTCCTGGGGCATCGACCACGGCACCTGGTCGGTGCTCGTGCACGCCTTCCCGGACGCGGACATCCCGGTCACCCAGCTCTCGATCAACGCCGACCGCGGCTTCGACTACCACCTGGAACTGGGCGCGAAACTGGCCCCGCTGCGCGAATCGGGCGTGCTGATCCTGGGCAGCGGCAACGTCGTGCACAACCTCGGCGGGGTGAACCGCGACATGCCGGACGCGGGCTTCGACTGGGCGCAACGCTTCGACTCCGACGCCAAGGAGACGATGCTGGACGACCCGCTGAACGCGGCCCGGCTGGACGCGCACCGCGACTTCCGGCACGCGGTGCCGACCCCGGACCACTTCCTCCCGCTGCTCTACCTGGCCGGCCTGGCGGGCGCGAGCGGCGAGGGCACGGACGTGCTGGTCGACGGGTACGCGTACGGCAGCCTGTCGATGACGGCGTACACGCTGGGCCTGCCGGCCGCGACGCCGTCGACGGACACCACCGCGGCAGCGGCGATCCCGGCCGGCCTGCCCGCCGACGGCGTCAACATCTAGGCGTCCTTCTCGTAGATGATCTCGAGGCCGTCCTCGTCGTCCCACTGCTCGCCGACCTCGGTGAAGCCGTACTGCGCGACTAGGCCCAGCGAGGCGACGTTGTCCGGACTGATCGTCACCCGCACGGTCCGGACCTCAGGGTCGGCGGCGGCCCGGGCCAGCAACGCCTCGAACGCAGCCCGGGCATAACCCTGCCGCCGGTACGCGGGATCAACGGCGTAACCGATCTCGACCAGGCCGGCGGCATCGGGCCGGGAATGGAAACCGGCCCGCCCGACGGCCAGCTGCCGCCGCTCGTCCCAGATGACCCCGGTGACCCATTCGGCCTCGACGGGATCCTGCTCGACCTGGTCACGGCGCCGCTCCCACACGCCGCGGTTGTCCGGACCGGCCAGATAATCCGAGAGCGGCACGGGACTGACCGCCTGCGCCGCGGCAAGATCACCGGCGGCCAGCGCAGCGAAAACCGGCCCCGAAAGATGCACGATCCGAACCTGCTGTCCCTTGATCTCCACAGGGAGATCCTGCCCTGCCCCGCAGCATCGCTGTCACGCGATGGCCGCGATGTCCCCGTCCTCGAAGTAGATCGCCTGGTGGAGCCGGCCGCCGAGCGCCTCCGCGAACCGGGCCAGCACGTCCTGCCCGGAGATCTTGCCCTGCTCGATCTGCGAGACGCGGCCCTTGGTCACGCCCATCCGCTCGGCCACCTGCTGCTGGGTGAGCCCGCGGGCCCGGCGCACCTCGGCCAGGCGATGCCCGAGGACGACGGAGAGCAGCTCCTGCTTCCCGGCCTCGACGGCATCCTCCCCGCCGGCCCGCTCGACGTAATCGGCGCGGATGTCCTGCCACCGTGCATATCCACTCATGGCGTACCCCCCTCGTCGGGCCGTCAGGCGGCGGTGGTGTTGCGGCCGCTCCATTTGGCGGCGTACAGGCGGTCGTCGGCTGCTCGGAACAGGGCGTCGCCCGTCATGCCCGGGGACCAGGTTGCCACGCCCACGCTCACCGTCAGGCGGACCTCCGGCAGGATCGTCGCCGCGGCCACCGCTGTGCGGATGCGTTCCGCCACCTCGCGGCCCGTCGTGCCGTCGCCCTGGAGGAAGACCACGAACTCGTCGCCCGCGTACCGGACCGCCTCGTCGCCGGTGCGGCAGTGGGCGCGCAGGATCGTCGCCACCTCGCGCAGGGCGCGGTCGCCCGCGCTGTGCGAGTACGCGTCGTTCACCGCCTTGAAGTGGTCCAGGTCGATGAGCAGCACCGTCAGCGGCCGCGCCCCCGAGGCCCGGTCCACGTCCTCGATCAGCAGGTCGAAGCGGCGCCGGTTGCCCAGCCCGGTCAGCGGGTCGAGCAGGATCTCCCGTTCCGCTCGGGCCCGGGCTGCCTCGGCCTCTTCGCGCTGGCCGGCCTGTCGCAACATCGCCAGCCGTTGCAGCCGCAGCCGCCACAGCTCGCGCATCTGGCCCTCGACCGTCTCGAACAGGTCGCGGCTGGACTGGCAGTCCTCGATCTCCAGGGCGGTCAGGGCCAGTTCGAAGCGGATGATCGGTCGTTCGTCGGGGCGGGAGCCGTGTTCGCTGAGCTCACGGGCGGCGATGAACTCGCGGCGGGCCTCGTGCGGGAAGCCGTGCGCCCGCAGGCTGATGCCCAGCGCCAGGTGCGCCATCCGGGCGTACTGGTGGGTGCCGCCGCCGCGCAGCGGCATGATCACCTCGCGGGCCAGCTTTTCGGCCACTGTGGTCTCGCCCAGCTTGGCCAGGGCCAGGGCGTGCACGGCGGTCGCGTGCACGTCGGGCTGGGAGTCCAGGCGGTGCCGGGTGATCTCGGCGCTGCGGCGCAGTTTGCTGCGGGCCTCTTCGGCCCGGCCGACGTGCGAGAGCCGCAGTCCCCAGTAGAGCAGGGTCACCGCGTGCACCAGGTCGAACGACGTCGAGCGGTTCGGCGAGTCCGAGGCGCACAGCTGGTCGTACGCCGTCGCCGCCGTCTCGTACATCTCCGCGGCGGTGGCGGCCTCGGCGAACGAGCACATCGCCGAGCGGTGCCGGTCCGTGCCCGCCGGGCCCGCGTTCAGCAGGGCGCCGGCCCGGGCCAGGTGTTGCATGCAGTCGACGTAGTGGCCGCGCAGCAGGTGCAGCTGGGCCAGGTCGCAGCGGGCCTTGGCCTCGCTGAGCAGGGAACCGGCGGTACGCAGCAGTTCCTCGCCGAGCGCGGTGCCCTCCACGAGCTGGCCCATGGCCAGCAGGGCGTACATCTTTCCCTGGATCAGGAACCGGGCCGTCCGGTCGTCGCGGACCGTCCGGGCGATCATCAGGAAGGCGTCGGCCGCCGCGACAGCTTCGTACGCCTGACCGTCGTTCGCCATCCGGTGCACCTGCAGGGCGAGCAGGTGGAGCGGCCCGTACACGGTCACCGGCACCGGCAACCGTCGGTCCCCCGAGATCCAGTCCGCCATCTGCCCAGTATCAGCCGTTCCGGGCGTTAGTAAATCCACCGGACCGATAGGCCTGCATTCGGGTACGCCGATGGCCACCGAAGTCGATCACTTTGCCTGCACTGTCCTGTTTGTGCCACCGTCGGGTGCGGAATGTTTGCGTAAGGTGACGGTATGGCGTACGCCGCGACAGGTCGGCGCAGGGCTGCCATGTTGGCCCTGGCCGTCGAGTTGCTGCTCGCCGCCGGCGCGATCACCGCGGGCACGCTGCGCCAGCCGTCGCTGGGTGCGGACTATGTCGACATCGACGAGGTCGCCGCCCTGCCGGTGGAGGCGGCCACCGGGTCGTACACGTGGGACTGCGGGCGCAACGAGAACGGCCATCGCAACAGCAGCAACATCGTCGTGACGCCGGGCAAAGCCGGGCCGGTGCACCATCTGCACGACTTCTTCGGCAACCTTTCCGTCGACGTCGGCAGCACGGTGAAAACTCTCGCCGGCGGCGGCACCACCTGCACCAACGGCGACGAATCAAGCTACTACTGGCCGGTGCTGCGCACCTTCGGCCCGCAGGACGGTCCGCACGGCGGGGCGGTGCAGGTCCCGGTCCGGGTCAGCTTCGCTTTCCACGGCAACCCGCGGGGGCCGGTCCTGGCGATGCCGCGGCTGCTGCGGGGCGAGGTGGGGGACGCGTACGCGGTGACGAACGGTGGCGCCCGGGCCGCCGCGGTCTGGAGTTGCTCCGGCAGCCCCGAGCGTCGCAGTCTGCGATACGTCGTCTGTCCCCGCGGTGAGCCGGTGCTGCGGGTCTTCGACTTCCCGAGCTGCTGGGACGGCCGGCGGGTGGACAGCAACGACCATCGCCAGCAGCTCGTCTTCGCCCTCCCCGGGGGCGGCTGTCCGATCTCGACCTTCGCGGTGCCGCGGCTGCGGATCGTCGCCGCCTACGCCATCGCGCCGGGCATCCGGTACCGGATCGACTCGTTCGACGCGCAGCGGCACAGTTCGCTGACCGATCACGCGTTCTTCGTCAATCTGATGCCGGATGCCCTGATGAACGAGGTCGTACGGTGCCTGAACGCCGCTCGCAGCTGTCAGTAGCCCGGGTCGGCGGGGGCGTCGCCACCGGCGTCACCGGAGTTCGCGGTGCCACCGGTCCCGCCGGCGGACTCGGGCAGCGCCCCGGTCTTGGCACCCTTCGGGTCGACCGCGAACCAGGTGCCCTTGACGCCCTGACCCAGAATGTCGCCCGGCTTGGCGTCCTTGGCGAAGTAGTACACCGGCCAGCCGTTGATGGTCACCTGGCAGGTCCCGTCGGCGCGCTCGACGTACCCCAGGATCTTGGGGTTGATGCCCTTCGGGAAGATCTTGCCGGGCGACTTGATCAGCAGCGGCGGCCAGGCCTTGGCGCAGTCGCCGTTGCAGGTCGCCTTCGGCGGCTTGTTGCTGTCCTCGTCGAAGCGGTAGAGCGTGCGCCCGGCGCCGTCCGTGACGTAGGTGCCGATGACCGGGTTCTCGGCGGTGTTGAGCTCGACCGTCTTGCTGCCCTTACGGATGCTCTTCGGCGGGGTGATGTCCTTGTCGGACGCACCGCTGAAGATCTTGACCCACTTCTGGGTCTTCGCGACGGTCGGCTCGGGGATCGGCTCGGATGACCGGTCCGGGGTCTCGGCGGCCAGTTCGGCCTGCTCCGGCGCCGTGCTCGGCTCGGGCGGCACCGCCGGCGCGGCGGGCGTCTCGCCCTCCGCGGCCACGAATCGCACTTCGGTCGGGGTGGTGCCGGCCGGTGCGCACGCGGCGAGGCCGAACGCGCTGGTCAGCGCCAGGACGGCGATGGTGATGCGGCTGCGCTTCATGATTCCCCCTGTGGGTGAGCCGGTACGCCATCCACACGACCGCGGGCCGGATCCGGTTCAGCGGGAAATTGTTCTGAACCGATCCGGCCCACCGGCACGTGTGGGGGGAGTCAGACCGACGAAACGGGGGTCGAGGGTGGCCGGACACGCGCTCCGTCCGGCCGGCCTCGGCGTGGTGACCGCCGTAACCGGGGGGAAGAAATGCCGGGGTTGAGGCTCCAACGTCGCCGGGAGGTGGCCGATGAGGCGCTGGTCAGATCGTTGTTCTCGGAGCACGGGGCGGCGATGCTCGCGTACGCGACGCAGCTGACCCGCGACCGGGCCGCCGCCGAGGACGTGGTCCAGGAGGCCCTGGTCCGCGCCTGGCGACATCCGGACAGCCTGGTCAACGGCAAGGGCTCGGTACGCGGCTGGCTGCTCACCGTGGTCCGCAACATCGTCACCGACCAGATCCGCGCCCGTAACGCCCGCGCTCCCGAGGTGCGCGAGTCGCCGGTCGAGGTGGCGGTCTCCGGCGACCACGCGGAGCAGGTGGTCAACTCGGTGGTGGTGATCGACGCGCTCAGCCGGCTCTCGGCCGAGCACCGCGAAGTGCTGGAGCAGGTCTATCTGCTCGGCAGCACGGTCGCGGAGGCGGCGAAGGCGCTGGGCATTCCGCCCGGCACCGTCAAGTCGCGTTCCTTTTATGCCCTGCGGGCACTACGCGAGCTCCGGTCGCTGAGCGCAGCCGGAACGGAACGGTCTGCCTCATGAAGACGAATCACGTGGACCTCGCCGGCTATCTGACGAAGTCGCTGGACGCGGAGCAGGTACGCCTGGTCGAGGAGCATCTCGCCGGCTGCGCCGAGTGCCGCGCCGAGGTGGAATCACTGCGGGAGTGGACGATGGCACTCGAGGCCGTGCCCGAGGCGATGCTGCTGGACGGGCCGCCCGAGGGCGGTGACCTGTTGCTGCAGCGCACGCTGCGGCAGATCCGGGACGAGTCGGCCGGGAGGCGGCATCGGCGGACGGCGCTGGTGAGTGCCGCCGCGGCCGTGGTCGTCGCCGCCGCGATCGCCTCCGGGGTGGTGGTGGGCCGGGGCACTGCTGATCCGGGCGCTCCGATCGCGTTGCCGACGCCGTCGCAGGTCGAGCAGACGACCATTCCCGGCACGAAGACGGCGACCGCGGTCGACGCCGGCACCGGCGCGCGGATCACCGTGGCGGTGGCTCCGGCGCCGGGCTGGGTGCGGATCAAGGCCGCGGTCGCCGGGATCCCGGCGGGGGAGCGGTGCCGGCTCGAGGTGGTCGCCCGCAACGGCACGGTGGTGCTGGCCGGAAGCTGGGTGGTCTCGGAGAAGGGCGCCGCCGAGGGCACCACGCTGGACGGCAGCGCGCTGGTCGCCCCGGCCGACGTGGCCTCGGTCCGAGTGGTGACGGAGAAGGGCAAGCAGTACACGAGTGCCACTGTCTGAGCCGGCGTCAGCCCCAGGGCGCGTGGATGATCTTCTCCACCTCGATGCTGAGGATCACCCGCACCTGGTCCCGGCCGCCGAACCACGGGTACGGCCCGCCGAGGTACTTCTGGGCCAGCTCCTCGATGTGCTCGGCGCCGCCCTTGGGCGAGATGTCGAGGACCCGGCCGCGGACGGAGAAGTAGTTCGTCACGTCGTCCGGGTCGGCCACGGTCACGGCGACCCGGGGATCACGCTCGACATTCCTGACCTTCTGGTAGCCCTCGACGGTGTTGATCACGATGTGCTCGCCGTCCGTGCCGACCCAGGTCTGGGTGAGCTGGGGTGAGCCGTCCGGCATGGTGGTGGCGATGAAGCACGGGCTGGGCTTGCCGAGCAGGTCGAGCAGCCCGGGGGGCAGGGTGGTCATGGATCAACAGTACGGTCGGTGTATCGGGACAGCCCGTCGATGAGCATGTCGAGGCCGAACTCGAAGCGCTCGTCGCCCGAGCCGGCGGTCAGCACCGCGGCGTGCGCCCGGATGTTGGGGAACCGGTCGGCCGGCAGGTTGGTGTAGTAGTCGGTCAGCTGGCCGACGAAGGTGTCGAAGTACTCGCGGGTGCTCTGGCCCTCCACCAGGTTCAGCTGGTGCAGCGAGTTCTCGTAGGCGTCGGCGACGATGTAGAGGAACAGCCGGTCCAGTGACCAGGCCGCCACCTGCGGCGGGACGCCTCCGGCGAGCATGATGGCCAGCATCGCCTCGGACATCCGCAGCGCGTTCGGCCCGCTGGGCACGGTGGCCAGCGCCGCCCGGGCGATGTCGTTGTATTTCGCCATCAGGGCGTGCCCGCGCCGGCACATCTCCTTGATCTGCTCCTGCCAGTGCTCCGGGTCGGGCGCGAGGACCTCCACCTGACCGCAGATCCGGTCGAACATCAGGTGCAGCAGCTCCTCCTTGTTCGCCACGTGGGCGTACAGGCTGGAGGCGCCGGTGTCGAAGACCGCGGCCAGGCGGCGCATGCTCACCGCCTCGATGCCCTCTTCCAGGACGATCCGCAGCCCGGCGTCGACGATCTCGTCCTGGCTCAGCGGGGCCTTGGCGGGGCGGGGGCGTTTGGGGACGGTACGCCGCCACGGGGGCAGGGGAAGCTCGCTCATCAGCGTACAGCGTACTTGACGCGAACGGTGTTCGTCGGTAGAACGGTGTTCGACAACAACGAACACTGTTCCGGGGGACGCTATGCAAGCTGTGCTGGAGAAAGCCGCCGAGACTCCGTACCGATGGCGCTGGGTCGCGTTGTTCGTGATCCTCGCCGTCGAGGTGATGGACCTGCTCGACTCGCTGGTCACCACGATCGCCGGGCCGGTGATCCGGGCCGAACTGGGTGGCTCGCTCAGCCTGATCCAGTGGCTCGGTGCGGCGTACACCCTGTCCATGGCCATCGGGCTGCTCACCGGCGGCCGGCTCGGTGATATCTACGGCCGGCGCCGGATGTTCGTCATCGGTGCCGTCGGCTTCACGCTCGCCTCGCTGGTCTGCGCGCTCGCCTTCTCGCCCGGGGTGCTGATCGGGGCCCGCGCGGTCCAGGGCCTGTTCGGGGCGGTCATGCTGCCGCAGGGCCTGGGCATGATCAAGCAGATGTTCGCCCCGGCGGAGCAGGCCAAGGCGTTCGGCGCGTTCGGCCCGGTGATGGGTCTCGGCGCGGTCGGCGGCCCGATCCTGGCCGGCTGGCTGGTCGACGCGGACTACTTCGGTACCGGCTGGCGGATGATCTTCCTGATCAACCTGCCGCTCGGCGTCTTCGCCGTGCTCGGCGCGATCAAGTTCCTGCCCGAGTTCCGCAGTGAGCGCCGCCCCCGGCTGGACGTGGCCGGTGTGCTGCTCGCCGCGGTCGCGGCGTTCCTGCTGCTCTATCCGCTGGTGCAGGGGCGCGAGCTGGACTGGCCGGTCTGGATCTTCGTCATGCTGGCGCTGGGCGTCGCCCTGTTCGGTCTCTTCGGCGTCTACGAGTCGCGCCGCGAACGCCGGGGCCTGGACGCGCTGGTGACCCCGACGCTGTTCCGCAAGCGGGCGTTCACCAGCGGCCTGCTGCTGGGCCTGGTCTTCTTCGCCGCGCTGATCGGCACCGGACTGATCTTCACGCTCTATCTGCAGATCGGGCTCGGCTACTCGCCGCTCAAGGCCGGCCTGACCACATTGCCGCAGGCCCTCGGCACGGTGGCCGGCTTCATCGCGGCCGGTGCCGGGCTCAGCGAACGGCTCGGCCGCAAGCTGCTGTTGATCGGGACCGTGATCATGGCGCTCGGCACAGCCGCCGTGGCGGTCACCGTGCAGCTGGCGGGCGCTGAGATCACTCCGTGGCTGCTGATCCCCGCGCTGATCCCGCTGGGCGCGGGCATGGGCCTGGCCATGGCGCCGTTCTTCAACATCGTGCTGGCCGGGGTCGACGACGAGGAGACCGGCTCGGCGTCCGGGGCGCTCACCTCGGTGCAGCAGCTCGGCGGCGCGTTCGGCATCGCGGTGCTCGGCACTGTCTTCTTCGGACTGCTGCCCGGCGCGGTCGCGGACCACGTCGACGCGGCGGGGCTACGGCCGGCGCTGACCGCGGCGGCCGTGCCGGCCGAGGCCCAGCCGGCGGCCGTCACCGGCATCCGCGACTGCCTGCGCGACCGGGCGGCCGAGGAGGACCCGGCGGTGCAGCCCGCGTCGTGCCGCGCGGCGCAGGGGGCGGCCGCGCCGGAAATCGGGGGGTACGCCGAACAGGCGGTGCACGCCGGCTTCCGGGACACCACCGTACGCAGCCTGCTGGTGGCGCTGGCGATGCTGGTGCTGGCGTTCGGGCTGTCGTTCCGGCTGCCCCGGCACGCGCGACCGGACGACGGTCACTGACGGGCGGCCACGGCTGGGCGGCGACGCTGGAGGAGTGACCGCACCATCAGCGCCGCCGCCACAATGCCCGGGCCACAGTGGACGGCCAGCACCCCGGCCAGGTGCGGGCCGCCCCAGTCCAGGTGGTACGTCGCCGGGTCCGTCAAGTCGATGACGAACGGTTCCACCACCGCCCGCGCCACGAAGTAGAGTCCGATGATCCACAGGAGTACGACGCCGATTCGCTTCATGCCCTCGACGCTAGGACCGCGGGGTGGCGGCGGGACACCGTGCTAGCCGTACCTCTGGTCCTCAGATCGTCGGGAGCCCCGCCGCCTGCCAGGCTTTGAAACCGCCGTCGAGGTCGGTCGCCCGCAGCAGACCGAGGTCCTGCAACGCCGCCGCGGCCAGGCTGCTCGTGTAGCCCTCCTGGCAGGTCACGATGACCTCGAGGTCGTAGCGGGTGAAGGACAGCCGGGCGTCGCTGCGGGGGTCGAGGCGCCATTCCAGCACGTTGCGCTCGATGATGACCGCGCCGGGGATCTCGCCGTGCTCGGCGCGCTGGGCGGCCGGGCGGATGTCCACCAGTACGGCCCCACGGCCCACGGCCCGGTACGTCTCGTGCGGGCCGAGCCGGACCAGCCGGGCCCGGGCGCCGGCCAGCAGCTCGTCGATGCTCCGGGCGCCCTCGGGGGCGGCGGCGAAGGCGGGTGCGCTGCGCAGCAGGGGAGTGCTCACCACTGGGCTCCGGCTCGCTCGACGGTGACGACGTCCAGCCCGGCGGCGCCGATCCGGTAGCGCGTCATGGTGGTCAGGGCCGGGCCGTACGCGTGGATGCTGATCGCGGGCCGGTTGGAGCGGTTGGTGATCCGGTGGATGTGCCGGGTGCCGAACCGGCGGCCGGCGCCCTCGCCCAGCTCGCGGGCGGTGATCCGGGGCGAGCCGTCCGCGCCCGTGGCCACGGTGTCCTCGGTGAGAGCCCCGGAGTAGACGTAGAACGCGCCGGCCGAGCCGCCGTGGTCGTGCAGGTCCGTGCCCTGCCCGGGTAGCCAGGTCAGCAGCCACACCTCGTGGTCCGGTTCCTGGGCCAGCCGGTGGTACCACCGGTCGACCGCGTTGAAGCGGGGCGCGACGGGCCAGGAGTCCGGGTCGGCGGCGTACCGGGTGGCGGTGGCGAGATGGTCGAGGCGGATGTCGACGACGGTCACTGCAGCTCCTCGCTTTGCATATATTGCCTATCAGTTCTATAGGTTTACCGCCACAGTACGGCCGGGAGCGGACGACGCGCGGGAAGAACCCAGAAACTGGCCCTCAGGCCGGGAAGGTGTTGCTCAGGGGGCGCGAAAAGCGCAGATCAGCGGGGACAGCGCGCGCTGGCGCACCGCGCCAGGTCGATCACCCGGCGGGCCGTGAGGGGAATACCCTGCCGCTGCATGCGCCCATCGTGGTCGGCCACCCGGGCACAAATCAAACCTGTACCACAATGCGGGAACGAGGGTCAGGAGAGGCTGGCGAGGACCAGTCGCAGGTACGGCTCGCTGCCCGCCCAGTCGCCCTCGGGCGTCGTCCACTCCACCAGGTACGCGCGCCCGTCACTCATCGACAGCAGTACGCGGCGCTCGTGCCGGCGTACCGGTTCGCCGTCGGGCTGCCAGGTGAACTCCCACTCCGCGCCGCCCTGCTGCGGCATCGCGTTCACGGTCACCCGCTGATAACCGGGCAGATTTCCGGCGGCGAGCGCGTCCTGCTCCTGGCCCTGCCAGTAGGAGAGGGCTGGGCCGGCCAGCCGGGCCGAGGCGTCCACCCGGAATGAGCGGCTGCCACCGGGATCCCGGAAACAGGCGGCGGTGCCGTCCTGGGAACGGGTCCAGCCCCGCGGCACCGCCACGTCGAAACCGGTCGGGTCGGTGTGCCAGAGCCAGCCGGCCGGGACCGCGTACCCCCGGGCCTGGGTGCTGCCGCTGACCGCCGGCCCGCCCGGGGCGCAGATCGCGAGCGGTCCGGCCGCCGTGCCGGTGCTCGCGCCGGCGTCCGGGGTGGTGCCGGGCCGGCGGTCGAGGGCCAGCGCTGTGCCGGTGGTGCCGACCAGCAGTACGGCGGCCGCGACGAGGGCGACCTTGGTGCTGCGGGCGATGCGGTCGCGGGCCGGCCGGTCCGGGCTCATCCGGTCGAGGATCATCGCCATGCCCAGCGCGGACGTGCCGGGCGGGGCCGGCGTGCGTTGCCGCGGGACCCGCATCGGGAAGACGCCGACCGCGCGGTCCGCCACCCGCTGGAGCCGGGCCTGGGCGTCGGCCGCCGGCAACCGCTGAGCCGGGTCCTTGTGCAGCAGCTGGTCGATGATCGGGGTCAGCGGGCCGGGGAAGCGGGCGGGGTCGGGCGGCTCGGTCAGCAGCGCGGTCAGCGAGGCGGTCGTGGTCGAGCGCTGGAACGGCGCCTGACCCTCCACCGCGGCGTAGAGCGTGGCGCCCAGCGACCACAGGTCGGCTGCCTCGCCGGCGTCGTCGCCGCGCAACCGCTCGGGCGCGACGAAGTACGGCGAGCCCAGCAACGGCTCGGCGCCCTGCTCGACACCCCTGATCTTGGCCAGGCCGAAGTCGGTGAGCACCACCCGGCCGTCGGTGGCGAGCAGGACGTTGTGCGGCTTGACGTCGCGGTGCAGCACGCCGGCTTCGTGCGCGGCCCGCAGCGCGGCCAGCACGCCCAGGCCGATCCGGGCGGCCTCGCGGTGCGGCAGCGGGCCCTCGCGCAGCACGGCGTCCAGCGATCGGGATTCGACGTACTCCATGACGATCCACGAGCGGTCCGGGCGCCACACCACGTCGTAGACGCCGACCACACCGGGATGCTCCAGCCGGGCCGCCGCCCGTGCCTCACGCATCGTGGTGAGCTGGGCGTCGAGCATCTGCGCGGTGCTCACGTCGGTCGGCGTGGCGATCTCCTTGACGGCGACGCGGCGGCGCAGCAGCTCGTCGTCGGCGAGCCACACGCGGCCCATGCCGCCGGCACCGATGATCTCCAGCAGCCGGTAGCGGCCGGCGATCAGCTCCCGCGCAACGTCCATGGCGGTGATTCGGCGCGGCGCGGTCCGCGGACGGGTCCGAAACATTTTGCGATCGTTGCTACGTTGCTGACGTGAAAATCCGGTACCTGCTGCACAACGCCTATGGTGGCGGCGGCACGATCCGCAGCGTCTTCAATCAGGCCAACGCGCTGTGCGAGACGCACGAGGTCGAGATCGCCAGCGTGTACCGCACGGGGGACAAGACTGTCTTCGCCCTGGACCCCCGGGTCCGGCTGGTGCCCCTGACCGAGTTGCGCGAGTCCGGCGACCGCCGCAGCGACCGGCCGGGGCAGAAGAGCCGCCTGCTCAACAAGGCCCGGCGCTTCAAGAACCCGCTGCCGCACCGGCACGACTCCCGCTACCGCCGCTGGGACCCGCAGGTCGACCTGACGATCGTCCGGTACTTCCGGTCCTCCCGGGACGGTGTGCTGATCACCACGCGTCCCGCGCACAATCTGCTGTCGGCCTGGTTCGGGCCGCGCCGGCTCATCCGGATCGCCCAGGACCACATGAACCTGGAGACCTACAAGCCGCGGCTGCGAGCGGCGATCCTGCGGGCGTATCCGCGGCTCGACGCCGTGGCGGTGCTGACCGAGCACGACCGCGACACTTACCGGGCGGCGCTGGGCGACAGCGCGGTGCGGGTGGTGCGGATCCCCAACGGCATCCCGCCGTGGCCGCTGCCGCCGGCCGCGTTGGAGAGCAAGGTGCTGGTCGCGGCCGGCCGGCTGGTCCGGCAGAAGGGTTTCGACCTGCTGATCCCGGCGTACGCCCCGGTCGCGGCCCGGCACCCGGACTGGCAGCTGCGGATCTTCGGCTACGGCGCCAAGCGGGACCAGCTCGCGGCGCAGATCGAGGAGCTGGGCCTGACCGGCCGGGTACGGCTCGAAGGGCCCAGCCGGCGCCTCGACGAGGAGCTCGCGGCCGCGTCGGGGTACGTGCTCAGTTCCCGTTTCGAGGGGCTGCCGATGGTGCTGCTGGAGGCGGCCACCGCGGGCGTGCCGGCTGTCGCCTTCGACTGCCCGACCGGTCCGCGCGAGATCATCGACCACGGCCGCAACGGGCTGCTGGTGCCGCCGGAGGACATCGACGGGCTGGCCGAGGGCATGATGCGGCTGATCGAGGATCCGGCCGGGCGCCGGGCCATGGGTGCTGCCGCCCGCGCGGACAGCAGCCGGTATTCGATGAGCACCGTGCGTGAGGTCTGGGAACGGCTCTTCGCCGAGCTGGCGGGGAGCCGCGGCGCGGTGGTGCCCGGCCCGGCCGCCCAGCAAATTGGACATGATCGCCAGCACCAGTAGCAAACCTGGGCAGATGGTATTCATGCCCTATATCCGGGGCCGGTCGTAATGGTCATTCTCCAGCAACCGAAAAGCGATCTTGAAATCGTTATTCACGTTTACCGACCGTGACTCAGGACAGAGGGTGTATTTCGCCGTCCGGTTCGGGTGCTGCGGGAACGCCGACCTGCGGTGCGATACCCGAAAGAGCCTCGCGGTGCTTTGCTTCTTTCAGAACGGTTGTCAAAAACCTGCCCCTGAGCAACTGCGCGAACACACACTGTGGATGAACTCGGCCGATGTTTCACCGGATCGGCGATCGGACTCAGCCGTTCAGGCGGAAAGGCCGTTCGACGGGGGCGGAGGGTATTCAGAACGTTATATGGTCAGCTCCGCCGCTGAGAGCCGGTGCCGGAGGTTCTTCGCCCACCGCCTCCGAGCCCCCCGAACAACGAGGACGGACACGTGTCGAACTCACGCCGCGGTTTGCTCGCCGCCGGCCTAGCCGTAGCCGTTGTCGGCACGATGGGTACGGTCTGGACCCTGAACGCCAGTGCTGAGGAGACGACCGAGGCCGAGGCTCCCGCGGCCGCCGTCGCACCGGCGACCACCGAGACCGCGCCGGAGACCGCCGGGACCGCGCCCGAAGCAGCGTCGGAAACCGCTGAGACAGCGCCCGCGACCACCGAGACAGCGCCGGAGGCCCCCGCGGCCGGCGAGGCCGTCCTCACGCCGCCGAAGCTGCTGCCCTGGGGCACCAAGCCCAAGCGGCTCAAGCAGGCCAAGGCCGGCGCCAGCAGCAAAGCCGTCGCGGCCGCCGGTGCGGACGCGGCCCCCGCGGACACGAGCGGTGCGGTGACACCGACGCGCGAGTATGCCCCCAAGGGTGGCCAAGGCGCGAACGGTGCCTTCCTGAAGTCGGCGCGCACCACCGTCGTGCCGCCCACCCCGCCGACCGTGGGCACGGTCAAGGCCGCGGCCGCCGCGGACCGCGTGGTCAACTTCCACTACGCGGTCGGCGCCCAGACCGGCGAGACCGACGGCACGTGGGCCAACCTGACCATCGAGAAGCCCAAGCTGGTCGAGGGCGACTACCACACGCTGGCCGAGCTGGCGGTGCGCTCCGCTGACAGCAAGCAGACCGTCGAGGTCGGCTGGACCGTGGACCGCTCGGTCAACGGCGACGACGACCCGCACCTCTTCGTCTTCTACTGGAAGGACGGAGTTGCCAGGTGCTACAACGCCTGCGAATGGACCCAGATCCACAAGACGGTCAAGCCCGGTGACACCCTGCCGGTCGGCACCTCGAAGCGTTTCGGCATCATGCACGACGGCAACGCCTGGTGGATCGCGTACAACTCCGAGTACATCGGCTACTTCCATGACAAGAACTGGGAGGGCCGGTTCACCCGGGCCGGCTTGGCCCAGTGGTTCGGTGAAGTGGCGTCGCCCAGCCTCACCCCCTGCACCCAGATGGGCAACGGCAAGCCGGCCAGCGACGGCGACGCGGCGCGGATCGGGAGCATCAGCATGACCAAGGGCCCGACGGTCGGGTTCGAACTGGACATGCGGCCCAAGTACAAGACAGAACCCGCGATCACACTGCCGCCCGTGCAGATCGAGAAGCCCGACGAGCCGTACTGGACCCCGTGGACGGGCGGCCTGCGCACTCCGACGACGTTCCGTTACGGCGGCCCGGACTACCCGCTGGTGAAGGACCCGAAGGACCCCGACGCCCCGCCCCAGCCGCTCGTGAAGTGCTGACACCGTAGCGCCGAGGCGCCCGGTCCTCCCCAGGTGGGAGAGCCGGGCGCTTTTGTCGGTGCTGATCGAACCGGCCAACCGGGCCCGGGGTACAACGGGGTGGCGGGCCGACGAGGGAGCAGCGGATGAGGCGACGGGTGAGTCCCGACGAGGAGCTGATGACCGCGCTCTACACCGAGCACTACGCGGTGCTGCTCAGCTTCATCTCGCGGTACGTGCGCGACCGGCACAAGGCGGAGGACCTGGTCCAGGAGACGCTGCTGCGGGCCTGGCGGCACATCGACCACCTCGACCCGGACCCCGGCCGGACCCGCTCCTACCTGCTCACCATCGCCCGCAACGTGGTCACCAACGCCTGGCGGGCCGAGCAGCGCCGCCCGCACCTGGTCGCCGACGACGCCGCGGTCGCGTCGGTGCCGTCGGCCGACAACGTCGACCAGCTCGTCGAGGGCTGGCTGGTCGCCGAGGCGCTGGAACGGCTCTCCGCCGACCACCGCGCGGTGGTCCAGGCCATGTACTACGAGGGGCAGACCGTGGCCGACGCCGCCCGGCACCTGTCGGTGCCCGAGGGCACGGTCAAGTCGCGCGCCTACTACGCGGTGCGGGCGCTGCGGCAGGCGTTCGAGGAGATGGGGGTGCTGCGATGAGCCCCGACCACCACGATCACGATGAGCTGAAGCGGTTGCTCGGCGGTTACCTGCTGGGCGGGCTCGACGACGCCGACACCGACCGGCTCGACGCGCACCTGGTGAGCTGCGACGAGTGCCGCGCCGAGCTGGAGCGGCTGGCGCCCGTACCGGAACTGCTCCGGTCCCTGGAGAACGCGCTGCCGGTCACGGTGCCGGCGGGCAGCCGGCCGAGCCCCGCGCGGATCGAGACCCTGCTGGCCCGGATGCGGGCCGAGCGGTCCCGCGAACGCCGGCGTGGCACCGGCCGGCGGCTGGCCGCCGTGGCCGCGGCCGTGCTGGTCGTCGCGGCCGGCGTCGGCGTGATCGCCACCCGGGACCAGGACCCGCCGGCCGGGCCGCCGATCGCCGCGCCGAGCCAGAGCCAGGGCCCGGGCCAGCCCGCGGTCACCGCTGTCTTCGAAGCGGAGGAGGGCAGTGGCCTCGCCGGTCAGGCGGTGCTGACCGGCAAGACCTGGGGGGTGTCGATCGACCTGACCGTCTCGAAGCTGCGCGGCCAGGGCCCGTTCGTGTGCCGGGTGAGCCGGGTCGACGGCACGGTCGAGCAGGCCGCGATCTGGGGTCCGACCCCCAGCGGCAACGCGAAGGTGACCGGGGCGAGCTCGATCCAGTTGCGCAACGTGAGCGCGGTGGCGGTGGCCGACCACGATGGACATGTGCTCGGCACGGCCCACCTGAACTGAGCCACCCGCACTGAGCGGCCCGCCGGATGAGGTTGAATCGGGTCATGAGCAATTCATCGAGCCTGACCGCCGAAGACCTCGAGTTCCTCGCCCGCCCGCTGCACGGCTTCCTGTCCGTGGCCGCGGGAAACGTGCCGCCGGAGCCCCGGCCGGTGTGGTTCGAGGCCACCGCGGACGGGACGGTCCAGTTCTTCACCGAGCCCGAGTCGCTGAAGGTGCGCCGCCTGCGCCGCGACCCGCGCGCCTCGATCGTCGTCGCCGCCCCGGTCGGGGAGCGCGAGCGCTGGGTGTCCGTCGCCGGCCGCACCACGGTGGAGTCCGACGGCGCCCACGAGCTGGCCTCCCGCCTCGCTGCCCGCTACTGGGACCTGGACGACCCGACCCGGGCCGCCGACCTCGCCGCGCTGCTGGCCGGCGACCAGCTGCGCGTCGTCATCCACCCGGAGACGGTCCGCCGCTACGCCTACTAGCTGCTAGCCGGCGGTGCCGTAGAGCTTGTCGCGCTGGGCCTGGGGGAGGGAGCAGGCCGCGGTGCCGCCGGGCAGCAGGTGGCGGTGGCCCGCGATCCAGCGGTACGCCGGCCACGCCAGCAGGCCGACCGGCTTCAACTGCAGCGCGCGCCCCGGGACCTCCCACAGGCGGCCCGCGTCGCGCAGCAGCAGGGCGATCGCGTCCGGGCCCGAGGCGATCGTGCCGTCGGGGCCGACCCACTGCACCGCCTCCTCGACCTGCTCGAGCGTCAGGCCCAGCCGGTCGAGGTCGGCGAACTGCCACGGCACCACCGTGGCGTGCGACGGGATGCGGCGTTCGATGAACTGCGCGCAGCTGGTGCAGAACGAGCAGTCGCCGTCGTACACGAAGGTGGGCTTCATGATCCCATTGTCTCAGGTCACCCGGCGCAGCCTGGCCAGGTAGGTCTGGGCGACCACCACCACCGCGAGGAACGCCCCGCTGATGAGCTGCTGGTAGCTGCTCGGCACGTTGCCGACCTGGTTGATCATGTTCTGGATCACGCCGAGCAGCAGCACACCCGCGATGGTCCCGGTGATGGTGCCCGCGCCGCCGGTCAGCAGGGTGCCGCCGATGACCACGGCGGCAATGGCGTCCAGCTCCAGGCCGATGCCCAGCACCGTGACGCCGGAGCCCAGCTTGGCCGCGTTGATCGCCCCGGCCAGGCCGGCGAGCAGGCCGGACATGACGTAGACCCAGACCTTGGTACGGCGTACCGCGATGCCCATCAGCGCGGCTGCGTCCTCGCTGCCGCCGACCGCATAGACCGCGTGGCCGAAGCGGGTGCGGGCCAGCAGGACCATGCCGAGCGCGAAGACCACCACGACCAGCCAGACCGGGTAGCCGATGCCGAGGAACGAGCCGGTGCCGAAGCTGCGGACAGCGTCGCTCTTGACCAGGTACGTCGTGGAGCCCTCGTCGCTGATCGCCCGCATCAGCCCGCGCGCGCCGAGCAGGGCCGCGAGCGTGACGATGAACGGCGCCATCCTGGTGTAGGCGATCAGGATCCCGTTCAGCACGCCGATCAGCCCGCACACGACCAGCGGGGCCAGGAACGCCGGCAGCAGACCCCACTGCGACGCGTACGCCGAGACGACCCCGCCCAGCACGTACAGCGAGCCGACCGACAGGTCGATGCCGCCGGTGATGATCACAAAGGTCATGCCGAGCGCGATCAGCGCGAGCGGGGCGGCCGCCACCAGCACGGTGGCGGCGTTGTCGAAGCTGCGGAAGTTCGGGAACGAGGCCGCGGCGACCAGCACGACCACGACGAGCACCGCCAGCGCGCCTTGGCGCTGGACCAGGCTGACGATGCGGTCGGTGCGTTCGGCCCGGCGCACGTCGGCGGCGACGGCGGCCGCGGGGGCCTCGGGGTCCGACACGATGGGAGTCACCGGGCCTTCCTCTCTCGGGCGGCGTACACGGCGATGAGGATGATGGCCGCCTGCACCATCTCGGTGCTGGACGACGGCAGGTTGTGCTTGATCATCGTGGCCACCACCAGCTGCATGAGCAGGGCGCCGGCCACGGTGCCGAGGACCCGGACCCGGCCGCCGGTCAGCGGGGTGCCGCCGACGACCACGGCGGTGATCGCGGAGAGCTCGATGAGCAGGCCGACCGCGGAGGCGTCACTGGACTGGATGCGGGCGACGGCGAGCAGGCCGGCGATCGAGGCGAGCACCGAGCAGATCACGTACACGGTGATCAGGACCCGCTTGACCGGCACGCCGGCCAGCTCGGTGGCCGGCCGGTTGCCGCCGATGGCCAGCAGCCGCCGGCCGAAGACCGTGCGCCGCACGATGAACGCGACGACCAGCACGAGCAGCGCGGCGATCCAGACCAGCATCGGCAGGCCGAGGAAGTCGCCCGAGCCGAGGAAGATCAGGTCGTCGTTGCGGATGTCCTTGAGCTGGCCGCCGGAGATGACCAGGGCGAGCCCCCGGCCGCCGACGAACAGGGCGAGGGTGGCCACGATCGGTTGCAGTCCGACCCGGGCGACCAGCGTGCCGTTGACCAGTCCCACCAGGACACCGGCGATCAGCGAGATGAGGATCGCCGCGACCACGCCGTAACCGAGGTAGAGCGGGATGAGCGCGGCGGCCAGCGCCATCACCGAGCCGACCGACAGGTCGATGCCCTCGGTGCCGATGACCAGCGCCATGCCGAGCGCCACGATCACCACGGGCGCCACCTGGATCAGCTGGATGCGCAGGTTGCTCCAGGCCAGGAAGTTCGGCGTGAACGCCACGTTGTAGAGCACCAGCAGCACGATCGCCGCGTAGACGCCGTACGCCGGCAGCCAGGCCCGGATCCGGGCGAGGTCGATTCCGGGCCGGGTGGCCACTGACTCACTCGTCATCGGAGGCCTCCACTACCGCCGCGGCGGCGATCGTCTCCAGCAGCGCCTCGGTGGTGACGTCCGCGTCGCGCAGCTCGCCGACGACCGCGCCGTCACGCAGCACCACCACCCGGTCGGCGCCCTCGATCAGCTCCTCCGCGTCGGAGGAGACCAGCACCACGCCGAGGCCCTCGCCGGCCAGCTCGTCGATGAGCGACTGCACCTCGGCCTTGGCGCCGACGTCGATGCCGCGGGTCGGCTCGTCCAGCAGCAGCACCCGCGGCCGGGTGGCCAGCAGCCGGGCGAGCAGCACCTTCTGCTGGTTGCCGCCGGACAGGTCGCCGACCCGCTGATCCGGGCTGGACGCCTTGATCTGCAACCGGTCCATGTAGGTGCGGACGACCTCGTCGATCTTGCGGTCCGAGACCAGTCCGAACGCGCTCAGCCGGGGCAGCACCGCGAGCGCGATGTTCTCCCGGACGGACAGCCCGGCCACGATGCCCTCGGCCTTGCGGTCCTCGGGCTGCGTCGCGATGCCGGCCCGTACCGCCCGTACGGTGGTCGGCCGTTTCAGCTCCTTGCCGCCGACCGTGACGCGGCCGCTGTCCACCGGATATGCCCCGCCGATCGCCTTGATCGTCTCGCTGCGCCCGGCGCCCAGCAGGCCGCCCAGCCCGACCACCTCGCCGGGCCGGACGGCGAAGCTGATGTCGTGCAGTTTGCGCCGGCTGGTCAGGCCGGCGACCTCCAGCACCGGGGCCGCGTCCGCCGCGGTGGCGTGCTCGCCGGCGAACCCGGTGAAGCCCTCGCGGCGGACGGCGGACATGTCCCGGCCCAGCATGAGCGAGACCAGCCGGATGCGTTCCAGCTCGGCGAGCTTGCCGGTGTGCACGACCCGGCCGTCGCGCAGGATCGTGACGGTGTCGCAGATCCGGTACAGCTCGTCGAGCCGGTGGCTGACGTAGACGATCCCGATGCCCTGGGCGTGCAGCTCCCGGATCACCCCGAACAGGGTCTCCACCTCGCGGGGTTCCAGCGACGAGGTGGGTTCGTCCATGATGACGACCTTGGCGTCGATCATCACGGCCCGGGCCAGGGCGACCATCTGCTGCGCGCCCAGGGCGAGGGTGCCGAGCTGGCGGCGGACGTCGGTGGTGACGCCGTACCGGCGCAGGATCTCGCCGGCCTCGCGGTACATCCGTCCCTCGTCCAGCAGCCCGAGCCGGGTGCGCGGCTCGCGGCCGAGGAAGAGGTTGTGGGCCACGCTCATCAACGGGATGAGGTTGACCTCCTGGTAGATCGTGGAGATCCCGGCCCGCTGGGCGTCCATCGGTGTACCGAACCGGGCCGGCTCGTCGCGGTAGCGCAGCTCGCCCCCGTCCGGTTGGTAGACGCCGGTCAGCACCTTGATCAAGGTGGACTTACCGGCGCCGTTCTCCCCGACCAGGGCGTGCACCTCGCCCGGCCGGAGAGTGAAGGAGACCCCGTCCAGGGCGCGTACGCCCGGGAACTCCTTGGCGACATCGACGACTTCCAGCAGTGCCATGGATCCACTCACTTTCGCGCTACCCCAGCGGGGCGGCGTTGTTCCAGGTGGCGTCGGCGGCGTAGCTGCCCGGGTTGTCCCAGGCGTTGCCGCCGCCGTTGGTGGCGATGTAGACGGCCTCCCCGTAGTGCCGCCAGTGGTAGCCGACGTAGTTGTACGACTCCAGCGACACGTTCCCGCTGCCACCGCCCAGGCCCGGCTGGGCACAGAAGGTGGCGTCCTGCGCGAACGTGGTCGTGTTGTCGTTCGTCGCCGTCTGCACCCGGTAGTTGGCGTGCCGCAGGTAGCGGCCCGGGAAGTTGACCGACTCGAACGTGTAGCAGGTGTTGTCGGCCAGCCCGGCGCGCACGGTGAAGGTGGCGTCCTGCCGGTCGGCGAGCGCACTGCTCGCACTGATCACGTCGGTACGCGCCAGCGAGTCCCGATGCCGCAGGTAGCGGTTGTCGTAGCCGGCGGTGGTGACCCGGAACGACCGGTTCTGCCCGACGGCCAGGTCCGCGCCGCTGCGCCACAGCGGGTTGCTCACGGTCCAGGTCGCGTCGTTGGTGAAGGAGCCACCGTTGTTCTGGTCCATCCACACCTCGGAGTTGCGGTGCCGCATGTAGTAACCGGCCAGGTTGGCCGACTCCAGCGACGTGCCACCGCCGGACAGGCCGGGCCGGGCGCAGAACGTGGCGTCGGCGTTGAACGTGCCGCCGTTGCTCGCCTCCCGGTAGACCCGGTATCCGCGGTGCCGCAGGTACTGGCCCGGGAAGTTGCGGGACTCGAACGAGTAGCAGGCGCTGTTCGAGAGCCCGGGGCGGACCCAGAACGTCGCGTCCTGCTTGTCCCCCGTGGAGCTGCCCGCGCCGATCACCGAGGTGACGGCGGCGCCGCCGGAGTGCCGCAGGTAGCGGTCGGTGAAGCCCGGGGTGGTGACCCGCAGCGACGCGAGCCGGCCGGTCGGCAGGGTGGTGCCGGTCGCCGCGCCGAGCACCCGCTGATGAACCGCCCGGACCGCGGCGAAGTTCATCTTCTGGATCTGCCGGTCGTAGGTGAAGAAGCCGTTGAGCTCCTCCTCCACGTCGGTCGGTTCGGTGTAGACGGACCCCGACAGGCCGTTGGTGGAGATCAGGTCGGCCAGCTTGCCGGTGATCTGCACGTACCGGTTGGTCAGGGCGTTGGTGTCGGGCAGCCACTCGTACGCGAACTTGCCCGCGGTCGGCCACTCGTGGTTTGGCACGCGCAGGCCGAGGCCGCCGTACTCGCCGTTGACCGCGATCCGGGTGGCTGTCGGGGGCCGGGTGATGCCCGGGCCGACGTACATGTGGTCGTCGATCACGTCCCCGTTGCCCGGGTCCGGGTCGGAGTCGCAGCAGTTGGAGCCGGAGTTGTGGTTCACCAGCCGGGTCGCGTCCCAGCTCTTGACCAGGTCGGCGATGCGGCCGGCGTCGTACTCGCCCCAGCCCTCGTTGAACGGCACCCACTGGACGATCGACGTGATGCCCTTGTGCTCGTCGATCATCTCCTTGAGTTCCTTCTCGTACCGGGTGCGCCCGGCCGTCGAGGGCTCCCGGCCGCTGGCCAGCGCCGGCATGTCCTGCCAGACCATCAGGCCGAGCCGGTCCGCGTGGTAGAACCAGCGGTCGTTCTCCACCTTGATGTGCTTGCGGACCATGTTGAAACCGAGCGACTTCTGCTGTTCCAGGTCGAAGCGCAGCGCGGCGTCGGTGGGTGCGGTGTAGAGCCCGTCCGGCCAGTAGCCCTGGTCCAGCGTGCCGAGCTGGAAGACGAACTTGCCGTTCAGGGTCGGGCGCAGGGTGCCGCCGAGCATGGCCTTGCCCAGTGAGCGCATGCCGAAGTAGCCGCCCACCACGTCACCGGACGCGAGGGTGACCCGCAGGTCGTACAGGAACGGATCGTCCGGGGTCCACAAGTGAGCGTTCGGGACCGGGATCCGCAGGGAGGCGCCGACCGTACCGGTGGCCGTGCTGACCACCGTGCCGCCGGTGAGTACCTGCGCGGTGACCGCCTGGCCGCTCGCGTTGGCGGCCTGCACCACCAGGTCGAGCGCGCCGGCGGAGACGTTCGGGGTGGTGTCGAGCCGGGTGATCCGGGCCGGGTTGGTCGGCTCGAGCCAGACGGTCTGCCAGATGCCCGACGACGGCGTGTACCAGATGCCGCCGCGGTTGGTGCGCTGCTTGCCGACCGGGATGTCCTGGCCGTCGGTCGGGTCGTAGACGCCGACGATGACCTCGTTGGCGCCGGCCCGCAGCGCGCTCGTGAGGTCGTAGGAGAACTTGTCGTAGCCGCCCTCGTGCGTGCCGAGCAGCGTGCCGTTCACCCAGACCTTGGACTGCCAGTCCACGGCGCCGAAGTTGAGGTTCACGTTCCGGCCGGACCAGCCGGCCGGAACGGTGAACGTTCTGCGGTAGTACATGTAGTTTTCATGGCGCATGATCCCCGAGAGAGCGCTCTCGATGGGGTACGGAACAAGCACCTCTTCGCCCAGCGTCGTGTTCACCGGTGGCGTGTTGATGTTGGACGCCCCGGCGAACTGCCAGATGCCGTTCAGGCTCTGCCAGTCGGGCCGGGTCAGCTGCGGGCGGGGGTATTCCGGCAGCGGGTTGGTGGTCGAGACCTGGTTGGTCCACGGGGTCGTCAGCGGGGGTGTCTTGGGGACGAAGGCCGCGGCCGGGGCGGTGGTGGCGATCAGCGCGCCGGCGGAGGCGGTCAGGGTGGCGGTGGTCATGGCGATGAGGCGTCGCCAGGTCCGGGGGTGGGGGACGGTCATGTGAGCACTCCTGGGGGAGAGGGTGACTCAGTAGGCGCTGGCGAGGTCCGTCTTGGCGTTGCTCTCGTCGTACTCGCGGTCGGAGATGATGATGTCCGCGGGGATCGGCTCACCGTTGAAGAACTTGGTGGCGGTCTCGAAGGCCAGCGGGCCGAAGCGCGGGTTGGACTCGATGACGGCGGAGAACCAGCCGTCGGCGATGCCCTGGACCGCGCCCTTGGTGCCGTCGATGGAGACGATCTTGACGTCGCCGGGCTTCTTGCCGGCGCCCTTGAGCGCGATCTCGGCGCCGAGGCCCATCTCGTCGTTCTCCGCGTAGATGCCGTTGATGTCCGACTTGGACTGCAGCAGCTGCTCGGCGACCTTCTGGCCCTCCTCGCGGGAGAACTGGCCGGTCTGCTCGAACACCAGCTTGATGTCGGGGGCGACCTTGGCGATCTGGTCCTTGAAGCCCTTGGTGCGCAGCGTGGTCACGTTGTTGCCGGGCGCGCCGAGCAGGATCGCCACCTGGCCCTTGTTGCCCAGCGCGGCGGCCATCTTGTCGGCGGCGCGCTTGCCCTGCTCCTCGAAGTTCGACCCGATGAACGTCAGGTAGTCCTTGCAGGGCGTGGCGTTGATCTTGCGGTCGATGGTGATGATCGGGATCTTCTTGGCCGAGGCCTTGGCGAAGACCGAGTCCCAGCCGTCGGAGTTCAGCGGGGCGATGACCAGCAGCTGCACCCCCGAGTCGATCATCTGCTCGACGTCGCTGATCTGCTTGTTGAACTGCGAGTTGGCGTTGGTGGTCTGCAGGTTGGTGCTGGGGATGCCGAGCTTGGCCGCCTCGTCCCGGATGGACTGGGTCTCGGCGATCCGGAACGGGTTGGCCTCCTTCTCCGACTGCGAGAAGCCGATCTTGGCGGTCTTCAGGTCCACCTTGGTGCCGCCGAACTGCTCCAGCGTGCAGGTCGGCACGCCGGCCGCGGCGGACTGCGCGACCTGGGCGCCGGCGGAGTTCGCGGCACCACCGGCGGCAGGCGTGTCGCCGTCCTCGGACTTCGCGCACGCGCCCGCGCCGGCGAGCACGACCAGGGCGGTGCTGAGGGAAAGAAGCGCGGGTCTCCAGTGTCCGGACATACCGGTCATGGGAACTCCTTCAAGGGTGGCATCGAGGATTTACTATCTGGAAACACATTCACGCACTATCAAACTTTTCCTGTCAAGGTCATGGCCACAAACCCCCAGAACCGAACGCAGCACACCGTCGAGATTGGCCCAGAAATCCGCTAAAGTGCAGCTCAGCCGCCTACTGCTACCTTGCGTAGCGCGCTATGGCGAATTTGTTACCGCTCACATTTGGACATTGGCGCTCGGCGATCGGCCGATACGCGGGATCCTCAGCGGACAGTGGCTGTGCGGGACGTGCCGCGGGCCGGTTCCACGCCGTATTCCAACAGCCGGGCCCGGGTGCGGCGCAGGTCCCAGCGCGCGCCCAGCACGGTGTAGAACTCAGCCGCCTCGCCACCGGTGGCAGCGGCCTCGTGCGGGCGGCGGTTCGCGGCCAGCAGCACCGCCGCGTCCTCCAGAGCGGCGGCCAGCTCCGGCACCCGCCCCACCGCCCGGTAGTGCTCGGCCGCGGCCAGCGCCGGCTCCGGATCCTCGGCCAGCAATGCGCGGCAACGGGCGGACGCCGCGAACGCACGCGCCGGGCGTACCTCCTTGGCCGCCTCGGCGGCGCAGATCGCCGCCGCCTGCTCGGCGAGGTCCCGGCGGCCCACACTCAGGGCCAGGCGCAGCGCGTCCGGCAACCACTGGTGGCGCAGCATCATCGGGGCGTACTCGGGGGTCAGCAGGGGCGCGAGCTCCCGCAGGGCATCGGCGGGCCGGTCCTGCTGCTCCGCGACCAGGGCCCGGGCCACCAGCAGGAAATCGCAGCTCTCCCGCTCGGCGTCGGTCACGGGCAGCGCGTTGGCGGCGTCCAGGTGCGCGGTGGCCAGACTCCGGTCCTCCCGGTGGCCGGCGATCAGCGCCGCGACGCCGTGCAGCAGCATCCCCACCGCGCCCGGCTCCCGCATGCCCAGGAAGGTGATCCCGGGCGCGTCGTCGGTGACCGCGCCGACCTCGGCCGTCGCGTCGTCCCACCGGCCCAGCCAGTAGTACTGCACCGCGGAGGCGACCTGGAGGGTGGCCGGCAGCCGGTGCCGGATGGCGAACAGAGCGGCTTCGCGCAGGGTCCGCTCCGCCTCGTCCAGGCGGTCCAGGTTCTGCAGCGTGAACATCCGGTTGTCCAGCAGGTCGAAGTACATGCCGGCGAACGTCGGATGGTCCCGCATGATCTCCAGTGCGCGGTCGACGTACTCCAGCGCGCGCTCGTGGTCGCGGCGGATCGAGTTGGTCAGCCACGTCGTCTGCAGCGCGAACGCGGCCTCGTACGGCTGTCCCGCCGCCACCGCCTCGTCGTGCACCTGCCGGGCTGTCCGGTCCGCCCGCTCCAGGTCGTCCAGCGGGCCGCGGCGGAAGTTGGCCAGCAGCACCCGGTGCCGGGTCCGCCAGATCTCCGGGGTGGCCGGGTCGTCGACCGCGCCGGTGAGCAGGTCGATCGCCTCGCCGGGGGCGCCCTGGCGGAACCGCATGGCCGCCAGCAACTGCCGCATCTCGGCCCGGTCGCCCGGGTCGGTCGCGGTCGCCAGCGCCTCGCGGGCCTCGGCGAGCGGATAGCTGCCCTCCCGGAACTCCAGCTTCACCAGGGCGACGAGCAGCGTCTCCCGCTGCTGGGCACCGGGCAGGCCGGTGGCGAGCACCTGCCTGATCAGCTCCCGCGCCGTCCGCGGCACCCGCTTGACCACCTCGGCGTGGTGCTCGGTGAGCCAGCCGACCACCCAGGCGTCGAGCACCGGTGTCTCCGCCGCCAGCTGCTCGGCGACCCTGGTCACCGGGCTGCCGCCGCGGGCCAGGACCTCGGCCGTCTGGCGGTGCAGCTGGGAGCGGGTGGCGTGCGGGATGCTCGCGTACAGCGCCTCGCGCAGGAACGGGTGCCGGAACGCCAGCTCGGTGCCCGCGTCCACCACGACCGTGGCGGCCAGCGCCTCCTCGAGGTTAGCCATCAGGCTGAACGGCGGCCGCCCGGTCACCGCGATGACGTCGTCGACGGCGAACTCGGTGCCCAGCAGGGCCGCCAGCCGCAGCACCTCCTGGGTGTCGTCGGTGAGGAAGTCCAGCGTGGACCGGACCACGGCGAGCAGCGATCCCGGCACCTCCACCGGCACCGACCCGTCGATGTCGGCCCGGCCGTCCACGACCCGTACGGCACCCCGGCGGACCAGCGCCGCCGCCGTCTCCCGGGCGAAGAGCGGGTTGCCCCCCGACTGGCCGGCCACCGCGCGCAGGTGCGGCCCGACCGGGGCGCCGACCACCGCGGCGACGAGCTCCTCGGTCGCCTCGGCGGGCAGCGGCCCCAAACTCAGCACATGCCCCTCGCGCAGCCGCACGCTGCGGCGCAACTGGGCCAGCTCGCGCCCGTTCGGCTCCGGCCGGGCCGCCGCGACCAGCAGCAGCGGCATGTGCCGGGTCGCCGCGACCAGCCGGTCCCAGAGCAGCACGCTGGCCTCGTCGGCCCACTGCATGTCGTCCACGACCAGCACGATCGGCGTGATCGCGCAGGCGGCCCGCAGGTAGGCGAGCACCCGTTCGGCTGCGATGGCCGGCCCGGCGTCGTCGTTCTCACCGCTGCCGGGCGCGTGCAGCTCGGTGGCGATGGTGGCGCGCCGGGGATCCTCCGACGTCGGCGCGAGACCCAGCGCGCGCGTGAGGACCTGCAGCGGCGTGTGCCGGTCGAGCTCGCCGGCCACACCCCAGAAGAGGCCGCAGCCGGCCTCGTCGGCGTCGGAGAGGGCGCGGGTCAGCACCTCGGTCTTGCCGATGCCCGGCTCACCCTCGAGCCACACCGCCGCGCCGGTGCCCTGCGCCGCTGCCCGGACCAGACCGCGCAGCAGCTCGACCTCGTCGCCGCGGCCGACCAGCGGCCGGTCGGTCAGCCCGTCGCGGATCGCCCGCGCGACCTGGATGGGCACCACCGCGGCCGGCAAGGCGGGTGGCTCGGTCGCGGCCATCGAGCCGTCCAGCACCCGGCGCTGCAGCTCGCGCAGGGCGGGGCCCGGCTCGACGCCCAGCTCGGCCACCAGGACCCGGCGAGCGGCCTGGAACGCCTCCAGTGCCTCGGCACCCCGGCCGGCCCGATACAGCGCCTGGATCAGCAACTCGTGCAGCGGCTCGTGCAGGGGATGGGCGCGGACCAGCCCGGCGAGCTCGGCGATCAGGCCGTCGTCGCCCAGCTCCATCGCGATGCGGGCCCGCCGCTCCACGGCCGCCAGGCGCTGCTCGGCCAGGCGGGTCCGTTCCAGCTCGATGCGGTCGCCGGAGATGCCCGCGTACGCGTCGCCGTGCCACAGCTCCAGGGCCTCGTCGAGCACGCACGCCGCGGCCCCCGGGTCGCCGCCCGCCTGCAACTCCTCGGCCCGGGTGCGGAGCTCGGTGAACCGGTCGCTGTCCAGGTGCCCGGCCGGGATCCGTAGCGAGTAGCCGGCCGGGCCGGAGGTCAGGACCTCGGCTGCCGGTGGGCGCTCCGGGCCACCGGCGAGCACCCGGCGCAGTCCGGAGATGTAGGTGTAGACACTGCCGGGCGCCGTGGCGGGCGCGGCGGCTCCCCACACCGCCTCGATGATCTCGTCCCGGCTGACCAGGCGGTTGGCGTCCGCGACCAGCACCGCGAACAGCGAACGCTGGCGGGCCGGGCCGAGGTTGAGCTCCTGGTCGCCGTACCAGGCGCGCAGCGGGCCCAGGACGGAGACGCGGAGCTGCTCGTACGCAGGATCCGGCATCTCTCCTCCGTTTCCGCCGCGGGAGCGTGCCTCACTCCGAGGAGACCACGGGCCGCTCAACGGATAACAGAAACTCTGTCACCCAGCAGGGCCGTCCGGCTGAGATGCGGCGCGGTCGGCTCGCCCGGCAGGTGCGGCCGGAGCCGGTCGATGAGCGAGCGGAACCGGTGCAGCCAAGGGTCCGGCAGCCGGCGCGCACTCAGCACGGCCCGGGCCACGTCGGCCGCCGCGACGTGCTCACCCTGCCGGTCGTGGCTGCACGCCATGATCCACTGCATCTCGGCCTCGAGCCGTACATCCGTGGTGCGGGCGGCGACCCAGCCGGCCTCGGCGACCGCGTTCTCGCGCTGGCGGTCGAGCAGGCGGGCCAGCCAGGCGGTCAGGTCGAGCCGGGTCTCCTCATCCAGGGCGTACTCCGTGCGTACGCGTTTGAGCATGCTGATCGCGACCTGCGGGGCCCGCGCCGAGAGCTGCTCGATGTGCTCGGCCAGCCACCGGCTCGCACTGCTGTCCAGCGGCACCGGGCCGGCCAGCAGCTGGCCGACGACCCGCTCCGGGGCCCCGCCGACCTGGGCGATCTTCTCGGCGAAGGACCGGTGCAGCATGATCCGCAACGCCGCCGGGGTGCTCTCGTGCAGCACCCGGGCCACGATCCGGTGCCGGAAGACCAGGGTCTCGGGGTCATCGGTGAGCACCCCTGCGGCCCGGGCGGGCCGCAGCACCCGCTGCAGCTCCGCGGGCGGGTGGTCGGTGACGGCGGCGGCCTCGGCCACGGTGCAGTGGTCACCCAGGAACGCGGCCGCCCGCAGCAGGTGCCGGGTCTCCTCGCCGAGCGTGGCCAGGTGCGCGTCCACCGCGGCCACCAGCTCGGCCGGCGGCGCGCCCCGGTAGGCGGCGTCGTCGCGCCGGGTCGCGGCCAGATGGCGCAGGTAGTACGGGTTGCCGCCGGCGTCGCTCAGCAGCCGGCGCAGCGTCCGCGGGTCGAACGGCTCGGGCGCGACCGCGCGGACCAGCGCGGTGGCCTCGTCGGCGGTCAGCGGCTCGAGGGTGAGGATCTCGTCGGCGGGCACCTCGTCCAGCCCCGCCGCACCGGGCCGGGCCGAGGCGACGAGCAGCAGCGGCAGCTCCCCGGTGAGCTCGTGCAGGGCCGCCCAGACCCGCAACGTCGTGGTGTCCGCCCGCTGCAGATCGTCGGCGACCAGGATCAGCGGGGCCTCGGCGGCCGCCTGCCGGACCAGGGCCACCGCCCGCTCCACGGTCTGCGGCCGCGGCCCGTCGAGCGCGTCGGCGGCGACCGTGAACAGCTGCCGCACCAGGTCGCGGGTGACGTCGCCGGACATCGCGGACTCGACGCACTCGAGCAGCACCCCGAGCGGCATCCGCTGGGCCAGCTCGTCGCCGATGCCCCAGCCGACGCGGCAGCCGGTCGGCAGCCCGGTGCGCAGGGCCGCGCCGAGCAGCGCCGACTTACCCATGCCGGGGGTGCCCTCGATCCGGATGCTGCGGCCCCGGCCGGCGGCCACGGCGGTCCCGGCCCGGCGCAGCAGGCGGATCTCGGCGTCCCGGCCGACCAGTGTCGCCGCCTCGGCGGGCGCGGCCGGCGGGCCGGCGCTGCGGGCCGGCGCGGACAACTCGTTGGTGCCGGTGAGGATGCGCAGCCGCATGGCCCGCAACGCGGCGCTGGGCTCGGTGCCGGTCTCCTCCAGCAGCACCCGGCTCAGATGGTCGTGCACCTGCAACGCCTCGGCCCGGCGACCACCGGCGTGCAGGGCGGTCATCAGCATCCCGTGCAGGGCCTCCTGCAACGGGTACGCCTGCACGAGCAACCGCAGCGCAGCGATGGCTTCCTCGTGCCGTCCCAGATCCAGCAGCAGGGCGGCGTGGCGTTCGGCGCTGGCCAGCCGCAACTCGGTCAGGCGCAGGCGCTGGGCGGCGGCGTACGGGCCGGGCACGCCGGACAACGCCTCGCCCTGCCACAGCCGCATGGCCGCCTCCAGGGCCGCCAGCTCGGCGAACCGGTCACCGGCAGCCCGGTGGCGCCGGCTCTCTTCGCGCAGCGCCTCGAAGCGGAACACGTCCACGTCCTGCTTGCGGACGTGCAGGCAGTACGTGCCGCCGCCGGAGGTGAGCAACTGCCCGGCGGCCCAGCGGTCGCGTCCCGGCTCGAGCACCTGGCGCAGCGTCGAGACGTACGTGTAGACGTTGCCGACCGCGCTCGCGGGGGGCTCCTCACCCCACAGCGCGGTGATGAGCTGCTGGCGGGAGACCGCGTGACCGGCGTGCAGAGCCAGCACGGCCAGCACCGCGGCACGGCGCGCCGAGCCCAGCGGGAGCTCCGTCTCGTCCCGCCACGCGCGTACGGGTCCCAGCAGGCGAAGGTCCAGACCTTCGTGCTCTGCCGTCATGGCTGCCCAACCTCGTCGTCGTGGGATCGCTGCCAACAGGTGGTCAGTTGAACATGCAAGCTTTCGTTCACCGCAAACCGATGTCCCTCATCGGGGTTCTGATACCGCTGCTGTGCCACCATTCCTAGCGAATGCGCGCAAGAGTGCAGATCCGCCGCGCGCAGGGGCAGCATATCTCCGCAAGTGATATTCGCGACTTGCCTTCTTTGCGTGACGAAAGCATTACGCATTCCGGCTGCCCCGCGTCCAGTTGTTGACGGTCCGTAATCGGTGACGGGCGGCTGGGCAATGTTACTGGTGGGTCAGGGCACTTCCAGGTGCGTGAGGTTCCGCCGGGAGCGCGCTGCTGATGGACTCGCTGGCGATGTGCGGGCCGGCGGCATCGTCCGCGAGCCGGCCGGCAACCCGGGCGAGGAGGCCAGATGAGCGGGACCCCACCTCCCCTGCCGTTCGCCGGGGAGTTGTTTCTGCACCTCGCCGCCGAGGGCCGGCTGGTCCTGGACGCGGTCCGCGCGGACGCGGCCATCGCCGGTCTGGAATGCACCCTGGCCCAGATCCGCGCGCGTCTGCGGGTCATCCGGATCTGGCAGCAACTGCCCGCGCAGCGCGTGGACGAACTGCCCGAGGAACTGGTGCAGGATGTGGTCGACGCGGTATTCGCCGACCAATTGGCGCCCGGTCAATTAGAGCGTGCGGCAATCGAGTTGCCCATCTACATCGAGGCGCTGCGGCGGGCGAGCGCCCCGCGCGATTAACCCGGCCGGACCGCGAGCCTGGTTGAGAGATCGGCAATGAGCTGCGTCGATCTCACCACCTTCACGGCGGATCGGCGGCGATGAAGGTCGCGTGAAGATTTTCTGAAGACCCCTTCCGGAGACTGGCCCCCGGCCGTACCGATCAACCGGAGGTAGCAGTGGACCAGGTTCGGGTCGCCCTGCAGGCGATGGACCCGCTCAGCCACGCGGGGCTCGCCAGTTTTCTTCAGTCCCGGCCGGAGCTCACCCTGCTTCGCGCCGCCGAACGGGCCGACGCCACGGTGCTGGTCGTGTCGACCGACCGGCTCAGCACCGACGTGATCGCCATGCTGCGGCGCTCGGCGGCCGAGACCGGGGTGCCGGTCGTGCTGATCACCAACGAGATCAACGAGACCGAACTGCTCACCGCGGTCGAGTGCCGGGTGGTGGCGGTGCTGCCCCGGGCGGCGGTCACGGCCGAACGTCTCGCCCACAGCGTGCTGGCGGCGGCCTCCGGCGGTGGCGTGATGCCCCCCAACCTGGTCGGCGAGCTGCTCAAGCACATCGAGCGCCTGCAACGCGACGTGCTGACCCCGCACGGCCTGAACGCCTCGGGTCTGACCCCGCGTGAGATCGACGTGCTGCGCCTGATGGCCGACGGCTTCGACACCAGTGAGATCGCCGGCGAGCTGTGCTACTCGGAGCGCACGGTGAAGAACGTGATCTACGGGTTGACGCACCGGCTGAAGCTGCGCAACCGGTCGCACGCCGTCGCGTACGCCTTGCGCAGCGGAATGATCTGATCGTTTTCCCGGCCGGGCCAGCGGGGTACTGCACCGGCATGGCCAAGAAGACCTGGAAGCCCGTGGACGAGCACGGCACTCTGTCCGCGGCGGACCGCAAGGAACTCCCCGACAGCGCCTACGCCTTCCCGGACAAGCGCAAGGAGCCGCTGACCGACGCCGACCACGTGCGCAACGCGATGGCTCGTTTCAACCAGACCAAGGACGTCACGGACGCCGAGCGCGATCAGGCCTTCGAGAACATCAAGGCCGCCGCCGCGCACTACGACATCGAGATGACCGAGAAGAGCTGGCGCGAGTTCGGCCGCTGAACGCCCCGCTGTTAGGGGTTCTCACCTTGGACCGCGGTTGTAACGTGACCGCATGGCCGCGGGCGGGATCAGGGACCGGTTCCGGGCGCAGATGCGCCTGGAGGTCAAGGAGGCGGCCCTGCGCCAGCTCGCGGAGGGCGGCCCGGGCGCGCTGTCCATCAACGCGATCGCCAAGGAGCTCGGCGTCTCCGGCCCGGCGCTGTACAGATACTTCACCGGCCGGGAAGCGCTGCTCACCGAGCTGATCCTGGACGCGTACGCGGATCTGACCGCGGCGCTCGCCGCCGCCGGGCACCGGCTGCCGGAGCTAGCGGCGGCCTACCGGAGCTGGGCGCTGGCCCACCCGCACCGCTACCGGCTGCTGTTCGGGGCGCCGCTGCCCGGCTACGACGCGCACGACGAGCGGCTGGCCGACGCGGCCCAGCGAACGATGGACGTGCTGCTCGCCGGGGCCGGACCGGGCCCCGCGCCGGAGCCGCAGCTCGCCGACGACCTGCTCGGCTGGGCGCGCAGACGCGGCGCGCACGACATCGACCCCACGGTGGCGCTGCGCGCGGTCACCGCCTGGAGCCGGCTGCACGGCTTCGTGAGCCTGGAGATCGAGGACAACTTCCGGGCGCTGGGGCTCGACCCCGACCACGTCTTCGCGGCCGAGGTCGAAGCCCTCAGAAGTGCGCGATGATCCGCTGCGCCGGCCCGTCGACGGTGAGCCGCCCGCCGTACGGCAGCACCCACTGCGGGTTGGTGTGCCCGAAGTCCACCCCGAGGACCACCATCGCCGCGGGGTTGTAGGCCTCGACCGCGCGCAGCACAGCCGCCTGCTGGGCCTCGCGATACCGGATCCGTTCGGCCATCGGCCGCGGGTTGTTGAACACGGTGCCCTTGGCCGTCGCCACGACGATCGCCGGGAACTGCTCCAGCAGGCCGCGCTCACCGAAGTTGCGCAGCATCCGGAACACCTCGATGTCCGGCGGCATCTCCTCGGAGGTCTCGAGCAGCAGCACACACCCGGCGTAGTCCCCGACCGGCCGTACCCAGCGGTCGGCGGCCAGCGTCCAGTGCAGAATCTCCAGGTTGCCGCCCCAGGTCGGCGCGCTCACCGCCCGGTCGGCCCGGTGCCACACCCGGCCCGGGCTCGGGTACGGGACCGGCGCCTCGGTCAACGTGGCGGGCTGGTCCCAGGACACTTCCTCGTCGGTGAACAGCTCGACCGGGCTGATCTCCAGGTCCCCGCCGGTGAACAGGGCCGCCCGTACCGAATCCACGGTGGCCTGCTGCACCCCGCCGCCGCGGCCGAGCTGGATCATGGTGGACATCCCGTGACAGCCGGCCACGCCGTGGAACCAGAGCCAGTTCAGCAGGTTGGTGTTGTCGGAGAAGCCGAAGAACGGCTTGGGGTCGGCCCGGAACGGCGCCGGGTCGAGGTGCCGCAGCACGGTGATCTGGTCGTCGCCGCCGATCGTGGCGAAGACCGCCCGGATCCGCGGATCGGCGTAGGCCGCCATCAGGTCCGCGGCCCGCTCCTCGGCCGGCGCGGCGCGGCGGGTCGTCGGGTATTCGACCGGCTCCACGCCGAAAACCTCGCGCAGGCGCCGCAGTGCCTGCTCGTGCACGGCGGGGAAGTCGGCCGGCGCGGCGTGCGTGGGCGAGACGACGGCGACCCGGTCGCCGGGCGAGAGCTTGGGCGGAACGCTGAATTCAGGACGCATACGACCATTCAAGTACGGCAGGCAAGCGAGTTCGGTTCCGTTCACCCCCCGCGGCGGGGATGGACCGGTGGGGCTGCCACGTCGCAGTACGAGCGGATCGGCGTTTCTGCTGCCTTCGCGAGGACCCGGCCGGCCGGGGCGGCCGGTTCGGGGGTGTGGGCGGGGAGCCGGGTCGGGATGAGCACTGCGGCCACGGCCGCGCCGGCCAGCATCAGGACGGCGCAGATCATCAGGGAGTTGCGGTAGGTCGGGTGCAGGTCCGCCGCGTCGGTCAGGTCGCCCTGGCCGATGCCCGCCGCCAGCGGCAGGACCGCCACGGACAGCAGGCCGGCGGCCCGGGCGACCGCGTTGTTCACGCCGCTGGCGACGCCGGCGTACATGTCGTCCAGGGCGCCCAGCGCCGTCGCGGTCAGCGGGGCCACCAGCAGGCACAGGCCCAGGCCGAAGACGATCACCGGCGGCAGGACGTCCGTCCAGTACGACGCGCCCGGGCCGATGCGGCTCATCCAGAGCAGGCCCGCCGCCGAGACCAGCGGGCCCACCGTCATCGGGATGCGGGGACCGATGCGCTGGCCCAGGGCGCCCGCGCGGGCCGACAGCAGCAGCATCAGCACGGTCACCGGCAGCAGCGCCAGGCCACCGGCCAGCGGGCTGAACCCGGCCACCACCTGCAGGTTGAGCACCACCAGGAAGAAGACGCCGCCGTTGGCCGCGTACACCAGGAAGGTCACCAGGTTGGCGCCGGTGAAGGCCCGGGCGCCGAAGATGCCCATGGGCAGCATCGGGTGCCGCGAGCGGCGTTCGACCACCACGAACGTGGCCAGGCCGGCCACGCCGATCAACAACGCGACCAGCACCTGCGGGCTGCCCGGGCCGTGGGCGGGCCAGGCCGTGAAGCCGTACGTGAGCCCGCCGAGTCCCGCGGCGCCGGTCAGCACCCCGGCGATGTCGAGCTCGCGGGGCGCGGCCGGGTTGCGTGACTCGGGCACGTGCCGGGCCGCGACCAGCATGACCAGCGCCGCGACCGGCACGTTGATCAGGAAGATGAGCCGCCAGTTGCCCAGCTCGACGAGCCAGCCGCCGAGGAACGGGCCGAGCGCGCCGCCGATGCCGCCCAGCCCGGACCAGGCGCCGATCGCCTTGGCCCGGTCCGCGCGGACGAACGACGCCTCCAGGATGGCCAGCGCGCCCGGGGTCAGCAGGGCGCCGCCGATGCCCTGCAGCACGCGGGCGGCGATGAGCATCTCCATGGTCTGCGCCAGCCCGCACAGCAGCGACGCCAGCGCGAACCAGCCGACCCCGATCAGGAAGACCCGTTTGCGCCCGAAGCGGTCGCCGAGAGAGCCGCCCAGCAGGATCAGGGACGCGAGGCTCAGGGCGTA
Organism: Actinoplanes sp. CA-051413; assembly: GCF_050955795.1. Taxonomy (NCBI): domain Bacteria; kingdom Bacillati; phylum Actinomycetota; class Actinomycetes; order Micromonosporales; family Micromonosporaceae; genus Actinoplanes; species Actinoplanes sp. CA-051413. The sequence continues at coordinate 532,014 of NZ_CP192100.1, forward strand.
CCCGTTGACCGTCCATTGCAGGCCCGCCGCGCCGCCGCCGAGGTCGTCGCCGATCGCCGGGAGCGCGATGTTGACGACCGTGGCGTCGATGAAGGCCAGGCTCGAGCCGAGCACGGTGGCCAGCAGCACCCACCGGCCGGCGGCACTGCGATAAGTGATGAGCGGCTCGGTCACAGCGTGCTGACCAGGCCACCGTCGATGGTGAAGTCGGCGCCGGTCACGTTGCCGGCGCGGTCGCTCGCGACCATCACCACCAGCGCGGCGACCTCCTCCGGGGTGGTGAAGCGGCCGGTCACCGACCCGGCGGCGGCCTGCTTCGCGACGGCCTCCGGGGCGAGCCCGGCCGACGAGCCGACGGTGGCCGCGACGCCGTCCTTGCCGAGCCACAGGTCGGTGGCCACCGGGCCGGGGCTGACCGTGTTGACCCGGACGCCCTGCGGGCCGACCTCCTTGGAGAGGCTCTTGCAGAAGCTGGCGAGTGCCGCCTTGGCCGCGCTGTAGTCCATCACCAGCGGGTCGGGCAGCACGGCGTTCACCGACGCGACCGTCACGATCGAGCCCCGGCTGCGCAGCAGGTGCGGGAGGGCGGCGCGGGTCGCCCGTACGGTCGCGAGCAGGTCGAGAGTCAGGGTGGCGAGCCAGTCGTCATCGGTGATCGACAGGAACCCGCCGGTCCGGGGATGCGCCGCGCCGACGTTGTTGACGAGCAGGTCCAGGCCGCCGTACGCGCCGGCCGCGTCCTCGATCAGCCGGGCCGGCCCGTCCGCCGTGCCCAGGTCGACCGGGAACGTCCGGACCCCCTCGGCCGGCGGATCGGGAAAGCTGCGCGCGCCGGCGGTCACCCGTACGCCCTCCGCGACCAGCGCGGCCACGATGGCGCGCCCGATGCCTTTGCTGCCGCCGGTGACGACCGCCGTCCTGCCTGCCAGCCCGAGATCCATGTCCCGGACCCTACGCTCGGCCGGCGGCGGGCAGCATCAGTCAAGCGACGGTGGGCCGGTGAACATTGCCGGTCAGGCCGTGCGGCGGACCGGCCGGGGCAGCGGGATCTGCACGCCGCGAGGCACAGCCGCCCGGGCTGCCAGCAGCGCCGCGGTGGCCGCGGTCGACGGCTTGGTCGCCGTCGTGCCACGCCGGGCCAGCAGCACTTCCACCCGGCTGAGCAGCTCGGCCCGGTGGTACGGCTTGGTCAGGTAGTCGTCGGCGCCCGCGTCCATCGCGGCCAGGATGCGGTGGTTGTTGACGTCGGCGCTGATCAGCATGATCGGCAGGTGGGCGGTCGCCGGCTCGGAGCGCAGCAGGCGGCACAGCTCGATGCCGGAGGAACCGGGCATCCGCACGTCGAGCAGCACGGCGTCGATCCCGCCGGCGTCCAGCACGTGCCGCGCGGACAAGGCATCGTCCGCCTCCACGACCTCGTGACCGAGCCGGGCCAGTGCGAGCGAGATGAGCTCACGGTGGTCGGCGTCATCATCGACGATGAGCACGGTCGGCACGGCGGCACCTCCTGCCATTCAAGAGAATCTGCAGGACTGTTCGGCACACCCGTTCCGGTCACTGAGGCGTTCCGGGAATTTGGCTCGGCCCGCGCTCGATCCGCGCTGATCCCGCGCGGGATCAGCGCAGCCGGGAGAGCGCCGAACTACTGGCCGGGCGGGCCGGGAACCGGGGACAGATGTGCGTCCAGCTCGTCGAGGTCGGCGACGAACCAGATCTGTCCGCCGCGGTTCGACTCGTGGACCAGGGCCCGCAGGGCCGAGCTCGCCGCCAGGTGGGCCGAGATGTCGCCGACCACGGCCAGCCGGACCCGGTAGTTGACGAACTTCTGCATGATCGCGCCGGCCAGCCCGGTGCCGAGGGTGAAGAACCGCTCCGGCAGCCGGCCGGCCGGCAGCGCGACCACGTCGGCGCCGGCGTAGGTCGCGCCGATCAGATCGAGGGCGTCCTGCTCGGTTTCCACCGCCGGGCCGTCCGCGGCGCAGACCAGCACCGGTACGCCGTTGCGCTGCTCCAGCCGGTCGGTCATCGCCCGGCTCCCGGCGCGAACAGGCCGTTCTCCGCCCCGAGCAGCCCGTCGAGCAGCTGGAGGATGTCGGCGGTCTCGGCCGGACCGCCGAGGATCACGATTTTCATCCGGGATCGTCCCCTGTCGTAGATGGTCTGCAGGCGCAGCGGCTCGGGGGAGCCGTGGGGTGCCTGGGCACCGGCCGTGAGCAGGGTGCTGAGCCGGTCGGCCGCTCCCGGCGCCAGGCCGTCGATCTGCACGATGCTGGACACCTCGACATGTCCGGTCACGGCGGCCGGGGCCGGCTCGCCGATCAGAGCGTCGAGGTCTGCGCGGGCGATCCGGTACTGCTTGCCGATCTTGACGGCCTTGAGCCGGCCGTCCCGGACGTAGTTGCGGACCGTGCGCACGTGCAGTCCCAGCCGCTCGGCCACCTGCTCGACCGAGTACATATCGTTCCCCATCACACCCCACCGTTGCTGTCATAGGGAAGGATACGGTATCAAGCGGTGATGACGACCTTGCCGCGGAGGTCACCGGCGGCGTCCCGCTCGTGCACCTCGGCGAGCTCGGCCAGCGGGTAGCGCCCGGAGATGTCGACCGTGAGCGGGCCGGCGTCGATGCGGCGGACGATTTCGGCGAGCTGGGTGGTGTCGCTGCGGACGTACATGTTCATGGTCCGGACCTTGCGGTCGACGTCCTCCGGCGCCGGCGAGGCCGTGCTGACCAGCACGCCACCGGGCTTGATGAGGGAGACCAGCGCGGCCATCGCCGTCTCGTCGGCGTACACCAGGTTGAACACCGCGTCCACGGGCTCGTCGATCGCGTCGGTCACGGGGGTGGCGGTGTAGTCGACGAGCTGGTGGGCGCCGGCGGCGCGTACGGCCTGCGTGCTGCGCGGGCTGGCGGTGGCGACCACCGTGGCGCCGGCCTGCGCGGCGAACTGGACGGCGTAACCGCCGACGCCGCCGCCCGCGCCGTTGATCAGGACACGCTGGCCGGCCTGCAACCCGGCGTGCTCGAACAGGCCCTGCCAAGCGGTGAGCGCGACGGCGGGCACGGCTGCGGCGTCGGCCAGCGGGATGCTCGTCGGTGCGGCGGTGAGCACCTCGGCCGGGGCGACCACGAACTCGGCGGCGGCGCCGGGTGAGGTCATCGGCAGGAACCCGATCACCGCGTTGCCGGCGCCATCGACGGTGCCGGACACGTCGACGCCGGGGGTGTGGGGCAGGGCGATCGGCATGGCCTGCTGCAGGTGGCCGGCCCGGAAGGCGGCGTCGACCGGGTTGAACGACGTCGCGGCGACCCGGACCAGCACCTCGCCGGGGCCGGGAACGGGACGGTCGACGTCCTCGAGGCGCAGGACGCCCGGGTCGCCGTAGGTGGAGAAGCGGATGGCTCGCATGGCTGACCTCCTGGATAGATGCTTCGAACTCGAAGCACCTCAGCAAGCTAGCACGCTTCGAATTCGAAGCAACCGTTATGATGACGGAGTGACCGATGCCACCTCGCTGGACGCGGAACAGCTCCGGGCGTACCTGACGCTCAAGGAGGTCAGCAGCCTGCTCGACCACGCCGTCGAGCAGCAGCTACGGGTGGACGGCGGGCTCACCGGCCCGCAGTTCGGGATCCTGGCCCGGCTCAACGACGCCCCGGGCGGCCGCCTGCGGATGACCGACGTGGCGGACGGCATGGTCTACAGCCGCAGCGGACTGACCTACCAGGCCGGACAGCTGGAGAAGGCGGGACTGATCAGCCGCTCCCCGGCCGAGGACGACGAGCGCAGCGTCATGGTGACGCTGACGGCGGCCGGACGGGAACGGCTGGGCCAGGTCATGCCCGGCCACATCGAGGTGGTCCAGCGGCTGCTGCTCACCTCGCTGGACCGCGCGGACATCACCGCGATCACCGAGATCCTGGGCCGGGTGCGCGACCGGATGCGTACGGCACCACCCCGCTCGGCAGCCCCTCGCCGCAAGGCGTGACCGGCTGCCGGGCAAAAGGGTTGAGAGAGGGTCGGGTTAACCCTACTGTCGACTGGGCGGTCAGCGGGATCGGACGGGAGGCATCGAGTGCCTAGCGTCAACGGTATGACCACCACCTCCGCCCCCGCCGAGTACGCCCCGGGTCTGGCCCAGCGCCTCCTGCGCCGGCTCGGCCAGGACACCCTCTACATCCTGGTCGGGTTCCCGCTCGGCCTCGTCACGCTGGTCCTGTGCATGGTCGGCTTCTTCTTCGGCATCGGGGCGGCGATCATCTGGGTCGGCGTGCCCGCCCTGGTCGGCACGATCATGCTGGCCCGCGGCTTCGCCACCCTGGAACGCGCCCGGATGGTCCCGATCCTCGGCCGCCGGCTGCCCCACCCGGCCTACAAGCGCGCGGCGCCGGAAGCGGGCATCGCCCGCCGGGCCCTCACCCCGCTCAGCGACGGGCAGTCCTGGCTCGATCTGCTGCACGGCATGTTCCGGTTCATCCCCAGCACCCTCGCCTTCGCCTTCGCGATCGCCTGGTGGGCCGGCGCGCTCGGCGGTCTGACCTTCCCGCTGTGGGACTGGTCCATCCCCCGCGGCCCGGACAACCAGGATCTGCCGGAGCTGCTCGGCCTGGGCAGCCACTATTACACCCGGATCGCCTTCCACATGGCGCTCGGCTTCTTCTTCGCCGGCACCCTGCTGCCGGTGATCCGCGGCCTGGCCCTGCTGGAGGCGGGTTTCGCCCGGGGCCTGCTCAGCGGGGTCAACGAGCTGCGCGAGCAGGTGGCCTCGGCCGAGGCGGCCCGGGACACCGCGCGGGCGCAGAAGGCGGCGGCTGTCTCCGCCGAGGCGACCGCGCTGCGCCGGCTCGAGCGCGACATCCACGACGGCCCGCAGCAGCGGCTGGTCCGGCTCGCCATGGATCTGGGCCGGGCCCAGCAGCAGTTCAGCACCGACCCGGAGGCTGCCAAGGCCACCGTCGCCGAGGCGCTGACCCAGACCCGGGAGACCCTGGACGAGCTGCGGGCGCTCTCCCGCGGCATCGCCCCGCCGATCCTGGTCGACCGGGGCCTGCAGGCGGCCCTGACCGCGCTGGCCGGCCGCAGCACCATCCCGGTCGACCTGGACGCACCCCCGATCGCCCGGCTCGATGCGGCGCTGGAGACGACGGCGTACTTCGTGGTCGCGGAGGCGCTGACCAACGTCGCCAAGCACAGCTACGCCGGTGAGGTCCAGGTGAGTGTTCGGCGGGCGTCGACCGGGCTGCTGATCACGGTCGCGGACGACGGTGTCGGGGGAGCGAGCCTGGCCAAGGGGCATGGTCTGGCCGGCCTGTCGGACCGGGTCGAGGCGGCCGGCGGCGTGATGAGCCTGGAGAGCCCGGCCGGTGGTGGCACCACCCTGACAGTCGCCCTCCCCCTCTGACGGGGGCGCAGCGCATAGGCTCGTCGGCATGCGGGTGGTGATTGCCGACGACGCCGTGCTGTTGCGCGAGGGTCTGATCCGGCTGGTGGAAGAGAACGGGCACACCGTCGTCGCGGCTGTCGGCGACGGTCCGTCGTTGGTCGAGGCGATCGTCGAGCACCGGCCCGAGGTGTCCATCGTGGACGTACGGATGCCGCCGTCGCACACCGACGAGGGGCTGCGCGCGGCGGTCGAGGCGCGCAAGAAGGTGCCGGGCAGCCCGGTGCTGGTGCTGTCCCAGTACGTCGAGGTCGAGTACGCCGACGACCTGCTGGCCGACCGCACCGGGGCGATCGGCTACCTGCTCAAGGACCGCGTCTCCGAGGTCGCCGAGTTCCTCGACGCGCTGCGCCGGGTGGCCGGCGGCGGCACGGTGCTGGACCCCGAGGTGGTCGGCCAGCTGCTGGTGCGCCGCCGCCGGGACGACCCGCTGCGCAATCTCACCCCCCGCGAGCGCGAGGTGCTGGGCCTGATGGCCGAGGGCCGCTCGAACACGGCGATCGCCCGCAAGATGGTGGTGACCGAGGGCGCGGTGGAGAAGCACGTGCGCAACATTTTCACGAAGCTGGACCTGCCGCCGGACGAGGAACAACACCGCCGGGTCCTGGCCGTGCTGACCTACCTCCAGTCCTGACCGTAGGGCTAGCCCTACCCCCGACCGGCCTGCTCACCGGATCGATCGGCCGGCCCGCGCTCCCTAGCGTCAACAACCATGAAGCACAGGGAGAATGTCACCGGATTCGCGGCCCGGGCCGCGATGTGGAGTGCCCGGCACCGCACTCTCGCCATCATCGGCTGGATCGTCTTTGTCGTCGGCGTCACCGTCCTCAGCGGACAGGTCGGCACCCGTGAGGCCACCGACTCCGACCAGGGCCACGGGGAGTCCGGGCGGGCGTCGCTCATCGTCGAGCAGGCCGGCTTCCCGGTCCAGCCGGCGGGAGAGATGGTCCTCGTCAAGGGCGCCGACCGGAACGCGGCCGTTGCCGACGTCACGCGGTCGCTCACCGGGCGGCCCGAGGTCGAAGCGGTCACCAAGCCGCTCACGTCACCGGACGGGCAGGCCACGCTCGTCACCTTCACCATGACCGGGGATCCGGACACCGCCAAGGACCGGGTCGGGCCGCTGCTCGACGTCGTCGCCGGCGTGCAGAGCCGGCACCCGGGCGTCCACGTCGCCCAGGCCGGCGACGCCAGCGGCGACAAGCTCATCGGGGACTCGCTCGACGAGGGGCTGAGCCGGCTGTCGATGCTGTCCATCCCGGTCACCCTCGGCATCCTGCTGGTGGCCTTCGGCGCGGTCGTCGCCGCGCTGCTGCCCGTCGGCCTGGCCCTCACAGCCATCCTCGCCGCGATCGGCTTGCTCGCGGGGGCGAGCCGGCTCGCCCCGACCGTCGACACCACCACGCACGTCATGCTGCTCGTCGGCCTCGCCGTCGGCGTCGACTACTGCCTCTTCTACATCCGCCGGGAACGCGACGAGCGCCGCAACGGGGCCGATCCGCACCGGGCCCTGCTGATCGCCGCGCAGACCTCCGGGCGGTCCATCTGGATCTCCGGTCTCACCGTCATCGTGGCCATGGCCGGCATGTTCTTCACCATGGACGCCACGTTCACCAGCTTCGGGATGGCCACCATCCTGGTCGTCGCGACCGCCGTCCTCGGCTCGCTGACCGTGCTCCCAGCGCTGCTCTCCGCACTGGGTGACCGGGTCGACTCGATCAAGATTCCCGGCCTGTACCGGCGGCGCACCGAGGGCCGGGTCTGGCGCTGGGTGCTGCGGGTGGTGCTGGCCAAGCCGCTGATCTCGACGATCGTCGCCGTCGGCGTGCTCGCCGCGCTGGCCGCGCCGGCGCTGGACCTGCGCACCAAGGGCGAGAGCATCGAGGACGTCTCGCCGAAGCAGCCGATCGTGCAGACCATGACGGCGATCAGCCGGGCGTTCCCCGCCGAGGTCGTGCCGGCCGAGGTGGTGGTCAAGGCGCAGACCGTCAAGGGACCGCGGTTCGAGGCCGCGCTGGCCGACTTCCGCCGCGCCGCGGCGGCGAGCGGGCAGCTGCGCGAGCCGATCGACGTGCGGGTCAATCCGGCCGGGACGGTCGCGGTCGTCTCGGTCGGCCTGGCCGGCAACGGCAGCGACCGTACGTCGGAACGGGCCGTCGAGACCCTGCGGACGACTGTGGCCCCGGGCGCCTTCGGGAAGCTGACCGGAGCGACGGTGGCGGTCACGGGTGACACCGCCGAGGGGATGGACTTCAACAAGCGGCTGACCGACTCGCTGCCCTGGGTGTTCGGCTTCGTCCTGGGCCTGGCCTTCCTGCTGCTGCTGGTCTCGTTCCGGTCCGTGGTCGTCGCGGTCACCGGTGTGGTGCTCAACCTGCTGTCGGTCGCGGCCGCCTACGGCATGCTGGTGTTCGTCTTCCAGTACGGCCACTTCGAGTCGGCGCTCGACTTCAAGTCCGGCGGCGGGATCACCAACTGGATGCCGCTGTTCCTGTTCATCATCCTGTTCGGCCTGTCGATGGACTACCACGTCTTCGTGCTGAGCCGGATCCGCGAAGGTCACGACCGTGGCCTGCCGACCAAGCAGGCGGTCAGCGAGGGCATCGGCCGTACGGCCGGCGTGATCACCAGCGCGGCGATGGTGATGGTGGCGGTCTTCGCCCTCTTCGCCACCCTGCCGCTGATCTCGACCAAGGAGCTGGGCGTGGGCCTGGCCGCCGCGGTCCTGCTGGACGCCACGATCATCCGGGCGGTCCTGCTGCCCGCGGTGATGGCCCTGCTGGGCGAGAAGAACTGGTGGCTGCCCCGCTGGCTGAACTGGCTCCCGGCGGTGGCCCACGACCTGCCCCCGGCCGCACCCCCGGCCCCGCAGCCGCACGAGGACCGCGAACTCACCCCGGCCCTCTGACGAACGACAGGAAGGGCGAGCGCCTGATGGCGCTCGCCCTTCCTGCTTGTGCGAGATCTTCAGCCCGGCGCACCCGCAACGGCCCGGAACAGCAGCCTCATCGGGCTGGTGTCACGGGACGTTCTCCGGCACGCGTAGCGAAAATATCAGGACTTGAAAGCGTCCTTGATGTTCTCGCCGGCCTGCTTGAGCTTCGAGCTGGACTGGTCGGCCTTGCCCTCGGCCTCGAGGGACTTGTCGTCAGTCGCCTTGCCGAGGCCTTCCTTGACCTTGCCGCCCAGCTCTTCGGACTTGTTGTCAATCTTGTCGTCGGCAGCCATGGTGACCTCCAGGTGTGTGGCCTACGCCCACTCAGATACCCGGACACCCGCTCCGCAACCCTCATCACGTGAAGGAAAGGCTCAGCCGGTCATCTGCCACTGCGGGACCGGCGTCAGTGACGTCGGCTCGCGCAGCAGCTCGCCGAACTTCTCGGCCGGCATTGGGCGGGCGAAGTAGTAGCCCTGCGCCGCGGTGTAGCCCAGCGCCAGCAGCTGCTCCGCCTGCTCGGCCGTCTCGACCCCCTCGGCCACCGCGTGCAGGCCCAGCGCCTGGGCCAGGTGGATGACCGCCGCGGCAACCGGCGGGCGGCCGTCGACCTGCGCCTGGGTGAAGGAACGGTCCAGTTTGATCTCGTCGATCGGGCAGTCGTGCAGCAGCGTCAGCGTCGAATGGCCGGTGCCGAAGTCGTCCAGCGACACCCGTACGCCGAGCGCCCGCAGCCGGTGCAGGTTGGTGATCGACTGGCCCGGTTCCAGGGCCATGGTCTCGGTGATCTCCAACACGATCCGGTCGGGGGCCAGGCCGTACCCGCGCAGCAGCGCCCCCACCTCGTCCGCGAAGCCGGGTTCGCGCAGGTCACGGGCCGACACGTTGACGTTGAGCACGCCCGGGGCCGGCTCGCCGTACGCGGCGATCCACTCCGCGAGCTGGGCGAACGCCGTGCGCATGACCCAGCGCCCGAGCGGCACGATCAGGCCGGTGCGCTCGGCGACCGGGATGAACGCGTCCGGGGCCAGCGTGCCGCGGGTTGGATGAGCCCACCGGACCAGCGCCTCGCAGCCCAGCACCCGCCCGTCGTCGAGCGAGACGATCGGCTGGTAGAGCAGGAAGAGCTGACCGCCGGTGATCGCCTCACGCAGTTCGGCGCCGAGGTGGGCGTGCTCGGTGCCGTGCGCCGCCATGCTCGGCTCGTAGTGCAGGTACGCCGTGCCGGCCAGCTTCTTGGCCGCGTACATGGCGATGTCCGCGTGCCGCAGCAGCACCGACGGCTCGTCGCCGGTACGCCCGTCGGCGATGCCGATGCTGGCCCGGATCGGCAGCTCGTGACCGTCGGCGTAGACCGGCTGGCGCAGCGCGTTCATCATCCGCTCGGCGGCCAGATCGGCGGCCGCGGGATCAGCGTCGTCCAGGACCACCACGAACTCGTCGCCGCCGAGTCGCGCCACGGTGTCGCCGGCCCGTACGCAGTCCGCGAGCCGCCGGGCCACGCCGATCAGCAGCAGGTCACCGACCTCGTGCCCGAGGGTGTCGTTGACCTCCTTGAAATCGTCCAGGTCGATCAGGGCCACCGCCACCGGGCGGTCGGTCGCGCCGGTCAGCGCCTGCTGGAGCCGGGTGTGGAAGAGAGCCCGGTTCGGCAGCTGGGTGAGCGCGTCGTGGGTGGCGCCGTGGTCCAGCTCGCTCAGCAGCCGGTTGTTGTCCCGGAACGCGATGAGCTGACGCAGCACCACCAGGGCCGTGGTCAGCACGGCGGCGACGACCACGGCCAGCTCGTCGGCGTCCTTGCCCACGGTGACCGTCAGCAGCAGACCGTCGACCGCGGCGACCGCCAGGTACGGCAGCAGGCTGAACGAGCGCCGCGGCGGGGCGACGATGTCGCGGCGCGCGCCGAGGCCGGCGGCCCGCTGCCGCATCGCGGCCATGGTGGCGAAGAAGTAGACGATCGGCGTGCAGGCCATGTCCGGGAACAGGTACGGATCCGCGGCTTCGAACGGTCCCCGGAACAGCGGTCCCACGGCCCCGATCAGCATGGCGGCAGCGATCAGCCGCAGCGCGCCGTTGTTGACGTAGAGGTGGCTGGAGAGCACGAACTTGGCCACGGCGAACACCGCGAGCAGCGCGATCACGGTGACGAACAGGGAGGTGTAGACGGCGGTGCGGTCGCTGTCACCCAGGGCGTCGCGGGTGGCGTAATGCCAGATGAACACCGCGGCGGCGATCATGACGGTGCCCGCGTCCAGGAAGACCCGCAGCAGCTCGCCCCGCGACTGGCGGCCCAGCGGGAGCCGGAAGAGGGCGTACATGATCGCGCCGACGCCGGCCGTGCAGAACGCCAGCATGACCGGCCCGGTGTGGTTGCCGACCGGGTCGTCGCTGGTCAGCACGTTGAAGGCCTGGACGGTGATGCCGATGCTGACCAGGGCGAGCGCGCAGGAGAGGTGCCGCCAGAAGCGCCGGGTCGGCTCGGGCAGCGTCGTGGTGCGGGCGGTGCGCAGGAAGGCCAGGAACGTGACGATCGGGCCGAGAACGGACGGGAGCCACAGCACGGCCTTGGGTTCGAAGGGGTGCAGGTAGTCGGCCAGCACGCCGAGAACGGCCAGGGCGGCGACGGCGCCCGAGGCGGGCACCAGCCGGTCACGAGGCGTGGCTGCCACCTCAGAACCGCCCATCCGTCAACTCCCTCACCTCGTCCGCCTATCGTCCTGATCGGTAGTCCCAGCAGGTTCGTGAGCGATTGGGGCCCGGACGCCCCAGGTTTCCCGGGCTCAAGATCATCGCCTACAGTGGATCACCGGAAGCCTGAGAACTCGCGAGGGAGCGTGCCGCTCTCCCCGGAACGAGGCCGGGGGTGGACGCCGCCACGTCCGCTCCCGGCCTCCCGGACGTCTGGACTAGCGTGAACGCGTGGCGCAGGACCCCGACCCGAGACCGCCGCTCCCGGTCCTCGCAGCGATCTCAGCGGGCGGCGTGCTGGGCGCGGTGTCCCGGTACGGCATCAGCGTGGCCTGGCCCCACGACCTGCACGGCTTCCCCTGGTCCACCTGGATCGTCAACGTGACCGGCTGCCTGCTGATCGGGGTCCTGATGGTGTTGATCGCCGGACTGCGCCCGCAACAGCGCCTGATCCGCCCGTTCTGGGGCGTGGGGGTGCTCGGCGGTTATACGACCTTCTCCACCGCGAGCGTCGACGTGCTGCGCGCGGCGCCGGGCACCGGGCTGATCTACCTGGGCCTGACGCTGATCGGCGCACTGCTCGCGGTCTGGGCCGGCACGGCAGCGACGGAAGCGGTGCTGCGGCGATGACGGTGCTGCTGGTGGCCCTGGGCGCGGCGATCGGGGCGCCGCTGCGGTACCTCACGGACCGGGCGGTCCAGGCCCGGCACTCGTCGACGTTCCCGTGGGGCACGTTCACGGTCAACGTGGCGGGATCGATGCTGCTGGGCTATCTGATCGGGCTGCCGGTGGCGGCCTGGCTGTCGGCGTTGCTGGGGACCGGGTTCTGTGGGGCGCTGACTACGTACTCGACGTTCAGTTATGAGACGTTGCGGTTGGTGCGGGAGGGAGACCGGGCGCTGGCTGGGGCGTACGCGATCGGCAGTGTGCTCGCCGGGCTCGGTGCGGCTTATGTCGGTTTGCTGCTGGCACAAGCGGCAAGCTGAGCGGACCGCGGCTCACCTGGCGTCCAGGGCGGCGAGGGCCTCCCGTACCTGATCGGTGCCTTGATGATCCACCGCCTCGCAGAGGGCCAGCTGCCGGCGCAGGTGCCCGGCCGCCGCATCGAGGTCACCGAGGACGGTACGGGCCCAGGCCGACGCCTCCAGAGCCTCGATCTCCAGCAGGTCGTCGCGGGCCTGCTCAGCCGTCGCGACGGCGTGCTCGGCCGGTCCGAGCGCCTCCGCGGGCCGGTTGCCGGACCGGTGTGCCCCGGCGAGCCGGAGCAGGATCTCGGCGACGTCCCGAGCAGCGCAGTGGTCCCGGGCGATGGCCAGGGCGCGGCTGTAGTGCTCGACGGCAGCTTCGTAGCGACCGGCGAGCTCCTGAGCCTCGCCGAGATTGCTCTGGATCAGGGCGCGCAGATGGCCGGCCGCCGGCAGGGACTCGGCCAGCTGCCCCGCTTCCCCGAGCCGCCCGATCGCGTCCGCGGGTCGTCCCGCGTTGTTGTACACCGCGCCGAGATTGACCAGCGCCGTCGCGGCTCCCAGCGTGTCACCGAGGTCGAGGCGCAGCTCGTACGCGCGGCGACAGCAGGCGGCCGCGTCGTCGTGCTGATCGAGCAGGCTGAACGGAATGGCCAGCCGGCTGGTGATCATCGCCTCGCCGGGCCGGTCGCCGGCTCGCGACGCCGCCTGCGCCGCCGCTGTGTAGAGCGTGATCCAGCGTCGCACGTGCCGGCGCCGGACCAGCCAGCCGTACAGCGCCGCGGCGATCTGCCAGCCGAGATCCGGCTGCGACGCACAGGCCCGCTCGGCCGCGGCCAGGAGGTTGTCCGCCTCGCCGTCGAGCCACTCCATCGCGGTGTCGGCGTCGGCGAACCGGACCGGCTCCGGCGGCGACGCGAAATTGGGACGCTCGGCCGGACGCAGGACGCGGTCGGCGGCATTCGCCATGTCCCGGTACCAGACGAGCAGGCGCCGCATCGCCGCGTCCGGCGCCTCCAGCAGGCGCGCGGCCAGGTCGCGCGCCACCAGGCGAACCAGGTCGTGCATGCGGTAGCGGCCGTCCTCGGTGCGGTGCACCAAGTGCACCGCCGTCAGGCCGTCGAGCGACGCCCGCACCTCGGCGGCACTCAGATCCGCCAGCGCCGCGCACGAGTCGAAGGCCGGGAGACGTCCGGGATGAACGCCGAGCAGCGCCAGCATGCGGCAGGTGGCGGCGTCGAGGGAACGGATCGAGGCGGCGAGCGCCCGGCGGATGGACACGTCGTCGATCGCGAGGACACCGAGACGGACCTCCTCGTCCTCCAGCTCACGTACGAGAGCGTCCGCCCCGATGGCGTCACCCAGCCGGGCGGCGACGACCCGCAGCGCCAGGGGAAGGCGATCGCACAGGTCGACGAGCCGATCGAGCGTGGCCCGGTCGGCCACCACGGGCCCGCTGATCGACTCGACGAGCGCCTTCGCGTCGCGATGAGCCAGTGGCGCCAGCACGAGCCGGAAGGCGTTCTGCACGGCCACCAGCCCGTCGAGCCGGCTGCGGCTCGTGACGACCACCAGGCAGCTGCCGCCTCCCGGCATGAGAGGGCGGATCTGCTGCGCGGTGGCCGCGTTGTCGAACAGCAGCAGAACCTTGCGGCCGGCGAGCTGGGACCGGAGGTCGGCGGCCGCCTCCTCCGGGTCGTGGGCGGCCTGCGCGGCCGGCACATCCAGGGCCCGCATGACGCGGTCGATCACCGCGGTCACCGTCATCGGCGGCTCGTCGCCGAACCCGTGCAGGTCGACATAGATGTGGCCGTCCGGGAACTGGTCCTGCACGGACCAGCACCAGCGCAGGGCCAAGGCCGTCTTGCCCACGCCCGCGGGGCCGGTGATGACGACGGGAGACGCTGCGGCGACACCGGCACGACAGGATCGCCCCAGTGTCCGCAGCTCGTCGTCGCGGCCGACGAAGTCCTTCGGGGCGGCCGGCAACTGCGCCGGCACCGGGCGAGCCGCGACCGCCCGGAGCCGGACCGGAGCCGGTGGCGGCGGCCGGGCCGGCGCGGCGACGGCGGGATCGTCGCGGAGGATCGCCTGCTCAAGATGCTGAAGGTCGGCCCCCGGCTCCAGGCCGAAATCGGCGATCAGCCGGGCCCGGGCCGCCCGGAACACCTCCAGCGCCTCGGTCTTACGGCCGGCCCGGTGCAGGGCCAGCATGAGCTGACCGGCCAGCGGCTCCGCGGTGGGCTGACGCGACACGAGCTCGGACAGCTCGTCGATGACGGCCGCGTGACGGCCGAGCGCCAGCTCCAGCTCGAAGCGGTCGACGAGCGCACCGAGCCACCGGCGTTCGAGGCGCTCGCGGCAGCGCTCGATCCAGCCGCTCGACAACCCGTCGAACGCCACGCCGCGCCACAGGCCCAGCGCCTCCCGTAACAAGTCGAGCCGGGTGGAGAGCGCCGGCGCCTGACGGGCCCGCTCGACCGTGGCGGTGAAACGGAGCACGTCGATCGCGTCGGCGGGCACCTCGACGGTGTAGGCGCCGGCCCGGTGGTGCAGCTGCACCCCGACGCCCCGCAACGTCGACCGCAGGCGCGCCACGTAGGTGTAGAGGACATCGCGGGCGCGGGCCGGCGGATCGTCACCCCAGACCCGGCTGACGAGGGTGGCGGTCGGCACCGGGCGCTGCCCGTCCAGCAACAGCGCGACGAGCACGCAGCGCTGCCGCGCGGGCCCGAGCTCGACCCGCTCGCCGCGGTGCCACAGCTCGACCGGGCCGAGCAGCCGGAACTCCATGACGCTTCCCCCGTGGAGCGCATCCACCATCGAACGGTATCAGTGTCATGGTGCCGCAGGTGGCCCTGTCGTCGCTGGTGGCGGACCCGTTCAAGGTTCGCGCTGAGGACTTCTCAAGGGGCGGTGCCTAGCTTCATGGAGGTCAAGTCCCAGCAATGGTCCGCACAGCAGAACACAGGAGGATCGATGCGTTTCTCGAGCAGGCCGCTGGTGGCGGCCGGAGTATTCGTACTGGCCCTGGGCGCGTGGGGGGCGCCCGCGCAGGCTCACGTCATGACCGGCTACCAGGGGCTGGACAAGGCGTGGATCTCCAGCGACCACCGATCGATCACGGTGCAGGACAGAGAATGCGACAACCACGGCGTCTTCGCGGTCGTGAACCTCAGCGGGGGCGGCAGCACGAGCGTCAGTGACCCGGACGGGTGCAGCGGCAACACCGGTTTCCGCACCACGGGCGCGATCGCCAGCTTCTACGTCTGCGAGAACCAGGAAGGCTGCGGCGACACCGTCCGCGTCCAGTAACGCCCGGCGAACGGCCCCCGCCTCCGGGCGGAGGCCGTGCCGCCCTGCCGGGCGCCTTTTTCGCTGATACGGAGTTGAAACTGTTTCGGGACAGCAAACGATCTTGCATGTTGTTAGCGTCCGACAGGTGAACGACCAGCCCTCGCGCCCCACCTCGCCGGCCGCACCGAACCCGGCGGCCGATCCCACCGCGGCTCCGGCTCCGGCCCCCGCCGCCCCGGCTCCCGCTGCTTGGGACCCGACCGCGGCCCAGCCTGCCCCCACCATGCCGGAGCCCACCGCGGTCCAGCCGCCGGTGGCCCAGCAGGGCAACACGGAATGGCCGGCCGAGCAGGCCTGGGGCGCCGCCCCGCCCGCGCCCTACGGCGCCCAGCCCGGCGGCTTCGAAGGCGGCCAGCCTTCTGGCGCTCAGCCCGGCGCGTCCTACGGCGCTCAGCCGGGCGGCTTCGACGGCGGCCAGCAGGGCGCGCCTTACGGTGCCCAGCCGGGTGCACCCTACGGAGCCCAGCCCGGAGCGCCCTACGGCGCCCAAGCCGGAGCGCCCTACGGCGCCCCGCAGCCCGACGGCTACCCCGGCTTCCCGCCCCCCGGCGCATCCCCCTACCCGCCGCCCGGCAGCGGCGGCACCAGCGGTTTCGCCATCGCCTCCCTGATCTTCGGCATCCTCGGCGGCATCCTGCTCAGCGTCATCTTCGGCATCGTCGCGCTCGTGCAGATCCGTAAGCGGGGGCAGAAGGGCCGGGGCATGGCCATCGCCGGCCTCACCCTCTCCGGCTGCTGGGTGCTGCTGATCATCATCGGCGTGACGGCCGCCATCATCAGCGACTCCGGCAACTCGTCGAGCAGCACAGCCGGCGGCGCCAACAGCGGCTCGGTCTCAGTCACCCAGCTGAAGCCGGGTGACTGCATCAACGGCATCCAGACCGTGGGCAGCGTCGAGGACCTTCCCGTGATTTCCTGCGCCCTGCCGCATGAGGGTGAGGTCTACGCCAACTTCAACCTTCCCGCCGGCCCGTGGCCGGGTGACGCCGAGGTGCAGAAGCAGGCCGAGAAGCTCTGCGAGGCCGAGCTCAAGGCGTACGCGGCCAGCCCGGCCGAGACCGTCGAGGTGCTCTACCTGCACCCGTTGCAGCAGTCCTGGTCCCGGGACCGGGGCGTCACGTGCGTGGCCACTGACGAACGCGGCACGACCACCGGCTCGGTGCGCGACTGATCCTTTCAGTCCACGAGAGCGCCGCCGGACAGGTTGGCCACCGTTCCGGTGATGGCCGCGGCGCGGTCTGAGGCCAGGAACGCGGCTGTTTCGGCGATCTGGGCGAGCGTGGGCAGTTCGTTTCAGCAGGGTGCTCTGCGCCAGTCCCTCTTCGAGGAAGGTCTGGACCGACTGACCGTTCGCCGCCGCGGACTGGATGAAGAGGTCTGCGGTGTAGGAGCCGGCGGCCGGTGCGTCGATCACCGCGTGGGGCCGGATGTCGATCACCCGGATGCGGGGGGCCAGTTCGGCGGCCAGCAGCCGGGAGAACGCCTCCTTGCCGGCCGCGCTCACCCCGTGCCCGAGGATGCCGCCCACGGCGAGCTTGGCGCCCGGCTCCGACAGGGTCAGCACCACGCCGGGGCGGTCGTGGCCCATGTGCCGGGCCACGGCTTTGCTGGTGATGAACAGCGTGCGCAGGAAGCCGTCGATCGGCCGCATGAACTCTTCCAGGGAGAGGTCCGCCAGCGCGGTGCCCTGGTCACTTTTGCGCCTTCCCGGGCGAAAACCCGGGCCACGGCGCCGCCGATCGCGCCGCCGCCTCATCGGAGCGACAGGGGAGTGGAATGCCGACCAGCCGTAGCTATCGGGACTCGTGCGGGATCGCCCGGGCCCTCGACGTCGTCGGGGAGCGGTGGGCCCTGCTGGTCGTCCGGGAGCTGCTCCTGACGCCGCAGCGGTTCTCCGAGCTGCGCCAAGCGCTGCCCCACGTCAGCTCGAATCTGCTCGCGGACCGGCTGCGCGAGCTCGAGCACAACGCGGTGATCCGCCGGAGCCCCGAGCGGGTCTACGAGCTGACCGAGCGCGGCCGCCGGCTGGAGCCGATCCTGGTCGCTCTGGGGGACTGGGGGATCGACGCACCGGAACCGTCGGCGCCGGCCGCGCTCAGTGCGACGTCCGTGCTCATCTTGCTGCGTGGCGCCGCCCGTCCCGATCCCGCGGCGCCGCCGACGGTCTGCCGTCTGGAGCTCGACGGCCGGGTCTGGACGGTTCGTTCGGTCTCCGGACGCGTCGAGGTGCAGGCCGGTGAGCCGGCCACGGCGGCCGTCTCACTCCGTACGGACCCCAGGACGTACAGCGCCCTGCTGACCGACCCCGCCAAGCTCGCCGGCGTCTGTGCCGATGGCAGTGCGGCCGTTGTCGGGGACATGTCGGCCGTCGAGAGGCTGCTGCGTTCCGTTCAGGACGAGGGGAAGAGCAGCTCGCCCATGTCCTCGTCGTTGAGCGGCTCGGCGAAGTAGTAGCCCTGCCCCAGTTCGCAGTTGCCGTCGGTCAGCTCGCTCAGCTGCCCCGCGTCCTCGATGCCCTCCGCGATCGTGGACAGGTGCAGCGCCTGCCCCAGCTGGATGATGCCCAGCGTCAGCGCCGCCGCGGCCGGCACGTCACCGACGTCGTCGACGAACGACTTGTCGATCTTGATGATGTCGATCGGGAACCGGCGCAGGTACGCCAGGCTGGAATACCCGGTGCCGAAGTCGTCGATGGCCAGCCGTACCCCCAGGCTCTTGATCTGCTCGAGCTGGCGCAGGGTCGACGGGCGGTGGTCGACCAGCAGCGACTCGGTCAGTTCGATCACCAGGCTGGTGGCCGGCAGGCCGCTGTTGGTCAGCGCCGACGCCACCACCTCCGGCAGGTCCGCCTGCTCCAGCTGGACCGCCGACATGTTGACGCTCACGCTCAGCGGCTTGCCGTCGCGGCGCTCGTTCCAGCGGGCCGCCTGCCGGCAGGCCTCGCGCAGCACCCATTCGCCGATCGGGACGATCATCCCGGTCTCCTCGGCGAGCGGGATGAAGTCCAGTGGCGGGATGATCCCGCGCTCCGGGTGCTGCCAGCGGACCAGCGCCTCCAGGCCGGTGATCTCCCCGGTCTTCAGGTGCACGATCGGCTGGTAACGCAGCTCGAACTCGTGCCGCACCACGGCCCGGCGCAGGTCCGCCTCCATCTGCAGGCCGGCCTGGAACACCGCCTGCATGGCCGGCTCGAAGATCTCGTAGCGGTCCTTGCCCTGCTTCTTGGCCTGGTACATGGCCAGGTCCGCGCTGACCATCAGCTCCTGGCCGTCGTGCCCGCCGGCCACGCTGTACGCCACGCCGACGCTGCAGCTGACGAAGGTTTCCTTGCCGTTGAGCTCGAACGGCTCACGCATGGCTTCGAGGATGCGCCGCGCCACCGGTACGGCCTCGTCCAGGCCATGCACCAGCGGCAGCAGCACCGCGAACTCGTCGCCGCCGAGGCGGGCCGCCATGTCGGCCGAGCGCAGGCACTTCTTGATCCGTTCGGCGGCCAGGACGAGGAGCTGGTCGCCGGCCGCGTGCCCGAGCGAGTCGTTGACGACCTTGAAGCGGTCCAGGTCGACGAAGAGCATGGCGACGCCGGCGTTCTCCTGCTCGGCCGTGGCGAACGCGCGGTCCATCCGGGCCTGGAACAGCGCCCGGCTGGCCAGTCCGGTCAACGAGTCGTGGAACGCCTCGTTCATCGCCTCCAGGGTGCGGGCGTCGGTCAGCGCCAGGCTGACGTGCTCGGCGAACGCACGCAGTATTTCCTGCGCGGGCTTGTCCCATTCCCGGGGGCCGGTGTACGTGCCGACGGTCAGGCAGCCGACCACCGCGCCGTTCTCGTGCACGGGGATGGCCATCACAGCCTTGAGGCTGGAGCGCACCACCTCGGGGATGGCGATCGGCGAGTTGGCGTAGTCCTCGACCATGATCAGCTCGTCGCCCAGCACGGCCAGGCCGGCGACGCCCGCCGAGGGCAGCGGGATGCGCTTCATCTTGGCCAGCACCTCGGGGGCGAAGCCGATGCTGGAGACCATCGAGCCGACCGACGGATCGTCCTTCTCCAGCAGGTTGAGCGAGGCCATCTCCAGGTCGAGCAGCTCGGCGGCGCCCGCGGTGATCGCGTCCAGGATCTGCTGCAGCGGGGCCCGGCGGGCGATCAGCCGCTGGATCCGGGTCAGGTGCTCGAACAGGCGCTGGCGTTCCTGCAGCGAGTCGGCCAGCCGGCCGTTCTCCCGGGCCTGCCGGCGCTCCGATTCGATGACGTGCAGAGCTTGCAGGCTCAGCTCGAGGACCAGGGCCATGCCGCGGAGCAGGCAGACGTCCTCGTCGGTGAAGTCCGGGCCGGTGCGGCCGACGACCAGTGCGCCGGGCGCCTGGCCGCCCAGGGCCGCGCCGGTGACCGCGTACGCGGTGTCGCCGAGATTCAGCACGCTGCGGCGTCCGGCGGCCACCTCGGTGAGCACGGCCGGGCGCACCTGGTCGGCCGGTACGCCGATGGTGGCGGCCACGCGCCCGTCGATGACCAGCACAGCAACCTCGGCGTCGAGAGCGCCCACCGCGCATTCGACGGCCGCGTACTGCGCTGCCGGTCCGTCCGGCCGGTCAGCGACCACGGAGAGGAACTCCGTCAGCTGCTGAGTTGCAAGCATGCCCATGACCCAGTCTGTCGGTTCGCCGGACGTGGAGCTGAGGTCTTCAGCGTGACCGTTTTCGGCCGGGCGCGTTGCCGTTCCCACACAGCGGCCTTGATAAAGCTCCGGTAACAACCCGCCGACGGGCTTCGCGGGGCCCGTACGCCCGCTCGGGCCCGCTCCGGTCTACCGAGTTCACACCACCGGGCAGCGACCGGGCAGAATTTTCGATCATTCGGGCATGACCTTCGTACGCTTTCGCCCGTCGATGGGATGATATCCACCGGGTAGCGGACGTACCGAAGCGGGCAGAGACACACCGAATCAGCCTGGTCTGTGATGGGGGCCACACGTTTCCCCGGTGTTACAAATGGTCCACGGCAGCCGCGGATGAGCGAATGCCTGGGTGGGCGGCCGGAGGTGGGAATGTGAACGCGGAAGAAAGACAGCATCAGATCGTCGCCCTGGCCCGCCGGCAGGGTGAGGTGGACGTCGCCAAACTGGCCGCCGAACTGACAGTTTCCGCCGAGACCATTCGGCGCGATCTGCGCCTGCTCGAAAAGCACGGACTGCTGCGGCGTACGCACGGTGGTGCGTATCCGGTGGAGACCGCGAAATTCGAGACCGATCTGGCCATGCGCACCACCCGGGGCGTGCCCGAGAAGCGGCGGATCGCCGCCGCGGCGGTCGGCCTGCTCGGGGACGCGGAGACCATCTTCATCGACGAGGGGTTCACCCCGCAGCTCATCGCCGAAGCCCTGCCGACCGATCGGCCGCTCACCGTCGTCACCGCCTCGCTGAACACAGCGGCCTGGCTGTCCACCTCCAGCCCGGCGACCGTGCTGCTGCTCGGCGGCCGGGTCCGGGGCCGCACGCTGGCCACGGTCGACCACTGGGCCAGCGGCATGCTGGCCGGCTTCGTCATCGATCTCGCCTTCGTCGGCGCCAACGGCATCTCCCGCGAGGTGGGTCTCACCACCCCGGACCCGGCCGTCGCCGACGTCAAGGCGCACGCCGTCCGGGCCGCCCGCCGGCGGATATTCGCCGGCATTCACACCAAGTTCGGTGTGCGGACGTTCTGCCGCTTCGCCGAGATATCGGATTTCGAATCACTGGTCACGGACACCGGGCTGCCGGCATCCGAGGCGCACCGCTATTCCCGGCTCGGGCCCCAGGTCATCCGGGTCTGACCGGAAAACATTTTCGCTCTTCACTGCCGGCCATTTTTCGATCGCCGGCACGGTTCGCGCATGTCTGCAAACGGAGGATCTGCTGTGCAGAAACCAGGTAAGAAGCTCTCTCTGCTGATCGCGGGGGCGACCGCGGGCGCCCTCGTGCTCTCCGGGTGTTCCGGCGCCGGCTCCACCGGCGGTGGCGACACCGCCGACAACACCATCACCGTGCTCATGGTCGGCAACCCGCAGATGGAGGACATCCAGAAGCTCACCGCCGACAACTTCACCAAGCAGTCCGGCGTCACGGTGAAGTTCACGATCCTTCCCGAGAACGAACTGCGCGACAAGGTCACCCAGGACGTCGCCAACCAGGGCGGGCAGTACGACGCCGTCACGGTCGGCGCGTACGAGGTGCCGATCTGGGCCAAGAACGGCTGGCTGCACGAGGTCTCCACGCAGGCGGCGGCCGACTCGGCGTACGACCAGGCCGACCTGATCAAGCCGATGGTGCAGTCGCTGACCGGCGACGACGGCAAGATGTACGCGGCGCCGTTCTACGGCGAGTCGTCGTTCCTCATGTACAACAAGGACATGTTCGAGGCCAAGGGCCTCAAGATGCCGGAGAAGCCGACCTGGGCGCAGGTCGCCGACTTCGCCGCGAAGCTGGACGACAAGGGCAAGGGCGTGGCCGGCATCTGCCTGCGCGGCCTGCCCGGCTGGGGCGAGATGTTCGCCCCGCTGACCACGGTCGTCAACACGTACGGCGGCACCTGGTTCGAGAAGGACTGGACGCCGAAGGTCAACGCGCCCGAGTTCAAGGAAGCCGCCAACTTCTACGTCAACCTGGTCAAGCAGCACGGCGAGGCCGGCGCGCCGCAGGCCGGCTTCACCGAGTGCCTGAACACGTTCGGTCAGGGCAAGGCGGCCATGTGGTACGACGCCACGTCCGCGGCCGGCACGCTCGAGGACCCGAACTCGTCCAAGGTGGCCGGCAAGGTCGGCTACGCGTACGCCCCGGTCAACAAGACCGAGTACTCCGGCTGGCTGTGGACCTGGGCGTTCGCGATGCCCAAGACCACCAAGAAGGCCGACAACGCCTGGAAGTTCATCTCGTGGGCGACCAGCAAGGACTACGAGAAGCTGGTCGGCGAGAAGCTCGGCTGGTCGCGGGTGCCGTCCGGCAAGCGCACCTCGACGTACTCGATCCCGGAGTACAAGGAGTCGGCCAAGGCGTTCGCGGACATCACGCTCGGTTCGATCGAGAACGCCAACCCGACCAACCCGGGTCTGCAGCCCCGGCCCGCGCTGGGTGTGCAGTTCGTCGGCATCCCCGAGTTCGCGGACCTCGGCACCAAGCTCTCGCAGGAGCTCAGCGCCTCCCTGGCCGGGAGCAAGACGGTCGACGCGGCACTGAATGACGGACAGAAACTCGCCGAAGAAGTGGCGAAGAACTACAAGTAGTGCCCGCGGGGGTGCCGTCGTGACGGCACCCCCGCACCGACCGGAAGGTTAGCAATGACCGACGTCATCACCCGGGCGGACGCGCAGACCGAGGCCCCGCCGCCCGTCTCCCGTAAGGGAGGCGCCAAGGAGCGCTGGGTACGGCGGGCGCCCCTGCTGCCCGCACTGATCTTCGCCATTATCGTGACCCAGGTCCCGTTCCTGGTCACGATCTACTTCTCCACGCTCAGCTGGAACGCGCTGCGCCCGGGTTCGAAGAAGTTCGTCGGCATCGACAACTACGTCACCGTGCTCACCGACAACCGGCTGCGGTCCGCGCTGCTCAACACGGTGGTGCTGACCGCCGGTGCGGTGATCTTCTCGATGATCCTGGGCCTGGCCCTCGCCATCCTGCTCGACCGTAAGTTCTTCGGCCGGTCCATCGTGCGGACCATGCTGATCACACCGTTCCTGATCATGCCGGTGGCGGCCGCGCTGCTATGGAAGCACGGCATCTACAACCCGGACTACGGCCTGATCAACGGCATCTTCGGGGGCAGCACCGCCTGGGCGACGTCGTATCCCAAGACCGCCATCATCACCACGCTGGTGTGGCAGTGGACGCCCTTCATGATGCTGATCCTGCTGGCCGGCCTGCAGTCGCAGAGCAACGACGTGCTGGAGGCGGCCCGGATGGACGGCGCCAACGCCTGGCGCATCTTCACCCGGATGACCCTGCCGCACCTGCGCCAGTACCTGGAGCTGGGCGCGCTGCTGGGCTCGATCTACCTGGTGAACACGTTCGACGCGATCTACACGATCACCCAGGGCGGTCCCGGCACGGCGACCACCAACCTGCCGTACGAGATCTACCAGACCATCTTCAGCAAGTTCGAGTACGGCGAGGCCTCCGCGGCCGGCGTCGTCGTGGTCATCCTGACGATCATCGTGGCGACGTTCGCGCTGCGGGTCATCTCGGGTCTGTTCAAGGTGGAGGAGGGCCGATGAGCACCGCTACCGCCGGTGGGCGCCGGGTCCAGAACGCGGCCTGGGGCGTGGTGGCCTGGATCGCGGGGATCATCTTCGTCTTCCCGGTCATCTGGATGCTGCTGACCAGCCTCAAGCAGTCCAAGGACGTCACCACCAACCCGCCCGTCTGGTTCTTCACGCCGACCTTCGAGCACTTCTCGAACGTGTTCGACAGCAACATCACGCCGTTCCTGCTGAACTCGCTGATGGCCAGCGTGTTCTCCACGCTGATCGTGGTGATGCTGGCGACCCCGGCGGCGTACGCGTTGTCCCTGCGCCCGGTGGCCAAGTGGAGCGACGCGTTGTTCTTCTTCATCTCCACCAAGATGATGCCGGTGGTCGCCGCCGTGCTGCCGGTGTACCTGCTGACGGTGAAGATCGGCATGAAGGACAACATCTGGACGATGGTCATCCTCTACACGTCGATGAACCTGCCGCTGGCGATCTGGATGATGCGGTCGTTCCTGCTGGAGGTGCCGCGGGAGGTGCTGGAGGCCGGTGAGGTCGACGGCGCGGGCCTGATCACCTCGATCCGGCGGATCATCCTGCCGATGGTGTCGCCCGGCCTGGCCGCCACCGCGCTGATCTGCTTCATCTTCACCTGGAACGAGTTCTTCCTGGCGGTGAACCTGACCGACACGAACGCCAGCACGGCGCCGATCTTCCTGCTCGGTTTCATCTCCGGCCGGGGCCCGTTCCTGGCCGACCTGTCCGCCGCCGCCGTCCTGCTCTCGCTGCCGGTGCTGCTGGCCGGCTGGGTCGCGCAGAACAAGCTGGTCCGTGGACTCTCGATGGGAGCGGTCAAGTGAAGGCAGCCGTCGTCGTCACCCCCGGCACGATCGCGGTGCAGACCGTGCCGGATCCCACCCCGGGCCCGTACGACGTGGTGGTCCGGCCGGCCGCGGTCGGCATCTGCGGCACCGACCTGCACATCATGGACGGCGAGTTCGCGCCGGCGTTCCCGATCGTGCCGGGTCACGAGTTCGCCGGCGAGATCGTGGAGCTCGGCGCGCAGGTCACCGGGTACGCGGTCGGCGACCAGGTCGCGGTCGACCCGTCGCTGTACTGCGGTTACTGCTACTACTGCAAGCGGGCGCGGGGCAACCAGTGTGAGAACTGGAACGCGATCGGGGTGACCCGCAGCGGTGGTGCGGCCGAGTTCGTGGCCGCCCCGATGGCCAACCTGTTCAAGCTGCCGCCGCACCTGGCCGCCCGCGACGCCGCGCTGATCGAGCCGCTGTCCTGCGCGGTCCGGGGCTTCGACGTGCTGCCCCGCCGGATGGCCGACACCTTCCTGATCTACGGCTCCGGCACGATGGGGCTGATGATGCTGGAGCTGGCCAAGCGGGCCGGCGCGGCGACGGTGTCCATGGTGGATCTCAATCCCGAGCGCCTGGAGACGGCCCAGCGGCTCGGCTGCAGCGCGGCCGTGACCAGCGCCGACGAGCTCGACGCGCCGCGCGGCTGGGACGTGGTGATCGACTGCACCGGTGCGGCGCCGGCGATCCGCGACGGGCTTGCCCGGGTCGGCCGGGGCGGTACGTTCCTGCAGTTCGGGGTGTCCGGCTACGACGCCCGGGTGGAGATCGAGCCGTACGAGATCTACCGGCGCGAGATCACCATCACCGGCTCGATGGCGGTGCTGCACAGCTTCGACCGGGCCGGGGAGCTGATGGCGTCCGGCGTGCTGGCGCCGGAGATCTTCGTCAGTCACCGGTTCCCGCTGGACAGCTATGCGCAGGCGCTCGACCAGTTCCGGGCCGGGGTGGGACGGAAGATCCTCATCGAGCCCTGATGTGCCAATCTTGTCACTTTCGGTTAGTGCTTGATCACTAGTGGTTGTCAACGGCGGCCGGTGCGGGCCTGAATGAAGCGGTGCCCCCGCTTCGCCCACCGGCCGCCGTTCTGCTTGCCGTTGCCGTCACGGCGCCGCTCGCTGCAGACATGACGGTCCACCCCTCGGTCTTTCTCGGGGTGGGACTGCTGCTGCTTGTCTTCGCCACCGGCTGGGTCGCGATGGCCCGGAGGATGCCGTACCCGGGCCCGCTGTACGGCCTCATCGCCCGGGGTCTCGGCCGCCCGCTCGGCCTCGGCGCGGCCGGGCTGGCTCTGGTGTCGTACCAGGCCATGCAGCTCGCGCTCTACGCGGCGGTCGGTGCGGCGGCCGAGCCGCTGCTGGCGAGCTGGTTCGGGATCGCGGTGGCGTGGTGGGTGGTCGCCCTGTCGTGCTGGGTCGTCGTCGCGGTCTGCGGAGTGCTCCCGATCCGGCTCATCTCCTGGCTGATCGGGACGCTGGTGCTGGCCGAGATCGCGGTGCTCGTCGGTTACGGCGCAGCGAACCCACCGGAACTGGCAGCCCTGTCGCCGAGGCCCCTCGAAGACATGCCGCGTCCGGTGCTGGGCGGGCTGCTGGTCGCCGCGGCACTGACCCTCGCCGGTTTCGAGACCACGGCCGTCCACGTCGGACGGACGCGGCATCCGCGCCGGGTGATGCCCGTCTGCGTCACGCTGCTCGCGCTGCTGTTCGCGGCGGCGAGCTGGGCGATCGGCGGCACCGCACCGGAGGGAGCGGTGGCGCGGACCTTCGCGCCCTGGGCGGTCACCCTGGGCCGGGCCGTGCTGGTCACCGGGTTGCTCGCGGGGATGATCGCGCTGCAGGAGGTGATCGTCCGCCACCTGATCGCGCTGGGCCGGGAGCGGGTGCTGCCCGCGGCGCTGGGCCGTCGTGCCCCGGCGTCGGCGGTGCCGGCGGTGGTGGCGGGGGCGGTGATCGGGGGATATGCGTACGCGGGGTCCGGGATCGACCGGTGGCCGGAGCGCGCGGGCGCCGCGGGCATCCTGGTGCTGCTGGCGCTGACCTCGCTGGCGGCGCTGCTGTTCCTCAACCGCAACCCGGAGGGTGAGGGGCTCTGGCGCCGCTTGCTCGCCCCGGGACTGGCCACGATCGGGCTGGGTGTGCTCGGCGGTCTCGCGGTGGCCGACCAGCCGATGCTCCAGACTGTGGGCGGCGGCACGGTCCTGCTCGGCCTCGGATACGGCCTCGCGCTGCGCCGGGCCGACCCGGTGCGTTACGCCGGCATCGGCCTGGGCGGCGCCGCCGTGGTGGTGACCCCGCCACTGCCCGCTCTGCCCCGGCAGCGGATCCCGGGGGCCCACCGCCCGGAACGGGTGAACAGCGAAGAGCTCACCGGCTGACGGACTGCGGATCCTCGTCGCCGAAGAACTCCCGGATCTGGGTGAGGGTCAGATAGCCCTGCGCGTCCACCTCGCCGGTCTCCTGCACCACGGCCCGGCAGGTGACCTCCAGCTCGCGGGCGTGCTCCGGCAGGTCGGGCAGCGGCGGCACCGGCGGCAGCGCACCCAGGCCCATCGCCTCGCGGATCACCTCGAACATGCCGGTCACCTCGTGCACCGCCAGCGGGAACAGCTCCGCCGGGCGCCGGCTGCCGGGCGCCGGCGCGGCACAGGTGAAGTTGGCCCGCAGCTTGCCGCTGACCTTGCAGATGTCGGCGCTGGGACGCAGGTGGTCGAGCGGACCCTCGGCGACGATCCCGAGCTCGCACTCCGGTACGCCCGCCGCGTCCCACCAGCGTTGCCAGGCCGGGTCGCCGTCGAGAGTCATCACGACGTGCTGCAACGCGACCATGTACGCCTGTGGTGCCCGGCCGTCCACGGTGGTGGTCCCCATGAGGGGATGGAGCCAGTCCATCACCGCATCGTTACATTCCGGTCATAGTGCACGGTGCATTCTGGCCCCGCGCGTACGGGTGGCTCGTCAGGCCGTGGCGGCGTCCAGCAGAGCAGCCGCGACCGCGCGGGCCGTGGTGGCCGCCGCAGCCGAGCGGTCCATCCGGGCGCCGACCGAGGTGCCGTCGTAGAGGACGACCAGCTGCGCGGCCAGCGCCTCGGGGTCCCGTGCGCCGGCCTCGCGGGCCAGGTCGGTGAACAGTCCGCGGGTCCAGGCGCGGTTCTCGTCGCACACCTGCTGGACCACGCCGTCCGGCGGCGACTCCGCGCTGGCGTTGTAGAAGGCGCACCCGCGGAACGACGGCGCGGCGGCCAGCTCGGCCAGGACGTCGAAGACGCCCAGCAGGCGGTGGCGCGGCGTGTCGAAGCGTTCCAGCGCGGTCAGGATGCGTTCCCGCCGTCGGCGGTGCCGGCCCTCCAGGTACGCCCGGATCAGCCCGTCCTTGCTGCCGAACGCGCTGTACAGCGTGGCCTTGGCGACCCCGGCGTGCTCGATGACCCGGTCGATGCCGACCGTGTGCACGCCCTGCGCGTAGAAGAGCTCGTCGGCGGCGGCGAGCAGCCGGTCGCGGGCGGACGGCTTGGGGGTGACGGGGCTCGGGGGTGACACAGCGGACATGCGATTGACGATAGCAGACAGATCTGTCTAGTGTCGGTGGCGTCAGACAGACCTGTCTGTTCGGAAGGCGAGGAAGTGCCATGACCACCACCGCGAACCGCACGACCGCCCGTACCGGTGATCCGGCCGTCCGCCGCAAACGCCTGTCCCGTCCGGTGGCCTTCGCCGCGATCGCGGCGATCTTCGTGACGTTCACGGCCGCGTCCAGCGCGCCCTCGCCGCTCTACGTGGTCTACCAGCAGCTGTGGGGCTTCTCGGCGGTCACGCTGACCGTCGTCTTCTCGGTCTACGTCGTCGGCCTGATCGGCGCCCTGCTGGTGCTCGGCGCCCTGTCCGACCACGTCGGCCGCCGGCCGGTGCTGGCCGCCGCGATCGGCCTGGAGATCGTCGCCCTCGTGCTCTTCCTCGCCGCCGGTGACGTCCCGGTGCTGCTCGCCGCCCGCTTCTTGCAGGGCATCGCGACCGGTGCCGCCCTCACCACCCTCGGTGCGGCCCTGGTCGACCTCAATCCGCCGCACGCGCCCGGCCGGGCCGGGCTGGTCAACAGCGTGGTGCCGCCCGCCGGCCTGGCCATCGGCTCCCTCGGCACCGGTGCGCTGGTGCAGTTCGCTCCCGGCCCCACCCACTTCGTCTACGCCCTGCTGCTGGCCGGGATGGCCGTCGCCGCCCTGGTCGTGCTGGTGATGCCGGAGACCTCCGGCCGGCGTCCCGGTGGCGTCGCGTCCCTGATCCCCCGGCTCGGCGTGCCGGCCCGGCTGCGCGGCGCGGTGTTCGCCCTCGTACCGATCATCGTGGCGAGCTGGGCCCTGGGCGGTCTCTACCTCTCGCTCGGCCCGTCCGTCGCGGTCGGCGTCTTCGGGCTGGCCAACCACCTGATCGGCGGCCTGGTCGTGACCCTGCTCTGCGGCACCGGCGCCGTGACCGCGTTCGCGCTGCGGACCTGGCCGACGCCGCGGGTGCTCACCATCGCCGGAGCGCTGCTCACCGTGGGCACCGCCGTGACCCTGGTCGGCGTGCAGACCGGCAACGTGGTGCTCGGCGCGGTCGGCACGGCACTGGCCGGGATCGGCTTCGGCGCCTCCGCGCTGGCGAGCTTCGGCACCCTCGCCCTGCTGGCCGCTCCGCACGAGCGCGGCGAGCTGTTCGCGGTCGCGCTGACCATCGCGTACGTCGCCTTCAGCCTGCCGGCGGTGATCGCCGGACTCGCCGCCACCTCGGCCGGCCTGCACCTGACCACGGTGGTCTACGGGCTGGTCGTGGTCGCGCTCGGGCTGGCCGCGCTGGCTGCTCAGCGGGTGCGGCGGGCCTGATCGACCGGCTCTTTCGTGGTAACCCCCCGGCGTGGACGGCTGTTGAACAGTCGTTCGCGCCGGAGCATATGGGGCGAAACCACACGAAGGGCTGGGCATGACAAGACTTCTGGCGACTGCCGCCACGTTCGCGCTGGCACTGGGCGGCGCGGCCGTCGCGTCCGGCGCGCACGCGGAGCCGCCGCGTGGCGCTCCCGGATACCCGACGATCACCTGGGGCCAGTGCGAGAACGCCGCCCTCAAGACGCGTAAGGCGGAGTGCGGCTTCCTGGCCGTCCCGCTGGACCACGCGGCGCCCGCCGGCCCCAAGATCCAGCTCGCCGTCTCCCGGATCAAGCACTCGGTCCCGGACCGCGACTACCAGGGCGTCATGCTGGTGAACCCGGGTGGTCCCGGCGGCTCCGGACTGCCGCTGCCGGTGCTCGGCGACCTGGTCCCGGACAAGGCCGGCGCCGCGTACGACTGGATCGGCTTCGACCCGCGCGGCGTCGGGGCCAGCAAGCCGGCGCTGACCTGTGACCCGAAGTACGCCGGCTACAACCGGCCGCCGTACGTGCCCAGCACCCGCGCGATCGAGAAGGCCTGGCTGGCCCGGGCCAAGGGCTACGCCGCGGCGTGCGCCAAGAACGGCGGCGCGCTGCTCGACCACCTGCGGACCACCGACACCGTGCGGGACCTGGAACGGCTGCGGATCGCGCTGGGCGTGGAGCAGATCAACTTCTACGGCTTCTCGTACGGCACGTACCTCGGTCAGGTGTACGCCACCCGCCACCCCGACCGGGTCCGCCGGATGGTGCTCGACGGCAACGTCGACCCCGGCCGGGTCTGGTACGACGCCAACCTCGACCAGGACCTCGCGTTCGACCGCAACATCAAGATCTACTTCCGCTGGCTGGCCGACCACGACGACGTCTACCACCTCGGCCGGAGCGCCAAGAAGGTCGAGAAGCTGTTCTACGCCGAGCAGGCCGAGCTGGCCCGCAAGCCGGCCGGTGGCGTCCTCGGCCCGGACGAGCTGACCGACGTCTTCCTCCAGGCCGGGTACTACGTCTTCGGCTGGGAGACGGTCGCGTCGGCGTTTGCGAGCTGGGTCAACGACGACGACCCGGCGGAGCTGCGCAAGCTCTACGACGACAACAACACCCAGGAGCCCGGCTCCGACAACGGCTACGCGATCTACCTCGGGGTGCAGTGCACCGACGCACGGTGGCCGGCGTCCTGGCAGCGCTGGCAGACCGACAACTGGCGGGTGCACCGGCGCGCACCCTTCGAGACCTGGGGCAACGCCTGGTACAACGCGCCCTGCCGGGACTGGGCCGGCGAGCCCGGCCAGCCGGTCGCGGTCGACGGGAGCAAGGCCCCGCCGCTGCTGCTGATCAGCGAGACCCTGGACGCGGCCACCCCGTTCTCGGGCAGCCTCGAGGTCCGCAAGCGCTTCCCGCGCTCGGCGCTGATCGAGGGCGTCGGCGGCACGACCCACGCGGGCTCACTCTTCGGCAACCGGTGCGTGGACAACGCGGTGGCCGACTACCTCGCGACGGGCGCCCTGCCCCGGCGGGTCAAGGCGGACCGGTCGGACAAGCAGTGCAAGCCCATCGCGCCGCCGGACCCGACACCGGCCGCGACCACGACGGAGCGCACCGAGAGCGCGGCCGTGCAGACCCGGCTGGAACTGCAGAAGCTCATCCGTTAGTCCTCCGGCACAACCTTGTGCCGCAGCTCGGCCGGGATCAGCTCCAGCAGCTGGTCCCGGCGCAACGGCAGGTCCAGCAGGCTCAGCTTGACCTGGCTGCGGTTCTGGTGCCGGTCGGGGGACAGGCGGACCACCTCGGCGGCCTTCTCCCGCAGCCCGGCCGACAGGACGTCGCCGCCGGTGAGCTCGCCGGCCGCCGTACCGTCGACGTCCACCGCGACCGGCGCACTGTCGGCGGCCACGGTCAGCGCCACCCGGTCACCCGCGCCGAGCACCACCGACCGCCCGATGCCCGCCATCGGCGCGACCGGGGTGATCACGACGGCGGCGGCCGAGGGGGACAGCACCGGGCCGCCGGCCGCGTAGTTGTACGCCGTCGAGCCGTTCGGCGTCGAGACGACCACGCCGTCACACCGGTAGTAGCCGTACTGCCGGCCGTTGACCGTCAGGTCCACCGAGACCGCGCCGGTGCGCCCGAGCCGGGCCAGCACCACGTCGTTGAAGCCGTAGCGGGTGGTCAGCGCGACCGGGCCGGCGTCGGCCACCAGGCAGGCGTACGACTCGACCGTGAAGTCCCCGCGGTGCAGCTGCTCCAGCGCCTCGCCCAGCGTCGCAGGCGTCACCTCGACCAGGAAACCCAGGTTGCCGTGGTTGACGCCGAGCACGGGCACCGGCCGGTCGACCACCAGCCGCATCGCGCCCAGCATCGTGCCGTCGCCGCCCAGCGCCACCAGGCCACCGACCCGCTCGAGGAACTCCTGGTCCGGAACGGTCTCGACGTCCGCGGGCACCCGGCCCGAGTCGGCCGTACGGGCCAATACCCGGCCCCGGTGGGTACGCGCCCAGGCCGCCAGCGTGGCCACCGAATCGGCGACCGGCTTGGTGGGGTGCAGGACCAGACCGACCGTGTCCACCGCTGTTTCCAGGCTCACAGGCCAACCCTAGTCAGATCCACTGCCCGGCCCGGTAGGCTTCGTTCCGCGAAGGGGAGTAGCTCCCAACGTTCTGGTCGACATACTGGCTCTGCGGTTCGAGAGCCCGGCCGGACGGCCTCGGATCCGCACTCTGGGATCTCTGAGGCGAGCGAGACCTTCGACTTGGCCGCGTTATTCTGCCGGCCGGGTCGAGGTCGCCCTGCGCCCGAACCCCGGTCCGCCGCTCACCGGGAGTTCTCATGGACGGGTTCCTCGCCGCCACAGCGCTCAGCTTCGCGGTCATCTTCGTCGCCGAGCTGGGCGACAAATCGCAGCTCATGGCGCTCACGTTCGCCACCCGCTTCAAACCCGTGCCGGTGCTGATCGGCATCACCGTGGCCACCGCCGTGGTGCACGCCGTCTCCGTCGGCATCGGCTACGGCCTCGGCGCCACCCTGCCGACCGGCTGGATCTCCCTGGTCGCGGGCATCGCCTTCCTCGCGTTCGGCGCGTGGACGCTGCGCGGCGACAAGCTCACCGACGAGGAGAAGACCAAGGCCGAGCGCTCGACCGGCTCGGCGATCCTGGCCGTCGGCGGCGCGTTCTTCCTGGCCGAGCTGGGCGACAAGACGATGCTCGCCACCATCACGCTGGCCACCCAGCACGGCTGGTTCGGCACCTGGCTCGGCTCCACGCTGGGCATGGTCGCCGCCGACGCGCTGGCCATCCTGGTCGGCCGGCTGCTCGGCCGGCACCTGCCGGAGAAGGTCATCAAGTACGGCGCCGCGGCGCTCTTCGCTATCTTCGGCATCTGGCTGCTCGTGGAAGCCCTCATCGAGCTCACCTAGCCTCAACCAGCAGGAGGAGACGCGGTGCTGCAGTACCGGGCCGAGTTCGACGCCACCGTCATGTTCAGCACCGGCGGGGGGCTGCACGCGCAGAGTTTCAAGGTCGACGTGCCGCACGCCGACGCCACCGAGGCGCAGATCGGCGCGCTGTTCGTGGCGGCGTGCCGGCTGCGCGACGTGGAACGGGTCGAGCTGCGCAACGTCCGGATCTTCGCCGAGCCGCACCTGGGCACCCCGGCCGGCCCGGCGGAACCCGCCCGGCGCTGGGTCGAGCTCAGTCACGTCATCGCCGAGGGCCTGGTCACCCTGCCCGGGCTGCCGGCCCCGGCGTTCACCCCGCACCTGACCCGCGAGGCCTCCCGCGACGTGTACGCGCCGGGCACCGAGTTCGCCATCGACCTGATCACCATGGTCGGCAACACGGGCACCTACCTGGACAGCCCGTTCCACCGTTACCCGGACGGCACCGACCTGGCCGGCCTGCCCCTGGAACGGCTGGCCGACCTGCCCGCGGTCGTCGTACGCACCGCGGGCAGCGGGGTCCGGACGGTCGGCGTCGACGCGCTGGAGGGCCTGGAGGTCGCGGGCCGGGCGGTGCTGCTGCACACCGGCGGTGACGCCCACTGGGCCACCCCGGAGTACGTCGTCGACGCGCCCCACCTCGGCGAGGCCGGGGCGCAGTGGCTGGTCGACCACGGCGCGGCGCTGGTCGGCATCGACGCGGCGAACATCGACGCCATGACCTCGAGTGGCGAACGACCCGCGCACACGCTGCTGCTGGCCGCCGGCATCCCGATCGTCGAGCACCTCACCGGGCTCGGGGACCTGCCGCCGACCGGTGCCCGGTTCACGGCCGCACCGCCCCGGGTGTCTGCGTTCGGCACGTTCCCGGTGCGGGCGTACGCGTCGGTGCCGGCCATCGAGCCGCACGACCACCTCAGGTCCGGAGGGTGGCTGCCGACGTCAGGCGGGTGACCCCCGACCCGGACGCCCCGCTCGGCGCGCACGACGACACCGCCCCCGACTCCCTCGGCCCCGACCTCACCGCGGACGACACCACCGCGGACGCCCACTGCGCTGACCTCGCCGCTGCTGACGCTCTCTGCGCCGATCTCACCGCGGCCGGGCGGCACGATGAGGCAGTGCGCCTCGCCGGCCGGGCGGTGCGCGCCGATCCCCGCCGGCCCGCCGGCTACGACCGGCTGGCCCGCGCGCTGCTCGGCGCCGGGCGGTTCGCGGACGCCGAGGAAGCCGTCCGGACCGCCGCCACACTCGAGCCGGGCAGCCCGGACCGGCTGCTCACCCTCGCCGCCGCGCAGGCCGGGCTCGGCCGGCGCAACCAGGCGCGGCGCACGCTGCTCGCGGTGCTGGAGCTGGATCCGCGGCACACGGCGGCGAAGCAGCTGCTCGCCGGACTGGAGGCGCCGGCCCCGCGAAAAGCCCGGGCCAGTTCCGGCAACCGGGCCATGCTGGTCCCCGCGCTGGTTATGGTGCTGGTCGGAACCGTGCTGCTGGTGCGTCAGGCGACCGCGGCCGCGGTGGCCTGCCTGGTGCTGGCGGCGGTGCTCCTGCTGGGTGGGTTTCCCGGAAACCGCTCAGAACGGCCCTGACGGTGCCGATGATGGCGGTGTGAGCTTTAACTCCGGAGCAAGGCGATGACCGACCTGGACGCGGCGCGGGCGCGGGTGCAGCAGCCCGGCGCGCCCGGGCTGAGCACGCCCACGGAGATCGGGGTCGCGCGGGCCGCCGCCCTCTTCGAGCGGGTGGACCCGGCGGCCGCGGCGGCGCATCTCGAGCCGGTGCTGGCCGCCGACCCGCAGTCCGCCGCCGGCTGGATACTGCTGGCCCGCATCCGGCTAGTGCTGGACGAGGTGGACAAGGCCCTGGACGCGGCGAACCGGGCGATCGCGCTGGTCCCGGAGGATCCCCGGCCGTTGGCCATCGCCAGCCGCGCGCTCACGCTGCTCGGCCGGCACGAGGAGGCGGTGACGATGGCCTACCGGGCCGTCATCGTCGAGCCGAAGAACCCGCTGTGGCACGACCGGGTCGCCTGGTCGCTGCTGGCCGCCGACCGGCAGTACGCCGACGCCGAGCAGGCCGCCCGCACGGCCATCGGGCTGGCCCCCGACGAGGCGCACTACTACTTCACCCACGGCGTGACGCTGGACGCGCTCGGGCACGCCGACCAGGCCCGCCAGGCGTTCCTGATCTCGCTGAAGCTGGAGCCGGAGAACCCGGTCGCCCAGCACCGGCTCGCGGTGCTCAACGGCGAGAACGTCCGGGCGCCGGAGAAGAAGAAGCGGGGCTGGAAGCTTTTCGGCAAGCGCGGGGGTGCGGCGGCTACGCCGGTACGCCCCGAGGAGTACCTGCCCTAGCCCGCATGATCAGCCAGACCAGCCAGCCCGTACCGATGATGAAGCCGAAGCTGATCAGCCGGTAGAGCACCACCGCGGCCACCGCGGAGGCGCTGGTCAGCCCGCCCGCCACCAGGCCCAGCACCAGCGCGCCGTCGACCACGCCGAGCCCGCCGGGCACGATCGGCACGCTGGCCGCGGCCATCCCGGCGCAGTACGCGATCACCAGCTGCGCCGGATGGATGCCGGTGGCACCGACCGCGATGCAGCACATCCACAGGCACAGCGCGTCCAGCAGCCAGTTCGCCACGGCCAGCACCACCGCGAGGGTGAGGTCGGCCGGGCGGACCCGCACCGAGCGCAGCTGGTCGACGAAGTTCACCAGCCGCGCTTGCCCGGAGTCCCCGGGCCGGCGGCGCACCTTGTTGACGCCGCTGAGCAGCCGGCGGGCCGGGCCGATCAGCCACTCCGGGTGCTGGGCGACCAGGCGCACCAGGAACGCGACGGCCAGCGCGCCGCCCATGTAGCAGAGCAACGTCCGCCAGCTGCCGGTGCTGCGGGTCAGGATGCCGAAGACGGCGCCGATCACGACCAGGGCCCCCGCCGACAGCACGCCGCTGAGCGCGATGCACCAGGAGGCGACCGCGGAGGAGGCACCGTAGCGGCGCAGGGTGCGGAAGTTGAAGGCGGTGGAGAAGACCGGGCCGCCGGGCAGCGTCGCGCTCAGCGAGTGGGCCGCGTACGCCAGCGCCACGTGCCGGCGTACCGGGACGCTGGTGCCGGCGCCGCGCAGCAGGGCCTGTTGCATCCGGGCGTAGGTGCCCATCGAGGCGATCTCGGCCACGACCGCGCCGGCGACCCAGTTCCAGGCCGGGGTACGCAGCTGGTGCACCGCCTCGGCCAGCGACGACCATCCGATCACCAGTTCGGTGCCGAGAATGAGCACGATGACGGCCACGACGGCCGGTGGGCGGCGCCACCAGGCCGGGGATGCGGTCTCCTGCGAAACGGCCATCGCCGCTCATCGTCGCACCATCCGGGCCGGCCGGCAGGGCGTTCAGCGGGTGTAGGCCACCAGCGAGAGGCTCCGGAGATAGGCCGGCTCGCGGGCCCGCAGGAGCAGGGTGAAGTCCGGGGCGAACAGGGACAGCTTGCGCTTGCCGTCCTGGTACGAGCGGACCAGCAGGTTGCCGTCCGGGTCGAAGACGGCGCCGATGATCCGGCCGGAGACCGGCAGGTCGACGATGTCGCCGGTCACCGTGTCCAGCACCGCGTCGGCGGGCGCCGCGGCCGAGTCCGTCGTCCCGGCCGGATCCGCGGTGTTCTGCTCGAGGTGCACGGTCACGAGGTCCCCGGTGGCGTCGACACTGACCGGGCGGCAAGCGGCGCGGCCGGCTGTGTCACCGCTCTCGGGCACGGGCGTGCCGGACTGCGCGTTCGTCTCCGCGACCTTCAGCCCGCAGCCGGCGGTGCCGTAGACCAGCGTGGAGCCGTCACCGGACCAGCGGAAATGCTGGCCGTCGAGGCCGCTGGGCAGCGGGTTCAGGGCGCCGGTGGCCACGTCCAGCACGGCCGGCTCGGTGGCGTCGATGAGCAGCTGGGCGCCGTCCGGGGACCATGCCGGGGCCTGGGTCGCCGAGGTTGTCCCCGCGTACGCCTGCTGCGGCTCGCCGCCACCGGTGTCCACCACCATGAGACTGCCGTCGGCCACGTAGGCCACCCGGGCTCCGTCGGGGGAGACGCCGACCGTCGCGTACGGCTTCGAGAGCACCGTCTCCAGCTGGTCCCCCGGGGTCAGCCGGACCAAGCGGCCCTCGTCGCCCTTGTCCGCGTAGAAGATGTGGCCCGGCAGGTCGGCGATGGACGTCGAGCGCGGGCTGCTCGTGGTGGCGGCCGGCCGCGGCCGGTCGGTCCGGCTCTTGCGCGGGGGTGCCGCCGCCTGGCTGCCCGCTGCGGTGCTGCGGTCCTCATTGGCGGCCGGGGCCGAGGCCGAGGGCGCGAG
Source organism: Actinoplanes sp. CA-051413 (assembly GCF_050955795.1). NCBI lineage: Bacteria > Bacillati > Actinomycetota > Actinomycetes > Micromonosporales > Micromonosporaceae > Actinoplanes > Actinoplanes sp. CA-051413. The sequence continues at coordinate 569,151 of NZ_CP192100.1, forward strand.
CGGCGGACCGGCCACCGGCGCCACCGGCTGCGGACCGGAGCGGGGCAGCTGCCACAGGCCGCTGCCCAGCAACGCCAGGGCGACCACCGCGGCCGTCGTGCCCACCGCGGCCTCCCGGCGGCCCAGCCGGCGCGAGCGGGCCAGCGAGCGCTCGTACAGGTCGGCGGGCGCGACGGCGTCGGCCAGCTCGCGCAGCTCGTCGCGCAACGGATCGGGCCCGGTCATCGGCCGGCCTCGTGCACGTCGGCCAGGACCCGCAGGTCGGGCACCAGCGTGCGGAGCTTGTCCAGCGCGCGGCCGCACTGGGTCTTGACCGTGCTGACCGAGACGCCGAGCATCTGCGCCGCCTCGACCTCGGTGTGGTCCTCGAAGTAGCGCAGCACGATCACCGCGCGCTGTTTCGGGCTCAACGAGAGCAGCGCCCGTTGCAGGGTGACCCGGCGGACGGCGGCCTCGGCGGGGTCGTCGGTGCTGCCGCCGTGGCGTTCCAGGTCGTCGCCGGGCAGGGACTCGGCGACCTTCGGCCGCCGCCATAGGGAGACCTGGGCGTGATACATGACCTTGCGGGCGTACGCCTCGGCATTGCTCGGCTTCTCCAGCCGGGACCAGGCGCGGTGGGTGCGGGCCAGCGCCTCCTGCACGAGGTCCTCGGCGAGGTGCTGGTCGCCGGTCAACAGGAAGGCCGAGCGCAGCAGGGCATGGGACCGCTCACGAACGAAATCCGCATAGGCACAGTCGCGAGCGTCGTCCATCCCCAGCTGTCCGATCGGCGTCCGGAAGGAGTCGTGAGCGTACAGCGGGCGGTCAATCGCCGCGTCAGTGCTCACTTCTCGTCTCCGAACCCGGTTTCTCCGCGCTGTGCCTCGATGGCCGCGCCAGCCGATGCCCCCCGTTACCACCAGCACCGGCTCACGCGCGTACGTGAGGAAGACGCGCGAATGTGGATCTACGGGTGACAGTACGTTCGGCTGATTTCGTCCTGGTACGAACGGTCAGCGAGTTCCGGTGGTATCGCCGTCTCAGCAAGCATTCAGCCTGACTTGTTAGCTTCTGCCCGACCTGTCAGTCGGTGGATAAGGGGTGTTCGTGGGCTTCAAGAAAATGCTGGGTGCCTTCGGTGTGGGCGGGCCGAGTGTCGACACCGTGCTGGCCGAGCCGTCCGGGCGTCCCGGTGGCACGCTCACCGGCACGGTCAACCTGGTCGGTGGCAGCCATGACGTCGAGATCGAGCACATCACCCTGGGACTGGTCACCCGGGTCGAGGTCGAGGGCGGCCAGGGCGAGTACGGCGCCACCGGCGAGTTCCACCGCCTCGGGGTGAGCGGGCCGCTGCGCCTGGCCGAGAAGCAGGAGCTGTCGCTGCCGTTCCAGCTCGTGCTGCCGTGGGAGACGCCGATCACCGCCGTCTACGGCCAGCACCTGCGCGGCATGACGATGGGCGTACGCACCGAGGTGGCCATCGCCCGGGCCGTCGACAAGGGTGACCTGGACCCGATCGCCGTGCACCCGCTGCCGCTGCAGGAGCGCATCCTGGACGCGTTCGCCCGGCTCGGCTTCCAGTTCAAGCACGCCGACCTGGAGTACGGCCGGATCGCCGGCGTGCAGCAGAGCCTGCCGTTCTACCAGGAGATCGAGTACTACCCGCCGGCCCAGTACGCGCACGGCATCAACGAGGTCGAGCTCACCTTCGTGACCAACCCGCACACCGTCGAGGTGGTGCTGGAGTTCGACAAGCGCGGCGGCATGTTCAGCGGCGGGCACGACGCGTACGGCCGCTACACCGTCCCGCACTCCGACGCGGACACCGCCGACTGGGTGCAGGTCGTCGACGGCTGGGTCCGCGAGGCTGTCACTCAGCACCAGAGCTACGGCGTTCCCGCGTACGGCGGCGGCCACGGTCACGGCGGCCACGGTCGCGGTCACGGCTCCGGGATGGGCGGCATGGTGGCCGGTGTCGCGGGTGGCATGGCCGCCGGCTACTTGGCCGGCGAAGTCATCGAAGAGGTCTTCGAGGACGACGGCGGCGGCGAGGAGTAGTCCTACCGGCGACCCTCGCGGGCGCGGGCCTCGGTGGCCGCGACCGCGTCCGTGAGGGTCCGTGCGGTGTCGATCAGCGGCACGTGGCTGAAGGCCTGCGGGAAGTTGCCGACCAGCCGGCCGGCCTCGGTGTCGTACTCCTCGGAGAGCAGCCCGACGTCGTTGCGCAGGGCGAGCAACCGCTCGAAGACCTCGCGCGCCTCGTCGTGCCGGCCCATCAGCGCGTAGTTGTCGGCGAGCCAGAACGTGCAGGCCAGGAACGCGCCCTCGCCGGGCGGGAGACCGTCCACATCGGTGTCCGGGTGCTGGGTGTAACGCTGCACGAAGCCGTCCTTGAGCAGGTGCTCCTCGATCGCCGCGACCGTGCCGGCGACCCGCTCGTCGTCCGGCGGCAGGAAGCCGACCAGCGGAACCATGAGCAGGGCGGCATCCAGCTCCTCGGAGCCGTAGAACTGGGTGAACGTGCGGCGCTCGCGGTCGTATCCCTTCTCCAGGATCTCGGCGCGGATGGCTTCGCGCAGCTCGGTCCACTCGTCCACCGGACCGGCCAGGTCGAACTCCTCGACCGCCTTCACCGCGCGGTCGGCGGCCACCCAGGCCATCAGCTTGGAGTGCACGAACTGCTTGGGGCCGCCGCGCACCTCCCAGATGCCCTCGTCCGGCTCGGTCCAGTGCTGCCGTACGAAATCCATCAGCTTGACCTGGAGTCCCCAGGCCGGGTCGTCGGCCTTGAGCCCGGCCCGCCGGCCCTGGTGCAGCGCGTCCATGACCTCGCCGTACACGTCGAGCTGGAACTGCTCGGCGGCCGCGTTGCCGATCCGCACCGGGTTGCCGTCGTAGCCGGTCAGCCAGTCCGCGCGGTACTCGTCGAGGCGGCGCTCGCCGGCCACGCCGTACATGATCTGGAGCTCGGCCGGGTCGCCGGCGATCGCCCGCAGCAGCCATTTGCGCCAGGCCTTGGCCTCGCTCTGGAAGCCGGAGTAGAGCAGCGACTGCAGGGTGATGGTCGCGTCGCGCAGCCAGCAGAAGCGGTAGTCCCAGTTGCGGACACCGCCGAGCTTCTCGGGCAGCGAGGTGGTCGCGGCGGCGACGATGCCGCCGGTCGGCGCGTAGGTCAGCGCCTTGAGGGTGAGCAGGGAGCGGACCACCGCGTCGCGCCACTCGCCCTCGTAGGTGCAGGCGGAGACCCAGCCGCGCCAGTAACCCTCGGTGGCGCCGAGCTCCTCGACCGGGTCGACCGGGTCGGGCGGCGGCAGGTGCGAGGGCCGCCAGGTCAGCACGAACGGGGTACGGTCACCGGCCGCCACGGTGAAGTCGGCGCGGGTGGCCAGGTTCTCACCGTGGGTCTCGACCGGCGTACGCAGCCAGACCGCGTCCGGCCCGGCCACCGCGACCAGGTCACCCTGCTCCCGGTAGACCCAGGGCACCACGTGCCCGTAGTCGAAGCGCAGCCGCAACTGCATGGTCATCGGCACCCGCCCGCGAACCCCCTCGACGATGCGGATGACGTCCGGCGCCTCGCCGCGCGGCGGCATGAAGTCGACGAGCCGGACCACACCCTCGTCGGTCTCGAACTCGGTCTCCAGCACCAGCGTCTCGCTGCGGTAGCGGCGCCGCACCGAGCGGATCTCGCCGGCCGGGGCGATCGTCCAGTGCCCGTTCTCCTCGCTGCCCAGCAGCGCGGCGAAGATGGCACCGGAGTCGAACCGGGGCACGCACAGCCAGTCGATCGAGCCGTTGCGGCCGACCAGCGCGGCGGTCTGGGTGTCGGCGATGATCGCGTAGTCCTCGATCGGCAGGGCCATGAGGTGCCCTTACCCGAAGTGGCAGCGTCTCTACCCAGCGGGACCGTCCGTTGGTCAGGCGATCACACGGTCGGCGGTGAGCAGGTGGATGACCTGGTCGACGTAGCGGTGCCGGTCCGCCTCGGCGGTGGGCAGCGACCCGGACGCGACGTGCGCCATCTGCGCGTAACCCAGGTACGCGGTGACCGCCAGCAGTCCCCGGCGCCGGGCCTCCGCGGCCGGCCAGCCGAGCGCGGCGAACAGACCCGCGGTGTACGCCACCCGCCGCTCGGTGACCCGGGCGAGCACCGGGGCGACGTGCGGGTGATCGGCCGTGGCCAGCATCGCCAGCTCGATGGAACTGTCCTCCGGCCGCACGGTGGAGTTCAGGACGAGGCCGATGAGCAGCCGGAGCCGGGCCAGCGGGTCGGGCTCGGCGTCGACAAGGCCGATGACGGCCTCGGTGTGATCCCGCTCCCACCGCAGCACGGCCGCCTCGATCAACGCGTCCCGGTTGGCGAAGTGCCAGTAGAAGCTGCCTTTGGTGGCGCCGAGCCGGGCCGCGAGGGGCTCGACCGCGACCGCCGCGAGGCCACCGCCGGCCATCGCTTCCAGTGCCGCCGAGGTCCAGTCGTCGGCGGTCAGCCGGGGTGCTGTCCGCTTCCCGCCACTGCCCTTGACGCGTCGCTCACTCACCACTGTACGGTAGCGTACGGAAAACATACGGTCCCGTATGGAGGCGACGATGGCGGCCCTGGTGCACAACATCCACGAACGGGAACTTCCGGTCGGAGCGGCCGAGGTGGGTCGGCTGCTGGACCGGATCGGCGCTGCCGACGACCCGCTCTGGCCCGTACCGGCCTGGGTCCCGGTGCGGTTCGACCGGCCGCTCGCCGTCGGCGCCGACGGTGGGCACGGTCCCATCCGCTACCGTGTCACCGGCTATGAGCCGGGCCGGCGGGTCGAGCTCACCTTCCACCCGCGGACCGGCCTGATCGGCGCCCACACCCTGGAGGTGGAGGAGCGCGGCCCGCACGCCTGCGTGCTGCGGCACCGACTGAGCTCCCGGCCGGTCGGCCGCATGCGCCTGCTCTGGCCGACTCTGGTCCGGGTCTGCCACGACACCGTCATCGAGCACCTGCTCGACAACGCGGAACGCGCCGTGACCGGCACGGTCGTCCACCCGGTGCGCTACCCGTGGCGGGCCCGGCTCGCCGTCAGCATGGAGAGCACCCGGGTCCACGGCGTGCCGGTTCCGGCCGCCGCGACCCTGCTGCATGGCTCGGTCGACCGTCCCGATCTGGCCGACGCCTTCGCGCTGCGGGTGCCACCCGGCACCACCACCGACCCGCAGGACTGGGCGGACGCGGTCTTCCGCAACCCGCCCCGGATCGTGGTCGCGCTGCTGCACCTGCGCAACCGGCTGGTCGCCCCGCTCGGCATCGAGCAGGGTGACGCCTCGGCCTTCGACACCATCACCCGCAACGAGCGCGAGGCCCTGCTCGGCACCGACGCCGGCCACCTGAACTTCCGAGCGGGAGTTCTGGTCGAGCCGGATACCGACGGCACGACGATCACCGTGGCCACCCTGGCCGCGACCCGCTCCCGCGCCGGCCGTGCCTACCTCGCTGTCGTACGGCTGGTGCACCCGCTGGTGGTCAGGGCGATGCTGCGCCACGCCGGTCGCACCACCGTCGCCCCGTGGCGGTCGACAGCTGTCGCCTAGCGTGGACCCGGTACCGGTCCCCACGGAAGGACTCGTCATGGCTCGACCCAGGATCGTCATCGTGGGAGCCGGCTTCGCCGGTTTCCAGGCCGCCCGCACGCTGTCCAAGCTCTCCCGCGGCGCCGCTGAGATCGTCATCATCAACCCCACCGACTACTTCCTCTACCTGCCGCTGCTGCCCGAGGTGGCCGCCGGGATCCTGGAGCCGCGGCGGGTCTCCGTCTCGCTGGCCGCGACCCTGCCCGGCGTCAAGGTCGTCCTCGGCGAGGTGGACGGCTTCGACTTCGACGCGCGCACGGTCTCCTACGCCGACCCCGAGGGCGGCAAGGGCAGTGTCGGCTACCACCGGCTGGTCATCGCCGCCGGCAGCGTCAACAAGCTGCTCCCGGTGCCCGGCGTCACCGAGTACGCGCACGGCTTCCGCGGCATCCCGGAGGCGCTGTATCTGCGCGACCACATCACCCGGCAGATCGAGATGGCCGACACCAGCACGGACGAGGCCGAGCGGGCGGCCCGGTCCACCTTCGTCGTGGTCGGCGCCGGCTACACCGGTACGGAGGTGGCGGCCCAGGGCGTGCTTTTCACCGAGGCGCTGACCAAGCACCGCGACAACCTCCGGGGCCGGCCGCGCTGGCTGTTGATCGACACGGCCGAGCGGGTGCTGCCCAGCCTCGACACCCGCCTGGCCACCGCGGCGGACCGGGTGCTGCGCGAGCGTGGCGTCGAGGTGCTGCTCAAGAGCTCGGTCCAGCAGGCGACCGAGCACGGCGTACGGCTCAGCGACGGCTCCTTCGTCCCGACCTGCTCGCTGATCTGGTGTGTCGGCGTACGCCCGGACCCGCTGGTCGCCGACATCGGCCTGCCGACCGCGCACGGCCGGCTGGTGGTCGACGAGTTCCTCAACGTGCCGGGGCATCCGGAGGTCTACGCCTGCGGGGACGCCGCGGCGGTGCCCGACCTGACCCGGCCGGGGGAGATCACCGGGATGACCGCCCAGCACGCCACCCGGCAGGGCACCACGGTCGCGAAGAACATCGCCGCCTCGTACGGGCGGGGCCGGCGGCGCGCGTACAAGCATCACGACCTCGGCTTCGTGGTGGACCTCGGTGGGCTGGACTCGGCGGCCAACCCGCTCGGTGTGCCGCTGTCCGGTTTCCCCGCCAAGGTCGTCACCCGGGGCTACCACCTGCTGTCGATGCCGGGAAACAGGGTGCGCGTGGCCGCGGACTGGCTGCTCGACGCGGTTCTCCCCAAGCAGGGTGTCCAGCTCGGACTCGTGGCGGCCGGGGCGGTGCCCTTGGACAGCGCGTTCCCGCAGGCGATGCCGGACACCGGGGTCACCGCGGAGCCGACACCCTCCTGAGCAGGGTGCGAGCCGCGTCTCACTTCCCAGCTCAGCGGCCGGTCACGGGAGTGGATCTCAGTAGTCTTCGGTGCGTGGGCCGGTCCGGGACGGCGTCCTGGCCGGCTCCGCATATCGAGAGGAACGACTGATGTCCGCTGCCGCAGAAGCGTCAGAAGTGCGGCCGGAGCACGCTCCCCAGCTGCATCCCCGGCGCTGGGCCGCCCTCGGCGTGATCGCCATCTCCCAGCTCATGGTCGTGCTCGACGCCACCATCGTGAACATCGCCCTGCCCAGCGCCCGGCTCGACCTGGGTATCACCGTGGCCGACCAGCAGTGGGTCATCACGGCGTACACGCTGGCCTTCGGCGGCCTGCTGCTGCTCGGGGGCCGGATCGCCGACTACTGGGGCCGCAAGCGCACGTTCATGGTCGGCGCCGTCGGCTTCGCGGTCGCGTCCGCGATCGGCGGGCTCGCCACCACCGGTCCGCTGCTGTTCGGCGCCCGGGCCCTGCAAGGCGCTTTCGGCGCGCTGCTCGCCCCGGCCTCGCTGGCGCTGCTCACTGTGCTGTTCACCGAGGCCCGGGAGCGGGCCAAGGCCTTCGCGGTCTACGGCGCCATCGCCGGTGGTGGCTCGGCGGTCGGCCTGCTGCTCGGCGGCGTGCTGACCGAGTACGCGAGCTGGCGCTGGTGCTTGCTGGTCAACATCCCGATCGCCCTGCTCGCCCTGTTCCTGGCGATCCCGCTGGTGCCGGAGAGCAAGTCCGACGGTGACACCTCGTACGACGTGCCCGGCGCGATCGTCGTCACGCTGGGCCTGACCTCGCTGGTCTACGGCTTCACCCAGGCGGCCAAGCCGGACAAGGGCTGGGACTCCGGCACCACGTGGGCGTTCCTCGGCGCCGGTCTGCTGCTGCTGGTGATCTTCGTGCTGATCGAGCGGTCCAGCCGGAACCCGCTGCTCCCGCTGCGCATCGTGCTCGACCGCAACCGCGGTGGCGCCTATCTGACCTCGATGCTGGTCGGCGCGGGCCTGTTCGGCGCGTTCCTGTTCCTGACGCTGTTCCTGCAGAACGTGCTCGGCTACACCCCGCTGGAGGCGGGCTTCGCCTCGCTGCCGACCACGGTCGGCGTGCTGATCTCGGCCACCGTGGCGTCGAACCTGCTGCCCCGGATCGGCCCGAAGATCCTGATGCTGATCGGCCCGGTGCTCGCCGCCGCCGGCATGATCTCGCTGCGCTTCATCGACCTGGACACGTCCTTCTGGGCCCACCTGATGCCGGCGCAGCTGCTGCTCGGCCTGGGCCTGGGCTTCACGTTCGTGCCGCTGTCCAGCCTGGCGCTGGTCGGCGTGCCCGATCACGACGCCGGTGCGGCCAGCGCGGCGCTGAACGCCACCCAGCAGGTCGGCGGCTCGCTCGGCACCGCCCTGCTGAACACGATCGCCACCAGCGCCATCACGGCGTACATCGCGAGTCACCTCACCGCCGGGCAGCCGCCTTCGCAGCGGGTGCAGCTGGAGGCGCAGGTGGACGGTTACGCCGACGCGTTCACCTGGGCGGCCGGGCTGATCCTGCTCGCCGGCATCATCACCGCGGTGTTCATCAAGGTCGGCAAGGAAGACCTGCCGACCGGCGAGACCGCAGTCCACGTCGGCTGAAGACCGTCCGGCCGGACCAGGCCCAGGATCCGCCCCGGCCGCTCGCGGCCGGGGCGGTCCGTGGTTACGGGCCGTAATTAGTCCGAAAAGTCACCATGATCGGCCGACCGTCGTAGGCGGTTGACCGACCCACCAAATGGTTCACAAGTAATAATTCGGACATGCGATCTCGTTCTCTTGTCGTCCCCGCGGTTCTCGCCGGCCTGCTCGCCGGCTCCGTGCCGGACGCGGCCTCGGCCCACGAGCAGGTCGGCACGCCCTCCGCCACCGTGGCGGCGGCCCGTACCGCGGCGGACGCCGCGAGGGTGAGCAGGGCGGCCACCGGGGGGACCCTGGTCGCGCGGTACGGCTTCGACGGCGGCCGGGCCACCTCGATCACCGACGAATCCGGCAACGGCCACACGCTCAGGTTGATCACCGGCAACGGTGGCACCGTGAGCATGGTCCGGCGCGGCCAGGGCCACGCGCTGCGCTTCCCGGGCAAGTGCACCGGCAAGAAGCGGTGCCCGCACGCCGCACTGCAGAGCCCCAGCGCGTCGAACCTCAACCCGGGCACGAGACCCATCTCGTACGGCGCCAGGGTGCTGCTCTCGCGCAGCCAGACCAGCAAGGGCCAGAACGTCGTGCAGAAGGGCTACTCGGCCACCAGCAGCCAGTACAAGTTGCAGGTGGACGGGGCCGCCGGCCGGGCGAGCTGTGTGCTGGTCGGCGCCCGCCCCGGCATCAAGCTCGTGACCAGCACGGTCTCGGTCGCCGACGGCACGTGGCACGCGGTGGAGTGCCGGCGTACGGCGACCGCGCTGACCGTGCTCGTGGACGGTGCGGTCCGGGGCAACCGGGCGATCGCGGCCGGGCTGTCGGTGGCCAACGACCGCCCGCTCAGCATCGGCGGCAAGGGCGCCTACTCCGACAACGACCAGTTCCAGGGCACGCTGGACGACGTCTGGGTGCGGATCGGCTAGCTGTCCCGCAGGCCGGCAGCCATCGCGCCGACCAGCTGGGCATCCGTGGTGTCGCCGGAGAGTTCCCAGGCGAACGCGCCACCGAGACCGCGGCTGCGCGCGTACGCCATCTTGGTCCTGATGGTCTCCGGGGTGTCGTAGCTCCACCACTGGCCGCGGCAGAGCGCGTAGGCCGTCCCGCCGGCCGTGCCGGTCGGCGGGCAGATCCGGCGCAGCACCGCGTAGTCCTCGATGCCCTTCTCGGTGCTGCCCGGCGCCGGGCCGGTCGCCCGGCCGCCCGGCGCCGCGGCGCTGACCCCGGCCCACCCGCGGCCGTAGAAACCCACGCCCAGCAGCACCTTCGGCGCCGGGATGCCCAGCGAGATCAGCTTGCTGATCGCGGCGTCGGTGGTCGCGGTGGCGCGCGGGATGCCCGGGTACGCGGTGAGCGGCGAATGCGGCGCCGTCGGTCCCGGCCCACCACCGGTGCCGAAGAAGTCGTAGGTCATGGCGCTGAGCCAGTCGGCATCGCGCGCCGCCGTGGCGTAGTCGGTGGCCGCCAGCTTGCCCGGGTCACCCGGCACCGCCGCGGTGACCAGCGCCTTCGGACCCAGCTCGGCGCGCAGGGCCCCGATCAGCCCGGCCAGCGCCGCCGGCCCGCTCTTGTCGCAGACCAGCCCGCAGGCGTTCGGGTATTCCCAGTCGATGTCGATGCCGTCGAAGACATCCGCCCAGCGTGAGTCCGTCAGCAGCGCACGGCAGGACTCGGCGAACGCGCGGGGATCACCGGCCGCCTCGGTGAAGCCCTTCGAGCCGGTCCAGCCGCCGAACGACCAGATCACCCGGAGCCCGGGATGGCGGGCCTTGAGCTTGCGGAGCTGGCCGAAGTTGCCGCGTAGGCCGTGGCCCGGAGTGTCGGCCACACCGTCGACGCTGTCCGGCGCCGCGATCGGCTTCTCGTAGTCGGCCCACTTGTCGCTGGTGCGGCAGCCGCCGTCGGTGACTTTGCCGAACGCGTACACCAGATGGGTGAGCCCGGCGGCCGCACCGCTCGCCTCGACGTTGCGGACCTGGAAGTTGCGGCCGTAGACGCCCCAGTCGGTGAAGTAGCCGACGACGCGCTGCCCGGCCGGGGCCGGCGCGGGGGCCGGCTTCTCCGGCGCAGATGAGTCGCAGGCACCGGTCAGCAGCAGTGCTGCCGCCAGGACGACGGGTACGACCCGCATGCGGGCCTCCCCAGTCCCTCGCCGAGCCCCGAACCTATCGCGACGGCGACGGCGACGGGCCGCCCGTTAACCCGATCGTGTACTCCTCGATCGTGTAGCAGGCCTCGTCGTCCACGGCGTCACGCGACGTGTCGATCTTGATCCGGGTGGGATGGGCATCAGTGCTATCCCGCTCGACCTCCACCACGTCGGCGCCGTCCCGCCGCGCTGTCTCCGCCTCGGCCTCCAGCTGCCGCAGCGTCGGGACCAGATCGGCGAGGCGCAGCATGAGCGCCCGCCGCGCGCTGTCGTCGAGGCCTTCGGTGCGGACCACCTTGTCGTCCTGCACCGTCACCCGGAACCGGCCGATGAGCGCCCGCTCGCCGCACCGGGAGTCGAGGACGAAGCCGTACTTGGCCGGCGGGGTCCAGGTGGTGGCGGCCGGCTCCGGCGCGCCGCCGGCCTGCTGGCCGGCACACCCGCCGGTGAGGGCGAGCAGCAGCATGATGGGCAGAACCGTCTTGACGCGCACAGAGTCCTCCACGGAAGTCGACGCTGTCCGGTACGACGGGCCGACCGGGTGACCGGTTCCGCCCGGCGCGCGAGTGGCGTTCGCTACGCGGGGAACCGCAGCCGCACGCGTTGTGCGATCGTTTTCGGGTGGCCGTAAGCGCAGGGGGCAGCCCACGGGATCCCGTGCCGGTTCCCGGTGCCCGGAACCGCCGGGCGGAACTGCGTGCCCTGTTCGCCTGGCCCCGGGTCATCAACCGCGCCCGGGCCGTCTTCCGCAGCGCGCTCACCACCTTCGTCGTGCTCACCTTCACCCTGTGGCTGATGCCCGGGGTCCGCAGCACGGACGTGGTCGACACCCTCGGCCTGGTGCTGCTGGTCGCCGCGGTCGGCGCGGTGCTACGCCCGCTGCTGCTCGCCGGCGTCGTCGCGCTGGGCGGCTGGGGAGCCATGCTGCTCGGCGTCACCGCCCAGGTCATCGTGATGGCGGTGGCCCTGGAGCTGGACCCGTCCAAGCGGCTCAGCGGCTGGCCCACGGTGGGCGTCGCGGCGCTGCTGGCGGTGGTCTGCGCGGCGATCCTGGACTGGATGGCCGACAGCGGCACCGAGGACACGTTCGTCAAGGAGGCCCGCCGGCTCATGCGTGGCATCCGGCGGCGCCAGGCCCGGCAGGGCGGCGGCCGGCTGCTCACCCTGCGCCGGCCGCAGCAGGGCACCGAGCCCGGCCTGCTGATGGTGCAGCTCGACGGGGTGAGCGAGCCGGTGCTGCGCTGGGCCGTACGCGCCGGCAACCTGCCCACCATCGGGCGCTGGCTGCGCAGCGGCACCCACGCCATGCGCGGCTGGCACACCGGCCTGCCGTCCACCACGCCCGCCGCGCAGGCCGGCATCCTGCACGGCGCCTCCCGGCAGATCCCGGCCTTCCGCTGGTACGAGAAGGCGACCGGCCGGCTGATGGTGTCGAACCGCCCCCGCGACGCGGCGATGATCGAACCGCGGCTCTCCGACGGCCGGGGGCTGCTCCGCGACGGCGGCGTGAGCATCGGCAACGCGTTCTCCGGCGACGCCGCGATCAGCCTGCTCACCGTCAGCCACGCCGCGCTGCCCGGCCGCTCGGCCCGGGGCTGGGCCGCCTTCATGGCCAGCCCGTTCGGCTTCACCCGGGCGCTGGTGCTCGGCGTCGGCGAGGTCTTCACCGAGCTGCACCAGGCCCGGCTCCAGCGCCGCCGCAACCTGCAGCCCCGGGTGAGCCGCTCCGGCGCGTTCCTGGCGCTGCGGCCCGCCTCGATGCTGCTGCGCGACGTCAACGTGTCGCTGATCGCCGAGCAGATGGCCCGCGGTGCCCCGGCCGTCTACTGCGACCTGGTCGACTACGACGAGGTGGCCCACCACGCCGGCCCGGCCCGCCCCGAGTCGATGCGGCAGCTGGAGAGCCTGGACCGGATGCTCGGCGTCATCGAACGCCTGGAGCTTGAGGCGGCCCGCAAGTATCAGATCGTCGTGCTCTCCGACCACGGCCAGAGCCAGGGCGCCACCTTCCGCCAGCGGCACGGGGAGACGTTGGAGCAGGCGGTCGCACGCTTCTCCGCGTGCCCGGCCGACGCCCCCTCGACCCCGGCCGAGTCCGAGGCCACCGCGGAGCCCGGCTTCCCGCCGTCGCCGATCGCGCCGCTGCTCGTCGTCTCGTCCGGCAACCTGGCGCTGATCTACCTGACCCGGTTCCCGCGGCGGGTCGACCGGACCGTCATCGACCAGGAGTATCCGCAGCTCATCCCCGGGCTGGCCGGGCATCCGGGGGTCGGCCTGGTGATCGTGGACGACGGCGGGCCGGTGGCCGTCGGGGCCGCGGGCAGTCACCGGCTCGTCGACGGCACGGTGGAGGGCGTCGACCCGCTGCTGCCGTACGGGCCGCACGCCCGGGCCGACCTGCTGCGGCACCAGGAGGCCGAGCACATCGGTGACCTGGTGCTGATCAGCTCGGTCGACCCGGTCACCGACGAGGTGGCGGCCTTCGAGGAGCTCGTCGGCTCGCACGGCGGGCTGGGCGGCTGGCAGACCGAGGCGATGCTGGTGCACCCGGCCGAGTGGCAGATCACCCAGGGCGACCTGATCGGCCCCGACGCCGTGCACCGGCAGCTCGTCGAGTGGCTGGCGATGCTCGGACTGCGCACCCGGCCGGCGGCCCAGGACGAGCTCGTCACCGGCGAAAAGCTCCAGCTGGCCGACCTGGCCCCGCGTGGCGCGCAGCACGACGGCGCGGCGGCGCGACTTTCGCCCAGCCGCGACGGTTAAGCCTGTGTGCGTTTCTTCCAGTTCGTACGTAGTTCGCTGCGTACCACCTCCCGTCGTCTGCTGACCGTCGGCGCGGCTGCCGCCGTCGTCATCGCCTCCGGGGCGGCCCCGGTACGAGCGGTCAGCGCCAGCCCCGGCAAGGCCCCGCTGTTCAACGGCTCCGTGTACGCGGTCGCTTACCGCGGCAGCACCGTCTACGTCGGCGGCTCTTTCACCAGCGTCGGCTGGGGCGGACGCACCTACGACCGGCAACGGCTGGCGGCGTTCGACGCGTCCTCCGGCGCCCTGCTGAACTGGTCACCGGCCGCCGACGCCACCGTCCGGGCCCTGGCGGTCATCGGCACCTCGGTGTACGCCGGCGGCGACTTCCACCGGGTCTCCGGCTGGCGGCGCGACGCACTGGCCCGGATCGACGCGACCTCGGGCGACGTGGGCACGTTCTCGCACTCAGTGGCCGGCGCGCCGTACGCCCTCGCAGCCGGAAACGGCCGCCTGTACGTGGGCGGCAGCTTCACCTCGATCGACGGCGTCACCCGGTCCAACCTGGCGGCGTTCTCGCTGACCGGCGGCGGCCTCGACCGCGGCTGGCGGGCCGGCGCCGACGACGCCGTCCACGCCCTGACACTGGCCGGCTCCCGGCTCTACGCCGGCGGCGCCTTCCACAAGATCAACGGGGTGACCGGGACGCTGCGGATCGCCGCGCTCTCGGCCACCAGCGGCGGCGTGTTCAGCGCCTTCCGGCCCAACGCGCCGGCCCAGGTCAACGCGCTGGCCACCGACGCGAACGGCGTCTACGCGGCCACCGGCGGGCAGGGCGGGAAGGTGCTCGCATACTCGGCCGGCGGCACGGTCCGCTGGACCCGTACCTTCGACGGCGACACCGTGGCGGTCGCGACGCTGGGCGGCATCGTCTACGTGGGCGGCCACTTCGACCGGGCCTGCCTCACCAACCGCAACGGCAACCAGGGCGCCTGCACGGACGGCGCGGTGAGCCGGGTCAAACTCGCGGCGATCGACAGCCGGGGCGGCCTGACCCCGTGGGCCCCGCAGGCGAACGGGGTGATCGGCGTCCGCGCCCTGGCAGTGGACCGCCCCCAGAGCAGAATCGCCGCCGGCGGCGACTTCACGACGATCAACGGCCAGAACCGCAAACGCCTGGCGTTCTTCTAAGCGGAGAGCACAGCATCGGTGAACGAGACCGGTTTGCCGGTGGCCTGGGCATACGCGATCTCCCGGCTCGTCGACTCGCCGATGTACCCGCCGGGGTTGACGACCAGAACCCGGTCAGCCAGGTCGATCTTGCGCCGGTGAAGGGCGTCCAGCGCCGCCTTCTGCTCGCTGGTGATCGACTCGCCTGCTTCGCCTGGCGCGACGACGATTACACCGGCGAGGGTCAGCTCACCGTTCGCCGCACGCATCTCGTCCGCGAACCGGATGGAGCCGCAGATGCAGACGATCTCAGGTCGGTCGGGCATGGCTCACGTCCTAGTCTGTCTTGGCGCCCTCGACAACGACGGGCGCAAACCGGGGCTGGGGTAGGCGTGCTGGCGATCACGACGTTGGGGACGCTGGCTGTTGACGGGCGGCCGGTGCGGGGTGAGCGGCTTGCTGCGCTGCTACGGGAGCTTATCGGCGCTCGGGGGCGGATTGTCTCCACTGTGGCGCTGGTCGAGGCGGTCTGGCAGGGCGATCCTCCCGACGATGCGGCCGGGGCGTTGCAGGCCCTGATCTCCCGGGTGCGGCGGCTCGGGGTGCCCGTTGACGCGGTCGCCGGTGGTTACCGGGTGCCGGCCGACCGGGTGGAGGTCGACGCTGTCGCCGTACGGGTGCTGGTTGATCGGGGCCGGGCCGCGCTGAGCTCGGGTGATGCGGTGGCCGCGCGGGCCGCGGCCGACCAGGCCCGGGCCTTGTTCCCCGAGGTGCCGGAGCTGGCCGCCGGGGACGGCCGGCTCTTCGCCGAGCTGGCCGCGGTGCGGGCCGAGGCCGCGCTGGCCGGCGCGGGTGCGTTCGACGAGGCCGACCTGCGGCGGCTGGTCGCGCACACGCCGCCGGACGAGCCGGCCGCTGCGCTGCTGGTCAGGGTGCTCGCCGCGCAGGGCCGGGACGCCGAGGCGCTGGAGGTGGTCGAGCAGCTCCGCACCGAGCTGGCCGACCGGTACGGCGCTGACCCGTCCCCGGTGCTCGCCGAGGCCCATCTCGCTCTGTTGCGCGGTGAGTTGCAGCCGACCGGGGCGGTACGCCGGCCGGTGAGCGTGCTGCCGCGGGGCTGGCGGCGTTCGGCGACCGCGCTGGTCGGGCGGGAGTCCGATGTGCTCGCGGTGACCGCCGCGCTGGCCGAGGCGCCGCTGGTGACGATCGTGGCGACCGGCGGGGCGGGCAAGACCAGGCTCGCCGCCGAGGTCGCCCGGCGCTCGTCCGGACCGGTCCGGGTGGTCGAGCTGGCCGGTCTGCGCGCCCCGGACGAGGTGCTGCCGGCCGTGCTGGCTGTGCTCGGCGGGGCGGACACCACGGCCGCGCCCGGAATCACGCTGGAGCGGCGGGTGCTGAGCCCGCAGGACCGCCTGCGCGCCGTCGCCGCGGATCTCGACGGGCTGATCGTCCTCGACAACTGCGAGCACGTGCTGGACGCCGCCGCGGCCGTCGTCGCCGATCTGCTCGCGGCCACCGGGCCGGAGGTCGCGGTGCTGGCCACGAGCCGGGCGCCGCTCGCTCTTGTGGGCGAGGTGGTGCACCGGCTGGCGGCGTTGCCGGACCAGGAGGCGCTGCGGCTGCTGGAGACCCGGGCAAGGGCGGCCGGGGCCGTACCGGCCTGGGACCAGGACCGCGCGCTCGCCCTCTGCCACCACCTGGACAACCTGCCGCTGGCCCTGGAGCTGGCGGCGGCCCGGCTGCGGCACATGCCCATCGACGACGTCCTCGCCGGGCTGAGTGACCGGTTCGCGCTGCTCGACGACGCCCTGCGCGGCCTGCCGGAGCGGCACGCGAGCCTGTGGGCAATGGTCGACTGGAGCCGGGAGCTCCTCGGTCCCGACGCCCGTGAGCTGCTGCAACGCCTCGCGGTCATCCCGGCCGCGTTCACCGCCGAGCTCGCCGCCGCGGTGGCCGGCCGACCGGATGTCCGACGGACGTTGGCCGATCTCGTCGAGCAGTCACTGGTGAGCCTGGACGCGGAGAGCAGCGGCCCGCGCTACCGGATGCTCGAGACGGTCCGCGAGTACGGCGAGGCCCGGCTCGGCGACGGCGCACCGGCAGCCTCGGCCGGGCTGACCGAGTGGGCCCGGGCCCAGGCGGTCGGCCTGACCTCGCGCTATCTGGGTCCCGGGCAGCTCGACGCCTTCGCCGAATGCGCCGCCGAGCAGGAGAACCTGCTGGCCGGCCTGCGCTTCGCCCTGGCCCACGACGACCAGCCGGCGGCCGTCGACATCGCCACCGCGCTCTTCCACGTGTGGACCGTCCGCGGGCTGCACGTCGAGGTCAGCACCTGGGCCGGCGACCTGCTGCAGCTGGACGACCCGGTGGCCCGACGGCGCTCGGGGCTGGTGCACGGCCGGTCCGCCGGTCTGCCGCTGCCCGACGCCGACCGGCTGGCCTGGCTGTGCCTGATCGCCGGGCTCAACGCCGGCATCACCGGTCCGCCCCGGCTCATCGCGCTGGCCCGCCGCGTCCTCAAGCAACTCCTGGCCGAACGTCCCGGCGAGGTGTCCTCCCGGGAGCGGGCACTGGCGTCGGCGCTCCCGGCCTTCGACTCCTACGACCCGGAACGCAGCGTGCTGGGGGCCGTCGAGCTGATCGACCATCCCGACCCGTACGTGCAGGGACTGGGGTTCTTCATCCGGGCGGCGATGCGCGAGAACGGCGGCATGGCCGAGGCCTCGGCCGAGGACGCCGAGCTGGCGTACCAGCGGTTCGAGGTGGCCGGCGACCACTGGGGGATGGCGATGGCCGCCCAGGCCGCCGGTCACTGGATCAGCTCCCGCGGCGACGCGCGGGCCGCCGAGTGGCTGAGCCGCAGCGTGCGGCACATGGAGCTGGTGGGCGCGACGCAGGACGCCCGGTCGATCCGGGTGCTGCTGGACGTGCAGCAGGCGCTGGCCGGCGACCCGGACGCCGAGCATCGCCTGCGGGTGCTGG
This sequence comes from Actinoplanes sp. CA-051413, assembly GCF_050955795.1. Classification (NCBI taxonomy): domain Bacteria; kingdom Bacillati; phylum Actinomycetota; class Actinomycetes; order Micromonosporales; family Micromonosporaceae; genus Actinoplanes; species Actinoplanes sp. CA-051413. The sequence continues at coordinate 586,779 of NZ_CP192100.1, forward strand.
CGACCTCGGGCCAGGCCGACGACAACGACGCCGCCCAGGCGTACCTGGGTCTGGCCCACCTGGCCGGCCGGCGGGGCCGCTACGACGAGGCCCTGGCCTACGGCGACGCGGTCAGCCGTACCGTCGAGGCCTCTGCCGACCGTTCGCCGCAGACCCGGGTCGTCTGCCGCGTCGCGGTGGCGGTGCTGCGCCTGCGGGTGGCTCAGGCGCAGCCGATCCCGGGCGCCGACGCCGACGCGGTGGCAATGTTGCGGCTCGCCCGGGACGAGGCCCTGCCCGTCCACGACAATCCGCTGCTTGGGATATGGGCGCTGGGCGGGGCCGAGCTCGCGGCCTTCCGCGGCGCTGACGCGACCGCGCGTGATCTGTGGACCCTGGGGATGCGGATCGGCGCCAACGTCGGCAGCCTGTTCCCGCCGGGGGAGGACGGTCGCCTGGACGCCGTCCTCGGCGGCGAGGACGACCGCCGGAAGCTGCTGGCCGCGGTCGCGCCGCGAGCGGCGACGGCCATGAGCTCAAGAATCCGCGAGCTCATGGCCGGCCTGCTCTAAACCTTCTTCCGGTACGCCCGCAGCGCCAGCGGCATGAACACCACCACGAAGCCGGCGCACCACGCGAGGGTCCACCACACGTGGTTGCCGATCGGCGAGCCGAGGAACAGGCCCCGGACCGCGCCGACCAGGTGGGTCAGCGGGTTCACGTCGACGAAGCCCTGCATCCAGCCCGGCAGCGTGCTGGTCCCGACGAACACGTTGGAGGCGAAGCTCAGTGGCATGATCAGCGCGAACATCAGGCCCTGGACCGCACCCGGGGTACGGACCTTCATCGCCACGAACACCGGCAGCCAGCTCAGGCACAGCGCGAAGAGCACGGCCAGCGCGCAGCCCGCGACGGCGCTCAGCGGGTCGGTGGTGATCCGGAAGCCCATCACGTAGCCGATCGCCAGCGTGGAGAGCGTGACGATGACGTACCGGACGATGTCGCCGAGGACCGCACCCAGCAGCGGCGCCGAGCGGGGCACCGGCAGTGACCGGAAGCGGTCGAAGATGCCCTTGGCGATGTCGGTGTTGAGGTTGACGCCGATCGCGATGCAGCCGGTCGCGATCGTCTGGGCCAGGATGCCGGGCAGCAGGAACTGCAGGTAGTCGTGGGTGGAACCGGCGACCGCGCCGCCGAAGACGTACACGAAGATGATCAGGAACAGCACCGGCTGCAACGTCACGTCGATGAGCGCCTCGGGCGTCCGGGCCGTCTTGATCAGGCTGCGTTTGGCGAGCGCGAAGGAGTGCCGCGCGAGCCGGAACGGTCGTGGATGCGGTTGCACGGCCGCGGGCATGACCGGCCGGCTGGTCCGGGGTGCGGTGAGCGTCGTGGTCATGCCGCCACCTCTTCCTTGATCGTGGTGGTCGTGGTGGTGGTGTCGTCCTCGGAGGCGGTGCGCCCGGTGAGGGTGAAGAAGACCTCGTCGAGGCTCGGCAGGTGCAGCGAGAGCTCGGTGACCGCGACGCCCGCGGCGGCGAGCCGGGCCACCGCTTCGGTCAGCGCGCTGTCGTCGGTGACCGGTACGGCGAGCATGCCCTTGCGGATCTCGTCGGCCGGTGCCCCCGAGGACACCTCGGACAGGATCGCGGCGGTCAGGTCGAGTTGCGTGGCGTCGGACGGGCGTACCTCCAGGGTCTGGCCGCCGACCACCCGCTTGAGTCCCTCGGGGGTGTCGTGCGCGATGACCCGGCCGTGGTCGATGACCGTGATCGCGTCGGCCAGCGCGTCCGCCTCCTCCAGGTACTGCGTGGTGAGCAGCACCGTGGAACCCGCTGCCACCAGCGAGCGGACCACGTCCCACATGTCCTCGCGCTTGGCCGGGTCCAGGCCGGTGGTGGGCTCGTCCAGGAAGATCACGTCGGGGGAGCCGACCAGGCTCGCGGCCAGGTCGAGGCGTCGCCGCATGCCACCGGAGTAGGTCTTGGCCTGGCGGCCGGCGGCGTCGGTCAGGTCGAACCAGTCGAGCAGCTCGGCGGCCCGCCGGCGGGCACCGGCCCGGCCCAGGTCGAGCAGCGTGCCGAAGAGCTCGAGGTTCTGCCGGCCGGTCAGGTCCTCGTCGACCGAGGCGTACTGGCCGGTCAGGCCGATCACCTGACGGACCCGCTCGGCGTCGCGGACGACGTCGAAGCCGCTGATCCGGGCGCTGCCGGCATCGGGCGTGAGCAGGGTGGAGAGGATGCGGACGGCGGTGGTCTTGCCCGCGCCGTTGGGCCCCAGGACGCCGAGCACGGTCCCCCGGGGCACGGCGAGGTCGACGCCCTGCAGGGCTTTCGTCGATCCGAAGTGCTTGACGAGGCCTTCGGCCTCGATCACGAGTTCAGCTGTCATGCCCCCAGGGTGCGCGGACCCGCTGACACGGCACCGACACGGCGCCTACATGAGGTCCCGCTTGTCGAGCTGGCGCTGGATGACGTTCCAGTACCGGCCGGGCGCGACCCGGGCCAGCACGTCGGCCAGCTTGGCCGCCCGGGTGATCACCAGGCGCGGCTTGCGGGCCTGGACGGCCGCCACGATCAGCTTGGCCGCCTCCTCGGGCGGCAGGGTCAGCGCCTTGCGGGTGAACTCGGCGGCCTGCGCGGCCTGCTGGCCGTCCACGTCCGGGCCGCTGAGCCGGGCACTGGTGGCGATGTTGGTCTTGATGCCGCCGGGGTGCACCACCGTGACGCCGACCTTGCCGGCCAGCTCGTGCCGCAGCGCCTCGGAGAAGCCACGGACGCCGTACTTGCTGGTCACGTAGGCGACCTGGGTCGGGGGTGCGATGAGGCCGAAGAGGCTGGAGATGTTGACCACGTGGGCGCCCGGGCGGCTGAGCAGCTGCGGCAGGAACGCCTTGGTCGTCCGGATCACGGCGTGCAGGTTGATCTCCAGCAACCAGTCGAAGTCCTTCATGCTGACCTGCTCGAACGTGCCGCTCAGGGCCACCCCGGCGTTGTTGACCAGCAGGTCGGCGCCGCCGTGGCGCTCCGCGACCGCGGCGGCCAGGTCGAGGCGGTCGCCGCCGTCGGACAGGTCCACCACGTACGTGCTGACCTCCGGCGCGCCCAGCTCGCGGGCCAGCGCGGCGACCCGCTCGAGGCCCTCGGCGTCCCGGTCGACCAGGGCCAGCACGGCCCGGCGCCGGGCCAGGTCGAGGGTGAGCGCGGCACCGATGCCGCTGGCCGCGCCTGTGATGACACACGTGCGCCCGGCGAATGCGAAGCGTTCCACGGTCATTCTCCCGTCCTGGTCCGGGCGAACATCATGTCACCGTCGTCGATCCGGCTCAGTCGCATGCGCGGCATATCGAGCAGATAGTTGTTGAGCATCCGCCAGGCCCGGCGGTCGCTCTGCCGCGGCAGCACGGCGGCGGCGCGCCGGACGTAGCCGGAGGAGAGGTTCATGAGCGGCTCGCCGGTGTCGTGGGCGCCGGCGGGCAGCCGCGGGGTGGCGATGTCGATCCGGTGCCGGTCCAGGTAGTTGAGCAGCCGGCAGACGTACCGGGAGGTCAGGTCGGCGCGCAGCGTCCAGGAGGCGTTGGTGTAGCCGACGCACCAGGCCAGATTCGGTACGCCGTCGAACATCATTCCCTTGTAGACGTGCAGCTCGTGGGAATCGATCGACCGGCCGTCGACACTCAGCGCGATCTCGCCGAACGCCACCATGGTGAGCCCGGTGGCAGTGACGATCACGTCGGCATCCAGGTGCTCGCCGCCGGTCAGCCGGATCCCGTCCGGGGTGAACGCGTCGATCGTCGCGGTCACCACCGAGGCCCGCCCGGCCCGCATCGCCGCGAACAGGTCGCCGTCCGGCACGACGCAGAGCCGCTGATCCCACGGGTCGTAGCGGGGGACAAAATGCGGATCCACCGGTACGTCCGCCGGCAGCTGCTTGGCCACACCCGCCCGCAACGACTTCGCCACCCGGTCAGGCCAGCGCCGCGACGCCTGGAACAGCGCCCAGGTCAGCAGAACATTGCGGGCGCGGACGACCTGCGGACCCACCAGCCGGGCGCCGCCCTCCTTGGCCGGCAGGGAAAGCAAGTAGCTGGGGGAGCGCTGCAACATCGTCACGTGCGCGGCCTGCTCCGCCATCGCCGGCACCAGCGTCACCGCGGTCGCGCCGCTGCCGATGATCACCACCCGTTTGCCGGCGTAGTCCAGATCCTCCGGCCAGTGCTGCGGGTGCACGACCGCACCGGTGAAGCTGTCCCGGCTCGGGAAGTCGGCCTCGTAGCCGCTCTCGTAACGGTAGTAACCAGTGCAGACGTACAGGAAAGAACAGGTCCATTCCTCGCCGGAATCGGTCCGGACCGTCCAGCGGGCATCGGCGGTCGACCAGGCCGCGTCGACGACCCGCCGGCCGTAGTGGATGTGCTTGTCGATGCCGAACTCGGCGGCGGTGTCGCGCAGATACTCCAGGATGGTGCCGCCGGCCGCGATGGCCTTCGGCTGCCGCCAGGGCCGGAACGGGTAGCCGAGGGTGAACATGTCGGAGTCGGACCGTACCCCCGGATAGCGGAACAGATCCCACGTCCCGCCGCTGGCCTCCCGGGCCTCGAGGATCGCGTAGCTGCGGCCCGGGCACTCGGTCTGCAGCCGGTAGGCCGCGCCGATGCCGGACAGCCCCGCGCCTATGACGAGGACCTCCCTGTGCTCACTCATCCGTCGATTATCGGCGTGCAGGCCCTAGGCTGCGCTCTGTGACTGCGCCTCGATCAGTTGGACCGACCGTCAACCACCAGGCGGTGCTCAGCCCGCTGACCGATGCGGCGATCTTCCTCGTCGCGACCGTGCGCGAGGACGGTGTCCCCGCCGTCCGTGATCTGCTCGAAGACCTCAGCGCCCTGCAGCGGTCGGTCGGCTTCCGGGTGCCCGCGGCCCAGCTGTCCTGCGTCGCCGGGATCGGTTCGCAGCTGTGGGACCGGCTCTTCGCCGGGCCGCGGCCCGCGCAGCTGCATCCGTTCCGGCAGTGGAAGGGCGCCCGGCACACCGCGCCCGCCACCCCCGGTGACCTGCTCTTTCATCTGCGGGCCGGGCAGGTCGACGTCTGTTTCGAGCTGGCCGCCAAGATCGGTGAGCGGCTGCGCGGCGCCGCTGACATCGTCGACGAGACGCACGGGTTCAAGTATTTCGACGAGCGGGACCTGCTCGGCTTCGTGGACGGCACGGAGAATCCGGTCGGCCCGGCCGCGTCCGCCGCGGTGCTGGTCGGCGACGAGGATCCGGCGTTCGCCGGCGGCAGCTACGTCATGGTGCAGAAGTACGTGCACGACATGACGGCGTGGAACGAGCTGACGGTCGAGCAGCAGGAGGCGGTGATCGGGCGGACCAAGCTCGACAACATCGAGCTCGCCGACAAGCCGGCGAACTCGCATGTCGCGCTCAACACCGTCGAGGCGCCGGACGGCACCGAGCTGAAGATCCTGCGGGACAACATGCCGTTCGGTTCGGTCGCGGCGGGTGAGTTCGGCACCTACTACATCGCGTACGCGGCCACCCCGGACGTGCCCGAGCTGATGCTGCGCCGGATGTTCCTCGGTGACCCGTACGGCAGCCACGACCGCATCCTGGACTTCTCGACGGCCCGTACCGGCTCGTTGTTCTTCGCCCCGACCGGCGACTTCCTCGACGATCTGCCGCCCGCCCCGGACCAGGGCTGACGCGTCAGCGGATCAGCCGGGCCGCTTTCGCGGTCTTGCGGGCGGCCGTGCGCCGCGCGGTCTGGGTGGCCTCGTCGGGTTTTTCCGGCGGCGGATCCGCAGCCGCCGCACGCCGCGGTGACCGGGCCGGCGGAGCGTCCGCAGCCGGGCGGGACGACGACGGTACGGCGGGAGCACGTTCCGGTGCGGGCTCGAGCTCCTTGCCGGCGGCCGGCTGAGCCGCGGCCCGGTCCTTCTCCTTCTCCCGGCGGACCAGGTCGGCCAGCACTTCCCTGTCGTACTTCGCTTCGGCGAGGCCGGCCTTGGTCCGGGCCCGTTCCGCCTTGGCGACGGCCTTCTTGCGTTCCTTGGCCAGCTCGGCGCGGCGTTTGCCCGCGGCCTTGAGGCTCCGCTTGAGCCGTTCGGCTTCCTCGGCGGCGCGGCGCAGCGCCTGTTGCTGTTGCTCGGTCAGGCTCGTGAGGGTCTCGAGCTGCCGGTCGATGTCGGTCACCGCGGCGTCGGCGGCGGCGGCCGCGGCACTCGCGGTGCCGGCCTTGTCGCGGCGACGGTCCAGTGGTCGGGCGGTCGTGGTCACATCCATCACTCCCATCCGGTTTCACCTTTGTTCTACCCGGACGGGTGTCCGGCAACCGTCAGGCCGGGGCGTCTTCGGCCGTGACCGGCTCGGCGGCCTCGCGGGCGCGGCGCCGGCGGATGTGCCGCATGTGCAGCCAGATGTACGTGCCGACGGCGATCACCCCCACCCCGATCGCCCAGAACATGTATTTGTGCAGATGGTCGATGATCTCCACCAGGTGGGTGCCCAGCAGGTACGAGATCGTGCACCACCAGCCCACCCAGAGCGCGGCGCCGATCGCGTTGTAGATCAGGAAGGTGCGCCAGGGCATCGCCGTGATGCCCGCGATGACGCCGTTGAGCTGGCGCAGGCCGTCGATGAAGCGGGCCACCACCACGACCCGGTTGCCGCGGCGGGCGAAGAACTTCTCCGCGCGTTCCAGGCGGGCCGGGGTGATGAAGATGTACTTGCCGAAGCGGTGCACGGCCTTGCGCCCGCCGCGGACCCCGATCCAGTAGCCGACGTTGTCGCCGAGCACGGCGGCGATGAAGGAGATGGCGGCGACGGCGAAGATGTCGAGCCGGCCCCAGCTGGAGTAGATCGCCGCGGCGACCATGATCGTCTGCCCCGGCGCGGGGACCCCGAAGCTCTCGACACCGATCACGCCCGCCACGGCCAGATAGCCCCACCGGTCGAGGATGGGGGCCACGCTGTGCAGGAAGCTGGGCAGATCGTCGGCGGGGGGCATGGGTTGAGCGGTCTCCCGTCGTCGGCGTCGGGGTTTGCGCCCCGGCCCCAACCGTATCCACCCGGGCGGATCACAAACCTGGGGGTGCCCGGCCGATCCCTCGCCCGGGCACCCCCGTCCGGTTCCAGCCGGTCCCGAGACTAGTTCTGCGGTGGGCCGTCTCCAGGCCCACTTCCCCAGGTCAGACTGGGTGTGGGGGCCAGGTGGTAGATCAGCGCCGCGCCCCGGGTGAGGGCGGACGCGGGCAACCACCCCCTGGTGGTCGTTTTTCCGTTGACCGTCAGTTCGTGTACGTAGACCGACTTGTCATCCGTGCGCGGGGCCTTGATGGTCAGCTCGCGCCCGTTGGCCAGGTGGATCACCGCCCGCGGGAAGAGCGGGCTGGTGAGGGCGAGTTCGGCCCGGGTCGGCACCGTCGGGTAGAGGCCGAGTGCGGAGAAGACGTACCAGGCGCTCATCGTGCCCGCGTCGTCGTTGCCGGGGATGCCGCCCGTACCGTTGCTCCACTTGCCGTCGATGATCGCCCGGACGGTCTCCTGGGTCTTGTACGCGGCCCCGAAGTAGTTGTAGAGGTACGGCGTCTGGATGTCGGGCTCATTGGTGGCGTCGAACTTCGTGCCCTTGGTGGCGCTCAGGTCGAACGTGCCGTCCGGGTTGCGGAAGAACGCGTCCAGCCGGTCGGTCGCCACCTCGGTGCCGCCCATCGCCGCGGCCAGGCCGACCACGTCGGAGTAGACCATCCAGGTGTACTGCGCGCTGCTGCCCTCGACGAAGCCGGCGCCGGTCGACGGGCTGAAGCCCTCGGCCCAGTGGCCGTCGGCGTAGCGGTCGCGCATCCAGCCCACGAAGGCGCCGTCGGCGGGGACCGGGGTGGGCACGGCCGGGTCGGCCAGTTCGAGCTCGGCGAGCTGCACGATCGGGGCGCCACCGTTGGCGTCCACCTGGAGCCGGTAGTAGCTGTACGGCTGCGGGTCCGCGACGGTGAACTCGCGCGTCTGGCCGCGGGTGGAGAAGCTCTGCCCGGTCTGCGTGTCGAGGGTCGTCCACGTCGTGCCGTCCGCCGAGCCCTGCAGCCGCCAGTCCTTCGGGTCCCGCGCGGGGACGTCGTTGGCCGAGGTCAGCGCGTACGTGCCGACGGTCAGCGGGGTCGCCGTGCGGGCCTGCACCCAGCCGGTCGTGGCGAAGGTCAGCCACTTGGTGCCCTTGTCACCGTCGAAGACCTGGGCCTTGGCCTCGCCGGGCGGGTTGTCGGCGCTGGCGGTGATCTCGGTGATCCGTTCGCGGATGTTGTGGGCCAGGCCCGGGTCGGCCCGCGCGGCCGGGTCGAAGACGTTGCGCCAGTTGTGTGAGCGGTCCAGGAACTCCCGGTGCCGGTCGGTGTCGCCCAGCGCCTTGGCCAGCTCGGCGATGCCGTAGTCGGCGGCGGCGTCCTCCAGGGTCTCGGCCGCGCCGCCCCAGCAGTGGCAGTCGTCGGCGGGCACGTAACCCAGTGCCAGGTACTTGTCCAGGGACGGCCGTTGCCCGACGCACTCGACGTTGCAGCCGGCGTCGCTGGAATCGTTCTCCGTCGGTACGGTCGCCGCCCGCACGAGCGAGTCGTACGCGCCCCGCACGTCGAAGTCGCGCGCGCCGAAGGCGTACATGCCGGCCACGGCGGCTGCGGCGGGATCACCGGACATCACCGCGGTCTTGCCGTGTTGCAGCAGCCAGCGGTCCCATTCGCCGTTGCGCTGGGTGGCGTAGCTGTAGAGCGACTGGGCGTAGTCACTGGCCATCTTCGGATCCAGCAGGGCCAGCAACTGCACCTGGGCGCGGTAGACGTCCCAGCCGGAGAAGGTGCCGTACTGCGCCTTCTGGCCTGTGGACAACTTGTGGACGGCGTCGTCGGCGCCCTGGTAGCGACCGTCAACGTCGCTGGTCAGAGTGGGTTCCAGCATCGCGTGGTAGAGCGCGGTGTAGAAGGTGGTCCGCTGGTCCTCGGTGCCGCCGCCGATGCCGATCTTCTTGAGCCGCCGGGTCCACGCGCTGCGGGCGCCGGCCCGGATCGCCGCGAAGCCGAGGCGCTCGGGTGACTCCGCGGCCAGGTTCGCCTCGGCGCCGGCCCGGCTCACGTACGAGATCGCGACCCGCATCCCCACGCTGGTCGTGCCGGGGGCGAAGCTCACGTAGCCGCCGGAGCCCTTGCCCGGGTTGGGCCGTCCGGCGCTGCTGTAACCGCTGCCGCCAGTGGCGTCGGTGCTGCCCGGCTGCAATGTCGTGTCGGTCCAGGTGCCCGTGGCGGCGAACGGCTGATCGAGCTTCGCGGTGAAATGCAGCGTGTAGTACGCGTGCGAGTTGTTGGTGCTCTGCGGCCCGCAGAAGTTGCCGGCGCTCACCGAACCGCTGACCGTCCGCGTGGCGGGATCGATGTGCACCGTCGCCGCCTCGCTGCCGGTCTCCGACAGCGACGTGCGGAACAGCAGGCCGGCCGGCTTGTCGGCGGGGAACGTGAACTTGCCGAAGCCGGTCCGCGGCGTCACGGTCAGCTCCGCACCCGCGCCGCTGTCCAGGCCGACCCGGTACCAGCCCGGCTCGGCGGACTCGTTCGCGTGCGAGAACGTGCTGGCGAAGACCGCGTCGGTGGCGTCCGCGGTCGGCGAGCTCGTGATCTCACCGACGTGCGGCATGATCGGGATGTCGCCGTTCGCGCCGGAGCAGCCGACACCGCTGAGGTGGGTCAGGCTCAATCCGCGGATCCGGGTCGCGGTGTACTGGTAACCACCGGGCGCCGGGGTCGAGAGCTGATTGCCGCGTGAGGTCTGCGGACTCCAGGCGAGCATCCCGAACGGCGTGACGGCGCCCGGGTAGGTGTTGCCGAGGTTCGTGGAGCCGATGAACGGGTTCACGTACGCCGCGGGATCGGCGATCAGCGGCGGTAGCGGTGCTGCCTGGGCCGCCGCACCGATCGGCACGGTGAGGACCACCCCCGCGAGCACGGCGACGGTACGGGATCCGAACATCCGCTGCCCCCTGATGACATCGATGTCAGGCCATGTCAGGGATCAGCCTCTATTGATCGAGTCCAATGTGTCAACCCGTGGCCGCCGGTCACCGCCCTGTGGACAACGTGTGGACAGCGCCCGGGACCGCGGGGCCGGGCCGGCGGGTCAGGTCGCCGGCTGGTCCTTGGTCAGGTGGGCCAGCCAGCTCGTGCCATCAGTGTGGATCAGTGCGTAACGCCGGGCCGGACCGCGGCCGTGCAGCGTGAACAGCAGCCGGCGGTCGTTGCTGTCCTCCTGCTGCCACCAGCCGATGTCGGCGATGAACTTGTGCTCATCGGTGTAGGTGAGGTGTTCCAGGGCGTGATCCGGCACGGCGATGGCCAGCCGGTTGCGTGCCGGATCGGTCGGCAGCCCGCGCGGCAACGCCCACGAACGCAGCACCCCGTCCTGCTCCAGGCGTAGATCGAAATGGGGCCGCGGCTTGCGGTGGTCGTGCAGGACGAAGGCCGGTTCGGTCACGGCCGGGGGGTTGTTCATCTCCTCCGATTGAACTCCCTTGCGCCGAGATCCGTTCCCCTCTTCGGGATGTCCCGGAGGAGGGCCAAGTCTTGTCTGGTTCGGTACGCGAAGCGCTCGCTTCCCGTTTTGGTCGCACGGCACGGGAGCCCGAGGCCGCGGCACCCGCGGCACCCGAGGTGACCACGGAACCCGAGGTGACCGCGGAGGCCGTGGAATCCCCGGATCCCGAGGTGGCAGCGAAACCCGAGGTCACTGCGGAGGCTGACGGCGAGACGCCGGCCGCCACGCAGCGTGGCCGGGTGCGCACGATCGCCGGCCACGTCCTGACCGTGTCGGCCATCGTCCTGATCTTCGGCGCGCTGATCATGCCGAACATCATCAGCCGGTTCGAGCGGCCCGGCACCTACCTGCGCCTGCCCATCGAGGGCTTCGTCGCCGTCGGCCTGGTCATTCTGCTGCCCGGACGGTGGAAGCGGATCGCCGCGGGCGTCCTGGGTGCGGGTCTCGCCGTGCTCACCATCGAGAAGATCACCGACATGGGTTTCTACGCGACCCTGTCCCGGCCCTTCGACCCGGTGCTCGACTGGGTGCTCCTCGACGACGCCCAGGCGTTCCTCGAGGACTCGGCCGGCAAGGCCGGCGCGACCGGCGCACTGATCGGCGTGATCGTGCTGATCATCGCGATCGTCACCCTGATGAGCCTGGCCGCGATGCGCGTCACCCGGGTCGCCGCCCGGCACCGCCGGGCCACCACCGGCACCGCCCTGACCGGTACGGCCGTCTGGGTGGTCCTGCTCGTGCTCGGCGTGCAGACCTTCGACAACATGCCGATCGCCGCCCGCAGCTCGGCGATGTACGTCTGGGACCGCGCCCACATGGTCAAGGGCGGCCTGCGCAGCGGGCAGGAGTTCGAGCGGCTCGCCGCCACCGACGCGTTCGCCGGCAAGACCGGTGACCAGCTCCTCACCGGCCTGCGCGGCAAGGACGTCATGGTCTTCTTCGTGGAGAGCTACGGCCGCTCGGCCATCGAGGACCCGGTGCTCAACCCGGGCACGACTGAGCTGCTGGCCGAGAGCACCGAGACCTTGAAGAAGGCCGGCTACGTCAGCAAGAGCGGCTGGCTCGGCTCGCCCACGGCCGGCGGCGGCAGCTGGCTGGCGCACTCCACGCTGCTGTCCGGGCTGTGGATCGACAAGCAGAACCGCTACCGCAACCTCACGTCGAGCAACCGGCTCACCCTGACCAGTGCTTTCAAGAAGGCCGGCTTCGACACCATGAGCGTCATGCCGGGCGCCACCCGGGCCTGGCCCGAGGGCAACTTCTACGGCTACAACAGGGTCTACGACTCCCGCAACACCGGCTACCAGGGACCGGCCTTCAGCTGGGCGCCGCAGCCGGACCAGTACACCTTGTCGTGGTTCGAGAAGAACGTGCACGGCCCGGCCCACGATCCGCTGTTCGTCGAGATGCCGCTGGTCTCCAGCCATACCCCGTGGGCGCCGCTGCCGCAGTTCATCGACTGGGACGACGTCGGCGACGGGTCGGTCTACAAGCAGATCCAGCAGGACGGCAAGAAGGTCAAGCAGGTCTGGCGGGACCCGGTGAAGCTGCGGCACGAATACGCCCGCTCGATCCAGTACACCCTCACCACCCTGGTCTCGTGGCTCGAGCTCTACGGCGACAAGAACACCGTGATGGTCTTCCTCGGCGACCACCAGCCGTCCGCCATGGTCGTCGGCGACGGCGCCAGCCGGGACGTGCCGATCACGATCCTGGCCAAGGACCGCGCCGTCATGGCCAAGACCTCGAGCTGGGGCTGGACCGACGGGATCAAGCCGGACCCCGGGGCCCCGATCTGGCGGATGGACGAATTCCGGGACCGGTTCCTGACCACCTTCGGCCCCTCCGGTGACGTCAACCGGGTGCTCGCCCCACCCAAGCGCTGAACCGGTTTTGGGACGTGATTGGAAATCGAGGGCTCTGGGTATCTGGGGGTCGGCGGAAACGCCGCCGACGAACGGAGTCCCCCCATGTTGATCCTCGGTCTCATCCTGCTCCTGCTGGGCATCTTCCTGAACGTCTCGATCCTCTACACGATCGGTGCGATCCTGCTGGTCGTGGGCGCCGTCCTGTGGATCCTGGGCGCTGTCGGCCGGCCGGTCGGCGGTCGCAAGGTATGGTTCTGATCGCCTGAATCGTTGAGAAGCGCCCGCCGGGAGGCGGGCGCTTTTTCATGCCTCGAGCACGGCCCAGCCGTTGGCCGGCAGGACCACCACGGCGTCGGCCGAGCCGGCCGCCCGCAATTCCGCGGTGCCATTCAGAACCGATTTCCCGTACGGCACGGGCAGCTCGGCAGAAGCAGCACCGACACTCAGGGCCACGATGACTTTCCGGCTCCCGTCGGAGGCCTCGTAGGCGAACTGCTCGTTGGTCAGGTGCACCGTCGTGGTCCGGGCGTGATGCAGCCAGGGGTGCCGCCGGCGCAACCCGATCAGCTCCTGGTGCAGGTGATAAAGCGTCCAGCCGTACGGCGCCAGGTCGGCGGGCTTGGCGGGGAAGGCGGGCCGGACCGCGTCGTCGCCGTGCTCGCGGTCCTCCTTCACGCCCCGGAAGCCCTGCTCGTCGCCGGCGTAGATCGACGGCGTGCCGCCCACGGTGCACAGCAGTGCCAGGGCGAGCGGCACGTGTTGCTCGTCGGTGAGTTTGCTGGCCAGCCGAGTCACGTCGTGGTTGCCGACGAAGGTCTGCGGCACGAAGCTGTCCAGGAACGTGTTGTGCCGTTCCAGGGCCCAGCTCAGCTCGAAGAAGTTGGCCGCGTTGAGCGCGCTCCAGATGGCTTTCCACAGCTCGTACTGGGTCACCGAGTCCATGGTGGACTGCTCGACGAACTTCGCGTAGTCACCGTGGATGACCTCGCCGATCACGTACGCGGCGGGGAACTCGGCGCGCACCCGGGGCAGCACCGTGGCCCAGAACTCGGCCGGCACCCCGTACGCCACGTCGAGCCGCCAGCCGTCGACGCCACGCCGCAGCCAGTGGGTCATGACGTCGGTCACGTAGTCGGCGACGGCCGGCTCGGCGTGGTTGAGGGCGACGAGCGCGTCGTGACCCTCGAAGTTGTCGTAGCCGGGCTCGCCGCCGCCCTCCGGCCAGGTGAGCCGGAACCACGAGGCGGTCGGTGCCTCCCGGCCCTGCGTGAGCACGGCCTGGAAGGCGGCATGCCCGCGCCCGACGTGGTTGAACACGCCGTCGAGCAGCACCCGCAGCCCACGGTCGTGCGCGGCGGCGATCAACGCGTCGAAGTCGGCGTCGGTCCCGAGGCGCGGGTCGATCCGGAAGTGGTCGAGGGTGTCGTAACCGTGGGTCTCGGAAGCGAAGATCGGCCCGAGCAGGAGGCCGGAGGCGCCCAGCTCGACGGCGTAGTCCAGCCAGGCGGTGAGCCGTTCCAGCCGGCCGTTCTCGTGGCCCTCGGGATAGGCGCCGACAAACCCCAGTGGGTAGACCTGCCACCACACCGCGTGTTCAACCCAGTCCGGCTCACTCACGACGTCACTCCCTCGGGTCGAGGATACGCAGAAACGCCGGCCCGAACCGGGCCGGCGTTCAGTCTGCGGTTGCTCAGATGGTCTCGCTGGCGAGCTGCGTGCGCAGCTTCGTCAGGGCCTTGGTGAGCAGGCGGCTGACGTGCATCTGGGAGATGCCCACCTGGTCGGCGATCTGCGACTGGGTCAGGTTGCCGTAGAAGCGCAGGGTGAGGATCTTCTGCTCGCGCTCGTCGAGCATGGCCAGGGCGGGGCCGAGGGCGACGCGGGTCTCGGCGAGTTCGAATTCGTGGTCCTCGCCGCCGAGGGTGTCGCCGAGCTCGGTGGTGCCGTCGGCGCTGATCGGGGTGGACAGGCTGGTGGCGTTGTAAGCGCGGGCGCCTTCGAGGCCTTCCAGGACTTCTTCCTCGGTGACGCCGAGGTGTACGGCGATGTCGCTGACCTGGGGGCTGCGGCCGAGGGTGTGGGTGAGGGTGCTGTTGGCCTCGGTGATGGCCAGGCGCAGCTCCTGCAGGCGGCGGGGCACGCGGACCGACCAGGTGCGGTCGCGGAAGTGGCGCTTGATCTCGCCGATGATGGTGGGGATGGCGTAGCCGGCGAAGTCGACGCCGCGTTCGGGGTCGAACTTGTCGACGGCTTTGATCAGGCCGACGGTGGCGGTCTGGACCAGGTCGTCGGTGGGCTCGCCGCGGCCGGAGTAGCGGTGGGCGAGGTGGCGGGCCAGCGGCAGCCAGGCCTCGATGGCCCGGTCACGCAGGGACACGCGGGAGGGGTGGCCGACGGGCATGGCAGCCATCGCGTTCAGCAGGTCGGCGGCGCTGTCCGCCGGCGCCTCGCTGATCGCAGGCTTCGTCTCCGCAGCCTCAACTGTCTGGGTGGCAGTCATCTCGGTCCTTCCTTGGCACCTGTCCGGAGAGCCGGCCTGGTTTGCACCAGGCCCGGTCGGGCAAGGTATCGCTATCCGTTCGTGGCCGACGGCAATCGATGATCACCGTCGTCCGCGCACACTTGGCCGTTCGGTTATGACGACCTTAGCCGAGAGGGCCATGGATGACTAGCCGAAAGTATGAGTCACTTTATGTAGTCGAATGGTCACAGTAGACCGCAGTGATCATTCGTCGTCTTTGCGCTTCTTCTCCTTCTTTTCCTCGTCCTTCTTCTCCTCCCTGGTCAGCGCCAGGTCGAGGGCCAGCACCGAGGCGATGATCAGCAGCGGATCCTCGCCCGCCTCCACCTGCACCGCGTAGGTGTCGCGGATCGTCAGCCAGCGCTTCGACACCGCGGCCACGTCCCGGCCGTCGCGTTCGATCACGTACTCGTGATCGAGCAGGTCGCCCTTCATGGTCAGGTCCTCGGGGCCGGGGACGTCGATGGTGAACTTGTCCCGGAACGGCGTGAAGAGCTTCTTGCGGACCTCGGCGGCCTTCTCCCCGCCGATCCGGATCTCGTACGTCGGGCGCAGCGACACGAGATGCCGGTGCACGCTGGCCACCTCGGTCCCGGACGCGTCCTCGATGACCACCTTGTCGCGGGCGCTGAGCACCTTTCCGTCGACATGGAAGACCTTGGTGCCGTGCTCGTCGAGCACGTCGAAGTCGTCGCCGATGGAGAAGAACTTCTCTCTGATCACATACATGGGCCCGATTGTGCCCCGTGGCGGTGGCACCGGCTCGCCGTTGAGCCGGCGCCACCGCGGCTCACGGCTTCAGGACGACCTTGATGCAGCCGTCCTCCTTCTTCTTGAACATGTCGTAGGCCTGCGGCGCCTGCTCCAGCGGCACCCGGTGCGTCGTCAGGTCGTCGACGCCCAGCGGGTCGTCGTCGCCGGTCAGCAACGGCAGGATGTCGTCCACCCACTGCTTCACGTGCGCCTGGCCCATCCGCAGGGTCACGCCCTTGTCGAAGAGGTCGAACATCGGGAACGGGTCGGCCTGGCCGCCGTACACGCCGATGATCGACACCGTGCCGGCCCGGCGGACCGCGGCGAACGCCGTGCGCAGCGCGCCCATCCGGTCCACCCCGGCCGTGTCGATCGCCTTGCGGGCGACCGCGTCGGGCAGTAGCCCCGCGGCCTTCTGGGCGAACTCCTGGAACGGCGTGCCGTGTGCCTCCATGCCGACGGCCTCCACGACGCTGTCCGCGCCGCGTCCCGAGGTCAGCTCCAGTACGGCGGCCGGCACGTCGTCGACCTCGTCGAAGTTGATCGTCTCGATGCCGTGCCGGGCGGCCATGGCCAGCCGCTCCGGGACGTTGTCGGTGGCGATGACCCGGGCCGCGCCGAGGTGCCGGGCGATCCGGGCGGTCATCTGGCCGATCGGACCGAGACCGGTCACGAAGACCGTGCCGCCGGGGGTGATGTCAGCCCACTGCGCGGCCTGCCAGGATGTGGTCAGCACGTCGGAGAGGAAGAGGTAGCGCTCGTCGGGGTGACCCTCCGGCACCTTGATCGGCCCGAAGTGCGCCTGCGGGACCCGCAGGTACTCCGCCTGGCCGCCGGGCACCTGGCCGTAGAGCTTGGTGTAGCCGAACAGCGACGCGCCCTTGCCGTGCTCCTTGACCTGGGTCGTCTCGCACTGCGCGAAGAAACCCCGGCTGCACATCCAGCAAGAGCCGCAGGAGATGTTGAACGGGATGACCACCCGGTCGCCGGGCCTGATGTGGGTGACCTCGGGACCGACCTCCTCCACGATGCCCATGGGCTCGTGACCGAGGACGTCGCCCGGGTCCAGGTACATCCCCAGGACGTCGTACAGGTGCAGGTCGGACCCGCAGATGGCGGTCGAGGTCATCCGGACGATGGCGTCCGTCGGTTCTTGGATCTTGGGGTCGGGCACGGTCTCCACCGAAACCTTGGACGTGCCCTGCCAGGTGAGTGCTCGCATACCGTGCGCCTCCGATGGGTGTCGTCACTCCAGGAGGTGCCCACTGCGGATCGGGATATTCGGGATCGGGATATTCCACGGTTAGCCGCCTCGTGGCCGGGCATCGCATCGAGACCGACGAGGAGAGGAACAACCATGACGGGACCGACGGGCCGGGAGTTCGCGGTGGTCACGGGTGCGTCCAGCGGCATCGGCTACGAGCTGGCCAAACAGTTCGTGGAGAACGGCTACGACGTGCTGATGACCGCCGAGGACCAGGCCATCGAGCAGGCGGCGGCCGACCTGCGGCGCGACGGCCAGCACGAGGTGATCGCGGTACGCGCCGACCTGGCCACCTTCGACGGCGTGGAGGAGCTCTACGCCGCGATCCTCTCCTCCGGCCGCCCGGTGGACGCGATCGCCATCAACGCCGGCCGGGGCATCGGCGGCGACTTCGTCAGCCAGACCGATCTGCGGGAAGAGCTGAACGTCATCGACGTGAACGTGACGTCGAGCGTGCACCTGGCCAAGCGGGTGCTGCCGGACCTGGTGGCCCGCGGGGCCGGCCGGGTGCTGTTCACGTCGTCGATCGCCTCGATGATGCCGGGCACCTACCAGGCGGTCTACAACGCGTCGAAGTCGTTCGTGCAGTCCTTCGCCGAGGCGCTGCGCAACGAGCTGAAGGACACCGGGGTCACGGTCACCTCGCTGATGCCGGGTCCCACGGACACCAACTTCTTCCACCGCGCCGAGATGGACGACACCCGGGTCGGATCGAGCAAGAAGGACGACCCGGCCGTGGTGGCCAAGCAGGGCTTCGAGGCCCTGATGAAGGGTGACGAGAAGGTGGTGGCCGGTTCGGTGAAGACCAAGGTGCAGGCCGCGGCGTCCAAGGTCATGCCGGACAGCGCCAAGGCCCAGATGCACCGCAAGATGGCCGAGCCGGGCTCGGGCGAGTGAGCGGGACGGGTGGCGGGGCGCCGGCCCCGCCACCCGAGGCCTACAGACGCTGGTCGCCGATGACCGAGAGCAGCTGGAGCTTCTCGTAGCTCGCCGAGCCCGGTACGGCGGTGAACACCAGCAGTGTCTGGGACTGGTCCGGGTCGACCAGGGTCTGGCAGTGCAGCTCCAGCAGCCCCAGCTCGGGATGAAGAAGGCGTTTCTGATCCTGGAACACGGCGCTGATGTCGTGCGCGCCCCAGACCGCCGCGAAATCCGGACTGGCCGCCAGCAGCGCGTCGACCAGAGACGCCGCGCGCGAGCCGCGGCCCGCGCGGGTGTAGGCCAGCCGCAGCTGGGCGGTGTAGATCCGCCCGTGCAGCTCGTGATCTTCTTCGGGGTAGATCCGTCGTGATTCCGGATCGGTGTACCAGCGGTAGACCGCGCTGCGGGCCGGGCCGGTCCAGCGGGAGTCGTCACCGAGCAGCGCGACCGCCGGCGGCGTCTGCCGCAGTGTCTCGCCCAGACTGCCCATGACCTGGGCCGGGGTGTCAGCCAGCCGGTCCAGGATGCGCATGATCCCCGGGTTGATGTGGTCGGCGCGATGCACCCGCCGCGGGGCGGCGTGCCCGGCGATGCGGAACAGATGGTCGCGCTCGTCCAGGCTCAGCCGCAGGCCGCGGGCGATGGCGGCGAGCATCTGCTCGGACGGGTGCGGGCCGCGCTGCTGCTCGATCCGGCTGTAGTAGTCGGCCGACATGCCGCAGAGCGCGGCGACCTCCTCGCGGCGCAGGCCACCGGTGCGCCGGCGTGGCCCCCGCGGCAGTCCCACGTCCTCGGGCTGCAGCGCTTCGCGCCGGGTACGGAGGAAGTCGGCAAGCTGGGCACGATCCACCCGCTCAGTGTCCCTGCGCGGCGGCACCGGATGCAGGAACTGCCTGTCCACGGATCACCGGTCCCTGGACAAAGCCGAGGCGCCGGCCTCGGGTGGAGCCGGCGCCATCGGTTGGGGGACGTGCTGTGGGGACGGTCCAGCCAGTTTCATCGATGCATTAGTTAACACGCAAGTAATCTGAGTTCCGGAACTTCGGTCGCGGGTGAGGTGGATCTCCCCGTACGGGTTTCAGCCTCTGTGGTCGGGCATGCTTGACGCTCGGTTCGCATCGAGCACCCTCGTGGCCGAAAGGTGATTTGACAGTCTTTGGGGCGGACGCGAAGGCTGTCCAGGGCATCCCGTTCCGCCGTGGAGGTTCCTTGTTCGCGCTGTCCCGCCGCCGGCTGCTGGCCCTGGCCGGCGTCAGTGGCATCAGTGGTGCCCTGAGCCTGCCTGCGCCGGCGTCGGCCGCCGCGCCGGATCCGGTCGCCGATATCTACCGGCAGTTGCTGCACATGCACACCCGGTGGGTGGAGGAGCAGTGGGACACCGAGATCGGTGCCTACCGCGCGGCGGACTTCCGCTTCGCCGCGGTGCTGGGCAACGCCGTCCTGCTCGGCCTGGACGACTACGACGCCCGCCTGGCCGACGTCGACGCCGGCACGCTGAAGGCCAAGACCGTCGCCACGATCCAGCGTTTCGCCGCCACCAACCGGTTCGCCGGCGGCACCGAGTGGGGCCGGCAGCTCTTCTGGGACTCCACATTCGAGCTCTATTTCGTGCTCGCCGCCCGGCTGCTCTGGGCCGACCTGGACACCCAGACCCGGCGCAACGTGCAGCAGATCGCCGTGGGCCAGGCCTCGTACGCGTACGGGCTGGGCTCCGACGACGACCCGCTCAGCGGTGACTGGTCACCCAACGGCACGGCCGGCGGCTGGCTCGGCGACACCAAGCTCGAGGAGATGGGCGTCTACGCCCAGGCCATCGCACCCGGCCTCGCCTGGGCCGGCGACGACGAGGCGGCCGAGGGCTGGCGGGAGCGTTTCCTGCTGTGGGCCACGAACGCGAGCGGCCTGCCCGCCGCCGACCTGGCCAACCCCGCCGTCGTGGACGGGGAACGGATCGACCAGCGGGCCACCGCGCACAATCTGCACGACTCCTTCATCGTGGAGAATCACGAGTCGGCCAGCCCGCACTACCAGGCCGAGCTCTGGCGTACGGCCGGGCGCGCGGCGATCCACTTCCTGGTGGCCGGCCGCCCGCTGCCCGAGGTGCTCACCCACCAGCCCAACGGCGCCCAGCTCTGGGCCACGTTGCGCCTGCTGGCCAGCGACGCCGGTGAGCCGGTCATGCCGATGGTCGCCGACCGCTACCACCTGTACGGCCGCGACGTGCTGCCGCTGGCGTTCCTGGCCCAGGTCCAAGGGGACCGGGATGCCGCGCGCGCCGAGGCCGACCTGGCCGAGCGCCTGGTGCCCTACCTGCGGTACGAGCCGAAGTACCAGCTCACCAAGTTCAGCGGCGAGGACAAGTACGAGCCCGAGGCCCGCGCCGAGCTGGCCATCTCGTACCTCTTCCACCGCCTGCTCGACCGGCCGGTCCAGCCGGTCGGCAAAGCCGAGTTCTTCCGCCGCGCGAGCGGCACCCGGGACTTCGGCCGCGACGTCGGCCTCACCGCCCACCAGTCGGAGCAGGCGTTCGCGGCGGCCGTGACCAAGCCCGGCTTCGTCAACTTCCTCTGGCAGCCGGGGCACGACAACTGGTTGATCGACACACGGGAGGCAGCCTTCCTGCCCCCGGACACCGCGCCGACCGCCCGGTGGACCAGGGCGTGGAGCGAGGTCCGCGACGGGGTGGACGCCACCGCCACCGTGCTGGCCGTCGCCGGCGGCCGGGCCGGCTTCGCCACGCTGCCGACCGGCACGGTGGTCTACGCGAGCACCGGGCTCCCCGGTGAGGGCCGCCTCTCCCTGTTCAATCTGTACATGCCGGGTGTGCCGGGGTTGACCGGCAGCCGCCTGTTCACCACGCCCACCGGCTCGGCGCTGCTCAGTGACCCGGGCGACGGCGACATCACCTTCGCCCCGCGGGACGCCCGCTGGGTGCGGATGCTGGGCCGCGAGCCCGGCACCGAGTACGGCTACTCGATCTTCACCTTCTCCGTGCTGGACACCAGCGGTGCCGACCTGGCCCAGGGTGCGATGCCGACCGCGTCCTCCGAGGACATCTGGAACCCGGCCCGCAACGCCACCGACGGCAACCCGGACACCCGCTGGGCCGTGGCCCGCGAGGAGCGCGGGCGCGCCGACAGCTGGCTCGCCGTGGACCTGGGTTCCGCCGTCCGGGTGGCCGGGGTGCGGATCGCGTGGGAGGCCGCGTACGGCAAGAGGTTCGTCATCCAGACCTCGACCGACGGCCTGACCTGGACCGACGCGGTCGCTGTGCCGCAGACCCGGGCGGCCGCCGGCTGGGTCGGCATCGACGGCCGGGCCGGCCTCGTCACGCACGGCACCAAGCGCAAGATCGTGGTGAGCCCGACCGAGGTGGTCGCGCCGGCCCCGATCATCGAGGGGTATCCGGGTCGCCGCACCGACCTGGCCAAGCTCGCCGCCCGCCCGTTGCCCACCGCTCGTGGCCTGCTGATCAGCGACGCCGACGGTTATCTCAGCGTCTTCAATCTCGGGGCCCGGCCGGTGACCGGGGCCGTGGTGCGCGTGCCCTCCGCCCGCCGGCTCTACCGCGGCACCCAGGTGGCTCGCCGCCGGGGCCTGGACTGGACGGTCAGCCTCGCCGGCGGCACCGCGGTCGTCGAGCCGCCCCGGTTCACGGTCGAGGACGGGGTGCCCGATGGCACCCGGTTCGAGGTGGCCGACTCCCACCACCTGACCGTCACCGCGCCCGCGAAGCACAAGGTGGTGGTTACCGTCCGGGCTGGGTCCTGGTCGTCGACGATCCGGGTGTCCGCCGGGCGGTCTCGCAGCGTCACGGTGCCGGGAGCGCCGGTCACCCCGACCGCCGACCTGGCCCGGGGCCGCACCACGTTCCCCACCTCGCCGCTGCCGGCCGGGATGAGCGCACCCGCTCGGGCGGTGGACGGCGATCCGCGCACAGCGTGGCGTCCGGGCCCGTCCGGCCGGATGGTCGTCGACCTGGGCGCCGTGGTGGCGGTCGCCGACGTGCAGCTGACCTGGTCGAAGGGCCGCCGCCGGCCGGTGCGGGTCGAGGCCTCGCGGGACGGCGTCACGTACGCGGCGCTGAGCGGGCCGGCCCGTTATGTGGCAGTCGCGGTCGAGGGCTGGCGGCCGGGCGACGCGGAGCTGGTGCATCTCACCGTCCGGTGATCCGCTGTTTGATCAGCTTTCGCATTTTGCCCCACTTTCTCCGCTCCCGGAGCGATGATTCATCGCGAGCGGAAGGTGACGGGAATGCCGAATGCAGTGCTGAACGACGCCCAGCAGGTCACGGTGAAACGCGGCCCGATCACGGGTCTGCTGGCCGACCGCAGCCTGGCGGTGAAGAACGTGGTCGCGGTGGCCGCGATGGCGATCGTCGCCGTGGTCGTCGGCGGGCTCGGCATCTACCGGATCTCGGAGATGAGCGACGACCTCACCCAGATGAAGGCCGAGCACGTCGACAGCCTCCAGCAGGTGGCCGAGCTGCGCGGGGGCATCGCCGAGATGTTCCGCGGCATGCTGCTCTACCAGATCGGCGCGGACGCCGCCGGCAAGAAGCTGGGCCGGGACGCCGTCAGCGCCGCGGACGCCAAGATCGACTCCGCCCTCGGCGCCTACTCCGAGCTCGCGGCTGACTCCCAGGCCCGCGAGAAGAGCCTGGCCACCTTCACCGAGGCCCTCAAGCACTACCGGGCGCTGCGCGACACCGTCCTCTTCGCGGAGCCCATCTCGGGCGGATACACGCTGCCGGCCCCGGACCAGATCCTCAACGAGTTCAACAGCGTCGAGGGCGACATGAACACCTCGGTGGCCGACCTGCAGAAGCTGGAGGACACCGAGGCCGACACCCTCGCCCGGGAGGCCGGTGAAGAGTTCCGCTCGGCCCGCACGATCATGATCGCCTCCCTGATCGTCGGCATCCTGCTGGCCGCCGCCATCGCCATGCTGGTCGTCCGGCTGATCCGGCAGCAGCTCGCGACCGTGGCGACAGCACTGGGGGCGGTGGCCGACAACGACCTCACCATCCCGGCCGAGGTGCGCTCCCGCGACGAGCTGGGCCGGATGGCCATGGCCGTCAACCGGGCCCGCGAGGGGCTGCGCGCCACGGTCGGCTCGCTGACCACCGGCGCCCACAACCTGGGCGCCAGCACCCAGCAGCTCACCGGCGTGACGGCCCGGATCGGCGAGAGCGCCCGCGAGGCCGCCGCCCAGGCCGGTCTGGTCGCGGCGGCCGCCGGTGACGTCTCCGGCTCGGTGCAGTCGGTCGCGGCCGGCAGCGACGAGATGGGCGCCTCGATCCGCGAGATCGCCCAGAACGCCAACGACGCCGCGCAGGTCGCCTCCAGTGCCGTCGGCGTCGCCCAGAGCACCAACGACACCGTCGCCAAGCTGGGCACCTCGTCCGCCGAGATCGGCGACGTGGTCAAGGTGATCACCGCGATCGCCGAGCAGACCAACCTGCTGGCCCTGAACGCGACCATCGAGGCGGCCCGAGCCGGCGACGCCGGCAAGGGCTTCGCGGTGGTGGCCAGCGAGGTCAAGGACCTGGCCCAGGAGACCGCGCGGGCCACCGAGGACATCTCCCGGCGGGTCGAGACGATCCAGGCCGACACGTCCAGCGCGGTCGAGGCGATCGGCGAGATCTCGCAGATCATCCAGCGGATCAACGACTACCAGGTCACCATCGCCTCGGCGGTGGAGGAGCAGACGGCGACCACGGCCGAGATGAGCCGCAGCATCGGCGAGGCGGCCGGCGGCAGCTCGACCATCGCGACCAACATCAACGGCGTGGCGCACTCGGCCGAGCAGACCAGCAGCACACTGGTCGAGGCGGACGCCGCGGTGAGCCAGCTCCACGGGGTGGCCGAGGAACTGCGCATGGTGGCGGAACGCTTCCGGGTCTGAGCACCTGGACCGGAACGGACGAGGGCCTGCCGGCCGCAGCCGGCAGGCCCTCCGCTGTCAGCGCCGCGGGGCGTCGACCAGCCGGAACAGCGTCAGCCACTGCTCCGGCCAGACCAGACCCACGGGTACGCCGGTGGCCAGCCGGGCCGCCCGAAACGCCGAGGAGACGCGCCGGTCGCCGTACCGCCGGGACAGTGAGCTGTGCAGCGACCCGCCGACGCCGGTGAAGCCCACCTCGACGAACCGCCGGTAGGCGGGCAGAGCCGCCGGCTCGACCAGCGGCACCGGCCGCCGCTCCAGGCGCAGGATGCCGCCGTCGACGCGCGGCACCGGGCGGAACGCCGACCGGGGGATCCGGCCCGCGAGCGTCCAGCTCACCAGCGGCCAGGTGCTGATCGTGAGCCGGGTCCACCGTCCGTAGTCGCCGGTGCGTTTGCGGGCGTACTCCAGCTGGGTGAGCAGGGTGGCCGCGGTCAGGGTGCCGGCGTGCAGGCACCAGTCCACGACCGCCGACGTCAGCGCGTACGGGATGTTGCCCACCACCGCGAACGGCCGGTCCGGCGGCGTGGCCCGCAGGAAGTCCGCCACCCGTACGGTGACGCCGGGCAGCACCGGCAGCCCGGCCGCCACCTGCGGGTCCACTTCGTAGCTGACCAGGTCACGGGTGTGCCGGGCCAGCTCGCCGGTGAGGACGCCGCGGCCGGCGCCCACCTCGTACACCAGGTCACCGGGCCGGATGCCGGCCGCGGCGACCACCTGACGCACTGCTCGCGGATCGGAAAGGAAATTCTGGCCGAACGCCCGGCGCGCGCGGGCGTGCTCGCGTCCGGCCGGTTTCGGATGGGGTAGTGCCATGGCCGTGGTCCTGTCTGCCACCTTCTCGGCGGCGAACGCGGACAGGCGTCATCGTGGCCCGTCCGGTGGAAGAGGACGCGGAGGGCCCTGGCGCAGCAAGCGGCTCTAGGCGGTGCGGCGGCGCAGGGCGCGACGCCGGAAGCGCAGGCGGGACGAGTGCAGCGGTCCCCGCGCCACGGGCATCAGAGCCCGGCCGAGGAGAGCATGCGTCGTAGGCATCCGGTGACCTTAACCTCGGCCGCCGGGGCCGGTCATGTGGTTTTCCAAGGTGCGCCGCGGGTGAAAAGCGGTGGCGGCCGGGACGCGGCTCTGGTTGCGTGCAGGGGATGACCGACTTCGATGATCCCGCGTTCTTCGGCGACCGCTGGGCGAGTCGCTACGACGATCTGAGCCAGGGGCCGGACCCCGCGGCGGCCGTGGGCTTCCTGGCCGGGATGGTCACGCCCGGGGCCCGGATCCTCGAGCTGGCCATCGGCGGCGGCCGGGTGGCGATCCCGCTGGCCCGCCGGGGCTTCGCCGTCGAGGGCGTCGAGGCGTCCCAGGCCGTCGTGGACAAGCTCCGCACTGTGCCGGGCGGCCAGGACCTGCCCGTGCTCACCGCGGACATGGCGGATGTGCCCAGCACCGGGCCGTTCCCGCTGGTGTACGTCGTCTGGAACAGCCTGTTCAACCTCACCAGCCAGCAGCGTCAGGTGGACACGTTCCGCAACGTGGCGCGGGTGCTGGAGCCCGGCGGGGCGTTCGTGCTCGAGTGCTACGTGCCCGACCCCGCGGCCTACGACCGGCAGTTCAGCACCGACGACGTACGCGAGGACTCTGTCGGCTTCACCCTCACCGTGCACGACCGGATCGCCCAGCGGATCCAGATGCAGCACGTGACGGTGGACGGCAAGGGCGTCCGGCTCCTGCCCACCGCCCACCGCTACTGCTGGCCGGCCGAGCTCGACCTGATGGCCCAGCTCGCGGGCCTGCACCTGCGGGAACGGTGGGCCGGCTGGGACCGTACGCCGTTCCGCGCCACCAGCCGCAGCCACATCTCGGTCTACGCCAGGCCCTGACCGAGCGTGCTCGCGGCGGCCTGCCGCAGGTCGATGTCGCCGATCAACCGGCGTGCGGTCTCCTCGTCCAGCTCACCCCGCATCAGCGCTTCGCTGACCGCCAGCCGCTGCTGGTCGTAGCCGTCGCCGGCCGCCGTGGCGATCTCCACGCCCCGGGCCAGCATCATCCGGGCCTGCTCCTCCTCGCCGCTGACGTCCAGTCGCAGCCACCGGACCAGCAGGCGGATCGTGGTGCCCTGGAGCAGCAGGGTGCCCAGGGTGACGAACAGGGCGATGGCCTGGATGGCGTCGCGGCCCGGGACGCTCTCCGGGACCGCAGCCGCGGCGGCCAGGGTGAGGATGCCGCGCATGCCCGTCCAGCCCACCACCACGCTCTCCCGTACGCCGGGAGCCGCCAGGCGGTTGTCGTCGCCGCCCTGGCGACGGCCACGGGACCGGCGCTGCGCGATCCGGGCGGCCCGGCCGGGATCCCGGGCGAGCCGCGCCCGGGCCAGGCGGTCGCCCATCCGCCACCGCCCGAACAGCAGGAACACGCCGGCCAGCCGCAGCAGGATGGCGGCGAGCAACAGCACGCCCGCCGCAATGAGCGTGCGGTCCAGCCCCGGCTCCGGCTCGGCGGCCAGGTCGTCCAGCACGAAGCTCAGCTGCAACCCGATGTACGCGAAGACGAACGTCTCGAGCAGGAAGTCGACGACCGGCCAGAAGGCGTCCTCCTGCAACCGGGTCCGGTACGCGCCCGGATACTGGTGCCGCGGGTCCAGGGACGTGTTCGCGCTGATCAGGAAGGCCGCGGTGACGACCGCGATGATGCCGGAGGCCTCGACCTGCTCGGCCAGCAGGAACGCGGTGAACGGCACCAGCAGCACCAGCGTGGTCTCCAGGGTCGGATTGCCCAGCCGCTTGCGCAGCAGCAAGGTGGCCGCCGTCAGCAGACCGCCGATGGCCGCCCCGAGCGCCGCGTTGCGCAGCAGCTCCAGGGTGCCGGCGCCCCAGCTGGTGTGCTCCCCGGCGACCGCGGCCACCGCGATGCTGAACAGCGTGAGCGCGGTCGCGTCGTTGACCAGGCTCTCCCCGGTGAGGATCGAGGTGACCCGGCGGGGCAGGCCGAGCTCCTTGCCGTGCGACACGGTCGTGATGGTGTCCGGCGGGGCCAGCACCGTACCGAGCACGAAGGCGGCGGCCAGCCCGATCGACGGCAGCAGCCACGAGGTCACCACCCCGAGCGCGCCCGCGGTCAGCACCACCAGCAGCACCCCGAGGTCGATGATGCTCCGCAGGTTCTGCCCGAACGCCGTGGCCGAGGCGTTGCGGGTGGCCGAGTAGAGCAGCGGGGGCACCACGATCGCCAGGATCAGCTCGCTGTCCAGCTCCAGCCGCGGCACCCCGGGCACAAAACTGATCCCGGCGGCCAGCGCGACGATGATCAGCCCGGGCTGCACGCCGCGCCGGTGGGCCAGGGCGGACACCGCGATGCCGGCCCCGACGATGAGCAGGATCTGCACGCCGTTCATGATCGCCAGGCTAGTGGCCGGGCCCGCCGGTGTGACGCACTCCCTGGATGAGCGATCGCGTGGCCGAGGCCGCGCCGGTATGCTGGTCGGCGGGCCGTGACTGGCGCGTTCGGATGGGCCAACCATCGGGGAGCGGCCCCGTGCCGGACGACCGTTCTCCGGAGACGACCTGCCGTGCGCCTGGGCCTCTTCACCTGTGATAGGGAGGTCCGATGTCTGCACTGAACGCCGAATCGACCGCGTTCCGCTCCGCCCTGGAAGCGGTCCGCGCCGTCGAGCCCCGCATCGCCGACGCGATCGCCAAGGAGCTCACCGACCAGCGTGAGTCTCTCAAGCTCATCGCCTCCGAGAACTACGCGTCCCCGGCCGTGCTGCTCGCGATGGGCAACTGGCTCTCCGACAAGTACGCCGAGGGCACCATCGGCCGCCGCTTCTACGCCGGCTGCCAGAACGTCGACACCGTCGAGTCGGTCGCCGTCGAGCACGCCAAGGCCCTGTTCAACGCGCCGTACGCGTACGTCCAGCCGCACTCCGGCATCGACGCCAACCTGGTCGCGTACTGGGCGATCCTGGCCGACCGGGTCGAGGCGCCGGCGCTGGCCAAGGTGCAGAAGCGCAGCGTCAACGACATGACCGACGCCGAGTGGGCCGAGCTGCGCGCCGCGTTCGGCAACCAGCGGATGCTCGGCATGAGCCTGGACGCCGGCGGCCACCTCACCCACGGCTTCCGGCCGAACATCTCCGGCAAGATGTTCGACCAGCGCAGCTACGGCGTCGACGCGGCCACCGGCCAGATCGACTATGCGGCGCTGCGCGATTCGGCCAAGGATTTCAAGCCGCTGGTGATCGTGGGCGGCTACTCGGCGTACCCGCGCAAGGTGAACTTCCGCATCATGCGGGAGATCGCCGACGAGGTCGGCGCGACCTTCATGGTCGACATGGCGCACTTCGCCGGCCTGGTCGCGGGCAAGGTCTTCACCGGCGACTTCGACCCGATCGCCAACGCGCACATCGTCACCACCACGACCCACAAGAGCCTGCGCGGCCCGCGCGGCGGCGCGGTCTTCTGCCAGCCCGAGCTCTCCGACCAGGTCGACCGGGGCTGCCCGATGGTCCTCGGCGGCCCGCTCGCGCACGTCATGGCGGCCAAGGCGATCGCCTTCGCGGAGGCCCGCCGGCCCGAGTTCGCCGACTACGCGCAGCGCATCGTCGACAACTCGCAGGCCCTGGCGGCCGGCCTGACCAGCCGCGGCGCCACGGTCGTCAGCGGCGGCACCGACAACCACCTGGTCCTCATCGACGTCGACAAGTACGGCCTGACCGGCCGCCAGGCGGAGCAGGCGCTGCTCGACTCCGGCATCGTCACCAACCGCAACGCGATCCCGCAGGACCCGAACGGTGCCTGGTACACGTCCGGCATCCGGATCGGTACCCCGGCGCTGACCACCCGGGGCCTGGGCACGGCGGAGATGGACCAGATCGCCGAGCTGATGCACACGGTGCTGAGCAGCACCAAGGCCGGCGCGTCGAAGGCGAAGTTCGACCTGGACGCGGCGGTCTCGGACCGGGTCGCCAAGCAGGCGACCGAGCTGCTCGCGGACTTCCCGCTCTACCCGACCGTCGACATCTCCTGATCATGCTTCGCCGGCCCGTCGGGCAGCCGTTATTGCGGCTGTCCGACGGGTATCCGGCGGGGATGACGAATCAACCGAGCGATCAGACAATCGGCGACCTCGAGACCGTGCACACGTTCGACAGCGGGCCGATGCCCACGGGCGTCAGTGTCTCGGCCGGCGGGCGGATCTTCGTCAACTATCCGAAGTGGGGCGACGAGGTCGCCTTCACCGTGGCGGAGCTGCGGGACGGCACCGCGGTTCCCTATCCGGACCAGGCGTGGAACAGCCCGTCCGGGGATGACGACGCGAAGGCCTTTGTGTCGGTGCAGAGCATTGTCGTCGATCCGGCCGATCGGCTGTGGGTGCTGGACACCGGGAGTCCGTTGTTCCAGCCGACCAAGCCCGGCGGCCCCAAGATGGTCTGTGTCGATCTCAGCACCGACGCCGTCGTGCAGACGATCGTCTTCGAGCCCGACGTGGCACTGCCCACGACCTATCTCAACGATGTGCGGTTCGACCTGCGGCGCAACGTCGCCTACATCACCGACTCCTCCGACCAGGGTCCGAACGGCATCATCGTGGTCGACCTGGCATCCGGTACGGCCTGGCGGAAGCTGCACGATCATCCGTCCACCAAGGCCGAGCAGCCGCCGGCCTTCCTGCCCGTGGTCGAGGGCGCGCCCTTCCTGGAGCGTCCGGCCGACGGCCCGGCCAAGCCGGTGCTGATGGGTGCGGACGGCATCGCCATCAGCGCGGACGGCAGCCGGCTGTACTACTGCCCGCTCGCCTCCCGGCACTGGTACAGCGTGTCGACCGACGCCCTGATGGACCGCTCGGCCGGCGATGACGAGGTGGCCGCGACGGTGGTGGACGAGGGGGACAAGGGCGGCGTCTCCGACGGGCTGGAGACCGATGACCAGGGCCGGTTCTATCTCACCAACTGCGAGCACAATGCGGTCCTGCGGCGGCTGCCGGACGGCACGCTGGAGACGGTGGTGCACGATCCGCGGCTGCTCTGGCCCGACACGATGTCGGTCGCCGCGGACCGGCACCTCTACGTGACCGCCAACCAGCTGCACCGCCAGGACAAATACCAGGGCGGTACGGACCGGCGGCAGTACCCGTACTCGCTGTTCCGGGTGCCGATCGACGCCGGCCCGGTCAGGCTCGTCTGACGATCCGGTGCAGCTCGACGCCGGTCAGGACCCCGTCCGACACGGTCGCCGTCTGGTACGTCGCGTACGGCTGGCGGCGCCGGTCGGTCGGGGAGCCCGGGTTGAGCAGGCGCAGGCCGGTCTCCGCCGTGGTGTCCCACGGGATGTGGGAGTGGCCGAAGACCAGCACGTCCGTGTCCGGGAACCGGGCCGTGCAGCGCTGCTCGCGGCCGGTGGCCTGACCGGTCTCGTGGACCACGGCCAGCCGTAACCCGTCCAGCTCGGCTCGGGCAATCTCGGGGAGCCGGCCGCGCAGCGCCGGACCGTCGTTGTTGCCGTAACAGGCGATCAGCCGCTTCGACCGGGCGGTGAGCTCGTCCAGCAGCGGGACGTCGACCCAGTCGCCGGCATGGACGACGACGTCGGCCGCGTCGACCGCCGCCCACAGCTCGGCCGGGAGGTCGCGGGCCCGCTTCGGCAGGTGGGTGTCCGCCATCAGTACCAAGCGCATGACGCCACCCTAGAACCCCGGCGGGCGAGGAAGCGCTTCCCACGAGAAGGACCGGCGCATCCCTTTTAGCCTTTAAGAGGCTTACGAGCGTCTTGCAAGTGCGGGCTCATTCGGGCGCGTCGATCCCGTAGCGAGAACCGTTATCCAGAGCCAGTTCTCCCGTCGGGGAGGGGCCGCGGAAGCCGCCGTCGCGGAGGCGCGTCAGGACCCTATCAGCGCACGTCGGAACCGGTTCCGGAACCACCGGGCGGGGTGGCCGGCCGAGGTTTCGGGAAGGCTTCCGCGCAGCTAGGACGGTTGTCGGCGGCAAAAAGGCGCCCGGAAACCTCGCCGCCGATCCTTTGACACACGGCCGTAACGAACTTAGCGTCCAGGAAGCAGTGAAGCGCTCTCTTTGATCGCTCCGACTGTCATCCCCAACGGGCGCTTTCCCCGGCTCCCGCCCCTCGGACGCGTGACTCCCGCGCCCGTACCGCTGTGTCTAGGAGAAGCAATGGTCATCCCCGCTCCCTCCGTCGCCCCTGCCGGGCGGTCGCGCCGCCGATGGCGGCTCGCCGCCACCGGCGCCCTGGTCGCCACCGTCGTCGCCGGCTTCGGCGCGGTCACCGCGCTGAGTGCCGAAGCCGCCGAGACGCTGCTCTCCCAGGGCAAGCCCGTGACCGCCTCGTCCTCGGAGAACCCCGGCGCCTTCCCGGCCACGGCCGCGGTCGACGGCAACACGGGCACCCGCTGGGCGTCCGCGTTCGCCGACCCGCAGTGGCTGCAGGTCGACCTCGGCGCCAGCTCGGCCATCACCCGCGTCGAGCTGAACTGGGAGGCCGCGTACGCCCGGACCTTCCGGATCCAGACCTCGCTGAACGGCACCAGCTGGGCCGACGCCACCGCGGCCACCGCCGGCGCGGCCGGCGTGCAGAGCCTGCCGGTCTCCGCCACCGCCCGCTACGTGCGGATGTACGGCACCGAGCGCGCCACCCAGTACGGCTATTCGCTCTGGGAGTTCAAGGTCTTCGGCGGCACCACGGAAACACCGCCGACCACCACCCCGCCCACCGGGCCGACGCTCCCGGGCGGCGGCAGCCTCGGCGCCAACGTGACGGTCTTCGACCCGACCATGTCGATGGCGTCGATCCAGAGCACGGCCGACGCGATCTTCAAGCAGCAGGAGACGAACCAGTTCGGCCTGCAGCGCAACCTGCTCGCGTTCAAACCGGGCACCTACAACGGCCTGAACATCCAGGTCGGCTTCAACACCTCGGTGATCGGCCTCGGCCAGAACCCGCAGGACGTACGGATCAACGGTGACATCACCGTCGACGCCGGCTGGTTCCAGGGCAACGCGACCCAGAACTTCTGGCGCTCGGTGGAGAACATGTCGGTCTACCCGGTCTCGGGGGCCAACCGCTGGGCCGTCTCGCAGGCCGCGCCGTTCCGCCGGATGGACATCCACGGTGACCTGAACCTGGCCCCGAACGGCTACGGCTGGGCGTCCGGCGGCTACATCGCCGACTCCCGGATCAGCGGCACCGAGGGTCAGTACTCGCAGCAGCAGTGGTTCACCCGCAACAGCACGATCGGCTCCAACTCCAACGCGGTGTGGAACCAGACCTTCGTCGGCGTGCAGGGCGCTCCGGCGGCCAGCTACCCGAACCCGCCGTACACGGTGATCGGCCAGACCCCGGTGATCCGGGAGAAGCCGTACCTCTACCAGGCCAACGGCCAGTACGCCGTCTTCGTGCCCAACCTGCAGACCAACGCGGCCGGCGTGACCTGGGCCAACGGCAACACCCCGGGCACCAGCATCCCGCTGAGCCAGTTCTACGTGGCCAAGCCCGGTGACTCCGCCGCGACGATCAACCAGGCGCTCGCGCAGGGCCTGAACCTGATCTTCCAGCCGGGCGTCTACCACGTGAACCAGACCATCAACGTGACCCGGGCCAACACCGTGGTCATGGGCCTGGGCTACGCGACCATCATCCCGGACAACGGCGTCACCCCGATGCAGGTCGCGGACGTCGACGGGGTCAAGCTGGCCGGTCTCTTCTTCGACGCGGGTACGACCAACTCGGCGAACCTGTTGGTCATCGGCCCGAACGGCTCCTCGGCGAACCACGCCGGGAACCCGACGACCGTGCAGGACGTGTTCTTCCGGATCGGCGGCTCCATCGCCGGCAAGGCCACCAACAGCCTGCTGGTCAACAGCAACAACACGATCATCGACCACATCTGGGCGTGGCGGGCCGACCACGGCAACGCCGGCACCTACGGGTGGACGGTCAACACCGCGGACAGCGGCCTGATCGTCAACGGCCAGAACGTGACCGCGTACGGCCTGTTCGTCGAGCACTACCAGAAGACCGAGATCCTCTGGAACGGCAACGGCGGCCGGACGTACTTCCTGCAGAACGAGCAGCCGTACGACCCGCCGTCGAACGCCGTCTGGCGCAGTGACGGTGTCGGCTACCCGGCGTACAAGGTGGCCGACAGCGTGTCCACCCACGAGGCCTGGGGGATGGGCAGCTACGCCTTCTTCCAGAACAACCCGGCGGTGCACTCGGCCAACGGCTTCCAGGCGCCGGTCAACGGGGGAGTGAAGCTGCACAACATCTTCACCATCTCGCTCGCCTCCGGCACCATCGACCACGTCGTCAACAACATCGGGGCGGCGGCCACGGCTGACCAGGTCGTGCCGCGTACGGTCACCAACTTCCCGTAGGTCGCCCGGTAATCTCACCGCTGCCGCGCGGGATCAGGGTCGTCGGAATCCTGATCTCGCGCGGCTCTGCCGTGAGCCCGTCCATCCGCTCGAAGAGCGCCCTCGCTGCCGCCCGGCCCATGGCGGCCGGGTCCTGGGCGATCACGGTGACCGCCGGCTCCAGCAGGTCGGCCAGCGGGAAGTCGTCGAAGCCGACCAGGGCCACGGTGTGCTGCCGGCCGAGCCGGCGCAGCGCCCGGACCGCGCCGATGGTGATCAGATTCTGCCCGGTGAACAGCGCGGTCGGCGGCTCCGCCCGGTCCAGCAGGTCCAGAGTGGCCGCCTCGGCCGCCGCCGAGTCGTGCAGGCCACCGACCACGGTCGGCGCCAGCCCGGCGTCGTCGAGCACCGTGAGATAGCCGCGCAACCGGCGGCGGGCCGTGGCGATCCCGGCCAGGTCGCCGAGGAACGCGATGTGCCGGTGCCCGTACCCGATCAGATGCCGCACCGCCTCCGCCGCCCCGGCCACGTTGCCGGTCAGCACGGTGTCGGCGGCGAAGCCGGCGGCGGGACGGTCCACGAAGACGACCGGGATGTCCGGTGGTAACTCCAGGACGAGGTAGCCCTGATCGGGGCCGGCCGGTGCGAGGATCAACCCGTCGGTGTGCCGGCGCGCGAAGGCCCGGGTCAGCTCGCGTTCCCGCTCGGGGTCCTCGTCGAGGCTGCCGGTGAGCACGTGCACCCCGCGGGGCCGGGCCTCGTCCTCCACCGCGCGGTGCAGCATCGC
The DNA here is from genome assembly GCF_050955795.1 of Actinoplanes sp. CA-051413. Classification (NCBI taxonomy): domain Bacteria; kingdom Bacillati; phylum Actinomycetota; class Actinomycetes; order Micromonosporales; family Micromonosporaceae; genus Actinoplanes; species Actinoplanes sp. CA-051413. The sequence continues at coordinate 620,741 of NZ_CP192100.1, forward strand.
CGAGAACGGGTTGCCCACGTCCTCCAGCAGCAGGCCGATGGTCGCGGTCCGCCGGTCGTTGCGGCGCAGCATGCTCGCCCCGAGGTGCGGCCGGTAGTGCAGCGAGTCCACGGCCGCGCGGACCCGGGCGACCAGCGCGGGGTCCACCGTGGTCTCGCCGTTGACCACCCGCGAGACGGTCTTGAGGCTGACCCCCGCGGTGCGGGCGACGTCGTTCATGGTGGGTCGCCCGGGGGTCATGGTTCCCTCCATTGATCGACTTCCGCCGATGTTGATCACGCTACGCAACATTGCCGAAACTAATTGTTGACACCGGATGCGCCGAGTCGTCTACTGCAAGACAACGTTGTCTCTCGATTTCTGCTAAATCGATTTGGAGGGGACATGCGCCAATCAACGCTGATCAAGCGCGGGCGCCTCGGGCCCGCTCTGCTCGCCGTGGGCCTGGTGCTCGGCACCGCGGCCTGTGGTGGCGACTCGGGCTCCGGGGACGGGGCAACCGTCGGACTGATCACCAAGACGGACACGAACCCCTTCTTCGTCAAGATGAAGGAGGGTGCGCAACAGGCGGCGGACAAGGCCGGCGTGAAGCTGCAGAGCTTCGCCGGCAAACAGGACGGGGACAACGAGGCGCAGGTGCAGGCGATCGAGAGCCTGATCTCGGCCGGTGCCAAGGGCTTCCTGATCACCCCGAACGACTCCAAGGCGATCGTCCCGTCGATCGACAAGGCCAAGCAGTCGGGCATGCTGGTCATCGCCCTGGACACGCCGACCGACCCGGCCAACGCCGTCGACGCGACCTTCGCCACCGACAACTACCAGGCCGGCAAGCTGATCGGGCAGTGGGCCAAGGCGAAGTTCGACAAGGAGAGCAAGCAGGCGAAGATCGCCATGCTCGACCTGAACGCCAACCAGGTCTCCGTGGACGTCAAGCGCGACCAGGGCTTCCTGGACGGCTTCGGCATCCCGGTGGGCGACGCCAACAAGATCGGTGACGAGTCCGACCCGCGCATCGTCGGGCACGACGTGACCGACGGCGCCGAGGACGGCGGCCGGACCGCGATGGAGAACCTGCTGCAGAAGGACCCGTCGATCAACCTGGTCTACACGATCAACGAGCCCGCGGCGGCCGGCGCGTACCAGGCGCTGAAGGCGGCCGGCAAGGACAAGACCGTCACCATCGTCTCGATCGACGGCGGCTGCCCCGGCGTCGACAACGTCAAGGCCGGAGTCATCGGGGCCACCTCGATGCAGTTCCCGCTCAAGATGGCCTCGCTCGGCATCGAAGCGATCTCCGCCTTCGCCAAGGACGGCACCAAGCCGCAGGCCAGCGCGGGCAAGGACTTCGTGGACACCGGCGCGACCCTGATCACCGACCAGCCGCAGACCGGTATCGAGGCCAAGGACTCGGCCTGGGGCAAACAGAACTGCTGGGGTTGAGATGGCAACTGCGACCGAGACACCTGGCGCCGACTTCGAGGTCGCTCACCGCGACTCGTTCGGCCTCCGCCTTCAACATCTGCTGCACGCCAACCCGGTCCTCGGGCCGCTGGCCGTGCTGATCGTCGCGATCATCGCGTTCTCGATCGTCAACACCAGGTTCTTCTCCGCGGCGAACCTGTCCCTGGTCCTCGCTCAGGTCACCGTGATCGCGACGCTCGCCCTGGGCCAGACCCTGATCATCCTGACCGCCGGCATCGACCTGTCGGCCGGCGCGATCGCGGTCTTCTCGGCGATCCTGATGGCCAATTTCTGTACCGGCCTCAACATGCCGGGCTTTCTGGCGCTGCTGCTCGGCTTCGCCTGCGGCACGGCGATGGGGGCCGTCAACGGCTTCCTGGTCACCAAGCTGAGGCTTCCGCCCTTCATCGTCACGCTGGGCACGCTGACCATCTTCTTCTCCCTGAACGCGGTGGTCAGTAACAGCGAGACCGTCCGCGGCGCCGACATGCCGAGCTTGATGACCTGGACCGGCAACTCGATCCCGATCGGGAACTTCAGCCTCACGTACGGCTCGATCATCATGCTGCTGCTGTTCGCGTACTTCTTTTACGCGCTCCGCTCCACGGCCTGGGGCAAGCACGTGTACGCCACCGGCGACGACGTCGAGGCGGCCCGGCTGGCCGGCATCCGCACCAACCGGGTGCTCTTCTCCGTGTACACGGTGGCCGGCCTGCTCTACGCGGTCGGCGGCTGGATCCTCATCGGCCGGCTGGCGTCGGCCAGCCCCAACGTCGGGGCCGAGTACAACCTCGACTCGATCACCGCCGTCGTGCTCGGCGGCACCAGCCTCTTCGGCGGCCGCGGCAGCGTCATCGGCACCCTGATCGGTGCGTTGATCGTCGGGGTGTTCCGCAACGGCCTGCAACTCGGCGGCGTCGAGGTGGTCTGGCAAGGCTTCGCCATCGGCCTGCTCGTTCTGGTCGCGGTCTCGCTCGACCAGTGGATCAGGAAGGTCAAGGCATGACGACCACGACACAGACGCCGGTCCTGAGCGCGAAGGGACTCACCAAACGCTACGGCCGGGTCACGGCCATCGAGAACAGCGACCTCGAGCTCTACCCCGGCGAGATCCTCGCGGTGATCGGCGACAACGGTGCCGGCAAGTCGAGCCTCATCAAGGCGCTCTCCGGCGCCCTCATCCCGGACTCCGGCGAGATCTACCTGGACGGCGAACGGATCAACTTCCGTAGCCCGATGGACGCCCGGGCCGCCGGCATCGAGACGGTGTACCAGACCCTCGCGGTCGCGCCCGGACTGGACATCGCCGACAACCTCTTCCTCGGCCGGGAGGAACGGCGCAAAGGTCCGCTCGGCTCGGTCTTTCGCATGCTGGACCGCAAACACATGCGTTCCGAGGCCAGGCGCCACATGAACGAGCTGGGCGTGGCGACGCTGCAGAACATCGGCCAGGCGGTGGAGTCGCTGTCCGGCGGCCAGCGGCAGGCGGTGGCGGTGGCCCGGTCGGCCGCGTTCGGCAGCAAGGTCGTGATCCTGGACGAGCCCACCGCGGCGCTGGGCGTCAAGGAGGGCAACCGGGTGCTGCAACTGATCCGCGACGTCCGCGACCGGGGCCTGCCGGTGATTCTGATCAGCCACAACATGCCGCACGTCTTCGAGGTGGCGGACCGCATCCACATCCAGCGGCTGGGCCGCCGGGCGACCGTGATCACCCCGAAGAGCCACTCCATGTCCGAAGCCGTCGCCATCATGACCGGCGCTGCGGAGCCGCCACCGGTGGCCTGACCGGTTCTCCGCCCCCGCCCGTCTCAGCGGGGGCGGAGCTCTGTCCGGCGGCCGTAAGGAAGCGGTAATGCCCGGGATTCTTCCGGTGGTGCCGGCGGCCGTGTTGACTCAGCACTGTGCTGAAACGCTTGTTCGCCAAACGGGTTACGTGGGTGGCCGTCCTGGTGCTGGGGGCCGGCGCTGCCGTTGGTCTGTATTGGTTCCAGCCCTGGCGGCTGTTCACCGACACCACGATCAGCGAGTCGCTGTCCACAGTGGTTGACACGCCGAGCAGTGCCGCCGCGCCGCCGATCACTACCGAGCCTGCAGGGCCGGTCGTGGTGCGCACGGGTTCCTTCATCACCCACGAGCATGCGACGGCCGGCACCGCCCGCCTGGTCCGCAACCCGGACGGCAGCCACCAGGTCGAGCTGGTCGGCCTGGACACCTCGGACGGCCCCGACCTGCGGGTCTGGCTCACCGACCAGGAGGTCCGCGAAGGCACCGCGGGCTGGCGGGTCTTCGACGACGGCAAGTGGACCGAGCTCGGCCGCCTCAAGGGCAACCGTGGCGACCAGGTCTATCCGGTCCCGGGCAAGGTCGACCCCGAGGACTACCGCAGCATCAGCATCTGGTGCAAACGCTTCGCCGTCTCGTTCGGAGCCGCCGCGCTGCGCTGAGCGCGGCAGCCCCGTCCGCGATGGCCGGCTCGGCGCGGCCCTGGTCGGGCGGTCCTGGTCGGGCGGTCCTGGTCGGGCGGTCCTGGTCGCGCGGCCCGGTCAGCCGGCTCGATCAGGCGCCCCAGCCGGCCTGCTGGCCGCCGACCCGGTCCTGGACGATCTGCTCCTGGTAGCCGCTGCGCCGGTAGGCCGCGACCGGGTTCGGGTCCAGGCCCGCGTCCGCGCGGACCTCGGCGAGCAGCGGCCGGACGTCGGTGTTGTAGGCATCCATCAGCACCGCGTTGGCCTCCAGCACGTCACCGTCGTTCTGGGCCCTGCTCAGCGCGTCCCGGTCGACCAGCAGCGCCTTCGCCGTCGCTTCCTGGATGTTCATCACCGAGCGGATGATCGCGGGGATCTTCGTCTCGATGTTGTGGCACTGGTCCAGCATGAAGTTGATGCCGTAGGCCGGGTCCAGCGCGCCGCCACGGACGATCTCGTACATGATCCGGAACAGCTGGAACGGGTCCGCCGCCCCGGCCATCAGGTCGTCGTCGGCGTAGAAGCGGCTGTTGAAGTCGAAGGCACCCAGCTTGTTCTGGCGCAGCAGGAACGCCACGATGAACTCGATGTTGGTGCCCGGGGCGTGGTGGCCGGTGTCGATGCACACCGTCGCTTTCTCGCCCAGCTCGATGCAGTGCGCGTACGACGTGCCCCAGTCCGGGACGTCGGTGGCGTAGAAGGCCGGCTCGAACAGCTTGTACTCCAGCAGGATGCGCTGGTTGTCGCCGAGCCGGTCGTACGTCTCGCGCAGGGCCGCCGCCAGCCGGTCCTGGCGGTTGCGCAGGTCGTCCTGGCCGGGGTAGTTGATGCCGTCGGCGAACCACAGCTTCAGGTCCCGCGAGCCGGTCGCGTCCATGATGGCGATCGCCTCGAGCAGGTGGTCGGTGGCCTTGCGGCGTACGCCGGCGTCCGGGTTGGTGACCGAGCCCAGCTTGTAGTCGTCGTCCTGGAAGACGTTGGTGTTGATGGCGCCGATGCCCACCCCGAGCGACTCGGCGTAGGAACGCAGCTCGGCGTAGTCGTCCACCTTGTCCCAGGGGATGTGCAGCGCGACCGTCGGCGCCACCCCGGTGAACTTGTGCACGGTGGCGGCGTCGGCGATCTTCTCCCGCGGGTTGCGGGGCACGCCGGCCTGGGCGAAGACCTTGAACCGGGTGCCGGAGTTGCCGAAGGCCCAGGACGGGGTCTCGATCCGCTGGGCGGCGAGGGCCCGCTTGACGGCGGCCAGATCAGCCATGTGGATCACTTCTCTTCTGATAGGTGGAAAACCTCGGTCAGCAGCACGAAGCTCTCGTCCGGTGGGCGGCCGTCGATGCCGGTGAAGAACTCGGCCATCTCCGCCTGCCAGCGGGCGTTCACCTCGGTCCGCGCCATTGCCGCCTGGGCCGCCGCGAGGTCGTCGGTCTCGACGTAGCCGACCAGCAGCCCGTCGGAACGCAGGAACAGGGAGTAGTTGCGCCAGCCGGTGGCCCGCAATGCGTCCTGCATCTCGGGCCACACGGCCTGGTGCCGCTCCACGTACTCCGCCATCCGCTCGGGGCGGACCTGGAGGTTGAAGCAGTAGCGCATCGGTCAGAAGTTGAACTGGTCGATGTTCTCGGCGGTGAACTCGGTCGGCGGGCCGAGCACGATCTCGCCGGCCGCGCCGACGGTGTACTCGCCGAGCTTGCCGGCCTTGAACTTCTCGCCTTCCTTGCCGGTGATCTGGTTCGAGGCCAGCGCCGCACCCGCGTACGCGGCCAGGTAGCCGATGTCGGCCGGGTTCCACAGCGCGAACTTCTTCACGGTGCCGTCCTTGACGTACTCGCGCATCTGGTTCGGCAGGCCCAGCCCGGTGATCGCCACCTTGCCCTTGTAGTTCGAGGAGCTGACGTAGCGCGAGGCCGCGGCGATGCCCACGGTGGTCGGCGAGACGATGACCTTCAGGTTCGGGTACGACTGCAGCAGGCCCTGGGCCTCCTGGAACGACTTCTGGTCGTCGTCGTTGCCGTACGCCGTCTTGACCAGCTTGAGCTTGGCGTTCTCGGGCTTGGCGAGCTCGGTCTTCATGACCTCGATCCAGGCGTTCTGGTTGGTCGCGTTCGGGGTCGCCGAGAGGATGGCGATCTCACCGGAGCCACCGGCCAGCTCGCTGGCCATCTTGACCAGGCTCTCGCCGATGCCCTGGGTGGTGGCCTGGTTGATGAAGACGTCCCGGCAGTCCTTGGAGGCGTCCGAGTCGAAGGCCACGATCTTGATGCCGGCCTGGCGGGCCTGGTTCAGCGACGGGCAGACCGCGTTCGGGTCGTTGGCCGCGATGCCGATCACGTTCTGCTGCTGCTGGATCAGCGTGTTGATGTAGCTGACCTGCGAGGAGGCGCTGGCGTCGTTCGGGCCGACCAGCTTGTACTCGCCCTTGAGCTCGCCCGCGGCGACCTTGCCGCCACCCACCTCGACGTCGGTGTACGGGTTGTTGAGCTGCTTCGGCAGGAAGGCGATCTTGAGGCCTTCCTTGAGCTTCGCGTTCGGGTCGGCCGCGCCGGACTGCGCGGCGGCGGGGCCGGATTTGTCGGCGCTGTCCTTGGTGGTGCCACCGCAGGCGGCGATGCCGAGGACAAGAAGTGAGGCGGCGCCTGCGGAGAGTAGGCGTCGGTGGGAACGAAGCATGGCGTACTCCTTGGAGGGCGAGGGGTCAGACAGCAGCGGCGCGGCGAAGTTTCCGCCTTTGCCAGGTGGTACGGATCGAGGTCGCGATGTTGGGCAGCAGCACGGAGAGCACGAGCAGGGCACCGGTGACGATGTTCAGCGCCTGGCCCGACACGTCCTGCAGGCGCAGGGCGTTCTGCAGAGCGGCGAGCAGGACCACGCCGGCCAGGACACCGGGGAGGGTGCCCTTGCCGCCGAAGATGGAGACGCCGCCGAGCAGGACCGCGGCGACCACGGCCAGCTCGAGTCCGGCGCCGTTGTCGGCCCGGGCGCTGGAGTAGCGCAGCGTCCAGAGCACCCCGACCAGTCCGGCGACCGCGCCGCTGACCACGTACAGCCAGAACTTGGTGCGGGCCACCCGGATACCGGAGAAATGGGCGGCCTGGGCGTTCGCGCCGATCGCGTACAGCGACCGGCCGAACGGGGTCGCGTGCAGGATCACCCCGAAGATCGCCGCCAGGACGACGATCAGGATGAGGACGTTGGGGACCGGCCCGTCGCCGATAGTGCCGGTCACCCAGCCGGTGTAGCTGAACGGGAAGTCCGCGACCGCGCCGTCACCCAGGACCACTAGCGCGAGCCCGCGGTAGAGGGCGAGGGTGCCGATCGTGACGGCCAGCGACGGCAGGCCCAGCCCGGTGACCAGGAAGCCGTTGACTGCACCGAGGATCGCGCCGGCGATGATGCAGATCGGGATGATCGACTCGATGGACAGTCCCTGGTTCCACAGGTAGCCCATGATCGAGCTGGACAGTCCCAGCGTGCTCGCCACCGACAGGTCGATCTCCCCGGTGACGATGATGAACGTCATCGGCAGCGCGACCAGCATGATCGGCAGCAGGTCCAGGATCAGGAAGGTGAAGTTGCGGCTGGTGCCGAAGTTGGTCACCGAGAATGAGGCCACGACCAGCACGAAGACGGTCAGCAGGACGATGATGCTGTCCCAGGATGAGAGTCTCCTTCTGATTTCAGACATGGCTGTCCTTCTTCCGCAGCGAGCGGGCGATCCGCACCGCGACCAGGCGGTCGGCGCAGATGGCCAGAATGATCAGGGCGCCGACGATGGCCTGCTGCCAGAACTGGTTGATGTCCAGCACGGTCAGGGCGCTGCCGATCACGGTCAGCAGCAGGGCGCCGAGGCCCGCGCCCCAGACCGTGCCGCTGCCACCGAAGACCGCCACCCCGCCGACGACCACGGCCGCGACGACGTTGAGCTCCAGGCCGGTGCCGGCGGCCGCGTCGACCGTGCCGAAGCGGGCGGCGAAGAGCACTCCGGCCAGCCCGGCGAGGGCGCCGCTCAGGATGAACGCGCCGAGCAGGTTGCGGGCCACCTTGATGCCGGCCAGCTCGGCGGCCTGCGGGCTGGAGCCCATCGCGTACAGCTCGCGGCCCACCCGGTAGTTGCGCATCAGCAGGGAGACGCCGCCGACGACGACCAGCGCGATCAGGACCAGCCACGGGATGCCCAGGATCGAGTCGTTGGCGAAGGTCAGGAAGTGCCGCGGCAGTTCGTCGGCGTTGACCTGCTGGCCACCGGCCCACGAGTAGGTGATGCCGCGGAACATGTAGAGCGTGCCGAGCGTGACCACCAGCGCGGGCACCCGGCCGTACCGGACCAGCACGCCGTTGAGCAGGCCGGCCGCGCCGCCGACGGCGAGGCCCACGATGATCGCGACGACCATCGGCAGGCCGGGGTTGTCGCTCATCATGGTGGCGACGGTGAAGGCGCTGAGGCCGAGCACCGACCCGACGGAGAGGTCGATGTTGCGGGTGATGACCACGACGGCCTGCCCGGCGGCCATCACCGCGAGGATCGCCGTGTTCAGCAGAATGTCGCGGATGCTCTGCCCGGACAGGAACCGCGGGTTGCTCGCGGCGGTGTAGCCGACCAGCACCACCAGAGCCAGGATGATGCCCAGCTCCCGCACCTTGACCAGCCCGGAGAAAAGCCGGCGGGGCGCCGCCACGGCCGCCGTCATGTCGTCACCTGCTGGCCCATTGCCGCGTACATGACGTTCTCCTCGGTGGCTTCGGCGCGGGTGAGCTGGGCGGCCACGTGCCCCTCGCGCAGGACGATGATCCGGTCCGCCATGCCCAGCACCTCGGGCAGCTCGGACGAGACCATGACGACGGCGAGCCCGCGGGCCGCCAGCGACGACATCAGCCGGTGCACCTCGGCCTTGGTGCCGACATCGATGCCGCGGGTGGGCTCGTCGACGATCAGCAGCTTGGGGTTGGTGGCCAGCCACTTGGCCAGCACCACCTTCTGCTGGTTGCCGCCGGACAGCGTGCCCACCGGGTCGGACAGCCGGCCCAGCTTGGTCTGCAGCTGACTCGTCCAGCTCGTCGCCTCGCGGCGTTCGGCCGCGCCGAAGAGCAGGCCGAGCTTGGCCAGCGCCCGGCTGCGCGGCAGGGTCACGTTGCGCTCGACCGACAGGTCCATGATCAGCCCCTGCTGGCGGCGGTCCTCGGGGACCAGCGCCATGCCGGCCGCCATGGCCGCGCGGGGCGAGCCGGCCTTGAGTGGCTTGCCGAGGAGGCGGACCGACCCGGTGTCGTACCGGTCGACGCCGAACACCGCCTGCATGACCTCGGAACGGCCCGCACCGACCAGCCCGGCCAGCGCGACGATCTCGCCGGCCCTGACCGTGAAGCTGATGTCCCGGAAGACCCCCTCGCGGCCGAGTCCGTCCACTTCGAGCACGGTCTCGCCGATCTCGGTGTCCTGCTTGGGGAACAGCGTGCTCAGGTCGCGCCCGACCATCCGCCGGATCATGTCGTCGACGCTGAGGTCGGCGACCAGCTCGGTGCACACGTGCTTGCCGTCGCGCATGATGGTGACCCGCTGGCAGAGCGCGGTGATCTCTTCGAAGCGGTGCGAGATGAACATGATCGCGGCGCCCTCGTCGCGCAGCGCCCGGGTGACCGCGAAGAGCCGGTCGACCTCGACACCGCTGAGCGCGGCGGTCGGCTCATCCATGATCAGGACGCGGGCCTCGCTGGAGAGCGCCTTGGCGATCTCGACGAGCTGCTGGTCGGCGATGGAGAGGCCGCGCGCCGGGCGGTCCGGGTCGATGTGCACGCCGAGGCGAGTGAAGAGCCGGGCCGCGTTGTCGTGCATCGCCCGGCGGTCGATCTGCCGCAGGCGGGTCAGCGGCTGGTTGCCCATCGCGATGTTCTCCGCGACGGACAGGTCGGGGAAGAGTGTCGGCTCCTGGTAGATCACCGCGATGCCGGCCGCCTTGGCGTCACCGGGGCCGGCGAACTCGACCTCCGTGCCGTTGACGGCCAGCGCGCCGGTGTCCGGCCGGTGCACGCCGGCGAGCATCTTGACGATGGTGGACTTGCCCGCGCCGTTCTCGCCGACCAGGGCGTGCGCCTCGCCCGCGTACAGGGGGAAGCTGACGCCCTGCACGGCCGCGACGGCGCCGAAGGACTTGGTCACCTCGCGCACTTCGAGCAAGGCCGGGCCGGGCCGCGACTCGTCGGGCGTTGCCGCCACGGGCCACCTCCGCAAGGATGTTTGAAATGTTTCATACGGCGTGTGACGAACGTAGGTGGCCCCGATCACACGTGTCAAGCACCTGGATGAAACCTTCTCGAAACGGGAAGCCGGGTGGTACGAGTTATCCCGTACGATGTCGCTTCAACGTTTCAAAGGGGGATCCGTGGTCAACGGCAGGACACCGTCCGTCAAGGACGTCGCCCGCTCGGCCGGGGTCTCCCTGGGCACGGTCTCGAACGTGATGAACCGCCCCGAGGTGGTCAGCCCGACCACCCGGGAGCGGGTCGAGCGGGCCATGGTGGAGCTGGGCTTCGTGCGCAACGAGTCGGCCCGGCAGCTGCGGGCCGGCACCAGCCGCACCCTGGCCTACGTGATGCTGGACGGCAGCAACCCCTTCTTCCACGACGTCGCGCAGGGCATCGAGCTCGCCGCCGAGGACGCCGACCTCTCGCTGTTCATCTGCAACAGCAACGGCCGGGCCGAGCGCGAGGAGGTCCACCTCGACCGCCTCATGCAGCAGCGGGTGCAGGGCATCCTGATCACCCCGGTCAATCCGGACGCGCCGCACCTGGCCGAGATCAGCCGCCGCGGCATCCCGGTGGTCATCGTCGACCGGGTCGGTGCGGGCGGTCTCTTCTGCTCGGTCGCCGTTGATGACGTGCTGGGCGGCCGGATCGCGGTCGAGCACCTGGCCGAACAGGGGCACACCCGGGTCGCGGTGGTCGGCGGGCCGGAGTCGATCGGTCAGGTCCGCGAGCGAGTCGAGGGGGCCCGGCAGATCTGGGCCGAGCTGGGCCTGCCGCCGGAGGATCTGATCCATCTGCCGACGGCCGGGCTGACCGTCGCCGAGGGCCGCTCGGCGGGTGAGCGGCTCGCCGGCATCCCGGTGCGACGCCGGCCGACCGCCGCGTTCTGCGCCAACGATCTGCTCGCGCTCGGTCTTCTGCAGCAGAGCATCGGCGCGGGCCTGCGGGTGCCGGAGGAGCTGGCCATCGTGGGCTTCGACGACATCGAGTTCGCCGCCGCGGCCGCCGTGCCGCTGACCTCGGTGCGCCAGCCGCGCCAGGAGCTGGGCCGGGCCGCGGCGCAGCTGGTGATCGACGAGGCGACCAATCCCGAGCATGTGCACCAGCAGCCGTTGTTCGTCCCGGAGCTGGTCGCGCGGGCCTCCACGGTCGTCCGTTCCCGCGCGTACTGACATCGTTTCATCAGCCGGCGGATCGGGCGCGAAGTATTGACCCCGGCGCCGATCGGCCCGTAACCTGCTGGCAATCTGTGAAACGTTTCATGGCCCGACCGGTCTTATGGCCCAGCCTGCGAAGGATGCTCATGTCTAACCCCGCAGTCAGCGACCTCCTGGCCCGCAGCAACCGCCTCGGCGCCGACCCGCGCAACACCAACTACGCCGGCGGCAACACCTCGGCCAAGGGGACGGAGATCGACCCCGTCACCGCCGCGCCGACCGAGCTGGTCTGGGTCAAGGGCTCGGGCGGCGACCTCGGCACGCTGAAGGAGTCCGGCCTCGCGGTGCTGCGGCTCGACCGGCTCCGCGCGCTGGCCGGTGTCTTCCCCGGCGTCGACCGCGAGGACGAGATGGTGGCCGCCTTCGACTACTGCCTGCACGGCCGTGGTGGCGCCGCCCCGTCGATCGATACGGCCATGCACGGCCTGGTGGACGCGCCGCACGTCGACCACCTGCACCCGGACGCCGGCATCGCGCTGGCGACCGCGGCCGACGGCCCGGCGCTGACCAAGGAGATCTTCGGCGACCGGGTGCTGTGGGTGCCGTGGCGCCGGCCCGGTTTCCAGCTCGGCCTCGACATCGCCGCCGTGCAGCGGGCCAATCCGCAGGCCATCGGCGTTGTGCTCGGCGGTCACGGGATCACCGCGTGGGGCGCCACCAGCGCCGAGTGCGAGGCCAACTCGCTGGACATCATCAACACCGCCGCGGCGTGGATCGCCGCGCACGGCCGTGAGGCGCCGTTCGGCCCGCTGGTGCACGAGCCCCTGCCCGATGAGGTACGCCGTGAGCGCGCGGCCGCCCTGTTCCCGATCGTGCGCGGTCTCGCCTCCACCGACCGTCCGCAGGTGGGCCACTACACCGACAGCGAGGTCGTGCTCGACTTCGTACGCCGCGAGCGGATGCCCGAGCTGGCCGCGCTGGGCACCTCCTGCCCGGACCACTTCCTGCGTACCAAGGTCAAGCCGCTGGTGCTGGACACCGCGCCGGACGCCCCGCTGGAGGAGGTCGAGGCCCGGCTCAAGGAGTTGCACGCCGCCTACCGCGAGGACTACCGCGCGTACTACGAGCGGCACGCCGGCCCGGACAGCCCGGCCATGCGCGGTGCGGACCCGGCGATCGTGCTGGTCCCCGGCGTCGGCATGTTCAGCTTCGGCGCCAACAAGCAGACCGCGCGGGTGGCCGGCGAGTTCTACGTCAACGCGATCAACGTGATGCACGGCGCCGAGTCGGTCTCGACCTACGCGCCGATCGACGAGTCGGAGAAGTTCCGGATCGAGTACTGGGCGCTGGAAGAAGCCAAGCTCCGGCGGATGCCCAGGCCCAAGCCGCTGGCCACCCGGATCGCGTTCGTCACCGGCGGCGGCTCGGGCATCGGCAAGGCGATCGCGCTGCGGCTCGCCGCCGAAGGCGCCTGCGTGGTCGTGGCGGACCGGGACTTCGATGCCGCGACCGCGGTGGCGGCCGAGATCGGCGGCCCGGACGTCGCGGTGGCGGTGGCCGCCGACGTGACCTCCGAGACGCAGGTCGGCACCGCGCTGCGGGACGCGGTGCTGGCCTTCGGCGGGGTGGACCTGGTGGTCAACAACGCCGGGCTGTCCATCTCCAAGCCGCTGCTGGAGACCACCGAGGCCGACTGGGACCTGCAGCACGACGTCATGGCCAAGGGCTCGTTCCTGGTCGCCAAGGCCGCCGCCGGCGTCATGATCGGGCAGGGGCTGGGCGGCGACATCGTCTACATCTCCAGCAAGAACTCGCTGTTCGCGGGCCCGAACAACGTCGCGTACGGCGCGGCCAAGGCTGACCAGGCGCACCAGGTCCGGCTGCTCGCCGCCGAGCTGGGCGGGCACGGCATCCGGGTCAACGGCATCAACCCCGACGGCGTGGTCCGCGGCTCCGGCATCTTCGCCGGTGGCTGGGGCGCCAAGCGGGCCGCCGTGTACGGCGTACCGGAATCCGAGCTCGGCGCCTACTACGCCCAGCGCACGCTGCTCAAGCGCGAGGTGCTCCCGGAGCACGTGGCGAACGCGGTGTTCGTGCTGACCGGCGGCGAGCTGTCGCACACGACCGGCCTGCACATCCCGGTGGACGCCGGGGTGGCGGCGGCCTTCCTGCGGTGAACACCTTCGCGGCGGTTGACCTGGGCGCGTCCAGCGGGCGCGTCATGGTCGGCCGGGTCGGCCCGGGGTCGCTGTCGCTGGACGCCGTCAACCGTTTCGCCAACGAGCCGGTGCGCGCCGGCGGAACGCTGTACTGGGACATCCTCGCGCTGTACCGCGGCGTCCTGGAGGGTCTGCGCCTCGCCGGGCCGGTCGACGGCATCGGCATCGACTCGTGGGCGGTGGACTACGGGCTGCTCGACGCGACCGGGACGCTGCTCGGCAACCCGGTGCACTACCGGGACACCCGCACCGAGGGCGCGGCCGCCAAGGTCGCCGCGGTCGTCGGCGAGGACAAGCTGTACGCGCTGACCGGCCTGCAGAAGCTGCCGTTCAACACGATCTACCAGCTGGTGGCCGCGGCCGGCACCCCGCAGCTGGACGCGGCCCGGCAGCTGCTCATGATCCCGGACCTGCTGGCCTACTGGCTGACCGGCGAAACGGGAGCGGAATTCACCAACGCTTCCACCACCCAGCTTCTCGATCTAGGCTCAGGGGGGTGGGCCGGAGAACTGATGTCCGCGCTCGGGATCCGGCCCACTCTCTTCCCGCCGCTGCGCGTGCCCGGCACGGTCATCGGCCCGGTGCGGCCCGAGCTGGGCCTGGGCACCCCGGACGTCATCGCGGTCGGCTCGCACGACACCGCCTCGGCCGTGGTGGGCGTCCCGGCAGCCGGTGACAGTTTCGCCTACATCTCCTGCGGGACGTGGTCGTTGGTCGGCGTCGAGCTGAACGCGCCGGTGCTGTCCGAGGCGTCCCGGCTGGCGAACTTCACCAACGAGGGCGGCGTCGACGGCACCGTGCGCTATCTGCGCAACGTGATGGGGCTCTGGCCGTTGCAGGAGTGCCTGCGCGAGTGGGGCGCGCCCGACCTGCCCGTGCTGCTGCGCGAGGCTGCGGCCGTGCCTGCGTTCCAGGCCGTTGTTGATCTCGACGACCCGGTGTTCCTGCCGCCGGGCGACATGGTCGCCCGGCTCACCGCGGCCAGCGGCCGCGGCTCGTTCGGCTCGCCCGCCGCGGTCGTGCGGTGCATCCTGGACAGCCTGGCGCTCGCCCACCGTCGTGCGGTGCGCCAGGCCCAGGAGCTGTCCGGGCGGCACGTCGACGCGGTGCACATCGTCGGCGGTGGCGCCCGCAACGAGCTGCTCTGCCAGCTCACCGCCGACGCCTGCGGGCTGCCCGTGCTGGCCGGGCCGGTCGAGGCGACCGCGTTCGGCAACGTGCTCGTGCAGGCCCGGGCCGCGGGAACGATCAACGGTGATCTCTCGGCACTACGGGCCCTGCTGCGGGAGACTCAGCAGATCGTGCGCTACGAACCGCGCGGCGACGCAGCCGCGTGGCAAGCGGTCGAGCGCCGGCTGGAGGCCTGACATGCGCATTGCCTTGTTCGTGACCTGCCTGGCCGACACCATGTTCCCGGCCGCGGCCAAGGCGACCGTGCAGTTGCTGGAGCGGCTGGGCCACGAGGTGGTCTTCCCCGCGGGACAGACCTGCTGCGGCCAGATGCACATCAACACCGGCTACCAGAAGGACGCGCTGCCGCTGGTCCGCCGGCACGTGCGCACGTTCGCGCCGTACGACGTGGTGGTCGCGCCCTCGGGATCGTGTGTCGGGTCGGTGCGGCATCAGCACGCCATGGTGGCCCGGGCGGCGGGCGACGAGGGGCTGGCCGCGCGGGCCGAGGACGTCGCCGGGCGGACGTACGAGCTGTCCGAGCTGCTGGTGGACGTGCTCGGGGTGGAGGACGTCGGGGCGTACTACCCGCACCGGGTCACGTACCACCCGACCTGCCACTCGCTGCGGATGATCCGGGTCGGCGACAAGCCGCAGCGGCTGCTGCGCCACGTCCGCGGGCTGGAGCTGATCGAGCTGCCCGCGGCCGACCAGTGCTGCGGCTTCGGTGGCACCTTCGCGCTGAAGAATGCCGACACGTCGACCGCGATGCTGGCCGACAAGATGCGCCACGTGCTCGACACCGGCGCGGAGGTCTGCACGGCCGGTGACTCGTCCTGCCTGATGCACATCGGCGGCGGCCTGTCCCGGCTCGACGCGGGCGTCCGGACCGTGCATCTCGCCGAGATCCTCGCCGCGACGGAGGCCACCACATGAGCACGTTCCTGGGGATGCCCACGACGGCGCCGCGCGGGGTGGGCAACCTGCGCGGCGACGAGCCGTTCCCGGCCGCCGCGCACAAGGCGCTCGGCAACGCCCAGCTGCGCCGCAACCTGGGCCACGCCACCGCGACGATCCGGGCCAAGTCCGGCGCGGTCATCTCCGAGCTGCCCGACTGGCAGGAGCTGCGTACGGCCGGCTCGGCGCTCAAGACCGACACCATGGCCCGGCTGCCCGAGCTGCTGCTCCAGCTGGAGGAGAAGGTCACCGCGGCCGGCGGCGTCGTGCACTGGGCCGCCGACGCGAACGAGGCCAACCAGATCGTCACGGAGCTGGTCCGGGCCACCGGCCACGACCGGGTCATCAAGGTCAAGTCGATGGCCACCCAGGAGATCGGCCTCAACGAGGCGCTGGAGGCGGCCGGCATCGAGCCGGTGGAGACCGACCTGGCCGAGCTCATCGTCCAGCTCGGGCACGACAAGCCCAGCCACATCCTGGTGCCGGCGATCCACCGCAACCGCGCCGAGATCCGCGAGATCTTCCTGCGCGAGATGCCCGGCGTCGACCCGGCGCTGACCGACGAACCGGTGATCCTGGCCGGAGCCGCCCGGCGCTACCTGCGCGAGACCTTCCTGAGCACCAAGGTCGCCGTGTCGGGGGCCAACTTCGCCATCGCGGAGACCGGGACGCTGGCGGTGCTGGAGTCCGAGGGCAACGGCCGGATGTGCCTGACCCTGCCGGAGACCCTGATCACGGTCATGGGCATCGAGAAGCTCGTGCCGACCTGGCAGGACCTCGAGGTGTTCCTGCAACTGCTGCCGCGGGCGTCGACCGGGGAGCGGATGAACCCGTACACGTCGATGTGGACCGGGGTGACGCCGGGCGACGGCCCGCAGAACTTCCACCTGGTGCTGCTCGACAACGGGCGCACCGCGGTGCTGGCCGACGAGGTGGGCCGCCAGGCGCTGCACTGCATCCGCTGCTCGGCGTGCCTCAACGTATGCCCGGTGTACGAGCGGACCGGCGGGCACGCGTACGGGTCGGTCTATCCCGGGCCGATCGGGGCGGTGCTGTCGCCGCAGCTCACCGGAGTCGAGGACAACGCCTCGCTGCCGTACGCGTCGTCGCTCTGCGGTGCCTGTTTCGACGCCTGCCCGGTGAAGATCGACATTCCCACGATCCTGGTGCACCTGCGCAACGAGGTGCCCCATCCGCGGGCCGAGAAGGCGGTGATGGCGTCGGCGGCGTACACGATGGACCACCCGAAGCTCTACGCGGCCGCGCAGCATGCCGCCAAGCTCAGCAAGCTGGCCGGCCGGCGCTTGCCGCCGCCATTGAACGGCTGGACCGCCAGCCGGGATCTGCCGGAACCGCCGCCGGAGACCTTCCGCGACTGGTGGGCGAAGCGATGAGCAGCCGCGAGCTGATGCTGGGCCGGATCCGGGCCGCGCTCGGCGACACCGGGCCGCCGGCCGGGATCCCGCGCGACTACCGTCGCGGTGACCAGGTGGCCGACCTCGACCTGCTGGTGCACCGGCTGGAGGACTACAAGGCGGTCGTGCACCGCGGTGTCTCGATCGCCGAGACCGTGGCCGCGCTCGCCCCCGCGCCGCTGATCGTGCCACCCGGCATCGATCCCGCGTGGCTGCCCGACGGTGTCGAGGTGCTGCGCGACGAGGGGCTGAGCGCCGACACGCTGGCGGTCGCCGGGGGAGTGCTGACCGCGGCCACGGTCGCCGTCGCGGAGACCGGGACCATCGTGCTCGACGGCTCGCCCGACCAGGGCCGCCGGATCATCTCCCTGCTACCGGACCTGCACATCTGCGTGGTCCGCGCGGACCAGGTGGTCGCGTCGGTGCCCGAGGCGCTGACCCGGCTCGACCCGCACCGGCCGCTCACCTGGATCAGCGGCCCGTCGGCCACCAGCGACATCGAACTCAACCGCGTCGAGGGCGTCCACGGCCCGCGCCGCCTGCACGTCATCCTCACGGAGGCTCCGTCATGACTGACCTTCTTCCTGTCAAGCAGCGGCGCAAGACCCGGATCGGCCTGGTCGCCGGTGGCCTGGGCACGTACTGGCCGCAGTTCCCGGACCTGCTGCCGCAGTTGCAGGAGTCGGCGCGTTACGTCTCACAGCGCTTCCAGGACATGGACGCCGAGGTCACCGACGTCGGCTTCATCTCCGACGCGCAGGAGGGGGCGGCCGCCGCGGAACAGCTGCGCCGGGCCGACTGCGATCTGATCGTGCTGTTCCTGACGACGTACCTGACCGCCTCGATGGTGCTGCCGATCGCTCAGCGCGCCAACACCCCGGTGCTGGTCATCGACCTGCAGCCGACCGAGAAGATGGACCACGCGTCCTTCGACACCGGGGCCTGGCTGGCGTACTGCGGGCAGTGCCCGGTGCCGGAGATGGGCAACACGTTCCGCCGGGCCGGGATCCCGTTCCGGTCGGTCTCCGGCTGGCTGCGGCAGGAGTCGGCCTGGCGGCGGATCGGCCAGTGGATCCGGGCCGCGCACGTCCGCGCGGCGCTGCGGCACGCCCGGCACGGCCTGATGGGCCACCTCTACCCCGGCATGCTGGACGTCTCGACCGACCTGACGCTGCTGCCGGTGACGTTCGGCTCGCACGTCGAGGTGCTGGAGTTCGACGACCTGCGCCAGCGCGTCGAAAAGGTCACCGAGGCCGAGACCAAGCAGCGGATGGACCTGGCCCGGGAGATCTTCACCCTGGACGACACGGTCCGGGAGGAGGACTTCGCCTGGGGTGCGACCGTCTCCGTGGCGCTGGACCGCCTCGTCGACGACTTCGAGCTGGACAGCATCGCCTACTACCACCGCGGCCTCGACGGTGAGCAGCACGAACGTCTCGGCGCCGGCATGATCCTGGGTGCGTCCCTGCTCACCGCCCGCGGCATCCCGACGACCGGCGAATACGAGCTGCGGACGACCGTGGCCCAGCTGGCCACCCAGGCGGTCGGGGCCGGCGGCTCCTTCTGCGAGCTGCAGGCACTGAACTTCGAGGACAACGTGGTGGAGATGGGCCACGACGGCCCGGCGCACCTGGCGGTCAGCGCCCGCGACCCGCTGCTGCGCGGGCTGGGCGTCTATCACGGCAAGCGCGGCTGGGGCGTCAGCGTGGAGTTCGACGTACGGCCCGGCCCGGTCACGCTGCTGGGTCTGGGACAGGACCGGGACGGCTCGCTGGCGTTCATCGCCGCCGAGGGGACCGTGGTGCCGGGTCCGCTGCTGGCGATCGGCAACACGACCAGCCGGGTCGACTTCGGCCGGGACCCGGGCGAATGGGTGGACGACTGGAGCGCGTCCGGCGTGGGTCACCACTGGTCCCTGTCGCTGGATCACCGGGCCGCGGACTACAAGGCGGCGGCCAGCCTGCTGGGCATCGACTTCCGGCAGGTCTGAGCACCACGCCGGCGGCCTGGAGGCATGCTCGGGCCATGACCACGATCGGGTTCCTGCACACCGCCGATGTCCACGTCGCGACGTTCCACGCCCTGGTGGCCGAGCGGGGCCACCAGGATGTGCACCTCGTCGACGCCACTCTGCTGGTCGACGCCCGGGAGCGCGGCGTGGACGCCGCCCTTGAGGAGCGCCTGGCTGAGCGGCTGCGAGAGCTCGCCGGCCGAGGCCCGGACGTCATCGTGTGCACCTGCTCGACCCTGAGCGGGCACGCCGAGCGGATCCCGGTGGCTGTGCCGGTGCTGCGGATCGACCGGCCGATGGCCGAGCGGGCGGTCGCGATCGGAGGCCGCATCGCGGTGGTGGCGGCGGTGGAGTCCACCCTCGCGCCGACCCAGGAGCTGCTGCTGGAGTGCGCTGCCGGAGCGGACGTGGTGATTGCTCCCTGCCTGGACGCCTGGGCCCTGTTCGAGGCCGGCGACCAGGCCGGTTACCTGCGGGCGATCGCGGCGCACGCCCGCACGCTGGACGCCGACGTGATCGTGCTCGCCCAGGCCAGCATGGCCCCCGCCGCCGAGCTGCTCGCCGACCTGCCGATCCCGGTGCTCAGCAGCCCGCGTACGGCGGTGGAAAGGGCGATCACGGTCGGGGCCGGGAAATATCTTGCGCCGCCGCCCTAGGCGACTACACACGTGTGTAATAACCTACACATGTGAGTAGTGATCTGACGGCGCGAGCGCGCATCCGGGACGCGGCCATCCGTCTCTTCGCCGAGAAGGGCATCGGGCCGGCGACGATCCGCGACATCGCCCAGGCCGCCTCGGTGTCCTCCGGCCTGCTGCGCCACCACTTCGGTTCCAAGGAAGGCCTGCGCGACGCCTGCGACGACTTCGCGACCGAGCGGATGGCCACCCTGCGCGCGCAACTACTGGCGCGGGGCGGCTTCGGTGACGCCGCCTTCGTCGGTTCGGTGCATCCCGAGTCGATGCTGCTGCAGCGCTATCTCGTGCGCTCCATGATGGACGGTTCGCCCGCGGCCGAGGTCATGTTCGAGCGGATGGTGGAGGCGGGCGAGCTGTGGCTGGCCGACCAGCCGATCAAGAGCAAGGATCCGCGCGCGTACGCGGCCGTGCTCGTCGCGATGAAGATGGGCATGTTCCTCATGCGGGAACAGCTCTCCCGGGTGCTCGACGTCGATCTCGACGAGCCCGCCCACCACGCCCGCATGCTCCGGGCGTCCGTCGAGATCTTCGCGCAACCCCTGCTCGATGCCGACCGGGCCGACGAGGCGTACGCGGCCCTGGACCGGCTCACTGTCCCTGAGGAGTCATGACATGACCGAGGCGATCAGCGTCGCGGGGCTCACCAAGAGCTTCGGGCGCACCCGGGCCCTGAACGGCCTGGACCTGCACGTGCGGACCGGTGAGGTGCACGGCTTCCTCGGGCCCAACGGCGCCGGCAAGACCACCACCATCCGGATCCTGCTGGGTCTCATGCACGCCGACGGTGGCAGCGCCGCACTGCTCGGCGGCGATCCGTGGGCCGACGCGACCGCCCTGCACAAGCGGCTCGCGTACGTGCCGGGCGACGTCACGCTCTGGCCCAACCTGTCCGGTGGCGAGGTCATCGACCTGCTGGGCCGGCTGCGCGGCGGCCTCGATCCGCGGCGCCGCGACGAGCTGCTGGCGCGGTTCGAGCTGGACCCGCGCAAGAAGGGCCGCGCCTACTCCAAGGGCAACCGGCAGAAGGTCGCCCTGGTCGCCGCGCTGGCCTCCGATGTGGAGCTGCTCATCCTGGACGAGCCGACCTCCGGGCTGGACCCGTTGATGGAGGAGGTGTTCCGCGACGTCATCCGCGACGAACGCCGCAACGACCGGACCGTGCTGCTGTCCAGCCACATCCTGTCCGAGGTCGAGGCGCTCTGCGACCGGATCACCATCATCCGCGAGGGGCGCACCGTGGAGACCGGCACGCTGGTCGACCTGCGCCACCTGACCCGTACCTCGATCGAGGCGGAGCTGATCGGGCCGGTCGACGGGCTGGCCACCCTGCCGGGCGTGCACGACCTGCGCACCGAGGCGGGCCGGGTGCACTTCGACGTGGACGCCGACGCGCTCGACCCGGCTTTGCGCAAGCTGGTCGGGGTGGGCGTGCGCAGCCTGGTCAGCCAGCCACCGACCCTGGAGGAGCTGTTCCTCCGGCAGTACCGGGAGCCGGCGCGATGACCGGCACCGGGCAGCTCATCCGGCTGATCCTGCGCCGCGACCGGGTGCTGCTGCCGCTCTGGGTGGTGCCGCTGGCGCTGATCCCCGCCCTCTACGTCTCGTCCTTCGAGGCGTTGTTCCCGACCGACGCGGAACGCATCGGATACGCCCGGGTCAGCGCGGGCAACGCCGGTTTCGTCGCGCTCTACGGCCCGCTGCACGGCACCGGTCTCGGCGAACTGGTCGCCTGGCGGGGCGGCTTCATCCCGGTGCTGGTGGCGCTGTTCAGCGTGCTCACGGTCATCCGGCACACCCGTACGGATGAGGAGGCCGGACGCACCGAGCTGATCGGGGCCGCCGCGGTCTCGCGGCACGCCGGGCTGTTCGCGGCGCTGATCGTGGCCTTCGGCGCCAACGCGGTGCTGGCCCTGATCCAGGCGCCGGTGATGATCTCCCAGGGGCTGCCGGTCACCGGCTCGGTGCTGATGGCGCTCGAATTCGCGCTGGCCGGCTGCATGTTCGCCGCCGTCGCCGCGGTCTGCGCCCAGCTGGCCGGGGGCGCACGGTCGGCGCGCTCGCTCGCGCTGGTCGCGCTGGGCATCGCGTACGTGCTGCGCCTGGCCGGCGACGTCAGCGACATCGGCGACGGCGCGACCGGCTGGCTGTCCTGGCTCTCGCCGATCGGCTGGGTCCAGCACATGTTCCCGTACGGCGCGGACGTGTGGTGGCCGATCGTCCCCGCTGTCGGGCTCAGTGCCCTGCTCGTCGGGGCTGCCGTGTTCCTGGCCGCGCACCGCGACGTCGGTGCCGGGGTGCTGCCCGACCGCCCCGGCCCGGCGGTCGCTGCCCCCGGGCTGCGTTCCCCGCTGGCGCTGGCCTGGCGGTTGCACCGCGGCATGCTGATCGGCTGGGTGACCGGCTTCGCGCTGCTCGGCCTCGTCTTCGGTGCCGTCGCGCAGAGCGTCGCCGACCTGGTCAACGACAGTCCCGAGCTGGCCGATGTCTTCGCCCGGCTGGGCGGCGCCTCGGGCGCGGTCGACAGCTACCTCGCCGGGGTCACCGGCATCCTGGGACTGATCGCCGCGGCCTACGCCGTGCAGGCGCTGCTCCGGGTACGCGACGAGGAGGGTGCCGGGTCCGCGGAGCTGGTGCTGACAACCGGCGTGAGCCGGCTGCGCTGGCTGGCGAGCCACCTGGTGTTCGCCTTCCTGGGGCCGGTCCTCGCGCTGGTCGTGAGTGGCGCGGTCGCCGGGGTGGTGCACGGGCTGGCGTCCGGTGACGTGGGCGGCCAGGTCGCCGCGATGCTGGGTGGTGTGCTCGCCCAGGTGCCCGCGGTCTGGGTGCTGGCCGCCGTGGCGGTCGGGCTCTTCGGCCTGCTGCCGAGGCTCGCCCCGGTCGCCTGGGGTGCGGTCGCGGCGTGCCTGCTCGTGCTGCTGGTCGGGGCCGCCCTCCAGCTGTCTCAGTGGGTGCTGGACCTCTCGCCGTTCACCCACATCCCGCACCTGCCGGGCGGGCACGCCACCGCCACGCCCTTCGTGGTGCTGACGCTGGTCGCGGCGGTGGTGGGCGCCGCCGGCCTGGCCGGCTTCCGCCGCCGCGACGTGCCCACCACCTGATCCACTCTCCGTCCGGCTCCGTCAGCGGGGCCGGTCGGGGAGCAGGCGTTCCTCGAAGTCGAGCTCGCGTTCCAGCACCCGCAGACCCTCGTCGGAGAGCCGGTCCGCGTCCCGCCAGCGCAGCAGTTCCTCCCGCTGGGCGTCGATCACCGCCCGGCGCACCCGCAGCCCGGCCTCGTACTGCGGGGACACCGGGACCTCGTCCGAGTCGGACTGGTCGAGCAGGTCCAGCCGGCGGCGGTAGCGATCCATCCGGAGGCCGAGCTGCTTGCGTACCGTCTCGATGGCGTGGTCCTCGATGTCGTCGTGCTTCTCGTGGTCGATCTCGTCGAGCCGGTCCAGGGCCGCCTGCACCGACGCCGAGCGGGCCTCGTTGCGTAGCCGTACCTTGTCGGCCTCGTTGGCGCGCAGCCCGAGCAGCCGCACCAGCGGGGCGAAAGTGACGCCCTGGCCGACCAGCGTCACCAGCACCACGACGAACGCGCAGAACAGCAGCAGGTCCCGGTCCGGGAACGGCGAGCCGTCGCGCAGGGTGAGCGGCACCGTGAAGATCGCCGCCAGGGTGATGACCCCGCGGGTGCCGGCCCAGCTCAGCGCCGTGATCTCCTTGCCGTTGAGCCGGCGTTCCCGTTCCTTGCCGCGCTGCTCGGTCTCGTCGCTGGTGCCGCCGAGGCGGGTGTGCAGCGAGATCGGCAGCATCTGGGTCAGCACCAGGAACAGCGGGCGCAGCAGCAGCACCACGCCGACGGAGATGGACACCGCGATGACGATCGTGGAGGTCTCGTACTGCGACAGGCCCCGGACCACGGCCGGCAGCTGCTGGCCGATCATCAGGAAGACCAGTCCCTCCAGCAGGAAGTCGACCAGCCGCCAGACCGCGCTGACCTGCAGCCGGCTCGCGCCCGAGCTCATCCTGGGCATGTCGTGCCCGACGATCAGCCCGGCCACCACCACGGCCAGCACACCGGAGACGTGCACCCGCTCGGCCAGCAGGTACGCCACGAACGGCGTGCCGAGCGAGATGGCGTTGGCGATCAGCGGGTCCTGCATGAGCCGACGGGCGGCCCGGACCGCGTAGGCGACCAGGATCCCGGCGATGACCCCGCCGACCGCCATGATGACGAACTCGCCCACCGCGGACGTGATGGAGAAGCTGCCGTTGGAGGCGGCGGCCAGCGCGACGCTGAGCAGGGTCAGCGCGGTGGCGTCGTTGAGCAGGCCCTCACCCTGGATCAGGGTGACGATGTTGCGGGGCAGGCCGATCCGCTTGCCGATCGCGAGCGCGGCCACCGGATCGGGCGGCGCCACCGCGGCGCCCACCGCGACGCCGGCGGCGAGCGTGGCGCCGGCCACGAACAGGCTGAAGCCGTAGCCGATGAGCACGGCGGTGAGCAACACCAGCACCACGGAGAGGCTGATCACAGTGCGCAGGTTGCGCCGGATGTCGACCAGTGAGGAGTCCAGCGCCGCGTTGTAGAGCAGCGGCGGCAGGATGAGAGTCAGGACCAGGTGGGGGTCCAGCTCGATGTTGGGACCGGGCAGGACGGCGTAAAGGATTCCGGTGACCGTCAGGAGGGCGGCGGCGGGCAGGCCGGTCTTACCGGCGACCCAGCGCATCGCGACCACCACGGCGACACCGGCCAGGATGAACAGCAACGTCGTCTCGACTTTCACCCGGCACATTCTCCCGGACGGCGGCCGATCGCGCGCTCATGATCGACGGTGGCCCGGGTCTCCCGCCGAGCGGAGAGACCCGGGCCGTCGATCGGTCAGTACCGGTAGTGGTCCGGCTTGTACGGGCCCTCGACGTCGATGCCGAGGTATTCCGCCTGCTTCTTGGTCAGCGTGGTGAGCCGGACGCCGAGCGCGTCCAGGTGCAGCCGCGCGACCTTCTCGTCCAGGTGCTTCGGCAGCACGTAGACCTGCTTGTCGTACGCCTCCGGCTTGGTCCAGAGCTCGATCTGGGCCATCACCTGGTTGGTGAAGGAGTTCGACATCACGAAGCTCGGGTGCCCGGTGGCGTTGCCCAGGTTCATCAGGCGGCCCTCGGAGAGCACGATCACGGCGTGACCGTCCGGGAAGCGCCACTCGTGCACCTGCGGCTTGATCTCGACCTTCTCGATGCCCGGGACCTTGGCCAGGCCGGCCATGTCGATCTCGTCGTCGAAGTGGCCGACGTTGCCGACGATGGCGTTGTGCTTCATCTGCGCCATGTGCTCCGGCGTGATGATGTCCTGGCCACCGGTGGTGGTGATGAACAGGTCGGCCTGGGCGACGACGTCCTCGATCCGGACGACCTGCATGCCGTCCATGGCCGCCTGCAGCGCGCAGATCGGGTCGATCTCGGTGACGACGACGCGGGCACCCTGGCCGCGCAGCGTCTCGGCCGAGCCCTTGCCGACGTCACCGTAGCCGCAGACCACGGCGAGCTTGCCGCCGAGCATGACGTCGGTGGCCCGGTTCAGGCCGTCGACCAGCGAGTGCCGGATGCCGTACTTGTTGTCGAACTTGCTCTTGGTGACCGAGTCGTTGACGTTGATCGCCGGGAAGAGCAGCTCGCCGGTCTTGGCGAACTTGTAGAGCCGGGCGACGCCGGTGGTGGTCTCCTCGGTGACGCCCTTGATCCCGTCGGCGATCTTGGTGAACCGCTGGGAGTCCGACGCCAGGCTGCGGCGCAGGGTGTCGAGGATGATCGTGTATTCGTGGCTGTCCTCGTCGGTGGTCGCCGGGACGGCACCGGCCAGCTCGAACTCCCGGCCCTTGTGCACGAGCAGGGTGGCGTCGCCGCCGTCGTCGAGGATCATGTTGGGGCCGAGGCCGTCACCGAAGGTGAACAGCTGCTCGGTGCACCACCAGTACTCCTCCAGCGTCTCGCCCTTCCAGGCGAAGACCGGGGTGCCGGTGGGCGCCTCGACCGTGCCCTCGGGGCCCACGACGACGGCCGCGGCGGCCTCGTCCTGGGTCGAGAAGATGTTGCAGGAGACCCAGCGGACGTCGGCGCCGAGAGCCACGAGGGTCTCGATCAGCACGGCCGTCTGGATGGTCATGTGCAGCGAGCCGGCGATGCGCGCGCCGCGCAGCGGCTTGGTGTCGGCGTACTCGGCGCGGATCGACATCAGGCCCGGCATCTCGTGCTCGGCCAGACGCATCTGGTGGCGGCCGAACGCGGCCAGCGACAGGTCGGCAACGGCGAAGTCAAGGCCGTTGCGCTGCTGGAGACGATTGTTCATGAAGAAGGGCACCCCCCTCATCGGGAGGCGCCCTTGCGTCTGTGACCCGAGGGGCCGAGCGTGGCGGATGTCCGTGGACTCCGTCGCAGCGCCTCTCGACCCGGGGCTCGCGCCGCTTTCGGGCGCTCGTCCCACCATAGCGTCCGAGCCCCAAGATCGCTGCTGAGCCCGGATTCCTCAGACCCGGCGTTCCTGCTGGTCAAGCAGGGCCTGGGTAAATTGTGGCGTGTCCCACTCCTCGGTCAGGGCCTGCCGCAGCAGCTCTGCCTGGGTCTGCGGGGCCAGCCCGCCGATCGGCTGGTCACGGTCCAGGTTCGTGGGGAACGCGTAGCCCTCGGCCGCCGCCGCGACCACGTTCGCCACGTTCGCGGTGAAGCCGCGCAGCACCGGATAGAGCGCGTGGCACATGGCGGTCCGGTCCACGGTTTCCATGGCCCGGCCGAACGCCGAGGACACCTGCAGCAGGTTCGCCATCCGGCGGACGTCCGCGCTGCGGTTGGTGCCCGCGCCGTGGAACAGCGCCGGGTTGAAGAACACCGCGTCGCCCTTCTCCAGCGGCAGCTGCACGTAGTTGGCCTCGAAGTAGGCGGTGAACTCGGCCAGGTGGAAGGCGACATAGCCGGGCGGGTACTTCTGCGAGTGCGGCAGGTACAGCGTCGGGCCGGTCTCCTCCGGCATGTCGACGTGCGCGACCGCACCCTGCAACGTCAGCGCGGGGGAGAGCTGATGGAGGTGCGCCGGATAGCTTTCGGCCTGCTCGCGGCTCATGAAGCCGAGGTGGTAGTCGCGGTGCGCCACCTGGGCCTGCCCGCCCGGGTTCACCACGTTGATCTGGGAGGTGACCTGGTAGCCGCGGCCCAGCCAGGCCGACGAGACCAGCGCGAGGGTGTCGTTGGCGTAGTAGTCGGCGAACGCCGCCGGATCCCGCAGGGCGAACTTGTCCAGCGCACCCCAGACCCGGTCGTTGGCGCCCGGCTTGGCGAAGTGGTCGCCGCCGACCACCCCGGCCGCCTTCTGCTCCTCGATCATCGCGGTGAAGACCGCGGTGGCGCGGTCCACCACGGCCGGGTCGAACGCGCCCCGGAAGACCACGATGCCGGGGCCGTCGAGCAGCGCGCGGGCCAGCTCGGACTGCCCCTCGCGGCGGTCGGCGGCGTGGATGTCCGGCTCGTAGATCAGCACGTTCTGCCGCACCTGGGCGGCGTGCGGGTAGTCGGCCCGGTCGGTCGCCTGCTCGACCAGGGCCCGGAAGTCGGCGAGGCGGCAGTCGGCCGCCGCGAACCAGGTAGTCATATCGGCAGGCTAGGCCCGCCGACCACCTCAGAAACCCTTGAGAACCCCTCAAAAAACCCTCATCGTGTACGGGGTGAAGCACCCGTACCGGATCCGCGAGATCGCCGCCCAGTCCGGGCTGAGCCCCGCCACGGTCGACCGGGTGCTGCACTCCCGGGGCGGGGTCCGGGCGAGCACGGTCCGCGAGGTCGAGCAGGCCATCGCCGACCTGGACCGGCAGCAGTCGCAGCTGCGCCTCGGCGGCCGCACGTTCATGGTCGACGTTGTCGTGCAGGCCCCGCAGCGGTTCTGCACCGCCGTGCGCGCCGCCCTCGAGGCCGAGTTGCCCGCGCTGCGTCCCGCCGTCATCCGGTCCCGCTTCCACTTCCTGGACAGCCCGTCGGTCGGGGACCTCGTCGGCGTGCTGGACCGGGTGATCCGCAAGGGCTCGCACGGCGTCATCCTCAAGGCCCCGGACGTGCCCGAGGTGGTGGCCGCGGTGACCCGGCTGACCGGACGCGGCACGCCGGTCGTGACCCTGGTGACGGACCTGCCGACCAGCGCCCGGGCCGCGTACGTGGGCATCGACAACCGCGCGGCCGGTGCCACGGCTGCCTACCTGGTGCAGCAATGGCTCGCGGACCGGGCCGGGGACGTGCTGGTGGTACGCGGGCACGGTTCGTTCCGGGGTGAGGACGAGCGGGAGATGGGCTTCCGGGCCGAGATGCGCGCGCGTAACGCGGGGCGCCGGCTGCTGGAGGTCGTGGACGAGGAGGACCGGGCTGACGCCGTACACATCGGCACCCGGGAGGTCCTCGCCGCCCACCCGGCGGTCCGCGCGGTCTATTCGCTCTATGCCGGCGCCGGCGGCAACGCCGCGGTGGTCGACGCCTTCGACCGGCAGCGGCGTCCCTACGACGTGTTCGTCGCGCACGACCTGGACGGGGAGAACACGGCGTTGCTGCGCGAGCGCCGGCTCTCCGCCGTGCTGCACCACGACCTGCGCCAGGACCTGCGTCGTGCCTGCCAGGTGGTGATGCAGGCGCAGGGCGCGCTGCCCGGGCCGGTGCGCTCGAACCCGTCGGCGATCCAGGTGATCACGCCGCACAACGCCCCGCCCGCAGAATTCTGAAGTTTTCTTCGTCCGGCTGTCCGGAACCGTGGTCCCCGTTCGTCACCGTGGTGAGATCACGAAGAAGAGGAGAACCCCGAGATGAAGTTCATGATGTTCGTCTGCACCGACACCGAGCCCGAGACCGACGAGTCGCTGGTGCCCGACATCGAGGCCTGGGTGGCCGAGAACGACGCCGCCGGCCGGCGGGTGGAGGGCAGCGTGCTCGGCTCGCCCGCGGCGGCCACGACGGTCCGGGTACGCGGCGGTGACCTGCTCGTCTCCGACGGCCCGTTCGCCGAGACCAAGGAGGTCATCGTGGGCTTCGACATCCTGGAGTGTGCCGACCTGGACGAGGCGATCGAGGTCGCCCGCAAGCACCCGATGGCCTACAGCGGCCGGCTGGAGCTGCGGCCGTTCGTGGACCTGGACAGCTGAATGCCGGACCTTGGGCAGGTAGTCGCCGACTCGGGTGCGGATTCGTACCCCCGGATCGTCGCCGCGTTGATCCGGATCACCGGCGACTGGACCCTGGCCGAGGACTGCGCCCAGGAGGCGCTGACGATGGCCCTCGAACGCTGGCCGCAGGACGGGGTGCCGGCGAACCCGGGCGGATGGCTGATGACGGTCGCGCGCAACCGTGCGCTGGACGTGCTGCGGCGCGCGACCGTCGAACGCCGCAAGCTCCAGGAACTGGCTCTGCTGACCGAGCCCGCCGGGCGGGAGGACGAGGGGGAGGAAGTCGTGGACGACCGGCTGCGGCTGATCTTCACCTGTTGCCATCCCGCGCTGGCGCTGGAGGCCCGGGTCGCGCTGACCCTGCGGACCATCGCCGGGGTGCCGACCGCGGACATCGCGAGCGCCTTCCTGGTCACCGAGTCGACCATGACGCGCCGGCTGACCCGGGCCAAGGCCAAGATCGCCACGGCCGGTATCCCGTACCGGGTGCCGGCCGGGGCGGCGCTGGCCGAGCGGCTGCCCGGCGTCCTGGCGGTGCTGTATCTGCTGTTCACCCGGGGTTACGACGCCGACGGGGAGCCGGCCTTCGCCGAGGAGGCGATCCGGCTGACCCGGCTGCTCGCCGAGCTGATGCCGGGGGAGCCGGAGATCACCGGGCTGCTGGCGTTGTGCCTGCTCCAGCACTCCCGGCGGGCCGCGCGCCGTGACGACGACGGCAATCTGCGTACATTGGACCAGCAGGACCGGTCACTCTGGGACCACGCGGCCATCGCCGAGGCGCTCGCGCTGCTGCCGGCGACCACCGGCCCGTACGCGTTGCAGGCCCGCATCGCCGCCTGCCACGCCACGACGCCGACCGACTGGCCGGCCGTCGCCGCCCTCTACGACCAATTGTTCTCGCTGCTGCCGACACCGGTGGTGGCACTCAACCGGGCGGTGGCCCACGGGTACGCGTACGAGCCGGTGGCCGGACTGCGGCTGCTGGCCGAGGCGGGGGTCGGTGGGGCGCTGGACGGGTACCCGTACGCCATAGCCGCGGAGGCCGACCTGACCGCCCGGGCCGGGGACACCGGCCGGGCAGTGATGCTCTTCGAGCAGGCCGCCGCGGCCGCACCGGCCGGACCCGTGCGACGGGCCCTGCTGACCCGCGCCGAGGAACTATCCCGAGACGAGGAACCATGACCACACCGACCGTCGAATACAACGGTGACTTCAGCGAGCCGGGCGCCCCGGCGGTGCCGTGGGCCGACGTCGAGCGGGTGCTGACGACGTCGGAGATGTTCTTCCTGTCGACCGTCCGCGCCGACGGCCGCCCGCACGTCACCCCGCTTCCGGCGATCTGGGACCGCGGTGTGCTGCACATCTGCACCGGCGACCAGGAGCAGAAGGCGAAGAACCTGGCCCGCAACCCGGCCTGCGTGCTGTCCACCGGCACCAGCGCGCTGCACGGCGGGCTGGACGTGGTGGTCGAGGGCGTCGCCGTCCGGGTCACCGAGCCGGGCCGGCTGCGGGAGCTCGCGGCGCTCTGGAAGTCCAAACTGGACTGGGACTTCGGGGTGGGCGAGGACGCCTTCCGGGACCCGGCCGGGCGCAACGGGCTGGTGTACGGGATCCGGCCCGCGAAGGTGCTCTCCTTCGGCAAGGGGCCGTACACGCAGACCAGGTACCGCTTCCCCTCAGCCGAGGATCTCGCGTAGCCGGTCGGCGCTGCGGCGTACGTCGGCCACCGGGCCCTCGCCCACCGGCTCCGCCCGCAGGATCGTGTCCTGCTCGAGCACCCACCAGCCGTCGTAGTCGTAGCGCCGCAGCGCCGACGCGACCGCGACGAAGTCCACGTCCCCGTCGCCGATCGGCCGGTACATGCCCGCGTCCACGGCGTCGGTGTAGGTGCGCCGGCCGGACCGGACCTGCGCGGCGATGCTGTCGTCGACGTCCTTGGCGTGCACGTGAGCGATCCGGTCACCGGCGGACCGGGCCAGCGCCACCGGATCGGTGCCGCCAATCAGCAGGTGCCCGGTGTCCAGGCAGAGCCCGATGCTGCTGCCGTCCAGAACCCGCTGCACCTCGGCGGTCTGCTCCACCATCGTGCCGACGTGCGGGTGCAGCACCGCGGTGAGGCCGCGCTCCCGGGCCTGGGCGTCGAGCTTGTCGAGATTGGTGAGCAACCGCTGCCAGCCGGCGGCGTTCAGCTCGGGCCGGGCGTCGTAACCCTCCTGACCGGTGGCCGCGGCCAGCACCACGGTGTCCGCCCCGGCGGCCACGAACCGGTCGAGGTCCAGCACCGGCTCGTGCGCCGGGTCGTGCAGGACCACCGGTACGAAGCCGCCGACCGCGCGCAGACCCAGCTCCCGCAGGAGCTCGTCGGAGGGCAGGAAGCCGTCCGGGCCGAACTCCGTCGCGGTCAGGCCCACCTCGCGCATCTCCCGCAGGACCCGGTCCGGGCTCAGCTGGTGTCCCCAGCCCGGCACCTCACAGACGCCCCAGGAGATGGGCGCTCCGGCGATCTTCATGCTGCGCTCCTCACTTCGCTCGCCACTTCGCTCACGCTGAGAATGAGCTGGTGACGATCCCGTAACAAGCGGTCGGGTCCATCAAAAACGCCTCAGCGCCGGGCGGCCCGGGTCGGCCGAAAGTCTGAGTCACGCACGGTGAAGTCCCGCTCGGAGCCGATGCGCCCGGGTGGCCCCATTGGCGAAGCTCATCTCGGATCTCCAGACGAGGCGCGGAAGGACCACCATGACGATCGACGACGAGAATCGGCCGGCCCGGCAACGGGTCACGCTGACCGACATCAGCTCCCGGGCGTGGGAACACCCCGCCGACCGCGGCGCCCTCACCGCCCTGCGTGAACTGCGCGGCTTCGACGACGTCGTGAAGGCGTTCTTCGGCATGTGGAACGAGCGGGGCTTCCGCCTGCAGTACCTGGCCGGCTCGATCCGGGTCGACCACCGCCAGTACCCCCGGGTGTACCAGCGTTTCACCGAGGCGGCGACCACCCTCGACGTGGCCGAGCTGCCGGAACTGTTCGTCAACCAGTCACCGATGATCCACGGCCAGGCGATCGGCATGGACAAGCCGTTCATCGTGATCACGACCGGGGCCGTGGAGAAGCTGGACGACGACGAGCTGCGGGCCCTGCTGGGTCACGAGATCGGCCACGTACGCAGCGGCCACGCCGTCTACAAGACGATCATGATGATCCTGACCAAATGGGCGACCAACATCAGCTGGCTCCCGATCGGCGCGATCGCCCTGCGCGCCATCATCGCGGCCATGTACGAGTGGTGGCGCAAGGCGGAACTGTCGGCCGACCGCGCGGGCCTGCTCGCCGGCCAGGACCCGGCCGCGTCGACCCGCCTGCTGATGAAACTGGCCGGCGGCGGCGACCTCTCCCAGATCGACACGGCGGCGTTCCTGGAGCAGGCGGCCGAGTACCAGGGCGGCGGCGACCTGCGCGACAGCATCCACAAGATCAGCATGACGGCGTGGAGCAGCCACCCGGTCCCGGTGGCCCGCGCGGCGGAACTGCGCCGCTGGGTCGACTCCGGCGAGTACAGCCGCATCATCGGCGGCGACTACCCGCGCCGGGACTCGGACGGCAACACCTCGGTGACCGGCGACGTGAAGGCGGCGGCGAGCCACTACCGCGAGTCGTTCGAAACCTCGCAGGACCCGCTGGTGACGCTGGCCCGCCGGGTGACCGGCGGAGCGGCGGACCTGGGCGACTGGGCCGGCACCCAGGCCGGCAAGGCCCGGGCGTGGGCGAGCACGGCGGCGGACGCGGCCGGACGGGCGGCGCGCCGCGAGAGCCGGCCGGCCGACCGGCCCGCCGACCCGCCGGCCGACGACACCCCGCCGGTCTGACCTGCCGGTCCTCGTTGACCGGGACCGCCCGCGCCTCCGGTACCCCACCCCCGGCGCGGGCGGTCCCCAGCCCGGCGGACGGCATAAAATCGTGCTGTGCAGACGCGTGCCGGAAACCCACGACCCATCACCCGCTACGGGAACCCCGTCTTGCATCGGCGATGCGCCGACGTGACCGTCTTCGACGAGGAGCTGCAACAACTCGTCGCCGACATGTTCGCGTCGATGGCCGCCGCGGAAGGGGTGGGCCTGGCGGCGAACCAGATCGGCGTCGACGCCCGGATCTTCGTGGTCGACTGCCCCGACGCAACCGAGACGAACGTCGTGGCGCACGTGGTGAACCCGGTCCTGCACGTGCCGGACGCGCGGGACCTGGAAGTCGACAGCGAGGGCTGTCTGTCGGTCCCGGGGGTCCGCGCCGAGGTCGGCCGGCCCGCGACCGCCTACGTGACGGGCGTCGACATGTTCGGAAAGCCGGTGCGCATCGACGGGACCGGGTTGCTGGCCCGCTGCCTCCAGCACGAGACGGACCATCTTGACGGGCTGCTCTACGTCGACCGGCTGCCGGGCAAGAAGCGTAAGAGGCTGCTGGCGGAGAGCGCCGAGGCGCCGGCGGTGGGCGTCACGGAATGATCGCCGGCCGGCTGATTACGCACGTCAATGCCGGTACTCATCCGAGCCGGGTCAGGTCCGGGCCGGGCGGTGGGGCGGCGTCCGCCGACCGGAGGCTGCGACCGTCGCGACGGCCTGGCGGGCCGCCGCTTCCGCCGACCCGCCCCTGCTGACCGGAGAGTGGGCCATCGGAGATTCGGCCATTCGGCGATGATCGACGGTACGGATGGACAATAACCGCCACGGTCGATACTCTTTCCTACGACGCCGTTGCGAGTTCTTCCCCCGTGGAATTCGCAGCGGCGCTCCTATTTTCCGGCCCTCCCCCGGCGTCCTCCCGGCCCTCGGCCTTTCCGGCCCGGTGAGCCAGGCCCGCCGGTCCTCGCTCTGCCGCGAGCCGGTCCTCGCTCCGCTGCGAGCGCTGAGCACCCGTCGCTGACCCCGGCCTCCGGCCCGTTGCTGACCCGCCCGGCGAACCTGGCTGGTTGGTGTCGTGCTCAGCCGACGGAGACCGGCAGGTTGGTGTAGCCGCGGATCGCCAGGCTGTCGCGCCGGCCGGGTTCGCCGGCGAGGGCGAGCTGCGGGAAGCGGGCCAGCAACGCCGGGATGGCGATCTGCGCTTCGAGACGGGCCAGGGGCGCACCGAGGCAGTAGTGGATGCCGCCGCCGAAGGACAGCGGTGCGTTGTCCGGGCGGCGAAGGTCGAGCCGGTCCGGGTCGGTGAAGCGTTCCGGGTCGCGGTTGCCTGCCCCCAGGTAGGCCACGATCCGTTCGCCGCCGGACACCGGCACGCCCGCGATTTCCACGTCGTCCCAGGCCACCCGGCTCAGCAGCTGCACCGGGGTGTCGAAGCGCAGCAGCTCCTCGACCGCTGATGCCGCCAGCCCGGGCTCCCGGCGCAGCAGTTCAAGTTGGTCGGGGTTGCGCAGCAGGGCGACCACGCTGTTGGCCAGCAGGTTGGTGGTCGTCTCGAAGCCGGCCGCGAACAGCAGCGCCGCCATCGTGAGCAGCTCGTCCTCGGTGAGCTTCTCGCCGTCCTCCTCGGCTGCCACCAGTGCACTGATCAGGTCGTCACCCGGTTTGCGGCGGCGCTCGGCGGCCAGGCCGGCGAGATAGGCCCGGATGGTGGCGGCCGCCGGGTCGGCAGTGGCCAGCACTTCGGGCGTGATCACTTCGAGCACCTGGGTCCAGTCCCGGACCAGCCCCTGGAACTGCGCGCGGTCCTCCTCGGGGATGCCGAGCAGCTCGCCGATGACGTTGACCGGCAGTGGGAACGCAAACGCATCGATGAAGTCGACGTCGCCGTTCATGCGTACCAGAAGATCCTCGACCATCTCGGTGATCCGCGGCTGCAGGGCCTGGACCCGGCGGGCGGTGAAAGAGGAGCTGACCAGCCGGCGCAGCCGGGTGTGGTCCGGCGGGTTGATCGCCAGGATGCTGGTGAAGAGCTGGTGCAGCGCGGGGTGGTCGGCCCAGTCGGCCCGGACGAACTCGAGCATGTGCGACGGCATGTGCCCGAGCCGCGGATCGCGGGTGACCGCGATGCAGTCGGCGTGCCGGGTTACAACCAGCGCGCCGTCGTCGGCGCGCACGACGGGGGAGATCTCGCGGAGTCGCTGATAACGGGGGTACGGATCCTCGCGGCCGGTCAGGTGGGTCAACTCATCGAGCAAGGTCGATACTTCTGGACTCTCCACAATGTCCGTCACGGTGAAAAGGATACCGGCGGGTTGAGCAGGCGGGTCGCATCGTTTAGGCTCGGCCGAGCGTCATCAATCTGAGTTTACGGTCGTTCAGCGACGCCCCAACATCGGGGGATGTGCAGCCTCGGCTGCTCATGGGCGTCGATGCAGCGACCGGTTTTCGTCGGTATGATCCGCATGTCCCATCTTGGCCCGGCGACGAGGGGAGTGCGGTGTCCAGCGAGTTCTCCATCGCCGAAAAACTGGACCGCCTCTTCACCCAGGTCAGGTCCGCGGGCCAGGGCGAGGCCAGCTACATGGCGGTGGCCGAGGCCATCCGGGCGCAGCAGGGCATCCAGATCTCGCACACGTACATCTGGCAGCTCCGCACCGGACGCCGCACCAACCCGACCGTGCAGCACCTGAAGGGTCTGGCGACCTACTTCGGCGTCCCGATCGCCTACTTCCTGGACGACGACGAGGCACGGAAGATCGACAGTCAGCTGGCCCTGCTCGGCACCCTGCGCGACGCCAAGGTGAAGGAGATCGCCCTGCGCGCGGCTGACGTGTCACCGAGCAGTCGCGACACGATCGGGGAGTTGGTGCGCAAGGTGTGGGAGCTGGAACGCGACCGGGGTAAGCCTGACGCTTGAGCGCCCGCTGGTGGATGTGGTGTGGTCCTCGGTCGGCAGGTTGTCTTCGGGGCCGCAGCCGCTGATCCCTTGTGGTTGCCGGGGTCCTCACGCTGGTCCACCAGGGACCGGGAACCGGCACGCATGCACTCTCGACGCTGTTGACCATGACGGCTAACAGCGGCCGGGGCAGCTCCCTGGCCCGTCTCGGCCGTCGAGGGCCCGGGCGGCGTCGCGGACGGCGCCGGCGTAGGTCGCCAACGACGGCCCCTAGCAACCGCAGCGACACCGCCACCCGGTTCCACCTCGGCAGCCGGGGCGCCCGGACCAGGTGTCGCTGGCGCCGTCAGGAGGCGCTCCCCTTGCTGTTCAGCGGCGTGATCGCCGGCGAGCTGGGTTCCGGTTCAAGGGGTTGCGGTCGCGGGCCGGCGGGCGGCGAAGGCTGCTGGCTCGTCGCGGCGGAAGGCGGCGCTCACGGCGCTGAGCCAGGCCACCTCGTCGGCGATCTCCCCGCCGATGTCCGCCCACCGGTCACCGTTCTCGATCGGCGGCGCCTCGCCCCGGTGCAGTCGCAGGGCGAGGGCGATACCGCACGCCTCGACCAGTGCCGGACGGTCACCGACGTACTTCCGCGCCTCATCGAGCGTGCCCGCCGGCAGGTAGTCACGAAGCGTCAGCATGCCGTCCCGGATCTCGATCACCCGGCGGTAAAGGCGCAGCTGAACCTCGTCCACCCCGGCCAATTCGAGCAGCGCCCGTCGGCGGGGGAAGAGGATGACGTCGGGGAAGGTCTGTCGCATGACCCGCCACAGTGGACGCAAGGCCAGGAGTGAGCGGTAGGCGTGGAAGACGGAGCGCAGCTTGCCGCTCGCCGGCACGGTCACACCGATGAGGCAGATGATGGTTCCGATTGTGCGGAGGGCGTTGGCCGCGGGCTCGGCTCGTTCGATCGGCATCCAGGCGCCGAGGCTGTTCGCAACTATCGCCGCGGTTTTCAGCACTGCGTATACGGCGACGAGGAAGGTGCCGAGAGCCATCGCGCGCAGCCCATTGCGCAGCAGGGCGGCTGAGGCCGAGCGGCTGGTCCGCCAGAACAATGCCGTAGTGATGGCTAGCACTGCGCCCAGGTATCCGTTCAGCACCACCCAGTAGGCCGCTGCCGTCGACGGTATGTCCGTACCCGAAAGCTCGGTCGCCCTGGTCTTGATGCCGCCGGGTGTGACGCTGATCAAGATGATGAGCGAAACCAGCACCGAGGCGGCCAGCAGCTGCTGGTAGCGCGCCGCGTGCGGGTGCTTAGCGTCGTAGTCGGTGATCAGGGAGACGAACCGCAGCAGAAAGAACGCGGTGAGGACGCCGAGAACGTGAGGGATGACCCGTGATTGCGGGATCCATTCGCTGACCGTCGCGTTGACCCCGGGCGTTGCCACCGTCTTGGCCAGAGAGAGCGAGAACAACGTCGCCAACATCGCCCGTTGCTGGGCGTCGCGCCAGAGGGAGGGCAGGCGAGCGGCGACCGTGCCCCACAGCAGCACGAGCACGATGCCGGTGAGGGCGCCGTTCAAGACGAGAACTTCAGGACATCGGCGACTCGGCCCAGTGTGTCCCCGGACCGGTGACCGGTCGCTGCGCCGAAGGCTGAGCGGGCCCGGATCAACGAAGCCAGCATCTCGGCCTCGCGTTCCTGGGTGGTGGTGTAGCTGACCCGGCCGAGGATCGTGTTGATCGTCCGGGGGTCGAGGTCGGGCACCAGCCGGCCGATCCCGCTGATCCCGCCGCCGCTGCCCATCCCGCCGTTGTCGCTGCCGCCGCTGATCCCGCCGCCGATCCCGCCGCCGCCGATCCCGCCGCCGCCGATCCTGCTGCTGTCGCCGCTGCCCATTCCGCCGCTGCCTTTGCCGTCCAGGCTGGCGTTGACGCCGGTGGTGTGGCCGCTGAGCATGTGACCCAGCTCATGCAAAATGATGTGCTCGGCGTGCAGCTGCGAGGTCTCCGGGTCGTAGAACACGTAGTCCGCGGTCTCAACGGAGATCCACAACCCGCACGGCAGGCCCGCGCTGAGCCCGGGCATCGGTCGCAGCGTGAGCGGACGTCCCCGATAAGTGGCCATGGCAGCGCAGAAAATGTCCAGATCGAACGGATTCGGAATGGCAATGTTCTCGAGGCGGCGCTCGCAGCGCCGACGCAGCCGGCTCACCTGTTCCCCCCGGTCTAGGTTCGGCTGCCCAGGCTACTCGCAGGGATCCGTACTTCGAACCGACAGCCGTCGACGGTGTTGCGTACGCCGACGTGTCCACCGTGCGCCTCAACCAGCCCCCGGACGATCGCCAAGCCGAGACCACCGCCGGCCGCCGCATTGCCCGGACCGTGATCCTGTGGTCGCGGCGTCCGGGCGCGCTCGCCACGGAAAGCAACGTCGAAGACCCGGGGCAGGTCGGCCTCGGGGATGCCCCCGCAGGTGTCCGACACAGCCAGCCAGACCTCACCGCGCTCGGCTCCGGCGTCGACCACCACGGTGCCGTCCGGCGGGGTGTATCGCACGGAGTTGACCAGGAGATTGGCCACGACCCGGCTCAGCTCCGGCTCACCGCCCGTCACGATCGGCCAGCCGGACTCGCGGGCAAGGATCCGCACTCCTCGCATGGCAGCGA
The DNA here is from genome assembly GCF_050955795.1 of Actinoplanes sp. CA-051413. Taxonomy (NCBI): domain Bacteria; kingdom Bacillati; phylum Actinomycetota; class Actinomycetes; order Micromonosporales; family Micromonosporaceae; genus Actinoplanes; species Actinoplanes sp. CA-051413. Next base: position 659,142 of record NZ_CP192100.1, read on the forward strand.
GTGGCGCGGTGGTGGCGATGGCATCGGAGACGACGTCACCGAGCGGCACGCGGGACAGCGCGAGCCGCAGTGCACCGGCGTTGATGCGGGACAGCTCGAACAGGTCGTCGACGAGATAGGCCATCCGGTCGGTCTCGATGCGGATCCGCCGGTGATACTCCGCCACGGTCGCCGGGTCGCCGACGACGTTGTCCTCGAGGGCCTCGGCCATCGCCCGCAGTCCGGCGAGCGGAGTGCGCAGGTCGTGCGACACCCAGGCCACCAGGTCGCGCCGACCGGCCTCCAGCTGGCGTTCCCGCTCGCGGGCCTGGGTGGCCCAGACCGAGGCGGTGGCGAGCCGGCGGCCGAAGGTGGCGCCCACACCGAGGCTGACCGCGGCCGATGCTGCCACGGTGATCAGCACGACCTGAAGGTCGTGAGCCGAGAGGAACATGGCCCGGGCAACAGCGGCGACGCCGGCCACGACGGAAGCGACGGTGATCGTCAGCAGCACGCAGACGTGCAGGATGATCGACCGCTTCCGCAGCAGCCGCAGAGCAATCTCGCCGACCACTCCGACAGCGGCGCCGGCGGCGAGGGCGTAGAGGCCGATGAGAATGAGATCAGACATTGCCGGACACCCGTTCGTAGCGGTAGCCGACACCCCAGGCGGTGAGGATGCGCCGCGGAGATGCCGGGTCGGCCTCGATCTTCTCCCGCAACCGCCGCACGTGAACCGTCACCGTCGAGTGGTCGCCGAACTGCCAGCCCCACACCTTGTCGAGCAACTCGGCCCGCGACCAGGCCCGAGCCGGATGACGCATCAGGAACTCCAGGAGATCGAACTCCCGAGTGGTCAGCGGAAGCACCTCACCACCGAGGCGAGCGATCCGGCGCCCGGTGTCGGCGGTCAGATCACCGTCGACGACAGTGGCCGAGGCGGGCGGAGCGACGGGTGCCACCGTCCGGCGCAGCACCGAGCGGATCCGCAGCACGAGCTCACGGGGCGAGAACGGCTTGGTGACGTAGTCGTCGGCGCCGACTTCGAGCCCCAGCACGCGGTCCGACTCCTCGCCCAAAGCGGTGAGCATGACGACGGGTAGCTCGGGTGCGTCGCGGCGCAGGCGCCGGCAGACCTCCAGGCCGTCGATGCCGGGCATCATCAGGTCGAGGACGACGATGTCGGGCATCTCGGACGCCACGGCGGCGAGGGCGGCCAGGCCGTCACCGACAAGTCGGACCTGGCAGCCCTCCTGCTCAAGGTAGCGGCGGACGACGTCGCTGACGGTCGGGTCGTCGTCGACGACGAGTACGCGGTGGCTCACGGCTGCGACGCTACCCATGCGCGGGGCCGAGAGACCTTGCAATCCTCTTACGGTGTTGCCGCGGGGTGCCGGTTCTCGGCGGATCCGGCCTGGTTGAGCCGGTTGGGAGTGGGAGCCGGAGGTGATGCCGTGCGTTGGCCGCGGCCGGCCGGAAGTGGGGCGCGGTTGCTTGCGGTGTGAGTCAGTCACTGCTGTCCTTCGGACGGCTGAGGCGGCGACGGTCGGGGATCTTCGGCTGGTGGTGGCGGTAACGAACTGGGGCCTTCGGCCGGCTGGGATGGCGTGCTTGGTTCTTTGGCCGGCCCGGACGATGGCGTGCTTGGTTCTTCGGCTGACTCGGACGATGGCACGCACATGCTTGTGCTGAGGGCTCCCGGGCTATCGGCCAGGTGGTGCGATGGCGCACGCGGGGCTTGAGCAGGCCTCGGACGGTCACCCTTGGTTGTACCGGCGCGGTGGCGCACGAGTCCGGTCGACACAAGCGCGGCAGCCCAGGTCACGGCGAGGACCAAGAGCAGGCCGCGACCGTAGGCGAGTGGTAAGACCGACGGGTTGTCGGCGGAGCGGCCATAGCCGAACACGAGAGGTAGTGCGACCACACCGACGGCGATGCTGATGATCGCTGCCGCCCGGATGCCGGGCAGGAACCGGCGAGGAGCAAAGCGTCCGATGATTGCCCCTCCCGCGATCGTCGCCGGCAGGAGCACTGCATCGTGCGCCACGAGAACCGCGGCCAGGAACAGCAGGACGCCGCCAGGCTTGAGGTCCGGGTCGGTGGCCGCGCCCAGCACCGCGTACCCCATCACGATCGCGCCCACTGCGATCAGCGCGCCCCTCACGACGCCTCCTGAACGGTGATCCGGGCGACCCACTTGGTTTGCAGCACGCCGGGCCTGTTCGGCGCGATGAGCCTCGCCGGATAGCCGTGGTCCAGATCCAGCGGTGCGCCGTTGAGCCGAAGCGCAATCAACGTCCAGCGGTCCCGTACGTGCAGAGATGCGACGGTCGACGTGCGGTATCGCCCGCCCTGCTCCAGTGATTCCACCTCGGCGGACGCCGTTTCCGGATCACCGCCGGCAAGGGCGATCAGATCCTGGAGCCGTACGCCCGTCCAGGTGCCCGTCGCGCTCCAGCCCTCGACGCATGCGATCGGCAGCACGACGGTGTGCTGTTCCAGCGCCGCCAGGCCGTCCAAGGAGAGGGTGACTTCGCCGGTCGGACCCGCGATGGTCAGGCGATAGGCCGGGTCGATTGCTCGATCACGCACACCAGCGCCCGCTGCCGTCTTGTTGACCGGGAGGTGCTCCGGCCCGAAGGTGGACCGTCGCGGCGCGAGCACGGAGACCGGCGCCAACGGGGTGATGGTCTGTCCCGCCGTAGCGAGAGTGATCACGCCGGCTGCGGCTCCGACAGTGCCGAGCAGACCACGCCTGCTGAGCCCTCGACCGGCTTCTTCCGGAGCGGGCCGGACGAATGCCTCGCGGACCACTGGAAGCTTGACGCCGATGTGCACGAGTAGCGCGCCGACGGTCAGCCACGCCACCCAGTAGTGGCCGGTCGTGAAGTAGAACGGCAGGGGGCCGTACCAGCGGGCGATGTTGAGAACGCCACCGATCAGCTGGAACAGGGCCGACGCGACCAGCACCGCGATGCTTGCCCGTTCGATGCCGTGCACGATACTTCGCGCCGGTGGCCATTCGAGAAGCCGGGGGTAGACCGACCAGAGCTTCGCGCCGAGCAGCGGGATCGAGGCCAGCCCTGTGATGACGTGCAGGCCCTGGGTAAATCTGTAGAGGCCCGCGGGGCGCGACGGCCACCAGAACCACGACGGTGGGTGCTGGATGAAGTGACTGGTCAGCCCGGTCAGGAAGCAGATGGTGAAGGCGACCGCGAGGGCGATCCCGAGCTGACTCGTCAGCCGTGTCGACCTCAGCGTCGAGGGGAAAGCGCCCTCCCTCAACGGCCCGCGCCGCAACGCCTCAGGCGGTTGAGGGAGCGGCTGTCGAAGCAGACTGGGTAGCCGGTTGCGTCGGGCCGGCGAAGTGGTCATGCCGGGGTGAGGGTCGCGAACCACCGCCCTGCCTCCTTCCAGGTCTCGGTCACCCGCAGCGCCGACAGTTCAGCAAGATCAGCCAGGTCCTCCGGCGCCACCTCCGCCCACCGGAACGTCGCGACAGCCGGGTCGCCCGCGGCGCGGATGCTCGCGGCGCCGGCCCAGCTGCGCGTGCCCGCGGCCGAGAGCTCGGCGTGCAGGCGCCCGTCGGAGCCGAGCAGTTCGCGGCAGCGACGCAACAGAGTCACCGGATCACCCCCGATGCCGATGTTTCCGTCGGCCAACAGGAGATGCCGCCAGCGGCCGTGCCCCGGCAACTGCCCGAAGACGTCCCGCCGCAGCACAGTCGCTCCCCGCGCCCGAGCGATGCGAACAGCGGTGGCGCTGATGTCGACACCGAGAGCGGGACAACCCCAACGGTTCAAGGCGTTGATGAGCCGACCGGGACCACACCCGATGTCGAGGGTCGGTCCGGAGCAGCGCCTGAGCAGCCCGGAATCACCCGGGATCCGGGCACGGCACCAGGACGCGGCATCGATGACCCGCTCGGAGCCGTGCGGGCTCCGCAGGACGAGCTCGGCGTTCTCGCCCGCCTCGGCCCGGCGCAGTGCTTCCTCATAGACATCGAGGATCTCGAGGCTGCTGATAGTCGTAGTGGTCATACCGGCACTTCCGCACCGAGAGCGGTCACGACACGCCTGAACTGGCTGTCGGCCGGGCACAGGTCGGCGACCGCACGAGCATCCGCGACTGTGTCGACGTCGCGGAGAACGGGAAGTGAGCTCACCCGCAAACCTGAGTCCTGCAGCGCCCGGAGGGTGCGTGCGCCCGTGTCCGACAGCGAGGTGGGGATCGCACGGAGTATTTCGGCATGGGCGGGATCGCGCAGCCCGAGAGCCCACCAGCCGCCGTCCTCGGCCAGTCCCAGAACGGCGTCCGCATCGGCGAGCCGGGCTGCGGCCTGGGCGAGAAGGGCGCGCGTCACTTGCGGGGTGTCCATGCCGATCAGCACTACGGGACCCGCTCCGGCGTCAGTGAAGGCGTTGGCCAACCGGGACGGGAGCTGATCACCACGCTGGGCGATCCTGTCCCAGCCGGCCGGTGCAGGATGGTCGCCGTCCACCGCCAGCACACCCGCGCCCACGGTTTCGAGAGTGTCGTCCAGCGCGGCTGCTGCCACCATGGCGGCTTGGTCCAGTGTCCAGGGTGGGCAGAGCCGCGTCTTCACCCGGCCGGGAACGGGCGTCTTCGCCAGCACGAGGATGCGGGTCATCGGGCCAGCACCGCACTCATGTCGCGGATCGCGCGAGCGGTGCCTCGCACCGTCCCAGTGACCTTGGAACGGGTGCCGGCGGTGCGCGGGTGGTAGGCGACGTCGATCTCGGTGACCCGCCAGCCGGCCTTGCCGGCCGCGATCAGCAGCTCGAGCGGGTAACCGAAACGGCGGTCACGCAACCCGAGCGCCAGCAGGTCGGACTTGCGCGCGGCACGGATCGGCCCGATGTCGTGCACGGGCAGCCCGGTGGTGCGGCGCAGACGCTGTGACAGCACCGCGTTGCCGAGCCGGGCGTGCGTCGGCCACGCGTTCCGGGTCGTCGGCCGCCGTCGCCCCACGACCAGCTCAGCCGCACCGGCTCGGACGGGATCGGCCAGCCGGGGAAGGACCGCGGGATCGAACGACCCGTCGGCATCCAGCATGCAGACGACACCGTCGTCCGGATCTGCCGCCAGGAGCCCGGCGTGCACGGCGGCGCCGTAACCCGGCTCGGGGACCGACACCACCTCGGCACCGTGAGCGCGTGCGACGTCCGCCGACCCGTCCGTCGAGCCGTTGTCGGCGACGATCGCACGGTAGCCCGCGGGCAGCCGCGTGAGCAGCCACGGCAGGGCGGGAGCCTCGTTCAGGCAGGGCAGCACCACATCGGTCATGTCCGCAAGCTATCGAGGGAAGACCTGCGGAAACCCTTACAAGATAATGACGTCGAGGACAGTTCTTACGAACCGCTGACGCCTCCCGCCGAACCATCCCGCATCCCGCCGCCGAGGCCTAACGTGGCCGCCGTGACCCATGTGCTTGTGACCGGCGGCGCCGGCTTCATCGGAACCCACGTGACCGCTGCGCTGCTCGCGGCGGGGCATTCCGTGGCGATCCTGGACAACGGCCATCCGGCGGCGCACCGGGGGCCTCTACCGGCAACCGCTGCGGGCGCCACGGTCCAGAACGCCGATCTCCGTGACCGCGATGCTGTCGCCACCGCGCTTCGGGGCGTCGACGTCGTCGTGCATCAAGCTGCCATGGTCGGCATGGGCGTGAATCTCGCGGACCTCCCGGACTACGTCGGCAGCAACGACCTGGCCACCGCCGTGCTGCTCGCCGAGATGGCCCGATCCAAGGTGCGTCGCCTCGTGCTGGCCAGCTCCATGGTCGTCTACGGCGAGGGCTCGTACGCATGCCCGGACCACGGCCCCCAGCGCCCACCGGCCCGAACCGCCGCGGATCTCGACGCCGGCCAGTTCGAACCGCCGTGCCCCGTGTGCCGGGCTCCGCTGGTCTCGATCACCACCAGCGAGGACGCCAGACTCGAGCCACGCAGTGTGTACGCGGCCACCAAACTCGCCCAGGAGCACCTATCGGCGGCCTGGGCGCGGCAAAGCGGTGGTTCAGTGGTCGCCTTGCGCTACCACAACGTCTACGGGCCGGGGATGCCCCGAGACACTCCCTACAGCGGAGTAGCAGCAATCTTCCGCTCTGCCCTGGAGGCAGGCCGGGCACCGCGAGTCTTCGAGGACGGCCGCCAGCGCCGCGACTTCGTGCACGTGACCGATGTGGCCCGGGCCAATGTGGCGGCTCTCGAAGCGACCGGGACGTCCGCCTTCTCGGCCTACAACATCGCTTCGGGACGCCTGGCGACGGTCGGTGACATGGCGCAGGCCCTGTCCGACGTGATGGCCGGTCCCGCGCCGGTGGTGACCGGGGAGTTCCGCCTAGGCGACGTTCGCCACGTGGTTGCCTCCCCGGAACGGGCCGCCAAGGAGCTCGGCTTCTCGGCCGAGATCGACCTTCCTACCGGGATGGCTGACTTCGCCGCCGCGGAGCTGCGGGCGTGACAACCCTGCAGCGGATCCGGTCGTCGCGGGCCCGAGCGCATTTGTCCGGCTCATCACGGGCGGACATCGTGGCGGCTCTGGTGGCCCTGGCGCTGATCGGCGTCGCAGCCTTGGTGGGTGGCCTGCTCTATCTGGCCGGTCATCCGGTGCAGGCCAGCTCAGCGCCCTTCTACGCACACTGGGCGCCGCACCTCGGCCCGGGAACGCCGTTGGCGGTGCTGATCGCGGGCCTTGTCATCTGGCATGGGCAGGCGCTGGCCACGCGCCTGTCTTGGCGGTCCCTGCTAGTGGCGGGCTATGGCACAGCGGTCGTCTGGACGCTGAGCCTGGCCCTCGTCGACGGCTGGCAGCGAGGACTCGCGGGTCGCCTCACCACGCAGCCGGAGTATCTGCACGAGGTGCCCGGTGTCACCGATGTGCCGGCGATGCTGCGAGGGTTCGCTGCTCGGATTCTCGACTTCCAGCCGGATTCCTGGACCACCCATGTCTCGGGGCACCCGCCGGGCGCTCTTCTCGTCTTCGTCGGCCTGGACCGCGTGGGTCTCGGTGGCGGGGGATGGGCAGCCATGGTCTGTGTCCTGGTCGGTGCGGCGGCGGCGGTGGCGGTGCCCGAGACAGTTCGGCTGCTGGGCGGTGGGAGCGCTTCGGATGCCACGGAAGCCGCCCGGGCCGCCGTGCCGTTCGCCGTGCTGTTTCCAGGAGCGGTGTGGGTGGGTGCGTCCGCCGACGGTCTGTTCGCCGGGCTGGCTGCGGTGGGAGTGATGCTGCTGGCGCGGGGGCTGACCCGGCGCGCGCCGGTGGCCGCTTTCTGCGGTGGCGTTCTGCTCGCCTTCGCGCTCTATCTCTCGTACGGACTCACGCTGCTCGCGCCGGTCGTGCTGGCAGTCGTTTTCCTGGCCCGGCGTTGGCGGCCGCTTGTACTTGCGGCGCTGGGCGGTGGCGTGGTCATCGCCGCCTTCACCGCATCCGGCTTCTGGTGGTGGGACGGATACCAGCTCGTGGTGGAGCGGTACTACCAAGGCGTGGCGAGCCACCGCTCGTACGGCTACTGGGTCTGGGCGAATCTTGCGGCGGTGGTGGCGTCTGCCGGGCTGGCGGCGGCACCAATCCTGCGGCGAGCTGTGCTGGCGCGACCGGTCACCGCGGAGCGGCTGCTTCCGATCGCTGCGCTGGTGGCAATTCTGGCTGCTGACGTTTCGGGGCTCAGCAAGGCCGAGGTGGAACGGATCTGGCTGCCCTTCGCGGTCTGGTTCGCCGCGGGCGCTGTGCTGCTGCCTCCGCGGAGTCGCCGGGGCTGGCTCATCGTGCAGGCCGCGATGGCGTTGCTGGTCAACCATCTGCTTCTGACGAGCTGGTAGGGGATCCGTGATGGTGGCCGCAGAGCGGCGCTGCCGGCCGACTGGCAGCTCCGAAGAGCCGACAACCGGCGGCAGCGCCGCTGCGGTACTACCTGGTGCCGTTGAGAACCGACGCCGGGATCAGGTCGGCGACCGGGGGAAGCTGCTTCGACTGGTCCGCGCGCATCGTCGACATCTCCTCCGGCTTGTCCGGGCTCACCAGTGGCTCGGTGAACGGCTGGATGTCACCCTGGCACACCTTGCCCTTGGCGGGCAGCGTGGCCTTGAGCAGGTAGTTGTCGATCGCGGTCGTCGCGCACGCCGAGGTGCCGTACGCGGTGTGCCCCCAATTCGTGCTGGACAGCAGGCGGCTGTTCGGCAGGAGCTTGGCGGAGGAGACAGCCTCCTGGTAGTTCGTGGCCGGGTCCCAGTAGCTGCCGACAACGAGCACCGGCGCAGCCGAGCGACGGTTGAACGGACCGGTGTAGGCGTCCTCGTCGCGGACGGTCCACGAGTTCCGGGCACACTGCACGCTGCCCCAGGCCCACGCGCGGCCGAAGTACGGAGCGCGCTTGTCGGCCTTGGCCGTCGCGGCCGGCCACGAGTTCGCGTCCTTTGGGTGCAGACCGTCGGTGCACATCACACCGCTGAAGGCTTCGAAGTCGTTGTAGTACGGGAAGTCGCGACCCGGCTTGCGGTTGCGGGCTTCCTTGATCCGCTCGATGACAGCCTTCTTCGCGACGGCCTTGTCGGCACCGGTCGCGGCGGGCGCGGCCAGCAGCGTCCACAGCTGCGACGAGAGGTCGGCCACGACGTCACCCGCGTAGGTGTCGTAGAGCGAGCCGAGGATGCCGCCGACGAAGTCGGCATAGGTGATCGTGTAGGTGCCGAACTCGTCGGTGATGACGAGCGGCTTCGCCCGCAGCTTCTGCGCGATCGTCTCGAAGTTCTTGACCGGGTCACCGGCCGCGAAGCTGCAGTACTTCTCGCCGGCCTTGTCGCAGCGCTTGAGGATCTCGCGCAGCGCCTTGTACGCGCCGTCGGCCGAGTGCATGCGCTCGTCCTGGATCTGGTTCTTCGTCTTGCTGGTGCCCGTCCACGAAACCGGGTCGATGACACCGTCGACGACGAGCGCCCGGAAGCGGTCCGGGAACATGTTGGCGTAGTACTGGCCGATCGCGGTGCCGTAGCTGAAGCCCAGGTAGGTCAGCTTCTTGTCACCCACGGCGCGGCGCAGCACGTCCATGTCCCGGACGACCTCAGCGGTCGACATGGCACCGGCGATCTTCTTGCCGGTCGTCGAGCAAGCCTTGGCCACGGCCTTGGCGGACTTGATGTACGCCTTCTCCTCGGCCTTGCCGTACGGGAAGGCGACGTTCAGGCCGGCGTACGCCTGGGTCTGGTCCTTGGTGGACTTGAAGCACCTGACGTTCTCGCTGTTGGCGATGCCGCGCGGGTCGACGCCGACGATGTCGAAGCGGTCGAGCACGGAGTCGCTCAGGAACAGCGGCGCGTTGAGCGCGATGGACGTGCCCGAGCCGCCGGGGCCACCGGGGTTCAGGAACAGGCTGCCGATCTTGCGCTTCTGGTCGCGGGCCTTGACCCGCAGAACCGCGACTTCGGTCGTCGCACCCTTGGGCTTGTCGTAGTCGAGCGGCAGGCGCACGGTGGCGCATTCCGCCGTGTCATAACACTTGTACCAGCCCAGCTTGGGCGTCTTGACGCTGTCGACTCGCTTACGTTCCTTGGCGCTCGTGGTCGCGGCCTTCTTGGCGGCCAGCGACGGTACGGCGGACACGGGGGCGACGGTGTGCGGCGTGGCGGCCACTGCGGGCACCACGGCACTGGCTGCGAGGACAACGCCGGCGATTCCGGCGATCGCCAAACGACTGGCAGAAGAGGGCATACGAACTGCCTTTCGGACGGTGACCGCAGCGAGGGTGCTGCGGTCGGGTGGATCGTAGAAACTCGATGCCACCTTTTTCGGCCGTCCGATTGCCGTTGGTGCGGCCGGCAATCTCCGGTTCATATTCGGCCGTTGTCTATCCAGGCTCGACAATGGCGTTGCCGGCTGTCGCGTCGTTCATAGTTCAGCGAAAATCTGCGTCCGTAATCCGATAACTCGGGCTCCTCGGCGGGTCGGCATGCATCGGCCCGCCCGGTTATCGGTGGCCCGGCGGGCCGGCGGGCCGCTGATCGCCGCGGCGGCCGAAATGCGCCCCGCGGGGCGAGGTGACTCTGTTTCCGGGCTCTCTCCGCCGGAGTCGGCGCCTCGGCCGCCCCGCGGTTCCGCCGGCGATGCTAGGCGAGAGGCGAGAGGCGAGAGGCGAGAGGCGAGAGGCGAGAGGCGAGAGGCGAGAGGCGAGAGGCGAGAGGCGAGAGGCCAGAGGCCAGAGGCCAGAGGCGGGAGATCGGAGGCGGGAATCAACTGACCAGCTTGATACGGACCCGGCGGTTCTGGCGGCCCTTGCTCTCCACCTTCACCACCTGGACGCGGCCCACCTGGGCTGTGGACGCCACGTGCGTACCGCCGTCGGCCTGGACGTCCAGGCCGACGATGTCCACCACCCGGATCTCCGGGTTTTCCAGCGGTGGCAACGCGTCCTGCGTGCGGACGAGGTCCGGGATCGCCAGCGCTTCATCCCGCGGCAGCACCCGCGCGACGATCTTGCGGTCGGCGGCGATCTCCGCGTTCACCGCGTCTTCCAGGGCCTGCTTGAAGCCCGGCGGCACCTCGGGCAGGTTGAAGTCCATCCGGGCCTCGCCCGGCTGCATGTTCCCGCCGGTGACCAGCGCGCCGAAGTCGCGGAACACGGTGCCGCACAGGATGTGCAGGCCGGAGTGGGTGCGCATCAGCGTGGTACGCCGATCGTCGTCGACCGCGCCGCGCACGGTCGCGCCGGCGGGTGGGATCGGGTCGCCCGGGGCGGGGATCAGGTAGTGCTCGTCGCCCTTGCGGGTGTCGACGATCCGGGTCTGCACGCCCTGCCAGATGAGGACGCCGTGGTCCGGGGGCTGGCCGCCGCCACCCGGGTAGAACGCGGACCGGTCGAGCACGATCCCGGCGTCCGGATCGGCCGGGTCGGACCAGACGACGGTGCAGTCCCATTCGCGGATGGTCGGATCAACCCAGTCGAGCCGGTGGGTGTGTCCGTGCTGCTCGAAAACCATCGCCCGAGCGTAAACCCCCGCCCGGCACCACACCCTGCGCCGAGCTGGACATTCGCCGACCCCGGCCCAGGTGAGCCAGCGCATCCTGGTCACTACCGGTCCGGTCCTGGCGGGTCGGCGCATGCTGGTCACTACCGGTCCGGTCCTGGCGGGTCGGCGCATCTGGTCACCACCGGTCCGGCCCAGGCGAGCCGGCGCATGCTGGCCACTACCGGTCCGGCCCAGGCGAGCCGGCGCATCTGGTCACCACCGGTCCGGCCCTGGCGGGTCGGCGCATGCTGGCCACTACCGGTCCGGCCCTGGCGGGTCGGCGCATGCTGGCCACTACCGGTCCGGCCCTGGCGGGTCGGCGCATGCTGGCCACTACCGGTCCGGCCCAGGCGGGCCGGCGCATCCTGGCCACCACCGACCCGGCCGACGGGAATCCCAGAGCCTGACCAGCACGCGACGAGAGGCGGAAAACCCCATCACGCATCGGCCCGCTTCAACCGCCAAGCCCCACCCACCACCACAGCCCCGACGTAACCCACGAACACCCCGAGCCCCACCCAAGGCGACAGCGCATCCGCCCCCTGACTGACCGACGTGAACGCGCTACCCGCATCCGACGGCAGATACTGCACGACGTTGTCCCGCCAGGACTCCGGCAACAGCAGCTGCGCAACCCCGCTGAGCAGGAACATCGCCCCGAACAGAGTGCTGATCGCCGCCGGCGTGGACCGCAGCAGCGCACCCAGCGCCAGCCCCAGCACGCCCGACCCGGCCAGGATCACCGCGGAACCGATCACCGCGCGCACCACACCCCCGTCGGACCAGGACGCCGCGCCGTCGCCGATCAGGGCCTGGCCGCCGGTGAAGGCCACTGCCGACGCCGCCAGGCCGATCACGAAGACCACGACCGCGAAAACCGCGATCTTGGCCCAGAGGACCGGCAACCTTTTCGGTACGGCGGTGAGCGACGACCGGATCATGCCGGTGCTGTACTCGCTCGCCATGAACAGCACGCCCAGGGTCCCGAACGCCAGCTGGGCGAACGTGATGCCGGCCAAACTCGCGTCGACCGGGCCGAGCTCTCCCGGCTCCGGACCCGGCCCGGTCGCCGCGCCGGAGTTCAGCATCGACGAGGCGAGCAGGCCGATGCCGATCAGCAGCGCGACCGCGGTGGCCAGCGTGATCAGCGTCGAGCGCAGCGACCAGAACTTGATCCACTCCGAGCGGATCACCCGGCCCTGCGTCACTTTGAGGTTGGACACCGCCGCCGGGGTGACGAGCGGTGCAGCTTCGGGGGACAGGGTCGCGGTGCTCATGCTGCTGCTCCTACGGTCTGGTATTCGACGGCGTCCCGGGTCAGCTCCATGAACGCCTCTTCCAACGACGGGCGCTGCACCGTCAGTTCGTGCAGGGCGATCCCTGCGTTGGCCGCGCGTTCGCCGATCTTGGCGGCGGACAGGCCGGTCACCTCGAAGGCGCCGCGTTCCACGCTGAGCACGGTGACGCCCGGTCCGGCCAGCAGGTCGTGCAGCTCCACGGCTCGCGGCGAGCGGACCAGGACCGAGTCGTGTGCGGCCTGCTCGATGAACTCCGCCACCGAGACGTCCGCGATCAGCTTGCCGCGACCCACGACCACCAGGTGCTCGGCGGTCAGCGCCATCTCGCTCATCAGGTGCGAGGAGACAAAAACCGTACGGCCCTGCGCGGCCAGGCCCCGCATCAGGTGCCGGATCCAGAGGATGCCTTCGGGGTCGAGGCCGTTCACCGGCTCGTCCAGGATCAGCACCTCCGGGTCGGCCAGCAGCGCCGACGCGATGCCGAGCCGCTGACCCATGCCGAGCGAGAAGGCGCCGGCCCGCTTGCGGGCCACCTCGTGCAGACCGACGATGTCGATCACTTCGTCGACCCGGGTGCGCGGCACCCCGGTGGTCGCGGCCATGGCCAGCAGATGGTGGTACGCGGACCGCCCGGTGTGCACGGCCTTGGCGTCCAGCAGCGCGCCGACCTGCTTCAGCGGCGCGGTGTGCTCCGCGTACGGGCGGCCGTTGATCGTGGCCGTGCCCGACGTCGGCCGGTCCAGTCCCAGGATCATCCGCATCGTGGTGGACTTCCCGGCACCGTTGGGGCCGAGGAAGCCGGTGACGATGCCGGGCTTGACGGTGAAGGTGAGGTTGTCGACGGCGGTCTTGGCGCCGTACCGCTTGGTGAGTTCGTGGACCTCGATCATGTCAGCCAGCCTGGTTCAGCGGGCCGGTGATCGGCGTCGTCCGGCGGCGGGCAGATCGGACTACTACCAGCGTGGTATTCGAGGTCACCTTGTTACCGCGCCGGGACGACGCTTCGCAGGCAGGTCCACGCGTAACGTGATCGCCATGGAGCTGGGTGAGGTGCGTGAGACGCGGGCGTGGCAGGCCGTACGCCGGCACCCGCAGCTCTGCGACGCAGCCCTGGCCCTCGCCGTGGTGGTGCCGGTGATCCTGGCCGTGCGGCGCGGCGGGCACGGCGAGGAGCCCCGCATGCTGGGCACCGCCGACATGATCGCCGCGGCCATCGGCTTCGTGGCGATCGCCTTCCGCCGCCGGTTCACCCTGGCCGGTCTGATCCTCACCACGTTCGCCACGATCCTGTTCACCGTTCAGCAGGGTGACCGGCAGCCGATGCTGATGATCGCCCTTGTCCTGCTCTTCTTCACGCACGCCGCGTGGGCCGACCGGCGGACGGCGTGGCTCACCGCCGTGTGCCTCGGAGCGGTCGTCTGCCTGAGCGGAGTGATCTGGGCCGGCGGCAGCTGGTACGCCCCGGAGAATCTCGGCGCGCTGGCCTGGATCGGCATGGCCACCGCGGTCGGCGACGCGACCCGCAGCCGGCGGGCGTACGTGGCCGAGGTCGAGGAACGCGCCCGGCGGGCCGAGCAGAGCCGCGACGAGGAGGCCCGGCGCCAGGTCGTCGAGGAACGCGTACGGATCGCCCGCGAGCTGCACGACGTCGTCGCCCACCACATCGCGGTCATCAAGGTGCAGGCCACCGGGGCCAAGCACATCCTGCACCTGCGTCCGGAGCAGGTCGCCCCGGCGCTGGACCACATCAGCCGCTCCTCGGACGCGGTGCTCAAGGAGATCGCCTCGGTGGTCGGCCTGCTGCGCAGCTCCGACGACCTGGACGGGGGCGAGGCGCCGGCCACCGAACCGACCCGCGGCCTGGCCCGGCTGTCCGGCCTGCTCGACGACCTGGCCGCGGCCGGCCTGCGGGTCGACCACCACCGGCTCGGCGAAGCCCGGGAGCTGCCCGCGCTGGTCGACCTCGCCGCCTTTCGGATCGCCCAGGAAGCACTGACCAACGCCCAGAAGTACGGCGACGGCACCGCCCGGCTCACCGTGGCCTACACCGCCGACGGGGTGACGCTGGACATCACCAATCAGGTCCGGCCCGACGTCCCGAGGTCCGGCTCGGGCTACGGCATCATCGGCATGCGGGAACGCGCCGCCTCGACCGGGGGAGCGCTGACCGCGGGCCCGGACGCCAACGGCCGCTTCACGGTCCATACCGACCTCCCCAGCGCAGACCTCCCGTCCCGCGACCATGCAGAGCGGCTGAACGCGAGGGCTGTCGACGGCGAGCAGGTGCTGTCATGACGATCCGGGTTCTGCTGGTTGATGACCAGCCGTTGATCCGGGCCGGCTTTCGGATGTTCGTGGAGCCTGACCCCGAGGTTGAGGTCGTCGGTGAGGCCGGGACCGGTCGTGAGGCCGTCGAGCTCGCTCGTTCCGCCCGTGCCGACGTCGTGCTCATGGACATCCGGATGCCGGACATGGACGGCATCGAGGCCACCCGGCGGATCGCCGCGGCCGAGGACCTGGCCGGCGTGCGGGTGCTGGTCCTGACGACTTTCGAGAACGACGACAACGTCGTGCTCGCCCTGCGGGCCGGGGCCAGCGGTTTCCTCGGCAAGCACGTTGATCCCGCCGATCTGCTGCACGCCATCCGGGTCGTCGCCGCCGGTGAGGCGTTGCTGTCGCCCGCGGCCACGCGTGGGCTGGTCAGCCGCTTCCTGAGCCAGCCGGTGCCGAGTGCGCTGCCGGCCGCCCTGGAGCTGGGCGGGCTCACCGACCGGGAACGGGAGGTGCTGGCGCTGGTGGCGTACGGACTGTCGAACGACGAGATCGCCGAGCGGCTCTACCTGTCGCCGCTGACCGTGAAGACGCATATCAACCGGGCCATGGGCAAGCTCGGTGTCCGGGACCGGGCGCAACTGGTCGTCATCGCGTACCAGAGTGGTCTGGTCCGCCCGGGTGACCAGCCGTGAGCGCGCTCGTTCTCGCGGTTCTGCTCTGCGTCGCGTCAGCGGCGGGTTATGCGGCCGCGGCCGTGTTGCAGGCGCGGCTGGCCCAGCAACCGCTCGGCGTGCTGCTCGGGATGCCGTTGTGGTGGGCGGCCATCGCGCTCAACGGTGTCGGTGCGGCCCTGCACGTGGTTGCGCTGCGCTACGGGCCGTTGTCGCTGGTGCAGCCGTTCGGGGTGCTGACTCTGGTGCTGGCGGTGCCGCTCGCGGCGATGCTGGCCCGGCGGGCGGTCACCCGGATCGAGGGCCGGGGCATCGGACTGACGGTGGCCGGGCTGATCGGCATTCTGCTGCTGGCCGGTACGACCACCAGCATCGCGGTGCTGACCACGGCCCAGCTCGTCGGCTTGTTGCTGGTCACGGCCGCGCTGCTGACCGCTCTGGGCGGGTGGGGCGCGGTGCCCGGCGCTTCGGGCCTGTGGACGGCGGCTGCGGCCGGGGTGTCGTTCGGCGTCTCGTCGGCCCTGACCCAGACCGTCGCGGTGCACGTCACGGATGACGGGTTCGGCGCGCTGCTCAACCCGACGGTCGCCGTCGCCGGCCTCGCGATCGCTGTGCTGTCGACCGCTGGGACGTTGTTCACGCAGAGTTCCTATCGTGACGGGCTGGGCGCGCCGCTGGCGGTGAGCACGCTCGCCAATCCGGTCGCGGCGGCGACCATCGGTCTGGTGCTGCTGGGGGAGCAGATCACCGGTGGGCTGCTCGGGGCGGCGGTCGCCCTGGTCAGCGCGGTGGTCGCGGCAGCCGGCGTGACGCTCCTGACCCGCGCCCAGGTGCGCGAGACACGAGCCCGCGAGACACGAGCCCGCGAGTCGGCTTTGCGCGCGGCGGCGCGTGCACTGCCCCGGATGGTGGTGGTTGCCGTGAGCAGCGCAGCGGTCCAGCCGATGCCACCGATGAGTGCGGCCGGCAGCAGGGCCGCCCGGGTGCCCACCGCGCCGGGCAGCATGCCGCCGCACGCCTGAGCAGAGCACCGCCAGCCGTCGGGCGGGGAAAATCGGCAACGTTTTTACACCCTGGTCATCAGCGATTCGCAACCCGCGTCGATAGGGATCACGGGGAGCAACTCGGATGAAGGGGTGGCAACGTGGCAGGTCTGACCGGATGGGCCCGGAACCGGCGGGTGTCGACGAAGGTTCTCACCGTGGCCGGTGTGGCCATCGCCGGGATGGTGGTGACCGGGTACATGAGCCTGGCCGGGATCGCCGAGCTCAAGACCACCCGTAACGACGAGCTCAAGGTCGGCGTCCCGTACATCACCAGCCTGAACTCCGCCGCCCTGGCGGCCAAGGCCGCCGCCAACGACGAGCGCGGCTATCTCATCGCCGGCGACAAGAGCTTCCAGGAGGAGGCCCTCCGCCGGAAGGAGACCGTCGACGGGCATCTCGCCACGGCCCGGGGGCTGGCCGCGCCCGAACAGCAGGCCACGGTCGACAAGATCAAGACGGCCACGGACGCCTGGTTCACCGCGCTGGCAGCCGAGTTCACGACCTACGGGACGGACCGGCAGGCCGCGATCACGGCCGCCCTGGGTGCCAACCGCGACCTGCGCAAGGCGTACGAGGAGCAGCTGGCCACGGAGCTCAGCCGGGCGGACGCCGCGCTGATCGCCGGGAAGGAGTTCGACGCGACCGTGGGCTCCACGCGGACCAGCCTGATCTGGACCATCGTGATCGCGCTGGCGCTCGCCATCTTCCTGGCGCTGTGGGTGGCCCGCATGATCGTCACGCCGCTGCGCCGGGTGTCGTCGGTGCTGGAGGCGGTCGCCGAGGGTGATCTGTCCCAGCAGCTCGACGTGGACCAGCAGGACGAGGTCGGGCACATGGCCACGTCGCTGCGCCGGGCCACCGTCACCCTGCGGCAGACCGTCAACGATCTCGCCACGCACTCCCGCACGCTCAGCACCGCCGCCGGTGAGCTGTCGGCCACCAGCAAGAACAGCGCTACCAGCGCCGAGACCGGGGCTCGGCAGGCGAGCACGGTCGCCGAGTCCGCCGCGTCCATGTCGTCGAACATCCAGACCGTCGCCGCCGGTGCGGAGGAGATGGGCGCTTCCATCCGCGAGATCAGCCAGAGTGCCACCCAGGCCGTGGGTGTCGCCTCGCGCGCGGTCGATGTCGCCGCCACCACGACCGGGGTGATGGCCAAGCTGGGCGAGTCGTCCACCGAGATCGGCAACGTGATCAAGGTGATCACCTCGATCGCCGAGCAGACCAATTTGCTCGCCCTGAACGCGACCATCGAGGCGGCCCGGGCCGGAGAAATGGGCAAGGGTTTCGCCGTGGTGGCCAGCGAGGTCAAGGATCTGGCCCAGGAGACCGCGCGGGCGACCGAGGACATCGGTCAGCGGGTGGCCGCCATCCAGACCGACACCGTCGGCGCGGTCGCCGCGATCGAGGAGATCAGCGAGATCATCGGCCGGATCAGCGAGTTCCAGACCACCATCGCCTCCGCGGTCGAGGAGCAGACCGTGACCACCAACGAGATGAGCCGCAACGTCACCGAGGCCGCCGACGCCGGCGGCCGGGTGGCTGAGACGATCAACGATGTGGCCGCTTCGGTGCAGCTCACCACCGTCGGTGTAACCGAGGCCAACCGGGCCGCCGGACAGCTCGCGGAGATGTCCGACGACCTGCAGGTGATCGTCAACCGGTTCCGGCTCGAACCGGCCCGCTGACCGGGCGCGGCCGGTTTTCAAGGACGTGTCACACTCCGTGAGCCAGCCAGACCCGATCGCCGGCCACCAGCAGGACGTCGCCGTTGTGACCGGCCACGGCGGACAGCGGGCTCGCGCCGCGCGGTGTCGTGACGGTCACCCAGGACCGGCCGCCGTCGACGGATCGCCAGAGGCCGCCGGCGGCCGCGTACAACCGTCCGGCTGAGACGGTCAGTGACCGTACGCCGGTGGCGTCGGGCTTACCGAAGCGGCCGACCGCCGTCCAGTCCGGGCCCCGCCACGCGCCGAAGGTGTCGCCGCGCGGGCCGACCGCGATCAGCTGGTCACCCAGCCGGACCACGCGTTGCAGCTCGTCGTAGCCGTCCTCGTCGGGGACCTCCGCGCGTTGCCACGAGCTGCCGTCGACCGAGCTCCACGCGGCGGGCGCGTTGCCGAAGCTACCGACGAGCAGAAACCGTCCATCGAGGACAGCGCCGTCCCGGGCGAAGGCCCGGGCCAGACCGGGAGCGTTCTCGAAGAGGCGGAAGCGGGTGCCGTCCGGGGAGAGCCAGGCCGCCGCGCCGCTGGTCCGGTTGCCGGCGATCAGGAATCCCGACCGGCCACCCGAGATCCGGCCGACGTCGACCGCCGTGTCACCGCCGTACGTCTCGAAGGGCGCCGCCGCCTCGGTGAGTGAGCCGTCCGGGCGCTGATACCAGGTGCTGGTCCGCGGATTGCCGTGCGCGCCGCCGCTGCGCGAGCCGACCGCTGCGATCCGGCCGTTCGCGCAGCCCACGGCGTACAGGACGCTGCGCGGGCCGTAGTAGCTGCCGGGCAGCGGGGTCAATGTGAGGCTGCGCCAGCTCCGGCCGTCCGGGCTGTCCCAGGCGGCCGGGCTGGTCTCGCCGTCAGCGCCGACGCGGCCGCCGACCACGTACCAGTGCTCGCCGCACGCGATCGCATCCCGCAGCAGCCGCGGGCCCGGGCCGGGCAGCGACAGCTCCGTCCAGGCGTTGGTGGGCGCCGACGCGCAGGCGCCGACCAGCGCGAGGGCGGCGAGCGCGCGCAGCAACCTGGCCGCCGGCATCAGACCTTCCGCAGCCAGAAGGTGAGACCCATCGCCTCCTCGCGGAACGGGACGGCCTCGGCCCAGGACGGCTCACCGGGGGCGTAGTCCGTGGCCAGCACCTCGTCGGCGACCAGCTGGGCGTGCTCTTCCAGCGCGGCCGCCGTGTTGTCGTCGGTGGCCGCGTAGCGCAGCGCGATCCGGTCGGAGACCTCCAGGCCGCTGGTCTTGCGGGCCTCCTGGATCAGCCGGATCGCGTCGCGGGCCAGGCCGGCCCGGCGCAGCTCCGGCGTCAGGTGCAGATCCAGGGCGAGGGTCGCGCCGCCCTCGGCGGCGACCGCCCAGCCCTCGCGCGGGGTCTCGGTGATGATCACCTCGTCGGGGCTGAGCGTGACGGTCTCGTCGCCGACGATGACTGCGGCGGTGCCGGTTGAGCGCAGGGACTCCTTCAGCGCTGTCGCGTCGGCGGCGGCCACAGCGGCCGCCACCTGCTGCACACCCTTGCCGAAGCGCTTGCCCAGCGGCCGGAAGTTGGCCTTTGCCGTGGTGTCCACCAGCGAGTCGCCGGCCGCGCCGACCGCCAGCACGACGCCGACGTTCAGCTCGGCCGCGATCTCGGCGAGCAGCTCGGGGGAGAGGCCGGCGAACCCGTGTGCCGACGCCAGCGCCCGCGACAGCGGCTGCCGGGTCTTCATGCCCGAGTCGGCCCGCGCCGCGCGGCCCAGCTCGACCAGCCGGCGGGCCAGCGCCATCTGCTCGATCAGCGCCGGGTCGATCAGGGACTCGTCGGCGACCGGGTACGCGGCCAGGTGCACCGAGGGCGCGGCCGTCGGCGTGACCGGCACGACCATGTCCTGCCAGATCCGCTCGGTGATGAACGGCGTGATCGGCGCCATCAGCAGCGTCACGGTGGCCAGCGCCTCGTGCAGCGTGGCCAGCGCGGCCGGGTCACCACGCCAGAAACGGCGGCGGCTGCGGCGCACGTACCAGTTGGACAGGTCGTCGATGAACGCGGCGAGCAGTTTGCCGGCCTCGTGGGTGTCGAAGGCGGCCAGCGCCGCGTCCACGTCCCGGGCCAGCGTGTGCAGCTCGGACAGGACCCAGCGGTCCAGGACCGGGCGGTCGGCCGGCGCCGGGTCCGACTCCGACGGCGTCCAGCCGGCGGTACGCCCGTACAGCGCCTGGAAAGCGGCCGTGTTCCAGTACGTCAGCAGGGTCTTGCGGACCACCTCCTGCAAGGTGGTGTGCCCGACCCGGCGCGAGGACCACGGCGAGCCGACCGCGGCCATGAACCACCGCACGGCGTCCGCACCGTGCCGTTCCAGCAGCGGCAACGGCTCCAGGATGTTGCCCAGGTGCTTGGACATCTTGCGGCCGTCCTCGGCCACGATGTGACCCAGGCAGACCACGTTCTCGTACGCGGACCGGTCGAACACCAGCGTGCCGATGGCCATCAGCGTGTAGAACCAGCCGCGGGTCTGGTCGATCGCCTCAGAGATGAACTGCGCCGGGTAGCTGCGCTCGAACAGCTCCTTGTTGCGGTACGGGTACCCGAACTGGGCGAACGGCATCGCGCCGGAGTCGTACCAGGCGTCGATGACGTCCGGCACCCGGGTGGCGGTGGCGCCGCACTCGCAGGCGAAGGTGACCGCGTCGATGAACGGCCGGTGCGGTTCCAGCGCGGACAGGTCCTCGCCGGTGCGCTCGCTCAGCTCGTGCAGGGAACCGATGCAGGTCAGGTGGCCTTCCGGGCAGCGCCAGATGGGCAGCGGGGTGCCCCAGTAGCGCTGCCGGGAGAGCGCCCAGTCGACGTTGTTGGTCAGCCAGTCGCCGTAGCGGCCGTGCTTGATCGTCGCGGGCTGCCAGTTGGTGCGCTCGTTCTCGCGCAGCAGCTGCTCGCGGACGGCTGTGGTGCGCACGTACCAGGACGGCTGCGCGTAGTAGATCAGGGGCGTGTGGCAGCGCCAGCAGTGCGGGTAGCTGTGCTCGTACGGGGTCTCGCGGAACAGCAGACCGCGGCTCTGCAGGTCGGTCACCAGCGCGGCATCCGCGGTCTTGAAGAACACTCCACCGACCAGGGGCACCTCCGGCGCGAACGTGCCGTCGGGCCGTACCGGATTGACCATCGGCAGCCCGTAGGCCCGGCAGCTGGCCAGGTCGTCCGCGCCGAAGGCGGGCGACTGGTGCACCAGGCCGGTGCCGCTGTCGGTGGTCACGTACGACGCCAGGATGACGATGTGCGCGTCCGGCACCTCGACCAGGTCGAACGGCGGCCGGTAGGTCCAGCGTTCGAGCTCCTTGCCGCCGAAGGTGGCCACCACCGTCCAGGCCGCGCCGAGCACCTCCGCGAGCAGGTCCGAAGCGACGACGAGCTGCTCGTTGCCGTCGGTCGCCACGACGTAGCTGACGTCCGGGTTGACCGCGACGGCGGTGTTGGAGACCAGCGTCCAGGGCGTCGTGGTCCAGACCAGCAACGAGGCCTGCCCGGCGAACGGGCCGGAGGTCAGCGGGAAGCGCACGTAGACCGACGGGTCGACGTCCTGCTCGTAGCCTTGGGCCAGCTCGTGGTCGGACAGGGCGGTCTGGTCCCGCGGGCACCAGGGCGCCACCCGGAAGTCCTCGACCAGCAGACCCTTGTCGAAGATCCGCTGCAGCGACCACCAGACCGACTCGATGTAGCCCGGATCCATGGTCCGGTACGCGTCGTCCATGTCGACCCAGTAGCCCATCCGCCGGGTCAGCTCGGCGAACGCGTCCGTGTGCCGGGTCACCGAGGCGCGGCAGCGGGCGTTGAACTCGGCGATGCCGTACGCCTCGATGTCCTGCTTGCCGGTGAAGCCGAGCTCCTTCTCCACCGCGAGCTCGACCGGCAGGCCGTGGCAGTCCCAGCCGGCCTTGCGGGCGACGTGGAAGCCCTTCATCGTCTTGTACCGCGGGAAGACGTCCTTGAAGACCCGGCTCTCGATGTGGTGCGTGCCGGGCATGCCGTTCGCGGTGGGCGGGCCTTCGTAGAAAATCCACTCCGGGCGGCCCGCG
Source organism: Actinoplanes sp. CA-051413 (assembly GCF_050955795.1). Classification (NCBI taxonomy): domain Bacteria; kingdom Bacillati; phylum Actinomycetota; class Actinomycetes; order Micromonosporales; family Micromonosporaceae; genus Actinoplanes; species Actinoplanes sp. CA-051413. The sequence continues at coordinate 681,203 of NZ_CP192100.1, forward strand.
GACTGCTCGAGGCTGCGGTGGAACACACTCTCGGCCTGCCAGAAGTGCAGCACCTCGTGGTCCAGCGCACCCAGATCGACCTGGGCCGGCACGGGTAGATACATCGTCGTTTCCTCTTCTCGGAACGTGGTACTCACCAGCCTATGGGCGGCCGCCAGCGTTATTCGAAGCGCGTGGGGTCGCCCGCGCCGACCCGCAGGATTTCCGGCTCGCCACCGGACAGGTCGATGACGGTGGTCGGGACCGTGCCGCACTCACCGGAGTCGATCACCGCGTCCACCACGTGGTCGAGCCGTTCCTTGATCTCCCAGCCCTGGGTGAGCGGCTCTTCCTCGCCCGGCAGCAGCAGGGTGCTGGAGAGCAGCGGCTCGCCCAGCTCGGCGAGGATGGCACTGGTCACCGTGTTCTCCGGGATGCGTACCCCGACGGTCTTCTTCTTGGGGTGCATCAGTCGCCGCGGCACCTCCCGGGTGGCCGGCAGGATGAAGGTGTAGCTGCCGGGGGTGGCGGCCTTGACCGCCCGGAAGACCGCATTGTTGATGTGGACGAACTGCCCGAGCTGGGCGAAGTCGCGGCAGATCAGGGTGAAGTGGTGGTCGCTGCCCAGATGGCGGATCTCGCGGATCCGATCGAGGCCCTTGGCGTTGCCGATCCGGCAGCCGAGGGCGTAACAGGAGTCGGTCGGATACGCGATCAGCCCGTCGTCCTGCAGGATGCGGACCACCTGGGAGATGGACCGCGCCTGCGGATTGTCCGGATGTACGTCGAAATACTTCGCCACCCGCAGAGCTTAGAACCTGGGCCCGGTGAATCGCGGTAACCGTGGCACCAACGTATCCATGCCTTTACCTGCGTAAATCTTTACCCGGTGTCCGCGTAGTGGCAGCGTGACCACATGAGACGGAGAGCCGCGCTCGTCGTTGCGCTGATTTCGGCGATGGTGGGTGCGTCCGCGGGAGCAGCGGGCGCCGCACCGAAATCCTCGTACGCCTACCTGCATCCCGGTGGCCAGCCCCGGCTGACCGAGAAGGTGCCGGTCAACGTGGTCTTCCTCGGCTACGAGCCGGACCAGGTCGGCCGGGCCGCCTACCTGTCCGGCCTGCCGAAGAAGTACGAACCCCTCGTCCGCTACCGCCTGGTCTACGGCCAGACCGAGAAGCTGGGCATCACCTACACCTACGACTACAAGGTCAGCTACGGCAGCCGGTCGTACGAGGACAAGTTCTTCAGGCAGCTGGGCAAGCTGGCCAAGCCCGCGCCGCTGACCGAGTACCAGACGGCCTACAACGAGCAGGCGAGCAACGTCAAGGACATCACGGCCAACCACGCCATCGACGCGCCCAGCGTGGAGAAGTGGCTCGCGTACCACCCGCCCGCCGGTGTCGACACCCGGCGCAACACGATCTTCTTCATCAACTGGTACGGCCGCTCCGATTTCAAGTTCCACGTCTACACCAAGACCGGCGAGCCGGACCCGGACACCGGCTACGACTTCGGCCAGGAGCGGGACAGCCGCAAGGTCATCGCCTGGGGCGGCACCACCGCCGACGACGAGGAGACCGGCCTGGGCAGCACCCGGCGGGTCTGGTTCCACGATCTGTCCGCCGGTCCCGAGTCCTGGACCAGCAACTACGACGTCGACAACCCGGACCTCGACGGTGACGGCGAGGTCGACTACCGGATGCCGCCCACCTGGGAGTACACCGCGGGCGGCTTCCGAGCGCCCGGGGCTCTGGCCGGTGACCTCTCGCTGATCACCCGTTACGTCGCGCTGAACCTGCTGATGACGTCGTCGCCGCTCTACCCGGTCGAGCTGCCCACGCCGGAGCCGCCCAAGTCGCTCAACATCGACAGCAACACCTACGAGGGCTGGCCCGGCGTCGACGCGTCCGAGCGCTACATCACCCCCGAGCTGCTGGTCGACGAGCTCTCCGAGCTGCGCTGGCGCAACCGGATGGACTTCGACAACCAGGACCTGCCGTACGACGCCAAGGCCGAGGAGTGCTACCTCGGGGTGCTCACCGACACCAGTTGCTACCCCGACTCGGGCTATCCGGCGTTCGCCAACCTGTACCTCTACAACTGGGCGAACCTGGAACGCACCAAGGACGACGCCGGCCGGGTCGACTACGAGATCCCGGTGTTCAACTACGCCGTCGGTGAGGGCGTGGACGTGCCGGCGCTCGGCTTCGCCGACGACAACTACGTCGACGGCACCCAGACCGGGGTCTTCACCTTCATCTCGCCGGAGGTTGTCGCCTCCGGGTACGGCCTGACCACCACCCAGATCCACGAGGTCGGCCACCACCTGGGCATGAGCCACCCGCACGACGGCTACGACAGCGAGACCGGGGTCGACTACGAGCCGGCGGGCCGCTTCCTGTTCGCCAACGCCGGCGACGAGAGCAACTCGATGATGAGCTACATCGACGTCAACTGGGACTTCAGCCAGTTCGACCGGGACAACAGCGACCGGTTCCTGACGGCGGCGTACCACGAAGCCGCGAACCGGCTGGCCGCCGACGTGCTGGCGTCGTCCCGGGCGTCGCGGGCGAAGGTGCAGCTGCGTGCGGCCGACGTGCTGCTGGGTCTGTCGACCAAGGCGTTCGCGCGGCACGACTACCGGGCCGCGTACGCGTTCGCCGAGGGCGCCTACAACCAGGTCGTCGCCGGCGCGAAGCGGGCCGGGGTCGACCCGGCCGGTGCGGCCAAGGCGCTGGCGGCCGAGGCCGACGCCGCCCGCCGGACCGTCGAGGTGCACAGCCCGCACGAGTTCATCGACACGCTGGCGCCGGACAGTCCGCGCAGTCAGCCGTAGGTCAGGCTTCCGCCCGGGGCCGCGCGTGTGCGTGGTCCCGGGTGGAGTCGTCCGCCAGCCGGGCCACCACCTGGTCGGAGATCGCGGTGAGCGCGGCGAGCTGGTCATCGGTCAGCACGTCGCCGAAGTAGCGGCGGACCGCGGCGCCGTGACAGGCCCGCGCGGCGGCGATCTGCTCGCGGCCCTTGTCGGTGAGCTCCACTACCGCGTCGGCGGTCTTGGTGATCAGTCCGCGGCCCTGCATCCGGCGCAGCTGGTGGGACAGTCGTGACTTCTCCCACTCCAGGCCGCAGCGCAGGGCGATCGACCGCACGCTGCCGCCGGGGGACTCCTCCAGGAAGAACAGGATGTCGAAGTCGGCCTCGGACAGCCCGGTGGAGCGGTAGAGCTCACGGCTGATCCGGCCGTTGAGTTGCAGGCGCATGCGCTGATACGCCCGCCAGGCGGCGGAGACGTCGGCGGTCGCACTCACGCCGGGAATCGTACTTCCATTTGCCGGAAGGCCGCCGGTTGATGTATCAACTAGGTTGATGTATCAACCGGCTGAGGAGTACGCGATGAACTACGGACACCCGCTGACGTTCGGCGCCCTGGTCGCGTCGTCGGCCGGGACACCCGTGGAGGCGGCCGACCTGGCTCGCCACGCGGAGGAGCTCGGCTACGACCTGGTCGCCGTCGAGGACCGCCCGGACGAGCCGGGGCTGCTCGACGCGTGGACCGTGCTGGGCTGGGTCGCCGGGCGTACCGGGCGGGTGCGGCTGGCGCCGGCCGCGCTCACCGTCCCCCTGCGCGATCCCGCGGTGCTGGCCCGCGCCGCGGCGAGCCTGGACCTGCTCTCCGACGGCCGGTTGGAGCTGGCGCTCGGGTGGAGCGGCGATCAGGACGCGATCGAGGCGATGGGCGGCCGCCGGACCGAGCCGGACCAGGCCGTTGCCGCGCTGGACGAGGCGATCGACATCGTCCGGGGCGTCCTGGACGCGGGCGAGCCGCGCCCGCTGCGGCACCTGGGCGCGCACTACCGCATCCCGCAGGCGCAGCGCGGTCCGCTGCCCGCGCACCGCATCCCGATCTGGCTCGACGGCGACCAGTCACCGATGCTGCGGCTCGCCGGGCGCAAGGCGGACGGCTGGGCGGCCACCCTGACCGCGTTCCGGCCCGGTGAGTACGCCGCCGCCAACAAGATCATCGACGAGGCCGCCCTGGGAGCCGGGCGCGAGCCCGCCGAGATCCGCCGCCTGCTGCACATCACCGCCGACCACACCGTGCCGGAGCTGCTCGCGCTGGTGCTGGAGGCCGGCGTCAGCACGTTCATCGTCCCGGCCGATGACACCGCCACGCTGGACCGCTTCGCCCGCGACGTGATGCCGGCGCTGCGCGAGGCCGTGGCCCGCGAGCTGCCGGCCGCGCCCACGGCCGTCTTCCGGCCCGCGGCGGTACGCGCCAAGCGCCGTCCCGGCATCGACTACGACAACGTGCCCCCGAGCCTGGCCGAGCGCGCAGTCGAGCCCGGCGACCTGGACTACGCCCGGGTCCGCTCGACGTACATGCGCGGCGGGGCTCCCGGTCTCGTCCTGCGAGCCCGCAGCACGGCCGAGGTGGTCGACGCGCTGGCCTTCGTCCGCGCCCACCCCGGCCTGCCCTTCTCGGTACGCAGCGCCGGGCACGGGATCAGCGGACGGTCCACCAACGACGGTGGCCTGGTGCTGAGCGTGGCCGCGATGAACACCATCGAGGTGCTCGACGAGCAGCGCCGGCTGATCCGGGTCGGGCCGGGCGCGCGCTGGTCGGAGGTGGCCGATGCGCTGCGGCCGTACGGCTGGGCGCTGAGCTCGGGCGACTACGGCGGGGTCGGGGTCGGTGGCCTGGCCACCGCGGGTGGGGTCGGCTGGCTGGCCCGCAAGCACGGGCTGACCATCGATCACCTGCGCGCGGTGGAGATCGTGCTGGCCGACGGCTCGGTGGTCCGCGCCGCCGAGGACGAGAACCCAGAGCTGTTCTGGGCCGTCCGCGGGGCCGGGGCCAACTTCGGCGTGGTGACGTCGTTCGACTTCGAGGTGGACGAGGTCGGCGAGGTGGGCTGGGCGCAGTTCGTGGTGGGCGCCGACGATCCGGCCGACCTGCTGGTGCGCTGGGGTGCGGCGATCGAGGCCGCGCCGCGCGACCTCAGCGGGCAACTGATCATGGGCCGGCCGCGACCGGGGCAGCCCGGCGTCGCGCAGCTGATGGCCATGGTCGACAACGACGACCCGCAGACGATCATCGACCAGCTCACCCCGGTGGCGAGTGCCGGGCCGCTGTACCAGCAGAACGTGGTGCTGGCGCCGTACGCGGCGGTGCTGGCCCGGGCCGGCGACGGCTACCACCAGGCCGAGGGCGAGCCGGTCTCGCGGTCCGGCCTGATCGAGCACCTCACCCCGGAGTTCGCGGCGGCCGCGGCCGCGCTGATCGCCAGCGGCGCGATCCACTGGTTCCAGATCCGCACGGTCGGCGGCGCGGTGGCCGACGTCCCGGCCGACGCCACCGCCTACGGCTACCGCTCGGCCAACTTCTCCGTGGTGGTGATGGGCTCCAGCAAGCGCCGGCTCGACCCGCTCTGGGACGCCCTCGCCGCCCACTTCGACGGCCTCTACCTCAGCTTCGAGAGCGACCAGCGCCCGGAACGCCTCGCCGACGCCTTCCCGCCGCGCACCCTGGAACGGTTGCGGGAGCTCAAGCGCCGCTACGACCCGCAACACCTGTTCCGCGACAACTTCCCGATCCGGACCACCCTGGAGACCCGATGACCGACTACGGGCACGACCTGCTCTTCGGCACGTTCATCACGCCCACCGCGCAACCCGTGCACCAGGCGGCGGAACTGGCCGTCGTCTCGGACCGGGCCGGGCTGGACCTGGCCACCTTCCAGGACCACCCGTACTTGCCGCGCTTCCACGACACGTGGACGCTGCTGTCGTACGCGGCGGCCTGTACCGAGCGGATCCACCTCAGCGGCAACGTGCTCAACCTGCCGCTGCGCCCGCCGGCCGTGCTGGCCCGGGCGGCGGCCAGCCTCGACCTGCTCAGCGGCGGCCGGATCGAGCTCGGCATCGGCGCCGGCGGCTTCTGGGACGCGATCGAGGCGATGGGCAGCCGCCGGCTGAGCCCGGGTGAGTCGGTGGCCGCGCTGGCCGAGGGCATCGAGATCATCCGGGAGATCTGGGCTGTGGACAAGGCGGGGCCGGTCAAGGTGGAAGGCGACTACTACCGGGTCAGCGGGGCCAAGCGGGGGCCCGCTCCGGCGCACGACATCAAGATCTGGGTGGGGGCGTACAAGCCGCGGATGCTGCGGCTGATCGGCCGGGCCGCGGACGGTGCCCTGCCGTCGCTGGGCTACCTGCCGAACGGCGCCGACGACCTGACGGCGATCAACCAGCACATCGACGAGGGCGCGCAGGCGGCCGGCCGGGATCCGCGGGCGGTCCGGCGGCTGCTCAACATCAGCGGCGAATTCGCCCCGGCCGGACGGGCCTTCCTGCAGGGTCCGGCCGAGCAGTGGGCCGAGGACCTGGCCGGGCTGACCCTGGAGTACGGCGTCAGCGCCTTCATCCTGGCGGCCGACGACCCGGCGACGATCGAGCGCTTCGCGGCCGAGGTCGCCCCGGCCACCCGGGAACTGGTCGCGGCCGAACGCGGCTAACGCACCGGGTAGACGCGCCAGCCGTCGGGCGGGGGCAGGCCGCGCCAGACGGTGAGGCTCATGGCCGACGGCGGGTAGAGCGGCTCGGGCAGCTCGTCCGGGGCGTACCAGCCCCAGTCGGTCAGGACGTCCGGTTCGAGGGCCTGCGGCGGGGTGCCGGGCCACGGTGCCACTGTCGCGGCGGTCATCCCGCTGCCCGTGGTCTGCACGCCGATGGCGATGACTTCTGGCTGCGTACCCTCGATGCCGGCCTCCTCGGCCGCCTCCCGGGCGGCGGCCTGCTCGATGGTCTCGCCGCCCTCGACGTGACCGCCGGGCAGGCACCAGGTCGGCTCCTCGCCGGCCTTGATGCGGTTACCGAGCAGCACCCGGCCCCGCGGATCCACCAAGATCAATCCAACTCCCACCACCGGTCTACCCATCCGATGATTTTGTCGTACCGGATCGCTACCGTGCCTCGCACCGGTGCCGATGGAGGGTTTCGCACATGCGCAGTTTCGAGTTCGCCGACGGCACGTCGGCGAAGTTCTGGGAGATCGACCAGACCGGCACCGAGGTGACGGTCCGCTGGGGGCGCGTCGGCACGACGGGCCAGACCAAAGTCAAGACCTTCGCCACGGCGGCCGAGGCCGCGGCCCACGAGGGCAAGCTGATCGCCGAGAAGACCCGGAAGGGATACGGCGAGACGGCCGCGACAACCACACCGGCGTCCCCCTCCCGCACACCGGATCCGGCGCCGCCCGCCCCCACCGACGAGGACACCTTCGTCTTCCCGGCCGCCTGGCACCGGCACCGCTACGCCCGCCGGGGCAGCGCCGGCTCCACGACGTTCGTGCCCGACGCCAAGGCACGCGCGGTGACCGACGAGCTCCTCAGCCGCCGCCCCGGCGGAGTCCTCAAGGCCTTCCAGGCACCGGTCACCGATCCGGCCGTGGCCCGGGCCGGCGCGGACTGGCTGGAGGGAGATCCGCAGGCCACGCCGCTCGGAGCGGCCGCCGTCGCCGCCGCCGCGACCCTGGGCAACTGGGACGTCAACGAGAAGTTCGTCGCCTTCGCCGACCTGTGGATCGCCGAGCGGGGGCTGCCCTTCGCCGCCGTGGCCGCGGTCGAGCTGATGACCCTCAAGCTCGACGACGGCCTCCCGCCCGGCCCCCGGGCCAGCGCCCACCAGCACTTCGGCATCCGGGTCATCCGCCCGGGCGAGGAACGCCGCGGCTGGCACAGCGATCCGGCGCTGATGACCGCGCTGCGCGTCCGCACGGCCCTCGCGGCCGCCTCCGAGCAGGAGCATGCCGAGGTGATCGAGGCCATCACGCCGTACCGGGCGGCCGGGGCCTACGCGCGGACGGCGACGTCGGTGCTGGTGCCGGCCCGGCACGAGTGGGTCGCCGAGGACGTCGACACCGCCATCACCGACGCGGACAGCTGCCGCGCGGCCGCATTGCTGAGCGCCGCCGGCTCGGAAAAGCAGGTGACCGCGCTCGCGGCGATCGTCAGCCCCTACTCCGTGCCCTCGTCGATGGCGATGCTGGCCACCCTGGTCGACGGCGTCGGCGTCGCCGCGGGACCGGCCCTGTTCCACTGGCTCGACACGATCGACTTCGCGGAGGCCGAGCGGCGGCTGCTGAGCGTGCTCGCCGTGCTGCCCAGCGACGAGGTGATGCGCGGGCTGATCGACCGGATCGACGTCAAGTACGTGCCGCCGGCCCTGCTCGAGGCGGCCGACCGCAGTCCCGCGCGAGCCCTGCGGATGCTCGCCGAGGGCGCCACCAAGCCCGCCGTGGCCGAGCTGCTGCGCGCCCACGTGCTCGCCCACCCCGGCGTCGTCGAGCCGGTCCTGCCGCTGCTCAGCACCACCGCCCGGCAGCGCGTGGAGACGATCCGCGAGCAGGCGGCGGCAGTCGTGCCGGCGCCACTGTCAGCCGTGCCGCCGCTGCTGCTCGACCCACCGTGGCGGCAGCCCCAACGAGCGGCCAAGCCGGTGGTTATCACCGGCCTGACCTGCACCGACGCGCCCTCGATCAGCTGGCTCCACGACGAGCGGGAGAGCTGGCGGCAGACCCGCTACGAGATGTATGCCGACGGCACCGGGGACTGGCAGGGCAAGGCCGAGCGGATCGCGGCCGGCACCAGCCGCTGGTCCGAGCCGGCTGAGTTCTTCGTCGCCGCGCCCGAGGAGTTCGCCCGCCCGCTCCTGGCGACGTGGCGGGTGCGCGAGACCTGGCAGGCCGCCCTGTGGATGCGGATCGTCGTCGCCCGGTTCGAGCTCGACGCCCTGCCGGCGGCCCTGGATCTGGCCCGGCGCAGCCCCGCGGAGGCCGCCGATCTGCTGCTGCCCTTCGCCGCTCCGGAGATCGCGGTCCTGATGGCCGACGCGTACGCACGGCTCAAGAGCGTCCGCGAGACCGCCCTCACCTGGCTGCGGCGGCACCCCGAGGCGGCGGCCCGGGCGCTGGTGCCGGCGGCGCTCGACAAGGCCGGCGTCCCACGCCGCCAGGCCGAGGAGGCGCTGCTCGCGTTGCACGCCAACGGATACACCGAGGTGGTGCGCTCGGCCGCCCACAGCTACGGCGACGCGGCGACCGCGGCCGTCCAGACGTTGCTGGAGACCGATCCGCTGTCCGTGCTGCCGGCCAAACTCCCGGCCGTGCCCGCCTGGGCCGTCCCCGGACTGCTGCCCCCGGTGCGGTTGCGTGACGGCGCCGGCGCCCTGCCCGCCGAGGCGGTCACCAATCTCGTGATGGTGCTCGCGCTGGGCCGGGCCGGCACGCCGTACGCCGGAGTTGACGTCGTCCGGCAGGCGTGCGAGCCAGCCGACCTCGCAGAGTTCGCCTGGGGGCTCTTCCAGCGCTGGCAGACTTCCGGGGCCAACAGCAAGGAGAGCTGGGTCCTGGACACCCTGGGCGTGGTCGGCGACGACGAGACCGTCCGCCGGCTGACCCCGGTGATCCTGGCCTGGCCCGGCGAGGGCGGCCACGCGCGGGCGGTCACCGGCGTGCAGGTGCTGGCCCGGATCGGCACCGACGTCGCCCTCATGCACCTGCACGGCATCGCGCAACGGGCGAAGTTCAAGGGGCTCAAGGCGGCCGCGGGTCAGAAGATGGAAGAGGTCGCCGCCGGGCTGGGGCTCAGCGCCGACCAGCTCGCCGACCGGCTGGTGCCCCGGTTCGGGCTCGACGACGCCGGCAGCATGGTGCTCGACTACGGCACCCGCCAGTTCACGGTCGGCTTCGACGAGCAGCTCCGCCCGTACGTGGCCGACACAGCCGGCAAGCACCTCAAAGCCCTGCCCAAGCCCGGCGCCCGCGACGACGCCGAGCTGGCACCCGTGGCCTACCAGCGATTCGCCGCGCTGAAGAAGGACGTCCGCACGGTCGCCACCGACCAGATCCGCCGCCTCGAACGAGCGATGGTCACCGGCCGCCGCTGGACCGGCGCCGAGTTCCGCCAGCTGTTCGTCGCCCACCCGCTGCTCTGGCACATCGTCCGGCGCCTGGTCTGGGCGGTCTACGACGAGAACGGCCAACCGACCGGGGCGATCCGGGTGGCCGAGGACAGAAGCTTCTCGGACGTGCACGACGACGAGGTGTCGCTGGCCGACGACGCGTCGGTCGGGGTCGCCCACCCGCTGCACCTGGGTGACCACCGGCCCGACTGGGTCGAGGTCTTCGCCGACTACGAGATCCTGCAACCGTTCGCGCAGCTCGGCCGCGAGACGTTCAGCCTGACCGCGGAGGAGGCGGCGGGCGGCCGGCTGGCCCGCTTCGAGGGACACACCGTGCCGACCGGCCGGGTGATCGGCCTCGAACGCAAAGGCTGGCGGCGCGAGACCCCGCAGGACGCGGGCGTGCAGGGTCGCATCGAGCTGGCTGTCGGTCCGGGCCAGGAGGTCGTCATCAGCCTGGAGCCGGGCATCGCGATCGGCGCGATGGACATCTTCCCGGAGCAGACCCTGGAGATGATCTTCGTTTCCGACGGCACGGGCGGGCGCTGGAACACTAACCAGGGCCACGTCCCACTGGGCCGGCTGGATCCGGTCACCGCCTCCGAAATCATCCGCGACCTGACGGAGCTGACCGCATGACGCCCACTCATCCCACCGCCGGGCTTGGTCCGGAGTCTGTTGTGGAGGTTGCCGAGTCTGCCGGTCAGGTGCAGCGGCCGCCGGCCGAGGTGCGTTACGCCGATGAGCTGGCCCGGCTGCGGGCGGCCGACACCGCCGAGCGCCCACCCGGGTGGGTGCTCAGCGTGCAGGCCGCCCGCCGGTTCGTCGTCGGTGACAGCAAGCTGGGCATCAGCCGCAAGTTCGTCGGCGACCCCTCACTGATCGAACGTGCCCTGATCACGCTGGCCACCAGCCGCGGGCTGATGCTGGTCGGCGAGCCCGGCACGGCGAAATCCCTGCTGTCCGAGCTGCTCGCCGCCGCGGTCAGCGGCGACTCCACCCTCACCATCCAGGGCGGCGCCGCCACCACCGAGGACCAGATCCGCTACTCGTGGAACTACGCCCTGCTCGTCGCCGACGGCCCGTCGCCGCGTTCGCTGGTGCCCGCGCCCCTGTTGCGCGGCATGGCCGAGGGCCGCACCGTCCGCTTCGAGGAGATCACCCGCTGCCCGCTGGAGGTCCAGGACTGCCTGCTCTCCCCGCTGTCCGACCGGGTCCTGGCGATCCCGGAGCTGACCGGCCCGGAGTCGATGGTCTTCGCCCGCGACGGCTTCAGCATCATCGCCACGGCGAACACCCGTGACCGCGGCGTCAACGACATGAGCTCCGCCCTGAAGCGGCGCTTCAACTTCGAGACGGTCTTCCCGATCGCCGACTTCGGCACCGAGCTGGCCCTGGTCGAGGCCGAGGCGTCGGCGCTGCTGCGGCGTTCCGGAGTCACCGCCGAGCCCCGCCGCGACGTCCTCGAGGTGCTGGTCACCACCTTCCGGGAGCTGCGCACCGGGGAGACGGCCCGCGGCGACTCGATGGACCGGCTGTCGGCGGTCATGAGCACCGCCGAGGCGGTCTCCGTCGCCCACGCCGTCGGGTTGCGGGGCTGGTTCCTGCGCGGCGAGCCCGGCACAGCCGAGGACCTCGTGTCCTGCCTCGCCGGCACCGCGGCCAAGGACAACCCGGAGGACCTGGCGAAGCTGCGGCGCTACCTGGCCCAGCAGGTCACCTGGCGCAACGGCGAGCAGTGGCAGTCCCTGCACAACGCCCGTCACCTGCTGCCGGGCTGAGCCGTGACGGTCACGTTCATCGGGGTCCGCCACCACAGTCCGGCGTGCGCCCGGCTGGTCGCCGCCACGATCGAGGAGCTGCGGCCCGCGTACGTGCTGATCGAGGGGCCGGCGGATCTCAACGAGCGGATCGGAGAGCTGCTGCTCGGCCATGAGCTGCCGGTCGCGGTGTTCAGCAGCTACCGCGACGGCGAGCGGCGGCACGGGTCGTGGGCGCCGTTCTGCGCGTACTCGCCGGAATGGGTGGCGCTCACCCACGGCCGCGCGGTCGGTGCCGAGCTGAAGTTCATCGACCTGCCGGCCTGGCATCCCGCCTTCGCCGGGCGCAGGAACCGCTATGCGGACGCCGAGCTGCGCTACGCCGACGTGATGCAGCGGCTGTGCGGCAGCTTCGGCGTCGACAACGTGGACGTGCTGTGGGACCACCTCTTCGAGATCGCCGCCGACGACGATCTGGCGGAGCGACTCGCGGTCTACTTCGATCTCGTACGCGGTGAGTCGGCGGCAGGCGAGTCGGACACTGCCCGCGAGGCGTACATGGCGCAGTGGGTACGGGCTGCGGCTGCCGAAGCGGGGGACCGGCCGGTCGTGGTGGTGACCGGCGGGTTCCACCGGCCCGCGCTGGTGTCCGCGCTCGCAAATGATCCGTCGGCAGCGGGGTGGCCCGAGGTGCCGATGCTGCCACCGGACGCGGTCGGCGGGAGTTTCCTGGTGCCGTACTCGTTCCGGCGGCTGGACGCCTTCGACGGCTACCAGAGCGGGATGCCGTCGCCCGGCTACTACCAGGAGCTGTGGGAGTCGGGACCGCAGGCAGCAGCGCGACACCTCACTGAGTCGGTGGCGGGACGGCTCCGCGAACGCAAACAGCCGGTGTCCACCGCGGACCTCATCGCGGCCCGGGTTACCGCGGAAGGGCTGGCCACCGTACGGGGGCATCGGCATCCGGCCCGTACGGATGTGCTGGACGGGCTGGCATCCGCGCTGGTGAACGAGGCGCTGGACGTACCCCTGCCGTGGGCGGCCCGGGGCGCCCTCCGGACCGGCAGCCATCCGGTCGTGCTCGAGATGGTCGCCGCACTCAGCGGCACCCGCGTCGGCCGCCTGCACCCCGCCACGCCCGCGCCGCCGCTGGTGCACCACGTGAACGCGGAGCTCGAACGCCTGGGCCTGGACGGAAGTGACGACCTCGACCTGGACCTGACGGTCGCCGCGGACCGGGCCCGCAGCCAGGTCCTGCACCGGGTCCGCGTCCTGGCCGTACCAGGATTCCGCCGCGACTCCGGCCCGTCGACGGGCCTCGACCCCGTCCTCAAGGAACGCTGGACGCTACGGCCGGGCCCGGAACGGCTCACCGCATTCATCGAGGCCGGCGCGTACGGTGCCACCCTGGCCGACGCGTGCGCGGCGGTCCTGGCCGAACGCGCCGCCCACGCCGGCCGCGACGTGGACCTGCTCGCAGCCGTGCTGTTCGACGCGGCTCTGTCCGGCACGGCGGACGTGTCCGAGCAGGCGCTGGCGGCCATCGAAAGCACGGTCGCGGCGGCGGCGGACCTCGGCTCACTCGGCCGGATGCTCGCGGTCGTCCTCACGATGTGGCGGCACGACCGCATCCTGGGGACGGCGCAGAGTGCGACGCTCGCGGTGGTCATCGTTGCGTCGGTGCGGCGCATCCTGTGGCTGGCCGAGGGTGTGCACGGGCGGTCCGCGGCCGCTGACCTGGGGCGGATCGGGGCGCTGGCGGCCTGCCGCGACGCTTTGCGGTACGCCCGTCCGAAGCTGGACCTTGATCTGACGGCGGCGCTGGAGGTGGCGGCACGAGTCGCGGCCGATGCCGAGGCACCGCCTGATCTGCGGGGTGCTTCTTTTGGTCTGCGCTGGGCCCTGCAACCAGCGCCGGCTGATGCTGCCGGCGACGAGCCCGTGGATGTTCCGCTTGGGCCGGCGCTACAGGAAGCGCGCGAGCCGGAGCCCCTGGCTCGGGGGCTTGATCCTGAGCGCGCGGTGCGCGGTGCTTTCCATCCCGAGTCGGCGGGGGACTGGCTGGCCGGTCTCTTTGCGCTCGCGCGGGAGGAAGTGCTGCACACCCCGGCCGTGATCGGGCTCCTCGACGAACTGCTGTCCGCGATGGCGGCTGAGGAATTCCTCGTCGCAGTGCCGGGACTGCGGCAAGCGTTCGAGTTCTTCCCGCCGCGAGAGCGGGAGATCATCGCCGGCCGGCTGCTGGAACGCCGTGGCCTCGCCGGCACCGGGCGCAGCCTGTTGCGCGGCGTCACCGATCCCGAGCTGGTCGCCGCCGGGATGCTGCTGGACGACAGGGTCGATGCCGTACTGCGCCGCGAGGGACTGACGGGTGGAGCCCATGACTGATCGGGATCTTGAACGCTGGCGGCTGGTCCTCGGCGCCCCGGCGGCGAAGCTCGGACCGCTCGGAGCGGACGGCCTCGCCCGCGACGCGGCGTTGGACTGGCTCTACGGCCGCGACGGCGAACTCGAGAAACGCGACGTCCGGCGCAGCCAGGGCCGGGCCGGCGGCGACGGGCCGTCCGCGCTGACCACTGTGGACTGGCTGAACGACATCAACCGGCTCTTCCCCCGCGAGACGGTCGAACGACTGCAGCGCGACGCCATCGAACGCTACGAGATCACCGACATCGTCACGGATCCGGCTGTGCTGGAACGGATCGAACCGAACCCGGCGCTGCTCAAAGCCGTCCTGCAGACCAAGCACCTGATGAACCCCGAGGTGCTGCGGCTGGCCCGCCGCATCGTGGAGGCGGTCGTCCGCGACCTGATGGCGAGGATGGCCACCGAGGTACGGGCGGCGTTCACCGGCACCCGGGCCCGGCGGCCGAGCCGGTGGAAGCAGGCCCGCGACTTCGACATGAGACGAACCATCCGCGCCAACCTCGGCCACTACCGCCCGGACGAACGCCGGCTGTACATCGAGACGCCGCACTTCTTCTCCCGTACCCGCAAGCACGTCGAGCATTGGCAGGTGATCCTGCTCGTCGACCAGTCCGGCTCGATGGTCGACTCGGTCATCCACTCGGCGGTGACGGCGGCGTGCCTGTGGGGCCTGCCCGGCGTGCGGACGCACCTGGTCGCGTTCGACACCGACGTGGTCGACCTGACCAGCGAGGTCGACGACCCGGTGGAGCTGCTGATGAAAGTCCAGCTCGGCGGCGGCACCGACATCGGCCGGGCGGTCCGCTACGGGGCCGGCCTGATCGACCAGCCCCGCCGGGCGATCGTCGTCCTGATCACCGACTTCTACGAGGGCGGTTCCCCGGCGCTGCTGATCCGTACGGTTCGGGAGCTCGTCGAGCAGGGCACCAAGGTCCTCGGTCTGGCCGCCCTGGACCAGGACGCGAACCCCAGCTACGACCGCGAAACAGCCCAGCAACTGGCCGACGTGGGAGCCTCGGTGGGCGCGATGACACCGGGTGAGCTGGCGGCCTTCGTCGCCGAACAGGTGGGCCGATGAGCGCCTTCACACTTCCGGAAAGCGCAGCCGGCTGTCGGAGGACGACGTGAGGGCAGACCTGCGGGCGCTGACGCCCGCGACGCTGGCGGAGCTGACAAACCGGGGCCTGGTGAAGCGGGCGGCGCGCGAGATCGAGCGCTCAGCCCCGGCAATCACCGAGGACGGCGAAGCGACAGTCCACGCCACCTACGACGACGGCGTGACCACCGCATTGCCGACCGGCGGCCTCGAACAGGGACGATGCAGCTGCGGCGCCCCCGGAGTGTGCCGGCACATCGTCGGCCTGGTCCTCGCCTATCTGAACCACATCGGCGAAACTGATCACCCAGCCGCCGGTCATCCGGAAACTGCGGTTGGACCGACCGTTGACCATGGGGATCTCGCAACGCATCCGGCCGCTGGTCACGTGGATCCTGCGGCGGTGCCGACTGTCTGTCAGCCGGATCTCCCAGCGGTGCCACCCGCCGGCCAGCCGGCGCGGCCACCCATCGATCAGGCGAAATCGACAGCGGCGCCGACCGTCGAACATCCCGCTCTCGCGGTCGAGCCCACCGACGAGCATCAAGATCCCTCAGTCGGGCCACCCACCGACCCAGATCCGGGCCACACAGCGGGATCGCCCACCCCATCCGGCGAGCCCGCGACGACCACGACCGCACAAACCGGATGGTCGCCGGGCGACTTCACCGACGACCAACTCATGGCCCGGATCGGCGCACGCATGATGGCCGCCGCCCGCCGAATCCTGCGCACGGGATACGTCGCCCGCGTGCACCGCGCAAGACCCGGCGATCCGGTGCCCAGCGTGGAACTGCCCACCGCAACCGTGCGCTTCCTCGTACCCGGCGATCTGGGTTTCGCCCGGACCGACGCGGTCGCCGGAGCCCGCGATGACGTCCTGGCCCTGGCCGTCTGGGCGTTCCGCGAAGCGGACGCGTCCTCCAAAGCCGAAGCCGACGTGCAGGTGCAGGTAGGCGGCACCGCAGCCGCCACCGACAGCCCGGCTCTGGATGCCGCCGTAGCCCTCACAAACGTGGTCCTGCGCGAGGGCGCCGTCCACGTCGGCGCCGGAATCACTGCCGAGGTCACCGCGGTCCGCCGCGCCCTCGAAGCCGCCCGGATGCGATGGCCCCTCCTCGCCGTCGACGACCTCGTCGCTCAGCTGGAGGCCTACCGGGAACGCAGCGCCCGCTACCGACCGGAGGCACTCGCCGATCACCTCGCCGAGCTGCACGCCCGCCACCGTGCAGTGACCAGCACTGCCGAACGCCGAGCGTTGCGGTCCCGGGTGCTCGGGACCGACGAGGCTTCCGAGACCCCGCTACGCCGGGCCCGGCTTGACGGTCTCGGTGCGCGCGTGTCCGCGATCGGCGGCGAGCGAACGGTCGAGATCTTCCTCGCCCACGCCGACAGTGCCACCGTGCTCGTGTTGCGTCGCACCTACGAGACCACTGGCAGCGGGCCCGAGCTTGCGAGCCGGCGGGTGGCCGGGGTCAGCATCGGTGCGCTGGCCGGTGGCGCCGTCGTCACCGAGTCCGCCGCCCGCAGTGCGAGCCGGGCTGTTCGGCTCGGCACCCGGCGGTTGAGCCGCACGGAGGCGATGACGTCGCGGGGTTCCTGGCAGGATCTGCCGCCGGCGCTGATCGCGGACGACCTGGCTGCCCTTTCCGACGAGCTCGATGCGCTGCCGCCCCGCCCGGTCCGGGCCCGGGTCGAGGCGGAGCTGGTACGCGTCATCCCGGTCGCCGAGGTCCAAGCGGTCAGCTATGCACCCGGTGCCCAGCGCCTCGATGCCGTCATCGCCGACGCCGCCGGGATCACTGCCGTGGTGTCCGCCACCCACGCGGCTTGCGCTCCGGGCCGGCTCGACAGCATGGCCGCCGCCCTGCGTGGGGAGCTGCGGTACGTCGCCGGCAGTGTGCGCCGCGCCGGTGGTGGGGTGGTGGTCGACCCGATCGGCTTCGCTCTCGACGGTTCCGTGGTGGTTCCCGACCTCGCCGAGGCCGCTCGCGGGGCTGATCCCGACGACGCTCCGCCTCTCGCCACGGACGCAATCGGTCTGGCCTTGGACGAGGCCGCGGCGCTGCTCGCGGAGCTGGCACACGTCGGTCTCCAGCACGCGCCCGCCACCATGCCCGGGCGGCTGCGCTTAGCGGTGGGACGGCTGCGCAGGGCCGGGCTGCGCCAGGTCGCGGAGACCGTCGAAGCCCTGGCCGGCCGGCTCGGACCGGACCCCGGCGACGCAGCCGTCGCGGCCTGGGTCGACGCCCACCTCCGAGTCAACCTGGCGGCCGACATGCGCTGAGCGGCCGGCATGTGTGCGCAAGGCCACCGCGCCTTCCCCGCCGACCCGGGCTACATTGCTTCCATGGAATCTACTTCTATGGAAGCGATCGTGCTCGACGCGCCGGGCCCACCCGAGGCCCTGCATATCCGTCAGCTCCCCATCCCGGTGCCGCAGCCCGGCCAGGTACTGATCCAGGTGAAGGCGTTCGGGCTGAACCGTTCCGAGCTCCACACCCGGCTCGGCCTCGCCGACGGCGTCACCTTCCCCCGCGTCCCCGGCATCGAGGCCACCGGCGTGGTCACCGCGGCGCCCGGTGGTGAGTTCGCCGTCGGGCAGCAGGTCTTCGCGATGATGGGCGGGATGGGCCGCACCTTCGACGGCGGCTACGCCCAGTTCACCTGCGTCCCGGCGGCCCAGGTGATCGCGTTCCGCAGCGACCTGGACTGGGCCACGCTCGGCGCGGTGCCGGAGATGCTGCAGACCGCGTACGGTGCGCTGACCGACGGCCTCGACGCCCAGCCCGGCCAGTCCCTGCTCGTCCGGGGTGGCACCTCGTCCGTGGGTATGGCAGCCGCGATCCTCGCCAAGCGCCGCGGCCTGACCGTGCTCTCCACCACCCGCAACCCCGCCAAGGCGGAAGCGTTGCGGGCTATCGGGGTCGACCACGTGCTCATCGACGACGGTGACGTGGCCGCCCAGGTGCGCGCGATCGTGCCGGACGGTGTGGACAACGCTCTCGAACTGGTCGGCACGCCGACGCTGCCAGACACCTTGCGGTCCGCCGGCCGGTTCGGGGTTGTCTGCATGGCCGGGATGCTGTCCAACGAGTGGATCGTGCCGGACTTCTATCCCATCGGGTACATCCCGCGGGGCGTCCGGCTGACCGGTTATGGCGGCGACGCCGACGATCTGCCGCCGGCGGTTCTCCAGGACTTCCTCGACGCGGTCGCCGCGGGGGAGGCCGTCGTGCCGCTCGATCGCACCTACCGCTTCGACCAGATCGTCCAGGCGCACGCGGACATGGAGGCCGGCGTCGCCGTCGGCAAGTTCGTGGTGTTGCCGAACGAGCCGGCCTGAAAGAAACGAGCAGAAGTACGAAATTAGTCGACAGGCTCTTGTGGAGTTCGTCACAGCCGACCTAAGGTCAGGTCGCTCCCGAGATGAACGAGCTCCCCGAGAGAAATGAGCTCCTCGATGTCTGTGAACGTGAGGTGGCCCGTCCTGGCTACCGCCTCAGTAGTCGGGTTGGGACTGGTGTTGGGCGCGGGCGTCCCCGCGAGTGCCGCCCCGGCCGGCCCCTTCGTGACTCGCGCCGGCCTCGATCCCGCCCTCGTCGCCGGCCGCGGCGCGACAGTGGACTTCGCCGAGCAGGAGGCGGAGAACGCCACCTTCACCGGTTCCCGGATCGGCCCCGACCGTGCCGCCTACACCGTGGCCGGTGAGGCCTCCGGGCGTACGGCGGTCAAGCTGACCCCGGGGCAGTACGTCGAGTTCGTCCTGCCCGCCGCGGCCAACGCGATCACGGTGCGCTACAGCATCCCCGACGCCCCCACCGGCGGCGGGATCACCGCACCCCTGAAGGTCGCGGTCAACGGCAAGCGGGCCGGCACGATGACGCTGACCTCGCAGTACGCGTACCTCTACAACCAGTACCCGTTCAGCAACGACCCGACCGCGGATCCGCTGCACCCCGACTGGTGGATCACCGAGTGCGGCTGCGTACCGTCGGCCACCACCCCCACGCCGCAGGTCGACAAGCCGTTCCGGCCGATGCACTTCTTCGACGAGCAGCGGATGCTGCTCGGCCGCACCTACCGCGCGGGTGACCGGATCCGGCTCACCGCCGCGCCCGGCGCCGCGTGGACGGTCATCGACCTGCTCGACTCGCAGCTCGTCGCCCGCCCGCACGTCAACCTGGTCGCGGCGAACGTGCTGCTCTTCGGGGCCGACCCGACCGGGCGGCGGGACTCCGCGGCCGCGTTCGACAAGGCGATCGCCTTTGCCAAGCGGGCCCGGCTCAAGGTGTACGTGCCGCCGGGCACGTTCCAGGTGAACCGGCACATCATCGTCGACGACGTGACGATCGAGGGCGCCGGCAGCTGGCACACGATCATCAAGGGCAAGCAGGTCACGCTGGCCGAGCCCGCCCCGGACGGCTCGGTGCACACCGGCGTCGGGTTCTACGGCAAGGACGCCGCCGACGGTGGCAGCCGCAACGTGCACCTCAAGGGCTTCACGATCGAGGGTGACGTCCGCGAGCGCATCGACACCGACCAGGTGAACGGCGTCGGCGGGGCGCTCAGCGACTCCAGCATCGAGGGCCTGTTCATCCGGCACACCAAGGTCGGCATGTGGTTCGACGGCCCGATGCGCAACCTGCGGATCACCGGCAACGTGATCGTCGACCAGATCGCCGACGCGCTCAACTTCCACACCGGTGTCACGAATTCGGTGGTGCGCAACAACTTCATCCGCAACACCGGCGACGACGGCCTGGCCATGTGGGCGGAGAAGACGACGAACGCGGGCAACACCTTCGACCACAACACCGTGCAGACGCCGACGCTGGCCAACGGCATCGCCATCTACGGCGGCACCGACAACACCGTGTCGAACAACCTGATCGCCGACCCGATCCGCGAGGGCAGCGGCATCCACGTGGGCTCCCGGTTCGGCGCCGAGCCGTTCGCCGGCGAGCTGACGATCAAGAACAACACCGTGGTACGGGCGGGCACGTTCGAACTCAACTGGAAGATCGGCCTCGGCGCGATCTGGTTCTACGCCCTCGACAAGAGCATCGACGCCCGCATCCGGGTGACCGGCGACCACTACCTGGACAGCAGTTACAACGCGATCATGCTGGTCAGCGACTGGGGTGTGAAGGACCTCTACTCGATCAACGGGGTCGCCTTCCAGGACATCCGGGTCGACGGCACCGGCACCTCGGTGCTCAGTGCCCGGGTGGCCGGCTCGGCTTCCTTCGCCAACGTCGACGCCCGCAACGTGGGCGCCGTCGGTATCAACAACTGCGGCTCGTTCGGTTTCAAGCCGACCGGCTCGGAGTTCACCGTGACGGACCTCGGCGGCAACGACGGCGGCGGCACGACCGGCCCGTGGCTGGCGCCCTGGGAGCTGCCGAACACGATCACCTGTGACGACCGTCCGCCGGTCGTCGCGCCACCGGCCCCCACCACCTGGTGAGGACGGACTGAGCAGAGGGCGGGCGGCCACGGGGGTCGCCCGCCCTTTCAGCGTACGAACAGGTTCGCGCCGAGGGTGCACAGCACCGACAGCACGATCGACCCCAGGATCATGAACAGGCAGCCCGTGCCGCCACCAAGCGGTCGCACTTCAACGTTTCCGAATCGCATGGGCGCCGGGTACCCGGGGCGACGGGAGCCAATCCCTCAGCAATGTTGAACTGAGTGGTTCAGTGGCGTAAGGTGAACCACATGGTTCAGCAAGAGGTTCTCGACCGGGTGTTCGCGTCACTCGCCGATCAGCAGCGCCGCCGGATCCTGGTCCGGCTCGGCGAAGGCCCGGCCACCATCGGCGAGCTGGCCGAGCCGGTCGGGATGAGCCTGACCGGCATGAAGAAGCACGTCCAGGTGCTCGAGGCCGCGGGCCTCGTCGTCACGGAGAAGGTCGGGCGGTCGCGGCAGTGCCGCCTGGGCCCGGCGCCACTGGACGACGCCATGGCGTGGATCGCCTTCTATCAGCGGCTCTGGGCCCGCAAGCTCGACGGCCTCGACGCCTACTTCACCCTACGCAACGGCACGGAAGGAAACGCATCGTGACCCTCGACCTGCGCATGACCCGGCGGCTCCCGGCCACACCGGCCGAGGTCTTCGACGCCTACACCGACGCGGAACAGCAGAAGATCTGGTTCAGCATCCTCGACGAGCAGCCCGGCATCGTCGAGATCGAGGTGGACCTGCGGGTCGGTGGCCAGCAGACCGCTGTGTGGGGCCCGGACCGCGACACCCTGTTCCGGGAGACGCAGACCTTCGTGGAGATCGACCGGCCGCACCGGCTGGTCACCGAGTCCACCGGCACCAGCCCGGACGGCATGACGATGAGCACCCGGATCGAGGTCACCTTCGAAACGGCCGGCGACGGCACCCTGATGACCGTCGTGCAGAGCGGCTTCCCGGTGCCCGAGGTCCGCGACTTCTTCGTCAGCGAGGTGTGGGTGGGAGCCTTCGACCGCATCGAGGCGTTCCTGATCCGCGGAACGAAGCCGGCCGATGCGTAGCGGGGTGCTGGTGATTGCGGCCGCCGCCGGCGCGGCGGTGCTGATCAATCTGATCCTGTACGGCATCGGCCGGGCAGCCGGCGGCTCCTTCCGCTTCACCACACCCACCGGCCCGGCCGAGGTCGACGGCGTCACCGTGGCGGCCTTCAGCGCCCTGCCGCTGCTGGCCGGGCTCGTAGCGGTGGCGCTGCTGTCCCGCTTCGGCGCGTGGGTGACCCGCACCGCGCTGATCGTCGGCCCGCTGCTGGCCGTTGCCACGATCTTCGCCATGACGCTGCCCACGGACCTCGACGCCACCAGCAAGGTGACCCTCGCCCTCTGCCACCTGGTCCTTGTGCCGATCATCATCGTTGCCGTCCGGCTGCTTGGCCGACGAGCGGAGGTCGCGGGCCAGATCGACGTTGTCACCGGGCCAGCCTAAGGAGAAAGCGTTGGTGCCGGGCCGGCCTGTGGATAACGCGGAGGTGCCGGGCCGGCCTGTGGATAAAACGGAGGTGCCGGGCCGGCCCGAGGACAATGTGGAGGTGCCGGACTGGCCGACGTCGTTGCCGGGCCGGCCCCAAGAGAAGCGGAGGTGCCGAGCCGGTCCGAGGAGACGCGAGGCGGCGGGCCGGTCCGAGGAGAAGCGGAGGCGGCGGGCCGGCGTGGGGACAAATAGGATCGTGGGTATGCCGAAAATCGTCGCGCTCCGGCGCTATCCCCTGAAGAGTGCGCTGGGCGAGGCCCTCGACGCGGCAGACGTCGACCGTACCGGTCTGGCCGGCGACCGGATCTGGGCCTGCGTGGACGGCGAGGACGGCACGGTCGGCAGCGCCAAGCACCCAAGGCGCTGGGGCCGGCTCCTGGAGGTCGGCACGTTCCTGCACGAGGACGAGCTCACCTTGCGGGTCGGCACTTCCGCCGTACGAGCGGGCAGCGCCGAGGCCGACGCGGCCTTGACCACCCACCTGGGCCGGCCGGTGCGGCTCAGCCGGACCGCGCCGGCCGATCCGCGCCTGCACCGGGTGATGCCCGACGACGCGGGCATGGTCCCGGAGTGGATGGCGGGCAGCCTGCCCGGCGAGGAGACCGTCAGCCCGGTCGGCGGCGTGGAACGGCTCGGCCGGTTCGCCGACTTCGGCGCGCTGCACATCGTGACCACGGGCGAGCTGGCTCGGCTGGGTGAGCGCAGCGGCGGCGCTCCGGTGTCCGCGGCCCGGTTCCGCCCGAATGTGATCCTCGACCTGCCGCGGGACCCGGAGCCCGGCACCGAGCTGCGGCTGGGCGACGTGGTGCTGCGGATCGATCTGCCCACCCCGCGTTGCGTGATTCCCGGGCTGGGCCAGGGTGAGCTGCCGGCCGACAAGTCCGTGCTGAGCACGCTGGCCCGGCAGTACCGCATCGAGATCCCCGGCCTCGGCCGCGCCGCCTGTTTCGGCACCTACGCCGACGTCGTCCAGCCCGGCCGGCTCGAGGTCGGTCAGGTTCTGCACTAGGAAGACGCCGGAGCTGGGGCAGACTGGCCGGATGAGTCGAGAAGCCCTCGGGGTCGCCGTCGCCGGTTTCGGCTGGATGGGTCGGGTGCACACCCAGTCCTACCTGCGGGTTCCGCACCACTTCCCGCAGCTCGCGGTCCGGCCGGAGCTGGTTGCCGTCGCCGACGAGGTGCCCGGCCGGGCCGCCGAGGCGGCCGAGCAGTACGGCTTCGCCGGTGCCACCCTCGACTGGCGCGAGCTGGCCACCGACCCGCGCGTGCGGGCCGTGAGCATCACCGCGCCGAACTTCCTGCACCGTGAGCTGGGAGTGGCGCTGGCCCGGGCCGGCAAGCACATCTGGATCGAGAAGCCGGTCGGCCTGGACGCCGCGGACGCGCAGGCGGTCGCTGCGGCGGTGCGCGAGGCGGGCGTCCAGGGTGCCGTGGGCTTCAACTACCGGAACGCCCCGGCGGTGGCCGCCGCCCGCGAGCTGATCGCCGCCGGTGAGCTGGGCACGGTGACGCACGCGCGGTTCCGGCTGTTAAGTGACTACGCCGCCCATCCCGAGGGGGCACTGAGCTGGCGTTTCGAGCGGGCGCGGGGTGGCAGCGGGGTGCTCGGCGACCTGGCCGCGCACGGCGTCGACCTGGTGCGGCACCTGCTCGGTGACATCGACGCGCTGGTCGCGGACACCGCGACGTTCGTGACCGAGCGGGCCCGGCCGACCGGCGCGACCGCCGGGCACACCCGGGCCAGCGGCGGCGAGCTGGGCCCGGTGGAGAACGAGGACTACGTCTCCAGCCAGCTGCGGCTCGCCTCGGGGGCCCGCGTGGTGCTGGAGGCCAGCCGGGTCGCGGTGGGGCAGCAGAACAACTACGGCTTCGAGGTGCACGGCACGCGCGGTTCGGTGGCCTGGGACTTCCGGCGGATGGGCGAGCTGAGCGTCAGCGCCGGCGACGGCTATCAGGACCTGCCGGTCCGGACCGTCTACGTCGGACCGGAGGCGGGGGAGTACGCGGCGTTCCAGCCGGGCGCCGGCATTGCGATGGGCTACGACGACCTGAAGGTCATCGAGGCCTACCACTTCCTGCGGTCGATCGCCGAGGACAAGCCGTACGGCGCGACCCTCGACGACGCCGTGGCAAGCGCGCTGGCCCTGGACGCGATGGCCCGGTCGGTCGACAGCGGCGCGTGGGTGCGCCTGCGTTAGCGGGTGATGCGGCCCAGCCACTCGTCCAGCAGTGCCCGCTCCGCGCCGGACAACTCCGCGAGCTGCGGCAGCGCGGCGCGCAAAGCAACGGCGTGGCCGGTCACACCGTCGTGGCCGGCGGCGGGAGAGTCCGTCGTCACGGTTGCGATGACCGACTCCCGGGCCAGCGTGGACAGGGCCGGGTCGCGCTGCTCCGGGAGCATGCTGATGAGCTGGAAGGTCATGCCCGCGCCGGCCGAGTGGATCAGGTGCGCGGCGCGTTCCTCGCTCACCCGCAGGCGGCCGGCCTCCGCGATGCGGCGTACCTGGCCGGCCAGGATCACCGCGGCCTCACGCGCGGCCGGTGACTGCACGCCGGGCCGCGGCTCGCCGTAAATGAGCGCGTAGTACGCCGGGTTCTCCACCCCGAACGCCACGTGCAGGTCCCAGCCCCGGCGCAGGTCCTCGACCGGGTCGTCGCCGGGCTCGAGGGCGGCCTTGCTGCGCAGATAAGTGGCGAAGCCGTGGCTCGCGACCGCGTCGAGCAGGCCTTGCTTGTCACCGAAGCTGCGGTAGATGGTGGGTGCCTGGACGCCGGCAGCCGCGCTGACCGCCCGGGTCGACACGGCCTCCCGGCCGCCCTCGGTGAGCAGGGCGGCGGCAGCCTCGATGATCCGTTCGCGGGTGGTCGTCGCCATGTAGCAACGATAACACTCAACTGTTAGCGCCTTTGCGTTAGCGGTGATAACGTGGTTACGTTATCGACGTCACCAGCACATGAGGGAGTCACCATGACCGACAACCGGAACCGCGTCGCGATCGTCACCGGCGGATCCCGCGGCATCGGCCGCGCGGCCGCCGAGCGCCTCGCCGCCGACGGGCAGAGCGTCGTCATCGTCTACGCGGGAAACAAGTCCGAGGCCGAGAAGACGGTGGCGGCCATCGAGGCCGCCGGCGGCTCCGCGGTCGCCATCCAGGCCGACGTGGCCGACGAGACCGCCGTCCGGGCGGCCTTCGACCTGGCCGAGCAGCGGTACGGCGGCATCGACGTGGTCGTCAACGCGGCCGGTATCATGCTGCTCGCGCCCGTCGCCGAGCTGAGCCTCGACGAGCTCGACCGGATGCACCGCACCAACATCCGCGGCACCTTCGTGGTGGCGCAGGAGGCCGCCCGCCGGATCCGGGCCGGCGGCGCGATCATCAACTTCTCCACCTCGGTGACCCGGCTCCACCTGCCGACCTACGCGGCGTACGCGGCCAGCAAGGCGGCCGTCGAGGCGATCAGCCCGATCCTGGCCAAGGAACTGCACGGCCGCGACATCACCGTCAACGCCGTGGCGCCCGGCCCGACCGCGACCGCGCTGTTCCTGGACGGCAAGGACGAGGCGACGATCGAGCGGATGGCCAAGATGAACCCGATGGAGCGGCTGGGCCGGCCGGAGGACATCGCCGAGGTGATCTCGTCGCTGGCCGGCCCGGCCCGGTGGATCAACGGCCAGACGATCTACGTCAACGGCGGCGTGGCCTGACGCCGGTCAGGCGGCGGCCGGGACGCGGCGGGCGCTGCGGGCCGGCAGGGCGTTCTCCGGCAGGACGGCTCGAGCGGCCTCGGCCAGCGCCTCCGCGTTGGCCACCTCCTGGCGCAGGCTGCGCACGGCGGCGGTCGCGATGTCCGACGCCTGCCAGGCGGCCTGCTCGGCGTCCAGCGCGTCCTGGTAGGCGCTGAAGCGGTGGGTGACCGCGGCCCGGGCGAGGACGAGCTCCTGCTCGACCGGGTGCAGGGCCGGGTCCCAGCCGTTGCGGTGGGTCAGCGCGTCCAGCAGCTGGGTGTCGGAGAGGTCGCCCCGGCGGTAGGCGGCCTGGGCGGAGCGGCGCAGGGCCTGGGCCCGGTCCGCGCGTTCCTCGTCGGTGACCGGGGTCTGCGGCACGCCGTACGCGGCGGCGCGGCGAGCCCGGGCCAGGGACGCGTCCGCCCGCTGGTACGCCTGCCAGGCGCCCTCGACGGCCGCCTGCGCCCGCTGGCATTCCTCGCGGTGACGCTCGGCGGTGTGGGCCGCGCCCCGGGCAGCCACGGTGATCTCATCGGCGTACCGGATCGCCTCGGCGGCCTCCGCGGCCCGGCGCTCGGCCTCGGCGCGCTTCTGCTCCGCGTTGGCGGCCAGCCAGGCGGAGATCTGCCGCGGGCGGTGCACGCCGCGCGGCAGGGCCAGCGCGAACAGCGCGACCAGGGCCAGCAGGATCAGGGTGAGCCAGATGGCGGCCATCCGGCCGCTGTTGCCGACGAAGATTTCCACAGCGAAGTCCATGATCTATCCCTTGTCCACCGCGAGAGGTCAGTAATCGAGCACCCTCGAACCGAGCCGAGAGCGTGACGAGACGTTCAGACGGTGTGCGGGGGACCGCGCGGCGCGGTGGCGGCGGTGCTGACCTGGTCGGTCAGGAGGGGAGCGGCGAGCCGGACGGGCCCGGCCGGTGCAGTGGCGGCGGCCGGCGGGTCGGTGACGATCTCCTCGACCAGCGGCGCGGGCGCCGGAGCGACCGGGGCTGCGGCCGCGGCGGCGGTGACGGGCGCCGGCAGGGGATCGGTGACCGGGCCGGCGGCGGTCGGTGCCCCGAGCAGCGCGGCCAGGAACAGGGAGACGACGAGCGGCAGCCTCGTTCGGCGAAGCACGCTCCTCACATCCACACCGGACAACCTATCGGTGAACCGGGACGGAACGCATCTCCGGAGCTCGATCAGGTGACCGACGCAACAAGGCTCAGAGCTGCTCCAGCCGCCGGATCTCGCTGCCCTGCTCCACGGCCATCTCGTTGGCCGTCTCGCGCAGCACCTCGTCGCTGCCGCCGCCCAGCACGTCGCCGGCCATCTGGATGGCGCCCTGGTGGTGCGCGGTCATCATCGCGACGAACTTGCGGTCGAAGTCGGCGCCGCGGGCCGCGGTGAGCGCCGCCAGGTCGGCCGGGGACTGCATGCCCGGCATGGTGCTGTGGTCGTGCCCCGGGTCGGTCGCGGGCAGCTTGCGGTCCTGCAGCCAGCGCTTCAGCCAGGTGATCTCCGGGCCCTGGGCGGCGCTGATCCGGGCGGCCAGGGCGCGCAGCCCGGTGCCACCGGCGCGTTCCGGGGCCAGCTCGGCCATCTCGATCGCCTGGGTGTGGTGCACGATCATCATCTGCACGAAGGCGACGTCGATCGTGTTGTACGTCGAGCCGTCGGGTGCGCGTACCTGATCGGAGTCACTCACCCGGGCCGACTCGCCGGGCTTGCCGGGCAGCACGACGCGGACCGGCGGCGTGGAGCTCGCGGCGGGCCGCGGCGCGGCGGCCGACCGGTCGTCGCCGGCCCGCGCGACCATCGCTGTCCCGCCGGCTGCCAGCACGACGGCTGCCGCACTGACCAGCATGAATGTCCTTTGCCGAGTCATCAGGTCCTCTCGCCCGGATAACAATGTCCCCCGCGTTCCGCCTCTGGCCACTACTGTAGCGACGAAGGTGAATGCGCACCGAACGTGACTACATCCTGCCCCTCGGTGCGCCAGCAGCCGGAAGGAGCTCCATGAAGCACTCTGCCTCACGAGGGCGGCAGCTCAAGCGCCTGGCGTGCGTCAGCGCGGCCGCGGTCCTCTTCGGACTGTTGTCGGCGCCGTCGAGCGGCGCCGCGCAGGCCCCCGCACTCGATCCCGGCACCCCGCCCGGTGTCGACGAGGTCGCCAGCACCCCGAACCTCAACCAGGTCGCCAACCTGCCGAAGACGGGCCCGTTCGCCACCTCGACGAACTCGGACCTCGCCTTCCAGGACGATTACGCATACGCCGGTAACTACAACGGTTTCACGGTCTATGACATCAAGGACCCGGAGGAGCCCGCTGTCGCCGCGCAGGTGCTCTGCCCCGGCTCGCAGAACGACGTCTCGGTCAAGGGCAACCTGTTGTTCCTCGGCACCGACTCGCAGCGGACGAACGACTCCTGCGACAACACCGGCTCCACCACCGCCGCCCCCGGCGAGCGGTGGGAAGGCATCAAGATCTTCGACATCAGCGACCCGCTGTCGCCCAAGTACCTGAAGTCGGTCAAGACCGACTGCGGCTCGCACACCCAGACGCTGGTGCCGGGCAAGCGCGGCGACAACTCGATCTACCTGTACGTGTCGTCGTACAACCTGGCCGGCACGGACCAGCCGAACTGCCCGCTGCCGCACGACAAGATCTCGGTCGTCCGGGTGCCGGTGCAGAACCCCACCGCTGCGGCCGTGGTGGCGACCCC
This sequence comes from Actinoplanes sp. CA-051413, assembly GCF_050955795.1. Classification (NCBI taxonomy): domain Bacteria; kingdom Bacillati; phylum Actinomycetota; class Actinomycetes; order Micromonosporales; family Micromonosporaceae; genus Actinoplanes; species Actinoplanes sp. CA-051413. Next base: position 709,852 of record NZ_CP192100.1, read on the forward strand.
GGTGCTGTTCCCGGACGGCGGCTACCCGGGTGGCACCGAGGGCCAGTCCCCGACGACCGGCTGCCACGACATCACCGCGTACCCGGAGAAGGACATCGCGGCCGGCGCCTGCATGGGTGACGGCGTGCTGTTCGACATCTCCGTGCGCAGCGCGCCGAAGGTGATCACCAGCGTGCGGGACACCGTGAACTTCGCGTTCTGGCACTCGGCCACCTTCAACAACAACGCCACCAAGGTCGTCTTCACCGACGAGCTCGGCGGCGGCGGCGCGGCCACCTGCAACCCGGAGATCGGCCCGAACCGGGGCGCCGACGCGATCTACGACATCGTCGGCAAGGGCAAGAACCGCAAGCTGGAGTTCCGCAGCTACTTCAAGATCCCGCGGACCAACACCGAGAACGAGAACTGCGTGGCCCACAACGGCTCGCTGATCCCGGTCCCGGGCCGCGACATCATGGTGCAGGCGTGGTACCAGGGCGGCATCTCGGTCTGGGACTTCACCAACTCCCGCAAGCCCAAGGAGATCGCCTACTGGGAGCGGGGCCCGCTCTCGGCCGACAGCTTCGTGCTGGGTGGCTCGTGGTCCGCGTACTGGTACAACGGCTACGTGTTCTCGAACGACATCGTCAAGGGCCTGGATGTCCTGAAGCTCAAGGACCCGCGGACCAACCCGGCCCGCCGGTTCCTGACGGACGAGTTCAACGCGCAGACCCAGGACAACTTCCGCAACTGGTAGGTCCCGGATCAATGTGGGCCCGGTCTCTTCGTGAGACCGGGCCCGTCGCGTCTGGCAGTGTTCATTGACGTGGAGAACCTCTGGCTTCAGCAGATCGCGGCGAACCCCGGCCACTCGCAGTGGTACGTCGAACGCTTCCGCACCATGGCGAGCAAGGGCGCCGACCTCGGCGGCGAGGCCCGGCTGATCGACGCGATGGTCCCGCGCGGCGCGCGCATCCTCGACGCGGGGTGCGGCACCGGCCGCGTGGGTGGCCGGCTCGCCGCGGCCGGCCACCGGGTGACCGGCGTGGATCTTGACCCGGAGCTGATCGCGGCCGCCGAGCAGGACTATCCGGGCACCGACTGGCAGGTCGGCGACCTGACCGAGCTGGAGCTGCCGGACCGCTTCGACGTGATCGTCTGCGCCGGCAACGTCATGACCTTCGTGGCCCCGGACACCCGCGGTGAGATCCTCCGGCGGATGCGCGCCCACCTGAGCGGCAACGGCCGGGTGGCGATCGGCTTCGGCGCCGACCGGGGCTATCCGTTCGACGAGTTCCGCGCCGACGCGGCCGCCGCCGGGCTGGCCGAGGACCTGCTGCTGGCCACCTGGGATCTGCGCCCGTTCGGCCCCGGCTCGGACTTCCTGGTCGCCCTGCTCAGGCCCGCCTGACCAGCTCCTGGCGGCAGGCCCGGGCCGCGGCGCTCAGCCGCCGGTCCCGGTGCTGGATCAGGCCGATGGCCGGGTGGGCCGGCGCGGGGTCCAGCCGTACGACGGTGACGGCCGGTCCCGGAGCCACCGTGGCCGAGCGGGCCAGCAGGGCCACGGCCAGCCCGGCCCCGACCAGCTCACGGATGCTGGCCGCGCTGTGGGTCTCGAACTGCACCCGCGGCTCGAAGCCCGCCGCGGCGGCCGCCCGGTCGAGGATGGCCCGCAGTCCGCTGCCCGCCGGCAGGCACACGAACGGCTCGTCGCGCACCTCGGCCAGCTCCCGGACCGCCGCGCGGCCGGGCGGCAGGACCAGGACGACCTGCTCGTCCACCAGGTGCCGGGCCGTGAACCGCGCGGGCAGGTCGTCGTGGACCGGCCCGAGCACCAGATCGACCGCGCCCGCGTCCAGCATGGCCAGCAGTTCGGCGATCAGCCCGGTGCGCAGCGCCAGCGAGACCCCCGGGAAGCGGGTGTGGAAGCCGGCGAGCGCGGCGGGCAGGTCGTAACCGCCGAGCACGGCCATCGAGCCGAGCGTCACCCGCCCGTGCAGCACGGCTGCGAGCTCCGCGAGGTCCGTACGGGCGCCGTCCAGCTCGCCGAACACGCGCCGGCAGCGGGTCAGCAGCAACTCGCCGGCCTCGGTGAGCGCCACCCGGCGGGTGGTCCGGGCGAACAGGGCCGTGCCCAGCTCCGCCTCCAGCGCCCGGACCTGCGCCGACACCGCGGACTGGGCTACCCGCAACTGCTCGGCGGCCCGGGTGAAGCCACCGAGCCGGGCGACGGCCTCGAAGTAGGTCAACTGGCGCAGCTCCATCCACTCATCGTGCTGCGCGATGAATGGGAGCGCAAAGCCGTCTTGGACTTATGAACGCCATCGACGCAGGCTGAAGGACATGCGACGACATCTCGGTGACCTGCCCACACCCGCGCTCGGTCTCGGCTGTATGGGCTTCTCCCAGGCGTACGGGCCGGCCGACGACGAGCAGTCCGTGGCCACCGTCCGGACCGCCCTCGACCTCGGGGTCACGCTGATCGACACCGCGATGAGCTACGGCCGCGGGCACAACGAGCGGCTCATCGGCCGGGCGATCGCCGGGCGGCGCGCCGAGGTCGTGCTGGCGACCAAGTTCGGCATCGTCCGCGGCGAGGACGGCGTGCGGCTGGACGGCCGGCCCGACCACGTGCGCCGGTACTGCGACGCGTCTTTGGAGCGGCTCGGCGTCGACACCATCGACCTGTACTACCTGCACCGCGTCGACCCGGCCGTGCCGGTGGCCGAGACGGTCGGCGCGATGGCCGAGCTGGTCACCGCGGGCAAGGTCCGGCACCTCGGGCTCTCCGAGGTCGACCCGGGGCAGCTCGAGCAGGCGGTGGCGGTGCATCCGATCGCGGCGGTGCAGTTCGAGTGGTCGCTGTCGTGGCGTGAGCCCGAGCGGGACGTCGTCCCGGCGGCGCGGCGGCTCGGGGTGGGGCTGGTGCCGTACAGCCCGCTCGGGCGGGGGCTGCTGACGGGGGTGCTGCCGGCCGCGTACGGCGACGGCGACTTCCGCCGGGACGATCCGCGCTTCGCCGGTGAGCACCTGACCGCCAACCTCGCCCTGGTGACAGAGCTGACCACGATCGCCGCCGCGTACGGGATCAGCCCCGCTCAGCTCGCCCTGGCCTGGCTGCTCGCCCAGGGGCCGGACGTCGTGCCGATCCCCGGCACCCGCAGTCCCGCCCGCCTGGCCGAGAACGCCGCCGCAGCGCGGGTGCAGCTCAACGACGCGGACCTGGCCACGCTGGCCGCCCAGACCTGGCACGGTGACCGCCGGTCGTTCGCCGCCTACGGCACCTCGCGGACCTGATCAGCGGTTGTTCATGCTGAAGTGCATGTCGTCCTTGAGGCTGTTCCACCGTCCGCCCCAGTAGAAGCCCTGGTCGGTGAACGCCCGGACCGCACCGCTCGCGTGCATCATGCCGCGGCGGTAGACGTCGCGCCGCAGGAAGTCGGCGCCGGCGGCCGGGTCGACGTACGAGCCGCGGACCATCGGGTTCTGCACCGGGTTGACGTCGATGGCCTTGCCGTACGCGTGCTGCGACCAGGTCCTGCTCCCGCTGACGACCCGGCAGTTGTAGCCCGAGGTGACCGCGGCCATGTCGGAGATGTAGGGCGCGTTGAGGGTCATCGGGCTCATCCCCTGGATCCGGAAGCGCATCCGGTACAGCGTCCGGAACGCCCGCTGGGTGCGGGTGGCGATGGTGCGGTGCACGATGATGCTGCCCTGGTGGGACACGCCGTAGAAGTCGATGTAGGTGACCCAGACCTTGCGCAGGTCGGCCGGGCGTACCGGGCACTTCTTGGCGGGGTCCCAGTTCACCGCCCCCGGGGTCACGACTTCGATCGACGACCGCCAGCCGGAGAGCCGCCCGGCGGCCGGGCGGGCCAGGTTGAGCACCCCGTCCGCGCTGGGCTGGTTCGGCTTGACGATGCCGTTCCAGGCGCGCAGGTCACGCGGGCGCAGGCCGCGGGCCCGGGCAATGCTCTTGATCGTCTCGCCGGGGCGGACCACGTGATAGGCCGGCGCCGCGTCGGCCGGGGTCACCGCGACTGCCGGGGTGGCCGGGACGAGAGCGGGCGCGACGGTCAGGACGAGGGCGCTGAGCACTGTGAGCAGATGTTTCACATGGCCTATTACGCCTCGGATCAGCGCGTGAAGCCGGCGAAACCGGAAAATAGCTCGCTTAACGACGGCAGCCCGCCCCGGTTCGGGACGGGCTGCCGAGCGCCAGAGGTCAGCGGCGGCTGCGGCGGATCAGCACCAGCGCCACCGTGGCCGCGGAGGCGACGGCGGCGACGATCGCCACCGGCACGGGACGCCGTACCGTCGTCGCGGCCCGGTCGCGGACGGTGCCCGCCAGCGCGGTGGTCCGGACGGCGACATCAGAGGCCTTCGCGCGTACGCGGGCCTTCACGTCGGTCTTCGCGGCCAGGGCCGCGGCGGTCTCGCCCAGGTCTTCACGGGTACGCGCGATCTCGGCCTTGAGCTGCGCCGGATCCTGCGGGGCCGTGCCGTTCGCCCGGGTGGTGGTGTCGCTGCTCATCCGTGCCTCCCGTCCCGGACGGCGGACTTGACCGCGTCCACGTCCCGCTTGGTGCTGTCGACCGCGGCGGTCGGTGCCGGCGGCACGGCCTGCTGGACCTGCTTCTTACCCAGCAGCGCGGCCACGCCTGCGATGGCGAACACCACAACGGTGACCACGAGGGCCGCCAGCCAGGTCGGCAATACCAGGGCCAGGGCTGCTCCGATGGTCACGAGGAGGGCGCCCACGCCGTACATGGCCAGCACGCCGGCCCCGCCCAGGAGCCCGGCGCCGGTCCCGGCGCGCTTGCCCTTCTCCACCATCTCCACGCGGGCGAGCGCCAGCTCGTCCCGCACGAGGGTGGACACCTGCTCGGTCATCTGGCTCACGAGCTGTGCGGTCGACGCCTCCGCCGGCCACACAGTGCGCGACTGTGTATCGGTCATGATCATCTCCATCCTGCTTCCGACGCCGACCCGTGCTGACCAGCGCGTCAGTCCCTTCACCTACCCAGGACCGGGACCGCTAAGCCCACCGGCGCGAACCGCACCTGATCGGGTCGCCGCTCGCCCGCGGCCGGGCTCCCCGGCGCGCTACCGTTCGTGGGGCAGGCAGCCGTCGTCCGGCGGCCGCCGAGAAAGAGGTGTATCGCGATGACCGCAGAGAAGGCCGTACTCGCCGGAGGCTGTTTCTGGGGAATGCAGGACCTGATCCGCAAGCGCCCGGGCATCGTCTCGACCCGGGTCGGCTACACCGGTGGCGACGTGCCCGACGCGACGTACCGCAACCACGGGACGCACGCCGAGGCTATCGAAATCGTCTACGACCCAGCCGTCACGTCGTACCGTGATCTTCTGGAGTTCTTCTTCCAGATCCACGACCCGACCACGCTGAACCGCCAGGGTGGCGACATCGGCCTCAGCTACCGGTCGGCGATCTTCTACACCGACGACGAGCAGAAGCGCGTCGCGCTGGACACGATCGCGGACGTCGAGGCGTCCGGGCTGTGGCCGGGCAAGGTCGTCACCGAGGTGACCGCCGCCGGCCCGTTCTGGGAGGCCGAGCCGGAGCACCAGGACTACCTGGAGCGCATTCCGAACGGCTACACCTGCCACTTCCCGCGGCCGGGCTGGAAGCTGCCGCACCGCGCCGGCTGATCCCCCGCACGCGCACCCTCGTGCCTACGGGCCGGAGCCCGGCCGGCGGATAATCTGCCTACCGGATTCCGGCCCGTACGTTCAGAGTGGAGTGTTGTGAAGCTGAGTCTCAACAAGCGTCAGGTCATCATCGGGGCAGTGGTGCTCGCGGTGGTCCTGGTGGGACTGGCGGTGGGCAGGTCGGCCCGCGAGGAGCAGGGCGGCGGCGTGCTCGACGCCCCGGCTGCGCGGGCGTGCACCGACTTCGCCGACGGCTACCCGGAGGCTCGTACGGCGGCGGCCCGGCTCGCCCTGGCCGACAAGGTCAGCAAGTCGGCCGCCGGCACCGACAACGACGCGATCGCCGACCGGGTCCTGGCCGTGGGGGACAGCGCCAACGACAGCACCACGGCCTGGAAGGCGGACGCCGACGCGCTCACCAAGGCCTGCCGGGACGCCGGCTGGAGCTGATCGCGGCGGGGCCGCCGGTGTGCGAGCATCCCTGCATGACCAAGCTGACGGGACAGCAGATCGCCGACGAGGCCCCGGCCGGATGGGTCTACCTGCTCGGTGGGTTCCAGACCAGGATCCGTACCCGGGACTTCGCGGCCGGGCTGGCCATCGTCGACGCGATCGGCGCGGCCGCGGAGGCGATGGACCACCACCCGGACCTCGACCTCCGCTACACCCACGTAGACATCCGCCTGACCAGCCACGACGTCCGCGCGGTGACCAGTCGCGACCTCCGGCTGGCCCGCACGATCTCCACCATCGCCGCCGACGCCGGCACGGCCACCGAAAGCGCGACCGTCTCCCGGCTGGAGCTGGCCCTGGACAGCCCGGACTTCGACGCGGTCCTGCCGTTCTGGGGCGCGGTGCTGGCGATGGAACCGGCCGGCGACGAGCTGCGCGACCCGTACGGGGCGCTGCCGGTCATGTGGTTGCAGAAATCCGGCAGCGAGGAGCCCCGGCAGCACTGGCACCCGGACGTGTGGGTGGACCCGGCTCAGGTCCAGCCGAGAATCGACGCGGCGGTGGCGGCGGGCGGCACGCTGGTCAGCGACGCGGAGGCGCCGAGCTTCTGGGTGCTGGCGGATCCGCAGGGCAACAAGGTCTGCCTCTGCACCTGGCAGGACCGCGCGACGGCCGAGTGACCCGGCGGCGGGGGGTCTGCCTCAGCCGGCCGTGGCCGGGGCACCGAGGTGCTCGGCGAGAATCGCCCGGTGGGTGGCGCGAGCGTCCGTGTGCCGCTGCAGGCCCTCCTCCGTCACCGTGACGAAGACCCCACGGCGGTCGTCCTCGCACAGGCTGCGACAGACCAGCCCGCCCTTCTCCAGCCGCGCCACGGTCCGGGACAGCGCGCTCTGGCTCAGATACATGTCCGCGGCGAGGTCCTGCATGCGTCGCTTCTCACAGGTGACCGTGATCAGCCGGTCGAGGGTCTCGAATTCGCCCATGGTCAGCCCGTGGGTCTCCTGCAGCGCCCGCTCCAGGTGCCCAGCGACCTCGTTGTAGCTGGTCAGCAGGGAGCGCCAGCGCTCAACCAGGGCCGGCTCGGACGTCATGTCGCGCATCCTAACTGCTGGGGGAGGTAGATGCACCCAAATTATATGCACGCGAATCTGATGCGTCGACATTTAATGCGCGTGCATGTAGCTTCTGGCCCGTGACTATCTCAGAAGCCGCCCTCCCGGCGGCAGCTCCGGCCACCCCGGTCGATCAGCGCTGGACCCCGCGTCTCTGGGGCGTCCTGGCGGTGCTGTGCGCCGTGCTCTTCCTCGACGGGCTCGACGTCTCGATGGTCGGCGTGGCGCTGCCGTCCATCGGCACCGAGCTCGGCCTGTCGACCACGTCGCTGCAGTGGATCGTCAACGGCTACGTGCTCGGCTACGGCGGACTGCTGCTGCTCGGTGGGCGTACCGCCGATCTGCTCGGCCGTCGCAAGGTCTTCCTGATCGCCCTCGCCGTCTTCGCGGTGGCCTCGCTCGTCGGCGGCCTCGTCGACGACGGCACGCTGCTCATCGCCACCCGCTTCGTCAAGGGCCTGGCCGCCGCGTTCACCGCGCCGACCGCCCTGTCGATCCTGACCACCACGTTCCACGAGGGCCCAGCCCGCAACCGCGCGCTGTCGGTGTTCTCCGTCTTCGGCGCGAGCGGCTACTCGTCCGGCCTGATCCTGGGTGGGCTGCTCACCAGCTTCGGCTGGCGGTGGACGTTCCTGATCCCCGTACCGCTGGCGATCGGGGCCCTGGTCGCGGGCATGGCGCTGATCCCGCGCGACCGCCCGGCCGCGGGCGGCGGCCACGACCTGGTCGGCGCCGCGACCCTGACCTCCGGAATGCTCCTGGCCGTCTACACCGTCGTGTCGGCTCCGGACCGCGGCTGGACGGACCCGCTGACCCTGGGCTCGCTGCTGCTGTCGGTGGCGCTGCTCGTCGGCTTCTTCATCACCGAGAAGCGGGTCCGGCACCCGCTGATCCGGCTGGGCATCCTGCGCACCGGCACGGTCGTCCGGGCCAACCTGAGCATGATCGCCCTGTTCGGCTCCTACCTGAGCTTCCAGTTCATGATGACGCTGTATCTGCAGAACGTCCTGCACTGGTCGCCGCTGCGGATGGCGCTCGCGTTGCTGCCGGCGGGCCTGCTGGTCGCGTTCGGGTCACCCTTCGTGGGCCGGCTGATCGACCGGTACGGCACCCCGCGCCTGCTGATCAGCTCGATGACCTCGCTGCTGCTGGGCTACGCGTGGTTCCTGCTGACGGCGGGCAACGCACCGCACTACGCGGTGACGGTCCTACCGACGATGCTGCTGCTGGGCGGCGGTTTCGCGTTCGGCTTCAGCTCGATCATGGCCCAGGCGACGCAGGGCATCGCCGACTCCGAGCAGGGTCTGGCCTCCGGTCTGGTGCAGACCTCGGGGCAGGTGGGCGCGGCCCTGGTGCTGGCTGTGCTGACGGCACTGCTCACGAACGGGGGAGCGGGCACCGACTTCAGCGGCTTCCACCCCGGCGTCAACCTGGTGACCGGCGTGGCGCTGGTCGGCCTGCTGCTCAACCTGGTCCCGCTGCTCAACCGGCGCCGGCCGGCGTGACCGGCCGGATGCGCGGTGCCGGTCCCGCCGGCACCGCGCATCCAAGCCGCGGCCATGACCCACAGCACAGCACGCGTACGCATGACATGCGTACGCTGGGGAACCCGGACCTGTTCGACCATGGTTGACCCGGAGGAACCCCCACATGCAGCTCGTGCAGGATCCGGCGACGAAGGCTGACGCGCAGCAGTTCTGGCAGCTGCCCGGCCGTGAGCTGGACCGGCTGCTGGCCTCGACCCGCCACGCGGACCGGGTGGAGCTCAAGCTGGTCGTGCCCACGACCGCGCACGAGGCCACCTGCGCGTCCCTGGGCGTCGACTTCTCCCGGGCGTCCGCCCGCAAGGTGTACTTCCTGGACACCGCCGACCTGAAGCTGAAGCGGCACGGGGTGGTGGCCCGCGTCCGCAGCGTCGAGGACCGCGCCGACGACTCGGTCGTCAAGCTGCGGCCGTGCGCCGCCGACGACCTGCCGGCCCGGTTGCGCCGGTCGAAGCGGTTCGGCGTCGAGGTCGACGCGATGCCCGGACAGTTCGTCTGCACCGGCGCGATCGCCCGGCGGCTCGGCAAGAACGACGTGCGCAAGGCGGTGCGCGGCGAGCGGCCGCTGCGCGCCCTGTTCTCGAAGGAGCAGCTGGCGCTGCTCCCCGGCCGGACCCGCATCGGCGATCTGTCGATCTTCGGGCCGGTCGACGTACGGCGGGAGAAGATCCTCCCCCTGGGCGCGGACTTCCGGCTGGCCGTCGAACGCTGGACCTACCCGGACGGCTCCAGCATCCTCGAGCTGTCCACCCGCTGCGCCGCCCGCGCCGCGGTCCCGGTGGCCGCCCAGCTCGCTTCGGTGCTGCGGGCGTACGAGATCGACCTGACCGGTGAGCAGCAGACCAAGACCCACACGACGCTGTCGTACTTCCACTGCGCCGGATAACGCTCAGTCGGTCGGCTCGGCGCTCCCGGCCTGCGGCTCGTCGGACTCCTCCGGACCCACCCGGACGTCCTCCCCCTCGGGCACCGTGGGGGCGTCACCCTGCTCGGCCGACTCGACCATGTCCTCGGGCTCCTGCTCGATGCTCATCACCACGTCCTCTCGTCGGTTGAGCTGGCTGTACCCGCTCCGCGCCGTTTCAGGCCGGAGGCACCGGGTAGCCCGGGTGCATGGCCGTTTCGATCCGATGCGCTGACTTCAACAACGACTGCCCTGCCCAGTTCACGACGCCGGAGGAGGGGGAGTTGCTGCAGCACGTGGAGCTGCACACGAAATCCGTGCACCAGCCGATGGACTGGACGCCGGAGCTGGCCGAGGTGGTCAAGACCCACGTCAAGCAGGTCTGATCCGGCGGCGAAGGTCGGTGTCCACGCGATTGCTGATGTGCCCGATCAGCTTCAGCATGTCAGCGCAGTAGACCGTCGGGTTGAGGAAACCCCTACCGGGCCGGTAGCGGTGGGCGTAATGACCACCGCCGCAGACGCGTTGGACCGGGCAGGCCTGACACGTCGCGCAGAGGGCGTCGACACCGATCTGGCGGGCGACGATGCCGGGGTGATCCAGGGCGGCGTCCAGCGGATCGTCGAAGACGGTGAGCCCGGTGCCGCAGGCGCCCGGATAGCTCGACTTGAGGGAGTCGACCTGTTCGATGGCCCCGTCCGACTCGACCACCGCGACCGCCACCGGGCTCAGCCCCACCTGCTCGGACCGGCTCGGGGCGCCGAGCACCAGCGCGATCACGTCTTCGAAGAGGCGGATGCCTGTCTCCCGCCGCGGGGCGCCGTACCACCGGTCGAAGACCGAGATGAGCCAGTCGGCGGCGTCCCGCTCCGGCGGTGCGGACCAGTTGGCGTGCGGGATCAGCAGGTCGATCTCGGTGGGGTGGTACGCGAGCAGCGCCTCGTAAGCCGCGACGGGCTCGGTCGAGGGATCGACGGTGCAGAGCAGCCCCGCGAAGACGTCCCGGTACGGCGGCCTGCCGAGGAGGCGAAGCGCCCGATCGACTTCCGCGAAGCTGCCCCGGCCGTCGGCGCGCCGTCGGTGGCGGTCGTTGTCAGCCGCTGTCCCGTCTAGACTCACCCCGACCTGGATGTTCTCCCGTACGAAAAAGTCGAGCAGCTCGGTGTCCAGCAGCACCGCGTTGGTCTGGATCTGCACGTCCAACCGGCAGTCACCGTCGAAGGCGGTGCGGAAGTCGGCGACCAGGCGGGACAGCCGTTCCAGGCCGGCCAGCAGCGGCTCGCCACCGTGCAACACCAGTCGCATCGCGGGCAGGCTGTGCGCGGCGGCATGCTCGGCCATCCGTGCGGCGGTCGCCTGCCAGGTCGCCGGTTCCATGATCAGCGGGCGGTCGCGCCAGCTCTGGTCGGCCATCGTGTAGACGTAGCAGTAGTCACAGGCTAGGTTGCACCGCTGATGGACCTTCAGGACCACGTCGCGGAACGGGACCGGCCGGTGGCCGGCAGCGCGCAGGGCGGCGACGTCGAGAGTCTGATCGGGCCATCGCACGGGCGGGCTGACCGGGGCCAGACTCAACGCGCGCGGAACACCCACAGGGCTCCCTCTCCGGACTGACGACGCCGTGCGGTCGCCAGGACGATGCTAGAAGGAAGCCGGTTTGATGTCACACTCGTGCGTGCTCAACGCTGCGCGGTCCCGCTTCGGTGTGCTGGTCGTGACCCTGCTCGCCGTCCTGGTGGCGGTCGCCGGGATCTGGCTGCTGGCCGGCCGGTCCGGCGAGGCGACCCGCAAGCACGTGGTCGTCAGCGGAGTGCCGCTCGACGAAGTCCACCCACCCGGCAGTGCGCGCCACCCCGGGGTCGTGGTCGCCCACGGCTTCGCTGGCTCGGCGCGGTTGATGGCCCAGTTCGGCGGCTCCCTCGCGGCTCGGGGCTATGTGGTCGTGTTGCTCGACTTCTCCGGCCACGGTGCCAACCGCAGGCCGCTGCCGGACAGCGCCGCGAGCACCGATTCCTCCACCGCCGCCCTCCAGCGTGACCTCGACGTGGCGACAGCGCACCTGCGGCAACTGCCCGACGTCGACCCGTCCAAGATCGCGCTGGTGGGCCACTCGATGGGCGCCTCGGCCGTGACCCGGTACGCGGTGGCGCACCCCGAGATCGCCGCCACGGTCGCCCTCTCGCTGCCGGACGCCTCCACTGTGCTGCCGGAGCCCCCGGCGCGGTTGCTGCTGCTGGTCGGCGCGCTGGAGTTCCCGGGCTTCCGGGCCGAGGCCGAACGCGCCGCTGGGCGGATGGTGGTCGTGCCCGGCGTCGAGCACATCTCCATCCTCTACGCGCCGCGTACCCATCGGGAGACCGCCGCCTGGCTGGACGAGAGCTTCGGCCGTCCCGCGTACGGGTCCGCCATGCCGTCGCCGATCCGCGGGATCGCCGGGGCCGCGATGCTGTTGTTGTCCCTGCTGGCCGGGCTGTTTCCCCTGGCCCGGCTGGTGTTCGGGACCGCCCGGGGCCGCTGGCCGCGGCTCATGGTGGCGCAGCTCGGCGGGGTCCTCGCGGTCGCTGCCGGCGCCACGGCGGTTGCCGCCCTGCTCGCCCGGCTGCTGCCGACCAACCGCCTGCCGCTGTCCATCGGCGGTTACCTCGTCGGCTTCACCGGCGTCGCCGGGGTCGTGATCCTCGGCTACTTCCGCCTGCGCGGCCCGATCGGCCCGGACCCCGCGCCGGTCACCCCACCGGGAAGGCTGCGGCTGGCCCTGGCCACACCCCTGCTCATCGGGTACGCGGCCACGGCGATCGCCGTGCCCACGCACCTCGGCCTCACCTACGCCATCCCCGGCGGGTCGAGGTGGTGGCTGCTCGGGTTGCTCTGGGCGGGCTTCGCTGTCCTCGCGTACGCCGCCGAGCGGGTCACCGCCGGCAACAGCTTCGGTGTCCTGGCCGTCTCCGCGGTCGCCGTGGTCGCCTTGACGGGTGCGGCGGTTGTCGGGCTCACATTCGGGTTTGTGCTGCTCATCGTCCCGCTGCTCGCCGTGCTGCTGCTGTGGCAGGCAGTCTGGAGCGCCGTGCTGCACCGCTTCTCGGCGCCGGCGTGGCTCATCGCGATCGTGGGGTCACTCGTGGTGGCCTGGCCGCTCGCGACCGCTCTGCCGATCATCGGATAGCCACCTCCAGGGTTCGTGCCACTGTGGGTCGCGATCGCGCCGTGGTCGCCGCTTGATCGACACCATGGGCCGGGTCGGAACACATCGATCTGGAGGAATCCCGTGCGGACCTGTCGTTCCACTGTTCTCTTCGGCGTCCTGGCCGCCGGCCTCGTGCTCACCCAGCAGGCGTGCACCCGCGGCGACCGGCAGTCCGGCAAGCCGGTCGCCTTCACCACCCCGGCCTCCGCGGGCACGACGCCCGCCCCGATCAAGACGACGAAGGCGGGCAGCGGCAACAAGCCCGCGGTGAGCAGCACCACGGACCCGATCCTGGCCGGTAAGCGGCAGGTGGTGATCAGGCCGATCCCGTCCAGCGAATCGATCGTCGCGGTCGACGAGGACGGCCGGCTCAACCTGACCGACGGCGAGGCCGAGTTCGGGCTGTTCGTCCTGGCCCCGGTCGGCGACAAGTTCCTGATCAAGACCGCGAAGGCCGGCGCCGGTGGTGAGCAGTCCTGCCTGGGCATCAAGAACAACGGCAGCAGCCCGCTCACCGTGGAAGCGACCGCCTGCGACACCCGCCGGGACGGCCAGCTGTTCACGATCAGCCGGCTGAAGGCGAAGGACAAGCAGGGCCGGCCCACGTACGCGATCAGCAACGCGGGCGCCTTTCTGCAGGTCTTCCCGCGCACCGGCCTGATCGCCGAGGAACTGGGCGACGCGCCGCTGCTGACGACCTACGCGTTCATCGACAACGGCCCGGCCGGCTCCTGACCCAGCGCCCTGCCCCGGCGGACTCCGCCGCGACTCCCGGGCCGCCAGGCAGTAACGGCCGGTCCGGGCGCGCTGCGGCACGGGCAATGCGGGTCACAAATGCGTTGACGGGAACGGCGGGGTCGGCCATTCTGGTTACCGGCACCGCACCGAGGCCCCGAAGGGAGTTGACCGTCATGTCGCCGCAGATCGCTTATTCGCTCACCCTGTCCGACCTGACGGCCGAGCTGTATCTTCGCGGCCGAGAGACCCGCCTTGAGCTGGCGTGGTGGAGCGGTTAGCGCAGCAGAGCCTGCGTCTGCGCCGCCCACCTCGAGCCGAGGAAAGGGCGGCTTTTTCATTTCCCCGAATCGCCCCTGAAAGCGTTCGGTGAACCATTTCTTGCCCGGGTAGCCCAACGGCAGAGGCGTCCGATTCAGGGTCGGAAGGTTGGGGGTTCGAATCCCTCTCCGGGTACGCAGGACAAGTTCCCATGGCGCAGCTGGACAGCGCGCGACGCTACGAACGTCGAGGTCGCAGGTTCGAATCCTGCTGGGAACGCGCACAGTGTGATCGACCGTGCCGTCTCCGTGACAAACCGGCGGAGGCGGGGCGCTGGGAAGACGCACGCGGTAGCGCCGACGCGGGAGAGTCGGGCCTGCCTGTAAAGCAGGTGCCTTGCTGAGTGGGTTCGAATCCCTCCTACCGCACATCGATTGATATCAGGCACGTTGATCACTATCACGGATGTCTATACAGGCCCTATCATGGGCTGCGTTGCGGGCGGCGACGGCCCGCCGGGCGGGCGACATTTACCCACTTCGCAGATGGGAATTGTGGTCAGCGATGATCAACCGCGCCGTGATGTACACCAAACAGCACACGCCCAATTCCCTGCGTGTCGCGGCCCGGCGAATGCAGCTCGAAGCGCACAACGCGCGGCTGCGGCTCACGGTGCCGGTCGTCGCCCGAAGCGAATACGACAACGTCTATCACTGTGCGGTCCGTAAGACGGCCAGCCAATGGATGAAAGCGCTCTTCGGTGACCCGACCGTCTATCGCCACTCCGGTCTGCTGCCGTACGACCCGCGGGCCTACCGGTGGCGGCACCCGCAGCCCTTCCCGCCCGGCCGGATCGTCTCGTCCCTGTTCATCTCCCGCCGGCGCTTCGATGACCTGCCGAAACCCGAGCGCCACTGCGTGTTCTTCGTCCTGCGTGACCCCCGCGACATGGTCGTCTCGAGCTACTTCTCCACCCGGAACTCGCACGCGCCGATGGGTGACATCCCGCAGGTGCGGGAAGTGCTGCGCGAGAAGCCGTTCAAGGACGGACTGCTGTATCTCATCGATCATCACGCCGAACGGGGCACTTTCCGGGCGCTGCGCTCATGGGTGGCCGCCGCGGAATCGGATGCGATACCGCTGTTCCGCTACGAAGACCTGACCGGGGAGCGACAGCACGATGAAGTCGACCGGATGATGCGGCACTGCGGCATTGTCATCCCACCGGCCGAGCTGACCGATCTGCTTGCACGATACAGCTTTTCCAGAATGCGCAGCGGCCCGGAGGACGAGACCCGGCCGTCGCATTACCGCAAGGGCAAGCCCGGCGACTGGCAGAGCCATTTCGACGACGACATCCACGAAGCCTTCGCCGCCGCTACGGGTGATCTGGTCGAGCTACTCGGATATCCCGCACGCACCTGAGGGCAGGAGCCGGCCAGGAGAAGATGTCACCCGGCGGGCCCGCCGGGAGTCGTACCGGTGACATCAACCTGGCTGGGAGTGCCTTGGTGAACCCGGAACTGGATCTCCGTGACGTCTACGCGGCGTCGGCGGGCCGGCTGGTCGCCCAGCTGTACGGCATGACCGGCGACTTCGCCGATGCGCAGGACGCCGTACAGGAAGCTTTCGCGAGAGCGTTGTCCCGGCCGGCCGGGCTGCACGGGGTCGACAACCCCGAGGCCTGGCTGTGCCGGGTGGCGATGAACATCGCCCGTTCCCGGCATCGCCGGCGCCTGCTCTTCGACCGGATCGCCCGCTCGGGCCGGCTGCGGGGGAGCGACACCACGCCACCGCTGTCGCCGGATCACGTAGCGCTCGTCGCCGCGCTGCAGCGGCTGCCCCGGGCCACCCGCGAAACCGTGGTGCTGCACCACATCGCCGACCGGCCCGTCGCCGAGGTGGCCGCCATCCTCGGCTGCAGCGTCGAGACCGTGAAGACCCGGCTCGTACGGGGGCGCCGAGCGCTCGCCGAGCAGCTCGGCGAGACGGACAAGGAGAACTCCCGTGCCTGACTCCGACCGCCTCCACCCGGGCGCCGACGCGACCGGGCCCGCCATGGATTTCGCCGGCCTGGGCGCCGCGGCCGCGTACGCCTTCAAGCCGGACTTCGTCGACGTGGTCGCCCGCGCTGCCCGGCGGCGCCGCCGGCGGGCGTTCGGCGCGGTCTTTCTCGCCCTGGGCCTGGTCGCCGGCGGCGGTACGACGTTCGCCGTCACCGCCGATCGGCCGCCCACGCCGGCGAAGCCCGCACCCAGTGTGGGGCCGTGGCACACCGTGGTCCCGCAGCCCGGTGCACGTGGGCCGGCGCCGCAGCCGAGCTACGAGCAGATCGCACCGGGGTCCTACGACCCCACGAAGCCGGACAAGCCGTTGACCGGAATGTTCACCGAGTTGCGGGCCGGCGACCTCGACCACCTCTACCTGCCGTACCAGGACTGCGTTGGCAAGAAGTGCCGGCAGATGCTGGCCGCCAGCGCCGACCGCGGGCGTTCCTGGCGCAAACGGCCGATGCCGGCGGCTGGGCAGCCGTTGGACGTCGTCATGGTGCACGGCAGCACGGTGCTGGCGGAAGGTAAGGAACCTGGTGACGACGCCCGTCCGGAGTACTGGAGCAGTGTCGACGGCGGCGTCACCTGGCGGCGCCCGGCGACCCGCGACGTCGATGCCTTACCGCCGGGGCAGCCCGTTCGTGCGGAGCGGAACGCCATCGTCGCCCTCGACCCGGTCACGGGCAACCTGGCTCGGCTCGCCTACGCCAAGTCCGGCGGCTGGCAGGACCTCTTGGTGCTCGACACCCCGCCGGGGGCTGGAATCTGGGCCCTGGACAGCGAGGCCGAGCCGCTGTCGAGCCCGCGGCCGACCGGGCCCGTCGTGCTCCGGAGCCGGCCCGTGGCCCGGGTCAGCATGGACGGCGGGCGAAGCTGGGAGACCCGTCAGCTCCCGAAATCGGCGGACGGCATCTCGCCGGGCGGCACGAAGCTGTCCACCGACGACGGCCGGACGGTGTATGTGAGTGAGAAACGAAAGGACGGCGTCCGCATCCACGCCAGCACCGACGGCGGCCGGACCTGGCAGGCGGGAGCGGTGATCGATCTCGACGGCCCGATGTTGTCGATGCTGCCGGTCCGGGATCGCACGGTCATCGTCGAAGGGCCGCACGGGACGTACCGGAGCACCGATCAGGGCCGCACGTTCACCCGGGTGGGTGCGTCGCTGGGAAGCCGGGGCCACGCGATACCTGGCGGCTACGCCATTCCCACCAACAACAACGAGTACAGCCTGTGGCTCTCGCCGGACGGCGAGCAGTGGACCTACGTCCGCCGGCCCGAGGTGCCCTGATCCAGCGACTGGCCGTATCGGCGACCGTCCATGAGGATGCGGTGATGGAACGCTTCACCAGCGAGGGCCTCAGCTTCGAGGTGACCGACACGCGCGCGGCCGCGGGCACCGGTACGGGGGAAGTGGTCGTGCTGCTGCACGGCTTTCCGCAGGACCGGCACTGCTGGGACGCGGTGACTCCGGCCCTGACGGACGCCGGCTACCGCGTGCTGGCCCCCGACCAGCGCGGCTACTCCGCCGGTGCGAGGCCGGCGGGCCGGCGGGCGTACGCGATCGCCCGGCTCGCGGCGGACGTGCTGGCCCTGGCCGACGCGGCCGGTGCGGAACGCTTCCATCTGGTGGGCCACGACTGGGGTGCGGCCCTGGCCTGGTACGTGGCCGGCCATCACCCCGACCGGGTGAGCTCGGTGGCTGCCCTGTCGGTACCCCATCCGGAGGCGTTCCTGAGGTCGCTCACCTCCAGCAGCCAGTTTCTGCGCTCCTGGTACATGGCCGCTCTGCAAGTACCGTGGCTGCCGGAGTTCATGCTCTCGCGCCGGAACGGCGACGCGATGCGGGCGTCTCTGCGGAGCTCCGGACTCGACCCGGACAGCGCGGCCCGCTACGCCGCCAGGGCCGCCGATCAAGCTGCTGTGCGGGCCGCGATCAACTGGTACCGGGCCATACCGTTCGGGCTGGGGGACCGGACCGGCCACATCGAGGTGCCCACGCTCTTCATCTGGAGCGACGGGGACCGCTTCATCTCCCGGGCGGCCGCCGAGCGTTGTGGGCGCTACGTCGACGGTCCCTACCAGTTCGAGACGCTTGCCGGGGTGTCCCACTGGCTGCCAGAGAAGGCGCCCGAGCAAGTGGCCACGCTCTTGGTGCGGCATCTTGCAACTCACCCGTCCTGATCTTTCCGTGCCTATTCCGTGCGGCGCCAGCACGGATTAGCATTACGTGCTGTGGATTGCGAACACTGCGGTAACCCGCTTCCCGCTCGCCTCGGACCTGGTCGTAAGCAGCGGTTTTGCAACTCGACGTGCCGCAGCGGGGCCCGCCGGCAGCGCGAGATTGTCAATTCTGCCTTGACATCGCCGGGCGTCGGCGACACTCTCGGGGAAGTACAGGCTGTGCACCGGCAGGTGCTCGAAGCCCAGGATTCCCTGCGCGCCGCGGTCGACCGGGCCCGGGCCGAGGGCCGTACCTGGCAGGAGATCGGAGACGTCTTGGGCACCACGCGGCAGGCGGCGTTCCAGCGGTTCGGGCGGCCGGTCGATCCGCGTACGGGTGAGCCGATGTCGGCCGGGATCCTGCCCGGCGCGGGCGACAAGGCGCTCGACCTGCTCACCCACCTCGCGGCCGCCCGGTTCGACCGGGTCCGCGGCGACTTCGACGAGACGATGCGGCGGGAGCTCGACACCCGGGCGCTCGCCTCGGTGTGGGCGGTGGTCGTCGGCAGCGTCGGCGCGTTCGAACGGTTCGGCGATCCGGTGGTGCACGCCGCCGGCGAGTTCACGGTGGTCGACGTCCTGATGCATTTCGAGGCCGGGCAGAGCACAGCCCAGGTGAGTTTCCGTCGCGAGGGGACGGTGGCCGGGCTGTTCATCCGGCCGGCCTGACCTCGCCCGTACCCCCGGGGGTTCTGATGGTCCGGAGAATTGTCGCGGTCATCGCGGCACTGACGTTGACGCTCGGTCTGCCGGCCGCGCCCGCCCTGGCCGCTTCGCCGGCCGAGACCCAGTTCGCCTGGTTGATCGACGCTTCGGCCCGGTTGCCGGTGCCGGCCGACGAGTTGGCGCAGCACCTCGACCAGGCCCTGCTGGCCGCCGATCTGAACGAGGCGCTGCGCCCGGTGGCGCCGCTCACGCCGGCCGCGGTCATCTCGTCGTCACCGACGCAGCTGCGACAGCTCGTGTCGAGCCCCGCCGGCACTCTGCTGGTCAGCCTCACCGTCAATCCGTCCGGCTTGATCACCGGACTGCGCCTGACCCCGTACCTCCCGGCCCCGACCACCTGGACCGCCGTCGACAGCAGCCTGCGCACCCTCGCGCCGCGGGTGTCCTTCGCGGCCATGCGGATCTCGCCGGCCGGCTGCCGGCTGGTGCACGGCCAAAACCCCGACACGGTACGGCCACTCGGTTCCGCCTTCAAGCTGTACGTGCTGGGCGCTCTCGCCGAGGCCGTGAAGTCCGGCCGGCTGTCCTGGGACACCGAGTTGCCGCTGAACCCGGCCTGGAAGTCACTGCCGTCGGGCGTCATGCAGAACGAGCCCGACGGCACCGTGCACACCCTCGCCGAGTACGCCGACCACATGATCGCCATCAGCGACAACACGGCCACCGACCACCTGATCCACCAGGTGGGCCGGGAGGCGGTGCGGCGGCAGTTCACCCGCTTCGGCAACTCGGCGCCGAACGCCCCGGTGCTGACCACCCGCGAGTTCTTCGCGCTCAAGGGGTGGCACTACCCGGCCGCCGCGTCGGCGTACGCCGCCCTGAGCCCGGCCCTGCGGGCACGGATGCTGCCGCTGCTCGACCGGGTCCCGCTCACGTCGATCACCGCTTGGCCGAACCCGCGGATGATCGACAAGGTGGAATGGTTCGGCTCGCCGGTGGACATGTGCCAGGCGTACGCCGGCCTGTGGCGGCAGCACGAGCCCGCGGTGAACGCGGCTCTGACCATCAACGACGGCGGTGTCGCCCTGCCTGCGGCGGAGTTCCCGACCGTGTGGTTCAAGGGCGGGTCGGAGCCCGGCGTGCTGACGCTCAACTACTTCGCCCGCGCCGCTGACGGTGACCTCGTCACGGCGAGCCTGATGCTGTCCGACCCGGCCCGCCCGCTGGACGAGGCTTCGGTCGCGCCCCAGGCTGTGGCCCTGCTGCGGGGAGCACTCCAGCTCACCGCCGGCTGATCAGCGGCCGGCCCGGCCCGGGAAACGCTTGCCGACCGGCCGGCGGCTCCCGGGGCGGGGAGCCGTCACCGGCGCGGCGGTGGCCTGATAGCGGCGGGCATCTTCGGCCACCGTCTCGTCGGCGTCGTTCTCCAGCGCCTGCCGGATGTGCTGCGGGGTGACGGCCGACGTGGCCAGCGAACGCCGGACCTCCACCGACCGGTCGTTGACCAGGGCCTGCAGGTCGGCCTCGTCCAGCGGCAACGCCCGGACCAGCGCGGCGCGGACGTCGGGCGACGAGTCCTGGGCCAGGGCGTGCCGGTGCTCGGCGGTGGTCTGCTCGTTGATCGCGAGACCCTTGCGCACCCGGACGGTCCGGTCCTGGAGGAGAGCGGCGATGACGTCCGGGTCATAGGTGTGACTGGCCAGCCGCTCCCGCACCTCGGGCGAGGCGTCCTTGACGAGGATGGCGGCCAGCTCGGGCTCGAGCTCACCCATCTCGGCGAGCAGGCCGCGCAACTCCTTGTCCTGGGCCTTCACCATCACCTGGCGTACCCGGGCATCGCACGACGGGTTGGCCGCGACCGCCCAGCGCACCCACCGGTCGGCGTCGCCGACGAGGCGCAGCAGGTTGCCCTGGCTGGTGGCCGGATTCCCGGCGACCGCCTGCCGGACGGTGCGGTCACGATCACGGGCGAGCGGCCGCAGCGCCTCCGCCGGCGCGTCCGGCCGGGCGGCGACGGCGGCGCGGACCTGAACGGAGGGGTCGGAGGCCAGCTCGTAAAGCGTCGCGGCGGCGGTCGTACGGTCCTGCGCGAGGGCGAGCCGGTCGTTTTCCATGGGCGGGATCCTCTCACGCTTCGTCCGCGGGGCTCTCCGGCATGCGTACGCTGACCGGGTGGATCACGAAGAGCGCATCGCGATGTTCCTGGACTACGAGAACCTGGCCATCAGCGCCCGTGACCACCTGGGCGGCATGTCCTTCGAACTGAAGCCGGTGGCCGACGCACTCGCCGAGCGCGGCCGGGTGGTGGTCCGCCGGGCGTACGCGGACTGGTCGTACTTCGACGAGGACCGCCGCATGCTGACCCGCTCACACGTCGAACTCATCGACATCCCGCAGCGGATGGGCGCCTCCCGCAAGAACGCCGCGGACATCAAGATGGTGGTGGACGCGCTGGAGGTGGCCTTCGAGCGGTCGTACATCTCGACGTTCGTGCTGTGCACGGGCGACAGCGATTTCACTCCACTGGTGCACAAGTTGCGCGAGCTCAACAAGCGGGTGATCGGGGTGGGGGTCGAGAGATCCACCTCGAAGCTGCTGCCCCCGGCGTGCGACGAGTTCCTCTACTACGACCGTCTCGAGGGCGTGGAGATCCCGGCGGTGGTGGTCCAGGAGCCGCAGCCGGCACCGAGCGAGCCGGTACGGGACGTGGAAACGCTGTCTGCCCTGGTCGCGCAGACGGTGGCTGGGCTGCAGCGCAGTTCCAGCGGGACGGTGACTGCATCGACGCTCAAGCGGACGCTGCTCCGGAAGGACCCGACTTTCAACGAGGCGGACTACGGCTTCCGGGCGTTCGGGGAAATGCTGCGCTACCTGGCCGGACACAACGTGGTCGAGCTGATCGGCGGCGGCTCGGCCAAGGGCGATCCGGAGGTGGCGCTGCCGGAGCACGGGGACCGGGAGGCGGCATTCGCGCTGCTCCGCGGTGTGGTCTCCGACCTGGCGGGAAGCACCGGCGCCGCGGCGCTGTCAGGCCTGAAGAACCAGGTGCGCAAGGTGGCGCCGGACTTCAGCGAGAAGAAGCTGGGATATCGAAGCTTCCTCCAGTTCTGCAAAGCAGCAGCGACGAGCAACGCGGTCGACCTCAAGTGGAGTCCCGAGGCTGACGACTACCTGCTCACCCCCAAGACCCAGAACTGACTAGCGCTTGTACGTTCGGGTGGCGCTGTTTGTGGCGTTGCCGGCCTTGTCGTACGCCCGGACCCGCACGGTGAACTTCTTGCCGTACCTCTTCGGGTTGATCGTGAACGAGTAGCCGGCTTTCGTGTCCGTCTGCACGACCTTGCCGTTGATCAGCAGCTGCACCTTGGCGATCCCGTACGTGTCGCTCGCCTTGGCGGTGACCGTGAACTTCTTCTTGACCTTTGCCTTGTTCTTCGGCGCCTTGGTGATCGACACCGTGGGGGCCTTGTTGTCCACGGTGAGGGACCGCTTCAGGACCGCCTCGTTGCCGGCCGCGTCGACGGCGTGCCATCCGAGGGTGTACTTGCCGTTCGGTACCTCGCGGCTGTCGATGGTGACCGCGCGGGAGTTCGCCTCGCTGTACGAGCGGAGTTGCCGTGGCGTGTCCAATGAAGCCTCGAACGCGGCGAACGGGCTGGCGTCCTTGTAGCCGCTGAGGGTGACTTTGAAGGTGCCCCGAACCGCACTACCTGCGGTGGTGCTGCCGGCGATCGCGGGCCGGTCGTTGTCGACGGTTACCGTCCTGGTCAGCGCCGTCACGTTGCCCGCCTGGTCGCGTACCCGGACTGTCATGGGGGTTTTGCCGTTCGGGACCTTGACGTTCCAGCGGAGGTCGAGGTTGCCGCCGCCGGTGAGGTCCTTCGACGAGACCACCGCGCCGCCGACGAGCAGCTCGGAGCCGATGACGTAGATGTTGTCGGTCGCATACACGGCCAGTTCGCCGCCCTGGCCGATGTAACCGTTCCGACGGGGGAAGCGGACGGTCAGCCCGGTCGGCGCTCTGTTGTCCACCGTGACCTGGTAGCCGTCCGTCGTCTGCGTGCCGCTTGCCGTGGTGGCGCGGGTGCTGAGCAGCACGAGGCCGTCGAAGCCGGTGGTGTCCCAGTCGACGTTCCACGGCGCGGCGGTGTCCACGCCGACCTCTTTGCCGTCGGCGAGCAGCGTCAGGCTGGTGACGGCGGACATGTCCTCGCCCTGGGCCGGCTGGAAGGTCACCGGCGTGACGCCGGCAACGTAGTGCTGTGCGGCCCGTGCGAAGACCTTCGGCGGCCGGTCGGCGGCGAAGGCGGGTGTGGTGATGAATGAGGCGGCCAGCATGGCCGCGGTAACGAAATGCAAGTCGTCCCCCGAGATCACCGCGATGGCAGCGAACCTTACCTTGAACGACCACGCACACCGCTACGCTGATCCCGGCCGGATGTGGACGAGCCGACACGCGGAGGATCTGTCATGTCTTATGCGGTGGACTTCGGCACCGTTTCGACCGTCGGCCTGGAGTCGTCGCCGGTTGCGGATGCGCTGGCCGGTCTGCGGGCCAACGAGGCCCGCTATTTCAAGAACAAGTATGGCCACACCTTCACGGTGGAGCCCGCCAGCGAAGCCCAGTCGACCATCGCCTGGGTGCACCGCATCCTCGAGGAGGAACGCGGCCTCGTCATCTCTTCCCCGCCGCTCGAGGCGACGGCCTTTCAGGTCGAGAACATCCGGATGGCCTACGTCTTCTACGAGAACGGCCTGTCCATCAACGTGATGTACACGATCGACGACGGCGGGAAGCGGGCGGTCGGCTTCAAGCTCTCCGACGGCATGGACGTTCCGGAGGAGCTCGGGTCGTTCAAGTTCGCCCGGCAGAAGTCGAAGCTCGCCGGCACCATCCGCGGTTCCTACTTCGTCATCAAGAACGAGTACTGAGCCCGACCCGGCGGCTCAGGGATCGGGCACCGACCGACCACATTTTGGGAGCGCTCCCATCATGGACCGTTCGGTGGATGTGTCGATCAAGATCGATGCGTGATGGTGTTCGCGGACTGCAACGCCATCTCCACGGGGGAGTGCATCGTGCGCGTTTCCAGCCGGTTCCGGCTGCTCAGCCATGCCCTGATCTGGGCACTCGTCATTTCTTTCCTCTTCGTCCTGCCATCCGCGCGGGCCTCGGCCGCGCCGTCGGCGACGCCGGGTGCGGGCCCGGTCAACAGCCCGCTGCCGACCACGGCGACCAAGAATCACGGCCTGCCCGCCGGTAAGCAGGCGCCTCCGGTGCCGCCCGCGGTCGAGGCCGACGGCAAGGTCCGGGTGCCGACCACAACCGAGAAGGCCCAACGGCGGGCCAAGGCGATCGCGGCCGCGCGGGTGGTGGCCGCCCGGCAGGCGGAGTTGCCGGGCCGGCCGATCGCCCGCCCGGGCTTCCTGCTCGGCGACACCTCGCTCGTCGTGTACTGGGACGCCGTCGTCGACGACGGTGATCCGACGTCGTGGGGCCGCTGGTTCGCGACCGTCACCGACGTCGAGTCCGGCGCCGAGCAGCGATCCGCCGAGCTCGGCAAGGCCGACCTGAGCCGGTGCTACAGCCCGGCTCTGCTGTGCCGCAGCTTCGGTGCCGCGGACGGCTGGGTGCTCGACCCGGCACGGGCCTACACGGTGACGATCACCGAGGTCGCGCCGGACGGCACGGAGCTGACCAGCGCAGCGTCGGCGCAGGCCAAGCCGCGCAAGACCGACGACGTGCCGGCGCTGCCCGCCGGGCAGGCCACCGGCTGCGGCTGCGCCACGGTGCTCGGCCCGACAGTGACCGCGCAGGCTCTGCGCGGCGCGACGGTGAACACGGCGACCGGCGCCTACCTGCGGGTGGAGAAGGACTTCGTGATGCCGTCGTACGGCATCCCGTTCAACCACGCGCGCTACTACTCGTCCGGCAACCCGGCCACCGGCATGTTCGGGCCGGGCTGGAGCTCCTCGTACGACATCAGGATCATCGCCGCCGACAACGGCGCGGTGCGGGTGCGGGCGGAGGACGGCTCGGAGGCGGTCTACACCGCGAACGCCGACGGGTCGTACGACCGGCCGGCCGGTGTCCGCGCCGGCCTGTCCAAGGTGGACGGCGGCTGGCAGCTGGTGCCGCCGGACCGGCGGGTGCTGCGGTTCAACGCCACCGGTCAGCTGCTCTCCATCAAGAACGCGCGCGGCTCCGGCGTGACGTTCGCGTACACCGCCGACGGGCTCCTCAACACCGTCACCGATGCCAGCGGTCGCGTGGTGCGCTTCGAGTCCCGTACCGATCTGCGGCTCGTCACGAAGATCACGCTGCCGGACGGCCGGTCGACCCAGTTCGACTACCAGAACGGGCGCCTGCTCAAGGTCCAGGATCCGCGCCGCAACGTCACCACCTACGGCTACGACGCCGGCGGCCGGCTCAACGACATCACCGACGCCCGCGGCAACAAGCTGATCCGCAACACCTACGACGCCGCCGGCCGGATCACCGAGCAACTGGACCCGGAGAATGCGCGCACCGAGTTCCGGTGGGACGCCGGCCAGCAGGTCGCCCGCACCACCGACCCGGACGGCGTGGCGGTCGTCGACGGCTACCGCAACAACGTGCTGCTCTACAGCCAGAACGCCGGCAACGACACCGTCAACCACCGGTACACC
Source organism: Actinoplanes sp. CA-051413 (assembly GCF_050955795.1). Taxonomy (NCBI): domain Bacteria; kingdom Bacillati; phylum Actinomycetota; class Actinomycetes; order Micromonosporales; family Micromonosporaceae; genus Actinoplanes; species Actinoplanes sp. CA-051413. The sequence continues at coordinate 735,303 of NZ_CP192100.1, forward strand.
GGCAAGCTGAACAAGAGCCTGGTCGTCGACCCGAAGGGCAACCAGGAGGAGACCCGGTTCGACGACAGCGGCAACCCGGTCGCCCGGACCGCGCCGGAGCCGTTCGCCTTCACCGAGGCCAGCAAGTTCGACGACCGCAGCAACCTGACGAAGTACACCGACGGTCGCAAGAACGACTGGGACTACAAGTACAACGAGTTCAACGAGATGGTCGGGCAGAAGAGCCCGAGGCAGGACACCGGGTACGAGTACGCGTACGACACCAAGGGTCAGCTCGTCTCCCGGACCGACCCGCGCGGCAAGGTCACCCGCTACGAGTACGACACCCACGGCAACCGTACGGCGGAGATCGCCCCGACCGGCCGGCGCACCGAGATGACGTACGACGGCACCGGCCGCCTCGCCTCGGTGGTCGACCCGCGCGGCACCGTCGCCGGGGGCAACAAGGACGCCTACCGCACGCGGTACGTCTACAACGAGCAGAGCCAGATCACCGAGGTGTGGCAGCCGGGCAAGGCCCAGCCGTCCCGCACGGTCTACGACGAGCTCGGCAACGTGGTCGTCACCACCGACCCGCTGAGCAACTCGACCCGCTTCACCTACGACAAGGCGAGCCGGGTCATCGAGGCCAAGGACCCGATCGGCAACGTCTCCGCGACGACGTACACGCCGGGTGGGCGGCGCGCCTCGGTGACCGACGGCGAGGCCAACAAGACCTCCTGGACGTACGACGGCAACGGCCGGGTGGCGACCGAGACCTCGCCACGCGGCAACGCGGACCCGCCGCGGGCCGCCCTGTTCACCGCGGTTTTCCACTACGACTACAACGGCAACCTGATCCGCGCCGACCGGCCGTACGGCTCCGACGGTCAGCGGGTCGAGGTGGACACCGCCTTCGACGCCCTGGACCGCCCGACCACCCAGCGCGACCAGTTCAAGCAGGGCACCACGGTCGGCTACGACAACAACGGCAACGTCGTCTCGATGACCAACGAGCGCGGCGAAGAGCTGACCAACACCTATGACGAGGCGAACCGCCGTACCGGAAGCTCCGGGCCCGCCGCGGGCGCGGCCGGCATCCAATACGACGACGCGGGCAACCCGGTCCGCCAGACCACCCCGACCGGCGGTGTGATCACCACCCGGTACGACGACGACGGCCGCGTCGTCGCCGTCACCGAGCCGCGCGGCAACGTCTCCGGCGCCGACCCCGACAACTTCACCACCCGGTACGCCTACGACCGCGCCGGCAACCCGGAGGCCGTGACCGACCCGCTGGGCAACGTCACCAAGGTCGACTACGACGGGGTCAACCGGCCTACGGCGCAGACCGACGCCAACGGCAAGACCACCCGCTTCACCTACGACGCCGCCGACCGGCTCGCCACGGTCATCGGCCCGGACGCAACCAACGGGCAGGGCCTGGTCTACGGCTACAACGCCAACGGTCAGGTGATCAAGCGGACCGATCCGCTCGGCCGTACCGCCTCAACCGAGTACGACCGGGCCGGGCGCACCACCGTGACCACCGACCCGATCGGCCGTCGCCGCGAGTACGTCTACGACGCCGACTCCAACGTCATCCAGGAGGTCACCGCCCGCATCGTCGAGGAGGGACGACCGGACCCGAACCGGCCGGCGCGGTCCCTGTTCTACGCGTACGACAACCTGGGCCGGCTGACCAGCAAGCAGCTCGGCGCCGACGGGGTCACCTACTCGTTCGGCTACGACGCGAAGAACCGGGTGGTCAGCGCCGCGGATCCGGGCGGCGTGCAGTCGTACGTCTACGACGTCACCGACCGGCTCACGTCGGTGAGCCGCGGGTCGGAGACGTTCAAGTACGAGTACGACAGCACCGACCGGGTGACCGCACGGACCTACCCGGACGGCACGCGGATCGGCGCCACGTACGACGCCGGAGACCGGGTGCGTTCGCTCACGGCCACCCGCGGCGGGAGCAGTGCGGAGTACGGCTTCTCGTACGACGTCGCGGACCACCTGACCGGGATCACCTACCCGCAGTCCACCGGCGTCTCGGAGAGCCGGGAGTACGACCGCGCCGGCCGGATGACCCGGATCGCCGCGGCCAAGAGCGACACCACGCTGTCCGCGTTCGACCTCACCCTCGACAAGGTCGGCAACCCGACCCGGGTCGTCGAGACCGACGGCGAGCCCGGCCGGCCGACGGTCACCGAGGCCACCGCCTACACGTACGACGCGGCCAACCGGTTGACCGCCGAGTGCTTCGGCGCGCAGACCTGCGCCGGCGCGGTCGCCGACCGGACCGACTACACCTACGACCTGGTCGGCAACCGCAAGACCAAGACCCGGGTCGCTCCGGGCGAGAACACCACGACCAGTTACACGTACGACGGTGCCGACCAGCTGACCCGCGAGAACGTCACGGGCAGCCGCTCGAGCACCCGCTCGTTCGCGTACGACCTCGAGGGCAACCAGACCGAGGCCGGGTCGGACCGGTTCACGTACGCGCTGGACCACACCATGACGTCGGCGACCGTCGGCAGCAAAACCACGAATTACACGTACGACGCCACGGGCAACCGGATCAAGGCGGTCACCGGTTCCGGCGCGGGCGCGGTCACGCAGACCTGGAACTGGGACGTCAACGCCGGCCGGCCGGTGCTGGCCCAGGAGCGGCAGACCGACGCCGCCGGCACGGTGGGACGCGATTACCTGTACGACCCGTCCGGGCAGCCACTCGCCCTGATAGTGCCGTCCGCCGACGGGATGGCCGCGCACTCGTACCTGCGCGACTGGCTCGGCGGTGTGGCGGGTGTCGTCTCGCCGTCCGGAGCACCGGAATGGAGTTACGACTACGACGCGTTCGGCGTCGCCCGCGGCACCGGCCTCACCCAGGGCGGCACCAAGGTCGCCGAGGACGCGCCGGCCAACCCGATGCAGTACGCCGGGACGTACCAGGACGTCAGTCAGGGCGACCGGTACGCGATGGGTGCGCGCAGCTACGACCCGGGCACCGGCCGCTTCGCCTCGGCGGACCCGGTCGCCCAGCCCGCCACCGATCAGGCTGTGTCGACGTACTCGTACACCAATGCCCGTCCGACCGTGCTGACCGACCCCACCGGGGGCGATCCGGACGGCAACGGGATGACCCAGGCGTACGTCGACTACTACTCGTCGATGGCCTGCGCCAACAATCCGGCGGCCTGCCAGGGGACCGCGGACGCCAACACCCCGGCCGCCGGCGAGGGCGAGCAGGCGACCGACAACCCGGACTGGCTGAACTCGAAGAAGATCGTCGACGAGGCCGAGGGCTTCGTGAAGCAGATCGGCGACGAGATCGTCAATCTGATCCTCGACCTGGTCGGCTTCAACGACGCCAAGAAGTGCATCACCGAGGGCGACATCGTCGCTTGTGTCTCCACCGCACTGCAGGCGGTGCCCTGGGGCAAGATGTTCAAGGCGGCCAAGGTGGCGATCAAGGCCATCGGCGTCGGTCGTCGCCTCATCGACGCGTACAGCCGGCTGAAATCGGCCAAGAACGCGCTGTCGAGCATCCCGCGCTACATCAAGAAGGCGACCCAGACAGCGGACGAAGCCGCTGACAGCAAGAAGTACGCCGACGAGGCGGCGCAGGCGGCGAAGGGCGCCAAGGACGCCGGCGGCAAGGCGAAAGCGACCTCGCAGAAGGCGGCCGACAACGCCAAACAGGCGAAGAAGAAGGAATCGTCGGCCGGCGAGAGCTGCAAGATAGCCCAGGGCAACAAGACGCGTCTGGCGTCGAACTCGTTCGCCGCCGGCACCCTGGTGCTGCTGGCTGACGGCAGCAGCAAGCCGATCGAGAAGCTGCAGCCGGGCGACACGGTCACCGCCACCGACCCGGTGACCGGCGTGACCGAGCCGCAGCAGGTGACCGCCACCGTGGAGGGCACCGGCGACAAGGACCTCATCGACCTCACCCTGGTGGGTGCTGGTTCCGGTGGCGGCGGACCGCCGTCGGTCATCACCGCGACTGCGGGACACAAGTTCTACAGCCCCGACCGAGGCTGGATCCCGGCGGCCGAACTCACCACCGGCGACACCCTCCGGGACGAATCCGGCGCCGAGGTCAGCGTCGCGCTCGTCGGGGAACCGACCACCACCAGCACCACCGTCTACAACCTCACGGTCAGCGGCACCCACACGTACTACGTGGTGGCCGGCGACGAGCAGGTCCTGGTCCACAACTGCGGCGACGACGTCACCTGGGTGGACGAGGGCGGCGACCTGCGGGCCGGCCGGCGCGGCATGCCGTCGGAGGCCTACGACTACCAGTCGGGCGTGGCCGGAGCCCGGTCCAACGTGGCCACCGGCCGGTCGATGGCGCCGCAACTGGAGATGCCCGGACTCGGCGGCACCCCGGTGACGGCGAAGTTCGACGGCATCAACGGCAACGAGATCATCGACCGCAAGCTCAATCCGCGATTCACCGCCAAGGCCGTCGATCAGGCCCGCAGGCAGGCCGGGACCGCTGCCTATAATGGCTATCAGGCGGTGTGGGAACTGCCGACCCCGGATGCGGTCGCGGCCGCGAACAGATTCATGACGTACGCCGGCATCTCCAATATCGCCGTCAGATTGGCGCCCTAGATGAACTGCGAACCCCTGGTCAAGGCCATCGCAGCCGCGATGATGTTCCTGGAAGAATCGGGTGACGACGAGGTCGACCCGGACTCCGGGGAACGCGCCCTGGAGAACATGTCACATGCGCTCCTGCAATACGCGGGATCGGACCGGGACGAATTCCTGGAACTGATCGAAAGGGTCGCCGACGGTACGCCGGATGAGCACGATGCGCGATTCATCCGCGACATACCGCGCATGATCGGCATGGTGGAAAGCTAGACGTTCGCGCATTCAGTATTGCTGGCCGGGCGGCGCCCCGAGATCCTCGGGACGCCCCCGGCCAGCACTGTGTTCGGGCTCCTCTCAGCGTCGAAACTTACGGAACTTGTTCGGTAGCCATCCGGCCTGTCTGACTCGTCAGTTCCGGGACGAGATGCCCTGGTTGGGATGCTTGAAGTCCGGTCGTTCATGAAGCTGAAACATTGACGAAGGCTGTTCGTTCGGCTTAGCGTACGAGGGTCTTCCGGTCTGTCCGCCCCGAAAGTTTCGGCATCGAGCTGATGTGTGCGGCGGGCCGACGCCCCTCAAAGGAGTGATCTTGAGAAAGGCATACCGTGTCGCCGTGGCCGTCCTCGCCACCTCGGCACTGATCGGCCCCGGCATCCAGCCGGCGCAGGCAAGTACGAAGGCAACCGGCGGCTCGTCCGTCGTGGACCGTCACCCCGGCCTGCGGAATCTGCCGCTGCGCTGGGCGGCGCCGCGTGACCTGCGCATCGGGACCGCGGTGGCCGGTGGCGGTCACCACCTCGAGCAGGACTACCCGGACCCGTTCACTTTCGACAAGCCGTACCGGAAGGTCCTGGCCCGGGAATTCAACTCGGTCTCTCCCGAGAACCAGATGAAGTGGGAGTTCATCCACCCCGAGCGCCGCAAGTACAACTTCGGCCCGGCCGACGCGATCGTCAAGTTCGCGCGGCAGCACGGCCAGGTCGTCCGCGGCCACACGCTGCTCTGGCACAGCCAGAACCCGGCGTGGCTGGCGGAGGGCGAGTTCACCAAGGCCGAGCTGCGCGCGATTCTCAAGGACCACATCACCACGGTGGTCGGCCGCTACCGCGGCAAGATCCAGCAGTGGGACGTCGCCAACGAGATCTTCAACGAGAACGGCGAGTACCGCCAGGAGAACATCTTCATCCGCGATCTCGGCCCGGGCATCGTGGCCGACGCGTTCCGCTGGGCGCACCGGGCCGACCCCAAGGCCCAGCTGTTCCTGAACGACTACGGCGTGGAGTGGCCGGGCGTGAAGGTCGACGCGTACGAGGCGCTGGCCAAGCAGCTGCTGGCCGACCGCGTGCCGCTGCATGGCTTTGCGTCCCAGGCCCATTTGAGCACGCGGTACGGCGCGCCGGACCAGCTGCAGGGTGTGCTGCAGCGCTTCGACGACCTCGGTCTGCACACGGCGATCACCGAGCTCGACGTGCGCATGGATCTGCCTGAGGGTGGTGTGCCGACTGCCGAGCAGTTGCAGACGCAGGCCGCGTACTACAAGACCGTCCTGGACGCTTGTCTCGCGGTTGAGGACTGCAACTCGTTCACCATCTGGGGCTTCACCGACAAGTACTCGTGGGTGCCGGTGTTCTTCCCTTCGGAAGGCGCCGCGACGGTGATGGGCAACAACTTCGAGCGTAAGCCGGCGTATTACACGCTCCGCGACACTTTGGCCGCGGCGCGCTGGAACCGCTGAGGTCGAATCGGGGGAGGCGGCGGCACTTCGGTGCTGCCGCCTTCGCGTTTCCCGGACAGGTCAGGCTGGCGCGGGGACCTGCCACAGGGCGCTGACCGGCATAGCGCGGAGCTTGTCCCCGAAGGGCAGGGTGGAAGTGCCGGTGTAGAGGACGATGCCGGCGATGAAGTCGTCGCCGAGGCGGTCGGCCAGCCGGCGTAGCCCGCGGAAGTCGTCGAGACCGACAGAGGTGGCGGCTTTGACCTCGATGCCGACGACCTGGCCGGATCTGTTCTCGAGTACGGCGTCGACTTCGTACTTGTTCTGGTCGCGGTAGTGGGAGAGGTCGGCTTGCTGCTCGGACCAGGTGAGCTGGCGGGACAGCTCGGAGAGAACGAACGATTCGAGCAGCGGACCGAACGGCGCCCCCGGCCTGAGCAGAGCGCGGGCATCAGTGGCGAGTTCATTGGCGGCGATGCCCGAGTCGACGAAGACCAATTTGGCGGCTGCGGTCGCTCGGGTGCCGAGATTGCGCGACCAGCCCGGGATCCGCTTGACCAGGAAGATCTCCTCCAGCGCCTGAAGGTAACGCGCCACCGTCGGCCGGCTCAGTCCTAGCGCGGACTCCAGGGAGTTGGCGGAGATGATGGTCGCGGACCTGGCGGCGAGCAGGCGGACCAGTTTGCGTAACTGGCCCTTGTGCTGAATGTCGGAGAGCTGCCGGACATCGCGGTCGACGAGCGCCTGAACGTACGCATCGAAGAACCGCTGGCGGCGGCGCGCGTCGTCTCGGGTTGTCGCTTCGGGCAGGCCGCCCCGAACGATTCTGGCCGCGTAGTCGGCCCGGGTCACCGTTGATTCGTGTCGCAGGCTGGGGCCGAGCGCGAAGATGGCATCGATGAAGCCGTCCGGCTCGTTGTCGATCTCGCCTTGGGAGAACGGCCAGAGCTCGACGGTTTCCATTCGGCCGGGCAACGCGTCGGGGGCGGCGACCATGCCGAACAGTCGCGACGAGCCGGTGAGCAGGTAGCGGCCGGGGCGGGGGTCTTCGTCGACGGCGGCCTTGATCGCCAGCAGCAGCTCCGGGGCGCGTTGGATCTCGTCGATGACCAGGAGCTCAGGGGAGTCGACGAATCCGACGGGGTCGGCGGTTGCGGCGGCTCGGTCTTGGGCTCGGTCTAGGTCGCGGCGCTCGGCGAGGCGATCGCCGGCGACGATGCGGACTAGGGTGCTCTTGCCGGCCTGGCGGGCCCCGCTGATCAGTACGACACGGGTGTCAGCCAGAGCAGCACCCACCTGTCCAGCGACGCGACGGGGGACGAGGTGCGGTGTGGGCACACCTCATGCTACCTGCAGTATTCGATCTGCGCGGCTACTCACTTTCGATCTGCGGGGTCATTCGCGTTCGAAATGCGGGTGGGTCGACGTTCTCTTTTGATGCGAGAAGGGCGACCGCGGAAGCACGTGCCGGGCAACTCATGCGCGGTCACCGGGCACGCCGGGCTGCGTATACGCGAAACTTGCTCCGCACGTCCTCCGACCAGTCACGGAAACCTCCGGTGGACCAGGTGGCGCTGAGGGGCCCCCAGGGGACGCCCGGGCACTCGTGGGTATCCCCAGCTAGGTAACATGTGGGCCGCAGGCCCTCGTAGCTAGGGATAAAGCATCGGTTTCCTAATGTGGACGCCCCGTGGTTCGTTCGGGCGTCAGCTGCAGAAACGCCAATCGCGGGCGTTACCGAATCAAGCGTTCGCTCGACGCGCGCTCCGTGGGTCGAGCGGTCGACGGTTGGCGTGAGTCGACTTCCGACCTACTCATCTGTAGTTGGCTCCGCAGCCTACTTCCCGGTGAGTCGCGTATCGCGCTGCTTCCTAGGCCAGCCGTCCGGTTAAGGGGCGCTGCGTCCTCCCTGATCCACGCGTCAGGGATCAGTTTCGCGTCCATCAGACACGCCGGACTGGAACGTCTGCGTTGGTGCTGGGCCATCGTCAAACGTCCGAGCAACACCGGAGCACCACAAAGTATCATCCCTGATCATCATTTCTTAACTACCTGAGTAGCCCCGACCGCATGCCCCCTGCCTGCCGTTTCGGCAACGTCGTTGGCGCTTCTATCACGCAGATGCTTGATATGTTCGGCGGGTCAGCAGCTTAACACTTCACGGACAGGTGAACCTCAGGTAAGTGCAGCGAAAATTGACTCGACGATTTCGGGGGATCCTGCAGAAACGAGCCGGGTGGTTGCGACGGGAGCGGGCGCCTGATCCGCGACAATGTTTAGTGCGTGCGCGAAACGCTTATCCGCTGTAAGAAAGACATCGCAATCACACAAATATGCGCTGTGCTGCGCGTCTATCGCGCCGGACTGCTCGACTTTGCGTTGCATCTGCGCCCAAACGATCGCCCAAGCTACCCAGTTCCGAAGCACGGCTTTTGCGTTAACGTCATAGAGCCACATAGCAAAAAACTCATCCTCGTGCCGCCTCAGCTCGCGAAGGTCAACGTAAGCGCCAACCCAGTCTGTGAAAGTAGAATCTTCCTTCGTCACGATCGCCCGAGAGCCTACAACTATCACCTGGTACCAGTACAGCACCGCATTTTCGGCTCTCCATAGTGCGACCGGGCGCTCGTCGCGCCATCCCCTGCCTTTGAGTGCGTCGCCAGGCTGAGGGCTAGCCACAAGAGCATTGAGATCGAGGATGTCGAAAGCCTCAGCCTTTGCATTCGATGCGTTCGTTCGCTGATTTCTGGTGATGAGGTCTTGGTGGCTTCTCTCAGCGCCGTCAACTCGAGTTACGCTCGCCCGATGACGGGCCTCGCGCCATATGCGCTTAGTCCAGAAGCTGTTGAGACTAGCCACTTCTGCGGTGTCGGGCATCCGCCGTAACCACTCCGGGTGCAATCTGCGGATCTCGGCAATTACCTCCTCGCACATCGCCTGAGCCTCAGTCGGTGGCCGAAGCCGTCGACCACTACATAGCGCGTCGACTATAGCCATGCGACGTCCGAGGTCACGCGTGTAAAGAACCTCGAGCAGGATGCTCGGCGGCGTCACGATCCGCAGGCCCGCCGCTGCGGCGCGGGCATCAAATTTGGCTACCTCGCCGGAGTCGGCCAGGTAGCTCCAAATGTTGGTGTCCAGGGCAACTCGCATTCGCTAATGATGCCGGATCGGTCTACGAACGTCGATCCGATTGAATTGCCGGATCTCGTGGCGCTTCCCGAGCGCAGGCCTGCTGCCCTCTTAGCCGCCGCGCCAGAGGAGGGCGCAGAGACAGGCAGTCCGGATCGAGTCGAGGCCGCTCCAAATTCGGCCGTTCAGTCACCATGACGTCGCCGTTCGGGCACGTAGCGCGTCGTTGCTCGCGGTCTGTGTGCTGTTTCGGCACACTGTGACCGAAGTGGATTCGGTTGCACGGTGGGCGGAAGGACGACGAACGTCGAATGAGTGAGCTGCCGTCGCGCATCGGCCGGTACGCGGTCAGCCGAAGACTCGGCAGGGGCGGCATGGGTGAGGTGTTCCTCGCCTACTCGTCAGCGGGCTCACCGGTGGCCGTGAAGGTGATCCGCAGCGACCGGCTGGATCCGGTCACCCGGGCACGATTCGAACGTGAGGCGGCGATCGCCCGTACCGTGATCGGCACGAATCGTATCGCCCGGTTTCTGGAGGCTGACCCGTACGCGGATCGTCCCTGGCTGGCGATGGAGTACGTCCCGGGTTACACCCTCAAGGAGTATGTCCAGGAGCACGAAGTGCTACCGGTCCCTCTGGTGGCCAGCCTCGGCGCGCTTGTCGTAGAGGGCCTGGAAGCGGTACACGGATCCGGCCTGCTGCACCGGGACTTGAAGCCGCAGAACGTGATCCTCGGCGCCGACGGTCCGATGATCATCGACTTCGGGCTGGCGGCGTTCGTTGACGCCTCGTCGACTCATGACTCGCTGTCGACCAGCGGGATGGTCATCGGCTCGGTGCACTGCATGCCGCCCGAGCAGGCTGCCGGGAACCCCCGGGTCACCGCGGCGGCTGACATCTACGCGCTGGGCACGGTGCTGCTATACGCGGCGGCCGAGCATTTCCCTTACGACGGGCCGACCTGGCAGGCGATCATCTGGCAGATCACGAACCCGGAGATCGAACCGGACTTGACCGGAGTCCCCAGGCGCCTGCTTCCGCTGCTGCGGCGGATGCTCGCCTTCGAAGCGGATGAGCGTCCGACGATTCCCGAGGTGGCTGCCGCCTGCGCCGAGCTGCTGGAGGATGCGTCGATCAGTCCGGCTGACGCACGGCTGGCGCTCATCGGCCGAACTGCGGGCCGCCATCCGGATCTGCGTACGGGCCAGGTGCCGTCGCCGTCGATCGAGGCGAGGCTCGACGAGTTGAGCGGTCGGGGCGACTCCGACGCGGACGGGCCGCTCGATGTACCTCCGGCGGCTCCCAAGCCCGTAGAAGCAGAGACGCCAGAGAAGCCCGAGGCACCTGAGCCGCCGGTTCCGCCTCGGAAGCGAGCGGCACGGCCACCGGCATCCAGCCGGGTAGCGGCGGAGTTGCGAGCCGCCTACGCAGCCCAACCGACCCTGTAGCAGGGTGTAGGGCGGTCAGAGAACAGATCAAGGAGCGGGGCAAAGGGTGAGCGTCGAAGCCGAGACCGCGATCAGTGAGGGACAGGTGCCGGCCGGTTTTCCGCCGGGGTCGCAGGTTCTGGTGCGCGATGAGCAGTGGCTCGTACGTAAGAGCACGTTCACCCGCCGCGACAAGTGGATGATAGAGGTGACCGGGGTGTCACCGTTTGTCCGCGGTGTGGAGGCCGTCTTCTACCAGAGCCTCGACGACATCCGGATCCTCGATCCGCGCGAGACGAAGCTGGTGGCGGACGACTCGGCGAATCACCGGCGGGCCCGGTTGTTCCTGGAGGCGGTGTTCCGCAAGACTGCGCTGCCGCAGACTGAACACGGCCTCGCGCTCGCGGACGGGTTCCTGATGCACCCGCAGGTGCATCAGCTCCGTCCTGCCGAGCTAGCGCTGTCAATGAAGAACCCGCAGCCGCGGGTTCTGATCGCGGACGTGGTGGGCCTGGGTAAGACCCTGGAGATCGGCATCCTGCTGGCCGAGCTGATCCGCCGCGGTCGCGGTGAGCGGATCCTCGTGGTGACGCCGCAGCACATCCTGGAGCAGTTCCAGCGGGAGCTGTGGACGCGGTTCGCGATCCCGCTGGTCCGGCTGGACTCGACCGGCATCCAGCGGGTGCAGAGGGAGATCCCGGCGGGCCGGAACCCGTTCGCGTATTTCAAGCGGGCGATCATCTCGGTAGACACGCTGAAGAGCGCCGTCTACGCCCATCACCTGGAGCAGACCGGCTGGGACGCCGTCGTCATCGACGAGTCGCACAACCTGGTCAACCGGGGCACCCAGAACAATGAGCTGGCCCGGCTGCTCGCCCGCAAGACCGACGCGCTGATCCTCGCCTCGGCCACGCCGCACAACGGGCGGGCGGAGTCGTTCGCCGAGCTGATTCACATGCTGGACGAGGCCGCGATCGCCGATCCGACCAACTACGACGTCGAGAAGCTCGAACACCTTTACATCCGGAGGACGAAGACCTCACCGGAGGTACGGGACTCGCTGACCGGTTCGTGGCCGGATCGCGGGCCGTCGACACCGGTGCACGTATCAGCAGGCCCTGCTGAGGCCGCGGTGTTCGCGGAACTGATCGAGCGGTGGATCCCGGCCGAGGGTGGCACGTCGGTCAGCACCCATCAGCTGGTGCCGTACCAGCTACTCAAGTCGTTCCTCTCCTCGCACCGGGCATTACAGGCGACCATCCGGACACGGTTGAAGACGATCCACGCGTCCTTGGCCGAGAAGCCGGGGGACAGGGCACGCCTCGCGGAGCGGACAGCCCTCACGACGTTGCAGGAGCTGACCGGGCGCATCCAGGATGACGACGCGTCGAAGCTGACCGCCCTGGTGGCGCAGTTGCGTGAGTTTGGTGTCGGGCCGGGTTCGGACACCCGAGTCGTGATCTTCTCGGAGCGCATTCCGACACTCACCTGGCTGGCCGAAGCCGTTCCCGCCGCCCTCGGGTTTCCGGCCGTCGCTCAGGCGGCCGATCGCAAGCCGTGGACGGCGTTCGGTGGCGCGGTGCAGGTCATGCACGGCGAGTCGACCTCGGATGAGGAGCAGCAGCGCATCGTCGAAGCGTTTGGCCTTCGTGACGCCCCGGTCAGGATGCTGTTCACCGGTGACATCGCCTCCGAGGGCGTCAACCTTCACCAGCAGTGCCACATCCTGATCCACTACGACCTGCCGTGGTCACTGATCCGGATCGAGCAGCGCAACGGCCGCATCGACCGGTACGGACAGAAGCACTCGCCGCAGTTCCGTGCCCTGGTACTCACCAGCGAGCTGCCGTGGCGTACCGACCCGGAGTCCGGTGCGGCACGCACCCTGGACGACCGTCTGGTCGGTGAGAAGCTGCTCGCGCGTGAGGCCGAGGCCCACAAGATCGAGGGCTCCGCGGAGGCCGTGACCGGTCTGTACCGGGCGCAGGAGGAAGAGGACCGGCTGATCAAGGACCTGGTCGCCGGCCGGACTGTCGAGCAGTCGATCAAGAAGTCCCGGGCCGGTCGGACCGGTTTCCTCGCCAAACTCGTCGGCCAGGTCGGCGCCGTCCCGGAGCGTAAGGAAGTCCTGAGGGCAAAGGTTTTGAAGCTCTTCTCCTCGACGGCGGACTACTTCGACGAGGGCCTGCGGCAGATCTGCCGCCCCAACCCCGAGGACCAGCTGTCGCTCTACCGCGACGACAACGGCACCATCGCCTTCGAGCCGCCGGCTGATCTGCTGTACCGGCTGCGGTCGCTGCCCCGGTCGTACCTGAAGGAGCAGCAGATCCTGCCGGGGCCGGACTCACCAGGCCGGCTGCGCATCACCTTCTCCAAGGATCTCGCCGACGCCCGGCTGACGGCGGCACGGGAGAGTTCGGACTCGCAGTGGCCGACGGTCTCCTACGTGACCGATGTGCATCCGGTGCTGGACTGGCTCACCGACAAGGTGCTCGTCGAGGTCGGTCGGCACGAGGCGCCGGTCCTGGCCGCGGGCGTGACCGAGCCGGTGTTCCTGGTGCAGGGCATCGCGTCGAACCGGCTCGGCCGGCCGACGATCGTCAAGTGGATGGCGGTCACCGGCCTGCCCGATGACCCCAAGACCAAGGAACTGACTCCTGAGTTGCTGGCCGAGTACGGTCTCGGGCCGCGGATGCCCGCCCGCGCGGAACCGAGTGATCTGGACGGGCTGACGAAGCTGGTGCCGGACGCGATCGAGGAGGCCCGCCGGCACTTCGGCGAGATCGAAGGCGGGTATCGCGCCGACATCAAGCGGACCCTGGAGCCGTACCGGGACAAGGTCAGCAGGTGGAAGCAGGAGGCGCTGTTCGCCGGGTCGCGTCCGGATCACCAACAGGTCGACAGCACGGCCGAACGCCTAATGCAGCTGGTGGCGTCACTGGAGTCGGTCGGGGCGCCGATGTTGCGGCTCATGGCAGTGCTGGAACCGCTCGCTGACGGGGGGAAGGGAACACACCGATGAGCCGCGACTACGACTCACTCACCAACCGGGGCGAGTACCTCTCCGCGCACTACATGGCCGAAGACCTGGACACCGATCTGCGGAAAGGGATCTTCGCGGTCTGGACCGGGCGCGAGGGCGACGAGAACGACCACCGGCGTACGCCGCGCGAGCTGATCCGTGGTCTACGCGGCAGCTACCTCGGCGAAGACGGACGGCGGTACTTCGCCGCGGCGGTGGAAACGGACGGCGACGGCCCGACCAGTCTGGCAACGTACGCCAACCCGGAGTGGCGCAAGCGGCTGACCGAGTGGTACCAGGAGGTATTGCGAGCCCTCGGCTTCGAGCCCGCACCGGTGGAGCTCGTCGCCCACCGGGCCGGCCGCGACCACACCGTCACCGTTGCGCTTCACACCGACGGGATCATCGCGCTGGACTGCGGCTGGACCGGCAACGCCGACACTGCCCTCGACCCGAACGGCGCCGGCCGACTGCTGCATCCCCTGCACGTCAGCGGATCAGAGCGGTACGAGAGCGGCGCCGCGCTCGCGTCGTGGCTGTTCCAGAGCGAGATCGGCGGTCCCGGCGGTACCAGGCCGCGTTTCGTACTGCTGCTGCACGGTGGCGTGATCATCCTCGCCGACCGCGGCACCTGGGCCGAGGGACGCTATCTCGCCGCGAACCTCGACACGGCGTTGGAACGTTACGACCGGACCCAGACCGGCGAGCTGTCGACCATCGCCGCCCTGTTCAGCCGGGACATGCTGCGCCCCGGCGACAACGATCCGACCCGCCGGATCGACGTCCTGCTGAAGAGCTCCAGCAGCAATGCGGTGGGCGTCTCCAAGGAGCTGCGGCACGGCCTGCAACGCTCCGTCGAGATTCTCGCCAACGAGGTCCTGCGCCGCATGGCGGAGCCGGCCAACAACGTACGCCCGGAGGACATCGAGAGCCCGAAGCTGCCGTTCGCCCGGGAGCTGACCCGCGAGTGCCTGCGCTACCTCTACCGGATCCTCTTCCTGCTCTACGCCGAGGCCCGACCCGAGCTGGGCATCCTGCCGACCGACGACGACAGCTACGAGAGCGGCTACTCGATGGCCCGGCTGCGGGAGCTGTGCGCGCTCGACGAAGAGCTCGTCGAGGAGGAGTCGAGAAACGGCTTCCATCTGTACGCGTCCCTGGACCTGCTGTTCAACAAGGTCAACTTCGGGCACCGGATCTACGGCACCGAACCTGACGATGACCTTCCCGGCGACGATGAGGAAACCCGCCGGGAGAAGGCAGAACGGCGCAGTGAGGATCACGGGCTGCGTTTCGAAGCTCTTCGCAGCACCCTGCTCGAACCCGGTGCCATCCGGCTGATCGGCAGGCAGACCCTCGACCCGCGCAGCGATGAGGACGAAGACCCGCGCTGGCTCGACCTGCGGCCCCGCAACGCTGCCCTGCACGAGGTGCTGCGTCTGCTCACCATGAAGCAGGGCAAGAAAGGCGAGCGCGGAGGCTTCATCTCTTACCGCAACCTCGGCATCAACCAGCTCGGTGCCGTCTATGAGGGTCTGATGTCCTACAGCGGTGTCATCGCCGACGAGGAGCTCTGCGAGGTCGCGCGCGAGGGGAACCCGGAGGAGGGCTCGTGGCTGGTGCCCGCCCACCGCCAGCAGGACTACCCGGACGAGACGCTGGTCCGCTACAGCGAGGCAGACGCCCGGCATGGGCTGCGCGGCGTCAAGAAGTACGCGAAGGGCTCGTTCGTCTACCGCTTGTCCGGCCGGGAGCGAGAGACCTCCGCCTCGTACTACACGCCGGAGTCGCTGACGAAGGTCACTGTCGAGCTGGCGCTCAAGGAACGTCTCGACCAGGAGCGCGACGCCGACGGCAACCCGATCAAGACCCGGGCGGCGGAACTGCTGTCGTACCGGCTCTGCGAGCCGGCACTCGGGTCCGGCGCGTTCCTGAACGAGGCGATCAACCAGGTCGCCGAGGAATACCTGCGCCGCAGACAGGACGAACTGGGACGCTCCATCCCGTCTGGTCAGGTACTCACCGAAGAACAGCGGGTCAAGGCCTACATCGCCCTGCACAATGCATACGGCGTGGACCTCAACCCGACCGGCGTCGAGCTGGCCGAGGTATCGCTGTGGCTCAACACCATGCACCCCGGCATGCTCGCGCCCTGGTTCGGCCTACACCTGCGGCGCGGCAACTCGCTCATCGGCGCCCGGCGCGCGGTCTACTCCGCCGAGGACGTCTGCTCCACCGCCAAGGAGTGGCTCAAGGCCAAGGGAACCCTGGTCCCGACACCGCTGCCGATGAGTGACGAGAACGGCAACCCCCAGCCGCTGCCGGCCGACGCCGTGCACCAGTTCCTGCTTCCCACCCCGGGCTGGGCCGCGGTCGCCGGCAACACCGAGGCGAAGCAGCTCTCCACCGACCAGAACAAGAAACTCGCTGACTGGAAGAAGGGTATCCTCCAGCGGCCGACCAGGAACACCTCCCATCTCAAGGCGGACGGCGCCCCGAAGCTGATCGGCAGCCCGAAGCAGCCGCAGCAGGAAAAGCCTTCCCAGTTCACCCGGCTCCGGGATGCTGCCCGACGCGCCGAGTTCCTCTGGGCCGCGGTCGTCAAGCGGATGGAGATGTCCGAGCAGAACATCGCTCGGCGGATCCCGATTTGGGGCGCCGGACCGGACGAACCCGAGTACGGCTTCCTGCACCAGCCCGAGCGATCGACGGCCAAGGAGGAGGTGCTTCGAGACCTCTTCGAGGCAGTCGACACCCCGTACTGGCGGCTAAAACTGGTCATGGACGCCTGGTGCGCCCTCTGGTTCTGGCCAGCCCACCAGGCAGGGCTCCTCGACGGCACCGATGAGGAGTATGAAGTCAATGGCAGTGTCACCCGCGACAGTCTCGCCAGCCTGATCGGTACCACACTCCCCGGCACCGAGCCAACGGCCGAGCTGCCGCAGCAGGAGACGGCCACTGCGGTCCCACCCTCGGCGCCGGCTGCCAGGCGCATGATCGCGCGGCCGATGACGCTCTTCCCGCTGGACGGCGACCAGACGACTTTCGATGACCTCGGGTGGGGCCTGGAGGCCGAACCAGCCCCAGTATCGCAACAGCCACAGAAGAAGGCGGCGAAGAAGACCCCGAAGCCCTCGGCACCGTCGCTGCGCCGCGTCATCCCCCTGAAGAACCTCGACGACTGGCTGGACTTCCTCGAAGCAGTCCTCGGCACCGCCGACATCCCGCAGAACAGCTTCCTTGACGCATACGAGGATCTCGACGAACTCAAGAAGTTCGAGGATCTCCTGCCCCAGTTCATGGGCATGGACACCAAACCACCGGAAGACCGGTTCCCGTGGCTGCGGCTCGTTCGCGATATCGCCGACCGGCAGGGCTTCCTGCACTGGGAGCTCGAGTTCGCGCTGATCTTCACCGAACGCGGCGGTTTTAATCTCCAGGTGGGCAACCCACCATGGGTAAGGCCCCGCTGGGACGCTGACGCCGTGATGGCCGAGTACGAACCGTGGTTCGAACTAGCGGACCGGCCGTCCGAGGCCGACAAGGAGCGCCGACGGCGAGAACTTTTCATGAAGCCGCAGGTAAAAGCTTTTACTCTAGATGAAGTAACCACTAACAGTGCGACAGTTGCGCTTCTCGGGTCACCCCAGATGTATCCCCTGCTGGTAGGGACCCTGCCAGATCTGTACCGAGCGTTTATGTGCCAGGTGTGGGCGCACACCTCTCATCGTGGAACCGCTGGCATGCTGCACCCAGACACGCACTTCACGGGGGATAAGGAAGGACTTCTGCGGGCAGCCGCGTATCGCCGACTCCGCGTTCACGGCGACTTCGTAAACTCGGGCCAGCGTTTCTTCCCTCGCCCGGTCGGGGATACCGCACACTTCGGCATCCACGTTTACGGACGGCCTGGGGAGATTAAGTTCGATCACTTGTCATGGCTGGTGTCGGCCGACGCACTACGCCTTTCTCGCGATCATGACGGCTCAGGTGAGGTGCCCGGCATCAGGTACATGAACCGTGAGTTTGATGAGCGACCACACCGCTCCCGGGTTGTGACCGTGGATGATGAGGTCCTTGCGGTCTGGCGCAGGCTGCTTGATGAAGAGAACCGGCCACTCGATCAGGCACGCCTGCTATTCCCGGTGAGCATCGCAGAGGCATCCGCCATCGAAGCTATCGCCGAGCATCCGTTGCGCCTGAGCGCGCTGAATCCACAGATTTCGCCCGGCTTTAATGAAACCGGGGCTAAGAAGGCAAAGCTAATCGACTATAACCGGGAGGATTCAATCACTGGGCGGGCGTATCAGCCCAAGAGTTGGAGCGAGATTGTCCTAAAAGGGACGCAGCTAAGCATTGCCACCCCGGTATTCAAGCGACATGACGCGAACAGCAACGATCCATATGGTGTCGATTTAGTATCCCTGCCACCTGATTTCGTCCCAGACTCGGCTTATCTTGCCGTCTCTGGACGCGAGGAAGCGTACCGGAAAGCCCAGGATCGATGGCTCGACCATGTCGAACTGGCGCAACTCCGAGCGAACGATGAGGCCGTTAATGACGCTCGGGCTCTAGTCGCCGAAGTTGGCAATATCCCAGAATCGGACGTTGACCCTGAAAAGGTCGATGCCGTTCTGATCGAAAGGTCTCGGCGGCCATACGTTGAGTTCTTTCGAGTCGCATGGCGGCGACTCATTGCATCAAATACAGAACGAGCTTTGTACGCTGCCCTTATTCCGCCTGGGCCAACACATATCGACGGCATGCAGAGCATGCTCATGTCAAGCAACCGCCACACCGCTTTGACGGCGGGCTTCCTGGCTTCACTTCCACTTGACTATCTTCTACGTGCAACGGGAATCGCCAACTTGCACGTTTCCGTGGCTAAGGCGATGCCCGCACCGGAGGTCAACCACCCTTTAGCGTCCGCGCTTCTTCTGCGGACATTACGCCTAAACTGCCTTACCTCAGCGTACCGCGACCTCTGGGGGGAGACTTACAGCGCCGAATGGCTAACCAGTGAGGAGTGGGCAATCGATTGGCCAGGCCTGCCATCTTTGGCTTCGGTTGGGCCAGAATGGACTTCTGAGACGCCGCTGCGGAGTGAGCGCGTTCGACGGGCCGCGCTAGTCGAAATCGATGCACTTGTGGCCGTCTGGTTAGGGATGAGCGCCGACGCTCTGGTCGCGGCTTACCGGGGTCGCTTCCCCGTTCTACAGAAGTACGAAGCCGTGACCTGGTTCGACGCGGACGGCTGGAAGCTCGCCGGGAACCCCCGGACTATCGGTCAGCGTCAGACTAAGGTGACCTGGGCGCAGTTCGAGGCGTACCAGAACGATAAGTCCGAGCCGAAGACGATCGCGCCTCCGGAGGGCTTCATCCCTCCGTTCTACAAGGCGGACCGGGTAGCCGAGATGAAAGCGGCGCATGCCGTGTTCCAGTCTCGGCTGGATGCGGCGATTACTCGCGGTGAGTGGGATCCTGTCACTCGGAAGGCGGCGTCGCAGTGAGGCCGACCTTGGAGGCGCGTGGGCTGAAGGAGAGCCTGCTGCAGTACCTCTCGACCACGTATGCCCTGGCCGACGAGGGTGCCCGTGAGGCGCTGCACCGTTTCCTCGGCAACGAGACGGCGGGCATGTTCCGTGGCCCTTTCCTGCGTATCAGGACACCATTCACCACCGCCGCTGCAGGTTGGGAAGAACACTTGGAGTGGCGGCGGGAGGGTTGGACCCCGTACGCCCATCAGGCTCGGGCTTTTGCCCGGCTGAGCTCGGCGAACGGGCACGTGCCGGAGCCGACGCTGGTCACAACAGGCACGGGCTCCGGTAAGACGGAGTCGTTCCTCTACCCGATCCTCGATCACTGTCGCCGGGAGCGGGCGGCCGGGCGGTCCGGGGTGAAGGCGCTGTTGCTGTACCCGATGAACGCGCTCGCGACCGACCAGGCTCAGCGGATCAACGAGCTGCTTCTCGGGCACCGCGATGAGCTGGGCACCCTGACGGCCGGTCTCTACATCGGCGATCGGGCCGCGATTCAGTACGAGCGGGTCTATACCCGTCGGCAGGACATGCAGCTCACCCCGCCGGACATTCTGATCACCAACTACAAGATGCTCGACCTGCTCCTTCAGCGGGTTGACGACGCGCCGCTGTGGCAGGACGCGGACCTCCGGTACGTGGTCGCGGATGAGTTCCATACCTACGACGGCGCGCAGGGCACCGACGTCGCGATGCTGCTGCGCCGACTCGCCTCAGTCGTGGGTGCCGGCGAGGAGGGCAGCCCGCTGGGACGGATCTGCCCGGTGGCCACGTCGGCGACGCTCGCCTCGGCGTCCGACGAGCGTGGCACCCAGGATCTGCTGAAGGTGGCGACGGCGGTGTTCGGCACCCCGTTCACCGCCGAGGCGATCGTCGGCGAGGACCGGCTCACCATCGACGAGTTCATCCCACTCGGCGATATCGGGGAGCTGCCGGATGAGGGCGTGATTCTGCCGACCCCGACGCCGGACGAGTTGCTCGCACTGCCGGACCCGACCAGTGGGGACGATGCGCTCCTGTTGCTGGCGCATGCGGTGACCGGTGTCGAGGATCTGGATCAGATCGAGCTTGGCAGGCGACTCAAACGGCACTTGTTCACGAAGGCGCTTCTTCTAGCTCTCGAGGGCGATGTGAAGACCGGCCCGGATGTGCTGCGGCTGATGTGGCGTGCTGGTGCGCAGAGCTGGTCGTCGGCGATCACCCGGCAGCCGGAGAAGGCCGCTGCCGCGTTGGCCAGGTTCGTCGCGCTGCTCTCGTACGCCCGAGATCCTGATTCGTCGCCCGATGAGCTCCGGCCGTTCGTGCACGTGGAGGTGCACCAGTGGGCTCGGGCCGTGACCCGGCTGCTGCGTGGGGTGCTGCCGTGGCCAAAGGCAGAGTTCCGGTGGGACGTCGCCGGAACCAGGGATCTCGGCGCCGATCCGGGCGCGGTGACCGTGCCGGTGACCACCGCTACCGCCGGGCAGGCCGCGAACCTGTTCCTGCCGGCGGTCTACTGCCGGGACTGTGGTCGCTCCGGCTGGGCGGTCTTCTCACCGGAGAGCGACGACTGGGATGTCCAGTTCGACAGTTACAAGATCCGCCGGGCCTCGACGGGGCAGGACAAGGTTCGGGTCCGCTACCTGATCGCTGCCACTGACCGGGAGGCCGCCGAGGGCGCCGGCGGCAACACCATGCGTGATGCCGGCCAGCGTGTCGGAGCACCGTCGGCGGCACAGGCTTCTGGCGGGACGCTGATGGTGCTGGACGCCGTCCGGCAGCGGCTGCGGCCGCCGGACCCGGGCTCCGACTACAACGAAGACGGGCAGCCCGCACTGACCGCGCGGGATTCGACCTTCCTGCTGGTCAACCTTGGTTCGACGGCGAACACGGCCGCGGCGGAGGACTGGTGCCCGGCGTGCGGTGAGCGCAACGCCATCCGCTTCCTCGGCACCGGGGCAGCAGCGCTGGCGGCAGCGGCGATCACGCAGATGTTCACCGCCGGCGAGCTGGACAAGGCGGCGTTCGAGGACAAGACCCTCATGTTCAACGACTCGGTCCAGGATGCGGCCCACCGGGCCGGTTTCGTGGCGAACCGGTCGTACACGTTCTCGCTGCGGGCGTTACTCGCCGCACACCTGCGACATAAGTCCGGCACCGCGCTGAACGACCTGATCGCCGACGTGGTGTCGGCGACAACCGATGCGCAAACGCTGGCCGCGGTCGTACCTCCGGATCTGCATGGTCTGCTCGGTGTCGACCGGCTGTTGTCCGGGCGCGGGCGCGGCGGTGACCTGGCCACCTGGCAGTTGATCGGGCAGCGACTGGCCTTCGAGACGCTGATGGAGTTCGGGTTCCGCTCCCGGAGGGGCCGCACCCTGGAACTCACCCGTACCGCGGCGGCGCATGTCCACGTCGCCGAACCGGCAGCCGTAACGGCGCTGGTCAAGGAGATCCATCTCGATCTGGGCCGGGAGGGCCTACCGAGCTTGGAGATCGACGACGCCACCTACCTGGGTTTCGTCCGAGTGTTTCTGGAACGGCTCCGCAGCCGCGGCGCGGTCTCGCACCGGTGGCTGAGCAAGTACATCGACGAGTCGGGGACGAGTCGGTATTTCATCTGGGGGCAGCGCCCGCAGGGCATGCGAGCGTTCCCGAACCGGGTCGCGGCGCCGAAGTTTCTGCTCGCGGCGCCGAAGAACGGTAGCGACTTCGACGTGGCCTCCGGCCGGCTGTCCTGGTACGAGCGGTGGGCGGGCCGCACTCTCGGGCTATCCCGCGAGGTCATCCCGGAGTTCTGGTACCGGCTGTTGCCCGAGCTGACCTCGGCTGGGCTGCTGTCCGTCCGTACCCCGAATGATTCCTCCGCCCGTATCTACGGCCTGCAACCGGGCAACGTCCAAGCCCTGCTGCTCGACGACAGCCAGGTACGGGAGGCCTTCGTACGCTGCCCGGTCTGTTTCTGGGAGCAGACGGTGCATCCGTCGTTGCTCGACCAGTGGCACGGCCAGCGATGCCCCGCCTATCGGTGCCGCACCGGCCAGTTGATCGCCGGCAACCGGCCGATGGAACTCGGGCGCCACCAGCGCGACCGTGACTACACCCAGGACTACTACCGCCGGCTCTATCGGCAGGCTGGCACCTATCAGGTGAATACCGCCGAACACACCGGCATGCTCACCCGTCAGCAGCGGGAACGGGTCGAGCAGGCGTTCAAGCAGGGCCGCAAGCCCGACGAGACGGGCGTGGTGGCGTTCAAGAATCCGAACGTCCTGTCCTGCACGCCGACGCTGGAGATGGGTATCGACATCGGGGACCTCTCCGCTGTGGTGCTCGCCGCGCTGCCTCGCCGACCAGCGGGCTACGCCCAGCAGACCGGACGCGCCGGGCGGCGTACCGGCAACGCGTTCCTGCTTACCATCGCCGACCGCTCCCGGCGCGACCTGTATTTTCTGGACCAGCCGAAGGAACTCATCGCCGGGACGATTGTGCCGCCTGGCTGCTACCTGTCCGCGGTGGAGATCCTGCGCCGGCAGTACCTCGCCCACCTGCTCGACCTCGCCGCGGTCGGCCGTTTGACCCGCTCCGACGGCGTCGTACTGCGGGCGCTGCCGGACCGGGTGAACGCGCTGTTCGGGCCGTCCGGGTATCTCGTCGACCTCATCGAGGTCGCCATCGCTCAGGCCGCCGAACTCGTGGACGGTTTCCTCCGGCTGTTTCCCCGCGACGACGGCGCCGACCTGTTACCGCGCGGTGTCACCGACGATGCGCGTAACGATCTCATCGAGTACGCCACACACGGTCTTCGGGCGGCCCTGGAAGAGGCCGAGCGGGAGTGGCGACGCCAGAACGAAGGATTGCGGGCCCGGATCCGGACGATCAGCGAGGCCTACGACGAGCTGCACGACTCCGATCCAGACGAGGCAGACGAGAAGGCGATGCTGGACGCCGAGCGGCGAGCGCTCGGCAAACGGCTCATGGACCTCGGCAACACCACAGCACAGGGCGCGTTGTGCGACCTGGGCCTGCTACCCAACTACGCCCTGGTCGACACCGTCACGACACTCAACGCCACGCTGTACGGCCCGGACGGGGTGAACCCCAAGGACGGCAAAACGCCCCGGTACAAGTCGAAACCGGTGAGCTACCAGCGGCCCCGGCGATACGCCCTGGAGGAGTTCGCCCCCGGCAACACCTTCTACGTCAACGGCTACCGCCACCAGATCACCGGCATCGACATCATCACGTCCGGCCGGCCCGAGTGGCATCACTGGCGCGTCTGCCCGGGGTGCGGGTACATCCGCACCGAAGACGCCGTGCACGACCGTTCTGCCTGCCCCCGATGCGAAAGCACCTACATCGCCGACGACGGCTGCCTCTTCCAGATCGTCGAACCGTCGACCGTGACCTCACGTGACCTGCGGGAGGACGCCCGCATCCGGGACGACAAGGACGAGCGCGACCGCCGCTTCTACACGGTCGTCGACGCGGTCGACTTCCCCGACGACGAGATCGCCCCCGGGTCGTGGCGGCACTCGAGTCAGACCTTCGGCGTCGACTACTGCCGGCGCGCGATGATCCGGCGCATCAACGTCGGGCCGGCCCGCTACGACGCGCCGCCGCGGGACGACTTCGCCGGGCACACCGTACGGATCAACCCGTTCCACGTCTGCACCGGATGTGGGGCGACGAGCGCGGACGGCCAGCCGGTCTTCAATCTGGAATCGGACGCTCTCACCTCCTCGCAGACGCGCAACCCGCAACTGAAGAATCACCGGCCGTGGTGCCCGCTGCGCCGCGGGAAGCCGGACAACATCAAGCAGGAGCCAGTCCTGCTCGCTCACCAGTTGCGGACCGAGGCGCTGCGCATCCTGCTCCCCGCCGCGGCTGCCGACGTCGACACCCGGGTGCACTCCTTCCGGTCCGCGCTGCGGATGGGCGTGGACCTGCACTTCGGCGGCGACCCGCAGCACCTGGACACCACGGTCGCCTCGATGCCGGACCAGGCGAGCGGGGAACGCCGCTGGTTCCTGGTCCTCTACGACCGGCTTCCGGGAGGCACCGGTTACCTGGACCGGCTCACTAAGGCCGAGGACTTCCAGAAGGTGCTCCTGAAGGCGCACGCCGCACTGCTCGACTGCAAGTGCAAGGATGAACAGCGCCGGGCCTGCCATCGCTGCCTGCACCGATACACCCCCGAACCGCAGCAGGACCTCGTCTCCCGCAACACCGCGATCCGAATGATCAGCTCGCTGCTCTTCGACGAGGACGGCTGGAAGACCGAACCGGTCGCCAACACCCGGAAGATCGGACTCGACGGCCAGCTGGAGTCCGACCTCGAACAGCGCTTCCTCGACCTGCTGCGCGACTGGGTGTCAGTGACCGACGACGTCTCGCTCGACGAGGACGGTCACGCCAGCGGGCACCTGCGCTTCGCCCGCGGCACCGACCTGGTCCACTGGCGGATGACCGCCCAGCAGCAACTGCGCCGGACCAGGACCGACTTCACCTTCAACCGGGTCGACGGTCCCAGCCAGAGCGTCACCGTCTACTTGGAGGGCTTCCGCTTCCACGCCACTCCTGAGCACAACCGCATCGCGTCGGACTCCCGGCAGCGCACCGTCCTGCGCGCCGGGGGCCACCGCGTCTTCCAGGTCACCTGGTCCGACATCGAGCTGTTCGAACAGCGGCCGACGTCCGCCCGGCCGGTCTGGCCGCCGTACTCAGGAACCGCGCAGGAACAGGCCAAAGACGCGTACGAGGAGTTCGACGGCATCCGGGCCCAGCTGCCCGGAATGGTCTACGCCAACCCGGTGAACACCCTAATCGCCTACCTACGGGACCCCGACGAACGGCGGTGGGCGTCAGCGGCGGGCGCCCTGCTGACCGGGCTGCTGGCCGAGCCGGGAACCGCTCTGCTCACGGCGACGACCGACCGCCGGGAACTGGCCCGGACACTCCGTGCCGAACTCACCGGGCTCACCGCCGGCCAGCCCGAACAGCCCCCGCCTGCTGGCGACCCGGACGCCACGCTGCACGTCTTCCGGACGCACGATCAGGCCGGGCTGCCGATCATCGCCACCCTCGACGCTAACGATCCGGACCACCCGCGCTGGACGGCGCTCGCGGCCCTCGACGACCGTGACGTCGCACTCACCGACGATGGTCACTGGAAGCGCTGGCGCTCCTGGCTCTACTGGACGAACCTCACCCAGTTCCTAACGTACGCCGGCGGTGACGGAGTCCAACTGGCCTACAGCACCGCCGCCGAACTCGACCTCGACACCCTCGTCGTCTGCGGCGGCGTCGGTGAACTCGACTCCCTGAACGGCTCACCGCCGCCGAAGCCATCGGTCAGCGTCGACGAACCCGCCGCGGCGACATCCGGACGGCGGGACCCACAGTGGGACGACGAGATCCTGGAGATACTCGACGATGAGCCGGAACACGGCGGTGAACTCGGTGTTCTCGCCCGTAGCCTGGCCGACCGGGGCAAACGCGCACCCGTGTTCGGCTACGAACTCGGCGCCGGCCGTTGGCAGGTGGACTTCGCCTGGGTCCGGCCGAACTTCAAGATCGCAGTAGTGGCCCTGCACGGTGACGACACCGACGCACGGCACCGGGACGAGGCCTACGCCAAGGAAGGCTGGACGATGCGAACCGCGGCCGAATGGCTCCAACACCTCGACGAGCTCGAAGACCTGCTGCCCGACATGGAAGACTCCGAATCATGACCGCGCGACTCAGCCTGCACTACAAGGCCGAGGAAGAGCTCTACAAGCTCGACCGGACGGTCAAGGGCCTGTTCTACGACTTCTGCCACCGCTTCCGGAAGAACCCGGACCAGCCCGGTCTGGACCTGAAGAAACTCAAGGGCGACTCCCGCATCCACCGCGCCAAGATCAACCAGTCGTACCGGGCGCTGCTGATCCCGGTGGAGACCGACGACCGGGGCCGCCAGCACTGGCTGATCATCGCGGTCCGGCATCGCAAGGATGTGTACGACGAGCTCCAGGTCGCGGTCAACCGGGTCACCGGAGAGCTGGAGTTCGTCGACCTCGCGGTGATGGGCGACAGCTCCCTGCGGCGTGCCGGGATCACACTCACCCCGGCCGAGCCCGACGCCACGCCTATGCCGGCTCCAGCGCCGTCGGTCGAGCCGGAGCCGGTCCTGGACCGTCCACCCCTGCTCAGCGCCTTCACCCCCGACCAGCTCCGCGACCTCGGGGTCGCCGAGCAGCTCATCGACCTGGCCTTGGCCGTCACCACCGACGAGGAACTCGACAGGCTCGTTTCGGGCGCACCGCTGCTGTCCAAGGATGTGCTTTACGGGCTCGCCGCCGGGATGAGCCTCGACTCGGTGCTCGAAGAGGTGACCCGACCGGTAGAGCTGCCCACAAAGCCGGACCTCACCGACATCTCTACCGCAGTCAGCCGCACCAACGTCTCTTCAGTCGACGACGATGTGCAGGCCGCCCTCGCCGAGGGAAGCTTCCGCACCTGGAAGCTCTACCTGCACCCGACCCAGGCCCAAATCGCCCGGCGCGACTACACGGGCGCGGTCCGGGTCTCCGGCGGTCCCGGCACCGGCAAGACCGTCGTCGCGCTGCACCACGTCAAACACCTCGCCGAGCAGCTGACCGACGGCGGCGTGCAGATCCTGTTCACCACCTTCACCGCCAACCTCGCCGCCGATCTGCGGCTCCGCCTCACCTCCCTGATCAGCGATCCGAAATTGCTGGCCCGGGTCGACGTCCTGCACATCGACCAGCTCGCCGCCCGCGTCATCGGCGAAAACACCGACCAGCGCAATCGCCGCAAGCGCATCAGCGACCAGGCAGCCACCACCGAGATGCGGCAACTGCTCGTCGAACTCGACGAACAGCGCTGGGAGGCCGACTTCCTCCTCGACGAGTGGGAGCAGGTCATCCTCGGCCAGGCGCTGCGGAGCCGGTCGGACTACTTCAGCGCCCGGCGCGGCGGGCGTGGCCGAGCCCTCACCCGGCCGGAACGCAGCCAGGTCTGGAAACTCATCGAGCAGTTCGCCGCCCGCCTGGACAAGCTCGGCGCCGAGACCTGGGGTCAGGCCGCCGAACGCGCCGCCCGCTTCGAGATCGAGCGCGCCGCCGCAGCGGAGCGTTACCAGGCCTCGCCTCCCGCCATCGACGACAGCTCCGGCTCCCGGCCCGCCCCATACCGGTACAAGCACGTCGTCGTCGACGAAGCCCAGGACCTCCGCGCCGCTCATTGGAAGATGCTGCGTGCCATGGTCAAACCGGGACCGAACGATCTCTTCATCGCCGGCGACACCCACCAGCGGATCTATGACCACCAGGTCTCCCTGGGCGCCTTGGGCATCAACATCCGAGGCCGCTCACGCCGGTTGACCCTCAGCTACCGCACCACCCGGGAGATCTTGGAACGTGCCCTCCGGATCGCCGAAGGCAGCAAAACCGTCTACGACGACCTCGACGACGGCGTCGACAACCTCTCCGGATACCGGTCCGTCCTGAACGGCCCCGCGCCGACATTCACCGGATATCAGAATTGGCCGGACGAACTGGCCGGCGTCGGCACGCTGCTACGGGGATGGCGCGACGAGCTCTCCGACGAAAACGACGACGGCCTCCGCCAAGACCCGGCCGGCCACGTCGCCGTCGCAGTCGCCGACAACGAACAGCTGACTCAGGTCATCGAGTATTTAGAAACCCAAGGCGGCCTGACCTGCGCCGAACTCACCAAGGACGGGCCGCGCGGCGACGGCGAGATCCACGTGGGGACGATGCACCGGTTCAAGGGACTTGAGTACCAGCGGCTGGCGATTGTCGGCGTGCGCAAGGGCGCGATCCCGCGTCCCTACATCGAACGCTACCGCCGGCCCGACCCGCAGCGGTACGAGCACGAGCAGCGCAAGGCCCGGTCGTTGCTGTTCGTCGCGGCGACCCGAGCCCGGGACGTACTTGCCATCAGCTGGCACGGGACCCCCAGCTCTTTGCTCGACCCGGTGGTCGACGGCTGACAGTAAGGACCCGACGGCCGCGGTGCTGACCTCCAATCCGGATGTCCGCGTTAGTAACGTGATGAGTGGGCGTGTACTCAAACGGCTTACAAACCTCTGGCGGCGCGGTAGGGCCCCTTGGCTCGACTGTGGTTGCGGTGCGTAGGTCAAGTCCTACATCTATCCTCGCAGGTCGACGGCTCGTCGCCGACGTTGTCGCTATCGGTTCGGCACGACAATGCGGTCGTCATCCGATCGAGCGCCTTCGTGAACGCGTGCAGGGCGTCCACCAGCTCGCCGTCGTTGACGGCTTCCTCGCCGCAGGAGTACGTCAGCAACGTGATGCAATGGCTCGCCTACGACGGTATCCAGACCGTGGATACCTGCCCGGACGGGCCGATGCGTCCCGGCGGCGTGCACGTCGGGAGCATGCACCGCTTCGAGAGTCTCGACTACCAGCGGGTTGTCATCGCCGGTGCCAGCGATGGGCTCGTTCGGCGACGTGCCATCGATCGCCTCCAGGACGACGACCCCAAGCGCTGCCGGCAGGAACGAGCCGAAACCAATCCCGTTCTTCGTCGCCGCAACCCAAGCATGCGACCACCTAGCCGTCTTTTTGGCGCGGCAACCGCAGCCCCTTCATCCTGGCGTATCTAGCCGGGTCGACGGTAGGCGTTGATGATCAACCCTCCAAGATGGAACTGGGCCGTTGACATCTGGTCGAGGTCGTCGATACTTTCAAGGGCTGCTCGCCAGACGATTTCCAGGGGGAACGCTCGGTGGCTCTTGATAGTCCAAAGTTGCAAACGGTGTTGGCCGATATCGAGTCGGGGGTGCTGCAACTTCCGGATTTCCAGCGTGAATGGAAGTGGGACGACCAGCGCATCCGGGAGCTGATCGCGACGGTCACCCTTGACTATCCACTGGGTGTCGTCATGACCCTCGAAACCGGCGGCAAGAAGCCGTTCCGTCCCCGGGCGCTCACCGGCGCGGAGTCCGGCTGGTCCACTGCTCCGGACCTGCTGCTGCTGGATGGTCAGCAGCGCCTAACCTCCCTGTTCCAAGCGTTGCACCTCGACCAGCCGGTGCGGACCACTGACGAGCGCGGTCGCGAACTTGAGCGCTGGTACTACGTCGACATCCCCAAGGCCGTCGGCTCGTCGACCGACCGGGACGAAGCCATCGTTTCCGTTCCCAGGGACCGGGTCCTACGCTCCAACTTCGCCCGCAAGGTGGAACTTGACCTGAGTAGCCGTGCACTGGAATGCGCGTCGAGGTACTTCCCGCTGAGCATCGTCTTCGACAGCAACAAGGTCACCGCCTGGCAACGTGTATTCGTGCAAATGGACGACGCCAATTGGGATCTGTGGGCCAAATTTGAGCATGGGATTCTGCACAACGTTCGTTCCTTCCAGGTACCCATGATCAAACTTGCTGCCTCGACCACCAAGGACGCGGTGTGCTCCGTGTTCGAGCGGGTCAACACCGGCGGTGTCCCGCTGAATGTGTTCGAACTGCTGACCGCGACCTACGCCGGCGACAGCGAGTACGAGCGGGATCATGGCGACTATTACCGCTTGCCGGACGCGTGGCAGGACATCAAGAAGAACCTTGCCACCTCTTACCCGGTGTTCGGGCGCACTGAGCAGGGTGTCGACGACGGGCTGAGCAGCAGTGACTTTCTTCAAGCGGTCACGCTCGTCAACACCTGGGAACGCAAGCGGGAAAAGCCGTCCATGGCGGTCTCCTGCAAGCGGCGCGACCTGCTGAACCTGCCGCTGGAGGACTTCATCAGGATCGCGCCCCGGGTCGCGAGCGCGTTCGAATGGGTCGGCGAGTTCCTCAACGAGCAGTTCATCGTGCGTCATGCCGACCTGCCCTACCGGACCCAGCTCGTACCGATGGCCGCGGTGCGGGCGATCCTCCTTGACGAGGAGGCGGACCATCCGAGCACCCGTGAACTCCTCACCCGCTGGTACTGGTGCGGCGTGCTAGGCGAAATGTATGGCGGGGCCACAGAGAGTCGTTTCACTCGCGACGTCGAGCAGCTCATCGCGGGGATAAGGGGCGAACCGTACGGAACTTCTGCCTCATCGATGCGGACTGGTCTGCCTGACACGATAATGGAGGCGGCTTTCCTGGCTGACCGCCTTGACACCCTGACCACCCGTAATAGTGCTGCCTACAAGGGAATCTATGCGCTCCTGGTCAAACAGGGAGCGGTCGACTGGTACCACAGCGAGGGTCCGTTGACCGCCGGCGCTTTGATCCAGCATGCCGTCGCCATCCGGCAGGTGTTTCCCAAGCACTGGCTCGCCCGGAACTACCCCGATGACAACCGCGGCAACTCGATCGTGAACAAGACCCCGCTGTCCTACCGGGCAAGTAAGAGTCTCATTGGCTCCCCATCGGGCTACCTCAAGGTGCTCGCCCGGGAGGCCGGTACCCGGCCCGAATGGTTCGACGACGTTGTTGCCACCCACGTCATCGATCCGGCAACGCTGCACGCGGACGACTTCGACGCCTTCTACGCCGACCGGTCCGCTCGCCTGGTCGAGCTGGTCAACGAGGCGATGGGTAAGCGCACCGTCTTCCGCGCCGAGTCGGACCGGTGAGCATGGCTGATTCTCGCCGCCCCACCCGCGAGGAACTCCTTGCGTTGAAGGGTAAAACCGTGCGAACCGCCGATCTCCTCGCCATGTTCGGCACGCGAATACGCAATCATCAGACCGTGCCGATGATCCAAGAGGCGCTGCACGAGGTCGGGCTTGACACTCACCCCTCGTTCACCACCTGCGGACTTACAACCGAGATGCTGGTCGTCGCGAAGAGTCTGGGGGCCCCAACCGACGATGAAGCCGAAGAGGACGTGCTGCCCGGCACGCTGCCTCAGCAGTCCTTCAAAATCGGCGACGTTCCCTCGGCTCGCAGAGGCGTCGAATCGGTCAACTCCAGCGCCCTGCTCAGCGCAGCGACCCACACAATGCGCCAGAAGAACTACTCGCAACTGCCGGTGATCGACGGCCTTGCCGACATCAAGGGCGTCATCACGTGGGATTCGATCGCCGCTCGCTACGAAAAGGGAGAGGCGCCGACTCTGGCCAGCGCAATGGTCCAGGATGACCTCCCACTGGCCGAGGTGCACCACGAACTCTTCACACGCCTTCCTGAACTTCAGCGGTGCGGGTATCTCCTAGTGAGGGAGAACAACGGCACCTTCGCCGGAATCATCACTGGGGCCGACATTACGGCACGGTTTCACACTCTCGCCCAGCCGTTCTTCCTCGTCGGCGAGATCGAGTTTCGCATCCGGCGATGCCTGGGCCCCAAACTGGCGGGCGATCCGGTCCGAGCATTGAATAAGAAGTACCAATCGGGCGATTTTGCGCAGTTGATGTTCGGCGACTACTTTAAGTTGCTGGCGGCCGATCAGCAGGATGCACGGCTGGCGCAGCTCGCTGACGCCAATTGGACAACCTTGGGGTGGACGGGGGTCGACCGGGCTCAGTTCGTGGCCCAACTGGACCGAGTCAGAATTATTCGCAACAAGATCGCTCACTTCGACGAGCAGCCGCTCAACGAGAAGCAGACCGACGAGCTGTATCAGTTCTCGGGCCTACTCAAGCAACTTCTATGACCAACGACGGCATCTCTTACCTATCGCCGACGGCATACGGGCAGCGAAGATCCACCCATACGGGCCGCCGCGTTTCAGACACGTCGCTTTGGCAAAGGCGATGTTCCAGGTGTTGGTGTTGCGGACCGAAAAGCTTTCGGTAATAGGTGCCCAGGGTGCACCATAAGCGGCACTACGGGCGGACTCGACAAGGTTTGGGCGGCAATGAGGTTGGGCCACCACCTGGGTGGTGATAGCCACGTGATCATCCGCTCGCGCCTCGCTGCCCAGCGTCGAGCATCTTGAGGACGTGGGTCAGGTGATGTGCCGTACCCCAGGCGCGCCACCCCGTCGCGATGTCCGGGCCGCCGTGCCCGACGGCGCGTCGGGCGATCTCGGCGTCGCCCCAGGAGAACGCGGCGCCCTCGGCCGGCCAG
The DNA here is from genome assembly GCF_050955795.1 of Actinoplanes sp. CA-051413. NCBI lineage: Bacteria > Bacillati > Actinomycetota > Actinomycetes > Micromonosporales > Micromonosporaceae > Actinoplanes > Actinoplanes sp. CA-051413. The sequence continues at coordinate 767,758 of NZ_CP192100.1, forward strand.
TGATCCGCGGCGACGAGCGAGGCGCAGAGGTCGTACATCCCCTTGTTGCCGTTGCCGTCGCGCGCTCGTCGGTATATCCACCACACGTCTTCGTCGGTGTATCTCAGGTTCGGCGTGGGGTGCCAGCCTCCGACGGTCATCTTGGGATGTGCGATGCCGTAGTCGCCGAACCCGAGGTCCGGTTCTTGGAGGCGTCTCCAAAGGGCCAGGTCGTGTCTCGGTATCGAGGTAGCGGTGTTCGTCGGCAGGTCAGCGAGCGATTCGGGCATTGCACCGGAGGCCACCGTGATGGTTTCCCAGGGATACCGACGCGCCCAGGCAACGCATTTCCTGGCCAGCGGCTCTACTCTTCCCAGGTCACGCACCGAACGGACCTCGAAGAAGTCGAGGACCAAAGCCGACTCCTCGATCGTCGTTCCGGCGCGCCGACACAGCGATGACAGTTGCGTCTCGGCCTCCTCGTCGTCTGGGTCGGCAGCGTCGCCACCCAGGCGGATGACGACGTGACCGGTGTGCATGGCGGCAGCCTCCCGCGCCTCTGCCAACCGGTCCGCAGAGTCGTGCAGATGAAGGACGGGACGGATGGGAATCCCCCAAGCAGCGAGGTCCTCGGCGATGTCCAGTAGTGGTCGGCGTTGACCTTCGTCTGGGTCGGCCAGATGGCCGGCGTCGACGGCGATCGTCATGCGTGGTGGAACGGATCGGCAGATTTTCTTCGTGAACGCGAAGGCATCCTTTATCGGGCCTAGGCGCGTCGGCGGCACTTCGAAGATCGGCAACATCCCTCGAGTAAGCGAGTGCCGCAGTCGCGAGACGGCTCTCATCTCACCCTCACGGCCCTTGAGTATGGGCATGTAGACCACGGCGCACCTCTCGCAGCCCATCTACGGACTTCACTCGATGATGCACTCAGAGTCGTCAACCAACAACCCTAAGTGTCCATGGTTGCTGTTAGCTCCGTCCGCGTGGATGGCCGGAGCGCGGCATCTCGGTGCCCTTGGTGGCTTGGAGCGTGGAAAAGATGCCGTACTCAGTAAGGCGCCGACGCCAACGCGCGGCGTGGAAAGTTGCGATCGTCGAAGGAGCCGACCGCCAGCTGGCACCCCGCAGACGTGGCGGCGCCAGAACGTCCACGGTCGGACCTACGCCACGGTTCGGCGTTTGGCTTTGATGCGGTCGGCGACGGCTCCGGCGGCCTCATGGTGGAGTTCTTTGGCGACGCTCTGGTAGGTGTCGCGGGTCAGCGTGGTGGTGGAGTGGCCGAGTTGTTCGGAGACGACTTTGATGTCGATGCCAGCCTCGAGGGCGATGGTGGCGGCGCAGTGGCGTAAGTCGTGCAGGCGGATGGGCGGGAAGCCGCCGCGTTGGATGAGACGGCGGAAGCGCTGGGACACCGAGGCGGGATGCCAGGCCCGGCCATCGCGGCGTACGAAGAATAGGCCGATGTCGGGCCAAGCGGGACCGGCCGCCAGCTGCCACTTCGCCCGCTGGGCTTTGTAGGTGGTGAACAGAGCGACAGTGTCGGGGTCGAGGATGACGTCACGGTTGCCGGCTTCGCTCTTGGGCTTTTTGTGGCGGATGTTTCCGCCGCCGTATGTGGTGATCTGGTTGATGATGCCGATCTCGGCTTTGCGGAGGCGTACTTCGGCGTCGAGCAGACCGCAGGTTTCGCCACGGCGGGTGCCGCGGTAGGCCATGAGGTGCAGCATCGGGTGGATGTCGGGCGCTTCGGCGGCGGCGTAGTCGAGGAAGTCGGCGAGTAGTTCGTCGGTCCAGACCATGACGGGGCTGGGGACTTCGCCGGTGGCTTGCCAGCGTTCGACGCGTTCGGGTTCCCAGACGATGGGCCTGGACCGTTTGTTGCGGGTCTTTACCAGGGCGGCGGGGTTGGCTACGCCGGCGATGATGCCTTCCCGGAGAGCGTCGTTGAACGCCTTGCGCAAGGTGGCGCGGATGCGGGAGCGGGTCGCCTCCCCGGTGGGCCGTTTACCGGCGACGCTTCTGCGTACGGCGGGGTCGGGGTCGTTTCGCTTGGCGAGGATTTCCTCGTTTCGCTCTTTGATCTTGCGGATGAGGGTGTGGATGTGGTGGGGGCGGAGTTGGTCGAGGGCGACGTCACCGAGGTGCGGGATCAGGTGGGTGGTGATGTGGTTGGCGTAGCTGCGGCGGGTGTTCTCGTCGATCTCGATGTCGTTGACCCAGCCGGTCAGGTATTGGGCGAGGGTAGGGATGCCGCCGAGGGCACTGTTCGTTTTCAGGCGAAACCGGACGGTGTCGAGGTCCGGCAGGTCGCCGGTGGCGCAGCGGGAGGCTTGAATGAGGTCGGCGACCTCGGTCAGCCGTTTCGGGTCTTTACCGGCGAGGTCGAGGAGTCGGCGGGCCTGGTCGATTTCGTCTTGTGCGGCGTCGCGGTTCTCGAAGCCGGTGCTGGGCCGTAGTTGGCGTCGTTTCCCGTCGGCGGTCGGCGGGAGTTCTAGTTGGTATGCCCACTGGCCGTGGGTGAGGCTCCAGGATCGGTTGGCGCGGCGTAGTTTCGGGCATTTGTTGCGTAGTGGTTGGCCGGTGTCAGGGTCCTTGCAGCGGCAGACTTTGAACGGGGTGTCGGTGGCCACGAGGTGGACGCTCCCAGCGTGTGAGGGTTGGTGTGCAACGGTTTTCGGTGATCGCTGGTCATTCACGCTCTGCTCCTAACGTTGATCAAGTCGTCTTGGTGGGTGGTTACGGCGCTTCGCCGCTTGGCGCGGCTGATCCGCTCGATTGCGGGTCGAGAGCGACAATCAGGGCTGCGGTGGGGACGCGGTACTGAGCGCCGACTCGGATGAGCGGTATCGGGAACTCTCCGCGGCGGGCCAGCCGGTAGGCGGTGTTGCGGGAGATGCCGAGGAACTTGCCTGCGGTGACCACGTCGGTGATGGCGCCGAGTGCTTTCAGCTCCTCGATGTCAGACGGTGAATCGGTCGGCGGTTCAGGACCGGCGGGTGTGCGGGTGCGGCGACGATCGGTCAGGATGACTCCCAGTCGTGATGGCGGGTTGGCGCACTTAATGACGTCAACGCTTTGGGGTTGATGCATTACCGTCCTGCTCATGCAGGATCGGGTCGGCGGTCGCGATGTTGGTGACGTGGATTCCTGGCCGGACACCCGTACCCTCCCGGTTCTTGGCCGTCCGGAGCGGCTGCCCGATGGGATCGACGTCGGTGGTGGTTCTCGTGCGGTGATCAGGGTGCGGGTGCTCGGTAAGCCGGGGATTTTGGATGTTCCCGCGGATCTGCATATCCGGAAGAACGCCCTGGAGTTCTTGACGTATCTGATCGCGCGCGGCGGCAGCGTGCACCAGGACTTCATCCTCGAGGACCTGATGCCTGAGCCGTCCCGGCGCAAGGCCGTGGAGCGGATGCACACCTACACGTACAACCTGCGGCAGGTCTTCATCCGGCTCGGCGGCGACGGCAGCTACTTGAAGGTGCAGCAGCACCAGTACGTGTTGGACCGGGCCGGGTTCGACGTCGACTTGTGGACGATGCTCGACGCTGTCGCGGACGCCGCGGCCGCACCCGAGCAGCAGTCGCAGGTCGCGGCGTTGCGCCGGGTGGTGGACGCCTATACCGGGCCGTTCGCCGACGGCGCCGGGTACTTGTGGCTGTCCGGCTATAGGTACCTCATACGCCGGGAGTACGTCGACGCGGTGGTCACTCTCGCCGACAACCTGGGTGGCCCCGCGCGGGCGGTGCTGGAAGAGGGCCGACGGCACCATCCGTACGACGAGCGACTTGCCGCCGTACTGAAGGGTTTCACGGTCACGCGGTGAGCGGTGGTTGCCCTCGGCCGGGACGGGGCCGTCCTGCCTGTGGCAGCGGGACAGCCCCGTTCGGCGGTTGAGGTGTGGATGGGTTACTTGGCGGTGGAGTCCGCCGACCCGGCGATGCCGGCGGTGTTGTCGTCTTCGCGGGCGAAGACGTTGAGCACCTGGACAGCCTGCCGCAGGCTGGCATAGGCGACGGTCGGCTTCTCCACGATCAGAACGTCTAGCAGCTGTTCGACGAGGGAGATCACCGGTTCGGTGCGGATGGCCTCGGCGGGGCTGGCGAGCAGCCACGCCTTGGCGAACCGCGTCGATTCCCCCGGCCGCGAGATGGCCTCGCGACCGAGGAGCCGGTTCCTTTCGGCTTTGTCCTCGAAGGCGGCACTGCCACTGTCGACCACCTGTCGGTTGACGTTGTGGTCGCCGTCGGTGAGCACGGTGAGCAGACTGACCGCGCGCCGCAGGGCAGAAAGAGCCTGCGGTGCCGGGATCTGATCGTCGCGCAGCGTTGCCGCCAGTTCGCGGACCACCGCGATCACCGGCACGGTGCGCGCGATGCGGCGGCGGGACCCGTGCAGCCACATCCGGGCGAACTGTTCGGCGTCGCGATCTACGACCGGACGTTCCGGCGGGAAGATCTCCGGGAACTTTTCTGAGAGCGTTGTCATGATGTATCACCTCCTTCCGGTCGGGGATTCACGTCAGCGTCGTGATCACGTTGCTGACGTGGGCTTTGGGGCGGCAGGCCCGGGCCGCTGTCGCGGTACTGGCGGGTCGGCGGCGGCTCCCGTTCGGACCTGAGCGTCTTGAGCAGCGCGGAGGCTTTGGAGTTGGAGACGCTGTTGCCACTGGCTCGCAGGTGGCGAGCGAGCGCGCCACGGGTTAGGGGTTCGCCGCTGGCTGCCAGGTGGTCTCTGACCGCCCGGGCGGCGGGTAGCACGGTCCGCAGGTCTTCCACCTCTGCGGACGGTCCGCGGGACCGGCGCCGGACCGGCGCGGACCGCTGATCCGGGTCTGCTGCGCCGTGGACCGCGGGTGCGTCGGCGGGCTCTGCCCGGACCGCGGGATCGTCAATTGTCGCGGCGGACGGTCCGCCGGTGTGGCTGAGCGCGACCTTGACCATGACCAGGAAACCCAGTGCCGGGATGGCGGCGGCCGTCCAGCCGATCGGCGACGGTTCTGCTTCGACGACCTGTGCCGCCAGTGACAGTACGACCGCGCAGCCCAGCACCACGGCGGGGAACCTGGGTGAGGTGTGTTCGCGTCGCCGGCGGCGTAGTTCCAGGCCGGAGGCGATCGACATCAATTCGAGGACGATGGCGTCGGCCCAGGCGAGCCAGCCCGGCTGCCCGTGGCTCGCGGCGACGTTGTGGACGTGGGTGAAGCTCGCGGCTCCGGCGGCTGTGCCGATCGCGAGCATGATCAGGATTTGGGCCAGTCCTTCGGCGCGGTTGCCGCGGACGGTCCGGTCCGGCGAACGACTCGCTCCTACGGGACCACCTCCCGCGGACCGGCCCGTGCGGCACGCGCCGGAGGGCGTTCACGACGACGGTTCTCGTCGGGGACGTGGCGGGACGCGAAGACAGGAGTGTGCAAGTTCTGGCGGGACTTCATGGTGTGGGTCCTCCGGTCGTGTGGATGAAAGCCGAGCCCGGACGGGCGCAGCCAGTTGGCGTGCCGGTAACGGTGTGACGGGGGCGCGACGATAGCGTCCACATCTGTCACCACCGCGGCCGTACGCGTGGTGACAGAAGGCGCCGTCTGTCACCCGGCGCGAAAGATCTCGGCGGTGGCTGTCACTCGGCAAAGACCGGCCGGGCGTTTACCTCACAACGGCTATCAGGTTCTGGCCGCCCAGTTCCGCCAGGCGCAGGCGCCGTCCCGGCCGGCGGTGCAGCCACCACACCGCATCGGCGGGGTTGCCCGCGCCGTGCGTCGCGGTGACGACGGGATAGCGCACACCGGCATCGGTCAGTTCCTCGTGCAGGTGGCGCTCCCGGACCGGGCCGGGCAGCCAGAACAGCACCGGCCACACCCGCCCGGCGACGCGGGCGAAATCCTCGTATCCGTCGATCTTGTCGACCAGGCGGGAGATCGGCCGTTCGGTGCCAGTGTCGTACTCCAGCAGGAACGGAATCTGGGAGTCGTCTTCGATCCAGATGCCGTGTCCGTCGGGCCGCGACTTCGGGATGTAGGTACGTTCGGCGACGTCGGCGTCCTCGCCGGCGAAGGCGCCCATCTGCTGGCACTGCCGGGCCGACCACCACCGCGCCAGTTCGCAGCCGGGCCGGATGCGGGCGTGACCGGCCAGGGCGGTGAAGAAGCCGTTGACACCGACCAGGTGCGCCAGGTTCGCGCGGTTGGTCAACTGCCAGCGTCGCCGCCGGGCCCGGTCGCGGTAGCCGCGCTCAAGGTGCTCGCCGCGCTGCGCCGCGATGACTTCCAAACCTAACTGGGCGAGGACGTAGTGGTACGGGAACGAGCCGCCGCCGACCCGGCTCGGCCGGAACCGTTCCAGCACTCGAAGGCCGACCAGGCTGCGCAGCCGTTCCTGCGCGTAGTCCAGCGACGGGAACAACGCCTGCGCGATCTGCACCGAGGTCAACACGCCGTGCTCGGCGAGCCAGTCGAGCAGGACGCAGTCCCGGTCGGTGATCTGGGACTGCACGCGCAGGACGGGATCGACGTACCGCAGCGACCTAGCCATGACGTTGTCCCCGGGGGAGAGACCCAGACTGGAGGGTCTGTCGCAGGACGGTTGCGGCAGGTGAAAGGCGCGCTGTGCTGCGCTGTAAGGCCGGTTCACGGGTCCGTTTCCCAACGGAGGTCAACAGGGAGGACAAGCACCGGATCCGCCCGGACGGCAAGCCAGGATCGTCGGTCAGGGGTGAACGGGGTGAAACGCTCGATGTGGATGTAGGTGTGGACACGATGGCTCCAGAGGGGTTCGATGGGTGCCGTGAGGGCAGGTCGCCGATCGGAGCGGCTTCGCCTGGCGCTCGCTAACGAGTGGCGTGAGCGTGGATTGGCCGCGGTAATGGCGCGCGGGCCGCGTCGCCTATAGCTGGCCGGTACGGGACGCCTCCGATCCCGACCACTTGCTTCCCCGACACCCCCAAACCAACTTTTGTCAGCTCCTACGAACAACCCCCTGCGACAATCAGCCGAACGGCCGATGCCGAAACGTTGTTCAGTACGCATTTCCGGCACTGCGCCATCATTAGGCCGGAAGCGGTTTGTCAGAGGTTCCAGGTCTGAAGGCAGTCACCCGCCTGGGCGTCTGCACGAAGCATGGAGGCGTGCTCAGTATGCTGGGGTGGGGGCGAGTTCTCCGAGGGAGTCGACACTTGGCGGGACAAGCCGATGTCCCGACCGCCGGCGGGCTACCTTCCCGTACGGAGATCGGAAGCCGTATGTCCTGGCGGACACGCTCACCGCGCTGAACGGGCCGATCCGCGGCGTGATCACGTTGCCGCGCCACCTCGACTGGTCCGGCCATGCCGAATATGACCTGAGTCGGCCCGCACGCCTGTTCAGCATGTACAAGGCGGTGCTGACTGAGGCTGGCAGTGTTGACGACTTATGCACCTGGCTCAACGGTGAATTGCTTCTCCGGCTCTGGCCCGGGCTCTGGCTGCCACAACAGCTCCGGCGGCCCTGGCAAGAACGCTTCCCGGAACTCGCCGCCACCCGCACAAACGCCGCGGCTCGGAAATTCGTCTGCACCCTGGCTGAACTGCCATCAGCTCGAAAGGCGGGTCAGGACCTCGGTGTCACGAAATAACCACCTGGGCAATCACCCGTTCCAGCGTGCGCTCAGGGCAGTCCAAACGGCTCGACTCGCGACTTCGGACGCCAGTGCTGGGTCCGCGAAGGCGATGACGTCGTCGACGGTGGCGCGGCGGGCGTCCCAGGCGGCCAGCAGCATTCCGCCCTTGAGGACGAACCGGTCCGCGTACCCACTGACCTCGAGGCGGGCGAGGAGCCGCTCGAGTATGTAGATGACCGTCAGCGTCTGGGTCGGACGGCCTTGCCTGCGGGCCAGATTCTGCCGGTCCAGATATGCACGGCCACCTGCGTCGGCGCGGGTAGGTCGGTCACAGCATCCCCTTCATGACGCGGCCAGGAAGTCAACCACGGCCCGGACCGGCCCGAGCACATCCAGTGCCTTCGCGTACGCGAAGAGGTCAGCGACCCGAGCGTCATGTCGGGCCAGATAACGGCGCAGGGCGACGTGCGCAACCGGCTCTCCGAGCTTGTTCCGCATCCGCATCAGGTCAACGGCGGTCCGGCCTGGCGAGTAAATCCTCGCCCGCTCTCCCGGCGCAACTTCGGTGGAGTCCAACCCCAGCTCGAAGCTCGCCGGGTCCCAGACGAACACCTCAACCGGCGGGTGGTCGAGCTTCGGCGGTCACGTCCCACGCGGTACGGCGATCTGCACCGCCATCGGAATCTCGTCGGTCAGGTCGTGCACCGCCGCCGCCGACAGCAGACACACCACCGCCCGCGGAGCCCGCAGCGAGACTGCCAGCAGATCCGGGTACTCCGCCGCCGGCGCATCCGCACGACGAAACACCCCCCGCGACAACTCGACGAGCTCGCCACCGTCTCGAGCCGCGTACAGATCGCGTGGGTGCACACCCGCGGCCCGCGCCTGCCCCGTTGTGAAGGTCGACGGGAGCCCTGACGGCTCTCCCATGGAGAATCCTAGATTTACCACTATTGAATGACAAGTTATCTATCCAAGGATTGTTCCGCTCGACTGCGAGCGTCCTGCTCTGTGGGGTGCAAAGCTAGCTGTCTCAATGTTGGGGCCAATGGCCACTTCCGCTGCCGACGAAACGGGCGGGTCAGCCGTACGCCACCTTGTTTTTTGACGGATTGGTTCACCTCATGCTCGTCCGCTGTAGCCAGCGGCGCAGTGAATCTCGACAGGAAGCATTCGTACCATTAGTGCGACGAACGCTCCAGTCTTCGCCGAGGTCAGCACGCCGTCGTGGCGGAAAGCCACGCGCCGGGCACCTCCGGGCTCGCGCCGGGGCGAGGCACCCGCGTGCCGGGTGGAGAGCAACCATTCACCGCGACATGCGACCGGCAGTTGCGCAGGATCGAGGCGACCACCTGGCTGAACAAGCGCCTGTCGACCTCAGCCGAGCTTCCCTGCGAGTTCCCCGTGGCCGGGTCGTAGAGAAGGCCCGATCGGCCGACCGCTGTTGTCAGCCGGACGGAATCGGCCGGTCTGCTGGTCGGCCTCGCGGCCATCATCTATCGACGACGGAGGCTATCAGCGACTGTAATGGTTTATGCCGCCGTGAATCCGAGTGTCCGGTATCCGGGCATGCGGCGTAGCAATGAGGCGGCAAGGACGGGGGTGGCAACGTCGTGGTAGTCGTGGACCTCGGCGATGTCCTTGCCTGGTGCGGCTCGGATGACGCGGCCGGCGCATTGGACGAGCAGGCCGTCGTAGGAGATCGGCCCGGCGAGGAAGAGGGTATCTAGGGCTGGGGCGTCGAAGCCTTCGCCGATGAACGGCGTGGTGCCGATGACCAGCAGAGCGTCACCGGCTTTGGCTGTGTCCAGTCGTTCGACAACCGCCCGGCGGTCGGTGGTGCTCATCGCTCCTTGGAGCACGAGCGGCTGATGTCCTCGTGTGGCGAGCATCGCGGCAAGAGCTTCGACGTGGGCGACCCGTCGGGTGAGGACCAGACAGTTGCGGCCACGCGTCAGGGCCGCGGCAATGTCATCGGCGATCAGAGTGTTGCGTGGCTCGTCGAGGGCCAATCTCCGGTGCACCTCGGCCAGCGCGCCCGGCGCGTCCAGGTCGACGTCGCCGGCCTTGAACTCGGTGTCGTGCTGGAACAGCACGCGCCGCGGTCCGGTGTCGGCGTTCATGGCGGCGGCGAGAGTGCCCTGTTCTTCGTCGGTCATGGTGTGCCGCACGGGGCCGAGTTGCCAGGTGACGAGTTGACCGAGGCCGTCACGCCGGGTGGGCGTGGCGGTGAGGCCGAGCCAGAACTGCGCGGCGATCGCTTTGACGGAGTGCTCGTACGCAGCCGCGCCGAGATGATGGCACTCGTCGACAACCACGTGCCCGTACTCGTGGGTGAGAGTGGCGATGTCGTCGCGTCTGGCCAGCGACGGCAGCAGCGCGATGTCCACGGTGCCGGTGAGCTTGCGCCGGCCGCCGCGGAGTTGGCCGGGTTTGATGCCGAGGAACTGCTCGACGCGCATGCGCCACTGGTCGGCGAGGGCTTTGCGGTCGACGAGGATCAGGGTGGAGGTGCCACGCTCGGCGATCACGGCGCAGGCCATCACGGTCTTGCCGGATCCGGGCGGGGCGATGAGCAGCCCGTCGTCGTGGGCGAGAAGGGCGCCGACCGCGGTCCCCTGCTTGGCGGTGAGTTCGCCGGTGAACGCGACGTTGATCTCCTGGCCGGGGTTTCGCGCGTCGGTGACGGAGAGCCGTGAACCTGCCTGTTCGACGATGGAGTTGATGGAGTGGCGCAGCCCGCGGGGCAGGACCAGGTGGTCGTCGAGGGTGAGGTCGTAGCCGCGGATGAATCGCGGGGTGTCCCAGGTTGATTTCCGCAGGCGTTGCAGGTCGTAGAACTTTGGATTGGCCATGGCAGCCGCGTGTTTGAACGTCGCGAGCGCGGCCGGGGTGAGTTGACTGGTGTCAAGGTTCAACCCGGCACCGAGTTCCGCATGGACCACCGCAGGCAGCGCGGGATGGACCCGTGTTGCGGCGGACCTGCTGATCGTGGCGACGTCGGTTCCGGTGGTGGAGCGTTTCGCGTTTCGGGCGAGGCGTTCCGCATCACCGGGGCTGAGTCGGTCCAGCGTGGAGATGAACGCCCACTGGTCCTCGTACGGTTCGAGCGTGCCGAGGTCGAGGAACGTGGTGAGGCCCTCCTTACGGCGGCGGCCGTACAGCGGCGCGGCGATGAGGTTCCCGAACCCGCCGTCGGGCAAGACGTCTTGATTGGGAAACAGCCGGTCGTACGACCGTAGGTCCATCGACCCGCGCAGCACCATCGCCTCGTGCAACAACGCGGTACCGACGGCTCGCGCCGTCGCCGCAGGAAGCACCTCAGTGAAGAAGATCCATACATGGGCCCCACGGCCCGACTGGGAAATCTCCAGCGCGGCCGGCACAGCACTGGCCCTCGCCGCCTTGACGTAGGCGAGCGCGTCGAGCATCGCCGTCGCACCGTCGAAGTCGGCGACGACGAACTGACATGTGTTCTTGGGTAACAGCGGGTAGAGGCCCATGAACACGTCGCCGAGGAGATGAGCGGCGACCACTTGCGGCGTACGGGGAAGATGGGCTGCGCTGCGCCGATCCATGCCCTTGCGCCAGCCGCCGGCGACGGCCGGCGACCAACCGGATGCACCCGTACGAGTGTTTTCCCAGCGGACGGCGTACACGTCAGTACGGGCCCGGAACCGGTCGGTGAACAAGGCCAGCTTGTCCGCCACCGGCGAGGCCATGGTGACCATCCCCGGCGCGGCGACCGGGGCGGATAGCTGCTCCGGGGACGGAGCAGTGTCCTGACCACGCAGTTCCAGCAGCCGCGACAGCCTGGCGTTCTCGGCCTGTAAGCGCTGTACCTCCCGGCGCAGGTCGGTGTGCTCAGCCGTCACATCCACCGGATCATTCTGGCGTATCGGGCTTCGAACCTACGACGACAGGCCGCTATCCTCCGTCGATGCCACCGAAGCGGAACGCGGCGCTCGAGGCGATGATCGAAGAAGCCACAGTCGACGCGTACAACGACGACGAACAGCTCACCGGCCTGTTCACCATGATCGAAGAACACCTGTTCGTGCCGTTCGCCACCACCGTGCTCGGCGTGGAGGTCACCGTGACGAAGGTGGACCTCATCGGCGACAGCATCGTCGCCATCTGCGCCAGAGACCGCGACCGGCAGCGGATCGACCTCTCGACCTGCCGCTGCCGACCCCGCCACCGGACGGCACGGACTGGATCGCCGCCTACCGGCACTGGGCAGGACGGTAGACGACGGTGAGTGAGTACCAGTATTACGAGTTCATCGCGGTCGACCGGCCCCTCGCCATCCGCGAACAGAGCGAGCTGCGATCGCTGTCGACCCGTGCCGATATCACCGCCACCAGCTTCGTCAACACCTATGAATGGGGGAACTTCAAAGGCGATCCCCGCAAGCTGATGGAGCGCTTCTTCGACGCGCACCTCTACCTGACCAATTGGGGCACCCGCGACCTCATGCTGCGTCTGCCCAAGCGCGTGCTCGACCCCACAGTCGTCGCCGATTACTGCGTAGGTGACAGTGCGTCCGCCTGGACCAGCGGCAAACACCTCATCATCGGCCTCAACCGTGAGGACGAGGACGGCACGGACGAGTGGGACATCGGCGGCGAGGGCCTGCTCTCCTCGATCATCGGAGTCCGGGCCAGCCTCGCCGCCGGAGACCTGCGCCTGCTCTACCTCGGCTGGCTGCGTTGCGTGCAATCGCTGGAAGTCTCCGATGACGCACCCGAGCCTCCCGTCCCGGCCGGGTTGGCCACGCTCGACGCGCCCCTCACCGCAGTCGCCGAGTTCCTGTGTATCGACCGTGACCTGATCACCGCCGCAGCGGCCGGCTCGGCCTCGGCCTCGGCCGCCCAACCCACCGCCGCGCAACTGCGCACCTGGGTCACTCGGTTGCCGGCCCGGGAGAAGGACACCATCCTGAGCGACCTGATCACCGGCGACGACACCCACCTCCGCGCCCGACTCCTGCGCCGCTACCGCGACGCTCATGCCACCGAGGCATCCACCACGACGGCCCGACGCACCGCCGGTGAACTGCTGGCCATCGCCGGCGAACTGCGCGCAGAACGGGAAGGTCGCGACGCGCAGCAACGCGAACAAGACCGGGTCCGCCAGGAGCGCTCCGCAGCCGTCGCCCGGCAACGACACCTGGACACCCTCGCGGTCGATCAGCCTGCTGTGTGGCAGCGGATCGACGAACTCATCGCCACTAAGAAGCCGCGCGAATACGACTCAGCTGTCCAACTACTCGTCGACCTGCGCGACCTCACCGAACGCGATGGCGGCGCCGCCGCGTTCGAGCATCGTCTGACTGTGCTGCGGGTGGCCCACGCGCGCAAGCCCAGCCTGCTGCAGCGCCTCGACCTGGTCGGCCTCGATGTCTGAACACGTCCGGGCGACTGCCGCACAGGCCCAGACCAACCTGCGCGCCGCTGAGCCACCGCGGACTCGTCCTCGCCGTCGGAGAGCAGATCATCAATGATCGCCGGTACGGTGTGTGCCGGAAGCCCTCCCCAGATCTCCCAGCTGCCCGGGGCGATCTGTGACCGGACGCGCAGCTTGATGTCGTTGCGTCGTGGCCGCAGCCGGGTGGTGGCGTAGAACTCGTGTTCGTACGGAATTAGATCACCTAGTCCGCGCAGGTGCGCAGCAGTGCGGTGGCTGACGACGAGGTTCGGGGCGGTGATGCGTTCGTGCCACGACTGGGCGCCGCCGAGTTGCAGCCAGGCCGCACGGAGCGGGTCGAGGTCAGGGACTTCGGGCACGCCCGTGAGCCGATATACCCGCGTGGCCTGATCGGCGATGGCCAGCGTGCGGTCATCAACAAGGCGGTTCAGGTCCTGGCGGGATACCCCGAGCCGGCGGGCTTGTCCCGCGGTGACCATGCCCCACTGCTCGCTGGCCACCGGGCTGATCGCGGCCAGCGCAGTACGTCTCGACATGGAGCGATAGTGCCAATAGTGCGACGAACGCTCCGGAAAGCACCGGCCAGGCTGACGAATCCGTACCCAGACGAGTCGGAGGTGTGAGGCCGAGTGAGAGCTCGGCGGCCGAGCCTCGCCCGCTTCCCGCAGTCGACGATTGACCAATTGTCGGTCGGGGACCATTTGAGCGACGCCGCACGGTCGCCAGCGCCGGTGGCGACTGGGAGGTGGCACGCAGGGCGGCGAGTATGTTCGGACACCGCATTCGCGGCGGCGGAGTGCAGGCCGAACAACACCGGACGGAGCCTGGCCGCGCACTCTCGCTGAGACGCCGGACTCGAGGTCGACTGCCGATTCGTACCCCTCGACGAAGCCGCACCGCTCCTGCGGACCAACCTGCACCGGCCGGACGATGAGTGACGTCCTCGGTGCTGAAGCCCTTTTGGCCGGGAGTTTCGGCGACCGATGCGATGTCGTTGTCACTGGCTCTGATCCGGTCGTACGCCCGGTTCGCTCAACCGATTCGAAGTCGAAGTCGTCACGCGGGCCTCGGAGTTCGCCGTCGGGCTGAAGCAGTACGACGCGCCGCGAGGGGCACGTCGTGCTGCTTCCGGCCTCATCGCGGGGTCAGGTCACTTCCCGGCCGAGGAAGTGAAGAAACTCCCCCTGCCGATACCCGCTGCTGGATAGAAGTTTGTCCGCCTCGGTGAACAAGACGAACCGGCAGTTGACGACCAGGCCTGTGTCCCACGCGTCGTCGTCGCCGACCATGACGTGCTTCCACTCGTCGCGGGGCTCGTCGGTGACCAGGTGAAAGTAGACGCTGATGCAGGGCTTGCCGTTGGCGTACGTGCTGTCTTGCACTCCGACGACGCCGCGAAGCTCCAGACAGCCGGCGATGCCCGTCTCCTCGACTGCTTCCCGCATTGCGGCGGCGTCGGGGCGCTCATCCGGGTCGACTCCCCCGCCGGGCAGATGCACTGCCGCTTCGGGAACAGCGGGGTACTCGAACACGAGAAGCTCGGGACCGTACGCGGTCGCGCGGGTGATGTAGGACGAAGCTCGTACTCGGGTGGCGATCATGTCGGGATCAACGCTGAGCCGCGTGGTTGGGCATGTGCCAGCTTCGGTCCGAACAGCGATTGAGAGCCTTCGCCGAGCCGATTGCGGCTGGCGTGATTATCCGCGCTGTCGTAGCGTGACGAATTCGGAACCTTGCGTAGCTAGATCTCGCGAAAGGCCCGCTGACCATGGACATCGATCCCCGGTGGTGGGAGACCGCATCGTTCGAGGGCCAACCTGTCTCGAGCCTTCTCGCCGAGCGCGACATCTCCGCAGTTCTGCGGTTCCTGCGCACGCGAGGATTCTCACGAGCGCGGTTGGCGGCGATGACCGGTCTTTCCGAGACCCGCGTGCGGCAAATTGGGCAGGGGCGGCAGCGTGTGACCTCGTACGAGGTTCTGGAGCGCGTTGCGGACGGACTTGCGATCCCACGGCCGCACTTGGGGCTTGGAGCGCAGCCAGGGGGGATCCGCACGGCGAATGATCTGGCCGATCCGGAACTGCCCGATTCGTGGACGGATCTCCTGAGCGTCTTGTCGGCCAGGAGCAACGTCGTGGGTTGCGCTGATCTCCGGGGGCCCGTGCGAGGACAACTTCAGCTTATCGGCGCCGCTCGCGCTGTGGCACGTGGACCTCACCGGTCGCGCCTGATGGCCATCGAGGCGCATTGGATCGAGTTCTTCAGTTGGATCGAGGCGAACGGGCGTCGTCCCGCGCGATCCGATCCGTTGCTGGATCGGGCACACTCGCTCGCTGCCGAAGCCGGCAATCAGCACCTGGCGGCGTACGTCCTCATGAGGCAGAGCCAGCAGGCATTGGACAACGGCGATGCTGTCCGGGCGGCGGGACTGGCTGAGCGGGCCCGCGAGACCCGGCGGCTGCCGCCCCGGGCCTTGGCGCTTTGTCACGTTCGTGAGGCCGAGGCTTACGCGCTCGCCGACGACGCTGCCGCGAGCCGTGAGAGCATCGGCAATGCTCTACGCCTCTTGTCGCGTCCGCTGGACGCCGCCGACCGCCTGGGCGGACACTGCACGGTCGACTACGCGCGGGCGAGTGAAGCGCGCTGTCGTCAGATGCTCGGCGAGAGCCTCTCGGCGACGAGGGTCTACGAGGAGGTTCTTGCGGTCTGGCCCCAAGATGGGCGTCTCGACGAGGGGATGTGGCGAGCCGACCTGGCACAGGCGTACCTGGACGAGGGTGAAGCAGAGCTTGCGGGCACCGAGGTCTTGACTGCGATGCGGATCGCGGACGCGACCTCCTCGATGAGAGCGCTACGGGTGGTCGGTCAAATGCTTCCACGGCTCCGCCGGCATCGGGAGCTGACGGTGCTTCCCGAGCTAACTGACTCCTACCGGGCGGCCCTGGCGGCCTGCGACGATTAACCCATGACCCTGTTGCCCACTGCCACCAGCGACGACGAACGAAGGCGCAGCGCGAAGGTCGCGGTGCTACCGATCGGAAGCTTCGAACAACACGGCACCTATTTGCCGTTGGTGACCGATACCGTCGTCGCCTGCTCGATCGCCGAGCGCGTCGCAGCCACGTACGACTTGTTCCTGCTTCCCCCGGTGACGATCTCCTGCTCCCACGAGCACAGTGCCTGGCCAGGCACTGTGAGCATCAGCCACGCCACGCTTACCGCGATCATCGGCGACGTGATCGGCTCGCTACGGCAGTCTGGGATAGATCGGCTGGCCTTGGTGAACGGGCACGGGGGCAACTACGTGCTCAGCAACGTCGTACAAGAGGCCAACGTTGCGGGACCGACAATGACGTTGTTCCCGGCGCGGGAGGACTGGAACTCTGCCCGCCAGTCGGCCGGTCTCGCAAGCAACGGCCACGACGACATGCACGCCGGGGAGCTTGAAGCTTCAGTGCTGCGCCACGTCGCTCCCGAACTGTTGAGACCAGGGGTCGAGGAAAGCGATCACCACGCCTCAGGACGCAAGCTTCTCCTGGTCCACGGCATGGCTGCGTACACGGAGACCGGGGTGATCGGCACGCCGTCGAATGCGTCCGCGGACAAAGGCCGGATGGTGCTCGACAGCCTTGCGGCCGCCTTCAAGGAGCACCTCGACGCGCTGACAGCGTCCCAGTAGCGCGGTTAGTTGGTCCGGCGTCAGTCGGTACGCTGCGTGCATGGCGTCTTCTCATTCCGGCCTTCGTGTCCGGTTCGCTCCCTCTCCCACGGGGATGTTCCATGTGGGTAACGCGCGCTCGCTGCTCTACAACTGGGTGCTGGCGAAGCAGTCCGGCGGCACCTTGGTGCTGCGGATCGAGGACACCGACGCGGAGCGAAGCAAACCGGAGTGGGTGCGGGGCATCCTCGACGCGATGGCCTGGCTGGGCTGCGGGCCAGAAGAGTACGAAGGGCCGCTGTTCCAGTCGGCGTATGTCCAGCACCATCGCGACGCCATCGACAAGCTTCTCGCCGCGGGCCGGGCCTACTACTGCGACTGCACCCGTGAGCAGGTGATGGTTCGTACTGGCAGCGAGCACAAGGGATACGACGGCTTCTGTCGCGATCGCGGCCTCACTGCCGCGCCGGGCAGGGCAGTACGGTTCCGCACGCCGGATGAGGGACAGACGGTCGTCAAGGATCTGGTGCGCGGCGAGCCGACATTCGACAACGCCACGATCGAAGACTTCGTGATCGCCCGCGGGGATGGCTCGCCGGTGTTCCTGCTGGCCAATGTCGTCGACGACATGGTCATGGGCATCACCCACGTCATCCGGGCCGAGGAACACCTGCCGAACGCCCCGAAGCAGCAGCTCCTGTGGGTGGCGCTCGGTCACGAGCCGCCGGTGTGGGCGCACGCGCCGATCCTCGTGAACGAGAAACGGCAGAAGTTGTCCAAGCGCCGCGACCGAGTAGCGCTCGAGGATTTCCGTGCGGAGGGCTACCTAGCCGAGACGATGCGGAACTACCTGATGCTGCTCGGTTGGGCGCCATCCGGCAACCGCGAAATCCTTCCCTGGGAGGACATCGTCGCGGAGTTCCGGCTCAGCGACGTGAACCCGTCGCCGGCCTTCTTCGACGTGAAGAAGCTTCGCTCGTTCAACGGCGACTACATCCGGGCGATGAGCGTGGAGGAATTCGCCTCCGCCTGCCAGCCGTGGTTGCGCGGAGATTCCACGCCCTGGCAGGCCGACCACTACGACGAAGCCGTGTTCGCCTCCGTCGCACCGTTCGCGCAGACCCGGGTCGCCCTGCTCGGCGAGATCGTCTCGATGGTGGACTTCCTGTTCCTCCCCGAGCCACCGTCAGACGAGGCAGCTTGGAACAAGGCGATGGCCGGCGAGGCCTCGAGCCTGTTGGCCGACGTCCTGGCTGCCTTTCACACCGTGACCTGGAATGCCGAAGCGCTGAAGCAAACGGTCGAGGAGTTGGGAAAGGTGCGAGGGTTGAAGCTCGGCAAAGCGCAGGCGCCGGTGCGAGTGGCGATCACCGGTCGAACTGTCGGCCTTCCGCTCTTCGAGTCGCTCGAGGTCCTAGGCCGCGAGCGGACAACGAGCCGGATTCGGACTGCCCTCGCGAGGCTCGGCGGATGATCGCCACCTAATCGGGTGGCTCCAACTGCCCGAAGCCTGTCCCGAGTAGTCTGTCCGCCGCTCCAAAAACCGCGATGGCGACAGACTGGTAGCTCAAAGTGGCCGGTAGGACGGTACGCCGGAGTCTTGCGGTCAGGATCGTGCCGCGAGATCCGGCACCTACCCGGAGTTCGCCCTGTGAGCGACGATCGGGTGCCGTCACCAGAGTCGTGCCGCTCCAACGGACCGCCACCTGCCCGGTCTCAGTGGCCCTGCCGGACAGTGGCGCGCGGAGTAACAGTTCGTCCACGCCGTGGAAAGCTCGATCAACGTGCTCGCCCAGCGCTTGGGCAGGCAGGTCGGCTAGTCCGGCGCGAGCCAGCACTGCGGACACGTGCACGGCGACCCTTTGCGGTGGCGGCACGTGCTCCAGCGCTGAAGTGACTCGCCCGTTGAAGTCAGTGGGACGGAACCCGCCCGACGTCAGAATGCCGTCAACGGAAAAGCCTCCCCGATACGCGAGCTGCTGACGTAGCCCGCTGCCGAGATGTCGGGTCATCGCGATGAGCTCTGCCCGCTCCGGCTCATCCACAGGGCACGCCCCGAGCGGCAGGTAAGAGCCCGACGAGACCTGATGGACGACCAGCAGTTCCAGCGGAGTGAAGGCCACCGTAGAATCACTGCTAATCAGGCCATGTAGACGACAAGGCATTCCGGCGAGCCGCGGCATGATGCGTACCCGAAAATGCCCTTTCTGGCCAGGCCGAAAGCAGGTCGATACACCGTCTCCACCGGCCGTCGGCGTGGTTCCGCGGCGCTGCCACGACGACACCGTCAATGCCGCCATGGCGGCGTGATCGATCAACGTTCCCGGCTGGTCGAGAACAACCGACTCGGCCCGTTCTACTCCCATGGCGTCCCAGAGGGTGTCAACGACGCTCTTGTGCTCGGCGAGAGCCCAACTTGGGTGTTTGGCGCCAAGCTGGGCTCGTCTTCCAAGCACCTGGGGGTCGAGCGGATCGGTCACTATAAGAACTGCTTGTTCGGCAGGATCGAAGGTGCTGACCAGTCGGGTCAGGGGAGACGCCTTGGCCAGAGTCGCGAGCAGGGCATGCCGCGCGGCAAGCAATTGCGCAGCGCTGCGGCTTGGCATCGACGTAATCATGCCGGCCAGCGGAGCGCCGTCGAACGGCAGCACGAGCGAGTCGGCCGCACCGGATGCACTCAACAACTGCCGCCACTCAGGAACATCCACCTGCTGCGAGCAGAACACTACGGCCTTCTTTCCGGCGACACATTTCCTCAGTACGCCGGAGACAGTGGTGGTGAGGTCCTCAATCATCAGGCCACCTCCGCCGGCTGAGGGCGTCTCGACCACGGAAAATCAAGTTCGCGGGCGTCCGATGCAGCAGTTCGTATCGCTCAACGCCAAGGCATTGGCGAAGTCTGTCGGTGGTTCGGCTCGGGTGTTTGTCGTCGAACTCGACGATCACGATGCAGGGGAGGTGGCGGTTGACGTCGAGCGACGACCACACGTCTATTTCGTCGCCCTCGACGTCGATGCTGAGCAGGTCGATTCGCTCGATCTCCGCCTCGAGGACCAGGTCCTCGAGGGTACGGCAGTGGACGTTCTTCGTGGTGTAGCCGGCGCCGCGCTTGCCGAGTCCGGACCACGACGGCTTCACATCGAACATGCTGAACGTTCGTAGCCCGGGGCGGCTGGCGACCGCGCACGTCTGGACTCGGCATCGGCGTCGGGCGAGGCCAGCCTCATTACGTGGTTCAGGGTCGACGCATAGACCAGTCCAGCCGCGTTCCTCGAAGTACAGGCTGTTGCTGCCACGGATTCCGTCGCCTGCGCCGACATCGACGAAGACGCCGGTCCGCGGGACGCCGAGGTGCTCAGCCAGCCAGCGATCCTCGCCCCACTGGCCGAAGTACGGGGCAGGTTCCGTGTAGGGAAGCATGCAGATCAACCCCTCTCGGCGAGGATCGTCTGCTCGCGTTCCCACGGCAGCCAATCCGAATGCCAGCGACGTGTGCTCCCGTGCCATTGCGCGAGGTCCTCGATCGTCGTGGAAGCCGTACGCGTCACGAGACCAGCACGATTCGCTCGGTCGGTCCCGGTCCGCATGTGCGCGCGGAATGGATGTCCTTCCGGCAGCCACAGCGGCACGTCTCGCCACGGCTGAACGCCCGCACCGAGTACGGTTTCTTCAGGTAGCCAATGCAGACGAGGTTCCCTTCGAGTCGCCGCTACGACCAGGCGAATGAAGTTAGCGAACGAGGTGACCGGGCCCGCGACGTTGACCACGCCCGCCAGCCCGGACCGGAGCGCATCCGCGAGAAAAGCCGCGACGTCACGAACGTCGGCAAGCTGCACCGGCTGTTCCGGCTTGACCGGCACGAGAACGTCACGGCTGCTCAGGCACCGTTCAAACCAATACGCTGTACGTCCGGACGGGTCACCCGGACCTGTGACCACGCCGAGCCGGATGATCAGGCACTCGGCAGACAGCCGGGCAGCGATTCGTTCGCAATCAAGCTTGCCGCCTGCTGAACCGCATTGGTCGACAGGTACATCCTCGTTCGCGATCTCGCCAAGGTCGGTTGCCTGGTAGACGCCGCAGGTGGACAGCAGTACGTATCGGCGTGCGGAGACGGCCCCGGCCATGTCGGCAGCCGAATAGGCGCAGGTGTCGATGACCGCGTCCCACCCGGTCGCCAGAGCAACGCGCGCAGCGGGACTGGGATGTCGGCGATCGCCGACGATAGTTGCCGCATTGGCCGGCGTGGGGTGATGCCCTCGGTTGAACACGGTTACCTCGTGTCCACGCTCAAGACAGGCGGTTGCGATATGGCCGCCGATGAAGCCAGTCCCGCCGATCACCAGAACCCGCATTCCCATCAGTGGCCACCGGCGGTGTACCCCAGTACGAGAAGGCGCCGAGGTTTGGTCGTCTGGTTCGGGCCACTGGCGTGCACCAAGGCTGAATCCCAAGCAAGCACGGTTCCGGCTTCCCCGGTCAGGGTGACCGCCGCGAAGTCCGGAAGTGACTCGTCAGGCACGACAGGCCCCTGCTCGGCTGTGGGCACGTGCTCGATGATGGCGCGGTGGCTTCCCGGCCAGACCCGCAGTGCTCCGGCTTCGGCGGGGCAGTCGTCAAGGCAGAGCGCGACGGTCAGGACCCGGCTGAAGCCGCGTGACTCGAAGTAGGCCGCGTCCGAGTGCTTGCGAACCTCCTCGCCGAGAACCGGGAGGTTTGCCCAGGGTGCCTCGATGTCCAGCGCCGTCTTGTAGGTGACTTTGTCCTCCATCAGGGTCGCTCGGCTGCCGAGAAGCATGGTCGCAAGGTCGACGAGCAGCGGGCTGGACGCCATTTCGACGAACGTTTCCGCCAGATCGGCGACCGGCTTGATTTTGAAGACGTACGGTCGGCCGTCCGGCAATCGCCACCAGGTCAGTCGCGGGTGCGTCGCCCGCTCGGCGATCGTGGTCCCCACGACTCGTTCGAACGCGAATCGCGCCGCCTCCCGTAGGCCTGCCACTGTCGCTGGATCCAGAGCGCCCGGAAGGACGATGTAGCCGCCTTCCTCGAACCTTTCTTGGAGGCTGGTGTCAGTCCGCAAGGTACGCATCAAGAATTTCCCTTCACCGCGATCGGTACGAGGAAGTCGGCCGTGGGCTTGGCCCACGCCGCCGGCAAAGCGTCGGGTGGTAATCGGTGAGGGTGGGCCACCCATCCGGGGAAGTGCTGGTCCAAGGTGCGGGCGCGTGCCTCCGGGAGCCGTGTCCCGCTGTGGAAGAAGCTGAACCGGCCACCGGGGCGCAGCATCGGCGCGGCCACGCGCTCGACGAACCTCGTGAAGTCGGCGTCCGCGTGCCCTTCAGGCGGCCAGGTGTCGTACATGATCGCGTCGACGCTCGACGCGGGCAGTTCCAACGACTGCCACGGCTGCACGAGGACGGCGACCTCGCATCTCAACGCGGATCTGATCCGCGGGGCAACAAGGCGGACCACACCAGCGTGCGGCTCCACCGCCACGTAGGCGCCGGGCTGGTAGGGCGCGAGTTGCTCGGCGAACACGCCCAGTCCAAGGCCGACTTCGAGCACTCGTGCTGAGGCACGATCAGCGATGAGGTGGCGGGCGTGCTCGGCCATGAGGCCGCTCTCGGCGAAGAACATCACGTACGTGTCGCCCAGGCGCAGTCCCTGCGCGTCTATCGCGGCATGACGAGTCCGGAGGTCCTCAAGGTGACGAACGTGTACGTCATCCAGCGGTATGGCCCTCACTTTGGCAGCCGTCCTCGGAAGCGCGAGATGGGGTCGCCGGACAGGAAACGCCGGTGATAGTCGGTTGACGTGCCAACCAGCTCACGGACGATCGCCTCTCCCGCAGCGCCGGCAGGCGCGTCGCTCCGGATCAGGACGTAGGCCGGCTCATCCAGCTTGCCTCCGTTGCGCGCCGCGATGATGACCTCGGCGTAGACACCCAGTTCGGCGAAAAGCCGCCGGGCGAGATCGTCGGCCACTGCCGTGTAGATCTTGCCGACGTGATGCAGCGGGTTCTTGCCGGCGGGTGCCTCGCCGCTCGCCGGACGCAAAGGTTCGATGACGCCGTTGTAGCGGTTCCCGCGGCCCACCGCCCCGCAGTCGCCCTTGCCGAGCGACGTGCCGAAGGGAGTCAGATAGCCCCGACCCGGGGTGTCCTTCGTGTTGAGGTGCACGCGAACCCCGCTGATTTCCACGGGCAACTCTTCGATGAAGGCCTTCAGCTGTGTTCCGAGGTCATCCCGGATTCCGTCCAGTTGCTCCCGGTAGTCCGCCCAGCCGGTGACCCGGCCCGGATGGAACGGCACGGCAGCGGTCACGTCCAGTTCGTCGCCGGCTCGCACCACCATGACCTTCACGTCCGTGCCGGTGTCGTATCGGGCGCGAAACTCGCTGCTGGTCAACAGCGATTCCAACCACACCGCGGCATCCGCCGCTACGCCTGACGGTCCGCTGCCAGCGCACAAGACCGTGTCGTTAGCGACGGACTCGTCAGCCAGGATCCGGTGAACGGCCGCGACCGTACGGGGCCGGTAGAACTGCTCGTCATGGTCGACAGCAACACCGGCAGTGTTGTTGACGTGAACGCCTAAGTAATCGAGAACCGTCTCATCGCCGAGCGTCTCGACCAATACGGTGCGAAGCACCTCGTCGAACAGTTCCGCAATCGGCAGCTCGACGCCGTCGACCTGCGTGGTGATCTTGCCGAACAGGTAGCAGTCGATCGGCTTGCGGATCTGGTAGCCGCCGAACCAGACCTCAGCCGCGGCCCCGACCAGGTTGACCTTGTCGACCCAGTGGTTCGGCACCACGCCGAACCTGTTCTGGCAGAACAGGGCGAAACGCTGCGAGAAGGTGTCAGCGACGAGATCCGCGAGGCTGTCGGGGTGCCCGATTCCCTTGCGTTCCGCCACGTCGAACGCAGTCCGGTCTGGGTGAATCGCCCCGAGGCTCCATACGAGCTTCATGCTTTGGCCTCCTGTCCGGCTGGGGCGCTCGCGTGAGTGGGCGGATCAACTAGATACGCGAGGCACTGCGAGAGCACGAGCACCCGCCGGGCGGGACAGCCGTCGGCCAACTCCGCCGGCTGGAAGGTGCCGTCGTAGAGATTTCCGTAGCCGGTCGGCACCGATGCACAGCGGCGAACGTCGCCGGTCACGGTGACCTTGAACGAGGTCATCCCGGCGGTACAGCTCTCGCCGGGGAAGGCGAGCTTTCCGTCGAGATACGGCCGGTTGAAAACGTAATCACCCGAGTTGGCCAGGATCAGCTCGCGCTCCTCGTCGGTGTACCCCTCCGGATAGCGCCGGCCGTCGTACACGCCCTTGAAGACCTTCGCGCGTAACGGCTCCACGCCGAGCGCGTCCAGCGCGGCGAGGTCCTCGCGCAGCCGAGGGAGCAGCGGCGGGTACAGCACGTAGAGCGCAACCACGTCGAAGCCCGCTGAGCGGAGAATTCGAAACGATTCGGCGTATGTCTCGAGCGGCAGGACAAGCCGCTCTCTCTCCGGCACGTGCAGAGCCGCCACGATCTTCGCCACCCGCGTCGGGTCTGCATTTGCGGCGAACTCGGCCACGAGGTCGGGCGACGCCAGATTCGTGTTGATGCTGATCCAGTTACGGCGAGTCAACCCGGCGCACAGGTCCGCGAACCCGGGGAACAGGAATGGCTCCCCGCCGGACATGTGCACTAGGCACGTCCGGCCGAGCTCTTCGAAGCGCCGCACCACCAACTCGGGCGGCGGCTCGGTCAGGTGCTTCTTGTTCAGGACATACCGGATTTGCGGATGGCAGTACTCGCAGAAAAAGTTGCACCGATTGGTCAGATGCCAGTCGAACTCCCACTCCCACGGTGCGGGATCCGAGGTCATTGCTGATACGCGCACGGCTCCACCTCCAAGAGACGGCCACCGAGTCGATTACTTCGATGACGGCCGATCTTTACCTTCGCCGCTCGACCAGGACGTTGGTCAGCTCATGGCGGGGGTTCACCGTGATCCCTAGCTTCGTGTTCCCTTGCTTCGCGACACCGGGGATCGACTTATGTAAGCGGTCTTGTCACTGGACGGCGTCAGGGGCTTCAATGTCGAGGCGCACCTTCGGTCGCCCGCGATGTCGGGTAGAGCCGGGGCGACCCGGCTTTCACCACCGTCCCCCGGAACGCCACGCGCCGGGCACCTCGTGCGCGAGATGCCCGGCGACGCTGCCGCGGGAGGCGCACCCCGCGGTACCGGTGCACGAACAGTCGCGTGACCTCTCACGGAGGTCAAGTCGACGGCGGAAGACGTTTTCCCAGCTCAAGAGACATCGCGAACGCTCTGGATATGCTCGGCGAGCGGGTAACACCCGAGATCAGCGCTGGGCACCCGAAGTCACCGCTGGGCACGCTGGCCGCATGTGCGCGAAATTTGCTCCGCATGTCCTCCGACCAGCGACGGAGCCGCTGCCGGCGTACCCAGTGGCACCGATTGGCACCCGACGGGACGCCCGGGCACTCGTGGATATCCCCAGGTCGGTACGATATGGGCCGTAGGCCCTCGTAGCTCAGGGGATAGAGCATCGGTTTCCTAAACCGTGTGTCGTAGGTTCGATTCCTACCGGGGGCACCTTCACCACCAGCGGAAACAGTCGCTGAGCAGCACAAACAGAGTTTGATCGATGACCTGCGGCCGGTCACCGTGTGCAACTATGTGCCACTGAAAGCGGCCGTTTGTCGCCAGTCCTGCAAAATACG
Organism: Actinoplanes sp. CA-051413; assembly: GCF_050955795.1. Classification (NCBI taxonomy): domain Bacteria; kingdom Bacillati; phylum Actinomycetota; class Actinomycetes; order Micromonosporales; family Micromonosporaceae; genus Actinoplanes; species Actinoplanes sp. CA-051413. The sequence goes on from NZ_CP192100.1 coordinate 793,156, forward strand.
TGCAATGGATCTTGGCTCTGTTTCCGCAGGTCATGCCATGCAAAGAGGGCCGCAGCGCAACGGCTACGACCCTCATGACCTTACCGGCTGCTTCACCCGTCCAGGGCGTCATCGATCCGGGCGTTCATCCGGCTCCGGTCGCCGTCGAGGCACTTGGCGTAGACCTTGAGCAGGACATCGACCGAGTGGCCGGCACGCTCGGCGACATCGGTCGCGGGGACCCCGGCATTGAGCCAGAGGGACACACCGGCGTGGCGCAGGTCGTAGGGCCGACCAGCAAGGGGCGAGGCGAGCCGATCGGGCGGCAGAGCGATAGCGCGTGCTGCCTCCCAGACCCGCGAGTAGGTCGATGCGCCCACGACATTGCCGCGCGGGCTGCGGAACAGCCGGCCTTGGTCGTCGACGCCGAAGCGGTCGAGATGCTCGCGCAGGATGGCGACCAGCTCGGGAGGGATCGGCACGTCGCGGGCTTCCTGCTGACCGCGATGCTTGAGACCACGATCGTCATGGACGTCGCCGCTGTCGGTGTAGCGCTTGCCCGCCGAAGGGCGGGACCGTTCCACCGTGATGAGCCCCCAGCCCGACTCGGGGAGCTTGCAATTGACTTCGCGCAGATCGACTGCCTCGCCGGGGCGGAGACTGGCGAAGTAGAGGCAGGCGAAGAAGGCCCGCAGCCGCTCACCGCGTCGGCTCTGTTTGCCCCGTGCGCCGACGTAGGTGACGGCCACGAGCAGCTCCCGCGCTTGGCGTGGATTGACCACAACGCGGCGGTCAACCTCTGCGGTGACCTTGTGCCGCACCGACCGTACGCGGAGCTTGTCGACCGGGTTGTAGTCGAGGAGTTCCAGCTCGACCGCGTATTGCAGGACGTTGTAGAAGACCGCACGTTTGCGTCTGGCTGTCGTGGCGGCAGCGGGTCGGCCGTCCAGCTGCGCGGCGAGGGCGTCGAGAGCGGGCCGGATGACGACGGGATCGTTCAGCTCGGACAGCGGAAGCGACGCTGTCTGCAACCAGCGCAGCGCTGCCGCGATGTCGGCCGGTCGTTCGACCTGCTGGGACTCGGGAAGGAGTTCGTGCCGTCGCAACGCTCGGCGCAGCAACGTCGGATCAGGCCGCCCGGCAACGTCGCGGACGAGAACAGGGGTCACGGTGGCGAGTGACTCGGTCAGGCTGTCGCGGGACTTGGCCGCAGCGTGCGGCCACTTCATGTCCAGGTAGCGCCGGACGAACGACAGCCAGCTGACACCCTCAGGGGTTGGCACGAGCGAGTCAGGCAGACCAGTGTCCGTGTCGAACGCCTCGCCGCGGTTGATGGCCTGCATCAGATCCGACCGGAAGTTGTCGGCCAGGGCGCGCGTCGAGAACGTCCGTGAGCGGGGGTCGTTCTCGACGACCCATCGCACCGTGTACGACTTCTTCCGCCGGGCAAGGGTGTTGATCTGGATGGCCCGGACCCGAACGTTGCGGGACTTCATGCTGCCGCCTCGCGGTGACGGTCGATCCATTCCTGCAGATCTCGCCGGTAGACGCGTAGTTCGCCGTTGGGCAGTCGCACGCAGGTCGGGGCGATTCCCAGCTCGCGCCAGCGGTAGAACGTCCGTCGCGAAACGTTGTGCAGGACGTCAAGCACCTCCCGCACCGTCAGTAGGTCGTTGTCCACCGTCAAATACCTTTCTCCGATCTGAGTCATGCGGCGACCGGCTGAGCGCCGGTGATGAAGCTTCCGAGTTCGTGGGCGATCTCTTCGTGTCCGGCCTGTTGTCGGGCGCGGGCCAGTGCGGCGGCGGTGTTGGCGAGCAGGGCGTCACCGTGGTTGTGCCAGCCGACTCCGGCGAAAGTGAGGGTGCCGACGAGCAGCGTCGTCTCCGGCTCAAGGTGCTCGGCGGCGGTGACCGCGTGAGGGTGAGGGTCTGCCAACGCCTGAGGCTCGTGACGGCGGTAGGCGATACGCGCGGCGCGGAGTTCACCGAAGGTGGTGGAGTAGCGGCGAGCCTTGGTGAGGAAGTGGCCGCCGAAGCCGAGCATGTGGGCCCACCGGCGGAGCCGGGCATACGGGTTGGGATTGCTCGTGCTGGCCGGTTCAGTGTCAAGGCTGGCTTGACGTTCCGCGACGCAGACGGGGCAGGCGGCATAGCGGGTGCGGGTGCGGCAGTCCTGACACGTCCAAGGAGTGTCGAAGGGGGTGAGCCGGTCCCCGGGAATGGGGTAGGCGTTGGGCCTGCCGGTCAGTAAAGCCGGTATGTGAGTGGCGCGGCCAAGGTGCCAACAGGCGTCGATGAGGCGGGCGACATGTTCCCCGGCAGGGTCGGCGTACTGGTCGACGTTGTCCGGTGTGATGCGGGTGGAGGTGTGCCCGGTTGCCTCGGTGCTCTTGGTGGCGTACTTGGCAAGGTAGCCCGCGACCATGCCGTCTGTGACGTTGCCGTCTCCTGTGAGAGAGATGGGACGGATGTCTGCGTGCCGGTCTTTGCCTTCGTCTCCCCAGGCGATTGGCCAGCCGTCGGGCCGGTCGGGATGTGGTGGCGTGGTGAAGGCGATGTCGTGGGCGGCCTGGGCAATGGCGTCGACGAGGTCGTCGAGGCCGATCCCGGCCGGTGGCGCGACGATGTCGGCTGGGTCGTGGGGGTTGACGCCGTCAAGACGGATCAGGGCGTGGAAGTGGACCGCTCCTCGGCGTTGCATCTCGGCGACCTTGCCGGGCGAGAGCCTGAGCGGGGCCTTGTAGGTGACCTTTCCGTTGGCCGACACGACGGGATGGAAGGGGATACCCCGCCGTCGGCACAGCTTCCTCAAGGACCGTTCGGCGGCTTGTTTGGTGCGGTGCCACAGCTCAGGGGCGAACAGGTTGAACACGGCCTGGTGGTCGTGGTCGTAGCAGTCGAGACACAGCGGTTGCCCGAGGATCGGATCGCCGTGCTCGTGACGGGCCCAGCAGACCGCCGGCTGTCCGTGCGTGCAGGTGCCGGTGTCACGGCGAGCGTGGCAGGGTTCGGCGCGGCAGTCGCAGCGGCGCCGGTCGGCGCAGGTGTGCCTGCGGACGATGCGATTGTGGACAGTGCCGAACGAGGGCGCGGTGAAGGTGACGAACACGGCCGGATGCGCTGCCACGGTCGCTGGGACGCCTTTGCCGCCGACGAGTCCGGCGCGTAGCAGCTGGTAGGCGTCGCGCTGGTAGGTCTGCGCGCAAGACGGGCAGACAGTGGCGCGACGGTTCCCGCAGGCCTTGTAGACCGCAGCGTCGGGCAGCGCGTCGGTGTGCCGGTCGTTCAGGAGCCGTCCGGTCATGGCCTCGACCGTGGACAGGGACCCGGACAGGCGGATCGGGCGGGTACATCCCGCTGCGGCTTTGACGTGTTCGAGCCAGGCGAAGTAGTCCGGTCGTGCGGCACGGGCAAGGGCTTGCCCGGCGGCGGTGTAGGACGGGTCGGGCTGCGCCCAGGCGGAGGTGATGGTTTCGGTGTTCGATCCCGCACCCCGGGCAGACTGCTCCCGGGATGCGAGGTCCAGCGTCGAACTCATCAGGCAGCAATTCCGGTGGTGGTCGGATGCTGCGGGCCGTGATGGCCGGTGAAGGTCGCGGTGACCGAGTGCTCGATGACGGTGACCCGGCAGGCCGGGCACTGCCGTGCAGCCGGTTCATGACGGCCGCACGCGATGGTCGCGGTGGTATTGCCGGACCGGATGGTGACCGGCTTGCGGCAGGGGCCTCCGTCGACGATGACGACGATGCGGCGCCAGGTGTCGTAGGGGTGCGGTTCCGGGTCGGCGGGACAGGTGTGGGTGCGGTGAAGGACGTCGACGTGGACGAAGGTCATCGGACACCGCCGAGGACGGGCGTGTTCCCGTTGATCGGGGCCTGGTGGCCGGGTTTGACCGTGGCGAGGAGTTGTCCGGCGATGGCCGGGGTGACGCTCATCCGAGCGGCGAGCTCGTCGACGGTGATGGGTTGCCCGGTGGTCTGTTCGTGCTGAACGACAGAGAACCGAGCGACCGAGATGAGATGAGCGGGGGGCTCCGTCCGGGGCGCGGGGTCGAGGGCGACCGGTGCCGCAACGGCCGGCGTTTCGTCGGTGATGACGGCCGTTTCGTCGGTGGTGACGGCGGGAGACGCCGGGGGGTGGGCAGGGGCCAGGACGAGTTTGACCAGGGCCATGAATGCCAGAGCGGGCACGGCAGAGAGCAGCCATCCGGACGGGCCGGGTTTGGCGACCGCGAGTTGCGCGGACAGGGAGAGGCCTGCGGCGGCGATGAGCAGGGCGAGGGGATAGCCGATCGGGCCGTTATTGCGACGGCGTCGCCGGATGGTGAGCAGAGCGGCGACGGGCACGAGTTCGGAGATGACGGCGTTGGCCCAGCCGAACCAGCCGGGTGTGCCGTCAGGGGTGTTGTCCATCGTCCAGTCGTGAACGTGGGTGAACGATGCGGCACCGGCCGCGACGGCGACCAGAAGCAGGATGGCGACGAGGACCAGGCCCTCGACCTTCTCCGTCCGGGCCTTGATGGTGCTCATCGGATGCCTCCGTTGTTGGTCAGCGGGATGACGCTGGTGATGCCGAGGCAGTTCGGGCACCAGACGGCGGCCAAGCCGAGCGAGAGCATCGCGTTGATGCGCTCGTCGAGGGGCATGAAGTCGGCCGGGAACAGGCCGTAGTCACCGCAGACGTCGCACCAGTCATCGGTGGGGCACATGCGGAAGACAGGTCCCAGGTCGGGGTGAACACCCATCGGGGTGAAGCCGTCGATGCACCAGGGGCAGGCGGCGGCGGTTTCCTGGTCGTGAGGCACAGGTGTGGTCATCGGGTTCCGCCTCCGGGTTCGCAGATCAGGCATGCGCCGGTCGAACGAGGGATGTAGTAGGGCCGGGTGATGCCGCAGTGGTGGCAGGTGCGCCGGGCGAGCAGCATCTTGGCGATCACGGCGCGCTGCGCCGGGGTGGCGACACGTTTGGGTGCGGCGAGGTCGCGGCGGTAGAGGTAGGCGACGCGGCGCTGTTGGCGATGCCGCCAAAGGATTTGTGCGACGACGGGTTGCCCGCCGGGTCGTAGACCGGCGGCGCGGAGCTGGCGTCGGGTGGCCAGGTTGTCGGGGGCGTAGTGGTAGGGGAAGGTCGGGAAGCCGTAGCGGGTCCCGAGCGGGTCGTAGAAATCAACCCGGATGCCGGTGCGTTGTCCGAGCGATTCCAAGGCGGGAGTACGCAGCTCAGTCATGGCCGGTCTCCCCAGCGCTGCTGGGCGGCCTGGCGGGAGATACCGAGCCGGTCGCCGATCTCGGCCCAGGAGTAGCCATGAGCACGCAGGCCGATGACCGCCTCGCCGATGGCGCCGTCAAGCAGAGCGGACAGCGCAACCATGTCGGTGAGGGCTTCGACGTCGCCGGTGGCGACACGTCGGGCGTAGGCGCGGATGATGCGACGGGCGAACGCGGCATATTCGTCGTTCTCGACGACGTCGCGGCGGCGGGGCCGCGGAGGCCGGCTGTTGCCGGACGGCTGGATTGTCAAGGTGTGATTGACGTCGGTCAGGCTCACCGGGCACCACCGGTGGGGTGGGCGGTGTCCCAGTCGTCGGCGGCTTCGGTGAGCGCCTGGACGACCTCGTCGACGGTCCGGTCCTTCTCGTCGTTCCAGCCGCCGATGACGTCGATGGCGCTGGTCTGGAACGGGTCGTAGTCAGGCTCGATGGACGCGGCGAAGACCCTCAGGGCGGTCAGGACGCCCCAGGCGTCGGACTCGTCGGTGTCGTCGTCGGCGGTGAGCACGCAACGGCCGTAGGCGGCGGCGTTGAGAGCGCCGATGGCGCAGGCGGGCGGGAACGCCGCTGCGGTGAGGTAGTCGAAGAGTTCGCCCTGGGTCCAGCCGTAGTGCTGCAGGTAGAGGGCGGCACCGCGTAGCAGGTCGGCCGGGGTGATCTGCGGGTCGATGACGGTGGTGGTGGACTGGTTGTGGGTAGCCTTCATGGCAGCCACGTCCTCTCGTTGAGGGGCTGTTGGTGGTGGCCGGCAGAACCCGCTGTGCTTGGCGGCTGGTGGGGTTCTGTCGGCTCTCTTGTCAGTGGTGCTGGTCAGGCGGCCATCTGCCAGTCGGCGCTGCGGCCGGTGGCCGGGACGGTGATGCCAGAGGGTCGGCGCATCCAGTCGGCGTAGTCGGCGATGCTGTAGATGTCGTCGTCGGACAGGTACGCGGCTTTGATGCGCTTGGGCGTGCCGCCTTCGGCGAGCAGGTAGGCGGCGCCCCGGTTTTCGGGGTTGATATCGGAAGCGGTGTAGCCGAGCTCGGCCCAGCCGGAGCCGAGGATGACGTCGGAGCTGCCGGTGGTGGTACAGCGGAACGCGCACCGATAGCCGAACAGGTCGCGCAGCGAGGCGGGGATGATGTCCCAGCTGGTCCGCTGTGACGCGGCGATGACGGGCATGGCGCAGGCCCGGCCGAGGGAGACGAGACCGCGGAGCAGGGTGGAGAACTCCTTCTGCTGGGCTTCGGTGCCAAGCACGGTGGAGAACATCGCGAGTTCGTCGATGATGGTGAGGATGGTCGACAGGCCGTCGTAGCGGCTGACCTTGCGGCGGCGGTGGGCCAGCAGCCACTGGTAACGGTTGATGGCGACGGTCAGCAGACGCCGCAGCACGACGATGGCCTCATCGAGGTCAGGGCCGATGAACGCATCGGAGATGTCACGCCAGGGGCCGAGTTCGACGAGTTTGGCGTCGAAGCACACCAGGCGGGTGTTGTCGCTCAGAGCACCGGTGGCGGCGGCGACGTTGACGAGGCCGGACTTGCCTCCGCCGGGTTCTCCGGCGACAAGCAGGTTGTGGTAGACGACGTCGAGGGTGACGTGTTCGCCGAATTCGTCGATCCCGATGAACATGGGGTCGAACATCGACATGCCAGGCCCGACAGGCACCCGGTCTGTGCCGAGCGGGTCGCGGGCGATCGCAGTCATGGTGGTCGCCTCCAAGGCGCGCTTGGGGTACAGGGCGTCCAAGAAGGGGCGCCCTGTACCGATCGGGGTTAAGCGGTTTGTGGTGCGGTGATGGGGTCCCAGCCGGCATTGGCGCGGCGGACCTTGCGACGCTGGGCTTCCTGTACGAAGAGGGCCGCGTTGTAGACACACGTCGAGGCCACGGTCATGACCTGGTGGCGTTCCGCCTCAGTCAACCCAGGCTGGGTGCTGTGGTCAGGGTCGTAGCCGTCCGTGAGGTACAGAAGGATCAAGGTCTGTGAGCTGATCATCAGGTCGGCGGCGACGTCGAGCAGGTGCGCGACGAGTTCGCGGTTGCCGCACAGGTAGGTCAGGACGTACAGGTCGCTGTGCAGCGCGACGTCGCGGGCCGCCAGGCAGTTCCGATGCTCGATCTGGTCGAAGGTGGAAAGGTCGATGCTCATGACGGCTCCTCAGATCCAGTCGTTAATGTCGTCGCCGGACTCGGCGCCTGCGGCAGAGGAAGCAGCCGGCTTCCTGCCGTTGGCTGACGGGGCCGTCTTCGCGGCGGTGGTCGGTTTGGACTCGGCGGGTACGTCGGGCAGGTCCAGGGCGGTCGGGACCGTCTGGGGCTGACGCGGCATCACCGTGATGTCGGGGTCGACCAGGCTGGGCAGGTGCGAGTTGACCTGACGGTTCAGGACCTCACGACGTTTGATGTCGAACCGCAGGTAGGCGGCGTTGCCCTCGGAAGCACGCTCGATGAGCGCCGAGGAGGCGTGGCAGGTGACAGCGATCTTGTCGAGGCGGCCGACGAGGTCGGCCTGAGACAGGCCAGGGCGCAGGTAGACCCAGACGCGTTCCCCGACCGGGGTTGGGCGTGCCCACAGGATCAGAGGCAGGGATCCGGACTGGTTCGCCACGATGAACTGGGAGAAGCAGACCCGCAGCCGGTGCCGCACAACGACGCACCAGACGACAGCGACGATGCGCCGGCGGATCTGGGGTACGGCGGCGGGGATGCCGACGACCAGGGCCAGGACCACGAGGGTGACCGGCGCCGGGGTGTGGTCGGCGAGCTGCATCCACCCGTAGGTGAGCAGCACAGCGGTACCGATTTCCGGTGTCCACCACCAGATGAGCCGGATAACCGGCCAGATCCGCACGATCGTCCAGACGATGCCACCGGTGATAAGGCCGATGACCGCGCCGAGCATGAACGCCAGAATTGGGTGCATGTGGTCGGAGGCCACCGTCATGGCGATCAGCCAGACGACGATCGCGGTGATGATGAACGCCATCCGCGCGTCGCGTTCAGCCGAACGGTGGACCTTGGCCTCGATGACCGTCACCGTTCCGGAGCGTTTCCCGAAGCCGCGTCGGGGGGTAGATTTGGACATGACACGTCCTCCCTTTCGGGGGTGGATGGGTTGGAAGACGTGGGGTCGGCAGGTGTAGGAGCCAGTACCGACCCCGCGTCGTTTTCCCTTACAGACAGGCGATGAGCAGCGCTGCGATCCACAGGCAGCCGTAGTGCAGCGCCTGATCGGCGAGGTACATGCCGCACAGCGGCGTCTTGAGTTCCGCGAACGCGGCGGACCCGGTGTGTTCGAGGATCCAACGGACCGGCCAGCGCCGATCCAGGACCGCGTGAGTGACTGCGGAGAATCCGAGACCCGCGATGATGCCGGTGACAGAGACCGGAACCTCGAGAACCGCCGCAGTGATGAGGAGCATCACCAAGGCGGCCAGATGGTAGGTACCAACGTGGATGAGCAGGTGACGCCAGCCGTCCCATCCGGGATTCGCCTTGCTGTTGGCGTCGGTGTCGGTCTGGATGATGTGGTCCGCAAACTGATGCGCGGCAATCAGCGTGCCCATCGAAATGGCAAACACCACAGCTGAAGACGACATGGTCAACCGTCCCTTTCAAGGGTGAAGGGTGGAACGAGGGGACCGGAACTGTTAGCCGGAGCGGTCCGGCGTCTTCAGTCAGGCGGCTTTAATCTCGGCGTAAGCGATGACCTGCCAGGCGGCGAGGACCACGGTGACGGCCTCGACTATGGAGACCAGGACCAGTTCGGGATTGGTAGGGGCGCTGGCCCAGTACCACGTGATCGCAATGGCGGCGGGAAGGACGAAGACCGTCAGGTCAACGCCGAGCTGGATACCTTTGCGCTGGCAACGACGGCTATCGCTGCGGTGCGCGGTTTCCCAACGCAGGACGTCAGCGCCGACCAGGGCGCTGAGGCGGGGTGCGAGATCGGTGCGCAGGTAGCGGCCGATCGCGGTGACTTTCTGATCGTTGACCAGATACGTCCAGCCCAAAGCGAGGGCGACGGGGGGCAGCAGCAGGGCCACCGCGGAACCGGCGAACTTGGCACCGCCGGCTACGGCGGCGATCGCCACGATCAGCGAATAGATGAGGTTGTCGCGCGCCCGGATACGGTCGCGTTGTTCGTCCTTGAGGACCTTGAGTTCGTCGCGCAGGACGTCGAGCTGTCCGCCGTCATCGGCGGCCGTGGGTTGGGTGTGTTCGGTCATGGTGAACCGCCCCTCTGCATAGGGGTTGATGGGTTGGAAGGCGGCGAGGTCGGCAGGTGTAGGAGCCGGTACCGACCCCGCGCCACACTTCAGAGCTTGCGGCCACCGTTGGTGGTCGCCGGGCCGGGAAACATAGGAGCCAGAGCTGTTTCCGGACCGTCAATCGGATGGAGTGTCAGCGGCGATAGGCCGCTCGGCGGATGAATGCCACGGACACTGTGGCGGGCAGTACGGATGTTGCGGAGTACCTACTTGGACGAGGTACCAGAGAGCGGCTTCAGCGACACCGCGCGGAACGCGACGCCGTTACGACCGTTGGTCGCCCACGGAATGGCCTCAAGCTGCTCGACAGCGACGAGCTGTCCCACCGTCACGTTCGGCTTCTCACCAGCCGTAGTGATGGCGATGACCTCACCGCCGGTCTCGTCGAGCACGATGACCTGGGTCGACCACATCAGTCGGCCCGTTCCCTTCTCGGAACGCTGGTTGCCGTTCTGGTCGTTCTTCGTCTCGGTGGGCTTCGACACCGTGACCTGCTTGCCGGTCGTGTCCACGTAGAGCTTCATCAGAGCTTCCTCCTGTCGAGAGCGCGTCCCCTGTGGACGACTGCTCACTTGCGTGGCATGAGCTTCTCTCGATGAGGGAAGACGACTTCACCATCGTGCTGGACGGCTGGGGACGTCCTGAGTAGATTGGAGACGTCCCTAGAAGTCCGGAGGTCCCCTGTGCCGAACGAGCGCCTACGTGATGCGATCTTGCGTAACGGCCTGACGCCCGCGGCTGTCGCTGATCAGATCGGCGTCGATCCCAAGACGGTGGAGCGCTGGATAACGCAAGACAGGACGCCGTATCCGAAGCATCGCCACTCCATCGCGGCTGCTGTGCGGCAAAGCGAGTCTTATCTGTGGCCAGACGCACTGTCACCGCAGAGGGCCACACGTGTCGCTGAGTCGGAGATCCTGCACATTTACCCTCGCCGCAGCACGGTGCCGCATGACCTGTGGGCGCAGCTGCTGGAACAGGCGAACAACCAGATCGGCATCCTCGCCTACGCGGGCTTGTTCCTTCCTGAGCAGAACCCGAAGTTCGTGCCGACGCTCGTTGAGAAGGCCGATGCCGGGGCCATCGTCGAGATCGCTCTAGGCGATCCCGAGTGCGCGGAAGTCGCTCAGCGCGGGGAAGACGAGGGGATCGGTGACGCGATGGCAGGCAAGATCCGCAACACGCTGGCGTTCTACCAGGATCTTCGAGGGAACGACAACGCGTCGGTCTACTTCCATCAGACGATCTTGTACAACTCGATCTATCGGTTCGACGACGAGATGCTGGTCAACACGCACCTCTACGGCATCCCAGCAGCGTATGCGCCGGTCCTTCACCTTCGTAGGCTCAGCGGTGGCGACCTGTTCGACGGCTACGCCAACAGCTTCCAGCGGGTGATCTCCAAGTCGAAGTACGTATGGCCGTGACAGGCTGAGGCCATGGCACGCATCGAGCACTTCAACGACCCCGCAGCGCCGAAGGCGAACAGCATCGTCGTCGCCGCAACCGTGTTCGTCCAGGACGCCAGCGGTCGGGTACTCCTGATCAGGCGCACTGACAACGGGTTGTGGGCATTGCCTGGAGGAGCACAGGACTTCGGTGAATACGTCGCTGAGACGGCCGTACGAGAGACGATTGAAGAGGCCGGCGTAACGGTCAGCGTCGAGGACGTGGTCGGGATCTACACAAATCCTCACCACGTGGTGGAGTACAGCGACGGCGAGGTGCGTCAACAGTTCTCGATCTGCTTCCGAGCTACGTACGTCAGCGGGGAGCCCAAAACCAGCGATGAATCCTCAGAGGTTCGGTGGATAGCAGCCGACGAGCTGGACGCGCTGTCGATCCATCCGTCGATGCGACTCCGAATCGATCACGGCTTCGAGCACCGAGCCAAGCCCTACATCGGCTGAGCGGCAATCCGTTCCTCCGCTCGCCGAACGGCTGCAACCAGCGTCGGCTCAGCTTGAGCCCAGAAGCGAGTTACCAAGTGATCAGGGCCGTACCGGTCACGGACCTCGCTGAGCCTGGCTTCTACGTCCAGGTCTTGCCCGTCAGGTCCTGTGGTCATGTCGGCGTACCAGAGCGCATCGGTCACGTCTGACTGCTCATTCTTGAACTCGCGGGCCAGGTGCGCGGACAGGCCACGTTCAGACGCCTCGAAGAGCGCACACGAGTGATGCGCGACCAAGGCGGCAACCCGCGAAGGAATGCCATCCCGTATCAGCTGACGAGCGCCGTCTAGAGCGTGTAGCCCTGTATCGACCACCTGCGGTGCGTACCCGATGTCGTGCAGCCACGCAGCCGCCGTCAGGACTTCTGCATCAGAGCTGGACATCGAACGGGACAGGCCAGCAGCCTTCGCCGCAACCGCTTGCACATGTTGCCAGCGCTGCGGAAGCGCATCGGCAAGGTAGGACTCAGCGAGTGTCGCTGCCCTATCTACAAGTTCACTCACCACTCAAGGCTTGCACGAACGCCCGGGCCAGCACTAGCGCCATCGGGACGTCTTGGGACGTGGTCTGCGTCGCTAACCCAGGGGAAGGTCCGGTGACGGGCGGTCGGCTGCAAGATGTGGTTCAAACTTTCTGTACGTCTTCAAGGCGGCCCGAAACGGGCCGCTCACGCCGCCGACCAGGGCGTCATGGCCGCCGCCTGGCAAGCCGAGCGGCGGCGGCCACGCCAACGCCCGCCGGCTGGCGTGTACAACGGGCGACTGCGGGCCGCTGGCCTGACGCGGCCATAGTCCGAGGCCGCGGCTCATCACGCGCGCCAGGATCGCGACAGGTTGCGGTTAATGCGCCTCCGGCGGGGGCGCTCCTGCTCGGGGATAGTCGCGCACCCCGCCACCCCCGACCCGGGCAAGCCGAGCAGACCCCCGCCGGCGCCCGCCAGCCCGAGTGCCTAGCGTCAAGGCTGCCTTGACGTGGCGGGCGCCGGCGGGAGCCCGCTCCCACGCGGGCGGGTCGACGGTGACGGGATGGCTGGGGCGACTGCGAGGGGACGGCCGCGGTGTGTGTTTCCCGAGGACCCGGGCCTATAGGGTTGACCTGTGACCACCTCACCAAGTGGCCGAATTCCACGTGGAACCCAGTTTCCGATCGTGGAGGCCTACGGATTTCCGTATGACAGTAGATCGCGCGATGCGCTTACGACATGGATCGATAAATCCTGCCCATTCACCGAAAGTCCATGCGAGAAGAAGAGGCAATACGGTTTTGGGTATTGCTCAGTCACTTACGCTGCGGAGTGGGACAACGGTGTACCGCATCCGTATGCTGTTTGCGACCACCGCCTTGACGGAGAGCCGATTGACTGGGCGGTAAGAGATCACTTCGGGCACTCGGAGGCGACCCTTGTGCCAGAGGTGACCGCGTCGGCGAACCCTAAACTGAATGTTGACTTCGTTGCGTACAGAGACGAACCAAATGCGGAGGCTGGCGCAAATCTCATCGCAATTGAAGCGCAGGCTATCGATCTTCGCGGAGGAGGAGTCGGACCGGCGTGGGAGGCGTGGGAAGACGGAAACCCGGCCGAGTGGCGCGCCTACTTCACGAGACATGCCCAAGCAAAGGGGCGAGCAGATAATGTTGCGTACGGAATCAACACAGGAAATGTATACAAGAGACTTGGAACGCAAGTTGCGGTAAAAGGCGAGTATCTCAAACAAATCCACGTTCCACTTTATGTTGTAACGCAGCACCGAATCTTACAGCGTCTCAGGTCGCGGGTGGATTTTCAACCGGCTATCGATGAGCCATGGGATATCACATTCGTCAGCTTTGACTACAACGGTACGATCGAGCCAAACGGTCAGCACGGCTTTGTCTTCGTAGAAGCCGTGCGGACGACGCTAGCTAAGTATCAGCGTGCCCTAACATCGAGCGCTGGGGCAGCATCCTTCCTTCGCTCAGACTTCATCGACAAGGTTCGTAAGAAGGCTGGAAAATAGCCCTACGCGCACCGCAGCAGTTCGGGTAAGCCTTTAGGCTTCCTGCTGCGGTGCGCGTAGATCTTTCCGGCAAAGCTAGAAGTGAATAGCTGACTGAACGTGACCTATATTCACCCTTGCTGAATTCGCGAAGTCTGTTCCCATCTCGAATCCTAGAGCCCGACGACCGCTCTCCAACGCGACGGTGAGAGCCCGCCCAGTTCCGCAAAATGGGTCGAGGACCAATCCTCCCGGAGGGCACGAACTCAAAATTCGGGGACGGATAATTTGAGTGGGGAAGGTCGCCGAATGGCCGTCGGAGCCAGCCCGCACATTGACGCTGACAACATCCCTTGCGCCTTCTTCAACTGCGGACATGTCGTAGTAATACTTTGGCCTCCCTTCAGTTTGTCGCTTGACAAAGTGGAAGAAGTGCTCATGCGCTAGTCGGAGTCGATCCTTCTCGGGCCGAGGTGGCACATTCTTTTTCTCCCAAATCACGTCGTTGCGAAGAATCCAACGCTGACCTTGCATCGCAATCGCGAATCGCGCCGGAATTAGAAGCAGCTGCTTCTCCTGCCGAAAGCCACCCATCGGGGTCTTGCGCCTGTTCCGAGGATTATTTCCCAGTCCCTGCCGGCCGTCCATTCGAATGCTAGACCAGCGCGCGAAATAAGTATCCCCTAGATTGATCCAGAGGCTGCCGCCCGGTTTAATTGCGGCGGCGCCTCGCTGAAAGATCTCGACGAGGTGTTCTACGAACCACTCAGGCAATGGTTCGAGACCCAACATCCCGCCGTTGAGGCGATACCAATCGTAGGAAGGGGCCACTTCCTTGCTTCCACCTTGGGACTCCCATTCGGCAAGGATGTCCTCATTGTGATCTTGTCCGTAGGTTCGGAGACCCCAGTAAGGAGGAGATGTTATGAGAAGATCGACCGAGTTTGGAGGCAACTTATCGATTAGGTCGTAGGCGTCGCCCTCGCGGACCTCGGCCACGGGGTCACCGCAGTATGACTCAACGTCACCGGAGGTAGTCATGACACGAGTGTAAGTCCGTCCGCGCCTCAAAGTCAGCTGCGACGTGCCGGTGACAGCGCGATGCGAACGCATCATGCCCGTGGATCGGCACGCTGGCGTTGGTGCCATATTTGTATGGCGACGCATACTTAGTTGTAGATCGCGAAGCGCCGAGGTGATCGGTTATGTCTGTGCTCTCCACATGTGATCGAACTGACTGACCCAATAATCGAACCATCTCGGGTCGTCAGTCCTGGTCAAATGTAGATGCATCCGATTCATTAGTGACTGATTATGGAAGGCATGGAACTCGACGTAAAGCTCGCCGGCGCTCTTGCCAGGATCGAGAATTACTAAGCTAAAACCTGGGTTGTACGCGAGAGTGGCGAATGAGAACATGCCATCGGTCTTCCAGTTGGCCATCTCGTTCAACGTCTCCAGTGCGCGTCCGAGGGACGGAACCAGTCGTTGAATAGGAAACTCCAACGCGTCGTCTAGCTGTCTCGCGGCTAACTCAATTGCGCCTGTGCTTGCCGGGTCGAGCACAATGATTCTGACAGAGCCGTCCTTTTGGCCTAGCGGGCCTCGCCTGAAAGCATCGAGATGCAGCGGCGTCAAAAAGTTGATGCAAGTCGGACCGTAGACCCATACCTCTCGGGACGCAGCGATACGGTCAGCTATAGGGACAACTACGAGGTTGCTGCGGTCGCCCATTAGTCCTTCACTCCGACTAGCCGCGGCGGATGTCAAACTTCGAAAAAGCAAAATACCTAATCCCGCGAGGACGGCCGCCCACCGAGGACCCTCTGGCAAGCTATCGCCGCCGATAGAAAGAGCGGCGAAAATTAGCGCGACAGCCGCTCCTGCGTACACGTCAATGTTCTTGAGATGTCGAACGTCCGCCAGCACTTGCCTGGACAATCTTCGCAGACGTAACAATGCAACTCCTCGAGCAACGTTTAGGCGGGTCAACGGCAATACGGAGGGGTCCTGCTCGCACCAACGTCGACTAGCGGAGCAGGCACGCCTGAGTCAAGGGAGCAACGAGCCGAGGCTCGCTACCGACTACCGTCGCAGGGCGCCTTGGGTAGGATGACCGCTGAACTAGGATCCGTGCAACATGCAGGCGACGTGACCCTTGACAGGACAATCGTGTGACGGCTCCCCGGAGGGACGAGGCCATGACGTCGAGTTCCCAACCACCTCTTGCTGGTACGCCAGGAGACAATCTCGACCAGGTGGACGGTACGCAGCAGCAAGCACTCGAGGTCTTCAGGGCCGCGGGAGTAGGTGATCCCTCCGCTCATGGAGGTCTGTCGACCGACCACGAGGTCGTCGCACTCTTGCTGACGCGAGCCCCGAAGGCCGCCCTATCGGAGCTGATCCGCAGTGCGCGTCAGAGTTGACCTCACCCCTGTTGGTCCTGTCTCCCTCATTCGAGAGTTGCCAGACCATCGAGTGAGCCTCCTCCAGGGATACAACGGCATCGGGAAGACCCTGACAGTCCGACTTCTTCAGGTTCTCGCCGGAGAGCTTCCTTACGAATCCAGTTCGCAATCATGGCGGAGCATGTGCACAGCATTGGGCGCTGGCGAGGTCATCATTGATCAACTACGAGGCGTAGGGCAGATCCAGTGGCGGTTCGACACACGATCATGGCTTGATGCCGGGCCAGTCATTAGTGACAGTTGGTTCGACGACATTGCTATTGACGGATCGGCAGCGACGCTTGCAAAAGTGAAGCAGCACTTGCAGGTGCATCGACTTGCAGGGGATGAGACGCTGCTCGACAGTTTCGCACTGTTAGTGGATCGGTACAGAGCTCAGGTCGAGAACTTATTCGCGTCAATGACCGCACGAGGGGGCCAGCTAAGCGTCGCATCCGAAGTATTGGACGAGGTGATTGCGCTCCTTGGACGGGTGCAGCCAAACCGCTTGACAGAAGATCGGCGCATATTGAGGGACGCAGCCGTTGCACTCGAAGCGATTGAACCTGAGCAAATCAGTCTTATTCAGCGGGTGACGGATCTGGAAGACACTATCAGCTTGCGTGACGCGCTTGATGATTTATTGGGCAGAGCGCCGGCGCTTGATGAGCGAATTTCTCTCCTGGACCACCAAATTGCTGAGGCGCAGCAACGTCGAGCGCAGATCGATGAAGAACTCCGGCTACAGCTACAACGAGCTGCGATTTCAGACACCGTTGCCCGAGACCTCCGAAACGCGAATAGGACTCGTGAGAGGCACCACGCCAATCTAACGGGATACCTAAGCCGGCTCAGCACGGCAGCGGCGGCATGCGGGGTCGAACCCGATAGACAAGCCGTGCTGAAGGCCCTATCTGCGGCAAAGGAGAGGCACGCAGAATTACAGCGGCAGAAGGAAGAGGCTGACGTTGTTCCAATTCTGCGTAGTGTCCTCCTCGAGGTATCTGTCCCGCTGGGGCATGCGATCGACAAAGGACTCGGCGAGCGTGAATTGCTCGAGATCCATGGGGAAGACGTCAGCGTTGACGATCTTGCGAACGCCGCGGATCAGCGGGCTGACCTACTGGCTAGAACGCCTCCACCTCCCGAGGCCGCGGCACTTGACACCGAGATCGTCACTTCAAAGCGACGAGTTTCGCGCCTCGAAGAGCTACCCGGCCTGCTCGATGAGGTCGTGAGGCTGGATCGCCTGTTCCAACAACAGGAGGAGCGTGTCCAAGGTTTGCTCGCCACTGGTGCCCTTGAGGCAGCCAAACTGGCCGGCGAACTGGAGAAGGAGCGCGCCGAACTCGACCGCCACGTCCTCCAAGCGACTGCGGATCGAGCTACCGCAGTTGAACAGCGAACGGCCGTAGGCGGAGGAAGGTCTGCCGAGGATCTCCAGCAGGAGCTGGACGCGAAGCTGCGGCTCTTTGACATCTCTCTTGGCGAGCTGGGTGACGCTCTGTCTGCCTCGCAGCGAACACTACAGTCTGTTTCTGCCCGGCAAATAGCATTGAATTCCGAAGTATCATCGAAGAGGCAGGACGTTTCGCGTCAAGAGGCGGAGCTTCGGGCGTTAGTCAAGGCATTGAAGAACGTGGAGTTGGCCTGGCTCGTGAACGCTTCTGGTACCGAGCCCGAAACAGGTGACACGGGTTGGCTCGCCGAATTGCAGAACCGAGCGGAACTCGTAAGTGAACGGCTAGGAGCGGTGCAAGTCGAGCTGCAAGGTGTGGCAGCCTCCCTCTCCGCGGTGGCGGCCGAGATCCGGGGACGAGAGCCAGCTGGCACAGTGTACGAGGATTCACTTCGCGATTGGTTTTCCGACGAATTCTCCAGGTGGTTTGATCAACCTCTGCTCCGTAGCTTCTTGTTCCCCGAAGCTTCCGACGTGCGAGTCGATCTGGGCTCGCGACAGATTATTTGGAAGAGCAATGGACGTGTCGAAAGTCGGCCGCTGAGTGCATTCAGTAGTGGTGAGCAAGCATTCGCATATACTCAAGCGAGGTTGGCTCGACTGGATCTTGGCGACGAAGCAGCAAAGCCGAACAGACTGATCGTTTTGGACGAGTTCGGCAGCTTTATTGCAGGAGACAGACTGCAGGCACTTTACAGGGTTTTGAAAGATCGAACCGCGACCCATCCTCGAGATCACGTAATCATCGTTCTGCCGCTACGCGAAGACTATCGAGAACTTGCGGAGAGTGCGCTCGGAGCCCGGCGCAGCCAGCTGGATGCCCTAGCTGATCAGTTGGACCAATCTCAGTACGTCGTCCAGGACCTAACGCTATGAAAAATTCGGCCGAATTCCTCGGGTTGCCACCTAATCTCTCCGTCGGAGAAGCGCGGTCTCTGCGTGAAGATTTGATGGCTTTATGGATGCTCACATACGGTTACCCGGGGCCCTTGGACGAGGATCTAGACAGAATGCGTCGCTGGTTTGATCCAGTTGCCCAGGGTGACCGTCTTCGCAGAGAGATCGATGGACTTCCTGAGGACCCGCCTCTAATAGGTGTTATTCCACCCACGATGACCTTAGAAGTCACCGGTGAGACTTCGCTGATTACTCCAGAGGGCCGGTGTGCGATAACGCTACTTGAAGGAGTGGGCGGCCAATCGGAATTGGCGGAGTCTTTCCAGATCGATCCCGTGAGGGCGGCGCAGATTCAAGGGCAACTGCTCCAGCTCTATCGCTCTTGGTCGCGGCATCGTATCGAAAGTGTATTGAGGCTACTTCAGGGCGTTGACAAGCCTTTGCAAATCCCTGCAGCCGGACTCATTTTGGCTCTGCTTATTAATCGGTCGACATCGTCCGAAAGGGCGACGATTCGCTTCAGGGCGGGCTTTAAGCGTCAGGAGGTAGACAATGCCTTCTTTGAACCCGTTTCAGCGTTTGTGCAGATATTGTCTCCGTCGACACGCGCAGATTCGCGGAAATGGCGTTTGATCAGTGGTTGGGTGGCAGGGGAGGCACGTCGTCGAGTCGGGAGTGCTTTCGTAATTGAACGCGAAACGTCGGAGCGAGACGGACGCATCTATATTCGGGAGGACCGACGCGGCGAGGTACTGGACGTTGTGGCCCGAGATTTGAAGCGCACCCAGGAGGGTCAGATCGATTCTCGCCTCTTGAGCGACGCGTGGGACGGCCTTGTGAAAGCCTTTCGGCAGTCGCTGCCCGCCTTGGCGGGATACGGCCTCGCCCATGAAAGAACGTCTGAAACTGCTCGCCTCAAGCAGGATTTGCTCCGACGCTTTGAGACCGATTACGGTGATACCCAATGACGTCGGCTGGCCTGTACCTGGAAGTGGCTACTCGTGTCAATTCCGATCATCAAGCTCGCCGAGGTTCCAACGAGCTCGCTGTTGTCCCTATCGTTGTTGACGACCTTGAGCAAGCTGGCGCGGTTGCGCGTTGCTTGTCAGAGTTGATCGGCGGCGGGGTGCTTCACGCTAACGTGCTCGTTGGAGCCCCTCCGCGAGCGGGCAATAGCGATTCCAGATTGCGTGCGGCAGTCGAGAAGAATCTTGTGCTCCGGACGCCCCGGGGCGATGAACGGATCGAAATATCACTGCTAAAATCTGGCGATGTTTCGGCAACATATCCGAGCGCGGGGCCGTTAAGTGGTGGCGCTACGACGATGCTCGGAATCGCCAAAGCGGTGATCGACGCCCAGCTTGTCAGCGGTGAGATCGGCGTGATTCTATACGACGAAAGCGGTATGGATAAGGTCACACTGCGCTCGTGCTGGAGCCTTTTTGTCGATGACTTGTCCGGCCTTAATTTGGGCCCATTGCGTACTCTTGTAGTCTTCGTCAAAGCCTGGCCTTCTGTGGACCCTCACGGCCAACCGAACCGGGGATGCAGCTTCGCCATCGTGGATGGCCGGCTCCAGCGCCGTAAACCGCACGACAATGCAGCGGGCGATGCCGCTGAATTTGCAAGATCTAAGTCGAGAGCACGCGTGCTTTTTTTGGGTGCCGGATTTTCGGTGAGTAGCCGCCTCCCGTTGGGGGACGGCCTCAGGGACGACGCCATTCGGCGCCTGCTCGGCGAAGTCGATCCAATCATGCCTGTATCGCCGGAAGACCTAGCCGTTCGTTTTCGCAGGTGGTTGGTAGGTCACGACGAACTTGATTTACGGTTGGGCGGTTTAACGGAAGAAGAGTTCGGTCAACAGTTGACCCTCGAGCAGGTGTTGGCTTTCGAGCGAGTCCGAGACCCAGATATGCCGACATTGCAAGACTTCAAAGAGGGCCATGACCGGGCGCTGTCAACACCGGGTAAGGCTGTTACAGCACTCGCATCCATGCTTCGATCACCGAACAATCTAGTGCTCACCACCGTAAACTTTGACGAACTAGTAGAGACCCACGCCCCAGGCTTGGTGCAAAGGTTTGCGACAGATTCCGAGTTTGACGGAGCCGCTGACTACATCCGTCGCTACCTAAAGGGCGAAGAAACCAAGGTTCCATTGCTGAAGTTGCACGGAACCATATCTGAGACGGATAGCTGCGTAGCGACCACTACGCAGACAGAACAAGGAATTAGCGATGCAAAAAAGGCGGCAATAGCCGAGCTGCGCGGGCAAGGCGAGAAAAAGACGCCATGGATATATGTTGGCGCCAGCATGCGCGATGTTGATTTGACGCCTCTATTTGCCGAGCCGAGTTTCGGCTTGTCGGTTGATGAGCATTGGGTTGCGCCGTTCATGGACCTCAACGTCGAGCGTTTTGCCGCACATAGGCGACAAGTGTGGGCTGGCGACCGTGGTCTCCAATCCCGGTTGATTACCGAGATCGCTGACGAGTTCATCCAGTTGCTAGCCGATAGATGGCCGTTATAGCGAAGTTCATTGACTCGAAGTGTGCTGCAGAGCGGAATATGAACGCAGTCCCGAGTTCTGTGGTGGTTAAGCGGGAGCAAAACGCACGGGTTATGTTAGGTTCCTCGACCTTGCCCGATACGCACACCCTGCTTCTCCTGGGCCGTCTGGCTGTGCCGGACGTCATCAGATCCGTCAGAGCCTCCTAGCCATGTCATCGGACGCCCCGCATTGCCAACTCACCGACGGACGCTGTTTCAGACGGGGCATCAGGGGCGGCTATCTGTCACCGACCTGGTGGAGGTCCGCTCACCACGAACCACCGTGGCAGTCCGCGTATGGTCCGCGCGGCACCGTCGAATTGCCGGTAACGGTGTCAGATCTTGTAAGGCGTATGTGCAGTTCGCGAGTCATTCGAGAGGCCCGACCACACCTCTGTCTTGATCTTATAATCCCCCGGTCGGGCATTTTGGCTTCAACGTCGGGCTGGTGCGCCAAGATCCGGAACCGAGCCACTTCGGACGTCCCGCGCGTAAGCCTGGGCGAGGCTGCCGCCCTGGAGCCCGATAAGGACGGCGTAGTAACGGTCAAGCTCATCCGCGCACGGCTTACAGATCCATCCGTAGGGTGGCTTCTCTGAGCGGCAGCCTCGTTGGCACCGCTCACAGGCCTTCGAGGAGGATCGCCTTGGTGGAGTCTCTGCCGAGGAGACGGAAGCCTCAGATGCCGGCCAGCCAGCTGCCCGTCGTGCCCTCCTTCGTTGCCGACGCACAGACGCCAACTCGGTCCTCCAGCTCGCGGCCCGCTTGGTAGCAGGACATCGACCATCATCGCGGTCGAGGTACACCCGGCGAAAGAAGGTTTATATGCCATCACTCGCAGCATGCAGAGGATGTGCAATGACCGCATCCCGCACGCCTAAGGAGAGCGGCGTTTCGCCAGCTAGATCGCGGTTCTGCCTCCGCGCCCGTCACTCATTCCTAAACCGTGTGTCGTAGGTTCGATTCCTACCGGGGGCACCATTGTGATGTCTCAAGACATCGGAAACCCCTGAACCCACGGTTGTGGGTTCAGGGGTTCTTCTTTTTCGGTGCGGGTCCGGGTGGTCGGCCGGTGGGCTGGTAGCGCTTGGTGGGGTCCAGGACGAGCTCGCGGAGGAGTTCGCCGGTGGCGGCGTCGATGATCCGGATGTTGAGGTCTTGGATCAGGATCAGGTCGTGGGTTCCGGTGTGGGTTCGCCCGACGCCGATGGAGTAGAGCTGGCCGCCGTGGCGCAGGGTGATCTTGCCGGCTTTGTCGATGCGGTCGTGGCGTAGCCGCTCGTGTGTCTGGCTGTTGGGTTGCTGGCCGGGGACGGCTTTCGGTCGGCTCTGGTAGGCGGTGGCCGGCGTGCAGTGTCGAGGCAGGGACCGGTGCGGTCGGCGGTGGTTGTATTCGTCGACGAACGTGTCGATCAGCGTCTGCAGGCCGGTGATGTCGGTCGGTTGGGCGGGTTGGGCCCGGAGCCATTTTTTCAATGTTTGCTGGAAGCGTTCGACTTTGCCGCAGGTGGTCGGGTGATTCGGCCGGGAGTTCTTCTGGGTGACTTTGAGGCGGTGCAGGTCTTGTTCGAGGCCGTTGCGGCCGCGGCTGCCGCGCAGGCTGCCGCCGGATAGGCGGGTGGTGAAGACCATGCCGTTGTCGGTCAGTGTCGAGGCCGGGGTCCCATGGCTGGCAACGGTTTCGCGGAAGGCTTGCCGGACGATGCTGCCGGTGACCCGGGGGTGAGCGGTGACTGAGAGGGCGTAGCGGGAGTGGTCGTCGATCCAGGACAGGATTTCGGCGTCCGGGCCGGGCCGTCCGTCGGGGTGCCGTAGCCGGTAGTGGGTGAAGTCGGCCTGCCAGCATTCGTTGGGCTGTTCGGCGGCGAAGCGGATGTAGGACGACTTCGGCCGTTTCGATGGTTCGGGGATGACCAGGTTCTGGGTGGTCAGGTGCCGGGCGATGGTGGCCCGCGAGACGGTGACGTGGTGGGTGTGGTGCAGATGCCAACGGATCGTGTCCGGTCCGGCGTCCAGGCCCCGCCCGGCGAGGTCTTTACGGACAGCCACGATCAGCTCGATCACCTCGGCGCTGACCGCGGTCGGTGACGAGCGGGGCCGGCGTGAGTGTGGCTCGAACGCGGCCTCACCCTCGGCCCCGTAGCGGGCGATCAGCTTGGACACCCAGCCTTTGGAAACCCCGTAGGCGCGGGCAGTCTCGGCCTGGCTACGACCCTCGACGACAACAGCGGTGATCACAAGACGGGCTTTGGACACCCCGCGACGATCACCGGCATCCAGAGTTTCCTATGTCCCGACACACCAGTTTCCGATGACCTGAGACATGGGTTTCCTATGTCTGAGCCAGGACACTACCGGGGGCACCACCCACACCGTCAGGCGCTGGCCGTCTCCGTCACGCCACGCTGACTCATCACGCCCAGCAGCTGCAGCTTCTCAAACCCCTCACTACCCCGAGGCGCCGTCAGCACCAGCAGGCACTGCGACTGGTCCTCCGTAAACAACGCCTGGCAGTCCAGCTCAATCTCCCCCACCACAGGATGAACCAGCACCTTGTGATCCCCGAACCGCCGGGTCACCTCATGCCGTTCCCAAAGCTCCGCAAACTCCGCACTAACCCCCTGCAAAGCCCGCAGCAGCTCCCCAGCCCGGGACCGCGCCCCCATAGCCCCATACGCAGCCCGCAGATTAGCCACCTGAGCCCGGCTCTGCCGATCCCGGTCCTCAGCCGGATACCGAAGCCGCTCAGCCGGATCCGTGAACCACCGATAGATCTCACTCCGAGCCAGCCCCGTATACCCCGACACATCCCCCAACAAAGCCGCAGCCATGGCGTTCTGGACGAGACGCTCGCCGAGACTCGACAGAATCAAAGCCGGGGTGTCGTCGAGGCGTTCCAACACCCGCATCAGCGCCGGCGCCACCTGTGTCGCCGCAGTCGCCGAGGCTGGGGCGTTGTGGCCGGCCACCCGGTACAGATAGTCCCGTTCCTCGTTGCTCAACCGCAGGGCCCGGGCCAGCGAGCCCAGCATCTGCTCGCTCGGCTGCGGTCCGCGCTGCTGCTCCAGCCGCGTGTAGTAATCAGTCGACATCGCCGCAAGCGACGCCACCTCTTCGCGTCGAAGTCCGACAGTGCGGCGGCGCAGGCCGGCGGGCAGACCGAGGTCGCTCGGCTGCAGGGATGCACGGCGGCGGCGCAGGAAGTCGGCGAGTGCGGCACGGTCCACCTGCCCAGTATCGTCGCCCTGCGCGGCACATCCAGGGACTTCTGATCCCCCGATGACGGATCTCTGCCGCCGGCCCGCCCGGCTGCCCAGACTTCACGGCATGAACATCTCCGGAAACACCATCTTCATCCCCGGCTCGACCAGCGGCATCGGCCTTGCCCTCGCCCTCGCGCTGCAGGCCCGCGGCAACACCGTCATTGTCGGCGGGCGGCGCGGTGACCTGCTGGAACAGATCGCCCGGGAACATCCCGGGCTCGACACCGTACGGATCGACACCGCCGACCCGGCCAGCATCGACGCCGCCGCGCAGCAGGTGCTCGGCCGGCACCCTGACCTCAATGTGATCGTCACGATGGCCGGGATCATGCGGGTCGAGGACTGGCACACCCCGTCCTCCTTCCTCGCTTCCGCCGAGGCGACCATCACCACCAACGTCCTCGGCCCGATCCGGCTCATCGGCGCGTTCATCGACCACCTGCAGAAGCAGCCCGACGCGACGATCGTCTCCGTCTCCTCCGGCCTGGCGTTCGTGCCGCTCCGGGTCACGCCGAGCTACAACGCCTCCAAGGCCGCGATCCACATGCTCAGCGAGTCGTTGCGGCTGCAGCTCGCCGACACGTCCGTGAAGGTCGTCGAGCTGGTGCCGCCTTCGGTGCGGACCGCGCTGCTGCCGGGCCAGGAGACCAGTGACTTCGCGATGCCGCTCGACGAGTACGTGTCGGAGGTCGTGTCCCTTCTTCAGGACCAGCCCGACGCCAAGGAGATCCAGGTCGACCGGGTCAAGTTCCTCCGGTACGCCGAGGTGCGCGGCGAGTACGACCAGGTCGTCCAGACAGTGAACGCCGCCGACCCGCACGGGAAGTGACGACATGAGCAGCCAGACTGTCCTGATCACGGGCGCGTCCAGCGGGTTCGGTGCGTTGGCCGCGCGGGCCCTGGCCCGCGCCGGGCACATCGCGTACGCGGGCATCCGCGACCCGAACGGCCGCAACGCCCCCGCCGTGGCCGACGCAGCCGAGTACGCGGCCCGGCACGGCGTGGATCTTCGCACCGTGGAGCTCGACGTCACCGCCGACGAGTCCGTCCAAGCAGCCGCCCGGACGATCGGCCGGCTCGACGTGGTCGTGCACAACGCCGGGCACATGGTCACCGGACCGGCGGAGGCCTTTACCCCCGAGCAGCTCGCGGCCCTGTACGACGTCAACGTGCTCGGCGCTCAGCGGGTGAACCGCGCGGTGCTTCCGCAACTGCGGGCGCAGGGTCGCGGCCTGCTGGTGTGGGTGGGCAGCACCAGCACCCGCGGTGGCACCCCGCCCTATCTCGGCCCGTACTTCGCGGCCAAGGCTGCCATGGATGCCCTGGCCGTCAGCTACGCCGGTGAGCTGGCCCGCTTCGGCATCGAGACCTCCATCGTGGTGCCGGGCGCCTTCACCTCCGGCACCAACCATTTCGCGCACGCCGGCAGCCCGGCCGACACCGCGACCGTGGCCGCCTATGAGGAGAAGTACGCCGGTCTCATGGACCACGTCGGCGAGGCTCTGGCCGCGCTCACCCCGCCCACCGCCGACGTCAGCCAGGTGGCCGACGCAATCACGACGATCGTGGGCACGCCGCACGGAAAGCGCCCGTTCCGGGTGCACATCGATCCGAGCGACGACGGCAGCGAGGTGGTCAGCGCGGTCGCCGACCGCATCCGCAGCGAGTTCCTGCGCCGCATCGGCCTGGCCGACCTGCTGACGCCGGCCACCGCCGGCTGATCGCGAGGCCCGCCAAGACGACGGGACCTGCTGACGCCGGCCACCGCCGGCTGACCGCGGGGCCCGACAAGAGCACGGGACCTGCTGACGCCGGCCACCGCCGGCTGACCGCGGGGCCTGCCAGGACCACAAAGCAACGGTACGCAGAAAGCAGCCGCTAGCCTCAACGACCATGAACGACTGCGAGGCCGTCGTGCCCGTCGAGTGTGCATCGTGCGACGGGCCGGCGGCCGCGCGGGTCTACGAGACGATCATCGACGGTCGCCTGCACTGGGTGCTGACCCACGACTGTGGGGACACCTTCGTCGAGGCGATGGGCTGGCACGAGACACCCGACGACTTACGCCAGGCCTTGCTGGATCAGTGCGGCATGTACCGGCTCCGGTTGTCCGGGGAGATCACCGGCAGGGTCGCCGTGATGCGCGTCCTCCGGAGGAGCGGAACCTCTCTGGCCGACGTACCGGAAGCGCTGGCCGCCCTGACCGACCCCGGGCGGTCCGGCACCGAGATGGAGTTGCAGCTCCTGGCCGGCCGGCTGCGGGCGGCGGGCGCATCGGCCACGGTGGAACGGGTTCGGGATGCCACGGACGGTTAGGGTTGTGGGCACAGGCCGCAACCCACTGCTCATGCCGTACGTTCACTGACCGTCCGTTCCCGTTCCGAGCCAGGGCGAGGGCCTCGTATGAATGTGATCGATCTGGACCGGCCGGCCGTCGTACCCCCTGCTCCCCGGCGCAAGCCGCGCCTGCTCGTCGCCTCCGCGCTGGTGATCGGCGCCGTCCTCGGCGCCTGCGCCACTTACGGCTGGTCCGTGCACCGGCAGACCGTGGCCCGGGAGCGGCAGGTCGCCGTTTTTGTCTTCGCCGAGGCCAGCCCGTTCGTCGACGGATTGCCCGCGGACACCGTCGTCTCCGGCGGCCGGGTCGCGACCGTCACGCTCACCCGGCGGGTGACGCTCGTCAACGCCGGTCCGCTGCCGATCGACATTCGTGACCTTTTCGCGTCGCGGCCCGGGGTCAGCGTGCGCGGGGTGAACAAGGAGCGCTGGGTCGAGCCCGGTGCGACGGTGCTGGCCGACGCCGACGTGCAGGTCGACTGTGCACACGGGCTGCCGCTCGGCCGGCTCCCGGTCACGCTGTCGGTGCGGACCTTCGACGACGAGGACCGCGAGGCTCGCCCCCGCGACGGCTTCGACGGCACCCCCTGGAGCGAACAGGCCGAGGTCGCCTGCGCCGGCTGACCAAGCCGGGCGACGGGAAAGCAAGCCGACGGGAAAGCAAGCCGACGGGAAAGCAGGTCGGCCGCAAAAGCTAGATCTCGAAGGCCCGCCGGCAGTGGGGGAGCAGCGCCCGCAGCACCATGCTCTCGCCGCGCCACACCAGCGCGAGCATCGCCGGCAGCTCGACGTCCTCGATCGGCACCGACCGCACCCCCTCGTGCTCGGCGGTCATCGACGCGCTGAGGATCGCCACTCCCAGGCCGCGGGCGGCCAGGTCCAGGATCGCGCCCGGTGCGGTCGCCTGCAGCGCCACGGCCGGGCGGATCCCGGCGGCCGCGCAGGCCTGGTCGAGCACGCCGCGGACCCCGGTGCCCACCGGCAGGCAGATCAACGGGTACGCCGTCAGCCGACGCAGAGGCACCGTCTCCCGCTCGGCCAGCGCATGATCCGGCGCCACGGCGGCGACCAGTCCTTCGCTGACGATGGTCATCGACTCCAGCCCGTCCGGCATGCCGCCCGCCACCGCCGCCAGCGCGATGTCTAGGCGGCCCGCGCGCACGTTCTCGAGCAGCGCGTCCGAGTTGTCCTCGCTCAGCGCGATCGTGATCCGGGGGTGCCGGCGGTGGAACGAGGCCAGCGCGTCGAACAGGGGCGTCACCGTGCAGCCGGTCACCATGCCGATCCGCAGCTGGCCGCGGACCAGGCCGTTCACCTCGTCGCAGGCGGTGCGGATGGCCTGGGCCGCCGCCAGCGCGGTGCGGGCGTGCGGGAGCGCCGCGGCCCCGGCCGGGGTGAGGCGGACCATGCGGGCGGAGCGGTCGAAGAGGTCGGCGCCGAGCTCGCGTTCGAACTGGCGGATCTGGGCGCTGACGCCGGACTGGGTGATGTGCACGCGGTCCGCTGCGCGGGTGAAGTTGGCCTCCTCGGCCACCGCCACGAAGTATTCGAGCTGCCGGAGATCCATGAGCGCAGATACTAGCTACGACAAGAACTATCTGTTGGACTTCTCACTCCCGCGTGTCAAGACTAGTCGCATGACCGACCGCGAGAAAGCCACCAGGCCCGAGGATCTCACTCGGTTGTTCGTCGAGCGCGCGAACGCCAAGGACGCCGAGGGCATCGCCCTGCTCTATGAGGAGGACGCCGTCATGGCCTACCCGCCCGGGCAGCAGACCGTCGGACGGGAGGCCATCCGCAAGCTGTGGGAGCAGGCTTTGGCTCACATGCCGGCCTTTGAGCCGGAGCCGCCGCTGCCCACACTGATCAGCGGCGAACTGGCCCTGACCTCGACCCCGCCCAAGGACGGCTCCGGCGCCCGCGCCCAGGTGGTCCGCCGGCAGAGCGACGGCACCTGGTTGCGGGTGCTGGACCAGCCCGAGTTCGTCCAGCCGGAGCGATCGGCTTAGAGCTTGGCGAGGATCGCCTGGCCCGCCGCCTCGGCGGAGGCGGGGTTCTGCGCGGTGATCAGGTTGCCGTCGACGACCACGTGCGACGCCCAGGCCGGGGCGGACTCGAAGACGGCGCCGCCGGCGCGCAGCCGGGTCTCCAGCAGCCACGGCGCGTTGTCGGCCAGGCCGGCCTGCTTCTCCTCCTCGTCGGTGAACGCGGTCAGCTTGCGGCCCTTGAAGAGCCAGTTGCCCTCCGCGTCACCGGCGGCCAGGAAGGCGGCCGGGCCGTGGCAGAGCGAGGCGACGACCTTGCTGTCGTCCGGCAGCATCGCGGCCAGGATGCGGGCCACGTCCGGGTTGACCGCCAGGTCCTGCATCGGGCCGTGCCCGCCGGGGATGAAGACCGCGTCGTAGCCGGCCGGGTCGACGTCCTCGAGCCGGGCCGGCGACTCCAGCAGGTCCTTGACGGTGTCCAGGTAGGCCCGCAGCTCCGGGCCGGACTCGTCACCCAGGCTCGCTTCGTCGGCCACCGGGACGCGGGCGCCCGGCGTCGCGATGGTGACGTCGTGCCCGGCCTCGATCAGCAGGCGGTACGGCGTGACGAACTCCTCCGCCCAGTATCCGGTCGGGTGCTGGGTGCCGTCCTTGAGACTCCACACCCGGGCACCGGAGAGCACCAGCAGGACAGATGACATCAGAACCTCCACGAGTCGACTTCTGCTGTCACCGTACGCCGGACGGTCCTCACCATCCACGCACTGATGCACCAAGAGTTAGCACCGTCTCTTTTTTGCCTCTAACGGGGCCAGCTAGGCTGGGCGCATGCAGGAGGACGTCTGCACCCCCGCGGTGTGCACCAACAGCGACCTCATCGTGGGCTTCGCCAACAGCGGCACCGAGCTGACCGCCTGGCTCACCCGGTATGCCGGCGAGCCCATGGTCGACGAGGTCGACGTCGTCGCCGCCCGTGATCTGCGGGCCGCCCTCCTGACGCTGCTGCGGGCACACTCAGGCTGCGCGGCGCAGGACGAGGTGGCGGGGGCCCAGGGCTATCTGGAGCGCATCGCCGCCCGCTATCCGCTGGTCCCGCGGATCAGTGCCGAGGGCTGCACGCTGGTGCCGGCCCAGACCGGGGTGCTCGGGGTCTTCGGCGCGGTGCTCGCGGCCGTCACCAACCTGGCCTACCAGGGCGGCTGGCCGCGGGTGAAAGTCTGCAAGAACATCGGGTGCCACGAGGCTTTTTTCGACAAGACGCGGAATTCCTCGGGGCTCTACTGCAGCCCGGCCTGCAGTTCCCAGGTCTCGATGCGGGCCTACCGGAGCCGGCGGCGCAGCGCTTGAGCACGGCGCGCAAGTGAAGCCGCCAGGTCGCCGGGGGTCGCGCGTCGCTGAGTCGTACGCCTCATGTGCGAGCAGCTGACCACCCGGTTCGCCGCTGTACTGACCGCAGAACCTGCGGTTTTCGGGCGACCGGTGAGCCCGCCTGGCGACTCGGGCGTCAGCGTACACGGGTGGGGCGAACCGCCGGCCGGGCCAGATTCCCGTGCGGCTGCGGGGAAACCGATTCGTGCTACCGTGAGTGTGTTCCCGTTTCGAATCCGTTGACGTTCTCCGCGCCCGATGGGTATTCGCTCCCGTCCGGCGCATTTTTCGTTTTCGACGTCGCGACACCTCTCCAGACGGGCAAAAAAATGATCATCCAGAAGAGCGCCATCATCGCCAAACTCCGCGAACGTGGGCTGACTGCGCGGGCCGACTGGGTCGACCGGGAGCTCCCCGACGACGTCGACCCGTTCCTGCACAGCGGTCTGCTGTCCACCCTGCACCTCGATCTCAAAGAGCTGCAGAGCCCGCCCGCCCCCACCCCATAAGAGCATCGGATCGGTCAATGAACTCCACGGACAACAACGACGCCGACTTGTTCCTCGCTCCGGCCGGAAGCGCCGCGCCGCAGGACAAGTCGGAGGTGGCCGACAACAGCGCCGAGGCGATGACGAAGCTGCGTGATCCGTTCGCCGTCGAGGGCGCTGAGCCCACCAAGCCCGGCGAGCGCCAGGCGACCGCCGAGGCGCACTAGGCGTTCGGCACGGTCGGCCATGGCTGCCTCGCGGATGACATTCGCGGCCGCCGCAGGGATCACGGTCCTTTCGGTGGTGACTGTGGAATCGGGACCGGTGACGGTCCTGCAGGCCGCCGGCGACCTGGACATGGACACGGCCGGCCGGTTCACCCGGCAGGTCGACCGGGCCGTTGCCGCCTGCGGGCCCAGGATCCTGGTCGTCGACCTGGCTGATCTCGGCTTCCTCGGCGCGGCCGGCGTCTCGGCGCTGCTCGACGGCGGAGACCGGGTCGGCCGCGGCGGTGGACGGCTGCGCCTGCGCCGGCTGTCCCGTTCGGCCCGCCTGGCCCTGTGGGCCAGCCGCACCCTGGATCTGTTCGAGGTCGAGGACGAGCCGGCGGTGGGCACGGACTGCCGGTCCGGACGAGCGATGGCAGACTGACCCGGTGCAACGCCGGTGCCCGGGGTTGTCCGGTGGGCGCCCAGGACTGTCCCGCCCACCGTCTGCCGCTGGTCCGCTGGATTGACGTTGCCACCTTTCCCCGCTCGGGACGACTCCGCTCCGGAGGACTCCGCCGGCGGTCGCCTCGCGGTGCTGGACGACGTCCCGGCCACGGGCTCGGCCTGCGGGGTGGGGCGCCGGTTCGTGGCCGGCACGCTGCGCGGCTGGGGAGTCCCCGATGAACTCGTCGAGATCTCGGTGCTGATCACCAGCGAACTGGTCGCGAACGCGGTCAACCACGCCCCGCCACCCGGATACCTCCAGGTCCAGGCGGACGACGAGCGGATCCGCATCGAGGTCAGCGATGCCGGTGGAGCCGAGCCCCGGATCGTCCGGCCGGGTGACGCCGTGGCCGGCGGCCGGGGGCTGCTGCTCGTCGACCGGCTCGCCGCCCGCTGGGGTTGGAAAGTCCGGCCCCGGGGAAAAGTGGTGTGGTGCGAGGTGAGCCTCCCGGCCGCCTCCCAGCAAATGTAGGCTGCGATTCGTGGGTGATTCGGAAGCTCCGGATGACCGGCAGAGGGCCAGGGCTGCGAGCTTGGACGAGTGGGAGCGCCGTCTCGACGCACGCGAGAAGGCGGCGGACGAGCGTGATCGGCGTGCCGACCAGCGCGAACGGGACGCTGACCGGCGCGAGCTGGACGCTGACGCGCGGGAGGCCGACGCCACCGAGCGCGAGCGCAAGCTCGACGACGAAGCCGAGCATCAGGCCGAGCGGACGGTGGACCCGATCGGGCGTTTCCGGGACGCGATCGAGCGCACCTCGGCCAAGACCGACCGCAGCAACGAGTTTCTGCAACGCTCCCGGGCGGCGGTCCAGCGCGGCGTCGACCGCATCGACCGGGTCCGCCTGGAGACCTCCCGGTCGGCCGATGAACGGGCCGACAGCGAGCCCGAGGCCGCCGGCGACTGACCAGCGCCGGTCAGCGCACCTCGATCTCCAGCAGCGAGTAGCCGTAGTCGGTCGAGCGCGCGGTGCCGTACATCCGGACCAGCCGGGCCGGAAGCTTCGGCACCTGCACAGTCACGTCACCGCCCGCGCTGTCGGTGGTGCTGAAGACCTGCTTCCACTTCCGGCCGTCGGTCGACAACTCCACCCGGTACGCGGTGGCGTGCGCGTTCTCCCAGCGCAGCAGCACCTCACTGATCTCCCAGCTCTTGCCGAGGTCGACCGTGAGCCACTGCGGGTCGCTGAAACCGCTGCTCCACCGGGTCGCGCTGTTGTTGTCGATCGCGTAGGCGGGTCCCCAGGACGACCGCTCGACGCTGGAGGCCGTGGCCCGCGAGCCGAGGGCCAGGTTCCGGCCGGTGGTGTTGACCGCGGCTGTGGGCTTCCCGACCGGCTTGCCCGAGCGGCTCGCGGCGGGCGATCCGCCGGAGGAGGCCGGCCCACCGGACGAGGTCGAGCCGGCCGAGGTCGAACCGGCCGAGGCGGCCGATCCGGTGGACGCCGTGTCGCTGCCGACCCCGGCGGACGCCTCCGCGCCCGGTGCGGTGATTCGCATGGTGGGAGCAACGGCCGGCGGGAGCACGGGCGCGGCCTGCGGTGCCGGTGGATCGGCGCGATCGTGCGACCACCACAGCGCGCCGGCCACCAGGACCAGGACAGCGGCGGCCGCGGTCAGGATCCAGGACCTCGGCCGGCGTGGCGGAACGGCGTCGGTGGCCACCGGCTGAGGCTGCGGGTCCGGTGCTGGGGACGGGACCACGCGGGGCGGGCGGAAACCGGTCGCCCGGGCCAGGGGAGTGCGGGCAACGGTCCGGGGTCCGGGCGCCGGCCGTTCGGGTGCGACGGTGCCGGGGTGCGGGCCGGCGAAGGGAACCCTTGTCGGCAGCTCGGGGCGGTCGCCGGGTCGCTGCTCGGCAGGCTTCGCCATCGTGGGCCTTCCTCCACGGGGACGCGCCTGACCGGAGAGTCCCGAGCGACCCACCTTAGTGGAGCCCGTGTTACGGGATGACGACCATCCGGCGGTCGGTGCGGTGCCAGGCCGTGGTGACGTCGCTCAGCCGTACCGTCTCGTGGTCGACCGTCAGGCGGCCGGCCGCCGCGTGCGCGGCGACCAGGGTGAGGGCCGCCGACCTTTGCGCCGGGTTCAGTTCGTTGTTGGTGTAGCCGAGGATGCGCAGCGAGCCGGCGCGCAGCGTCGCCGAGTCCAGCGGCGCGGTCTCGCCCGCCGCACTGCCCAGGTTCACCAGCCGGCCGCCGGACCGCAGCGTCCGCAGGGCGGCCGCCGCGGGAATCCCGAACAGCGGATCCAGGACCAGATCGACCGGGCCGTCCGTGGCCGACTTCAGCCGGGCCGCCAGCTGGGCGACATCGTCGCCGTCCTTCAGCGGTACGACCTCAGCCGCCCCCGCTTGCGCAGCCCGCTGCCGTGCGGCGTGGGAACGAGCAGCCGCGGTCACCCGGCCGGCCCCGGCCAGCAGGGCCAGCTGTACGGCGGCCTGCCCGACCACACCGCCCGCGCCCAGCACCAGCACGTGCTCGCCCGGTTGCAGTTCACCGCGCCACGTCAGGGCCATCTGCGCGGCCACCGCCGACAGTCCGAGCGCCGCGATCAGCCGGTGATCGACGTCGTCCGGCAGCTCCACGGTGTCGGCGGCGCGCACGGCTGCGTACTCGGCGAGACTGCCGTCGCCCGGGCGCATACCCGCGGTCGTGGGGAACCAGACCGCGGTGCCGTCGTCGCGGGTGCCGACCCCCTGCACGCCCGGGACGTACGGGGTGGCCGGTGCGCCGAAGTACGACGTACCGGATGCGCACAGCAGGTCGAGCGGGGTGATGGACGCGGCGGTGACCCGTACCAGGATCTGGTCCGCGGCCGGCACCGGCACCGCCCGGTCGCCGACCTCCGGGGGCGCGCCGCAGGCGTGCAGGAGCGCGGCCCGCATCACGTGGCGATGTCCGGGTACGGCATCTCGAAGTGCGCGAGCCGCGCCCCGAACGCCTTCTGGTATTCCAGCGGCCCGTGGTCGCGCTCGAACATCGCGATGAACAGGGTCAGCGTCAGGAACGGGTGCGCACCGAGCGAGAAGAGCGTGACGTGGTCGTGGGCGGCCAGCGCCTCGCGTTCCTCGTCGGTGAAGCGCAGCCAGGTGCTGGCCTCACCGGCGTGGCAGTTCAGCACGGTGTTCGCGCACTCGGTCTCCCACCACGTCACCGTGCCGCGCGGGTCCTCGCGGTACCGCTCGACCAGCTCGGGATCGCGGTCGACGGTGTAGAGGAACTTGTCCACCAGGTACTTGCTCACGCGTCCACCCCGTTCGGATACCAGGTGAAGTACGCCTCCATGGTGTGGAACAGGTCGAGACTGTCCACATAGTCGGCCTTCTGGCCGGCGCCGGCGACGCCCATCATCAGCATGAAGTCCATGAAGCCGTGGGTGGCGTTGCCGGGGGAGTGCAGGCTGTCCAGGGTCACCTCGGCCAGGCAGCGTTCCAGGTCACCGGTGGCGATCCACTCGACGGCCTTGCGGTCGAAGTCGGGGTCCGGCCCGTGCGGCCCGAACTGGCGCGGCCCGCCCAGTTCCAGGGAGAGGTGGCCGGTACCGATCACCGCGACCCGCAGGTGGCTGGGCCAGGACTCGACGATGTCGCGGATCGTCTGGCCGAGCTGGACGAAGCGCTTCGGCTGGGGCAGCGGCGGCGCGAAGATGTTGGTGTAGATGGGCACGATCGGCAGGTCGGCCTCGGGCCGCAGCGTGATGATCGGGCAGGTGATGCTGTGGTCGATCCGCAGCTCGTTGCTGAACGCCAGATCGAAGCCCTCGTCCAGACCCGCCCGCAGGATGTGCGCGGAGAGGTCCTCATTGCCCTTGAGCAGCATCCGGGGCAGGCCGAACTCGCGTTCCTCGTTGTAGAAGTTGGCGTCGTAGAACGGCGCCTTGCCCACCAGGAACTGCGGCATGTTGTCCAGCCAGAGCTGGTGGAAGTGGTCCGAGCCGACCATCACCAGCACGTCCGGGCGGGCCCGGGTCAGCGTCTCCCGGAACGCGGTGATCTTGCGGACCCACTCGTCCGCGAACGGCGGGCGGTCCTCGCCGGTGGCCGTACTGGCCTTGTAATAGAAGGGGTGGTGGGTGGAGGCGATCACCGCGACGACGGTGGCCATGCCGGCTCCTTAGTCCTCGTAGACCGCGTTGCGGTCGACGGTCAGGTAGACATCCATGCCGATCGGGTTGCGGCGTTCCTCGGCCAGGTGGCCGAGCAGGCCGGCCGCGCGGGCCAGCAGCGCGAAGCCGCGCAGCAGATCCACGGGCAGGCCCAGGTCGGCCAGGGCCGCGCCGCACACGCCGGCACCGTTCAGCGGCAGGGTGCGGTTGAGCACCTGCGGGTGCACCCGGCCGATGGCCTCGAACAGGCGCAGGTGCGGGCCGCGCAGGCCCTCCTCTTCCGCGATGCGGATCAGGACGGGGGTACGCGGGTCCTGCTTCTTGTGCACCGGATGCCCGAGCCCCGGCACGAACTTCTTCGCGGCGCGGGCTTCGGTGACAGCGGCCAGCGCGAGGGCGTCGAAGCCCGCGTCGTCTTCCGGTACGCCGTCAGCCAGCACCCCGGCCAGGAACCGTCCACAGTCCTCGGTCACACCCAGGAAGCGCGAGCCGCCACCGAGCAGGCCCGCGGCCAGCGCGCCCTGCAACGACTCCGGCGCGCTCAGGTAGGTCAGGCGGGCGGCGATCGCGGTCGGGGTGAAACCGTGGTCGGCCAGCGCGACCAGCACGGTCTCGAAGACCCGGACCTCCCCCGGGGTGGGCCGGCGGCCGGCCACCAACCAGTACGCCAGCTCGCCGAAGCCCACCTTGCCCATCAGGTCGGCGGCGAGATCCTGGCCGAGCAGCCGGATCTGCGTCTCGTCCGAGGTGCCGATCGCGGTCGGGAACCTCAGTCCTTCGTCAGCCACGCGCGAATCTCCTCACCGTGTTCGTCGAGTCCGGGCGGGGGCAGCTCGTAGCTCGCCGGGGTGCCGGAGAACGTGATCGGGTTGCGGACCCCGGGCACCCCGCCGGTCTCGACCACCGGGTCCAGCCCCAGCTCCGCGGCGAGCGCCACGCCGCCGTCGATCGTGTTGATCGGCGCGCAGGGCACCCCGGCCGCCAGCAGGTCGCGGAACCACTCGTCCTTGGTGCGTTTGCTGAGCCGTTCCACCAGCAGCGGGCGCAACTCCTCGCGGTTGGCCGTACGGTCCTGGTTGCGGCCGAAGCGCGGGTCGTCCGGCAGCTCGGCCAGGTCGAGCACCTGGCACAGCTTGCGGAACTGGCCGTCGTTGCCGGCGATGACGATGAGCTCGCCGTCGGCGGTGGGCAGCGGCTCGTACGGGAACAGGCTCGGGTGCGCGTTGCCCATCCGGAACGGGACCGTGCCCCCGGCGACGTACGCGCTGGAGTGGTTGACCAGTCCGGACAGCGCGGAGGAGAGCAGGTTGACCTCGACGTGCTGGCCGGTGCCGGTGGCCCCGCGGTGGTGCAGCGCGGCCAGGATGCCGATGCTCGCGTGCAGCCCGGCCATCACGTCGAAGACCGAGATGCCGGCCCGGTACGGCGAGCCGTCGGGGTCCCCGGTCAGGCTCATGAGTCCGGAGATCGCCTGGACCATCAGGTCGTAGCCGGGGTAGTTGGCGCCCGCGCCGGTGCCGAAGCCGCTGATCGACGCGTAGATGATCTTTTTGTTGCCGGCCGCGACCGTGTCGTAGTCCAGCCCGAAGCGCTTGAGCCCGCCCGGCCGGAAGTTCTCGATCATCACGTCGGCCCGGCCGGCCAGGCGCTGCGCCACGTCGAGGTCCTCGGGCTTCTTCAGGTCCAGCGCGATCGAGCGCTTGTTGCGGTTGATGCCCAGGTAGTACGTCGAGACGCCGTCGCGCACCGGGGGCATCCAGGTGCGGGTGTCATCGCCGGCCGGGCCCTCGACCTTGATCACCTGGGCGCCGAGGTCGGCGAGCAGCATGGTCGCGTACGGGCCCGCGAGGATCCGGGAGAAGTCCGCGACGAGCAGTCCGCTGAGGGGTCCCATGTGCCGCCTTTCCAAGGTCTGACCGCTAGACGGACAAGCGTCCGCGCAATCGCCAGTCTCGACTCGGAGGCGCTGGGCTGTCAACCGTCACCGTGCCGAAACATGCCCTTGACACTGCTGGTGAGCCGCAACACACTGGCGCCGAGGCAGTGACCGTCAGACGGACGCCTGTCCGGAGGGAGTTGACCGGGAATGACCGACAGTGTTCTGTTCCGCAACGGCACCGTGCTGACGATGGACGATCGGCACACCGTGCTGCCGAACGCCGACGTGCTGGTGATCGATCAGCGCATCGCCGAGGTCGGGGTCGGACTCACCGCCCCCGAGGGCGCCACGGTGATCGACGCGACCGGCGGCATCCTGATGCCCGGCATGATCGACACCCACCGGCACATGTGGCAGACGGCGATGCGCGGCTACGGCGCCGACTGGACCCTGACCCAGTACTTCGTCTGGTACTACCTGGAATCCGGCAAGCTGTTCCGCCCCGAGGACATCCACGCGGGCAACCTGCTGTCCGCCCTCGAAGCGCTCGACGCGGGCGTCACGACGACCGTGGACTGGTCGCACGGCCTGCAGACGGTTGAGCACGCGGACGCCGCGGTCGACGCGCTGCAGGCGGTGCCCGGGCGGTTCGTGCTCGCGTACGGCAACATCCAGCAGGGCCCGTGGCAGTGGTCCGCGACTCCGGAGTTCCGCGACTTCGTGAGCCGGCGGTTCACC
This sequence comes from Actinoplanes sp. CA-051413, assembly GCF_050955795.1. NCBI lineage: Bacteria > Bacillati > Actinomycetota > Actinomycetes > Micromonosporales > Micromonosporaceae > Actinoplanes > Actinoplanes sp. CA-051413. The sequence goes on from NZ_CP192100.1 coordinate 830,818, forward strand.
TCGGGCGACGACATGCTCGGCTTCCAGATGGCGTTCGACGTCACCGGCGACCCCGCCTTCCCGGAGAAGGCGGCCTTCGAGGTGGCCCGCGAGCTGGGCGTGCCCGTCACCACGCACGCCGGGGTCTGGGGCGCGACCAACGACGACGGCATCCGGCTCATGCACGAGCACGGCTTCATGACCCCGCAGACCATCTACGTGCACTCGGCGACGCTCAACCAGGACTCGTACCACCGGATCGCCGCCACCGGCGGCTCGGTCTCCGTCGCCACCGAGAGCGAGCAGAGCGCCGGCCAGGGCTACCCGCCCACCTGGGCCCTGCGCGACCACGGCATTCCGGTGTCGCTGTCCCAGGACACCAGCGTCTGGTGGAGCGCCGACCTGTTCTCCGCGATGCGCACCACGCTGGGCGCGGACCGCTCCCGGGAGCACATGGAGGCCCACCGGAAGGCCGAGACAGTGACCCACCTGCATCTGCGCGCCGAGCAGGTCGTCGACTGGGCCACCCGCGGCGGCAGCAAGGCCCTCGGGATGGACTCGGTCGTCGGCAGCCTGGAACCGGGCAAGAAGGCCGACGTGGTGCTGCTCAAGAACGACGACTCGCCGGCGATGTTCCCGATCCTCAACCCGTACGGCCACGTGGCCTTCCAGGCGCAGCGCGGCGACGTGCACACCGTGCTGGTCAACGGCCGGATCGTCAAGCGGGATCACAAACTGGTCGGCGCCGACCTGGCCGCCGCCCGGGAGAAGATCGGCCGGACCGTCGAGTACCTGCGGGCCACGCTGGGCGAGGAGGCCTGGGCACGCGGAATGAACCCGGACGTGCCCGAGACGAAGGTGGGGGAGAACCCGTACCAGTACACCGAGTGGGACGCCGGCTCGGCGCAGTGGAAGCATTAGCCGGTCGGATCATCACGGGAGGGGGCTCGATGGCACGGGAGACCGGTCCTGACTTCATCGAGGCCCTCGCTCGCGGGCTGGACGTGGTGCGCAGCTTCCGGCCGGGCCGCCGGGTGTCGACACTGAGCGAGATCGCCGCCGACACCGGACTGGCCCGGCCCACCGTGCGCCGGATCCTGCTGACGCTCACCGAGCTGGGCTACGTGCGGGCCGTCGAGCGCGGATACACGCTTACCCCGCGGGTGCTCGAGCTCGGCATGGCGTACGTGAACTCGCTGGACATGTGGGACGTGGCCCGCCCGCACATGGAACGCCTGGTCGCGCTGACCGGCGAGTCCACCTCGATGGCCCAGCTCGACGGCTCCGACATCGTGTACGTGGCCCGGGTCGCGGTGCCCAAGATCGTCACGCTGGCCGTGTCGATCGGCACCCGGTTCCCCGCCGCCGCCACCTCGATGGGCAAGGTGCTGCTGGCCGCCCTGGATCCCGCGCAGCTGGAGAAGGTGCTGGCGGAGCCGGGCCGGTCCGGCATCAACGCCCGCTGGCAGCCGGACCGCGCGGCGCTGGACGCCACCCTGCGCGAGGTGCGCGCCAAGGGCTGGGCGCTGGCCGACCAGGACCTCGCCCTGGGCATCCGGTCGATCGCCGCCGGCGTCCGCAACGGCGACGGCAAGGTGGTCGCCGCGCTCAACGTCACCGTGCACGCGGCGGAGACGTCTGTCGATAAGTTGACAGGCGAGTATCTGCCGTTGCTGCTGCATGCGGCCGCAGACATAAGCCACGACTGGTCTTTGCTGGATACCGCGCCGATGGTGGTCCGGGGCTGATGAGCGCGACCCGGCTTTCTTAAGGCTCCCCTACTGGCAGGAACCGGTCGCTTACGGGCAGGATCGGCGCATGACGACCGCCGGCCGCCTGCCATACCCGATCGCCCTCACCGGAGACGGCATCTCGCTGCGCGAATGGCGGGACGAGGACCTCGACGATCTGGTGCGGCTGCTCGACGAGCCCGAGATCGCGCGCTGGACGCCGATGCCGTCCCCGTTCGACCTCGAAGCCGGCGTCGCGTACCTGAAACGGGCCCGGCAGAGCCGGGCCAGCGGCCAGCGCATCCAGCTGGCGATCACCGTCGACGGCACCCGCCCGGTCGGCGAGGTGCTGCTCTTCGGCGTCGACGCCGGCGTGCGCGAGGCCGAGCTGGGCTACCTGATCGGGGCCGCCTACCGCCGGCGCGGCCTGGCGTCCGCCGCCCTCTCCCTGCTTTCCTCCTACGCCCGCAGCACCCTGGGCCTGAGCCGCCTGGTGCTGCGCATCGACCCGGCCAACACGGCGAGCTGTGCCGTGGCCCGGCGCTGCGGTTACCGGCTCACCGGCGAACCACCCATCCTCCAGGAAGGCCCGTACGGCCCGAGCAGCCTCGACACCTGGGAACTGGTCTCGGCCGGCGGCGGCACGCGGCTGGAACGACTGAGAAATGTCGCAGCCCGGCGCTACGGTCGACGCGGGTGAAAGGTGGTTCCCATGGACGTGGACCGCAGACAGGTCATGGCCTACCGGGTGGCCGCGCTGGGTCTCGCCGAGCGCGGCAAGAAGCGCCCCGGTGACCTGCCCGTGCTCGACCTCGGCGTGCAGGAATACACGCCCGGCTCGGTGCAGGTGGCGCTGGCTGCCCGCACCGACGCCGAGCTCGCCGACGACCGCCTCCTGATGGTGTGGGCGGCCCGCGGTGCCCCGCACCTGCACCGCCGCAAGGATCTGAAGTCACTGGTCAAAGCGCTCTGGCCGGTCAGCGACTCGGACGCGGCGGCCCGGATCAAGAGCGGGCAGATCCCCGAGGGCGGCAAACTCGGCATCCGGGCGTTCACCGTGACCGCGCAGGCGTTCCGCGACGTGGTGCACTCCTCGATGCCGCGCGGCGAGGTCAGCACCCAGGTCAGCGCGCGGGTGCCGGCGGAGCTGACCTACGACTGCCGCAGCTGCGCGGCCCGGCACATCGCCGGCAACGTCTGGCAGCACTCCGGGCTGGCCGGAGGCGTCCAGGTCGAGTCCCGCGGCAAGGACGCGACGCTCGGCCCGATCCGCGACGCCCCGCCACTGCCGACGGAGAACGCGGGCATTGAAGCGCTGATCAGGACCTATCTGCGGTTGCTGGGGCCGGCGACACCACTGGAGCTGGGCAAATATCTGGGCAGCTCCACGGCGGAGATGAAGAAGGTCTGGCCCGACGAGCTGGCCGAGGTGCGGATCGACGGCCGCAAGGCCTGGCTGCCGAGCGGGGCGATGGCGGAGCTGGCCGCTGCTGAGCCGGTGCCGGGGGTGCGGCTGCTGCCGGCGATGGACCCGTTGCTGCAGGCGCGCGACCGCGATGTGCTGGTGCCGGATCGGGCGCAGCAGAAAGAGATCTGGAAGCTGCTGGGCAACCCGGGCGTGCTGGTGATGGACGGTGAGATCGCCGGGGTGTGGCGGGCGAAGATGGCCGGGAAGAAACGCGTCGATGTGACGGTGACGGCGTTCCGTGCGCTCTCGGCGAAGGTGCGCAAGGCGGTGGAGGAGGAGGCGGCCGTGGTGGCCCGGGCCCGGGACGCGGCCGAGGCGACGGTCAGCTTCGGTTGAGCCCGCCGCCGGCCGGGGTCTTGCTCTCAGCTGCTGGGGGCTACCAGGTGGATGGGGGTAGGTCCGGGTGGGTTGTGTCGCGGCCGGGGCGGCAGCGGTAGGCCAGCGCCGCCACGATCACCGTGCCCCATACCGCCGCGACCGCCGCCGCGCCCCACCAGCCGAAGACGGCCAGGGTCAGGGCCGCGGCCCAGATCACCACGCCGGTCAGCACCAGCGACAGCGGCATGCGCCGGCGGGTGGGCAGGTCGCCGCGCATCCGGGCGCAGAAGTCCGGGTCGTCCCGGCGGAGCTGGCGTTCCAGCTGCGCCAGCCTGCGGCTGTCTTCCTTGCTGAGCATGTCGCCACCTCCGGCGGGGCCCGGACTGAAAGGCACATCGACCGGGGCCGTTGGGCGACCCTGATCCCTGCCATTGTTACCCGCCGGTCATCGAATTCATACAGTCGGGGCACTTGCGTTCATGCCGGGTTCATGGGCGGTTGCGAGGTTCGCCGGCATCGTCTGCGCGGCACGGAAGACCCAGATCCGCATGAGCAGGAAACGCACCCCGGTGGCGACCAGGTTGGCCGCCACCAGCACGCCCAGTTCCACCGTGGTCGGTGGGTCGCTCACCGCGTGCAGCAGCCCCAGCGAGCCACTGGTCAGGCCCAGCCCGACGGCGAAGACGACCAGCCCTTGCGCCTGGTGACGCCAGGCGCCGTCGTGGCCGCGTACCCGGAAAGTGAGCCGCCGGTTGGCCGCCGTGTTCGCCACCGCCGTCACCAGCAGCGCGACCAGGTTGGCCGCCTGCGGGCCGACGCCGGTGCGCAGCAACGCGTAGAGCAGCAGGTAGGCCAGCGTGCTGGCCACCCCCACCGCGGCGAAGCGCAGCAGTTGGCCGGTGAGCCCGGCCGGCACCCCGGCGACCGGCAGCGGGTTGCGGCCCAACTGCTCACGCAGGGCGCCGAGGGGCAGCCGGCCGGTGCCGAGCGCCCGGGTCAGCCGGGCGATGCCGCGCAGGTCCGCCAGCGCCGTGGACACGATGTCCACCCGGCTGTCCGGATCGTCGACCCAGTCCACCGGCACCTCGTGGATGCGCAGCCCGGCGCGTTCGGCCAGCACCAGCAGTTCCGTGTCGAAGAACCAGCCGGTGTCCTCGACCATCGGCAGCAGCCGGGCGGCCACGTCCGCGCGGATCGCCTTGAAGCCGCACTGCGCGTCGGAGAAGCGGGCCGCCAGGGTGCCGCGCAGGATCAGGTTGTAGGTGCGGGAGATGAACTCGCGCTTGGCGCCGCGGACGACCCGGGAGCCACGGGCCAGCCGGGAGCCGATGGCCAGATCCGAGTGGCCGGAGATCAGCGGGGCGACCAGCGGCAGCAGCGCGCCGAGGTCGGTCGACAGGTCGACGTCCATGTAGGCCAGGACGGCCGCGTCGGAGTGGGTCCACACGAACTTCAGCGCCCGGCCGCGGCCCTTCTCGCTCAGGTGCACCGCGGTGACGCCGGGCAGCACCTCGGCGAGGCGGTCGGCCACCTCGGCGGTGGAGTCGGTGCTGGCGTTGTCCGCGATGGTGATCCGGAAGCGGTACGGGAACCCGTCCCGCAGGTACGCGTGCAGCCGGCGTACGCACGGCTCGAGGTCGATCTCCTCGTTGTACACCGGGACGACCACGTCGAGCACCGGAGCAACGGCCCGCACCTGGTCGTCGGCGTACGAGGGCAGCGTGGAAAGGCTCATGCCACCAAGGTCGACTCCCAGGCTTTGCCCGGATTGTGGCGAACCTGTGGCGGCCCTATGAGTTTCGTGGTCCGCGGCTGACACGCCGGCCGGGCGGCCCCCTACGTGGAGAGCCGCCCGTGGTCCGGTCGTCATCTACCGGGTGGTGAGGTCGTAGAGGGTCACACCGTCGACGGTCCGGCTGGTGAAGTTCGCGCTGACCCACTCGGAGATCTGCGAGCTGGCGTTGCTGCCGCCCGAGCCGGTGCCCCCGCGGCCGCCGCCGAAGCCACCACCGCCGAAGCCTCCGCCGCCGATGAAGTAGTGGATCTTTCCTTCGGCGACGTACTGCTGGAACTGGGCCAGGGTGGGGGACGGGTCGCTGCCGTTGAAGCCGCCGATCGCCATCACCGGGTCTCCGGTGGCCAGCTGATAGCCGGAGGCGCTCTGCGAGCCGACCGCGGCGGCGACCCAGGTGTACCGGTCGGCGTTCGCGTCCAGCAGCGACTTCATCTCGTCGCTGACCGTGGCGGCGTTCAACAACCCACCCATGCCGCCACCACCGCGCATACCGCCGCCGGTCGCCGTCCCGCCGGTCGCCGTCCCGCCTGGAGCGGTGCCGCCGGTAGCAGTCCCGCCCTGAGCGGTGCCGCCCTGAGTGGTGCCGCCGGGGAAACCGCCGCCCGGGAAACCGCCGCCGGGGACGCCACCCGGGAACGTGCCGCGCTGACCGCGGCCACCACCGCCGCCGGGCCCACCGCGACCGCCGAAGCCGCCGCCCTGCGAGGCCGGGCCGGCCGAAGGGATCGAGCCGGTATGCGGCGTGGCCGCCGTCTGCACCGCGTACGCGGCCGGTCCGGCCAGTACAGCGGCCAGGGCAAGACCCGCGGTGATCAGGGCCAGCCGAGCCGGCAGCCGCAGCCCCGCCAGCATGCCCAGCGCCGCCACGATGCCGCCGGCCAGCACCACCCAGCGCAGCCAGGGCACGAAGTCGGCGCTGCGGCCGAGCAGATGGAAGGACCACCAGGCGCTCACCGCGATCGCCGCCGCCAGGGTCAGCGCCGCGAAGATGTTGTTCCGGCGCCGCCACAGCAGCACCGAGCCCATGCCGACCACCGCGCCGATCGCCGGGGCCAGCGCCACCGTGTAGTACGCGTGGAAGATGCCCTGCATGAAGCTGAAGACGCCGGCGGTGATGACCAGCCACGAGCCCCACAGGATCAGCCCGGCCCGCAGCCGGTCGGTACGCGCCGCGCGCAATGTCAGCACCAGCCCGGCGACCAGCACGATCAGTGCCGCCGGCAGCAGCCACGAGACCTGGCCACCCTGCGAGCTGTCGAACATGCGCAGCAGCCCTGACTCACCCCACATGCCGCCACCCGCGCCGCCGCCACCACCGACGCTGCCGGTCTCCTCGCCGTTGAGCCGGCCCAACCCGTTGTAGCCCAGGGTCAGCTCCAGCAGGCTGTTGTTCTGCGAACCGCCGATGTACGGCCGCATCGAGGCCGGCACCAGCTCGACGATCGCGATGTACCAGCCGGCCGAGACGACCACCGCCAGCCCGGCGAGCAGCAGCTGCCCGATCCGCTTGCCCAGCTTCGGCGGGCCGGCGAACAGGTACGCCAGCGCGTACGCCGGCACCACCAGCAGCGCCTGGAGCATCTTGGTGAGGAAGCCGAAGCCGACGAACACCCCGGCCAGCACCAGCCACTTCGTCGAGCCGTTCTCGATGGCCCGGACGGTCGCGTAGGCGCCGGCCACCATCAGCAGCACGAGCAGGGCGTCCGGGTTGTTGAACCGGAACATCAGCACGGCGACCGGGGTCAGCGCCGACACGGCTCCGGCGAGCAGACCGGCGGCCGGGCCGTACCAGCGGCGGACCGTGGTGAACAGCAGGCCGGCCGTGGCGACACCCATCAGTGCCTGCGGCACCAGGATGCTCCACGAGCTGAGGCCGAAGATCCGGACCGACAGCGCCATGATCCACAGTGAACCGGGGGTCTTGTCGACGGTGATCGAGTTCGCCGCGTCGGACGAGCCGTAGAAGAACGCCTTCCAGCTCTCCGAGCCGGCCTGCACAGCCGCCGAGTAGAACGCGTTGCCCCAGCCGGAGGCGCCCAGTCCCCAGAGGTAGAGGACGCCGGTGAGCAGCAGCAGGGCGAGCAGCGCGGGCCGTACCCAGGGGGAGTCGTCCGCGCGGCCGCGCAAGAACCCCGGCCAGCGGGACCGGGGACGGTCCGGCGGTGGGGGCGCGGCCGGCGGCGGGCCGGCCGGCGACACCATCGGCGGTACGGGCAACGTCGAGGTCATCGGGGTTCCTTAGAGAGGCAGGCGGAAGCTCTGACCTCGTTACTGTCTTCCGCCTGCCTGTCGGCCCCTTATGCCCATCCTGTGGGCCGGCTGTGGGATCAGCTCGCGCGTCGTTTCGCCGCTGCGGTCGCGAGCCGGTCCAGCACCCCGACGGTCGGTTCCCAGCCCATGCACGCGTCCGTGACGCTCTGCCCGTACGCCAGCTCGCCGCCCAGGTCCTGGCGTCCCGGGATCAGGAAGCTCTCCAGCATCACGCCCTTGATGCCCTGCTGGCCGGCCTCCAGCTGGCCGGCCACGTCGTCGGCGACGATCGGCTGGCGCAGGTGGTCCTTGTTGCTGTTGCCGTGCGAGCAGTCGACGATGAGCCGCTCCGGCAGCCCGGCGGCGCGCAGCTGGCCGAGCGCGGCGTTGACGTCGGCGGCGCTGTAGTTCGGGCCCTTGCCGCCGCGCAGCACCAGGTGGCAGTCCGGGTTGCCGGTGGTGTGCATGATCGCCGGGGTGCCGGAGACGTCGATGCCGGGGAACACGTGCTGCGCCGCTGCGGCGTTGATCGCGTCGATGGCGGTGGCGATGCTGCCGTCGGGCCGGTTCTTCATGCCGATCGGCATGGACAGGCCGGAGGCGAGCTGCCGGTGCACCTGCGATTCCACCGTACGGGCGCCGATCGCACCCCAGGCCACGGTGTCGGCGATGTACTGCGGGGTGATCGGGTCGAGGAACTCGACGCCGACCGGCAGGCCCCGGCCCAGCACCTCGAGCAGCAGCGCCCGGGCGACCCGCAGGCCCTTGCCGACGTCGCCGGTGCCGTCGAGTCCCGGGTCGTTGATGAGTCCCTTCCAGCCCACGGTGGAGCGCGGCTTCTCGAAGTACACCCGCATCACGATCAGCAGGTCGTCGGCGAGCCGGGCGGCTTCACCGCGCAGCCGGTCGGCGTACTCCGTGGCGGCGACGGGGTCGTGCACGGAGCACGGGCCGACGACGACGAGCAGGCGCGGATCTCGGCCGTCGAGCACGGCCTCCACCTGCCGGCGGCTGTCCAGCACGGTCGCCGACAACTCGTGGGTCAGCGGCAGCTCGTGATGGAGCAGCGCGGGGCTCATCAGCGGCACGACGGTCTCGATGCGCTGGTCGCTGACCCGCTGCACCTCGGGGATGGTCACGGCTGTCTTCTCCTCCGCCGGGACCGGGGGCCGGCAGCCCCGGTGTGACCGGCATTCGTGCAAACGAAAAGGCAGCGACGAATGTCGCTGCCTCGGCCGGCCCTACGGGGTGTCTCAGGTCATGGGATCATGGCTGAGGCACCGGCGGGAGCCGGCCTCGTAAACCACTGATACGTCCAGGACACGCGGTGAGCTTAGCTCATCGCGGCGTCCGGGTGTCCGTCAGCCGGGGTATGGGCACGTGCAAGTTGCTGTGCTGCGATTGAGCACATGAACAACGCGAGCGCGCCGTACCTGCTGGACGGCCTGGCCGAGCTTCCGCCGGCCCGGCGCAGACAGGCCGTGGCGGCGGTCGTGCTCCGGGTCTGGGAGACGCCGTCCGTCCTGCTGGGTGAGATACCACCGACGCAGGCGCTGACCGCGATCGCCGCGATCGCGGCCGGGCTGCCCGGTGCGGCGGCCCGGCCCTGGCTCGACGACCGGCTGGCGGCGGCGGCGTGCCCGGACGTGACGAGCGAGCTGGCCGGGCGGGCGCTGTGCGCGCTCGACGTGCTGGTGGGCCGCGACCGCGAATCGGTCCCGCTGGAGCTGCACGTCACCGACGGGGAGGCCGCCGGCGCACTGCTGGAGGACCTGCGCGACGTGCTCATGGACGCGCTGCGACGGGGACACCCGGCGTAGGCGGCGCGGCGAGGGCCGCGGAGGTCGGCAGCCGTACGGTGAACTCGGTCCGGCCCGGCACGGTGTGCACCGAGACCGTGCCGCCGTGCGCGGTCACCACCGCGTGCACGATCGAGAGCCCGAGGCCCGTGCTGCCCGCCGCCCGCGACCGGGAGCTGTCCCCGCGCGCGAACCGCTCGAAGATGTGCGGCTGCAACTCCGCCGGAATGCCGGGCCCGGCGTCGGTCACGGTCAGCACGGCCGCGCCGCCGCTCTCACCCACCCCGACCGTCACCGTGGTGCCCTCCGGGGTGTGCGTGCGGGCGTTGGCCAGCAGGTTGGCCAGGACCTGGTGCAGCCGCTGGGCATCGCCGACCACCGTGACCGGCTCCTCGGGCAGGGCGAGCTGCCAGTCGTGCCGCGGGCCGGCCGCGTGCGCGTCGCTGACCGCGTCGACCACCAGCATGGTCAGGTCGACCGGGTCCTGGGCCAGCGGCCGGCCGGCGTCCAGGCGGGCCAGCAGCAGCAGATCCTCGACCAGGGCGGTCATCCGCTTGGCCTCGGACTCGACCCGCCGCAGCACGTGGGCGATCTCCTCCGGGACCGGCTGGCGGCTGCGCCGGCTCAGCTCGGCGTAACCGCGGATCGCGGCGAGCGGGGTGCGCAGCTCGTGGCTGGCGTCGGCGACGAACTGCCGGACCTGCATCTCGCTGGCATGCCGAGCCTCGAGGGCGTTGCCGACGTGGTCGAGCAGTCTGTTCAGCGCCGAGCCGACCTGGCCCACCTCGGTGCGCGGGTCGGTGTCCGAGGCCGGCACCCGCTGGGCCAGCTCGACCTCACCCCGGTCGAGCTCCAGCTCGGCGACTTTGGTCGCGGTGGCCGCGACCCGGGACAACGGCTGGAGGGTACGGCGGACGATGAACGCTCCCGCCCACCCCGCGATGAGCAGGGCGGCCAGCACGGCGCCGCCGGTCACCAGCGCGACCTGGAGCAGCGTCGCCTGGGTGGAGGCCAGCGGAACCGCGGTGATGCTGACCCCGCCGCTGCCGTTGAGGTTCGAGACGACACGGTAGTCGCCGAGATCGCCGCCGAGGTCGATGTCTCTCGGAGTGCTGTCCGGGGTCACGGCGGCGAGTTGCGCGACGGTCGGAGCGGTCAGATCGTCGTAGATCTCGTCGTAGAAGCCGTTCGTGTCCGTGCCGAGAGCGACGATACCGCCGCCGGTGAACGCGCCGGTGCTGTTCAGGCGCACCGCGATCCAGTTCGCCTCGGAGCCGGGCGGTGGCTTGTCGCTGTTGAAGGCGGGACCGCCGAGGCCGCGCGGGTGGTTGAACGCGTTCGTCTCGAGCAGCTTGGAATCCAGCTGCTGATACAGCGACTTGTGCAGGTAGATCTCCGCGGTGGCCCCGACGACCAGGCCCAGCAGCATCAGCAGGCCGATCATGACGGCGACCAGCCGGGTGCGCAGCGGCCAGCCGGCCGGGTTCCACCGCGCCGGGCGGGTCTCAGTCTGCGGGCTTGAGGACATAACCGGCTCCGCGCATGGTGTGGATCATCGGGTTGCGGCCGGCGTCGATCTTCTTGCGCAGGTACGAGATGTACAGCTCCACCACGTTGGCCTGGCCGCCGAAGTCGTAGTTCCACACCCGGTCCAGGATCTGGCTCTTACTCAGCACCCGGCGCGGGTTGCGCATGAGGTACCGCAGCAGCTCGAACTCCGTGGCGGTCAGCGTCACGAGGTCGCCCCCGCGGCGCACCTCGTGGCTGTCCTCGTCCAGGCTCAGGTCGCCGACGATGAGCTGCGAGTCCGTCCGCATCGGGGAGTGGCCCATCCGGCGCATCAGGCCGCGCAGCCGGGCGACGACCTCCTCCAGGCTGAACGGCTTGGTGACGTAGTCGTCGCCGCCGGCGGTCAGGCCGGTGATCCGGTCCTCGACCGAGTCCTTGGCGGTCAGGAACAGCACCGGCACCTCGGGCGATTCGCCACGCAGCCGGCGCAGCACCTCGAGGCCGTCGATGTCGGGCAGCATCATGTCGAGGACAACGGCGTCCGGGCGGAAGTCGCGGGCGGTCCGTACGGCGGTCTGCCCGTCGCCGGCGCTGCGCACGTCCCAGCCCTCGTAGCGCAGGGCCATCGACAGCAGCTCGGCCAGGGTGGGCTCGTCGTCGACCACGAGCACCCGGACGGGACCGCCGTCGGGGCGCCGGAGCTCCGTGCTGCTGTCTGCGTTCGCCATCGTCATGCCCCTACTGTCGCGGGCCACGCTTTGCGCCGGCTTTCCGCTTCCTGTGTAGCACCTGTGTGTCCGGGACACAGTCTGACCATGGTTTTCGCACAGCGTCGTGACACCGGCGGCCGACACAGTGATCGGCATGACGGACATGATGATCTCCCAGGTACAGGGGTGGCGGCGCCGGACGACCGGGGCCGCCCTGGTCGCGACACTTGCTCTGGCGGCGGTGCTGGGGCCGCCGCTGGCCCCGGCGACCCGGCTCGGTGCCGGTGAGCTGGTCGGCTTCTCGACGGTGAGCGCGGTGGACACGATCACCAGCAGCGGCGTGCTCGCCGAGGTTCCGGCCGCCGGGCGTGGCCGGGAGCGTGTCGGAAACGGACTAAAAGCTTAAAACTCCGCATAATGTCCCGCGTTGTGCCGGCGGTGGAGAGCGGAGGAACGGTTGCGACTGGGTCGTCTCGGTGGTGCCCTCGCGGCTCTCGCCCTCATCGTTCTGCCGGTGGCCCCGGCGGCGGCCACGCAGGGGCCGTACCCGCCCGGCATCAACGCCGACACGATCCGGCTGGCGAGCCCGGGCACGGCCTCGATCGCGGCGGGCGGTGCCCACTCCTGCGCCCTCACCAGCCTCGGTGAGCTGTACTGCTGGGGCGACGACTCGTCGGGGCAGCTGGGCGACGGCGTCGCGCCGCACACCACCGGGCAGGCGGTGCTCGCGCTGCACAAAGCGGTCGCCGTCGACGCGGGCCAGGCGCACACCTGCGCGATCGACGTCCGCGGTGCCGCGCACTGCTGGGGTGACGACTCCGCCGGCCAGCTCGGCGACGGCGCACGGACCGACCGGGACGCTCCGGTGGCGGTGACCGGTCCGGCCGGCCGCGACCTGGTGGAGATCACCACCGGCGCCCGGCACACCTGTGCCGTGGACGACGAGGGCGGCGCCTGGTGCTGGGGTGACGGTTCGCACGGCCAGCTCGGCGTGGCCGGGCTGCGTGGCTCGACGGTGCCGGTCCGGGTCAGCGCGCGCAGCGGCATGCGGGGCCCGGTGGTCGACATCGCCGCCGGCCGTGACACCACCTGTGCGGTGACCGCGGCGGGGGCCGCGTACTGCTGGGGCTCGAACGCGTTCGGGCAGCTGGGGAGCGGTGGGCGCGGTGACCGCGAGGAGCCGGTGGCCGTCTCCGTGCGGGGCCGGGTCCGTGAGGTCACGGTCGGCGGAGCGCAGGCTTGTGCGCTGGCGGTCGAGGGACAGGCATTCTGCTGGGGGACCGGGGGAGGCACCCGCAGGGCGAAGGCCGAGCCGGTCGGCGTCGACCTGACCGCGGCGCTGGGCGAGATCAGCGCGGGCGGCGAGCACATCTGTGGGCTGGACCGGGGCGGCCGGGCGTTCTGCTGGGGCGACGGGGCTGACGGGCGGCTGGGCAACGGGCGCTCGGTGGACCGGGCGGTGCCGGTCCGCACGGCCGGGCCCGGGCTGCGCGATCTGGACGCCGGCGAGGAGCACAGCTGCGCTTTCGACACCCGGGGGTACGCGTACTGCTGGGGAGCCGGCGCCGATGGACAGTTGGGATCGGGCAGCACCGCGGCTAGTGCTGTGCCCGTACCGGTGACGGGTCTGCCCCGGCCGCCCGGCACCGCGACCGGCATCCGGGTGCGTGCCCTCGACGGCGGTCTGCGGGTCGACTGGCGGCCGCCGGCCGACCTCGGCACCGGGAAGTTCGCCTACTTCTGGGCGACGACCGCCGGCTACGAGGCCGGCTGCACACTCACCGTCCCCACCGCCGGCGGCTGCGAGCTGACCGGGCTGCGCAACGACCGGGAGTACGACGTCGCAGTCATGGTGCGCACCGGCGACGGCATCACCGTCAGCGACTTCGTGACGGCCACGCCCGCCGCGGCCGCACCGCTGCCGTCGGACACCCCGGAACCGCGCCGGATGAGCGTCTCGGTGCTGCCCGGCTCGGGTGGCGGCCTGCCGGTCACCGGGCTCAGCCCGGTCGCGCTCATCGCGCTCGGCACCCTGCTGCTGGGCGGCGGACTGGCCGCCATGCTCGTCCGCCGGTCCTGAGCCGTCACGGCCCCGCGGTGTCCAGCGCGGCGTCCCGGAACTGCTCAGCGCCCGGCTTGAGGCGCTCGGTGTAGTACGGCCGGTTCCAGTTCACCCAGGTCACGGGCCCGGCCGTCTGGTCGGTGCCGGTCGCCGACACGGTGACCCCGACCCCCGGCGCGGCCCGCAGGGTGAGCTTGCGCCCGGCCGGTACGCCGACCATGTGCCGGGACGGGTCCGCGAAGCCCAGCATCGCCCACGGCACCCGCACCACGAGGTCGTCGCCGTCGCGTTCCCACAGGGCCCGGCTGTCCGCGTCCGGGCCGCCGTACCGGAGCATCCCGGCGTTCTGCAGCTCGGCCGGCAGCTTCCGGCCGGTGCCCGGCAGGGTCCGGGCCCGGTTGACGATCAGCTCGAAGCGCTGCCAGCCGATCGCCGCCGGCCCGCGGGCCGCGACCGGCACCTTGACGTCCAGCGGCAGCGGGTCGAGCTGCCGGCGCAGGTACGCCTGCCCGGTCCGGGCCACCAGGTCCAGGAAGAACGCGGCGTCGGCGCTGCGGTTCGCGGTGCCGGGCGCGGGCTCGCCGGTCAGCCCGGGCAGCACGTCGAAGCCGAGGGTCAGCGTGCTCGGCGCGGGGTTGCCGAGCCTGACCCGCAACCGCAGGTACGCCTCGTCGACCCGGGCCGTGACCCGCCGCGACGGCCAGCCGTTCTCGTCGTCCAGCAGGTACTGGGTGCTCGCCTCCGGGGAGCCGGCGGCGGCCATCGCGATCAGGCCGAAGTGCTGCTCGTTGGTGAGCACGTCGTGCCAGAGCTGGCGGCGCTCGGGATCCTGGTGCCGCTGGGTGTTCCAGGTGGCCTTGAACCACTCGTCGGTCCAGGCGAAGAGGAAACCGCCCGCCAGGCCCTCGTCGCGGATCAGCCGCAGCAGCTCCGCGTCGATCCGCAGGGCCTCCCGCTCGCTGTGGTCACCCTGGCTGCGCCCGAGCGGGCCGCTGTGCGCGGACCCGAGCGCCGACGGTACGCCGAACTCGGTGATCAGCGTGGGCAGGTCACCGTGGTGCCGTTTCAGGGCGGCGACATAACCCGCGTACGGGTCGGCGCGGCCCGCGTACCGGTGGGCCAGCAGCGCCGGCTCGTGCCGCTGGAAGTCGGGGTAGTACGGGTAGGCGTGGTAGCTGGCGAAGGTCCCGGCCGGCCACTTCGCGGTCGCCACCACATGGTTGGCGTCGAGCTGGGCCAGGTCCTCCTCGGGCAGCGGCTCCTGGGGGTGGCGCAGCGGGTCGGTGGTCGGCCAGTTGACGAAGGCGATCGGCTGGCTCAGCCCGGCCGCCGCCTGGAGGGTGGCCAGCTCGTTCAGCCGCGCGGCCAGCCAGCGTTCGGTCGGGGACGCCTGCGGGGTGCTCCGGACGTACCGGCCACGGACCGGGGGAGCGTCCGCGTTGCGGTCGTCGGAGCGGGCCGTTGCGACGGGGTCGAGCTCGGCGCCGATGATCCAGCCGGCCAGCCAGGGGGTCACGTCGGCGGTCCAGGTGCCGTCGGCCCGGCCCGGTTGCGGCGTACGCGTGAGCTGCCCCCGCACCGCGCTGTCGGCGTCCCGGATCTCCCGCTGGAACGCGGTCGTGACGGCCCGGTCGAAGAGATCGCTCTTCTCGACGTACGACTCGTCCGGTGGATAGACGCCCTGCATCAAGTAGAGCGGCCGGTCCGGGTTGGCCCGGTTGTAGGCCACCAGTTCGGTGTAGAAGGACGGCGGGTGGATCGTGTAGATCCGCACGACCCGGATGCCGAGCCAGGCCATCGCCGCGAACCAGGTCCGGTACTGCCCGGTGCTCACCGACAGCTCGCCGGGCTGGTGCCCCGGCGTGGTGCTGCCCAGGTTCACGCCGGGCAGGAAGGTGACGTCCCCGCCCGCGGTGTGCAGCGCGAACTTGCCCTGACCGGCGGTCGCGAGGCTGCGCAGGCCACCGGCCTCCCGAGGTGTGGGAGCCCAGGAGCGGCCGGTGGGCGGTGAGCCTATGCCGGTCATGCCCGGGATCGCGAAGGCCGCCGAGCGCAGTTCGGGCCGTGCTGCCGCGCCGGCCAGGAACAGGCACATGACCAGCGTGACGGCACCGATCAGCAGCGGCTTGGCGCGCGCGGACCGGTGACGCCGCGGCGCCTGGACGAGATGGAGCGGGAAGTCCCCCACCCCGGCATTCTGTGCCGCGAGGGTTGCGGAATGGGGCGAATTGTCGGGAAGCTTGAGCCAGCGGAACACTCGCCGTTCGAGAAATGTTGTGCCAGCGTTGAATCAAGTGCGATTTTGCCTGGGTTTTCCGCCGCGGGTGAGATCAGCCGCTGGTTGCGCGAGCGTGGGGAGCGGGGTCGTGGATCTTCTGGAGGAGTACCGCCGGGCCACATTCTTCTTCGAGTCCGGCGACCCCCTCGGGGCGGCCCGGCTGCTGGAACCGATCGTCGAGGCCGAGCCGCACAACGCGGCCGTACGCCAGTTACTGGCCCGCGCCTACTTCAACTCCGCGCAGCTGGGCGGGGCGGAGGCGCAGCTGAGAGCGCTGATCGAGCACGATCCCTCCGATCACTACGCACACCACGTCCTCGGCCGGACCCTCGAAAGGGCCGGCCGCTTCCGTGAGGCCCTGCCGCACCTGCGACTGGCCGCGGCGATGAAGAATCACGGTGACTACACCGAGGCGCTGCGGCGGGTCGAGACCTGGCTGGGCAAGAACGAGGGACGAGGATCGCAGACGTGAAGATCAAGCTGGACCTGCACGACATCTTCAACAAGGGCACCCAGATCGACAAAGCGCTGCGCGACGTCATCGACGAGGCCATCCAGAAAAAGGCCACGCTGGTCGAGATCATCCCCGGCAAGGGATCGGGCGCCCTCAAGAAGAAGGTGATCCGCTTCCTGGACCAGAAGGAGATCAAGCAGCTCTACCACCGGGTCGAGAAGGACGGCGACAACTGGGGCCGGCTCTTCGTGCACTTCAAGTTCGAGTCGGCGCAGGGCAAGGGCCGGCGCGGCCGCTGAGTGATCAGTCGGGGCGGTCAGAGCGTGAAGGTGTGCGCCACCGCGGCCATCTCCGAACTGTGTGAGCCCACGACCCCGACGTCCGCGGGCCGGGGGCGGAAGCCCGGCAGGGCGGACAGCCCGTCACTGGCGTCCATCGCCCGCAGCCGCAGCGGGATCTGCGCGGGCACGGTCAGGGTCACCTCGATGCCGTCGGGCGGCGGCGCATTGAACACGAAGCCGAAGCCCCACGGCCCGCCCGCCTTCCGGTCCGTGGGCACCGGACGGCCGGCGACCGTGGCCGCGCTGACCGTCGCCTCCGCGTTGACGTGCAGGGTGATCAGGCGTACCGCTCGCTGCGGGGTCAGCCGGAACGTGACGGTGCGCAGGCCCCCGGTCGTCGTGTCGGCCGACGGGGTCAGCGTCGGGGCCGGCAACCCCGCGGGCTGAGCCGGGCCGCTGAACACCTCCGCCGGGCCGAACGCGGGCAGGGTGTCGAGGACCGGCGCCCGCCCGCCCGAGACGTACTGACCTGTCCACTCCTGCGGCTTGCTCTGCTGGCTCAGCCAGCGGGCCTGGCCGGTGTCCGTGTCCAGGGCGTACATCAGGTGGGTGGGGGACGGGTGCGCCGGGTCGAAGCGGTCCACGGCCAGCCCGGTCGCGACACACGCCACGGCGGTGAGCGCCGCCACCAGCGTCGGCAGGCCGCCCAGCCGCCGGGCCCGCAGCGCCACCATCCCGCGCTGGCCGCCGGCCTCCGGATGCAGCAGGTCGACGATCGGCAGCGCGGCCAGGGCGAGCAGCGTCGTGAAGAACGCGCCGGCCGCACCCAGCGCCAGGCCCAGGGCCGGGAAGAACATGACCACCGTGGGCAGCAGCACCACGATCGCGACAGCCGCGCCGACGGTCACCGCCAGCACCGACCACCAGCCGCGCAGCAGCACCGCGACGATGCCCATGAGCGCACCGGCCAGGGCGGGCAGGGCCGCGAGGTAGGAGCCACCGGGAGCGAAGGCGGCCAGGACGAGGCCGAGCACGGCCAGCCAGCCGAGGCCACCGACGGCCAGCGCCGCCGGACCCAGCCGCCGGCGCAGCAGCGCGTACCAGGCGCAGACGATCGTGGCGGTCAGGGCCAGGATCGCCAGCCTGTACCAGAACGGCCGGTACGGGTCGATGAGCTGTTCGGCGTACCCCGGCCGGATGAGTTTCAGCATCGCCCACAGGAGCTGGGCCGCCACCGGGGCCGCGATGAGCGGCACCAGAGCCGCCGCGAAGCCGCCCGCCAACCGGCCGCCGGTGGCCAGCCCGCGCCGCCGGGAGAACCACGCCAGCGCCAGCACGGCCAGCAGCGCCAGCCCGGCCAGCGGCCAGGTCAGCGCGCCGGAATAGACGGCCAGGCCGCCGGGCACGGGGAAATACACCGCGTCGCCGTCGGAGCGCAGCGCGGGCAGATCGCGGTCACCGAGCTCGCGGGTCAGCGCCAGGGCGTTCGCACCGAGGTGCTGCAGGCTGTCCTTATCCATCGCCGCCGGGGTGTCGGTGGGTGCGTGATACACCGCCGCGCCGTCGATGTACGCACTGTTGAAACCGGTGAAGCCCGCCTCCCGGAACGAGGTGAAGTCGGTGTCGTTGGGCATCAGCCGGTAGACCTCCACGGCGAACGAGGTGCCCACCGGCTTCGGCGCCCCCGCGTACACCCTGGCCAGGGCCGCGTTGTCGGCCGCGGTCTCGAACATGATCGCCGGGCCGGTGCTGCCGCGGGCCTCCAGGTTGAGCACGACGCCGCCGCCGCGGGCCAGCGGATGCTGGTCCACGAACGCCTGCGCGCCGCAGATGCACGCCTCCTCGGCGTCCGTGAGCACCAGCACCACGTCGTTGCGCAGCCGGGGCCCGGCGGTCAGGGCCCGGGCGGTCTCCAGGATCGCCGCCGTGCCCGCCCCGTCGTCGTTGCCGCCCAGCGAGGTCTGCGCGGAGTCGTAGTGCGCGACCAGGAAGATCCGGCCGGTCGGTGCCGTGCCCGGCAGCAGCGTCACCACGTTGCCCAGCCGGGCCAGCCCGATCCCGCCCGCGCTCGACGACAGCTCGCCGCCCTGCACCGACACCGTCTCCTGCACCTGGGGGTCGAGGCCCAGACCGCGCAGGGTGGTCAGGAGGTGCTCGCGGACCGCGCCGGCGGCCGCGCTGCCGGCCGGGTGCGGCTGCGCGCCGATCGTCCGGACCTGCTGGAACGCGCGCCCGGCGCTGAACTCGGCGGCGGGGGCGTCGATGCCCCGGGCTGCCGGCGCCCGCACGGACTGCAGCGCCGCCACCGCGACGACCAGCAGCAGCACGACCGCGATCAGCGCCGCGGCCGCCCGGTGGGTGGGGCGGGTCAGGGCCCGGGACGCGGCCTCGATCCGGGGTACGCCCACGTGGACCTCCTCGACGACGGTGTCGGATGCCATCTAAGCCGTTGCGGCCCCGCCCGGGTACCCCGTGGATCTTTCGAGGCGGTGACATAACTTTGTGCGGTGACCGCCCCGCTCGACCCCCCTGCCGTGTTCGCCGAGTTCATCGACCGGGTCGCCTGCTACGACCCGGCGCCCGAGGCCGGTCCCGCCGCCGTGCTCGGCCTGCGCACCGCGCTCGGGGAGGCGACGTTCCAGATCAGCGACCATGTCGTGCGGGCGATGTGCCGGGCCCTGGAGGCGTACCGGGATCCCGCCGACCGGGGCACCTGCACCGGCTGCGGCAGCCGCCGCCTCGACGAGAACCTGCATTGCGGCGACTGCGGCCGGCTGCACGGGATCCTGGGCCAGGTGATCGCCGAGCACGCCCGCCGGGTGGCCGAGGACCCGTCGTACGGGCCGCCGGCGTGAGCCGCGCCGCTGCCGTGGGTGTCCGGTGTTGTGCGTCCGCAGCCGGTGGTGGACTATCAGCGGGTCACGCCCGAAGGAGTCGAGCCATCAAGCGTTCCCACCGCGCCGGAGCCGCCGTTGCGCGCACCCCGTCGTGCGGGGTGGCGTGGTGAGCGAACGCGCTCTCACAGTGCCGCCGGCGGCGTTGAAAGCCCCCGAACGGCTGCGCATCCTGCTGGTCGAGGACGACGAGGGCGACGCCTTCCTCGTCAAGGAGCTGCTCGCCGAGGCCGGTGCGCTGTTCGACCTGCGGGTGGCGACCAGCCTGCGCGAGGCCCGGCCGATGATGCGCGGCGTGCAGTGCGTCCTGCTGGACCTGGGACTGCCCGACGCCGAGGGCATCGACGGCCTGCGCAAGCTGCTCGCCGTGGCCGGCAGCGCCGCGGTCTGTGTGCTGACCGGGCGCTCCGACGAGCACCTCGGGGTCGCGGCGGTCGCCGAGGGCGCCCAGGACTACCTGGTCAAGGGCCAGGTCGACGGCGTCCTGCTGGTCCGCGCCCTGCGGTACGCGGTCGAGCGCAAGCGGGCCGACGAGAACACCCAGCGGCTGCGCGAGGTCGAGCTGCGCCAGGCCGAGTCGGCCCGGCTCGAACGTGGCCTGCTGCCCCAGCCGCTGATGCAGACCACCGAGGTCGCGGTGCACACGTTCTACCGTTCCGGGCGGGCGATGGGCCTGCTCGGCGGCGACTTCTTCGACGTGGTGCAGGTCGGTCCCGACCGCCTGCACGTCATCGTCGGTGACGTCTGCGGGCACAGCGTGGACGAGGCCGCCCTCGGCGTCGAGCTCCGGGTGGCGTGGCGGGCGCTGGTGCTCGGCGGGGTGCCGGAGGACCAGATCCTGGGCGCGCTGGAGCAGGTGCTGATGAGCGAGCGGCGGGCCCGTGAGGTCTTCGCCACGGTCGCGTCGGTGGTCCTAGACCTGAGCGCCAACCGGGCCACCGTGCGGCTGGCCGGGCATCCGCCGCCGGTGCTGCTCAAGGACGGCCGGGCCGAGCCGGTGGCCGCGCGCCGCGGCATCGTGCTGGGCGTCAAGCCGACCCCCACGCCCGCGACCGACGTGGAGCTCTCCGGCGACGACTGGTCTCTGCTGATGTACACCGACGGACTGATCGAGGGGCACACCGGCGTGGGCAACGAACGTCTCGACGTGGACGGGCTGTGCGGCGTGCTCGCCGAGCCGGCCGCCAAGGAAGTGCCGCTGGCGGCGCTGCCGGCGTGGCTGGTCGGCCGGGCCGAGCAGGGCAACGGCGGCCCGCTCGCCGACGACGTGGCGATGCTGCTGATCTCCCGGGGCGGCGGCCGATGAGCCTGCTCGACCTGCGCACCTGGACGCTGCGCCGCCGGGTGGTGGCCCTGTCGGTGACCGTCGCGCTGCTGCTGACGATCCTCGGCGTCTTCGCCGCGATCACCGCCGCGGACAGCAACGAGCACATCGACAACATCCTGAACAAGACCGGCCCGATGCGGGCCTCCGGCGAGAGCCTCAACACCGCGGTGGTCAATCAGGAGACCGGCATCCGCGGGTACGCGATCAGCGGCGAGCAGAGCAACCTGAAGCCGTACAACGACGGCCTCGCCGCCCAGCGTCAGCTGCTGGACGAGATCACCCGGCTGAACGGCGCCGACGGTGACCCGGCCGTGCGCGCCTCCCTGCAACGTGTGCAGCAGCGGGCGGACGAGTGGCGACTGGTCGTCGCGGAGCCGGTGATCAATGCTGTTCGCGACGAGGGCCCGCAGGCCGGTCAGGTCCTGATCGACCGGGCGGGCACCCAGCAGTTCGACGCGCTGCGAGCCGCGATCACCGGCCTCCAGCAGGACATTCTGGTGGTCCGCAACGATTCGGCCACCGCGGCCAAGCGCACCGGCACGGTGCTGGTGGCGCTGGAGATCTTTGCGGCGGTGGTCGTCATCCTGGCCGGCGCGGTGCTGTTCCTGCTGCTGGACCGCCTGGTCAGCCGGCCGGTGACCGAGCTGGCCGAGCAGGTCCGCGAGGTGGCCCGCGGCGACTACGAGAAGCAGATCACCAGCAGCGGTTCTCCCGAGCTGCGCACCCTGGCCGCCGACGTGGACGGGATGCGCCGGCAGATCGCCAGCGAGCTGACCGAGGTGCGCGAGGCCCGCGAGCAGATCGAGTGGGTCAACGACCAGCTCAAGCAGCAGGCGGAGGAGCTGACCCGGTCCAACCGTGACCTCGAGCAGTTCGCCTACGTGGCCTCGCACGACCTGCAGGAGCCGCTGCGCAAGGTGGCCAGCTTCTGCCAGCTGCTCCAGCGCCGCTACGCGGGCCAGATGGACGAGCGCGCGGACCAGTACATCGCCTTCGCGGTCGACGGCGCGCAGCGGATGCAGCGCCTGATCAACGACCTGCTGGCGTTCTCCCGGATCGGCCGGCTCACCGCGGGCTTCACCGACGTGGACCTGGACCGGGTGCTGACCGAGGTGAAGTCGCAGCTGGAGGCCCGGGCCGGGGACGACGCTGAGATCACCTGGGCCGACCTGCCCACCGTGGAGGGCGAGGAGCCGCTGCTCACCACGCTCTTCGTCAACCTGATCGGCAACTCGCTGAAGTTCCGCCGCCCGGACGTCGCCCCGGTGATCCGGGTCACGGCCGAGCGGCTGGAGGAGGAGTGGCAGATCAACGTCCGGGACAACGGGATCGGCATCGAGCCCGAGTTCGCCGACAAGGTCTTCGTCATCTTCCAGCGGCTGCACGCGCGGGACGCGTACGAGGGCACCGGCATCGGGCTGGCCATCGTCAAGAAGATCGTCGAATACCATGGCGGACGGATCTGGCTCGACCTCGAGGTGACCGAGGGCACGTCGATCTACTTCACGTTGCCGCTGCTCGCCGGGGTGCCGGTGGCGGAACCCCGGAAACAGGATGAGGTCGCGGCATGACGCCGGAACGTGCTGAAGGAGGCTCGGCATGACGGGTGCGGTGCGGCAGGACGGCACACCCATCGAGGTGCTGCTCGTCGAGGACGACCCGGGCGACGTGCTCATGACGCAGGAGGCGTTCGAGGAGCACAAGGTCCGCAACCGGCTGACCGTGGTGTCCGACGGCGCCGAGGCGCTGGCCTACCTGCGCCGCGAGGGCGCGTACGAGGGTGCGCTGCGGCCCGACCTGATCCTGCTCGATCTGAACCTGCCCCGCCGCGACGGCCGGGAGGTGCTCGAGGAGATCAAGAAGGACGACGACCTCTGCCGCATCCCGGTGGTGGTGCTCACCACCTCGGCCGCCGACGAGGACATCCTGCGCAGCTACCAGTTGCACGCCAACGCCTACGTCACCAAGCCGGTCGACTTCGACCGGTTCATCTCGGTGATCCGGCAGATCGACGAGTTCTTCGTCAGCGTCGTGAAGTTGCCGCCGCGTGCGTGACGACCTGATCGACGAGGTCACCACCCTGGTCCGGGAGGTGGCGCAGACCATCGTGCTGCCCCGGTGGCGGCATCTGAGCGACTCCGAGATCCAGCAGAAGTCGCCCGGCGACCTGGTCACCGTCGCCGACCAGGAGTCGGAACGGGCGCTGACCGCCGGCCTCACCGCGCTGCTGCCCGGCTCGCAGGTCGTCGGCGAGGAAGCGGTGGCGGCCGACCCGGGCGTGCTGGGCCGCGTCGGTGACTCGGGCGCGGTCTGGATCGTGGACCCGGTCGACGGCACCAACAACTTCGCGGCCGGCAAGACGCCGTTCGCCGTGATGGTCGCGTTGCTGCGCGACGGGGAGCCGGCCGCGTCCTGGATCCTCGACGTGGTCGCCGACCGGATGACGGTCGCGGAGGCGGGCAGCGGCACGTTCATCGACGGGCTGCGGGTCAAGACCCGCACCGACGATCCGGGTGCGGCCGGGCTGACCGGTTCGTTGTCGCGCAACTATTTCCCCGACGACCTGCGCGAGCGGATCGAGCGGCGGATCGCCACGCTGGGCACGGTGACCGGCGGCCACCACTGCGCCGGCTACGAGTATCCGGCCGTCGTCTCCGACGAGCAGCAGTTCGCCACCTTCTGGCGGATCCTGCCCTGGGACCACGTGCCGGGCTCGCTGATCGTGCGCGAGGCCGGTGGCACGGTGCTGCACCTCGACGGCTCGGCGTACCGGCCGACCGACTCGGAGCGCGGCCTGCTGGTGGCGGCCAACGAGGACATCTGGCGGACCGCGCACGCGGCCCTGTTCGTGTAGAGCTCCGACATGTCTGCGTACCTCTCTGAGCTTTTCGGTCTGACCGGCCGGACCGCGGTCGTGACCGGCGGCAGTTCCGGGATCGGCCGGGCCATGGCCGGCGCGCTGGGCGGCGCCGGCGCCCGCGTCGTGCTGGTCGCCCGGCGCCCGGAGCCGCTGGCCGAGACCATCCGCGAGCTGGCCGCCGACGGGGTCGAGGCCGCCGCGGTCCCGGCGGATCTCGCCGACCGGGCGGCGCTCCCGGCCGCGATCGACACGATCATCACCCGGTACGGGGAACCGGACATCCTCGTCAACGCGGCGGCGGTGAACCGGCGCCCGCCGATGGACGAGCTGACCGACGACGACTGGGACGTCACCATGGCCGCCAACCTGACCGCGCCCTTCCTGCTCGGGCAGCGCTTCGGGCCCGCGATGGCCGAGCGCGGCTGGGGCCGGATCATCAACGTGGTCTCCCAGCAGGCCTTCCGCGCGTACGGCAACAGCGGCGCCTACGGCGTCTCGAAGGCCGGTCTGGTCGCCCTGACCCGCTCGCAGGCCGAGGCGTGGTCGGCCCGGGGCGTCTGCTGCAACGCGGTCGCCCCCGGCGTGGTGCACACGCCGCTGACCGAGCCGGTCTTCGCCGATCCGGAGAAGGTCGCCGCGCACGCCCGGCGCACGATGATCGGCCGGAACGGGCTGCCGAACGATTTCGCCGGATGCGCGGTGTATCTGGCGAGTGCCGCTAGCGCTGCGGTGACCGGCCAGACACTCTTCGTCGACGGTGGATATTCATCGACGTGAGCGCGCTGCCGTTTCGACGTGCGGCGCGGTAGAGTCACCGCGCTCACGACTTGGGAGGTAGACCGTGGCGGCGACTCTCCTGCGCCGGCTCCAGCCTGTCCTGGCCATTCTCGCTGCCCTCGCGGTGCTGCTCGTCGCCGCCCCGGCCGCGCACGCGGATCCGGACGACGAGGGCGGCACCAAGACGCTGCGGTCGGCGCTCGAGTCCGCGGCCAAGGGACACATCGAAGCCAAGAACAAGCTCGACAATTCCCAGAAGCGGCAGAAGCAGCTCACTGTCACGCTGGCCCAGGCCAAGCAGAAGACGACCGAGCTGCAGGTCCGGGTCCGGGAGATCGCCAACCGCGCATATCGGCAGGGCCGTTTCAACACGATGACCCTGCTGCTCAACGCCTCCTCGCCGGAGACGTTCATGGAGCGGGCGCTGCGCCTGGACCAGATGGCCCAGATCGACGGCAAGGCCCTGACCGGGTACCGCGAGGCGCTGACCACCACCGCGAAGGCCAAGCAGGCCATCGACCTGGAGGTCAAGGAGCAGCAGAACCAGGTCAAGATCATGGCCAAGAAGAAGCAGCAGGCCGAGCAGGCGCTGGCCATCGCCGGCGGCGGCGCGGCGCGCAGCGGCTTCATCAACGCCAACTCGCCGCTGGCCAAGCCGGCCCCGCGCAACTCCGACGGCTCCTGGCCCAAGGAGTCCTGCTCGGTCAGCGACCCCTCCCCGGGCGGCAGCGGGTGCATCACGCCGCGGACGCTGAACGCGTACCAGCAGGCTCGGGCGGCGGGTTTCAAGCGGTACACAGGTTGCTTCAGTCAGCGTTCCTCCGGTGAGCACCCCAAGGGGCGAGCCTGTGACTTCTCCGCGGCCTCCGGCGGCTTCGAGAACGTCAACGCGTCCGGCGGCGACCGTACGTACGGCGACAACCTGGCGGCGTACTTCGTGAAGAACGCCGCACGTCTCGGCGTGCTGTACGTGATCTGGTACCGGCAGATCTGGCATCCGGGCACCGGCTGGCGCTCGTACAGCGGCTCGGGCGGACCGGCCGCGACCCACACCAACCACGTGCACCTATCAGTCATCTGACAGGCGCACGCCGGTAGCATCCGCGCGATGGAGACCTCCGCCCCGCGCGCCCTGCCTTCCGGACTGGCCACCGCCCTGGTGTTCTTCGCCAGCGGTGCCGTGCTGGTCCTGGAGATCGTGGCGCTGCGGCTCGTCGGCCCCTACGTCGGGGTGACCCTGCAGGTCAGCAGCTCGGTGATCGGGATCTCGCTGGCCGCCATCGCGTACGGCACCTGGCTCGGCGGCCGGCTGGCCGACAAGTTCGACCCCCGGCTGCTGCTCGCCCCCGCGCTGTTGCTGGCGGCGATCGGCACGGCGATCACCCTGCCGCTGGTCCGCTGGGGCGGTGAGCTGCTGCGCGGCGGGTCGGCGCCGGCCGTGCTGCTGCTGGCGGTGCTGGCCGTCTTCCTGCCCGCGTTCCTGCTCGCCGCGATCACCCCGCTGACCGTGAAGCTCCAGCTCGGCGACCTGCGCCGGACCGGCGAGGTGGTGGGCCGGCTGTCCAGCTTCGGCACGCTCGGCGCGATCACCGCGACGCTGGGCACGGGCTTTGTCTTCGTCGCCGCGATGCCCAGTAGTTGGATCGTGCTGACCCTGGCCGCCGTGCTGGCCGTGGCCGGTTTCGGGCTGGGCTGGTGGCTGCACCGCAACCCGGAACTGAAGCTGCCCGGCAAGCCGCGGACCCGGGCCGTCGTGGTCACCATCGGGCTGTTCGGGGCCGGGCTGGGGGCCACCGCGCCGACACCGTGCGACATCGAGACCGCTTATCACTGCGCGCGGGTGGACGCCGATCCCAGCGTGGCCGGTGGGCGGACGCTGATCCTGAACTCGGCGCGGCACTCGTACGTCGACCTGAACGACCCGACTCACCTCGAGTTCGCGTACGTGCAGTGGATCGGTGCCGTGGTGGATGTCGTGCGGGCCGGTGGTGCTCCGATCAGTGCGCTGCACCTGGGTGGTGGCGGGTTCACCGTTCCGGCGTACGTGTCGCGGACCCGGCCCGGCAGCGACCAGCTCGTCCTGGAGCTCGACGGCGGCCTGGTCGACCTGGACAAACGCGAGCTGGGCCTGCGCACCGGGCCGAACCTGCGGGTCCGCGTCGGCGACGCGCGGGTCGGCCTGGCCGAGCAGCGGAGCCAGGGGTACGACGTGGTGGTCGGCGACGCGTTCGGCCACCTGGTGGTCCCGTGGCACCTCGCCACCCGGGAGATGGCCGCTGACATTGCCCGCGTCCTGCGCACGGACGGCGTGTACGCGCAGAACGTCATCGACTACCCGCCGAACCGTTTCATCCGGGCCGAGCTGGCCACGGTGGCCGACGTCTTCCCGCACGTGGCTCTGGTGGCGCCGCAGGCCGCCCTCGACGGTGAGACCGGCTCGAACTTCGTGATCGTCGCGTCGAAGTCGCCGCTGGCCCTGGACGAACTGCGCAACCATCTCGACCTGGTGGACGAGCCGGTGCAGCTGTTGTCGGGTCAGCCACTCACCGACTTCATCGACGACGCCCGGGTGCTGACCGACGACTTCGCGCCGGTGGATCAGCTCCTGGCCGGGTGACGCCGGTTGGGTGGATCGGCTTCTGGCCGGTGGCGCCGGTCGGGTGGATCGGCTTCTGGGCAGGTGGCGCCGGTCGGGTGGTGGCCGGCGGTTTTGCGCCGGTGGATCGGGTCCTGGCGGGGTGGCGCCGGCGTTATTCCGGACAAAGAGCGATGTGCTGGTCAGAGCACGCCCGGCGGCTCTCTGGATTCCGCCGACCCCCGGTGAGCGGGGCGTCCCTCGGGCCACAATCGGCACATGGGTTGGCTGGCGACCGGGGGACAGGGCAGCCTCGTCGGCGACCGGTACCGCCTGATCGAACGGCTCGGCACCGGCGGCATGTCCGTCGTGTGGCGGGGCCACGACCAGGTGCTGGGCCGGGCCGTCGCCGTCAAGGTGCTGTCGCCGCAACTCGCCGGCGACTCGACGTTCCGCGACCGGCTGCGGCTGGAGGCGCTGGCCGCGGCCCGGCTGTGCCACCCGCACATCACCGGCGTGTTCGACTTCGGGGAATCTCCGCTGGACGAGCACCGCTCGGTCCCGTACGTGGTGATGGAACTCAACGAGGGCGAGTCGGTCGCCGCCCGGCTGAGCCGCCAGGGCCCGCTGCCCTGGCGCGACGCGGTGGTGATCGCGGCCGAGGTGGCATCGGCCCTGGCCACGGCCCACGTCCGAGGTGTGGTGCACCGCGACGTGACTCCGGCGAACGTGATGCTCACCGGCGCGGGAGCGAAGGTCGTCGACTTCGGCATCTCGGCGCTGATCGGGCAACGGGACGCCGCGCCGGACGGCAGCCTGCTGGGCACCCCGGCGTACCTGGCCCCGGAACGGCTCGGCGGCGGCCACGTCTCGCCTGCCGCCGACGTATACGCCTTGGGGCTGCTGCTCTATCGGACTCTCACTGGGCGGCTGCCGTGGCCGGCGGGGAACACCACGCAGGCATTGCGGGCGCACCTGTTCGCTGATCCGGAGCCCGTACCGTCGCTGCCCGGGATGCCGGCGCAGGTCGCCGACCTCTGCCTGCGCTGCCTGGCCAAGCAGCCCGAGGACCGGCCCGGCGCAGCCGTGGTCGCCGCGGAGCTGGCCGCGCTGGTCGGACTTCAGCCGATCATTGCGGTCGGCGCGCCCGCGTCCGGGCTGCGCCCGTCACCGCATCCGATGCCACGGCCGGCCCGGGCGCCGGGGCTGCGGGTCCGCGCCGGTTTGCGGGTGGCCCGGGCGTTGCGGCTCGGCGGTCCGCAGCCGCTGGGCGGTGGGCTGTTCCGCGCCGGTGGGCTGCTGCGCTCTGTCGGATTGCTACCCGATCCGATTAAGGGCGCTCGGCTCACGGATGCGGTGCTGGCCGGGCGGCACCGGATCCAGGCAGGCGTCGCGACGATCATCCTGGCGGCGGCGGTGGGCTTGATCTGGTCGTCGACCCGCGAGCCGGTCGACGTCGGCACAGCTCAAGCGGCGGCGGCCGGCGCCGGGCCGGGGGCGGTGGTCCCGCACGGTACGGGGTGCAAGGTCCGCTACCGCGTGCAACGCGACTCCGGGTCGGACTTCGGCGCCCAGGTGACCGTGGTCAACACGGGGGAGCACGTGCTGTCGGAGTGGTCGCTGGAGTTCAGTTTTGCGGGTGGTCAGCGGCTCACCGACGCACCGAAACGGCTCACCCAGCGGGGGCGGAAACTGTTGCTGCGGGCCAAGAACGGGACGAAGCTGCGGCCTGGGCGGTCGGCGAGTGTGACGTTGAGCGGGAGTTATCGGATCAGTAATCCGCTGCCGGTGGCGTTCGTGCTGAACGGTAAGGCTTGCCAGGCTGAGGTGCTCGGGGCGGTGGGGGCGGCGGCTCCTTCGGCGGAGATCTCCGGGGGGATGCCGGCGTCGGACGATGTGCGGAAGAAGCCGTCTCCGCGGAAGAAGGACAAGGCGACGGCTCCAGCGCCGGCGAAGAGCAGTAAGCCGCCGGCCAAGGCGCCGGAGAAGAAGTCAGGCTTCTCAGTCACGGTGTGATGGTCGTGTCGGCTCGGCGTGGCCGGCCCGGCCCCCTGCCGCGCTTCGGCTCCGCCCGGCCTCCGGCCCGGCCTGCTCTGTCGCGGTTCGGCTCAGGTCACTGCGGCGAACTGCTCGACCTTGGTCGTGTCGCCGGCGACGATCAGGATGCAGCCCGGCGGCACGACCGTTTCGGGTCGCGCGTACGTGAAGTCCTCGCCCGGCAGTTTGGTGCCGACCACCGTCACGCCCCACTTGCTGCGCAGGCCGATGTCGGCCAGCGTGCGGCCGATCGCTTCCTTCGGCGCCCGCACCTTCGCGATGGCGAAGCCGTCGTCGAACTCGATGTAGTCGAGCATCTGGCCGGTGATCAGGTGCGCGACCCGTTCACCCATCTCCGCCTCGGGGTAGATGACGTGCCGGGCGCCGACCGAGGACAGGATCTTGCCGTGTTTGGTGCTGATCGCCTTGGCCCAGATCTCCGGCACGCCGATCTCCGCCAGCGTCAGCACGGTCAGCACGCTGGCCTCGAGGTTCGTACCGATGCCGACCACGGCCCGGGCGAACTCCTGCACGCCGAGCTGGCGCAGCGCCTCGGTGTCGGTGGAGTCGGCTTCCACGACCTGGGTGAGCCGGTCGGACCAGTCCTGCACGATGTGCGGGTCGGCGTCGATGCCGAGCACCTCGTGGCCGAGGTTGACCAGCGACGCGGCGACCTGCCCGCCGAAGCGGCCCAGCCCGACGACAACGACGTTGTCCGGGTTCGCGGTGAGTCTTCTGTCAGCCAACGAGGGGTCGCTCCTCCGGGTAGCGGTAGAGCCGGCGGCGGGTGTTCAGGGCGATCGCCGTTCCCACGGCGATCGTGCCGACGCGGCCGACATACATCAGGATGGTGAGCAGGACCTGCGCGGACGGCGGCAGTGTGGGCGTGATGCCCGTGCTGAGGCCGACCGTAGCGAACGCTGAGGTGACTTCGAACAGCGCCCGGTCGAACGGCACGTGGTCGGTCAGCCCGATCAGCGCCAGTGTGCCGCCGGCGACCAGGGCGACGCCGAGCAGCGCGACGGTGATGGCCTGCCGCTGCGTCTCCTCGGCGATCCGTCGCTTGCGGATGACCACGTCGGGCTCACCCCGGATCTCCGCCCAGATCACGAACGCCAGCAGCAGGAAAGTGGTGACCCTGATGCCGCCGGCGGTGCTGGCGCTGCCGCCGCCGATGAACATCATGCCGTTGGTGACGGCGATGGTCTCGGTGTTCATCTTGCCCAGGTCGATGCTGTTGAAGCCGCCCGAACGCGTCATCACGTCCTGGGTGAACGCGGCCAGGATCTTGGTGGGCGTGCTGAGCGGGCCGAGGGTCTGCGGATTGGCCCATTCGAAGGTCAAGAAAACCAGGAAACCGATCCCGCTTAGCAACACAGTGCCCCACACCGTCAGCCGTGTGTGGGTGGACCAGAAGCCGGGGGTACGCCATTCCCGGGCCAGCTCGAACAGGACAGGAAAGCCGATCGAGCCGGCCAGCACGCCGAGCGTCACGGGGACGCAGATCCACCAGTCGCCGACGAACCGCGTCAGGCTGTCCGGGTAGAGCGCGAAGCCGGCGTTGTTGAAGGCCTGCACGGCGTGGAAGACGGCCTCCCACACGGCCCGGCCGAACGGATAGTCGTACGCCAGCCAGAACCGCAACGTGAGCACGACGCTGATGGCGGCCTCGGAGGCGAACATGACGATTGCGACGCGGATCAGCACGCCGCCGACGTTGCCGCTGAACAGGCCGGCGCTCTCGGCCTGCGCCATGAGCCGGCTGCGCAACCCGAGCCGCCGCGACACCAGCAGGCTGAGCAGCGTGGCGAGGGTCATGATCCCGAAGCCGCCGATCTGCGACAGCACGGTGAGCAGCACCTCGCCGAAGCCGGACCAGTAGCTCGGCGTGTCCACCACGGCCAGCCCGGTGACACAGACGGCGGAGGTCGCGGTGAACAGCGCAGTCACGAACGGCGCATGCCCGGGCTCGGCCCGCGCGGCCGGCAGCATCATCAGTGCGGTGCCCACGGCGATGGCGCCGAGGAACGCGATCGGCACGATCCGGGCCGGGTACTGCCACGGCGAACGACCCCGCACCCGTACCTCCCCGTTTCGATCTAGAGTGCCTTACCAGCCGACAGAAAGGGTGCGTGATGCAACTCGACATGGCAACGGTCTTCGCCCCGACGCGAGGACGCGCCGCTTAGTTTCCCGCGGCCCGTAGCTCCTCGCACGGGGCGGTCATCGACCGTCACCCCTGTCTTGAGGAGCAATGTTGCGTGCCCTTTTCCCGCGCCTCGGCGCGGACTTCAGCAAACTCTGGACCGCGAGCGCGGTCTCCAACCTCGGCGACGGCGTCACGATGGCGGCAGGCCCGCTGCTGGTCGCCTCGATCACCACCGAACCGGCGGCAGTGGCCGGCGCCGTCTTCGCCCAGCAACTGCCGTGGCTGCTGTTCGCCCTGATCAGCGGAGCGTGGGCGGACAGACTCGACCGCCGCCGCCTGGTGGTGACGGTCAACCTGATCCGCGCGGCTGCGATGGTCATGCTGGTGGCGGCGGTGGCCGGCGACGTGGTGACCGTACCGCTGATCTATGCGGTCTTCTTCGTGCTCGGCACGGGGGAGACGCTGGCGGACACGGCGGCGTCGGCGTTCGTCCCGGCGCTGGTGCCGGCCGAGAGGCTGCCGACGGCGAACGCCTGGCTCGGCGGGACGTTCACGATGCTCAACCAGTTCGCGGCGAAACCGCTGGGTGCCTGGCTGTTCGTGGTGGCCGCGGCGGTGCCGTTCGGAGTGAACGCGTTGTCGTTCGCCGCATCGGCTGCGCTGGTCGCCGGCATCGGTGGCATCCCGGTCCCGGAGCCCCGGCCCCGCAGGCCGCTCCGGACAGACATCGCGGAGGGGATCCGATGGCTGTGGCGGCACCGCCTGCTGCGCACGCTCGCGATGACGATGGCCTTCGGCAACGTGGTCTTCTGCGCCGCCTTCGCCATCTTCGTGCTGTACGCCTTCGAGAGGCTCAGCCTGAGCCGGCTGGGCTACGGCGTACTGCTGACGGCGTTCGCGGTGGGCGGCCTGGCCGGAACGGTGACGGCTCCGGCCCTGCTCCGCACTGTCAGCGCGACGGCACTGCTGCGAGCTGGCCTGCTCGTGGAAGTGGCGCTGCACGCGACGCTGGCGCTGACCCGGACGCCGTGGATCGCGGCGGCGATGATCGTGGTGTTCAGCGTCCATGCCGCGGTCTGGGGCAACGTGGCGACGACACTGCGGCAGCGCTCGATCCCCGGAGGGCTCTACGGGCGGGTGGCCGGTGTGTACTCCCTGCTTGACTTGGGTGGGGCGGCGCTGGGCTCCCTGCTGGGTGGAGCGGTGGCGCAGGCCTACGGGATCACCGCGACGTTCTGGACGGCAGCCGCGGCGATGGCAGTGATCATGCTGCTGGCCTGGCGAGCGTTGGGGCCGGCAACTTCCACGCTACGTACCGCTGTCCCGGAGAACGCCTGACTGAACGGCGGCGCCGGCCCAGCACCCCGGCGCCGCCGCTCCATCACCGCCCTCACCACACCACCCCCGCGGCGTTTACGACCACCGCGTACCCGGCGCAGCGTGGATCAGGTCTCTTGTCCGGCCCGTCCGGCCGGCGCAGGCCCCTCCTCTAGAGTCGGGGCATGGCGAGGCTTGCGGTGGTCAGCGGTGGCGGCACGGGAATCGGCCGGGCGACAGCGGGAATGCTGGCGGGGGAGGGCTACGACGTCATCATCGTCGGGCGGCGCCCCGACGTGCTGGCCGACGCGGTGAAGTGGATCGGCCCGCAAGCGACGGCGGTCACCGCCGACCTGTCAGTTCCCGGCCAGACCACCGCGGTGGTCGAGGCCGTCGGCGGCCGCCCGGTCGACGTGGTCGTCAACAACGCCGGCGCGTACGTGTCAGGCGACGACTCCACCCCCGAGGGCCTGGCGGCGCGCTGGCGGGCGAACCTCGACTCCAACGTCCTGACCGCGGTGCTCCTCACCGACGCCCTGTTGCCGTTGCTCCGCCGGCCGGGTGGACGCATCATCCTGACCAGCTCGATCGCCGCCCAGCGGGGTGGCGGCGGCCCCTACTCGGCGGCCAAGGCGGCCCTGCACGGCTATGCGCTGGACCTGGCCACCCAGCTCGGCCCCGAGGGCATCACCGCGAACGTGATCGCCCCCGGCTACGTGACCGACAGCGAGTTCTTCGCCGGCCGGATGACCGAGGAAGGCCACGCCCAGCGAGTGGCCGCGACGCTGGTCAAGCGGGCGGGCGTGCCGGACGACATCGCGGAGGCGGTGCGCTGGCTGGTCGGCCCCGGCGGCAGCTTCGTGACCGGCCAGATCATCAACGTCAACGGCGGCACGGTGCTGGGCCGCTGACCTCAGGCGATCTTGCTGAGCACGTCCTGGGCGACGATCAACGTACCGCCCGTCAATTCCTTGGTGCTACTTCGCGGCACCACCGGTGAAGCGGCCCTCACCCGGCTTGTTGGGGCGGAACCGCAGCGCCGACCAGCGCTCGTCGATCGCCACCTGGCCGTTCGGACGCATGTCGAAATCCGCCACGATCGGCCAGAGCGTGTCGCGGTTGATGTCCGCCTTGTTGCCCTTCGGATAGGCGATCCAGAGCACCGCGGGCTTGGCCAGATCGTCGGCGTGCTCCTCGAGGAGCTTGCGAGCACTCGCGGCATCGTCCGCGAACAGCACTGCCGTGCTCGCCGACGCGAGCCCGTCGCTCTCCCGTACGCCCTCCGGCATCGGTGTCAGCAAGGGCAGGTGCGCAGCGTGCGAAAGCCACACCGTGGTGTGCGGCTTGATCTGCAGCTTTTCGGCGATCGTCTTCGTCATGCCGCCCACGCTGCCACCGACAAATTTAGTTGTCAAGGAACCAGTGTCACGGGAGGTCGACCAGGCCCAGCCCAGGCAGGGTCGGCCCAACGGCCGAGCTCACCCGAAAGACTCCGCCAATCTTCTCCGGCGTCCAGCCCGCCTCCAGCCCCCACGAGACGAGCCGGCGCACGATGGCCGCGCTCGGGTAGGCATACGTCGTCTCCTCCGACGGGGCCGGAACGGGCAGCTCGGTCATGTCGGCCTGCAGCACGCAGCTGTTCTTACCTGCGCCCCACACACGAACCCGGATGTATCGGTGTCGTCTGCCGTCGGCGCCCGGCGCGGCCCGGATCTCCGCCTTCCAGGCGAACTCCCGGCCGTCGAGGTGCAGCTTTCGGAGCCTCTCTCGCATGCCGCCAATGGTGGCAGCGCACGACGCCCGGCCGCGCGGGCAATCGCCGGCCTGTGGACAACGAGCCCGACGGATCGGGCCTGTGGATAACCCGGGTCTTGTCGGTGCCGGCTGGTAGACATGCTGGCGTGGTGGAGATGACGCGGTCAGCGGTGAGCGAAGCCGAACGGGTGGCGGTGCGCGAGTGCGCCGAGGAGGTGCTGCGCCGGCTCGCCGGTGAGCATGCGGTGCTGCGAGAGGATCAGTGGCGAGCCATTGAGGCCCTCGTGGTCGATCGGCGGCGAGTGCTCTGTGTGCAGCGCACGGGGTGGGGCAAATCGGCGGTCTACTTCGTGGCCACCGCCCTCCTGCGCGACGGCATCACCGCCGAGCCCGGTGATCCACCTGCCGGGCCGACCGTCATCGTCTCGCCCCTGCTCGCCCTCATGCGCAACCAGGTCGAGGCGGCGGCGAGGGCCGGCATCCGGGCCCGCACGATCAACTCCGCCAACCTCGACGAGTGGAGTGAGATCACCGCCGAGATCCGGGCCGGTGAGGTCGATGTCCTCCTGATCAGCCCCGAGCGGCTCAACAATCCGGACTTCCGCGACAACGTGCTGCCCGGCCTGGCCGCGAGCACCGGCCTGCTGGTGGTTGACGAGGCACACTGCGTGTCGGACTGGGGTCACGACTTCCGCCCCGATTACCGGCGGCTGCGCACCTTCCTAGCTGGTCTGCCGGGTCTCACGCCTGTGCTCGCGACCACGGCCACCGCTAATTCACGTGTGACCGCTGACGTGGCCGAGCAGCTCGGTGACGCGCTCGTGCTGCGCGGATCGCTGGAGCGGGATTCGCTGCGGCTGGCGGCACTGGAGCTGCCCAATCCGGCGCACCGGCTGGCCTGGCTCGCGGACCATCTCGACCGGCTGCCGGGCTCCGGCATCGTCTACACGTTGACGGTCGCCGCAGCCACGGAGACTGCCGAGTTCCTGCGGTCACGGGGCTTCGCCGTGGCGTCGTACACGGGACAGGTGGAGGACTCCGCTCGCCGCGCCGCCGAGCAGGATCTGCTGGACAACAAGATCAAGGCGCTGGTGGCAACCTCCGCGCTGGGTATGGGCTTCGACAAGCCGGACCTCGGTTTCGTCGTGCACCTCGGGGCGCCGCCGTCACCTATCGCGTACTACCAGCAGGTCGGCCGCGCGGGCCGAGCCGTGGAGCATGCCGAGGTCATCCTGCTGCCGGGTCCGGAGGACATCGCGATCTGGCGATACTTCGCCTCTCTCGCGTTCCCGCCCGAGGAGCAGGTGCGCACAGTGCTCGCCGCCTTGTCGCCTGACCGGCCACTGTCGACGCCGGCGCTGGAGCCGATCGTCGACCTCCGCCGCACCCGCCTGGAGCTCATGCTCAAGGTCCTCGACGTGGACGGCGCGGTCCGGCGCACCCGCGGCGGCTGGCTCTCCACCGGCGAGCCGTGGACCTACGACACCGCGCGCCTGCGCCGGGTCGCTGAGGCCAGGACCGCAGAGCAGAAAACCATGATCGAGTACGCCGGGACAACGGCTTGCCGGATGGAGTTCCTGCGCCGCTGCCTCGACGACCCCGAAGCCACGCCGTGCGGCCGCTGCGACAACTGTGCCGACCCGCTGTTCGACGCCGAGGTGTCGGCCGAGGCGCTGGCCGCGGCACAGACCTTCCTCGGCCACGCGGGCGTGGAGATCTCCCCGAAGAAGCTCTGGCCGACCGGTCTGGCCACCGTCGGCGTTTCGCTGAAAGGCAAGATCGGCCCGAGTGAGCAGATCCTGCCGGGCCGGGCCGTCGGACGGCTGTCGGACCTCGGGTGGGGCGACAGGCTGCGTGCCCTGGTGGGGCCGGAAGCGGCGGACAGCACGATTCCGGACGAGATGGTGGCTGCCGTGGTCGAGGTCCTGAAGGGTTGGGCTCACGGTGACGACGCTTGGGCGCAGCGCCCGGTGGGCGTGGTCTCGGTCGGCTCTCACCGTCGGCCGAAGCTGGTGGACAGCCTCGCGGAACGGATCGCGGCAGTGGGCAGATTGCCGCTGCTGGGGACGCTGACTTCCACGCACACGGGTGACAGCGGACCGCGGGGGAACAGTGCGCAGCGAGTTCTCGCCTTGCATGACGCCTTTGCTGTCCCGCCGGAGATGGCGGAGGCCCTTCGAGACCTTGAAGGCCCGGTCCTTCTGGTGGACGACATGTCGGATTCCGGCTGGACGATGGTTCTGGCGGGCCGGGCACTCCGACAAGCCGGCGCACCCGGTGTCCTGCCTCTCGCCTTGGCTGTGGCGGGCTGACAGCTGCGGCGGTCTGATGCATCGATGGAAGACGCCGCGGCTGACCGGTGCTTGCGGAGCCCGGTGGGAGGCGGCGCAGACCCGGGCGGGACAATGATCGTGCGGACGGCGGTGGTCAGGAATGCAACGCCGAAAGAGACAAAAGCCACGCCACCGGAGTACCGCGGTGGATACGGGTGGGGGGTATTGTGGGTGGCATGACCACCGACCACGACGAACATCCCGGACCGCACGGGTACTCCGGCGACAAGGCTGCCCTGCTCGGGCGCCTACGCCGCATCGAGGGCCAGATCCGCGGCCTGCAGCGGATGGTCGACGAGGACACCTACTGCATCGATGTCCTCACGCAGATCTCCGCGGCGAAGAGCGCCCTGCACGCCGTCGCGGTCGGCCTGCTCGAGGATCACCTTGCCCACTGCGTTGTCGACGCTGCCCGCGCCGGCGACCCGAGTGCCAAGGTCAAAGAGGCTTCGGACGCCATCGCTCGCCTGGTCCGCTCCTGAGCGGAGCCCAACCGACCGCGTTCCAGCCCGAAGCGGAGGCGCATGGCCGGCTGAAGCGCCGTCGCGAAGATACGTGGGCCGAGGGCCCGAGGAAGGAACGACCATGTCTGTCACCAGCACGTACACCGTGACCGGGATGACCTGTGAGCACTGCGTCAAGGCCGTCACCAGCGAGATCTCCGAACTCCCCGGCGTAGACGCCGTCCAGGTCGACCTCGCCTCCGGCGCCGTCACGGTCACGAGCGCGGCCCCGCTGGCCGCCGATGAGGTCCGTGCCGCTGTTGACGAGGCCGGCTACGAGCTTGCTGATGCCTGACGAGCAGACTGGAGAACAGTCTGCGAGGCGGGAAGATGAGCACCCTGTAGGAGAGTCGGCGGCACAAGCGAACGGGCAGCCTAAGCCCGATCAGGCCAGCTTCCGCCGGGCGGCATTCGCGGCGGTCATCGTGGTTGTCCTCTTCGCGGGCTACGGCCTCGGCCGCCTCAGCAACTCCGCCGAGCGGGTGCAGGCCACCTCCGCCGCCCTCAACAACGGCGTGGCCAGCACCACCGCCCCCCACGACGACATCGGCGCAGCGCCGCACGTCCACACCGCCGACGGCACCAACGCCCAGCCAGCCGCAGCCGCAGCCGAAGCTGTCGGCGGCCTGACGATCACGTCCGCCGGGCTCACCCTCGTGCCCGAGGCCACCTCGCTCAAGGCCGCCCCCTCCCAGCCGTACCGGTTCCGGATCACCGGACCCGGCGGCGCGCCGATCACCACCTACGCCGTCGTGCACGACAAGCCGCTGCACTTCGTTCTCATCCGCCGCGACCTCACCGGCTTCCAGCACCTGCACCCCACGATGGCCCCCGACGGCACCTGGAGCGTCGACCTCGCGCTCACCGCCCCCGGCAGCTACCGCGCCATCACCGACTTCACCGCAGTCGTCGGCGGCCGGCAGACGCCCGTCACGCTGGGCGTCGACCTGACGGTCGCCGGCGACTACCGGCCGGTCCCGCTGCCCGCGCCGGTCACCCAGGCGACCACTGACGGCTTCGTCATCTCGTACGCCGGTACGCCCCGAACAACGGCAACCCAGCCACTGCTGATGACAGTGACCGGCCCGGACGGCAAGCCCGCGACGCTCGAGCCGTACCTGGGCGCGTTCGGTCACCTGGTTGTGCTGCGTGAGGGTGACGTCGGCTATGTGCACGTCCACCCGGAGGCGCAACCCGTCGACGGCGCGGTCAAGTTCTGGCTCACCGCTCCCGGGCCGGGCCGCTACCGGATGTTCTTCGACTTCCAGGTCGCGGGCAAGGTGCACACCGCAGCGTTCACCACCGTCGTCAGGTGAGCAGCTTCTCCAGCGCCGGCGTCACGCCCCACTGGCTGGTCAGCGCCTCGTACTCGGCGCGCTGATCGTCGGTCGGGGGTGTGCCGGTCAGCCTGGCCCGCAGCAGCAGGTTCCGGGGCGTGTGCGCCGAGTCCACGAACTCGACGACCTCCACCCGGTACCCGTGCAGCCGCAGCAGCGCCGAGCGCAGCGAATCCGTCAGCACGTCCGCGAACCGTTCCCGCAGGATCGCGTGCCGGGTCAGCTCCCCGTACGGCGCCGGAGCGGGATGGCCCTTGAGCTGGGCCGCGATGTCGTGGTGGCAGCACGGTGCCGCCAGCACCCACTTCGCGTCCCAGTGCACCGCCCGGGCCAGCGCCTGGTCTGTCGCGGTGTCACACGCGTGCAGGGCCAGCACCAGATCCGGCGCCTCCGCCACGACCGCGTCCTCGATCGTGCCGGCCACGAACGTCACCGCATCGGCGCAGCCCAGCTGCTCGGCGACGGCGCTGTTGCGTACCCTCTGGTCCTCACGCACGTCGACCCCCACGACCCGGACCTTGACGCTGCGATCGGCCAGGAACCGGTAGGCCGCGAACGTCAGATACGCGTTGCCGCAGCCCAGGTCCACCACCCGCAGCTCCGCGGGCAGCTCGTCCGGCAGGGTCGCGGCCAGCGCCCGCAGGAAAGCGTCCACCTGGCGGCGCTTCGCCGCCGTGCCACCGACCACCGTGAACAGCGGATCGCCCGGATCGAGCAGCCACTGCTTCGCCCGGTCGTGACCCTGGGTCACGGCCGGCTCGACCGCCGCGGCCCGGTGCACCTGGGCGTCGCCCTTCTTCGTCACGCGGACCTGGACGGTGGTCGCGGCCGTCTCGACATGCCAATTCCCGAAGGGCTCGGCCAGCAGGGCATCGACCGCCGCTGCGGCCTCCGGGCCGGGTTCGACATTCCGGGTGTACGGCCGGGAGCCGTCATCGGTCACGATCTGCAACCGGGGTCCACCCTTGAGGGCGACCGGCCGGAACTCGGCGCGGGTGACCGACGGGGTGGCACCGCGGCGCTTGCCGGCTGCGACCGCGCGGGTGAGCGCCGGATCGAGCAGCAGGCCACGCACCTCGGCGAGGACGGCGTCCAGTGGTTGGGGCATCCCACCATTCTGCCCCGCGGATTTTGCTGATCTTCGGAGCCCATCTGTTTGTTAGGCTCGCCTAACCAAGCATGGAGGTGCTGCGATGACCCTGGCCGACCCTCCCACCGAAAGGCTGTCCGTCCGGCTCCGCAGCGGCACCCGCTCGGACCACGACGCGGCCCAGGGCAGCGGGTTCCTCGACGCGCTCGCCGCGGGCACGCTGCCCCGGCAGGCCTACGCCGACCTGGCCGCGCAGCACTGGTTCATCTACGAGACGCTGGAGCAGGCCGCCGAAGCGATGGCGACCCACCCCGTCGCCGGGAACTTCGTCTTTCCCGAGCTGACCCGGCTGCCCGCGCTGAGCCACGACCTGGCTACCCTGCTCGGCCCGGCACCCCAGCTCAGCGCCCTGCCGGCCACCCAGGAATACCGGGCCCGGCTGCGCGCGGTGGCGTTCGACCAGCCGTGGGGTTTCATCGCCCACCATTACACCCGCTACCTGGGCGACCTTTCCGGCGGCCAATACCTCGGCCCGGCCATCGCCAAGGCGTACGGCCTGAGCGGCGAAGGCCACCGCTTTTTCGTCTTCGACGGCGTCTCGCCGCCGGCCTTCCGCACCCGCTACCGGGAATTGCTCGACGGGCTCGCCTTCTCCCCGGCGGACGAGCAGAATTTC
The DNA here is from genome assembly GCF_050955795.1 of Actinoplanes sp. CA-051413. Taxonomy (NCBI): domain Bacteria; kingdom Bacillati; phylum Actinomycetota; class Actinomycetes; order Micromonosporales; family Micromonosporaceae; genus Actinoplanes; species Actinoplanes sp. CA-051413. Next base: position 871,081 of record NZ_CP192100.1, read on the forward strand.
CTCGCCGAGGTGCAGGAGGCCTACCGGCTCAACATCGCTGTGCTGCGCCAACTCAAGGAGCGCTGGGCATGACCTTCACCCCGGAAGTGGTGGCGCAGATCGCCCGCCACATGAACGACGACCACGCCGACGACAACGTGCTGATCGTGCGCGGCCTCGGCGGCATCGGCACGGCGAGCGCGGCCCGGATGTCCGGGCTGGACCCCGACGGGATGGACTTCGAGGCCACGGTGGACGGCATCGCGGTGCCGGTCCGGATCCCGTTCAGCGAACGCCTGACCGAACGCCGCCAGGTCCGCGGCGAAGCGGTCCGGATGTACCAGCAGGCCTGCGCGGCGCTGGGCGTGACCCCGACCCACTGACCGGCTTTTGGAACGGCCAAGAGCAAAATGGGTGCCCCGCCAGCCGGCGGGGCACCCATTCCGGGTTGTTGCGGTGGGTCAGTCCTGCGCGCCGGTGCCGACCCCGGCGTCCGAGCCGCCGGTCATCTCGGCCGGAGCCGATCCCGTCGCGGCCGAGGCCGGAGCCGAGTCAGTCGCGGCCGGTGCCGCGTCGCCATCCTCGGAGGTCGTCTCCGCGCCGCTGGCACTGCGGGTGCCCCGGCCACCGCGACGACGACGCCGGCGGGGACGGCCCGTGGCGTCGTCGTCACCGTCGTCGGACTGCCCGTCGGAGTCGCCCTCTGCCGTCGGAGCCAGCTCGGGGGTCGCCTCGGAGCCGTCCGAGAAGAGCGGCGTCGGGGACGTTTCTGTAGTCGTACCCTCGTCGGTTGTGGTCAGGGGGTCGCCCGCCCGGCGGCGGCGACGCTGACGGCGCGGCCGGTCGTCGGCGTCCTCCGCCGCGGGAGCCGGGGCCGTGGGGGCCGCATCCTCGCGGCGCGGTCCGCGGGCCGGCCGGTCGCTGCCGCGACCATCGCGACCGCCGCGGCCACCGCCGCTGCGGCTGGAGTCGCGGCCACCGTCGCGGCTGCCCCGGCGGCGGGTGCCACCCAGGTCCTCCTCGACCTCGGCCGACAGGCCCACCCGGGTGCGCCCGGCGGTCGGCAGCGTGCCCGAGATGCCCTCCGGGATGTCCAGGTCGGAGAACAACGCCGGGGACGTGTGGTACGTCTCCGGGGGCTGCGGCATGTTGAGCCCCATCGACTTGTCGATGAGGACCCAGCGCGGCATGTCCTCCCAGTCCACGAAGGTCACCGCGACGCCCGTGGCGCCCGCGCGGCCGGTGCGGCCGATGCGGTGCGTGTAGGTGTCCGGGTCTTCCGGGCAGTCGTAGTTGATCACGTGGGTGACGCCGGAGACGTCCAGGCCGCGGGCCGCGACGTCGGTGGCCACCAGCACGTCGATCTTGCCGGTGCGGAACGCGCGCAGGGCCCGCTCGCGGGCACCCTGGCCCAGGTCACCGTGGACGGCGGCGACCGCGAAGCCGCGGAAGTCGAGGTCCTCGGCCACCCGGTCGGCGGCGCGCTTGGTGCGGGTGAAGATCATGGTCAGGCCACGCTCGCGGGCCTGCAGGATGCGGGCCACCATCTCCAGCTTGTTCAGCGGGTGGCTGCGGTAGACGACCTGCTTGGTCAGCGGGGACATGCCGCTGTCGGCCGTGTGGCCCGCGTGGATGGTCACCGGGTGGTGCAGGAAGCGGCGGCTCAGCGCGACGATCGGGTCCGGCATGGTCGCCGAGAAGAGCATCGTCTGGCGCTCACTCGGGAGCATGGCCAGGATCTTCTCGACGTCCTCGAGGAAGCCCAGGTCGAGCATCCGGTCGGCCTCGTCGAGCACCAGGGCCTTGATCGAGCCCAGCTTCAGCTGCTTCTGCTTGGCCAGGTCGAGCAGGCGGCCGGGGGTGCCGACCAGGATCTCGACGCCCTTCTTGAGGGTGTCGACCTGCGGCTCGTACGCAACGCCGCCGTAGATCGGCAGCACCCGCACGCCACGGGTGCTGCCGGCGGCGGCGATGTCGCGGGCGACCTGCAGGCCCAGCTCGCGGGTCGGGACGACGACGAGCGCCTGGGGCTGGCCGTCGGCGCCCTCGCTCGGGGCCAGCACCCGCTCCAGCAGGGGCAGGCCGAAGCCGAGGGTCTTGCCGGTGCCGGTGGGCGCCTGGCCGATCAGGTCGGTGCCGCGCAGGGCGATGGGGAGCGCGTATTCCTGGATCGCGAACGCGCGCGTGATGCCGGCCGCGGCCAGCGCCTCGACGGTCTCCGCGCGGACGCCCAGCTCAGCGAAGGTGGGGCTGTCCGGGCGGACGGGCGCGCGGTTGAGGACGGGGACCAGGGCGGGTTCTGTCTCGGTGTTCTCGATGTCGGTCATGGAGTTCTGCGGGTGCCTCTCGTGGTGCGCCCGTCGAATTCCTGGGGCGCGGTCTGGGTAGGGCGCGGGCCACACGCGAGGTGCTCGCGGGCCGCACGCGCGTCGCCGCGGCGACTCGATATATCGAGCCGACGTCGACGGCGACAACGGCAAGTCTACCCGACAGAGAGATTCCGCACCTCAGCGCGAAGGTGACGGTGCTGTATAGAAACCGCAGGGAGCCCCGGGTGGGACTCCCTGCGGTCCTGTCGTGCTGTGCCGCTTATCGCGTGGTGAAGCCGAACGGCCGCTCGGACTTCTCGGCGATCTCCACGTAGGCCACCTTGGCGATCGGGACGATCACCTTGCGGCCCTTCTCGTCGGTCAGAGTGAGAACGCTGTCCTTGGCCATCGCCTCGGTCACGGCCTGCTCGACCTCGGCCTGAGTCTGCGCGCTCTCCAGCACCAGCTCGCGCTGGGCGTACTGCACGCCGATCTTGACCTCCACGGGGTCCTCCTCCTCAGATGTCTTCCGACATGAAGGCTAGCCGATTTCCCCGGACGTACCGGGCGTTGACTCACCCTGCAGCGGGAAGCTGGCGATACCCCGCCAGATAAGGGCGGCGACCAGGGCTTCCGCCTCGGCCTTGGGGGTCTGCCGGCCGCTCGCCAGCCAGTACTGGGCCGCCTGGCCGGCCGCGCCGACCAGTCCGGAGGCCAGCAGCTCGGCGTTCGCCTGGTTCTGGCCCGTGTCGGAGACGACCGTGTCCGTGACCGCGGCGATGCAGCCCTGCTCGACGCGTTCGACGCGCTCGCGGACCTGGGGATCGTTGCGCAGGTCGGACTCGAAGACCAGGCGGAAGGCCTCGCTCTCGTGGTCCATGAAGTCGAAGTACGCCCGGACGGCGCCCTTGACCCGCTCCTTGTTGTCCGGAGTCGCCAGCATCGCGCCGCGCACCTTGGCGATTATCGCGTCGCAGTGGGTGTCCAGCAGAGCCAGGTAGAGCTCGAGTTTGCCCGGAAAGTGCTGGTAGAGCACAGGCTTGGAAACGCCGGCCTGTTCGGCGATCTCGTCCATGGCAGCGGCGTGATAGCCCTGTGCCACGAAGATCTGCTGCGCGGCGGCAAGCAGCTGCTTACGGCGCGCGGAGCGCGGCAGACGCGTGGGGCGCCCCGCCGTCTGTGCCCCGCCGGACGCAGCGGTCATGTGTACCTCCGAGATGTGTTTCCCCCGCGGTAGGGCGCGGATTGCCCGGTTCGCCGTCTGTCGCTTGCCGGGCGGGCAATTGTCGCGACGCTGCAACTTATCGCCACTGCAAGCACACGGTAGCCTCAGCGGGGGCAAGCGAGGAGCGCACGGTGGACGAAACAGGGCATTCCGGGGACGCCGGTGCAGCGGACGGCGGCACCGGCGCTGAATCGCGCGACCGCACCCTGCTGAACGGCTGGGCCGCGCGAGAGAGCCCGTGGTCCAACGCGGGCTCGGCGCTGGACCCGGAGACCGAGGTGCCCGCCTGGCGCCGGCCCGCCACCGAGATCCGCCCGTTCACCCAGGAGCGGCCCCCGCCGGCGGACCCCCCTTCGGGGGAGATCCGCCCGTTCACGATGCCGCCGCCCCCGCCCTCCTTCTCCCCGGCGCCCTTCTCCCCGGCGCCCGAGCCGCAGGGACCGCTGTCCCCGCTGGAGAACGCAGCCGCCCCGCGCTGGTCGGACAGCCGCTCCCGCTACGAGGACCTGCTGGCCCACCTCTCACCCAACGGCAGCGAGCCCAGGGACGACGAGCCGCGCGCCGGGATGCCCCGCCCGAATCCGCTCGCACCCGAGCTGCTGCGCCCGGACGCGCAGGACACCACCGAGCTGCGCGCGGTCAACGGCAACCTGCCGGCCAGCGCGCCGCCGTACCCGTACGAGGGTGATCTCGACGACGCGCGCCAGGAGCCGCCACGTCCGCCGGCAGGCCAGCAGCGTGCGGCCGTGCCGGCCGAGCGGCCCTTCCCGGCGGTACGCCCGGCGACTCCCGGCGGCCGGCGGCCCGACTGGATGACGAGTGAGTCCGCCCGCCACGCGCTGGACCCGCCGACGCCCATGGAAGGCCTGCCCAGGGTCGCCCAGCCGCAGGCTACCGACGAGTCGCGTTCCGGTGATCAAGGCATGCTCCGGCCGTCGTACGATCCCACCAGCTTTCCCCGCCGCCTGCCGTACGAGACCGCCGCCCAGCCCCCGGCGTTTCCCGGCCGTCCCACCGGCGACCCCGGTACGGGCAGCACGGGGGAGCAGTCCTTCCCCGCGTTGCCGCAGCGCGTCCCGGCCCAGCCGGACGTGCCCACCGTCCCGGAGCCGCCGTCCGTGGAGCCACCCGCCGAGACCCCCGCGCTGGCCCGCATCGCGACGCACCTGCGCCGCGGTGACGTGCTGTCGGCGCAGGAACGGCAGGAGGGCTTCGACGTGAACGCCATCCTGGCGGCGGTCCGCGAGGTCGAAGGGGTGCGCGACGCGTCGCTGCGGTCCACCCCGGCGGGTGCGCACAGTCTGCGACTGGATCTGTCCGAGGGTGCCGACCCGGCCGAGGTGAGCCGGCAGGTCGCGCGGCTGTTGCAGGACCGGATGGGGCTGGACGCCGCGATGAAGGGCGCCTCGCCGCTCTCCGGGCCCGCGGAGGCTCCGGCAGCTCCGCGGTCGGCGCCGCCGGCTCCACGGTCGGGCCCGCCGGCCTACTCGGGGTCCGCTCCGGCGGCTCCGGCTTCCGGGCCTCCGGCGGCCCAGGCGTCGGCGCCGCCGGTTGCGCCGTTCGTGCCGAGCCAGCCCAACCCGACCGGCCGGCCGGTTCCCGGCCCCGGCCTCAGTTCCGGCAGCTACTCGTCCGCCTCCCGGCAGGCGCCCGACGAGCTGACCCGCCCCGGCGAGCGGCGGGGCTCTGATGAGCTGTCACGGCCCGGCGACCGGCGGCCGGCCGATGAGCTGACGCGGCCCAGTGAGCGGCGGGCGGCCGATGAGCTGACCCGCCCTGGCGAGCGGCGGGGCTCTGACGAGCTGTCACGCCCCGGCGAGCGGCGGGCCGCTGATGAGCTGACGCGCCCGAGCGAGCGGCAGGATGCCGAGGAGCGGCAGGCCGCGAGCGAGCGGTCCGGCGTAAGCGACCGCCAAGGCCTGGGCGATCGTGGCCTGGGCGATCGAGGGCAGAGCGACCGGGGCCCGGGCGACCGGGGCCCGGGCGACCGAGGCTTGGGTGACCGAGGCCCGAGCGCCCGGCAGGGCGTGAGTGACCGGCAAGGCCTGGGCGAACGCCAAGGCCTGGGCACCCGCCAAGGCACAGGAACACGGCAGACCCCGGACGACCGGCAGAGCTCGAACGAACGCCCGACCCTCAGCGAGGCCCCGACCAGCGTCGAGCCCGCCCCACCCCGCCCCCTGGACATCGGTGAGCGCCCCGGCCCGCGGGTGATGATCGAGAACGTCCGGGTCAACACGTTCGGCACCGAGGCCACCGTCGAGGTGCGGCTCACCGTCAACGGCCAGATCGCCGCCGGTGAGGCCACCGGGCCTGCCGTCGACGGCTACCTGCTGCGGCTGTGCGCGCTGGCCACCGCCCGGGCCGTCGACGAGCTGCTCACCACCTCCGACCACGCGGACGGTCCGGCGAAGTGTTTCGTCGAGCACGCCGCGGCCGTGCCGTTCGGTTCGATGCAGGTCGCCGTGGTGGTCATGCTGCTGTCGGTCGGGGGCTGGGTCGAGCAACTCTCCGGTTCCGCGGTGATCACCGGTGACGACCGGCACGCCATGGTGCGCGCCACACTCAATGCGGTCAACCGTCGTCTTGAGGCACTGTTGTCCTGATGAAGGGTGCGATCCTCGCCGGCGACGACGTCCTGCCTCCGGACGGTGCCGTGCCGTCGCCGTGGCCGGCCCGCCGGGTCATGATCGACGGGGCGATGCTGCACGTCCGGGACACTCCGGGCACCACGCCGGAGGCCGAGCCCGCCGTCTACGTGCACGGCCTGGGCGGCTCCTCGCAGAACTGGACCGATTTCGCCGGTCTGCTCGCCGACCGGCTCGACGGCCAGGCCGTGGACCTGCCCGGCTTTGGCTACAGCGACCCCAGCCCGCGCTACTCCATCGCGGCGTTCGCCGACAAGCTGATCGGCTATCTGGACTACGCCGTACGTGGCCCGGTGCACCTGGTCGGCAACTCGCTGGGCGGCTCGATCTGCGTACGCGTGGCCGCCCTACGCCCCGACCTGATCCGGACCCTGACGCTGATCTCCCCGGCCATGCCCTTCCTCGACCCCCGGCGCACGGCTCAGGGCCCGGTCCTGCCGCTCCTCGCGCTGCCGCGCGCCGACCGCCTCCTCGCCTGGGGGATGGCCCGGCTGACCCCGGAGCAGATGGCCCAGCAGGTGCTGCTCGCCTGCTTCGGTGACACCACGAAGGTCAGCCCGCAGCGCCGCGCGGAGGCCATCGAGGAGATCAAGCTGCGCTACACGGTCGAGCACTATTCGAAGGCTTACCTCGGGACGTTGCGCGGGCTGGTGTCGAGCTTCCTGCGGGCGTACCTGCCGGGGGTGAATTCGCAGTGGCGGCTGGCCGCGCGGATCACCGCGCCCACCCTGGTGATCGGCGGCCTCAAGGACGAACTGGTCGACCCGCGGGTGCCGGCGCAGGTGGCCAAGGCGATCCCGGACAGCCGGCTGCTGGTGCTGCCGGGCGTCGGCCACGTCGCCCAGATGGAGGTTCCGCGCCTGGTCGCGCGGGCTGTGGTGGGCATGCTCGCGGACGTCGGCTCGCCGGTCGGCTGGGGCGGCGAGCGCCGGGTGGCGCCCCCGGCGTGAGCAAGGTCGCCCGGAGCAACGGCCGGGCGGACAGCGCCGGTGGGGTGTGGCACGCTGGCTCACGATGATCGAGTCACGCCTCCCCGTTGCGGTTGTCGGACGGGGTGCACGCAGGCGCCGCTGGTGGCTCGTGGCCCTCGTCATCACCGGCCTGTTGCTGGCCGGCTGGCTGGCGCGGCCCTCCGATCCTCCGCCTCCCACCTCTGCCCCGTCGTCGGCGATGCCCTCGGCTGTCGTCTCGACGCCGGTTGCGCCGGCACCTTCCGTCTCAGCGACCTCGGTGGCGGTGCCGCAGGACCTGCTCGCGCTGGCCGGCGCGGTGCCGACCAGGGGCACGGGCAAGTTCACGTACGCGACCGGACGCGGCCGGGTGCTGGGCACCAAGGGCGAGCTGCGGCGCTTCCGGGTCGCGGTCGAGCGGGGCAGCAACGAGGACGTGGCGGCCTTCGCGGCGCAGGTGGAGGCGACGCTGGGGGACCGGCGCAGCTGGATCGGTGACGGCGGGCTGCGGCTGCAACGGGTGTCCGGCAGTGAGAAGGCGACCTTCACGGTCTTCCTGGCCACCCGCGACACCGCTGGGCGGATGTGCCGGATCGGTGGGGTCAACATCACGGTGAACGGGCGGCCGTACACGTCGTGCCGGTCCACCGGGCGCGTGATCATCAACCTGGACCGCTGGCGGCTGTCGGCCAAGCCGTACCGCGACGCGAAGGTGCCGATCACGGTCTACCGGCAGTACGTGATCAACCACGAGACCGGCCACGAGCTGGGCCACAGCCACGAGGGCTGCCCGAAGCGCGGCGGACCGGCGCCGGTCATGGTGCAACAGAGCCTGACCGTACGGGGGTGCGTGCCGTACGCGTGGCCCCGCCGCAACGGTCACCGCTTCACGGGCCCGTCCCTCTGAGGAGTCACGCCAAACGCCTGTGACGGGCCACTGCCTCTGGCAACGTGGCACCTGTCATGCCCATCGCGCCTCGCTACTCCACGCCGGCCGCCAGGATGCTGGCGCGCCGCCGCCGTGCTGTCGTCCTGTTCTTCCTGCTCCTCACCGTCATCGTCCTCGTGATAGGCCAGGCCATGCGTGACGAGACCGCCGACGCCGGTGCTGTGCCGGCCCCCGCCCCACCGCCGCCGGCCGCCGATCGGCAGAAGCCGGTAGCTGCCGCGGTGACCACTCCCGCGCGTGCTGAGGAGCCGCCCGACGCCGCCGACCAGGCGCCGAGCAGGCCGACCGCGGCCAGGTTCGCCTTCGCCGGTGGCTACGGGCCCGTGCTCGGCAGCTCCGGGACGTTGCGGCGGTTCAAGGTGGCGGTGGAGAAGCGGCTCGCGTCCGGTGACGGCGGGAACTTCGCCGAGGAGATCGATCGGATATTGGGTGATCCGCGGAGCTGGATCGCCGGGCGGCAGTTCCGGCTGCAGCGGGTGCCTGCCCCGGCCGCCGCCGAGTTCACCGTCTATCTGGCCTCGGCGGCCACCTCCGAGAAGATGTGCGCCGACGGCGGCCTGCGTACCGAGGGCTTCACCTCGTGCCGGCTGCCCGGTCAGGTGGTCATCAACAACGACCGCTGGCAGGCTGCGGTGCCCGGCTACGGTGCACCGCTGGCGGCGTACCGGGCGTACGCGATCAACCATGAGGTCGGCCATCAGCTGGGCCATGGTCATGAGCTCTGTCCCGGCGAGGGGAAGCTCGCGCCGGTCATGATGCAGCAGACCTACGGGCTCAAGGGGTGCGTGGCCAACCCCTGGCCGTACGTGGACGGCGAACGGTACGCCGGTAACCCCGTCGACTGATCCCGCATTCCCCCGTCCCGCATGTCGGGCCGGTGTTCCACGTCATGTCCATTCCGGCAGCCAACGAGCAACAATGGGGTCCGATCCTTACCGTCGATCCCGGGGAGTTCACCGTGTCACTGCCCCCGCTCGTCGAGCCGGCCGCCGAGCTGAGCATCGACGAGATCCGCCGCTACTCGCGTCACCTGATCATCCCCGACGTCGGGATGGACGGGCAGAAGCGGCTGAAGAACGCCAAGGTCCTGGCCGTCGGCGCGGGTGGTCTCGGCTCTCCCGCCCTGCTCTACCTGGCCGCCGCCGGGGTGGGCACGCTCGGCATCATCGACTTCGACACCGTCGACGAGTCCAATCTCCAGCGCCAGATCATCCACGGCATGTCCGACCTGGGCCGGCCCAAGGCCGAGTCCGCCGCGGACAGCATCCGGGAGATCAACCCGCTGGTGAACGTGGTCATCCACAACACCGCGCTGGACCGCGACAACGTCAAGGAGATCTTCAGCCAGTACGACCTGATCGTCGACGGCACCGACAACTTCGCGACCCGTTACATGGTCAACGACGCGGCGGTCCTGCTCGGCAAGCCGTACGTCTGGGGTTCGATCTACCGCTTCGACGGCCAGGCGTCGGTGTTCTGGGAGGAGCACGGTCCCTGCTACCGCTGCCTCTACCCGGAGCCGCCCCCGCCCGGCATGGTTCCGTCCTGCGCCGAGGGTGGCGTGCTGGGCGTGCTATGCGCGTCGATCGGTTCCATCCAGGTCAACGAGGCGATCAAGCTGATCACCGGCATCGGTGAGCCGCTGGTCGGCAAGCTGATGGTCTACGACGCCCTGGAGATGGAATACCGCAAGATCAAGGTGCGCAAGGACCCGAACTGCGCGCTCTGCGGGGAGAATCCGACCGTCACCGACCTGCTCGAGGACTACGACGACTTCTGCGGCGCGGTCTCCGAGGAGGCGCAGGAGGCCACCCTCAACGCGACGATCACGGCGCGCGAGCTCAAGGAATGGCAGGACTCCGGCAAGGACATGTTCCTGGTCGACGTCCGCGAGCCCGCCGAGTACGAGATCGTCAGCATCCCGGGGGCGACCCTGATCCCCAAGGGCGACATCCTGTCCGGTGAGGCGCTGGCGCGCTTCCCGCAGGACCGGCAGATCGTGCTGCACTGCAAGTCGGGTGTCCGCTCGGCCGAGGCGCTCGCCGCGCTGAAGGCGGCCGGGTTCAAGGACGCCGTGCACGTCCAGGGCGGCATCGTGTCCTGGGTCAACACCGTGGACCCGTCTCTCCCGTCGTACTGAGTCATCCGTCAGCGTGACGGCCGTCGATCCCTCCCGGGGTCGGCGGCCGTCGCTCTGTATACGCCGCGTCACGGAAACCGGATCGGGGCCTGCGGTTACTCCTCCTGACGGTCACTCTGCGTCAATTGAATGTGACCAAGGCGGACGGAGCGGACCTATTAGACAGTTACCGAGACACCGCAGCGGAACGAGGGGTCGAGCTGTAGCGTCACCGTCGTGGTCGACATCGATGCGGCGATCGGATACGTCGTAGCGCACGGCGACCCGGTGGAACGGGCCCGGTTGTCCTACCTGCGTACGGGCACGCCGCCGCCGGCCTCGGCGCTGGAACGGATCGAGATCGAGCAGACCCCGGCGGGCGGCTGGCCCGCGGCCGGGGACGGTTCCGTGCCCTCGGTCGACGCCACCTGCTTCCGCCTGGCCGAGCTCGACGACCTCGGTGGGCTGCACGGGCCCCCGGTCGAGCGCGCGCTGGCCTGGCTGGCCTCCGTCCAGCGCCAGGACGGCACCTGGCAGGAGGACGAGTCGCTGGCCGCCGAGGCGCCGGCCTGGGCGATGCCCGGTGACCCGGAGGCGACCCTCTACCTGACGGCGGTGGCCGGCTTCTGGCTCACCGTCGCCGAGGTCGAGGCGCACCCGCACCACGAGGCCCCGGCCCGCTATGCCGCGACGCTGCAGGCCGCCGCCCGGTTCGTGGTCGCCCAGCTGCGCCCGGACGGCACCTGGCCGTCCTTCCTGGCGACCGGCTGGCACGCCGCCGGGCTGCTGCACGAGCAGCAGTTCTTCTACGAGTCGGCGCGGGTGCAGCTGGTGCTCGGCGACCGGCTGCCCGACATGTCCCCGGCGGACGCGGCGAACATGGCGGCCGCCCTGCGCCGGGTCAATCTCGGTGACGACTGGCTGTTGCAGAGCGCCCGCAAGCGGCTGAGCGAGACGCAGCGCACGGACGGCGGCTGGGACAGCGACGAAGGGCCGCTGTTCGACGTGAACACCACGCTGACCGCCATCCGCGCGTGCCGGACCTGGTCCACCGCCCGGCGCTGAGCCTCCGCGTCAGCGGGTGTGGCCGTTGCCCGTGACGATGTACTTGGTCGAGGTCAGCTCGGGCAGGCCCATCGGGCCGCGGGCGTGCAGCTTCTGGGTGCTGATGCCGATCTCCGCGCCGAAGCCGAACTCGCCGCCGTCGGTGAAACGGGTCGAGGCGTTGATCATCACGGCGGCCGCGTCCACCCGGGCCGCGAAGCGCCGGGCCGCCACCAGGCTCTCGGTCACGATCGCCTCGGTGTGGCCGGTGCCGTAGCGGCGGATGTGGTCCAGCGCGTCGTCCAGGGAGTCGACCACCGCGACGGCGATGTCCGCCGACAGGTATTCCTTGCCCCAGTCCTCCGACGTCGCCGGCACCACGCCCTCGAAGCCGGCCACCCGGGGGTCGCCGTGCACGGTCACGCCGGCCGCCACCAGCTCCTCGATCACCAGCGGCAGGAACGACTCGGCCAGCGCGGAGTGCACCAGCAGCGACTCCGCCGTGTTGCAGGTGGACAGCCGCTGGGTCTTCGAGTTGAGCACCACGCCGAGGGCCTTCTCCAGGTCCGCACCCTCGTCGACGTACACGTGGCAGTTGCCGACGCCGGTCTCGATCACCGGGACCGTCGACTCCTCCACCACGGTCTTGATCAGCGAGGCGCCGCCGCGCGGGATCAGCACGTCGACCAGGCCGCGGGCGCGCATCAGCTCCTTGACCGAGTCGCGGGTCGTGGCGTCGAGCAGCTGGATGGTGTTGGCCGGCAGGTGCGCGTCGGCGACGGCCTTGCGCAGCACCGAGACGATCGCCGCGTTCGAGCTCTGCGCCGAGCCGGAACCGCGCAGCAGCACCGCGTTGCCGGACTTCAGGCAGATGCCCGCCGCGTCCGCCGTCACGTTGGGCCGGCCCTCGTAGATGATGCCGACCACGCCGAACGGCACCCGGACCTGACGCAGCTCCAGGCCGTTGGCCAGGGTCGAGCCGCGCACCACGTCGCCGACCGGGTCGGGCAGGGCGGCCAGCTGCCGCAGGCCGTCGGCCATCGCGGCGACCCGCTCGGCGGTCAGCGTCAGCCGGTCGATCATGGCCTCGGACAGCCCACCGGTACGGGCGTTCTGCACGTCCACCGCGTTGGCGGCGACGATGTCCTCGGTGCGCTCGACCAGCCGGTCCGCCATCAGCAGCAGCGCGGCGTCCTTCTCGGCGCGGGTGGCGGCGGCCAGCTCGATGCCGGCCACCCGGGCCTCGGCGGCCTGCTGAAGCACAGTCATGAAGACTCCTCGTTCGTTGCGCCGTGACGGACGGCGACCGCTCAATCCTGCACCGTCGGGCCCGCTAAGTCATGTCCCTGAGCGCTCACAGCAGCACGAGGTCGTCGCGGTGGACGACCTCGCGTTCGTAGCCGGGACCCAGCGCGGCGGCCAGCTCCGGGGTCGAACGGCCCAGCAGCGCCGGCAGCTCGACCGCGTCGTAGTTGACCAGGCCGCGGGCGACCGACGTGCCGGAGCCCGCGTCCACCAGGTCCACCGGGTCGCCGGAGACGAAGGAACCGTCCACTGCGGTGATCCCGGCCGGCAGCAGTGACTTCCGCCGGGCCACGACCGCGGTCACCGCGCCCGGGTCCAGGTGCAGACGCCCGCGCGGCGACGTGGCGTGGGCCAGCCAGAACAGCCGGGCCGCCGGGCGGTGCTCGACCGCGTAGAACAGCGTGCCCACCTCGTCGCCGGACAGGGCGGCGGCGGCCAGCGACGCGGCGGTCAGCACCACCGGGATGCCGAAGCCGGTGGCGATCCGGGCCGCCTCGACCTTGGTCACCATCCCGCCGGTGCCGACGCCGGACCGGCCGGCCGTGCCGACCGAGACGTCGGCCAGGTCGGCCTCGTCGCGGACCACCGTGATGCGGCGGGCGGCCGGCGACGCCGGGTCACCGGTGTAGAGCGCGTCCACGTCGGAGAGCAGCACCAGCAGATCGGCCTGGACGAGGGCGGCCACCAGGGCGGCCAGCCGGTCGTTGTCACCGAAACGGATCTCCTCGGTGGCCACCGTGTCGTTCTCGTTGACGATCGGCAGGGCGCCGAGGTCGAGCAGCTTGCGGAGCGTCCGGTACGCATTGCGGTAGTGCGCGCGCCGGGTGACGTCGTCGACGGTGAGCAGGATCTGTCCCACGGTCAGCCCGTGCCGGGCGAAGCCGGCCGCGTACCGTCCGATCAGCAGCCCTTGGCCCACGGACGCCGCGGCCTGCTGGGTGGCCAGGTCGCGCGGACGCCGGCGCAGTTTCAGCGGGGCCAGGCCGGCGGCGATGGCGCCGCTGGAGACCAGCACCATTTCCCGGCCCTGCGTGGCGAGACCGCCGATGGCGTCGACGAGGGCGTCCACCCGCTGCTCGTCTATCCCGCCGGCCGCCGTGGTCAGCGAGGACGAGCCCACCTTGACCACGATCCGTCGCGCACCCGTCACCTGTTCCCGCACCCGCCCATTCTGCGCGCCAGGCCCTGCGGCACCGAGCGGAGATCCCATATCGTGGCGTCGGTGACACCGCAGGAGTACGTCGAAGAGGTCCTCCGGCTCGTGGAGAGCATCCCGGAGGGTCACGTCATGTCCTACGGGGCTGTCGCGGACGCGCTCGCGGACATCTCGGGTCGCAACTCGGCGCGGCAGGTCGGCACGATCATGGCCCGGCACGGCGGCGGCGTGCCCTGGCACCGGGTCGTCACCAGCGCCGGCCGGATGCCGCCCGGGCACGAGCAGGAGGCACGGCAACGGCTGCTCAGCGAGGGCGTGCCGCTGAAGGGGGAGTACGTGGACATGGCCCGAGCGAGCTGGACGCCCTGATGGAGACCGGACAGCCGAGCCGCACCGCGTTCAGCGCGGCCCGTTACCGGGCGGCCCACCAGCTCATCGAGGGCGGCGAGATCTTCACCGACCCGCTGGCCGTACGCATCCTCGGGGTGCCGCCGGACGCCGAGGAGGCGCCGGGCCGCCGGGCGATGCGCCTGTTCATCGCCGCCCGCACCCGGTTCGCCGAGGACGCTCTGGCCGCGGCGGTGCGTGGCGGCACCCGTCAGGTTGTCGTGCTGGGCGCGGGGCTGGACACGTTCGCGTACCGCAACCCGTGGCCGGAGCTGCGGGTCGTCGAGGTCGACCACCCGGACACCCAGGCGTTCAAGCGGGAACGGCTGGCCGTGGCGGGCATCACGGTGCCGGAGTCGCTGACGTACCTACCGGTGGACTTCGAACGGGAGTCGCTCGCCGACCGGCTAGTTCCGGAGGAGGCGGCGTTCTTCCTGTGGCTGGGGGTGGTGCCGTATCTGAGTCGCGCGGGCTTCGACGAGACGCTCTCGCTAATCGCGGCCACGCCGAGGTCCCAGGTCGTGTTCGACTACGCGATGCCGCCCACGTCGATGTCACCCGAGCGGCAGGCCGCCCTCGAGGCGCGCGCGGCCCGGGTCGCGAGCATCGGTGAGCCCTGGCGGACGTACTTCCTGCCGGACGAGCTGGCCGCCGAACTGCGCGGGCGTGGCTTCGACGAGCTGGAGGACCTGGGGCCGGCCCAGCTGGCGGCCCGCTGGTTCGGCCGTCCCGACGTGCCGCCGGACACCCCGGGTGGTCACGTGATCCACGCCCGGCGGCGTTAGAGCGGGCGGCTGATCATGGCCGCGGCGCCGCGCATCTGGAGCTCGAAGAACTCGCGGCGGGCCTCGATCGTGTTGTTGAGCCGCCCGAAGAGCTCTGCACTGACCGCGCCGCAGAGGTGGATCCAGGCTCCGATGGCCCGGGCGACCAGCTGCGGCGGGGTGCCCGGTGCGGCCTGCTCGGCCACGTACGCCAGGTCGTCGCCGAGCTTGCCGGTGATCGGCTCGCCGGCTGCGGCCTCGCCCGCGGCGGACGCCTCGCCCACGATCCGGCCGATCACGAGGATGACCCGGATGGCCGGGCCGACCGTGTCGCGGGGCGCCTGGTAGCCCGGGACCGGGCTGCCGTAGATCAGCGCCCACTCGTGCGGATTGGCCAGCGCCCAGTCCCGGACCGAGTGACACACGCTCAGGAACCGGTCGGTGAAGCCGCTGCCGCTCACCGCTGCCTCGGCGGTAGCGCCCAGGGCGTCGTACGCGTCGATGATCATGGCCGTGAGCAGCTCGTCCCGGCTGGCGAAGTAGCGGTAGACGGCGGACGAGGCCATGCCCAGGTCCCGGGCGACCGCGCGCAGCGACAGGTTCGCCCCGTCGGTGGCGAGGTGTCTCCGGGCCACAGCTTTGATCTCGTCGGTCATCTCGGCGCGTACGCGGGCCCGGATCGATGCGGCGGTCATGCCGGCAAGTCTGCCACAAAAGAGAGCACTGCTCTTGCCAAGGTAGGGATGGAGTGAGATTGTTGTTCTCAACGGAGAGCAGTGCTCACAAAGGAGATCGCAATGTCGAGGCACGTGATCGTCGGTTCCGGCCCGGTCGGTTCCTCGGTGGCCCGCCTGCTCGCCGAGCGCGGCGAGTCCGTACGCGTCGTCACCCGCAGCGGCACCGGCCCCGCGCACCCGCTGATCGAGCGGATCGCCGCCGACGCCACCGACGCGGACCGGCTCACCGAGCTCACCCGCGACGCGGTTGCCCTCTACAACTGCGCCAACCCGACGTACACCCGGTGGGAGGCGCTCTGGCCGCCGCTGGCCGGAGCCATGCTGACCGCCGCCCAGCGCACCGGCGCGGTCCTCGCCATCACCGGCAACCTGTACGTCTACGGCCCGGTCCCCGGCGGCCGGATGACCGAGGACAGCCCGCTGGCCGCGACCGGTCGCAAGGGCCGGGTGCGGATCAAGATGTGGCAGGACGCCCTGGCCGGCGGGGTCCGCACGGTCGAGGTCCGCGGGTCCGACTACATCGGGGCCGGTGCGTCGTCGATCTTCTCCCAGGTGCTGCTGCCGGCGATCGCCAAGGGCCGGACGGCGTGGATGCCGGGCGACGTCGACGCGCCGCACACCTTCACCTACACCGGCGACATGGCCCGGGCCCTGGTGGCGCTGGCCGCCGACGACCGGGCGTACGGCCGGGCGTGGCACGTGCCGTCCGTCCCGGCGATCAGCGTCCGCGCCCTGGCCGACCGCTACTTCACGCTGACCGGCACCAGGCCCGTCGCGATCCGGCAGCTGCCCCGCTTCGTGATGCGCACCGCGGGCCTGGCGGTGCCGATGGCCCGCGAGCTGGCCGAGATGGACTACCAGTTCTACGCGCCGTTCATCATGGACAGCGCGCTGACCGAGCGCACCTTCGGCCTCACCGCCACCGACCTGGACGTGTCGCTGGCCGAGGTCGCGGCCCACTCGGAGGCCACCCTGGCCCGCACGATGTGACGCCGGTCAGAGCAGCAACCCGACGCCGTCGCGGCGGGGGTCGCCGGCCGCACCGCCGACACCCACCGCCGTGACGCCGCCGAAGTAGTGGTTCAGCTCCGGCCATTCATTGATCCGCCAGCCCGCCCCGGCCAGCGCGGCCAGCTCGTCGCGCGGATAGCCCGGCTCGGCGTGGACCGTGTCGTCCACGACGTGGAAGCGCGGCCGGGCGATCGCGGTGGGCATGTCCACCCCGTCGACCAGCACCCCGAGCAGCGTGTCGACCAGCGCCGTACGGATCCTTGAGGCACCCGCCGAGCCGGCCGCGACCGCCAGCGCGCCCTCGTCGTCGATGACCACCAGCGGGCACATGTTGGAGGACATCCGTACGCCGGGCCCGAGGTCCTCGGTGATCAGCTCACCCTCGCCGAGCATGGAGTTGAGGTTGACGCCCAGCCCGGGCAGCCACACCGCGGCGCCCAGCCCCATCGTCGTGGTGATCACGCAGGCGTTGCCGTCGCGGTCGACCACCGAGACGTTGGTGGTGTCGCCGATCTTCTGCCGCCCCCGGTCACGCAGGGCCGCGGCCACCGCCACCGCGCGGGCCGGCCGGGGCAGCACGGCCAGGTCCGGGGGCAGAGCCGCGATGGTGTCGACGGTCCGGTTGAGATCGTGCCGGGCCCGGACCTGGTGCCCGGCGAGCGTGGCCCGATCGACCGGCGTCTCCAGCACCCGGTAGTCGGCCAGGTCGCGCGGGCCGAGCGCCCCGCCGGCCGCGCGGACCGTCTCGACCAGCAGCGGCGCGTAGGAACCGGTGTGGAACAGCCCGGGCCCCTCGGCCGCGAGCACCGCCATCGCCGTCGCCAGCCCGGGGTGGAAGAGCAGGTCCCCGCCCTGCAGCAGCTTGCCCTGCGGTGCGTAGATGGCCGCACCCTCGCCGTGGGCCAGCGCCGGGGCGCAGGATTCGAGAGTCCGGGAGTGGGCGGCCGGCAGCGGGACCCCGGCGCGGGCCAGTTCCAACGCCGGCGCGACCAGTTCCGCCCAGGGCAGCCGGCCCCAGCGCCGGTGCACCTCGCCGCAGCCGACCGGCACACCCGGCACGGCCACGCTGGCCCCGCCGATCGAGTACACCTGCGGCACCCCGCCGAAGAACACGTCGACCGCGAGCATCGGCCCGGCCACCCGGTCGCCGTCCGTGCCGGGCACCGAGACGAAGAAGTCCAGGCAGGTCACCGAGCCGGTGGCGGCGTCGAAGTAGGTGGCGAAACCGCCCCCGCCCAGCCCGGTGTAGACCGTCTCGGCGACACAGGTGGCGAGCACGGCGGCGACGGCGGCATCGGCGGCCGTACCTCCGGCGCGCAGCACCCGCAGGCCGGCCTCGGCCGTCGCGGGATGGCTCGCTGCGACCCCGGCGGCGACCCGGGACGGCGGTGCGGAAATCTCCATTCGGCGAAGCGTAGGCGCAGCGGCCCACCGATGGTTACCATCCGCGTCCATGACGGTCGCCGGTCCCTCGCACGACGTACGGCTCTCCCGCCGCGTCGTCGCCGGATATTCGCTGGGCTCACTGGTGACCGGACCTTTCGGGACAGTGCCCGGTTTGCTCCTGCTGCCCTATCTGACCGACACGCTCGGCGTCGCGGCCGGCGTGGCGGGACTGCTGGTGCTGCTGCCGAAGGCCTGGGACGTGCTGGTGAACCCGGTCGCGGGCCGGATCTCCGACCGCAGCGGTGACCGGCGCGGCTTCCTGCTCGGCGCCGGCCTGGCACTGGGCGTGCTGTTCGCGGCCATCTTCGCCGGGCCGTTCGCCGCCGGCGCGGCGGCGGGCGCCTACGTCGCGGTCGCCTTCCTGGCCGCGGCCACCGCGTTCGCGTTCTTCCAGGTGCCCTACGTCGCCATGCCGGCCGAGCTGACCTCCGGCCGGGCCGAGCGCACCCGCCTGATGACCTGGCGGGTCGCGGTCCTGGCCCTGGCCATCCTGATCTCCGGCGCGCTGGCCCCGCTGGTCGTCGACCTGGGCGGCGGCGGCCTGACCGGCCACCGATGGTCCGGCGCGTTCGTCGGCGCGCTCATCGTCGTGGGCACCCTGGGTGCCTTTTTCGGTACGCGCACAGCGGAGTCCCGCACCGCAGCCGACCAGGAGCCGAGCCTGCGCGCCCAGTTGCGGATCGCGGCGGCCAACGCGTCGTTCCGCTCCCTGCTGCTCTGCTACGTGATCCAGGCGGCCGGCATCGGCACGATGCTCGCCGGCGTGCAGTACTTCGCCGACCACGTCATCGGCCAGAAGTCCGGCGCGACCTTCCTGTTCGCCGCCTTCGTCGGCCCGGCGCTGCTGGTCATGCCGCTGTGGAGCCGGGTCGGCGCCCGCCACGGCAAGCTCCGCGGCCTGATCGCCGCCTCCCTGCTCTTCGCGACCGGTGCCCTGGTCCTGCTGGCCTCACCCACGCTGCCCGCGGTGGTGATCTACCTGGTCGTGGCCCTGATCGGCTGCGGGTACGCCGGCCAGCAGGTCTTCGCCCTGGCGATGCTTCCCGACCTGATCGAGCGCGACACCGTCCGCACCGGGCGCCGTCAGGCCGGCGTGTTCACCGGATTGTGGACCGCGGGGGAGACGCTGGGCCTGGCCCTGGGCCCGGGCATCTACGCGCTGATCCTGCAGCTCTTCGGCTACGCGTCGTCGTCGACCGGCGAGGCGGCGGCCCAGGACCCGACGGCCCGCCTCGGCGTCCTGCTGGGCTTCACCGTGGTCCCGGCCCTGCTGGTCGGGGCGGCGGTCGCCCTGCTGCGCCGCTACCAGGATTAGCGTGGGGGCCATGATCGAGGCGTTGCCGGGCACCGGCGTTCCGGGTGAGCAGGTGCTTGCCGAGTTGCGTGAGTTGCGGGCCGCGGACCTGCCCACGCACGGCGGGCGGCTGTTCGCCTATGTCTATGACCCGGCCGTCGCCGGGCTCGACGAGCTCGCCCGGGCCGCGTACGCGATCTCCGCGCACGTCAACGGCCTGGACCCGACCGCCTTCCCGTCGCTGCTGGCGATGGAGAACGCGCTGGTCGCCGCGGCCGGCAGGCTGCTCGGCGGTGGCCCCGGCACGGACGCGCCGGAGGTGGTCGGCAGCGTCACGAGCGGCGGCACCGAGTCGCTGATCCTGGCCGTGAAGGCGGCCCGGGACGCGCATCCGGAGATCGAGCGGCCGCGGCTGGTGGTCCCGTCCACCGCGCACGCCGCGTTCGCCAAGGCGGCGCACTACCTGCGGGTCGCTCTTGATGTCGTGCCGGTCGGTCCGGACCTGCGCGCCGACCCCGCCGCCACGGCAGCGGCGATCGGGCCGGAGACGGTGCTGGTGGTGGCCTCGGCGCCGAGCTACGCGCACGGTGTCGTCGACCCGATCACCGAGCTCGCCGCCCTGGCCGCCGAGCGCGGCGTGCGGTTCCACGTCGACGCGTGCTTCGGTGGCTGGGTGCTGCCCTACCTGCGGCGGCTCGGCGCCGGCCTGCCGGCCTTCGACTTCACCGTGCCCGGCGTCACCAGCATCTCGGTCGACCTGCACAAATACGCGTACGCGCCGAAGGGCGTCTCCGTGCTGCTGCACCGGGACGCGGGCCTGCGGCTGCCGCAGTTCTTCGCGTACGCGGACTGGCCCGGCTACACGATGGTCAACCCGGTGATCTCGTCCACCCGGTCCGGCGGCCCGATCGCGGCGGCCCTGGCCACGCTGCGGCACCTGGGCGACGACGGTTACCTGCGCCTGGCCGGGCATACCCGGGACGCGGTCGCCGTGCTCGCCGCTGCGGTCGAGGCCACTGCCGGCGTTCGCCTGTTCGCCCCGCCCGAGACCACCGTCGTGTGCCTGGCCGCCGAGCCGGACGTCGACCTTTTCGTGCTCGCCGACGAGCTGGCCGCGCGGGGCTGGCACACCCAGCCTCAGCTCGCGTACGCGGAGCTGCCCGCGACCATCCACCTCACGGTGACCGCCGCGGTCGCCGGGACCGCCGCCGAGTTCGAGCCCGACCTCGCCGCCGCGGTGGCCGCGACCCGCGCCCGCGGCCCGGTCGAGCTGCCGCCCGCGTTGCTCGAGGCCGCCGGCGCGCTGACCCCGCAGATGGTGACGCCGGAGCTGATCGAGGGGCTGGCCGCCGGCCTCGGGCTGGGCGAGGACATCGGTAAGAGCATGGCCGCGGTCAACTCGCTGCTGAACGTGGCCCCGCCCGCCCTGCGCGAGGCTCTGCTGGCCGGCTTCCTGAGCCAGCTCCAGCGTCCCGCGTGGTGAGGGGTAGGTTGACGACTGTGTCCGCCTTGCCAGGAGTCCTCGGGGATCCCATCAAGTTTGTGCTGAACTGGGGTCGTCGCTACTCGCTGTGGGTCTTCAACTTCGGCCTGGCCTGCTGCGCGATCGAGTTCATCGCGACCAGCATGGGCCGGCACGACTTCATGCGGCTCGGCGTGATCCCGTTCGCGCACGGCCCGCGCCAGGCCGACCTGATGGTGGTCTCCGGCACGGTCACCGACAAGATGGCCCCCGCGATCCGCCGGCTGTACGACCAGATGCCCGAGCCCAAGTACGTGATCTCGTTCGGCTCCTGCTCCAACTGCGGCGGGCCGTACTGGGACTCGTACTCGGTGACCAAGGGCGTCGACCAGCTCATCCCCGTCGACGTCTACGTGCCCGGCTGCCCGCCGCGGCCGGAGGCGCTGCTGCACGGCATCCTGCGCCTGCAGGAGCAGATCGCCGCCGAGCAGTCCGGCCCCGGCGGGGTGTCACGGCCCGACCCGCTGGTCCCGGGCCCGCCCCCGGCGCGACCCCGGGACGCCGGCTCGCTGACCGCGCCGACGGTCAAGCGCCCCGTTTGATGGTGCGGTCCAGCTAGTCTGCCCATCATGAGCGAGCAGTCCCGGGCGGACTTCATCATCGACGTATTGACCAGGGAGTTCGGCGACCTGATGGCGCTGGACCCGGCTGCCTTCCGGCGCAAGTTCCGCAAGATGGCCGCGTCGCCGTTCGCGTTCTACCGGGGCAGCGCCTCGCTGTTCTACGCCGACCAGACCGGTGCCTACCGCGACGACGCGTTCCTCGACGAGCGGACCAGCCGGGTGTGGATCCACGGCGACCTGCACGCGGAGAACTTCGGCACCTACATGAACTCGTCCGGCCAGCTCGTCTTCAACGTCAACGACTTCGACGAGGCGTACGTCGGCCCGTTCATCTGGGACCTCAAGCGGTTCTGCGCCAGCGTGGCCCTGATCGGCTACAGCAAGGCCCTGTCCGACAGGGTCATCAGCGACCTCGTCGGCGCGTTCGCCCGGGGCTACCTGACCGAACTGCGGGCGATCGCAGCCGGTGGCGACGACGCGATCGGCTCGATCACCCTGGACAACGCCGACGGGGTGCTGCGGCGGGTGCTCCAGGAGGCCCGGCTCAACACCCGGGTCGACCTGCTGGCGGGGCAGACCACGATCGACGATTACGAGCGGCGCTTCTCCCTCGGCGACGGCGTCTACGACGTGGACGAGCCGACCGCCGCCACCGTCCGGGCCGCCTTCTCCGACTATCTGGACACGCTGCCCTCGCACGGTCACGGCATCTCCACCGGGATCAAGGACATCAAGCTGCGCAAGGGCGTGGGCATCGGCTCGGCCGGTCTGCCGTCGTACAACCTGCTGCTGGAGGGGCACACCCAGGCGCTGGAGAACGACGTCATCATCTACATGAAGCAGGCCCAGGTGCCGGCCGTCGCCCGGTGGATCGACGACGAGCGGGTCCGGTCCTACTTCCGGCACCAGGGACACCGCACGGCCGAGTCGCAGCGGGCCCTGCAGGCGCACGCCGACCCGTGGCTGGGCTACACCGAGCTCAACGGCGTCGGCCAGCTCGTCGCCGAGGTGTCGCCGTACGCGGCCGACCTGGACTGGGCCGACGTGAACGAGTCCGAGGAGCTCAGCGGTGTCGTCGCCGACCTGGGCCGCGCGGTGGCCCGGATGCACTCGGTGGCCGACGACGAGTCCAGCCACGACCTGGTCGACTTCTCCACCGAGGAGGCCATCGTGGCCGCGGTCGACAAGGACGAGGCGGGCTTCCTCACGCTGCTGGTCAACTTCGCCCACCAGTACGGCGACCAGGCCCGCGAGGACCACCAGGACTTCGTCGACCTGTTCCGCAACGGCCGCCTCCCCGGTCTCTGATCAGCGCGGCAGGAACTGGTACGCGGCGTCCCCGGGCGCCGGTGACGTGCTCTCGTAGCTCAGCGACAGATCGACCTGCCGGTTGCGGATGACACCGACAACGAGGTCCTGCCGCCGCGGCGGATACTGGCACGGCGCCGTCCAGGTCTTCGTCGCGAGCACCGTGCCCTCCGGATCGGCGGCGCTGCGGGCCTGCCGGAGCCGGATCCGCAACGTGCCGGTGCCGGCGCAGGCCACAGCCAGCCGGAAGTCGCCGTCCAGCCGTTGCCAGTCGACGTGGATCCGCCGGCCCCCCACCTCGCCACCACCGCCCCAGCCCGAGCCCGGCGGCAGGTCCTGGGGCAGGACGCCGTTCGGATTGTTCGCCTCGCTCCGGGCCGCGGGCTGGCCGGTGTCGCTGGTCGCCCGGTAGGCGAAGCCCGCCCGCCCGCGCGCGCTCTCGGCGTCCACCAGCTCGACCGTGATGTCGATGAACTGGCCCAGCACGAAGGTGGTGCCCGCGGGCACCGGCGCGGCCGAGCACCGGGCGGTGATCCGGGCCACCTCCACCGGTGCGGTCGAACCGCTCTCGCTGCCGGGCCTGCCCCGGACCAGCAGGGTCACCGAACCGGTGCCCGCGCAGGCGATCTGCAGATCGATCTCGCCCAGATAGATCTGCTGGGTCGCGGACATGATGCCGGCGACCGGTCCCCGGCGGGAGAACACGGCGGCCCCGGGATTACCGGCCGTCACCGCCCGGTCCGCCACGCCGGTGAGGCGGTCCAGCTCGGCCTGCGTCAGCGAGTCACGGTTGGCGGGGGTGGTGGGCCGGGACGGGAAACCGAGCAGGGCCACGGTGCCGCTCAGCGCCAGAAGCAGGACACCGGCAAAGGCTGCGGTGGCGGTGCGGCGGCGTCGCACGGTACGGCGTACGCGATCAGCCCCGGGCGGCCGTACCTGCCACACGGTGTCGGCGCGGAACTCCGCGAAGAGGTCCTCGAATTTCTCAGCCACCGTGCACCTCCGCGGAATCGGCGCCGAGCTGGACGGCGAGTGCGGCCCGGCCCCGGTGCAGCCAGGACTTGACCGTGCCCTCGGCGACGCCCTCCCGGTCGGCGATCTCGGCGACGCTCAGGTCGGCCAGGTGCCGCAGCACCACGGCCCGCCGATGGGTGGCCGGCAACGTGGCCAGGGCGGCGACCAGCGCTACCCGGTCCGGGCCGGGCCCATCGAGCTGAGCCTCGTCGCGCCGCTGTTTGCGCAGGAAGTTCAGCGCCGTACGGGAACGGCGCCAGCGGCTGACGGCCAGATTCCAGGCCACCCGCCGGATCCAGGCCACCGGGTCGTCGTACCGGCTTACTGTCTTCCACCGGCTGTAGGCGCGGCAGAAGGCTTCCTGAACGACGTCCTGCGCCTCCTGGCGGTCCCCGAAGTAGGCGTAGAGCTGGACAGTCAGATCCCCGAAGTGCACGGCGTACACCTCGTCGAAGGTCGGCGGGTCGTCGGGCACGGCTGCTGGCGTCTCCGGTCGGGATCTGGCGCCCAGGGTGATTGCCTGCGCTGTCACGGGCACTACACGTGCCACCGGGGCGATGGGTTGCGGCGCACCCTGCCACAGATCGGCGTGGGTCGTTGCCCCGGACAACCGGCGACTCCCAAGATCACTCAAGAGGATTAGACCGTCCGGGGTACGGTGCCCGCCCGCCGGTGATGCGCATTGTTCCGTTCGTCGACACGGGCGCACACAACGGCTGTCGCTCTTTCAGGAGCTGCCCGAAGCCGCGAATTCCAATTAAGGTTCTGCGGTGTCCGGGGTTTTTGCGTGCCACTGAGGAGTTTGTTTTGCCGACCATTTCCCGACGACCTGCCACCGTGGCCCGGGCCGCTGCGACCGTCGCTGCTCTCGCCGCGTCGATGCTGGCCGCAGTGGCCTCGCCGGCCCTGGCTGACAATGCGCACATGAACTGGCCCACCTCCGGTCCCATTACCGGAATTGTCGGTGACAAGCGCACGGGCCATAGCCATCAGGGCGTCGACGTCGGCGCGCCGACGGGCTCGCCGGTCTATGCCACCTACGACGGAAAGGTCACCAACGCCTTCAAGGACTCCTGCGGCGGGCAGACCATTTATATTGCGCACGCCTACGGTTACCAGTCCCGTTATCTGCACCTGAGCAGCTTCTCGGTCGGCGTCGGCCAGCAGGTCAGCCAGGGGCAGAAGATCGCGGTCTCCGGCAACACGGGCACTTGCACCACGGGTGCCCACCTGCACTTCGAGATCCGGCAGAACGGCTCGTCGGTCTCCTTCGCCCCGGCGACCGCCCGCAACTCCCGGGTGTCTGCCGGCGCGGCGATCAGCTATGCGTTCGCCGGACTGGGCAACGGCGGCCCGGCGGCGGCACCACCGGACGTCGCGATCGCCCGGACGGCTGCCGGACAGGGCTACTGGCTCGCGGCCGCGGACGGCGGCGTCTTCTCATACGGTGACGCCCAGTTCTACGGCAGCATGGGCGGCAAGCCACTCGCCGCGCCAGTGGTCGGTATCGCGGCGACCCCGTCCGGCAAGGGCTACTGGCTTGTCGCGAAGGACGGTGGCATCTTCGCGTTCGGTGATGCGCAGTTCTACGGCAGCATGGGTGGCAAGCCGCTGAACGCCGCGATGGTCGGCATCACGCCGACGGCGACCGGGCGCGGGTACTGGACGGTGGCCCGCGACGGCGGGATCTTCGCGTTCGGTGATGCGCAGTTCTACGGCAGCATGGGTGGCAAGCCGCTGAACGCCCCGGTGGTCGGCCTGGCGGCGACCCCGTCCGGCAAGGGCTACTGGATGGTGGCGGCTGACGGCGGCATCTTCGCCTTCGGTGACGCGCCGTTCTACGGCAGCATGGGCGGCAAGCCGCTGAACGCGCCGATGGTCGGCATCACGCCCACCGCGAACGGCAAGGGGTACCGGCTGGTGGCGGCTGACGGCGGGATCTTCGCTTTCGGTGACGCGCCGTTCTACGGCAGCATGGGCGGCAAGCCGCTGAACGCGCCGATGGTCGGCATCGCCTCGACCACCACCGGCGCCGGCTACTGGATGGTCGCCAGGGACGGCGGAGTGTTCACCTTCGGGGACGCGACGTTCTTCGGCGGCGGACAGGACTGACCGAGCTCATTGAGCTCAGCTGGGTGAGACGCCGTCGATCCACCGGCGTCTCACCCAGCGTCTGTTTGCCGGCCGCGGCTTTCCGGGCGCGGGCCGGGAACGGAACCAGGCCGGATCATAGGATGTGCGGCATGACCCCCGAAGAGGTCGGCGAGCGGATGATCGCCCTGCTGACGGCAGACGCGGACGACGCCCCCGCCGAGGGCACGATCGTCGCCGGAGTCTCCGGTGGCGGTCCCGGCCACGAGCGGGCCGTGATCGACGTGCCGGCCGCGCTGTGGTGGACCGCGGTCGGCGCCGCCCGCGACCCCGGCGCGCTGGGCTGCGACTTCTTCGACTGGCTGTCAGCGGTCGACGAGCTGGACGAGGGCTTCACGGTCGTCGCGCACCTGTGGTCCACCCGCCGCAAGTACGGGCTGCTGCTGCGCGCCCGGGTGACCCGGGACAACCCGGTGGTCGAATCGGTGATCGACCTGTTCCCGGGCGCGGCGTGGCACGAGCGGGAGACCCACGAGATGTTCGGGATCGGCTTCACCCGCCACCCGGACCTGCGGCCGCTGCTGCTGCCGCCGGGCTTCGAGGGCAACCCGCTGCGCAAGGAGTTCGTGCTGGCGTCCCGGGTGGCCAAGGCCTGGCCGGGCGCGAAGGAGCCGGGGGAGTCGGAGGCGGGCACGGCCAAGCGGGCCCCGATGCGGCCGCCGGGCGTACCTGATCCGAACGAGTGGGGTCCGATGAAGGGCAAGGTCCCGCCGCCGGAGACCCCGGCCCGTCGCGCCCCGGGCGACCGGCCCGTGCGCGCGGGCGGAGCCGTCCCCGGCGGAGACCGCCCGGCCCGCCCGGCGGGAGACCGTCCGGCCCGCCCGGCGGGAGACCGTCCGGCCCGCCCGGCGGGAGACCGTCCGGCCCGCCCGGCGGGAGACCGTCCGGCCCGCCCGGCGGGAGACCGTCCGGCCCGCCCGGCAGGCGACCGTCCGGCCCGGCCGGAACGCCGGGCAGCTCCGGCGACCGAGTCGGGAACGGCCCCGCAGGCGGTCCAGGACGAGACCGGGGAGCAGGCGCCGCCCGGACCCGGCGGGCAGGCAGCGCCCGGACACGCAGCACCACCCACCGTGGATCCCGCAGCGGCCGGACCGGCTGAGACGATCGGTGCCGGCCAGGCCGACGCAGCCGAGGCCGCCGACCAGGCCGGTGCGGCAAAGGCCGCCGCGGATGCCACGCCGCCTCCGGAGACCCCCGGCACGCCGCCGGAGACGGGGACCGCGCCGGAGACCAGTGACGGGAAGGACGCCTGATGCCGCTCTGGCTCGATCTGGGAGTCCGGGTCGTCGCCGTGGTCGCCGCGTTCCTGGTGGTGCCGCTGGTCGTCGGCCAGATGGAACACAAGGTCATGGCCCACATGCAGAGCCGGCTCGGCCCGATGTACGCGGGCGCCTTCCACGGCTGGGCGCAACTCATCGCCGACGGTGTCAAGTTCGTGCAGAAGGAGGACATCACCCCGCGTGACGCCGACCGCCGGGTGTTCCAGCTGGCCCCGATCGTGGCGCTGTTCCCGTACCTCATCGTCCTGCTGGCCATCCCGCTCGGGCCCGGCGGCCTGGTCGCCCAGCCGATGGACATCGGGTTGTTCTTCGTTCTCGCCGTCCTCGGCGTCGGTGTGGTCGCCGTCCTGATGTCGGCGTGGGCGTCGGCGAACAAGTACAGCCTGCTCGGCGGCCTGCGCGGCGCGGCCCAGCTGCTCGGTTACGAGCTGCCGCTGGTGCTGTCGGCCGCGAGTGTCGCGATGGCCGCGGGCACGCTGAGCCTGCCCGGCATCGTCGAGGCCTGGTCCCCGTGGTGGTTGATCTGGCAGGCGCCGGCCGCGCTGGTCTTCTTCATCTCCGGGCTGGCCGAGATCCGCCGGCCGCCGTTCGACATGCCGATCGCCGACTCGGAGCTGGTCTTCGGCTACATGACCGAGTATTCCGGGCTGCGTTTCGCGTTCTTCCTGCTCGCCGAGTACGTCGGCATCGTCGTCATCGCGGCCCTGACCACCGTGCTGTTCCTGGGGGGCTGGCACGGCCCGGACCCGGCCCACTTCGGCTGGCTGTGGACGCTGGTGAAGGTGTTCGCGGTGTCCTTCGTGGTCATCTGGCTGCGGGTCAGCTATCCGCGGCTGCGCGAGGACCAGCTGCAGCGGCTGTGCTGGCTGGTGCTGGTCCCGGTGGCGTTGGCCCAGCTCGTGCTGACCGCGGTGGTGAAACTCGCACTGTAGGGGTGGGGCTGGCCCCACCCCCGGTTGGGTGGCTGGCCGGCTCGTCCCGGCGGGCCGTCTCCGAAAGGCTTGAGGGGTCCCAGCAACCCCAGCCGAGGAGCTCTCACCGATGTCCCTCCGTCATGTCGCAGCAGCCGTCCTGACCACCGGCGCTCTGGTCGCCGGCGTCGCCCAGCCGGTCAGTGCCACCCCGCGTGATCCGGTCCGTCACCAGTTGCAGCAGCTCGTCGGGGACGGCGGCGCCCCAGGGGCGCTGGCCGCCGTGCAGGGCCGGGACGGCACCCGTGATCTCACCGCCGGGGTGGGTGACCTGCGCACCGGCGCCCGCGTCCCGGCCGACGGCCAGGTCCGGATCGGCAGCAACACCAAGACGTTCGTGGCCGTGGCGGTCCTGCAGCTCGTGGCCGAGAAGAAGGTCGCCCTGGACTCGCCGATCGACACCTACCTGCCGGGCCTGGTGCGGGGCGAGGGGATCGACGGCCGGCACATCACCGTCCGGCAGTTGCTGCAGCACACCAGCGGTCTGCCCAACTACACGGACCACCTCGACGTGGACGGCTCGTTCGCGTTGCAGCACACCTACATGGAGCCGCGTGAGCTGCTCGACCTCGCGCTGGCGCATCCGGCCGACTTCGCGCCCGGGGCCAAGTGGGCGTACAGCAACACCAACTACGTGGTGGCCGGCCTGCTGATCCAGAAGGTGACCGGGCGCCCGCTGGCCGAGGTGCTCACCGAGCGGGTGATCCGCCGGGCCGGGCTGCGGCACACCTACTTCCCGGCCGTCGGCGAGCAGGGCATCCGGGAACGGCACCCGCAGGGCTACCACCCGGACGCGGCGGGCAAGCCGCGTGACGTCACCACGCTCGACCCGTCCTGGGGCTGGGCCGCCGGGCAGATGATCGCCACCCCGACGGACCTGAACAAGTTCTTCGGTGCGCTGCTGGCCGGCCGCCTGCTGCCGGCGGCGCAGCTGAAGGAGATGCGCAAGACCGTCCCGGCGGACATGTGGCCCGGCACCCGGTACGGCCTGGGCCTGCTGAGCTACCCGCTCAGCTGCGGCGGTCTGGCCTGGGGCCACGGTGGTGACATCCCGGGTTACGAGACCCGCGGCGGCGTCACCGAGGACGGTCGCGCGGCGACGGTGGCCGTGACCTCGATGCCGGTCGACGAGGCATCGGCCGACAAGGTGCTGAAGGCAGTGGACACCGCCCTCTGCGCATAGCCCGAGAGTGCGGCCGGGCGCCCTCAGGACGCCCGGCCGCAACCCGTCGGACAACAGAAGCGGGGGTGTGCTCGCCTACGCCGGTGGGACCGGGCAGGATATGCCCTTATGAGCGAGCAGGGAGATCGGCACATGCCGGGCCAGGGCCTGATCAACGGTCTGGCCGTCACGCTCAAGACGATGACCAAGCGCAGCAGCACCCAGCAGTATCCGGACGTCGAGCCGGACCTGCCGCCGCGCTCCCGCGGGGTCATCGCCCTGCTCGAGGAGAACTGCACGGTCTGCATGCTGTGCGCCCGCGAGTGCCCGGACTGGTGCATCTACATCGACTCGCACAAGGAGGAGGTCGTCGTTCCCGGTGCCGCCCGGGCCCGGCAGCGCAACGTCCTCGACAAGTTCGACATCGACTTCTCCCTGTGCATGTACTGCGGCATCTGCATCGAGGTCTGCCCGTTCGACGCGCTGCACTGGACCCCTGAGTTCGAGTACGCGGAGACCGACGTGCTGAACCTGCTGCACGACAAGAACCGCCTCGGCGACTGGATGCAGACGGTTCCGCCGCCGCCGGCCCACGACGTGCTCGGCGAGCCGTCGAAGGAGGAGGCCACCGCCGCGCGCAAGGCCGCCGGCCCCGGTGCGGCGACCCCGGCCAAGACCGCGCGTCCCGCCGCACGCCCGGAGCCGGAGAAGTGACGGTCGCCGACGTGCTGCTGCTCGCGCTCGGAGCTGTGGCGGTGGGTTCGGGCGCGGCGGTCGTCACCAGCACCCACCTGGTCCGTTCCGGGCTCTACCTGGTGATCAGCCTGGGCGCGGTCGCCGGGCTCTACCTGGTCCTCGGGGCCGAGCTGGTCGCCTGGGTGCAGATCCTGGTCTACGTCGGCGCGGTGGTCGTGCTGCTGCTGTTCGCGGTCATGCTGACCCGCGCGCCGATCGGCCCCTCCCGCGACCTGGATCGCCCGGCCTGGCCGGCGCTGATCGTCGGCGGCGGGGTCGGGCTGGGCCTGGCGGCGCTGCTGGCCGACGCGTTCCGCTGGACGCTCTACGACCGGCCCGCCCCGGGCACCGCGGAGCGGATGGGCACCCAGATCTTCGGCCAGTGGGTGCTGCCGTTCGAGGTGCTGTCCATCCTGCTGCTCGCCGCCCTGGTGGGTGCGATCGTGCTGTCGCGTCCGGACATCGGCGCCCGCAAGGGGGATGAGGCCTGATGCATGCCGTGATCCCGTACGTGACGGGTGCGCTGCTGTTCGGGCTCGGCGTCTACGGCGTATTGCGTCGGCGCAATGCGATCCTGGTGCTGATGGCGGTCGAGCTGATGCTCAACGCGGTCAACCTGATCTTCGTGACCGCTGACGCCGCGGTCCGGGCCTCCCTGGTCGGCGTGCAGATCGAGTCCTGGGCGTATCCCAACGGCAGGCCCGGTCACTCCGGCGGGGTGTTCGCCCTGTTCGTGATCGTGCTGGCCGCCGCCGAGGTGGGCGTGGGCCTGGCCATCGTGCTGCAGTACTACCGGATGCGCCGGGCGGTGCACGTCGACGAGGTCGCCCTGCACCACGAGGACGAGCAGGTCAGCCGGTGATCGCGGAGGTCTTCGGGACGGCGCTGTTCGGCGTACCGGTGCTGGCCGGGCTCCTGGGTCTGTTGCTGCCGGCCGGCGACGGCGGCCGCGCGCGACGCCGCCGGGCCGCCGGGCTCGGCATCGCGGGCGCCGCGCTCGCCCTTGCCGACGCGGTCTTCCTGCTGGTGGTCGCGGACGATCCGGTCGAGTTCGGGGTGCAGGCGGTGCGCTTCGGCGATCTGCCGATCACCTTCGGCGTCTCGCTCGGCCCGGCCGCCCTCTACGTCGCGCTCGCTGTCACCGTGGTCGCGCTCTTCGTGCAGATCTACTCGGTCGGCTACCTGCACGATGACCCGCGCTACGCGCCCTACGCCGCGCAGATCAGCATCTTCACCGGGGCGATGCTGCTGGTCGTGTCGGCCAATGACCTGATCATGCTGCTGGTCGGCTGGGAGGTGATGGGCGTCTGCTCGTATCTGCTCATCGGCCACGACCGGCGGCTGCCCGAGGCGCCCCGGGCCGCGGTCAAGGCGTTCCTGGTGACCCGGGTCGGCGACGTCGGCTTCCTGCTCGGCATCGCGCTGCTCGGCGTCTCGGCCGGCAGCTTCGAGATCTCCGCCGTGCTGGCGAGCTCACCGGCCCATCTGACCGTGGCGCTGCTGCTCATCCTGGCCGGCGTGGCGGGCAAGAGCGCCCAGTTCCCGCTGCACACCTGGCTGCCGGACGCGATGGCCGGCCCGACGCCGATCTCCGCCCTGATCCACGCGGCCACGATGGTCGCCGCAGGCGTGTACGTGGTCTTCCGCCTCTTCCCGCTCTTCGCCCGCTCGCCCGGCGCGCTGGCGACGCTCGGTGTCATGGCGGCGATCACCCTGCTGCTCGGCGCGCTCGCCGCGACCGCCCAGGACGACCTCAAGCGGGTGCTGGCCTGGTCCACGGTCTCGCAGATCGGCTACATGACCGGCGCCCTGGCCGTCGGCTCGCCCGCCGCGGCCCTGTTCCACCTGCTCACCCACGCCGCGTTCAAAGCGCTGCTGTTCCTCGCGGCCGGCGCGGTGATCCACGCGGTCGGCACCAACCTGATATCGCGGATGGGCGGCCTGCGCACGCATCTGCCCCGCACCTTCTGGGCGTTCGTGATCGGGCTCGGCGCGCTGGCCGGGCTGCCGCCCCTGGCCGGCTTCTGGTCCAAGGAGAACGTTCTGGTCGCCGCCGCACACGCGGCCGACGGCCAGGGCCCGGCCCCGGCCTGGGTCGGCTGGATGGTCTGGGTGGCCGGGCTGCTCGGCGTCGCGATCACCGCCTGGTACGCGACCCGCCTGCTGCTGCGCACCTTCTTCGGCCACGCCCGGTCCCGCACCGACGAGTGGCACGTCGGCTTCGACGACGCCCGCTACGAGCGTGGCCCCGGCGCCGCGCACGATCCGCCCGGCCTGATGCTGTGGCCGGTGCAGCTCCTCGCGATCCCCGCGGCGCTGCTCGGGCTGGCCGCCTTCCTGCCCGGCTTCCGCAGCGCGCTGGAGCTCGAGGCCCCGCACCTGGAGATCAGCATCGTGCTGCCGCTGGTCCTGCTCGCGCTCGGCGCCGGCAGCTCGTGGTGGCTGTGGCACACCGCGCCCGGCGTGGATCCGGCGCAGGCCCTGGGCCGGTTGCGGCCGTTGTTCGCCGCCGGCTTCCGGCTCGACGACGTGCAGGACCGCCTGGTGGTACGCCCGGTACGCGCCCTCGCCACCGCCCTGCGCCTGCTCGACGAGCGGGTGGTCGACGCGGCCGTGGAGGGCACCGGCTCATCCACCACCCGGCTCGGCGTCGTGCTGGCGAACGCCCACCGCGCGGCGCTGCCCCGGGCGGTGGTCGCGGTCTTCGCCGGCGCGCTCGTGCTCGGGGTCGTCGCGGCGATCTACGGAGCAGCCTCATGACCACGCTCGCGCAGGTGCTGCTCGTCTCGGTGCTGGCGGTGCCGGCCCTCGGTGCGGCGGTCGTCGCGCTGCTGCCGGCCCGCCACGACCGCGGCGCCCGGATC
Organism: Actinoplanes sp. CA-051413; assembly: GCF_050955795.1. Taxonomy (NCBI): domain Bacteria; kingdom Bacillati; phylum Actinomycetota; class Actinomycetes; order Micromonosporales; family Micromonosporaceae; genus Actinoplanes; species Actinoplanes sp. CA-051413. The sequence goes on from NZ_CP192100.1 coordinate 903,974, forward strand.
GTGGCGACCCTGTTCGCGGCGGTCACCTTCGTGCTGACCGTGCTGCTCGTGGTGCCGGATGCGGATTACGGCTTGTCCGCGTACACGGGTGGGCCGCCGGCTCTGGTGCCGTGGATCGACGTGTCCGCGTCGTGGGTGCCGTCGCTCGGGGTCGACTTCCATCTCGGCGTCGACGGGATCTCGTACCCGCTGGTGGTGCTGACCGGGCTGCTGACGTTGCTCTGCTGCGCGTACACGGTGGCCAAGGTGCCCGACGGCGGTCGCGGCCGGACGCTGGCGGCGCTGCTGCTGGTGCTCGAGGTGGGCATCCTCGGCACCTTCCTGGCCCTGGACCTCGTGCTGTTCTTCATCTTCTTCGAGGTCGTCCTCCTGCCGATGTACGCGGTCATCGCCGGCTGGGGTGGCCCGGACCGCCGCCGCGCGGCCCGCAAGTTCGTGCTCTACACCCTGTTCGGCTCGCTGCTGCTCCTGCTGGGCGTCTTCACCGTCGTCATCGCGGCCGGCACCGGCGACCTGCTGGCGTTGACCGGCGGCACCGGCCTGTCCCGCACAGTGCAGTACACAGCGTTCGCCCTGTTCGCCGTCGCGTTCGCGGTGAAGGCGCCGCTCTGGCCGCTGCACACCTGGCTGCCGGACGCGCACACCGAGGCGCCCACGGTCGGCAGCGTGATCCTCGCCGGCGTGCTGCTGAAGATGGGCACGTACGGCCTGATCCGGGTCGGCGTGGGAGTGGCCCCGCTCGGCGCGGCCTGGGCCGCCCCGGTGCTCGGGGTCCTCGCCGTTGCCGCAATCCTCGTCGGGTCGTTGGTGTGCCTGCGCCAGACCGAGCTGAAGCGGCTGATCGCCTACTCAAGCGTCGGGCACATGGGTTTCGTGCTGCTGGGCATCGCGACGCTGACCGCGACCGGCCTGCAGGCCGCGCTGGTCGGCAACGTGGCCCACGGCGTCATCACCGGCCTGTTGTTCTTCCTGGCCGGCGCGATCAAGGACCGGGCCCACACCGGCGCCCTGGCCGACCTCGGCGGGTTGCGGGAGACCGCGCCGCGGCTGGCCGGCCTGCTCGCCTTCGCGTCGATCGCTTCGCTCGGGCTGCCCGGCCTGGCCGGCTTCTGGGGCGAGGCGTTCGCCGTGGTGGCCGCCACCGAACGCGGCGGCCCCTTGTGGATCACGCTGGCCGTGCTGGCGGCGATCGGCGGTGCCCTGACCGCGGCGTACTTCCTGCGGCTGCTGCGCCGGGTCACCCACGGCCCGGCGAGCCCGGCGGTGGCCGGCTTCGCGGGCATCACCCGCCCCGAATGGCTGGCGTGGTCGCCGCTGGTGCTGCTCGCCCTGGCCATCGGGCTGGTGCCGGCGCTGGTGCTCGCCGCGACCGCCGACCCGGTGGCCGCCCTGACCGGAGCCCTGCCATGACCCAGACCGTGAACCACTTCGCCCTGCTGCCGCTCTACGCGGCGGGCGGCACCGCGCTGCTCGTCCTGGTGCTGGAGCTGGCCTTCGGCCGGTTCGTGCTGCCGGCGGGCATCGTCGGCGGGCTCGCCACGATCGGCGGGGCGGTCGCGCTCGGGCTGCGCCCGGCCTCGACCTTCTGCGGCGCCGAGCACTGCTCCTGGGTGAGCGGCCCGCAGGCGGCGGTGGTGGCGGTGCTGTTCGCGGCGCTGACGATCGGGGTGCTCGCGCTGTCGGCCCCGGCGCTGCGCGCGGGCATCGCCCCGGCCGGCGAGTTCTGCTTCCTGCTGACCAGTTCGATGGCCGGGGGAGTGGTCATCGCGTACGCGGGCGACCTGATCACCCTGATCGTCGGGCTGGAGACGCTGACCCTGCCGCTGTACGTGCTCGTGGGCCTGCGCCGCTTCGCTTGCCGCGAGCGGGTGACGACCACCGGCGCCTCGGCCGCGGTCACTTTCTTCCTGGTCAGCGTGATCTCCACGGCGATCGCCCTGCTAGGCGCGGCCCTGCTGTTCGCGTCCACCGGCGTGCTGCACCTGGCCGTGCTCACCGAGGGGTCGGGCCCGCTCGCGCCGCTGGGGGCGGTCGGCGCTGCGCTGCTGGTGATCGGTTTCGCGTTCAAGGTGGCGGCGGTCCCGTTGCACGCCTGGGCGCCGGCCACCTACGACGGCTCACCGGTGCCGGTGGCGGCGTACCTGTCGACGGCCTCGAAGCTCGGCGGCGTGGTGGCCCTGGCCGCGGTCGTGCAGCGGCTGGACACCGGGCCGCTGGTGGCGGTCCTGGCCGTGCTGACCATGACGGTGGGCAACCTGGTCGCCCTGCGCCAGACCCGGACGGTACGGCTGCTGGCCTGGTCGTCGGTGGCCCAGGCGGGCTACATCCTGGCGGCGCTGGCGGTGGGCTCGGCCGGGGTGCCGGCGGCGATCGCGTACGCGGTCTTCTTCGTCGTGCTCGAGTTCGTGGCGTTCGCCGTGGTGGTGGCCCTGCGCGGGCCGTCCGCCGACGGTGGCGAGCTGGCGGATCTTCGCGGCCTGGCTCGTCGTCAGCCCTGGCTGGGCGCGGCGCTCGTGCTGGCCCTCGCGGGTCTGGCCGGCCTGCCACCGGGCCTGGCCGGTCTGTTCGCCAAGGTGACCGTGATCGCCGCCCTGATCAACGCGGGCTGGGGCTGGCTGGCTGCGGTGGTGGCCCTGAACGCCCTCATCGCCCTGGCCTACTACGTCCGGGTGGCCGCCCTGCTCTACACCCGCCCCGCGCCGATGGGCGTCCACTTCGCCGACCTCCCCGCCGCCGAGCCGGCGGCGACCGGATCCACCGTGACCGCGATCGCCGACCCGGAGCTGCTCCAGGCGGCCACCCACCCTCGGGTGCCGGTGCCCCGCCCAGTGGCCGCGGCGGTCGCGGTGGCTGTCACGGTCACCGTCGTCCTGGGCTTCGCACCACAGTGGATCTTCGACGCCCTGCTCGGTTGACCCGGGTGTATCGATGATCACCTACAGCGAACTCACAGCTACAGCTGGATGAATCCACACCCTTCCGATGTTCCATGAGACGTGGGCCCACCGGCCCCAACGTCGAAGGAGCACCATCGTGCACAGCCATCACAACGGCCTCAAGACGGCCGCTCTGCTGGGCTTGCTCACCGCCATGATCCTGGCCGTCGGCTACTGGCTCGGAGGAAGCGGCGGGCTGGTTTTCGCCGTCGTCCTGTCGCTGGCGCTCAACGCCGGCAGCTACTTCTTCTCCGACAAGATCGCCCTACGGTCCATGCGGGCCCGCCCGGTCTCCGAGGCCGAGTTCCCCGCGCTGCACCAGATCGTGCGCGAGCTCGCCACGGAGGCGGGCCAGCCGATGCCACGCCTGTACGTGAGCCCGGCGATGCAGCCGAACGCGTTCGCGACCGGCCGCAACCCGCAGCACGCCGCCGTGGCGGTCACCGTCGGCATCACCCAGCTGCTGGACCGGCGTGAGCTGCGCGGCGTCATCGGCCACGAGCTCTCCCACGTCTACAACCGGGACATCCTGATCTCCAGCGTCGCCGCGGCGCTGGCCGGCATCATCACCATGGCCGCCCAGCTGGCGATCTTCCTGCCGTTCGGCGGCTCGGACGACGAGGACGGCCCGAACCCCGCGTCGCTGCTGCTCATGCTGATCCTCGGCCCGCTGGCCGCGTCGGTGATCCAGCTCGCCATCAGCCGCAACCGGGAGTACCAGGCCGACGCGTCCGGCGCGACCCTGACCCGGGACCCGCTGGCCCTGGCCAGCGCGCTGGAGAAGATCCAGTACGGCGCGCAGCGGCTGCCGCTGCCGGCCGACGGTCAGCTCGCCACCTCGGCGCACCTGATGATCGCCAACCCGCTGCGCGGCGGCGGCATCGCGTCGCTGTTCTCGACGCACCCGCCGATGGCCGAGCGGATCAAGCGGCTGCACCAGCTGGCCGCGATCACCGGCACCGGGCCGGTGCAGTTCCAGCGCTGACCCCGCACCACCGTCACCCCCGTCTCGCGTGCCGAGGCGGGGGTGACGTCTGTGACACCCAGCTGTATTTCACGTGTGTTAAGCGCTCGGGGCCGGTTACGTTCGGGGCTCGCGACGAAGGAGGTAGGACCTGATGACCGCACTGCGTCAGTACCTTGGCGTGTGGCAGATGCCGGGCGGCCGGGTCCTGTTGATCGTCGGCATCCTCGCCCGCCTGGGCATCGGCATGACCCCGCTCGCCCTGCTGCTGCTCGTCCAGGAGACCACCGGCCGGTACGCCGCCGCGGGCCTGGCCGGCGGCATGTACGCGCTGGCCGGCGCCGCGATCAGCCCGGTCGCCGGGCGCCTGGCCGACCGGATCGGCCCGTCCCCGGTGCTGTGGACGACCGCGGTGCTGCATCCGCTCGCCCTGGTCGGCCTGCTGCTGGTCAGCCGGGGTGGCGAGGCGGCGCTGCCGGGCATCTTCGTGGCGTCGGCGCTGGCCGGTGCGACGTACCCGCCGCTGACCGCGGCGATCCGCCGGGCCTGGACCGACGCCACCGCGGTGGGCAGCGGGCGGCACGGCCTGCGGGAGGCCGCGATGGCCGCCGAGACGTCGCTGTTCGAGCTGGTCTTCGTGCTGGGCCCGATGCTGGTCGCGGCGCTGCTCGTGGTCACCCACGACCCGGCGACCGCGCTGGCCACCTCGGCCGTGGCGACCTTCGCCGGCACCCTGTGGATCGCGTCGCTGCCGATCATGCGGCACTGGGTGCGCCACGTGGACGCCGACACGACCCGGGGCCTGGGCCCGCTCAAGGTGGGCGGTTTCGGCGCCCTGCTGGTCTGTGTCGCCGCGCTCGGTACGGCCTTCGGCGCCGCCGGCGTGATCGTGCCCGCGTACGCCGGCCAGCACGGCGGCGGTGACAGCCTCGGCGGTGTCCTGCTCGGTGTCTGGGGCGTGGGCAGCGCGATCGGCGGCATCTGGTTCGGCACCCGGCGGCCCGCGATGGCCCTGCCCCGGCAGTTCGCCTGGCTGCTCGGCGCGGTCGCCCTGAGTTTCCTGGTGCTCGCCGCCATGCCGAATCCGCTGTCTCTGGGCATCGCCCTGGTCGTGGGCGGCGCGACGATCGCCCCGGCCCTGACCGTGGAGAACAACCTGGTCGGCCGGATCGCCCCGGCCGGCATGCTGAACGAGGCGTACACCTGGGTGGTCACCGTGTCCGTGGCGGGCAGCGCGGCCGGTGGCGCGGTGGCGGGGGCCATCGTGGACCAGCCGGGCGGGCTGCCGTGGGCCTTCGTCTTCGCAGCCGCGGTGCTGGTCCTGGCCTCGCTGGTGGCCGCCGTGCCGACCGGACCCATGGCCCGGGCGGACCGGCGCGCGGCCGAGCGCCTGGAGCAGGCGATGGCGGCGGCGCACTGACGCCTGTCGGATTGTCGTCATCACCCCTTTAGCCTGATAGACGGCGGGATTGCCGCTCCGCGCCGTTACGTTCCGGTGATGGCAGCAGGTCGTTATCGGACGGTATGGCGGATTCCGTACGCCCCCACGCTCCTGGTGGCCGGGATGGTGTCGCGGCTCGGCATCGCCATGACCCCGCTCGCCCTGCTGCTGCTCGTCGAGGAGGCCACCGGCCGGTACGCCGCCGGTGGCCTCGCCGCGGGTTGCTACGCGCTCGCCGGCGCAGTGGTCAACCCGCTGACCGCACGCGTCGCCGACCGGATCGGCCCCGCACCGGTGCTGCGCCTCTGCGCGCTGGCCCACGCCCTCGTCCTGAGCGCGCTGGCCCTGCTGACCGGCGCGGCGTTACCGCTGCTGCTGGTCGTCTCGGCGATCGCGGGGGCCACCTATCCGCCGCTGACCGGGGCGATCCGCGGAGCCTGGACAACCATGACCGGAGGCCTCGTCGGGCCACGCGTACGGCAGGCCTCGCTGGCGGCCGAGACGTCGCTGTTCGAGCTGATCTACGTCATCGGCCCGCTGCTGGTCGCCGCGCTGACCGTGCTCCGGCTCGGCTACGGCCCGGCTCTGCTGGTCGCGGCGGCGGTCACGCTGCTCGGCGGCTTGGCGGTCGCCCGGGTGCCGGTGCTGCGGTTCCCCCGGCGGATGACCCGTCGCCCGATGCGCCGGACTCCCGGGTTCGGCACGCTCTTGCTCTGCACTGGGCTGCTGGGAGGCGGCTTCGGCGCGGTCACCGTCGGCGTGCCCGCCTTCGCCGCTGCCCACGGCGGTGGCGCCGGCCTCGGCGGGGTGCTGCTGGGCGTGTGGGCGCTGGGCAGCACCTGCGGCGGCGTGTACTTCGGGACCCGCCGCCCGGCCACGGAACCGAGCCGCCGGTACGCCCTCCTGCTGGCGGCGATCGGGATCGGCTTCCTGGCGCTGATCGCCGCGCCGGGACCCTGGTGGCTGGCGGTGGTGCTGGTCGTCGGCGGCATCGCGATGGCACCCGCGCTGACCGTGGAGAACAACCTGGTCAGCCGGATCGCCCCGGGCGAGGTGCTGAACGAGGCCTACACCTGGGTGATCACCATGGCGGTCACCGCCAGCGCGGTCGGCAGTGCCGCCGCGGGGACGGTCGTCGACCGGTCGGGTGACGCGCGGTGGGCGTTCGCGCTGGCCGGCGTCCTGGCTCTCGCCGCGGCCGCGGTCGCGGGCCGGCCGGGCGGCGCGCTCGGACGGGCCGACGAGATGGTCGCCGCGCGGTCCCGCGCCGCGCAGGACGTGGCCCGGCTGCTGCCGGCCATGCGGGAGCAGCCGCCCGGCCGCGGGGCGGCTGACCCCTTGGACGGCTCGACCGCGCACCTGGAGCGGCTGCCCTGAGTCGTCAGTGCTCCGCGCCGGGCTGAGGAAACGCCCGCAGGGCCAGCTCGGTCGACTGCTCCAGCTGCTCCCGGCCGATGCCGGCGGCGGCGTGCACCGCCTGGCCCTCCGCCACGATCATCACGAAGCGGGCCAGCCCAGCTGGGTCCGTGGCGGCGGGCAGGTCATGCTCGTCCACCGCGCGGGCGAAGCGGGCGGCCAGCGCGGCCTCGCCGGCGAGCCGGCTGTGGGCCAGGTACGCGGAGATGTCGGCGTTGCCGGCACCGCAGGCCGTGCCGCCCTGGATCGACAGGCAGCCGGGCGGAGTGCCCTCCCGGGTCACCGCGCGGACGTTGTCGCGCAGCAGCGCCGCCGCCACCTCGTACGCGGTCGGCTGCTCGAGGGCGTCCCGGGTGTACGCCATGTCCTGCTCCGCGTAGAGCCGGTGGGCCTGCTTGAACAGCTCTTCCTTGCTGCCGAAGGCCGCGTACAGGCTGGGCTTGCTGATGCCCATCGCCGCGGTGAGCTCGGCCATCGAGGCGCCCTCGTAGCCGTACTTCCAGAAGACCTCCTTGGCGCGCATCAAAGCGACCGCGGTGTCGAACCCGCGTGGCCGCCCGCGCTCCGGTGCAGTGCTCATCACATTACTGTACCGCTCGGTACGGAACGGTGTAGCGTTCTTTCTGTACCGAGCGGTACATTATTCGGAGGGAACATCATGGGACAGCTCGACGGCAAGACGGCCCTGGTCACCGGCGGCACCAGCGGCATCGGCCTGGCCACCGCGAAGCGCTTCGCCGCGGAGGGGGCGCGGGTCGTGATCACCGGCCGCCGCAAGCGGGAGCTCGACGACGCCGTGGCCCAGCTCGGCCCGAACGCGACCGGCGTGCAGGGCGACGCGAGCGACCCCGACGACCTGGACCGCCTCTTCGCCGGGATCACCTCGCTGGACGTGGTCTTCGCCAACGCCGGTGGCGGCGAGTTCGCCACCCTGGAGCAGACGACGCCGGAGCACCTGGCCGGCTCGTTCGACCGCAACGTCCGGGGCACGATCTTCACGGTGCAGAAGGCGCTGCCCCTGCTCAAGGACGGTTCCTCGATCATCCTGACCGGGTCCACCTCGGCCGCCGGGGGCTCGCCGGCCTTCGGCGCGTACGCCGCGGGCAAGGCCGCCATCCGTTCCTTCGGCCGCACCTGGGCCGCGGAGCTGGCCGGCCGCGGCATCCGGGTCAACACGCTGACGCCGGGCCCGACCGACACCCCCGGGCTCAGCGGGCTCGCGGCCGACGCCACCCAGGTCGCCGCCCTGCACGAGCAGCTCACGGCGGACGTGCCGATGGGCCGGATGGGTCACCCGGACGAGATCGCGAACGCCGCGCTCTTCCTCGCCTCGTCGCAGAGCAGCTTCATGACCGGCAGTGAGGTCTTTGTGGACGGCGGGCAGGTTCAGGTCTAGAGCAGGGCGTGCAGCTCCACTAACCTGCTGTCATGGCCAAGGACGTCGTGCCGCACCGTGATGCCGAGACGTTGCGGGCGGCCGACGCCGACCGGCACAAGATCGCTGACCAGCTGAAGACGGCTCTCGACGAGGGCCGTCTCTCGCTGGACGAGTACGACGACCGGGTGCGCCAGGCGTACGCCGCCCGGACCTACGCCGAGCTGCTGATCATCGTCGCCGACCTGCCGCGGCCCGGGGTGAGTGCGGCCGAGGTGAGCGCTCGCAAGGCCGCCGACGTGCGCCGCGCGGAACGCAAGCTGCCGATGGCGCTGCTCGTGCTGTGGACGATCTGGGGCGCGGTCGCCGCCGTCAACCTGATGGTCTGGTTCCTGGTCGCGGTCACCGTCGACGGGTACGTCTATCCGTGGCCGATCTGGCTGCTGGTGCCGGGGGCGGCCCTGGGCGCCTCCACTGTCGGCGTGCAGGCGATCCGGCGGCAGCAGCGCCGGCGCTGACCCTGGCGGGTGTGGCGCAGTTCATGCACCGAGTGCAAGTTGCACCGAGTGCAACCGGCGTACGGTCGGGATTGTGGTCCTTTCCAGTCCCGTCCGCGAGCGTAAGAAACGCGAGACCTGGCGTCTCGTGCACGCGGTCGCGCTGCGGCTGATGACCGAGCGCGGCTTCGACGCCGTGTCGGTCGACGACATCGTGGCCGCCGCCGGCATCTCCCGGCGCACGTTCTTCAACTACTTCGCGGGCAAGGAGTCGGTCGTCTTCGACCCGGACCCCGACGACCCCGCCCTCTGGGCCATGCTGCTGGCCGAGCGCCCGGCCGGCGAGCCGCTCTGGTCGTCGCTGCGCGAGGTCCTGATCGGCTACACCACGGCCGTGGCCGACCGGATGCTGCTGCAGCGCCGGGTCCGGCTCGCCTCGCCCGAGCTGGCCGGCTGCTCCCGGGAACTGGCCGACCAGTTCTGGGTCGCGGTCCGGGACTGGGCCGCCGGCCACGCCGACCTGGACAACCTGCGGCTCGACCTGACCATCAACGCCGCCCGCACGGTGCTGAACACCTCCTGCCCGCACTGGGACGCCGACACCGGCATCACCGGCCTGCACGAGCTGGTCCGCGCCGGTTTCGCCTTCGTCACCCCATCTCTTCCGGAACGGATCACCTCATGAGTCGCGTACCCCTGTCCGTGCTCGATCTCGCCACCGTCCGCGAGGGTCACGACAGCACCGACGCCCTGCGCGGGACCACCGAGATCGCCCAGGCCGCCGACGACCTCGGCTACTCGCGGTTCTGGGTCGCCGAGCACCACAACATGCCGGCCGTCGCGTCCACCTCGCCGCCGGTGCTGATCGCCCATCTCGCGGCGAACACCCGGCGGATCAAGGTCGGCTCCGGCGGCGTCATGCTGCCCAACCACATGCCGTTCGTGGTGGCCGAGCAGTTCGCGCTGCTGGAGGCCCTGCACCCGAACCGCATCGACCTCGGCATCGGCCGCGCGCCCGGCACCGACCAGGCCACGGCGGCCGCCCTGCGCGGGGTGTCGCCGCACCTGACCGTCGAGCAGTTCCCCGACCACCTCGGCATGGTGCTCGCGCTGCTCGGCGACGACCGGGTCGCCCCCGAGCGGATCGAGAGGCTGCGGGCGACGCCGGCCCCGACGACCTACCCCGAGGTGTGGATGCTCGGCTCGTCGACGTACGGCGCCCAGGTGGCGGCGGCGCTCGGGCTGCCGTTCTGTTACGCGTACCACTTCGCCATGAGTTCCGACGTGGACACCGCCGCCCGGCTGTACATCGACGGTTTCAAGCCGTCGCCGCGCTTCCCCGAGCCACACCTGATGGTCAGCGCCTCGGTGATCGCTGCCGAGACGCACGAGGAGGCGCAGTTCCTGGCCGGCCCCAGCCGGATCATGGCGCTGAGCCTGCGCACCGGCCGGCTCGGCCCGATCGTCTCGCCCGAGCAGGCCGCGACCCGCGAGCTGTCCGACCTCGACCGCCAGGTGCTCGACCAGCTCCCCGGCACCCAGTACGCGGGCACCGCCGAGGAAGTGGTGCAGGCGCTGGACGAGCTGGTCGAGCGGACCGCGGCCAAGGAGCTCATCCTGGCCGGCACGGTCTACGACCCGGCGACGCGGCGGGATTCGCTGGCTCGTATCGCGAAGGCGTGGGGCCTGCCGAATTAGGGATGCGCCGGGCTCCGGCGGGGCCGAGGATGACGGCATGGCCTGGCACATCACCAACAACGTGGACGAGTTCCTGAGCGGGGCGGGGGAGTTCCTGCGCGCCCGCCCGGTGGAGAACACCGTGCTGCTGACGATCACCGGGACGCTGCGGGACCGCGGGCCGCACGCCTTCGGCGACGGCGCGGCGGTGTTCGGCTGGTGTGGGGACGGGGCTTTTTTGCGTACGCCGCCGCGCGGTGCTCTGCTCTCCGAGATGTCCCCGGCGGCCGCCGCTGAGCTGGCCGTCAGCCTCGCCGGGACGGACCTGCCGGGCATCGCGGGGCCGGAGAAGGTGGTGGAGGCGTTCGCCACCGAATGGCAGCGCCTCACCGGCGTCGCCCCGCGGGTCACCGGCCGCCAGCGGTTGTACCGGCTCGCCGACCTGACCCCGCCCGACCCGTCGGCTCCCGGCGCCGGCCGGGTCGCCGAGGCCCGCGACCGCGACCTGCTGATCGACTGGATGATCGCGTTCCAGGAAGACCTCGGCGAGGATGCGGACCCCTCGGCCGAGTTCGTCGACGACAAGCTCTCGCACGGTGGCCTGCTGCTCTGGGAGGTCGACGGCCGCCCGGTCTCGATGGCCGGGATCACCAGGCCGGCCGCCGGCATGGTGCGGGTGCAGGCGGTCTACACGCCCCCCGAGCACCGCGCCCAGGGCTACGCGGGTGCCGCTACGGTGGCAGTCACCCGGGCCGCGCTGGCCGCCGGTGCCACCGACGTGGTCCTCTTCACGGACCTGGGCAACCCGACCAGCAACGCCCTCTACCAACGCCTCGGCTACACCCCGATCGAGGACCGCCGCACCGTGGAGTTCCCCGCATGAGCAGAGCCACCGTCCTGCAGGTCAACCTGGCCGTCCCCGAGAAGAGCGATGCCAAGAACGTCGGCATCACCGGCATCAACAAGCAGCCGGTCGACCACCCGGTCCCGGTGCGCGCCCCCGGCCCGAAACGGACCGGCCTGCACAGCGGCCTGGTCGGCGACCAGATCTTCGACATCGACAACCACGGCGGCGACGACCAGGCGGTCTACGCGTACGCCCGGGAGGACTACGACTGGTGGGAGCAGCAGCTCGGCCGCAGTCTGCCGGGCGGCATCTTCGGCGAGAACCTGACCACCGAAGGCCTCGACGTCAACGGCGCGGTCCTCGGCGAGACCTGGGCCATCGGCGACGAGCTGGTGCTGCAGACGACGTTCGGACGCATCCCGTGCGCGACGTTCCAGTGGAAGATGGGCGAGCCCCGCTGGGTGAAGCGGTTCGCGGCGGAACGCCGGCCGGGCGCGTACCTGCGGGTCGTGCGGCCGGGCGACGTCCGGGCCGGTGACGAGGTACGGATCCTGAACCGTCCCGCGCACGGGGTGACGATCGGCGACAGCTATCACGCGTGGATGCACGACTCGGGCCGGCTGCGGGAGTATCTGGAGCTCGACGACCTGCCCGAGGGTCTGCGGGCGGACATCCGCCGCAAGCTCAAGCTCTGATGGAGCCGCTCCAGGTGGCCGGCGTGGTCGTGGCCCACGTGGCGATGATCGCGCTGGTGGTTGTAGTGGTGGCGCTCGTCCGCCGCCGGCCGCGGCGCGACGACGACGCCCCGCCGGGCGAAGGTCCACGGCTCGGCAACCGACCGGACTGAAACTCGGCCCGGCAGACCGGGCCGGCTCGGCGGATCGGGCCGGCTCGGCGGATCGGGTCGGCTTGGCGGATCGGATCGGGTCGGCTTGGCGGATCGGGTCGGCTTGGCGGACCGGGTCTGGCTTGGCGGACCGGGCGGGGCTCGGCGGATTGGGCCGGGACTCGGCAGACTGGCCGGGTGGGTGACGCGCGGACGGTGCTGGACGAGGTCTGGCGAACCGACTCGGCCGGGATGCTCGGCGTGCTGGCCCGCCGCCTCGGCGACCTCGACCGGGCCGAGGAGGCCCTCCAGGACGCCGTCGCCGAGGCCCTGAACCGCTGGCCGGCCGACGGCGTACCGGACAACCCGGCCGGCTGGCTGGTCACCACTGCCTGGCGCAAGGCCGTCGACCGGCTCCGCCGCGAGGCCACCGGCCGCGACAAACTCGCCGCTCTGGCGAGCACCCCGCCACCGGAACCGACCGGCGACGACCGGCTCGCCCTGATCTTCGCCTGCTGCCATCCGGCGCTCGCCGAACCGGCCCAGCTCGCGCTGACCCTGAACGCGGTGGCCGGCCTGCCGGCGGAGACGATCGCCGCGGCGTTCCTGCTGCCGGCGACGACCATGGCGCAACGCCTGACCCGGGCGAAACGCCGGCTGCGGGACAGCGGCGTCCGCTTCGAGCCACCCCCGCCCCAGGAGTGCGCCGCCCGGCTGCCGGCCGTGCTCGCTGTCGTCTACCTGATCTACAACGAGGGCTACCTGGCCTCGTCCCGCGACGCTCACGAACGCCGCGACCTGGCCCGCGAAGGCCTGGAACTGGCCCGGCAGCTGAGCGTTCTGATGCCTGCCGAGCCGGAAGCGGCCGGCCTCGTCGCGCTGCTCGAACTCCACGAGGCCCGCTCCGGCACCCGCTTCGACGCCGAGGGGCGGCTGGTGCTGCTCGAGCACCAGGACCGGTCCCGCTGGGACCAAACCTTGATCCACACCGCGGTACGGCGGCTGGCCCGTGCGGCCGGTCACGATCGCCCCGGCCCGTACCAGCTGGAAGCGGCCATCGCCGCCCAGCATGCGGCGGCCCCGTCCTACGAGCACACCGACTGGATCGCGCTTCGCAAGCTCTACGACCACCTGCGGATCATGCGTCCGTCGCCGGTGGTCCTGCTGGGCCGGGCGGTCGCCACGAGCTATGTCGACGGTCCGGCGGTCGCGCTGGCCGAGGTGGACGACCTGGCGGACCGGCTCGCGGGCTACCGCCTCTGGCACGCGACCCGGGCCGACCTGCTGAGCCGGCTGGGCCGCGAACCGGAGGCGATCGAGGCGACACGCCGAGCCCTGGCCCTGGCCACGAACCCGGCCGAACGGGAACTGCTGGCGCGCCGCCTCGACGCCCTGGTGACTACTCCACGATCGGGCGAACCTCGATCCGGTCCCCGGCCGCGATGATGCCGGGCCAGGTGGCGGCCACGGCCACCGCGTCGTCGATGTCGTCGGCGTCCAGGTGGATGAACCCGCCGACGACCTCCTTCAGCTCCAGGAACGGCCCGTCGGTGACGGTCGGCTGCCCGTCGACGCCGGGACCGACGGTCTTGGCGGTGCTGGAGGGCTGCAGCTCAGCACCGCCCCGAACGACCTTGCCGGCGTCGTGCCACTTCTGCCACCAGGCGTTGACCTCATCGAGCAGGCCGGAAGCGGCGGCCGCCCCGAACCAGTGCGACTCGTCCCCGGTGATGATCATGACGTACCGCATGACAGTGCTCCTCTCGATAGGCGTATACCGTGATGACGAACGGCATGGCCCGTACCTCGACACCCCCTAGGCTGCCGCCATGCAAATCATCAAGGGCGCGGGGGTGTGGAGGTCGCCGGCGGGGGCGGCCAACGACTGGGTGGAACACCTGACGGTGCCGGATCTGTCGGTGGGGACGTACTGCATCCCGGCCGGGGGAGCCGACGACCAGAGCCCGCACACCGAGGACGAGATCTACGTGGTCACCGCCGGGCGGGCCACCATCGTCACCCCGGACGGCCGGGCCGAGGTGGGTGCGGGCGCGGTGATCTTCGTACCGGCGGGCGAGGAGCACCGCTTCGTGGACGTGACCGAAGACCTGGCCCTGCTGGTGATCTTCGGCCCGGCCTACGGCTCGCGCGCTGTCACCGACTGACTCGTGTTCCCGCCGTTCCCCTCAGAGTGGGTCGGGCCCAGGCCGCGTTGCCGGCCGGACCAGTAGATCCGCTGAGATGTCGGGCTCCCGGAGAGCCCGCCGGTCCCGGCCGGGAAGCATCCACCCGGCCGACACGACAAGCCGGGCAACCTCGATCGCGCCACGCGCCTGCAGATGCGTGTCGTCCGCCTCGAGAAAGTAGTCCTTGGTGGCCTCCGGCCCGAGCGAACTCCACAGGGCAAAGGAAAGAGCACTGAGATCGATCAGCGGCGTACGAGTGGCGGCGGCCAGGGCCCGCATGGCGTCGGGATATTCGCCGTGCGAAAGGTACGGGACGCCGTCCTTCGTGAAACGCCGCCGCTCAACCGGGGTGACCAGCACGGGAAGCGCCCGGGTGGCCCGGGCGCCGTCGATGTAGAGCTGCAGGTAGTCCTGAAAGGTCGTCCACGGATCGGTGTGCCGGGAGGGGTTCTCGGACTGGTCGCCGTGCCCGAAGGAAATGAGTAGTACGTCCCGGGGCCGGATGACCGCAAGAATCCTGTTGAGCCGCCCGGCGGCGGAGAAGCTCTTGGAACTGGACGCGGAAACCGCCTCGTTGACGACGAGCGTCTTGGGGTCGAGGAAGACAGGAAGAGCCTGCCCCCACCCGGCCCTCGGAACCTCCGTGACGGCGTACGACAAGGCCGTGGAATCACCCACCACATAGATCGTCCGCGGCTCCCGACCATCCGCTGCTGAGCTGGCCTTGGCCGGCGCGGCGAGGGCACCCACCCAACCCGCGGCTGCAGCACGAAGCAGCGTTCTACGACCGACACCCATACGGTCATCCGATCACAAAGCGGACGCCTAAGGCGTGTTTCGTAAGTCCGCTGAGGTCTGAAGTTGCGGCGTGGCGGTGATCGATAACTGAAGAGGTCTCCGGTATCTGGTTCTGCGACCAAGCAAGAACTTCATACCGGAGACCTCGTGGCCACCTTAGCGGTGACGAGGCGGCATGACCTGACCGACAGGCAGTGGGCGGTTCTGGCCCCGCTGCTGCCTGCCGCGTCGTCGACGGGTCGGCCGCCGAAGTGGGAGAAACGGCAGCTGATCGACGGGATCCGGTGGCGGATCCGGATAGGTGCCCCATGGCGTGACGTGCCAGCCGAGTACGCGCCCTGGCCAACGATCTACGGGTTGTTCCGCCGATGGCAGCGCGACGGGACCTGGGAGCGGATCCTGTCGGCGTTGCAAGCCGCTGGCGATGCTCAGGGCCGGATCGACTGGACGGTCAGCGTGGACTCGATGACCAGCCGCGCTCACCAGCACGCCGCCGGTGCCCGCACCGACGGACATCTGCAGAAGGAACCACCCGGCGGTGTCCACGACGAGCCGGCCGATCATGGACTCGGCCGTTCCCGTGGCGGGTTGACCACCAAAACGCATCTGGCCTGTGAACAGGGCCAGAAAGTCCTGTCGATGATCGTCACCGCCGGGCACCGCGGCGACAGCCCGCAGTTCATTCCGGTCCTGCGCCGTATCCGGGTGAGCCGGCTCGGTGTCGGCCGGGCCCGCTCGCGTCCGGTCCTGGTGTTGGCCGATAAGGCCTACACCAGCCGCGCCAACCGACGATATCTGCGCTCCCGCGGGATCAAAGCGTGCATCCCGAGCAAGACCGATCAGGACGCCCACCGCAAAGCCAAAGGCTCACGCGGCGGACGCCCGCCGAAGTTCGACCCGCAGCTCTACCGGCTGCGCCACGCCGTCGAGAACGGCATCGCCCGCCTCAAACGCCACCGTGGTGTTGCCACCCGCTACGACAAGTTAGCCGTCCGCTTCCAAGCCGTCCTGACCATCACCATGATCGGCGAGTGGTTATGAAACACGCCTTAGTCGATCACTTCCGGAGTCGTCCACCAGCCTCCAGCATGCGCCGGCGCGCTGATGGACCTTCTCAGCCGGGACGGGGTCCGCTCTCGGGCTCATCTTCGCCCGACCTGAAGAAGCCGAACCCCGCCAGGACGAGAACGCCGAAGCCTCCGACCTGAGCCATAGAGTCATCCTGCTGCGCCAGGGCAATGCACGTGACCAGCACCGCCGCGCGGAACGCGACCTCAGCGGCCCTTCTCAGTCCCGTGGACTCGTCGCCGAAGAGCGCGTTCCCGACGACCCAGTACCAACAGCCCATGACGATGCCGACGCTGACCAGCAGGCAGACACCAAGAAACCAACTGCCACTCTTGAACGCGCCTCCGATGTCCCGTCGACTAACGAAGTTGACCATTGCACTCCGGGCTTCGCGTGTGGAGGTGACCAGCTCACCGAGGATCCGCCTGGCTAACGACTGCCGACCGGCCCCGGCACGCATCTTGAGCGGGATTGACGCCCCGGTGTCTGCTCGCGACGACCCGGCTCCACGGGGCCTGACCTCAACGAGAACGGCCCCGGAGCGCGTTTCCGCAGCTCTCGAGGCCGTTCTGTGTGCCTGTGGCGGGTAGAGGATTCGAACCTCTGTAGCTTTCGCGACGGATTTACAGTCCGCCGACCAGCCGTTGACTACCCAGCGAAAACGTCCCCTACTCGGGCCTGGCCTACCTAGATCCGACACGAAGGCCCGTATGTTTCGCACGAGGTCGGAGGAGTAGGGCGCTGAGCAGAGGGTGCGTCTGCCGAGTTGTCCTGTTCCCCTCCCTGCTCAACCGTGCTTGGCTTGGCGGGAACGGTCCCCGGGGGTGAGACTCGCCCCTCTGCCCGGAAATGCTCGGTTCTCAACTAGGGTCATCCGGCTCCTGATCGGACATCGACTCCAAAAGATTCATAATCTCGATAGACTCGTCGCTACGTCCAAGATGTTCGAGAATCTCGGCTTTACTCCTCATGCTCCCGACAATGTATCGAGCGATTCCATCAGAGGACTGGTCACGGATTTGCCACAGGATTGATATCGACGCATCCGCAGCTTTCAACCCACCCGTCAGGTCCGCCGCCGACTTCGTCTGAAGATACGCGTAGGTACTGAGCGTCGCAGCAAGGATCTTCGCTGTTGCAGCATTGCCGTCATCGGATTGGCGCAAAATCTCTAGGGCTTCCTGCAGAAGGTCGTGCGCTTCGCTATAGGCGCCGCCCTCGATGTGCCGGGCGGCAACGCTCCTAATGGCTTCGGCCAAAGGTAGGCTGCTGTTGTAACCTAACATCAACAAACGCCTGTACGCCTCGACCATGTTTGTTGCCTCGCGAGTGGACTCCTCAAAATGACCCTCAAATGCTAGTGCATTTGCCTTCAAAGAGTAGGCGTCTGCGATGGCCCTGCCCGTGTCGATATCGCCGAACACTGGTCTCACCAAGAGAACCTTAAGCGCCTCGTCGGCGGCGTCAATTAGTTCAGTGTATTGCTCAAGTTCGTTTAGCCAGTCGGCGAATTTAAGATAGGATCTGACGAGATCCGCCAGATGAATATCCGGATACCTGTCTGCGGAATCTTTAAGCGCGTCCAGGGCTTCGCGCTTCGCATCGATCGCCTCGTCTCTGCGTCCAAGATCCCAAAGCTTGTTTGAGAGGTTGTTTAGCGACTTATAGAGGTCGACGCTGAAAGCGTCGCTGTTTGCCTCTGTCAATCTACGGAAATGCATCGCCGATTCGGCGATATATTCTATGGCCCTCTCCCTATCGTCGAGTTCCCATCTCAATCCACCGTGATTGTCCAATGACGCGGCCAGCTCCCATGCATAAGCATCGGTTTTGGGCACCCAGAGTCTACGGAAGATCCTCACTGCTTCGCTGGACGCCTCGACGGCACTGGGTAGGTCGTCACGATGATGATAAATTATTCCGACATTATCGAGTGATGCCGCGAGGTCGGCCAGGGTCCGGACTGCGTTGTTAGCGGCCAGCTTCCGACGGATAGAAATAGCTTCCAACGCCGCATCGAGAGCACCGTCTTCATCGTCAGTATTCAAGAGAGACATGGCCAGATTGTTCAGGGCTGAACCGATTCTGTCGTCGACGGATCCTGCGTCTAGCCGGTCCAGTAGGCGATATACAGCGAGTGCTACCTTGGCAGCCTGCGCAGACTCTTCGAATCGGTCGAGCTCAGCAAGCCGGCCACTTAGGTTCCCGAGTTCAGGTGCTGCTAGCAAAAGACTGGCGCCGTTCGAGTGTTCATCGAACACTGATAACATTTTAAGAGCTTCAAGGGTGAGTCGGAGCGCGCCATCTCGATTGCCAGCGTTTCCTAGTCTTTCACTCAGGTCGGTCGCAATCTGAGCGCGCTTAATAGGATCCAGGGTCGATGCTAGCCGCGACTCATACAGCGCGGTTCCGATGACTGCGCGAGCGGCGTCAAACTCAATGAGACGCTGACGAGGTAGGGCCTTATCGATCGCCTCAAGCAGGTCCGTGTCAATCTTCTCCAGACTCACGAGGCGGATCAAGCCGGCTCCACCAAGGCTCGACGCAATCGACGCATTAGATTTAAGCGTCGGGATCAAGACTCTCTCGGCTACGTGGTCCCATCGTCTTGAAGACTCGACCAGCACGGTCAGCATTCGCCGCAAGGCATCTTCGTCTCGGTCGCTGCTGGTTTCGACTAGCCGTCCAAGCGCCGAAGTTGTCCAAGGGTCAGAAAAGTCCTCAGTCGGTCCGCCTGGGATCTTCATCGCTATAAAGTCTTCTGCAATGCGGTCGGGATACAGCGGCTGCAGCACCAAGGTGGAGTCGAATGGAGGATAGCAGGAACGATGATCTTCTAGAATCAGATCGGCTGGCTCGGTGGGTGACGAAATGCCTGCACGGTCCATCATTGTGGCGCCTTCGCCGTGTGGTGTTGGGCCCACCAAGATGGCACCAAACACTGCGCGCGACATGGTGCTGAAGCGTATGGAGATTCGACTGGCAGATTTCAGCCTCTCCCAATATGCTTGCTCGCGATCGAACAGGAATGTGGAGATACCTGCAGACTGGGTTGGTGCGGACTCTTGGTCCATGGCAGCCAAGGCCGTTGCTAGCGCAGTCATATGAATCGACAAGATGGATTCATGCCGTACGTGCTCGAACTCTGAGTAGCCCGGAAGAGCGCCAATATTCGGAACCTCTAGGACTTCAGAAAATCTTTCGAGTGCCTTTTCGAATATTGGCCCAGTTCTGAAACTAGGATCATTCTTGGTGTCCAGGTGTATTTGAGACAGCGCCCATCCTTCTCGCTGAACCCTATGACGTAAGGGGTGCCACCAAGTCGAAGAACGCGCTAGAAGTAAGACTCGTACCTTACCTAGGAATTCGCGCTGAAGGTCCATGGTGAGCAACAGAAGGTCGTTCAGTGGCCAGCGCTCAGCATAGTCCACAACTATGAGAGTACCGCCGCTATTGGCGTGGAAGTCCTCATCGGCAGAGTCGTCGCGATACGGTGTCTCGGTGATGTGATGTGCCGCGCGGACGCTCCAATTCGCCGCCTCGGTTTGGATGAAGAACTCGTGCGCAAGCCGCGTTTTTCCCTGCCCGCCTCCACCATGCAAAAGACAAATCGACAAGCGACCCTCAGACTCGATCCACGCATTGAGGGCGAATATGTGACTATCGCGGCCCGCGAAGGGTACAACACGGTTTCGAGTCGCGAGCAATTGACTAGGCGGAAGATTCTTCAAGTTTGGCAGTGGGGAAAGAAATTTGCTTGTCAAGAAATATGGCGGGCTGGCATCGGCGCCGAAGTATTGCCGATCCGCGACGAATGCGTCTCGTGCGGCGTTGATGCTCCTATGACTTCCTGTCATTCGTTCCGCCTTGAATAGCCGTCATTCTCTGCTGTCGAGGTCGGGATCAGGCCCCTTGCTCGACTCATTCCGACTGTGTCCGAAAAACATCTTTTCGGCGGTGTATGCATCACGGCCGGCCTGCACGTTGAAGCTGTTCCTTGTGCCATGACCCGGGTCCGACGAATCTATGGGCTGTGACGATCTGGTTTGGAACCAGCTCAATACGCCGAATATTAAACCGGCGATGCCAAGAAGGACGGATGCTATAGAGCCGAAAACGCTAGACCACTTGTCCGCCTTGTCCAGCCCTTGTTGGCCCAGAAACCAGGCCCAACCTGCGAGTCCTGCGCTTAAGGAAAGGCAGGTGATAGCCAAGACGATCTTGACGCGCAGACTCATGCATCCATCTTGCCAGAACTCATGTTCGGTCGGGTCGCGCTCGCTGCCCTGGCAGCCGGGCGTCCTCGGTCTTCCAAGTAACCTGCCTGCAGGCAACAACTTGCACCTGCCTGCAGGAAAACCTGCCTGTGGTCGACCCAAAGCCGTGTCGATGCCACCGCCGGTGCGAACACTCCGATCGCACGTAAACGCCCTTATAGCCGAAGGCCCGGACCATCACTGCTGGTCCGGGCCTTGCCTTGACCACGCCGGACACTATGCGGTCATCTGGGTCGTCGCCGGGAAGCCGTTCCGGGACACGTTCGCCACTCGGGCACTGGCCGACAGCTTCCGGTCAAAGCTGGTGGTTGCCCAGCGAGAGGGTGTCGCCTTCGACGAGACGTGCGGCCTGCCCGAACCGATGGCCCGCACCCGAAACACCCGTTCGTGGTACGACCACGCGATCGCCTACGTCGACGTTAAGTGGCCGCGCGCCTCGGCTAAGCACCGCAAGGGCATCGCCGAGGCGCTAGCCACCGTCACCCCCGCTCTGCTGTCGACCAGTAGGGAAGTGCCGAGCGACAAGGCCATCCGCGCCGCCCTCTACGGCTGGTCGTTCAACAAGGCTCGCCGCGACGCCGGCGACCCGCCGGCCGAATTGGCGACCGCCGTCCGGTGGCTGGAGTCCAACACCGTCGACCTGTCCGCTCTGACCGACGCCGCCCTGATCAGGAAGGCCCTCGACGCCATCGCGCTCCGCATGAAGGACGGTGGCGCGGCCAGCCCATCCCTAGCAACTCCTACGGCAAGGCGTGGCGCGACGCCCGCGAGGCAACCCTCACGCCCGCGCAACTCCGGTCCCCTCTCGCGAAGCGGCCCTACGACCTGCGGCATGCCGCCGTGTCGCTCTGGCTGAACGCAGGCGTCCCTGCGACCCAAGTCGCCGAGTGGGCCGGGCCCAGCGTCCACGTCCTCATGCGGGTGTACGCAAAGTGCATCTACGGACAAGACGAAACGGCCTAACGCCGTGTCGAAGCGGCGCTGGCCGTACCTATAAGTGCCAGCAGAAGTGAGGGGGACGGCAGTGCGAACGGAGAAGGCAACTAGCTTGAAGGCTTACTCCTCACGGCCATGCACACGTGCTGGCGCCGGAAGTCGGCGGGTTGTTCTTGCATACTTCGCGCGTGTTCGCGTGCAGAGGATGCACTGCAACGGCTACAGTCGGCGTCACAACGGAGTGTTTGACATGTGAGACACCCCGGATGCGTCCGGTCGGGAAATAAGCGAGGGACCGCGGTGGCAGCCGCGGCCCCTCATGAGAATCGACCAGACGCTAGCGCTCGCGGCGCGACATGCGAATCACAAGAGCGAGGGCCTGCGCGACCTGCGCGGCGCCCTCGTTCTGCTTGTACGCGAAGTACAGAGCACCAAGTTCGGTGACGCCCTGCAGAACCCTCCAGAAGTTGTCCGGCGGTTCCTGCTGGACTCCCTGCTTCGGGTCGTCCTTGTGATCCTGCGTGTGGTCTTTCTCTGCGTCGCCTTCCATGCGACCCCCGCCTTCGAGTTCCCGGGAGAGCCGGGATCTCTGGCGCACCAATCGGTGAGCCAGGGGTTGCTCACCGATTGAGTGCGGTGGGCAGCATGCCAACGATGCAGACACAAACGTTAGGGCTTCCGGTCAGCGTTGCGAGGGAGGCACGCCGACATGGCAGTAGGTAGTTTCCATCGCCAACCGGCTGTGTCCGGTGGTCGGATGGTGGGGACGCCCTTAAGGTGCCGACACGTATGCGACACGACCAGTGAGATCAAGCGGTCCCGAGTGAGACGCAATGAGACTGACGAAGAAGGCCCCTCCCGGCTGTTTCAGCTGGTGAGGGGCCTTCTTGTGCCTGTGGTGGCGGGTAGAGGATTCGAACCTCTGTAGCTTTCGCGACGGATTTACAGTCCGCTCCCATTGGCCGCTCGGGCAACCCGCCTGGGCATGCCGCCGCGGTCCCCCGCAGCGACGAAGAACAGGATAGCCATACCGACGGCGGGATTCACAACCGGGTACGGTCGGCATGTCGGGGGCCCGTCGCGGCCTTCCGCGGACATCGATACGTGGCCCACCAGCAGGAGTCTGATCATGGCAGCCAGCCCGTCGTTCGACATCGTCAGCAAGGTCGACGGCCAGGAGGTCGACAACGCCTTCCACCAGGCGGAGAAGGAGCTCGGGACCCGGTTCGACTTCCGGGGGACCGGCACCGTCATCGCCAAGTCGGGGGAGAACGGCGTCACCATCACCTCCGAGACCGAGGAGCGGGCCGTCGCCGCGCTCGACGTCTACAAGGAGAAGCTGGTCAAGCGGAACATCTCCTTGAAGTCTCTCGAGGCCGGCGACCCGCGGCAGTCCGGGAAGACGTACAAGATCGACTGCAAGGTCATCGAGGGGATCGAGACCGACAAGGCCAAGGCGATCAGCAAGAAGATCCGGGACGAGGGTCCCAAGGGCGTGCAGGCGCAGATCCAGGGCGACCAGCTCCGGGTCACCGGCAAGAAGCGGGACGACCTGCAGGCCGTCATCGCCCTGCTCAAGGCCGAGGACTTCGGCGTCGCGCTGCAGTTCACGAACTACCGGTAAGCGCGCCGGCGGCGGCGCAGACTGAGGGCCATGAACCTTGGTACGGCGACGCTCCTCGTCGGCGGCGTGATCGGGCTCGTCCTGGCCCTGTTCGGGGTCAGGATGCTGGTCACCGGCCGCGCACCCGCCAGCACGGCGCGAAACTTCCCCGGCGTGCGCGCCGCCGCCCTGTACCACCTGCTCTTCGGCCTGGCCCTGCTCCTCATGGTGTTGGGGCAGGCCCTGTTCACCGGCTCTGCGAGACTCGCCGCGACCGTGCTGGCCGTCGCCCTGGTCGCCGTCGCCCTGGTGCGTTTCCGGCCACGCAGGCACAGGTCCGCGGACGGCCCAAGTAAGTAGGCCCGCGGACGGCCAAGGTAAGTCAAGTAAGTAAGGAGTCAACGTGATCGATCCGGTCGTCGACCAGGCGTGGGTGCGGGAGCAGGGCGGCCGGGTCGTCCTCGCCGACGTCCGCTGGTATCTGGACGGCCGGTCGGGGCGCGCCGCGTACGACTCCGGGCACCTGCCGGGCGCGGTCTTCATCGATTTGGATCGCTGGCTGGCCCGGCACGCCTCGCCGGCCGAGGGCCGGCATCCGCTGCCGGATCCCGAGGTCTTCGCGGCGGGCATGGCCGCGGCGGGCATCGGCGACGACGACACGGTGATCGGGTACGACGACGCAGGCGGTGTCATCGCGGCGCGACTGGTCTGGATGCTGCGCGCCACCGGGCACGAGGCTGCGCTGCTCGACGGCGGGCTGACCGCGTACCGGGGTGAACTGGTCCGTGATGAGCCGGACCGGCCGCCGGCGGTCTTCACGCCGCGGCCCTGGCCGGCCGACCGCCTGGCCGGCATCGACGACGCGGCCGCGGGCTCGTCCGTGGTTCTCGACGCGCGCGACGCGGCGCGGTTCCGGGGTGACACCGAGCCGGTCGATCCGCGGCCGGGTCACATCCCGGGCGCTCGGAATCTGCCGTGCCGGGAGAATCTCGGCGCCGACGGCCGCTTCCTGCCTGTCGTTCAGCTCCGCGAGCGGTTCGCTGCCGTGGGGGTGGGGGAGGGCGCGGACGTCGTCTCCTACTGCGGCTCAGGTGTGACCGCCTGCCACAACCTGCTCGCCCTGGAGCACGCCGGCCTCGGCGTGGGCCGGCTTTACCCCGGCTCGTGGTCGCAGTACAGCGCGACCGACCGCCCGGCCGCGACGGGCGACTACGCGTAGGCCGCCGGCTCTGCAAGCGGCGGGGCCGGACGCGCTCCTAGTCCGGGCGCCCGGCCAGCCCACGGGCGTCGGAGGCCTGGTCCGGATCCAACCCCTCGAAGCCGGTCAGCTCATGCTGACGCGCCTGCTCCTCGATCCACCGGTTGTGCGCCTCCCACGCGGCCTGCTTACTCGTGCCGAGCGCGGCCCCGATCTGATTCCACGAAGCCCCACTGCCCCGCGCGGACCGCACCATCGCCTGCCGTCCATAGCCGGCCTTGCGGATGACCACCTCACTGAGGGCCAGCAACTCCAGCGCTTCCTCGCGGGACAGCGACGGGTTGTCGGCGTCCGCCGTCATCGCCGCGAGGGCATCCCGCATCCTCAGCTCGTCGTAACGCGTTGTGGCGGTGGAGAGCGTGTGCTGTTGCTCCAGTTCGTCGGGAGTAGTCATGAATCGCAGTCTTCCGTCAGGTTTCCCTGACGTCAAGCTGGCCTGACAAACCGAAGTGAATTGCGCTCACTTCTCGCGATAAATCGGGCCCAAAGGTCTCAATTTTGTGTGCCCTAACTTCATGAACACCTCAGCCGTTCAGTCAAGATTTCGGGATGTGCGGTTCCGACCCGCCGTTCGGCGGTGTCTGACGTACTCAGCGTGTGGCACCATCATGGAACCCCACCCCGAACTGACACCTTCAATACAGGAGCCATAGATGTCCGCAAAGAAGCTCGGCCGCTTCACCGCCGGCTTGTTCGTGGCCCTCGGTCTGGCGTTCGGCG
Organism: Actinoplanes sp. CA-051413; assembly: GCF_050955795.1. NCBI lineage: Bacteria > Bacillati > Actinomycetota > Actinomycetes > Micromonosporales > Micromonosporaceae > Actinoplanes > Actinoplanes sp. CA-051413. Next base: position 928,799 of record NZ_CP192100.1, read on the forward strand.
GCTCGCTCTTCGCGAGCGCGGGCGGCAGTGGTGCGGTGCCCGTTGCCGCCGACACGGCGACTATCGGTGCTGCCGCGGCGCAGATGGACTTTGAGTGGGGCTGAGCGGGCCGAGGGCAGTGATGGTCCTCGCACCGCGTATGGGGTACACCGAGCGGTAGGGGCGTGGAATGGCAGGGCGGCAGTCCCCACCGCGACGATCTCCTGAGTACGTCTGGCTGATCACCGGCACCCTGACGATCATCACCGTGGTCTTCAGCGTGATCCTGGCCCACCAGCACTCCGGGTGGTACAGAGAATGGCCGGCGGCCCTCATGGCGCTGCCGTTCTTCGTCCTGGTGGGAATCGGCTACCGATACGTCCTGATCCGGCGGCACGGCTTCGTGCTGAACCTGATCGAGATCCCGCTCGTTCTCGGCTTCTACTTCGCGCCCGCCGTTCTCGTGGTGGTCGTGAGCGCCCTCGCGATGCTCATCAAAGAGCTGCGTCGTAATGCCGCACCGGACAAGTTGGCCTTCAACGTCGCGCGCGCCAGCGCCGGCGCGGCCAGCGGTGGCATAGCGCTGGCGATCCTGCCGCCCTTCGAGGGCACCGGCCCGGTCACGTGGGTCGTGCTGGGCATCGCGGTCACGATCAACACGCTGGTCAGCCTCTTCGCCGTGGTCGCCGTAATGGTGACCGTGGAGAGTCTGCAGGCGGGCCTGGAGATGCTGCGGGTCTCCTGGCTCGGGCTGCTGGCCGCCGAGGTCTGCATCGTCATCGGCCTGGTCTTCGTCATCGCCCTGGACACCACCTGGTGGTCGGCGATCCTGCTGTTCGTGATCGCCGGCGTGCTCACCCTGGCGTACACCTCCTACTCGGACTTCCTGCGCCAGCACCACACGCTCGCCGAGCTCTACGAGCTCGCCAACGCCGTGGTCGAGTCCGGTCAGGACGTCACGCTGGTCGACTCGCTCCTGGTCCGGGCCCGGGCGCTGATGCAGTCCGAGTTCGCGACGATACGGCTGCCGGCCAGCGGTCGCCATCCGGAGGTCATGCTCACCTCGAAGATCGAGGCACAGGGCCTGCTCGACGTCAGCAACACGCCGCTCGAGGTGATCCAGCGGGCGACCGCCGAGCGCCGCAGCGTCGCCGTCGGGCCGAAGATCGACGCGGACCGTGACCTCCTGCCTGTCCTGCGCGCCGCCAAGGTAAAGGACTGCATCGTGGTCCCGCTGCGCTCGGGGCAGGCGGTGATCGGCACCCTCGAGGTCATCAACCGGCTCGGTGACCTGAAGAACTTCACCCTCAGCGACGTACAGGTGGTCGAGACGATCGCCGCGCACGCCGCCGCCGCGGTCGAGAATTCTCGCCTCGTCGAGCGGCTGCGCTACGACGCGTACCACGACCGGTTGACGTCGCTGCCCAACCGCCGGCGGATCACCGACGCGCTCACCGAGTCCGTCAAGATCCGTACCCCCGGTGAGGTGGTGGCGGTCATCCTCTTCGACGTCGACGGGCTGCGTGACGTCAACGAGTCGATGGGTCACGACGCCGGCGACAAGCTGCTCACCGAGGTCGCCGTACGGCTGCGCAAGATCGCCGGCGCGGGTGCGCTCGTCGGGCGGATCGGCGGTGACGAGTTCGTGGTCACGCTGCGGGCGGAAAGCACCGAGGAGACCGTACGGCTGGCCACCGAGATGCGGGAGCAGCTCCGCGGCCCGATGGCCGTCGGCACGCTCACGCTCGACGTGGACACCGCCGCGGGCGTGGCCGTGCAGCCGGACCACGGCGACGACCCGGACGCTCTGCTGCGCCGCGCCGAGCTGGCTGCCAACGCGGCCAAGGCGCTGCCGTACGGCGTCCAGCTCTTCCACCCCGCGCTGGAGTCCCGGGCCGTGCGCCGCCTGGGCCTGGCCGCCGATCTGCGCCGGGCTCTGGACTCCGGCGAGCTCGAGGTGCACTTCCAGCCGAAGGTCACCATCCAGGACCGGCACCTGATCGGGGTCGAGTGCCTGGCCCGCTGGCAGCACCCGGCCCACGGGGAGGTCTCCCCAGAGGACTTCGTCGCGGTCGCCGAGCACACCGGTCAGTTGCACCGCCTGACCGAGGTGGTGCTCACCGCGGGCCTGCGGCACTGCCGGGAGTGGGCGGACGCCGGCCGGCCGCTCTCCATCGCGGTGAACCTGTCCGCGCGCACCCTGCTGGACCCGCGCTTCCCCGACCAGGTGCACGAGCTGCTCAAGCAATACCGGGTGCCGCCGCAGCAGGTGACCTTCGAGATCTCCGAGCCCAGCATGCTCGGCGAGATCGAACGGGCCCTGCCGACCCTGTACAGGTTGCGCGACCTCGGTGTGCGGCTCTCGGTCGACGACTTCGGCACGGGCGCCTCCTCGCTGTCCTACCTGCGTCAGCTGCCGGTGCACGAGGTGAAGATCGACGACAGTTTCGTGCAGGGCATGGCGACGGACTCCGGGGATCTGGCGATCGTCCGGGCGGTGGTCGGGCTGTCCCGCGAGTTCGGGCTCACCGTGGTCGCCGAGGGCGTGGAGAGCGAGCTCACCTTCGATCTGCTGGCCGAGATGGGCTGTGAGATCGGGCAGGGCTACTTCTTCAGCCGGCCGCTGCCGGTGGAGCGGCTGAACACCTGGCTCAGCGCCCAGACCGAGCCCGAGGAGACACCGACCGGCGAGGTGCGGCGTTTGCGGGCCGTCGGATGACAGGCCGCTGACCAGCGCTTTCGCCACACCGGGGAGGCGATTTCACCTGGGCTGGCCAGCCGTGTAAGCTTCTGTCTGCGCATCACGCGAGAGATCGCGCGCGCCCCCTTAGCTCAGTCGGCAGAGCGTCTCCATGGTAAGGAGAAGGTCTACGGTTCGATTCCGTAAGGGGGCTCCAACCGGGTTCGTCCTTCGCCCTCGCCAAGATCGGTGAGGGCGTTCGATCGTGAGCCTGGCGCGGCGGTGTAGCTCAGATGGCAGAGCAAGCGGCTCATAATCGCTGTGTCGCCGGTTCAAGTCCGGCCACCGCTACTCATCCGGGACCCCGTCCCGGATGCCGTACGAACCCGGGCATCCGTCCGCCGGTTTTGCATGTCCGCGTGACTAGCGTCTACGCTGGTATGTCGTATGTGAATCCCGTTAGCAGGAAGGCACCCCGCCGTGGCCAAGGCGACCGACGTCCGTCCCAAGATCACCTTGGCGTGTACGGAGTGCAAGGAGCGGAACTACATCACCCGTAAGAACCGCCGCAACGACCCGGACCGCATCGAGCTGAAGAAGTTCTGCCCCCGGGACGGCAAGCACACCCTGCACCGCGAGACCCGCTGATCTTTCGTACGACGGCGTGGCGGTGACCCTCCGGGGTCGCCGCCACTTCTGTTTACCCGGGCCGTGACGGGCAGGTAGTTTCGCCTCATGCCCCTCGACCAGTCCTTCGTAGGCCGCAGCTGGCCGGCCACCGCGCCCTATCTCGTGGGCCGCGAGAAGATCCGCGAGTTCGCCGCCGCGATCGGTGCCACCGACGCCGAGTATCACGACCCGGAGGCTGCTCGCGCGGCCGGCTATCCCGACGTGGTGGCGCCGCCCACCTTCCCGGTCGTGATCACCATGGCGGCCAGCCGGCAGATCGTCGCGGACCCGGCCCTCGGCCTGGACTACAGCCGGGTGGTGCACGGCGACCAGAAGTTCGCCTACACCCGTCCGGTGGTGGCCGGCGATTCCCTCGTCTGTGTGAACACGGTGGACGAGATCACCTCGCGGGGCGGCCACGACTTCCTGACCACCCGCACCGAGGTCACCACCGAGGCCGGCGAGCCCGTCGTCACGGTCTGGTCCAAGCTCGTCCAGCGCGGGGAGAACTGATCATGACGGACACGCTGCCCACCCAGACGTTCACGGTCACCCGGCTCGACCTGGTCCGCTACTGCGGCGCCTCCGGCGACTTCAACACAATCCACTGGAGCGACCGGATCGCGAAGAGTGTCGGGCTGCCCGGCGTCATCGCCCACGGGATGTACACGATGGCTCTAGCCGGCCGCGCGGTCACCGCGTGGGCCGGTGCGCCCGACGCGGTCGTCGAGTTCGGCGTGCGGTTCAGCCGCCCGGTGCCGGTGCCGGACACCGACGAGGGCACCGAAGTGGTGATCAGCGGGGTGATCAAGGAGGTCACCGACGACGGGCTGACCAAGCTGGAACTGACCGCGACCTGCGGTGGCGACAAGGTGCTGTCGCTCGCGAGGGCCACCATCCGCAAGAGGTAGGCCCGGGTTGGGAATCACGCGGACCTACCCGTACACTGGTCCGCCGTGGGGTAGTGAACCCTGCCTTTCGCGCTGCGACGGGCAGGATGCCTCACAAAGGGGTGTAGCTCAATTGGCAGAGCAGCGGTCTCCAAAACCGCAGGCTGCAGGTTCAAGTCCTGTCACCCCTGCGCACCGATCGGCCCAGTAACCGGACCGGCCCCATGGCCGGTTCGCCCGGCGGCGGGCGGCCGGCTTGACCGACCGCCGCATACGGCGCCGATGCGACATCCCATCGACGACGGAAGAGGGCGGAAGTGGCCGAGAGGAAGCGACCCGGTGACGACGCTGCAGGCGACCGCCCCGAGGACGAGGCCTACACCGACAGCGACGTCCAGGACGACGCCGTCGAGGCAGCCGACGAGTCCGAGAGCCGTGGCGGCGACAAGGCCGAGTCCGGCAGCGTGTCGACCAAGCGTGAGGGCCGGCGCGGTGGCAACCGCATCGGCGGTTTCTTCCGCGAGGTCGTCAGCGAGCTGCGTAAGGTCATCTGGCCGACCCGCAAGGAACTGCTGACCTACACGGGCGTCGTGATCGCCTTCGTCACCGTGATGACCACCATCGTGGCGCTCCTGGATTACGGGTTCGGCAAGGCCATCCTGGCGACGTTCGGCAACTGAAGCTGAGAGTTACGGAAGTGAGCAAGCGTGCCTGAGTACGACGACGAGACCGCCCTGGCCGCCGACGAGCAGTCCGCGGTCGCGACGGCGGACGATGCCGAGTCGGTCGAGGCCGCCAGCGAAGAGCCAGCCGCCGAGGTGGAAGCCCCGGAGGCTGACGAGAACTACGACCCGGTCGCCGAGCTGCGGCAGAAGCTGCGCTACGCCCCCGGCGACTGGTACGTGGTGCACTCGTACGCCGGTTACGAGAACAAGGTCAAGACCAACCTCGAGACCCGGATCACGAGCCTCGACATGGAGGAGTTCATCTTCCAGGTCGAGGTGCCGACCCGCGAAGAGGTCGAGGTCAAGAACGGCAAGCGCCTCCAGGTGCAGAACAAGGTCTTCCCCGGCTACATCCTGGTCCGGATGGATCTCACCCCCGAGTCGTACTCGTGCGTGCGCAACACGCCCGGTGTGACCGGCTTCGTGGGTGCCACCGACCGGGTGGACCGCCCGGCGCCGCTCTCGCTCGACGAGGTGCTCAAGTGGCTCGCCCCGGCCGTCGAGGCCGAGGAGAAGAAGGCCAAGCCCGAGGTCCGCGTGCTGGACTTCGAGGTCGGCGACTCGGTCACCGTCACGGACGGCGCCTTCGCGTCGCTGCCGGCCTCGATCAGCGAAATCAATGCCGACCAGCAGAAGTTGAAGGTACTGGTCTCCATCTTCGGTCGCGAGACGCCGGTGGAGCTCAACTTCAACCAGGTCGCCAAGATCTAGTTCACAGACGGAAGTCGTGGGAGGGGCGCGAACGGCGCGTCCCGCCATCTACCACAGGAGTAAGAGAGACATGCAGCGCAGCAAGGCGTACCGCAAGGCAGCCGAGCAGATCGACCTCAACGCGCTCTACGCGCCGGCCGAGGCTGTCAAGATCGCCAAGAACGCCAGCCCCACCAAGTTCGACGCCACGGTCGAGGTCGCGATGCGCCTCGGCGTGGACCCCCGCAAGGCCGACCAGATGGTTCGCGGCGTGGTCAACCTGCCGCACGGCACCGGCAAGGTCTCCCGCGTGATCGTCTTCGCCCAGGGCGCCAAGGCCGAGGAGGCCGTCGCGGCCGGCGCCGACGAGGTCGGCACGGACGAACTCGTCGCCCGCATCCAGGGCGGCTGGCTCGACTTCGACGCCGCGATCGCCACCCCGGACCAGATGGCCAAGATCGGCCGGATCGCCCGCATCCTCGGCCCCCGTGGCCTGATGCCGAACCCGAAGACCGGCACGGTCACCATGGACGTGACCAAGGCGATCTCGGACATCAAGGGCGGCAAGATCACGTTCCGGGTGGACAAGCACTCGAACCTGCACCTGATCATCGGCAAGGCCTCGTTCTCCGAGGAGCAGCTGGTGGAGAACTACGGTGCGGTCCTCGACGAGGTCCTGCGGGCCAAGCCGTCCGCGGCCAAGGGCAAGTACCTCCGGAAGGTCACCGTCAGCACCACCATGGGCCCCGGCGTGCCGGTCGACCCGAACGTCGTCAAGAACCTGCGCGGCGACAACGCCGACGCCTGACGTATCCACAGGAAGCCCCCGGGGATCATCCCGGGGGTTTTCTTTGTGCCAAGCTGTCCGGCGTGCGATTCGACCAGGTCTGGTTCCGGTACGCACGCCGGGCCGAGTGGACCCTGCGGACGGTGGACGCCACTGTCGAGCCCGGCTCCACCGTGGTCGTGCTCGGCCGCAACGGCGCCGGCAAGTCGACGCTGCTCCAGCTCGCCGCCGGAGTGCTGCGCCCGGGCCGAGGTGCTGTGCGGGAGAGGCCGCCGGTCGTCGGCTGGGTCCCCGAGCGCTTCCCGGCCGACCAGCCCTTCACCGCCGGGCAATATCTGACGCGGATGGCGGCCCTGCGCGGGCTGCGCGGCACCGCCCGGGTCGAGCACTGGGTCGAGCGCCTCGGCCTCGCCGAGCACCGTCACACCCGGCTGGCCGACCTGTCCAAGGGCACGGCGCAGAAGGTCGGCCTGGCCCAGGCCCTGCTGGTCACTCCCGGCCTGCTGGTGCTGGACGAGCCGTGGGAGGGCCTCGACTCCGTCGCCCGCACGCTGATCCCGCGCATCGTCGGTGAGGTCACCGCGGCCGGGGGAGCGGTGCTGGTCAGCGACCACCGTGGCGAGATCGCCGGCCTGCCGGACGCGGTCCGCTGGACGGTGGCCGACGGCGCCGTCCACGTCGACGCGGCGCCTGACCCGGCCGGTGACCGCGACGAGGTCGTGGCCGACGGTGCCGTCCATCTCGACGCGGCGCCTGACCCGGCCGCTGAACGCGACGAGGTCGTGGCCGACGGTGCCGTCCATCTCGACGCGGCGGCCGACCTGGCCGATGACCGCGACGAGCTCGTGGCCGACCGTGCCGTCTACGTCGACGCGGCGGCCGACCGGATCGGTGATCGCGACGAGGTCGTGGTCGAAGTCGCCGTCCGCCGGGCGAACGCCGACGACACGGTGGCCCGGCTGCGTGCCGACGGTCACCGTGTCCTGGGGATACGCCGACCCGGCGGCGCACCGGCAGACGGGGAGGCGGCCCGGTGATCGCCCTCGTCCGCATGCGCCTCGCCGCCTTCGTGCGCGGTGGTCGCGCCCTCGCCCCGCTGATCGCCGCCCTGGCCCTGCTCGGCGTCATCCACGGCGGCGGCCAGTCACCGGCCGCCCCGGCCTACGGCTACTCAGCCGTGATGCTCTTCCCGGTGCTGGCCTGGCAGGCCAAACTCGTGCTCGACACCGAGCCGGACGGCCAGCGGCGATTGGCCCGCCTGGCCGTCGGCGCCCGCCGCGAGGCAGCAGCCGGATTGCTGGCCGCCACGATCCTGGGCCTGGCGTTCTGCGTCGTGGCCCTGCTCGTGCCGTGGTGGCCGTTCCACGCCATCAGCTCCCCGGAGGCCGGCTCCGCCGAGCCGTCCCTGGCGGCCGGCATCGCGCTCGGCGTCCTGGCTCATCTGCTGGCTGTGCCCGCCGCCGTGGCGCTCGGTGCCCTGGCCAGCCGAGCCGTGACCCGGACGGTCCGTAACGGCCTCATCGTGCTGGTGACCGGTTCCGTGCTGGTGGTCGTGCTCGGCCTGAGCGGCTCGGTCGCCCCGTGGCTGGTGCCGCCGGTGATGGCGACGGCGCGTGCGCTGAGCGCCGACCACCTGCCCGCGGCGGGGACGTTCTGGCTGCTCGCCGGCTGGACGACGCTGTGGTGCGCGGTTGCCTTCGGCGGTTACGGGCGCCTGCGCCGCAGCCGCTCATGACGGTGATTTGGAGGTAGCGCTCGCGCTCGCGTACAGTTTGCCGAGAAGTTCCACCCATAGACCGCTGGTCGTCGCCCTTCCTGTCGTTTGACGGAAGTGGCGGTCGAAGGTCCCGCAGCATTCGGGCGGCCCGCGCAGGGGAGAACGGTTCGTGATCATGTCGACGCGGCAACGTGTCCATGTCCCGCCCCGTGCGCCCTGCGCCGGGGCGTTTCTCGTGCTCGGGCCCGCTGAGAAGTTCCGGCCAGCGGCTGAGCACTGAGAGAGGAGGGACATGGCGGACAAGCCGGTCCGGGCCGACAAGGCCTCTGCCGTCGCCGAGCTCACGGAGAACTTCCGTAACTCCGCGGCCACCCTGCTGACCGAGTACCGCGGCCTCACGGTTTCCGAGATCACCGAGCTGCGGCGCTCGCTGGGCAACGACACCAAGTACTCCGTGTCGAAGAACACGCTCGCCAAGCGGGCGGCGACCGACGCGGGTATCGAGGGCCTCGACACGCTGTTCACCGGTCCTACCGCGCTCGCCTTCGTGGGCGGGGACCCGGTCGAGGCGGCCAAGGGCCTTCGTGCCTTCGCCAAGGCCCACCCCGTCCTGATCATCAAGGGCGGCGTCTTCGAGGGCAAGGCCGTCTCGGCCGAAGAGGTCAGCAAGATCGCCGACCTCGAGTCCCGTGAGGTGCTGCTGGCGAAGCTCGCCGGCGCCATGAAGGGCAACCTGACCAAGGCGGCGGCCACGTTCCAGGCCCCGCTCGTCCAGGTCGCCCGCCTGGCCGCGGCTCTGCAGGACAAGCGCGCACAGGACGGTTCCGCCGAGGCCTGATCGGGCCGCGCGGAAGTTCGACTTTCCATTCACAGAAACAACGAAAGGTTGCCAGACATGGCGAAGCTCAGCACCGACGAGCTGCTTGGCGCGTTCAAGGAAATGACGCTGATCGAGCTGTCCGAGTTCGTGAAGCAGTTCGAAGAGGTCTTCGAGGTCACCGCGGCCGCGCCGGTCGCCGTCGCCGCCGCCGGTGGCGCTGCTGCCCCGGCCGAGGCCGAGGCCGAGAAGGACTCGTTCGACGTCGTCCTCGAGGGTGACGGTGGCAAGAAGATCCAGGTCATCAAGGTCGTGCGTGAGCTGACCGGCCTGGGCCTCAAGGAGGCCAAGGACGCCGTCGAGGCCGCCCCCAAGGCGATCCTCGAGGGTGTCAACAAGGAGAAGGCCGAGGCCGCCAAGGCCAAGCTCGAGGGCGAGGGCGCCAAGGTCACCCTCAAGTGACCTGAGCTCCACCGCTTCACCTCGGCGCAGGCGAGGACCCGCAAGGGTCCTCGCCTGCCCCGTTTCCGGACGATGAAATCCCTGGTCAGAGGCGGTTTCGCCGGCCGTCGGATGGCTGACGGACAAATGTGGCCAGCCCCCGCTTTTCGTACGCTAAAGTCGCTATGCCGCGTCCGGTGGACGACGGCGCAGGACCGACCCGTGGCCGAACCCTTGACTGTGTGTCCGCTGACAGGCACGCTGACATCAGCAAGTTTCCGCGCTTGCGACAGCCGTCCTGTGGGTACACCCGCTTCAACCGGGTTCTCGCAGACCGGCACCCGAGGGAGAGACGCCGCGTTCCGAGCGGCCCCGCACGAGGCACTGACCATGAAGGCGCAGGTCAGAGGCCGCGGGGACACCGTTCCGCAGGCCCCCTCCGGTGTGGGCTGGACAGCGGTTAGCCGAGCGGCTACACTGCTAGTTTGCGCTGCCTTCTGTCATGAGCCCTGCAGGAACATCGATCCGGATGATTTCCTGGGGGTTCATTGGAGTGCACGCACACAAGTGACGCAGACAGTTGCATCAGCAGCTCAGCCGCATCAGCAGCACCGGTCCTCGGAAGGACGCATCTTGGCAGCTTCCCGCCCTGCGAAGACCAGTCGTACGTCGAGCGCTTACGCTCCCCGCCGTATCTCGTTCGGCAGGATCGATGAGCAACTCGAAGTCCCCAACCTCCTCGCCCTCCAGACGGAGTCCTTCGACTGGTTGGTCGGGAACGAGGCTTGGCAGACGCGCTCTACGGACGATCCACATGCCCACTCGGGCCTCGCAGAGATCCTCGAAGAGATCAGTCCCATTGAGGACTTCTCCGGCACCATGTCGCTGTCCTTCTCAGCGCCGCGCTTCGACGAGGTCAAGGCCTCTATCGAAGAGTGCAAGGAGAAGGACCTGACGTACTGCGCACCGCTGTTCGTGACCGCGGAGTTCACCAACAACACCACTGGCGAGATCAAGAGCCAGACGGTGTTCATGGGTGACTTCCCGATGATGACCCCCAAGGGGACGTTCGTCATCAACGGCACCGAGCGCGTCGTGGTGAGTCAGCTCGTCCGCTCGCCGGGCGTGTACTTCACCAAGGAGCCGGACAAGACCTCCGACCGTGACCTCTCCAGCGTCAAGGTCATTCCGAGCCGGGGTGCCTGGCTCGAGTTCGACATCGACAAGCGCGACACCGTCGGTGTCCGCATCGACCGCAAGCGCCGGCAGGCCGTCACCGTCCTGCTGAAGGCGATCGGTTGGTCGGCGGACCAGATCCGGGAGCGGTTCGGCTGGTCCGAGCTGCTCATGACGACGCTCGAGAAGGACCACATCGGCGGGCAGGACGAGGCCCTGCTCGACATCTACCGCAAGCTCCGTCCCGGCGAGCCCCCGACGCGTGAGAACGCGCAGACCCTGCTCGACAACCTCTTCTTCAACCCGAAGAGGTACGACGTCGCCAAGGTCGGCCGGTACAAGTTCAACAAGAAGCTCGAGATCGACGTCCCGATCGTCCGGGGCACGCTGACCGAGGAAGACATCGTCAAGACCGTGGACTACCTCTGCCGGCTGCACGCCGGTGAGGAGGGCTACGAGGCCGACGACATCGACCACTTCGGCAACCGGCGCCTGCGCACCGTGGGCGAGCTCATCCAGAACCAGGTCCGCGTGGGCCTGTCCCGGATGGAGCGCGTCGTCCGCGAGCGCATGACGACCCAGGACGTCGAGGCGATCACGCCGCAGACCCTGATCAACATCCGCCCCGTGGTGGCGGCGATCAAGGAGTTCTTCGGCACGTCGCAGCTGTCGCAGTTCATGGACCAGACCAACCCGCTGGCGGGCCTGACCCACCGGCGCCGGCTGAGCGCGCTCGGCCCCGGTGGTCTGTCCCGTGAGCGGGCGGGCTTCGAGGTCCGTGACGTGCACCCGTCCCACTATGGCCGGATGTGCCCGATCGAGACGCCGGAAGGCCCGAACATCGGCCTGATCGGTGCCCTCTCGACGTTCGCGCGGGTCAACCCGTTCGGATTCATCGAGACCCCGTACCGCAAGGTGGAGAACGGCCGGGTCACCGACCAGGTCGACTACCTCACCGCGGACGAGGAGGACCGCTTCGTCAAGGCGCAGGCCAACGCGACGCTGGCGTCCGACGGCACCTTCGCGCAGGATCGCGTCCTGGTCCGCCGTAAGGGCGGTGAGGTCGACTACGTGCCCGGCACCGAGGTCGACTACATGGACGTCTCGCCGCGGCAGATGACCTCGGTCGCGACGGCGATGATCCCGTTCCTCGAGCACGACGACGCCAACCGCGCCCTGATGGGTGCGAACATGCAGCGTCAGGCCGTTCCGCTGGTCAAGGCCGAGGCGCCGCTGGTCGGCACGGGCATGGAATACCGTGCCGCGGTCGACGCCGGTGACGTGGTCGTGGCCGAGGTCGGCGGTCTGGTCGAGGACCTGTGCGCCGACTACGTGACGGTGCACCAGGACGACGGCCACCGCCGGACCTACCTGCTGCACAAGTTCCGTCGCAGCAACGCCGGCTCCTGCGTCAACCAGAAGCCCGTCGTCTTCGAAGGCGACCGGGTCGAGGCCGGCCAGGTCATCGCCGACGGTCCGTGCACCGACGAAGGGGAGATGGCCCTCGGCCGGAACCTGCTCGTCGCGTTCATGTGCTGGGAAGGCCACAACTACGAGGACGCGATCATCCTGTCGCAGCGCCTCGTGCAGCAGGACGTCCTCACCTCGATCCACATCGAGGAGCACGAGGTCGACGCCCGCGACACCAAGCTCGGCCCGGAAGAGATCACCCGCGACATCCCCAACGTCAGCGAGGAAATGCTCGCCGACCTGGACGAGCGCGGCATCATCCGGATCGGTGCCGAGGTCGTGCCCGGCGACATCCTGGTCGGCAAGGTCACGCCCAAGGGCGAGACCGAGCTGACCCCGGAGGAGCGGCTGCTGCGCGCGATCTTCGGTGAGAAGGCCCGGGAGGTCCGGGACACCTCGCTCAAGGTGCCGCACGGCGAGACCGGCACGGTCATCGGTGTCCGCACGTTCTCGCGGGAGGACGGCGACGAGCTGCCCCCCGGCGTGAACGAGCTGGTCCGGGTGTACGTCGCCCAGAAGCGCAAGATCCAGGACGGTGACAAGCTCGCCGGACGCCACGGCAACAAGGGCGTCATCTCCAAGATCCTGCCGATCGAGGACATGCCGTTCCTGGAGGACGGCACCCCGGTCGACATCGTGCTCAACCCGCTGGGTGTGCCCTCGCGCATGAACATCGGCCAGGTCCTGGAGACCCACCTCGGGTGGATCGCCAAGACGGGCTGGGAGGTCGAGGGCGAGGACGCCGACTGGAAGCGCCAGCTGCGCGCCATCGAGGCCCACGAGTCGCCGAAGGACAGCAACGTGGCGACCCCGGTCTTCGACGGAGCCCAGGAGGACGAGATCAAGGGCCTGCTGGAGTCGACCCTGCTCAACCGCGACGGTAAGCGGCTGGTCAACGGCGACGGCAAGGCGCAGCTCTTCGACGGTCGTTCCGGTGAACCGCTGCCGGACCCGATCTCGGTGGGCTACGTCTACATCCTGAAGCTCAACCACCTGGTCGACGACAAGATCCACGCGCGGTCCACCGGCCCGTACTCGATGATCACGCAGCAGCCGCTGGGTGGTAAGGCGCAGTTCGGTGGCCAGCGCTTCGGTGAGATGGAGTGCTGGGCGATGCAGGCCTACGGTGCGGCCTACGCACTGCAGGAACTGCTCACCATCAAGTCCGACGACGTACTCGGCCGCGTGAAGGTCTACGAGGCGATCGTCAAGGGCGAGAACATCCCGGAGCCGGGAATCCCCGAGTCCTTCAAGGTGCTTCTCAAGGAGCTCCAGTCGCTGTGCCTGAACGTCGAGGTGCTCTCCAGCGACGGTGTTGCCCTGGAGATGCGCGAGACGGACGACGAGGTCTTCCGGGCCGCGGAAGAACTCGGCATCGACCTGTCCCGGCGCCCGAACGAGGGCGTCAGCAGCGTCGAAGAGATCTGACGGAGAGCGTCCCCGGCGGTCCGGCCCACTGCAAGGTGAGCCGAGCGCCGGGGACGCCCCCGCCGGCCTGGAATTTATCCGAGCAACGAAACACGAGGGATAGTCCAAGTGCTCGACGTCAACTTCTTCGACGAGTTGCGTATCGGCCTTGCTACCGCTGACGACATCCGGCAGTGGTCTCACGGCGAGGTCAAGAAGCCCGAGACGATCAACTACCGCACGCTCAAGCCCGAGAAGGACGGACTCTTCTGCGAGAAGATCTTCGGCCCTCAGCGGGACTGGGAGTGCTACTGCGGCAAGTACAAGCGGGTCCGGTTCAAGGGCATCATCTGTGAGCGCTGCGGCGTCGAGGTGACCCGGTCCAAGGTCCGTCGTGAGCGCATGGGTCACATCGAGCTGGCCGCGTCGGTCACGCACATCTGGTACTTCAAGGGTGTGCCGAGCCGGCTGGGCTACCTGCTCGACCTGGCGCCCAAGGATCTCGAGAAGATCATCTACTTCGCCTCGTACGTGATCACGAGCGTGGACGCCGAAGCGCGTCACCGCGACATGTCCACGGTCGAGAACGAGATCTTCGCCGAGAAGCGGCAGTCCGAGAACAGCCGCGACTCCGAGATCGAGAAGCGCGCCGGCAAGCTCGAGCAGGACCTTGCCGAGCTGGAGGCCGAGGGGGCCAAGGCGGACGTGCGCCGCAAGGTCAAGGAGGCCGGCGAACGCGAGATGCGCCAGATCCGTGACAAGGCGCAGCGCGAGATCGACCGCCTGGACGAGGTGCTCGACACCTTCCGCAAGCTCGACAGCAAGCAGCTGGTCACCGACGAGCTGCTCTACCGCGAGCTGCGCGACCGCTTCGGTGAGTACTTCACCGGTGGCATGGGTGCCGAGGCGATCAAGGCGCTGCTGCAGAACATGGACCTCGACGCCGAGGCCGAGTCGCTGCGCGAGACCATTCGCAGCGGCAAGGGCCAGCGGAAGATCCGTGCGCTCAAGCGCCTCAAGGTCGTCGCGGCGTTCCTGAACACCCGCAACTCGCCGCTCGGCATGGTCCTGGACTGCGTCCCGGTCATCCCGCCGGACCTGCGCCCGATGGTGCAGCTCGACGGTGGCCGCTTCGCCACGTCCGACCTGAACGACCTCTACCGCCGTGTGATCAACCGGAACAACCGGCTCAAGCGGCTGATCGACCTCGGCGCCCCCGAGATCATCGTCAACAACGAGAAGCGGATGCTGCAGGAGGCCGTCGACGCACTGTTCGACAACGGCCGCCGCGGCCGGCCGGTCACCGGCCCGGGTAACCGTCCGCTGAAGTCGCTGTCCGACATGCTCAAGGGCAAGCAGGGCCGGTTCCGTCAGAACCTGCTCGGCAAGCGCGTCGACTACTCCGGCCGTTCCGTCATCGTCGTCGGCCCCCGGCTCAAGCTGCACCAGTGCGGCCTGCCGAAGCAGATGGCGCTGGAGCTGTTCAAGCCGTTCGTGATGAAGCGCCTGGTGGACCTCAACCACGCGCAGAACATCAAGTCGGCCAAGCGCATGGTCGAGCGGCAGCGCGCGGTCGTGTGGGACGTCCTCGAAGAGGTCATCAGCGAGCACCCGGTGCTGCTGAACCGCGCACCGACGCTGCACCGCCTGGGCATCCAGGCCTTCGAGCCGCAGCTGGTCGAGGGCAAGGCGATCCAGATCCACCCGCTCGTCTGTACGGCGTTCAACGCCGACTTCGACGGTGACCAGATGGCGGTGCACGTGCCGCTGTCGGCCGAGGCGCAGGCCGAGGCCCGGATCCTGATGCTGTCGTCGAACAACATCCTCAAGCCGGCCGACGGCAAGCCCGTCACCATGCCCACCCAGGACATGGTCATCGGCCTCTACTACCTGACGCACCTCACCAAGGGTGCGAAGGGTGAGGGCCGGGTTTTCAGCTCGGACGCCGAGGCACGGATGGCGTTCGACAACGGCGAGCTGCACCTGCAGGCGCTCGTGAAGATCCGCCTGCCCGAGGTGCTCGAGGTCGACAACGGCGCCGGCGCCCCCACCTGGGAGCGTCCGGAGGGCTGGGAGTCGGGCGACAAGCTGACCGTGGAGACCACCCTGGGACGGGTGCTCTTCAACGAGACGCTGCCGCCGGGCTACCGCTACGTCAACTACGAGATCCGCAAGGGTCAGCTCTCCGCGATCGTCAACGACCTCGCCGAGCGCTTCCCCAAGGTCGCCCTGGCGGCGACCCTGGACGCGCTCAAGGAGGCCGGTTTCCACTGGGCCACCTGGTCCGGTGTGACGATCGGTATGGGCGACGTCGTCGCCCCGCCGCGCAAGCCGGAGATCATCGCCCGCTACCAGGGTGAGGCCGACCGGATCGACAAGCAGTACCAGCGTGGCCTGATGACCGCCGAGGAACGTCGCGGCGAGCTCATCGACATCTGGACCAACGCGACCAAGGACATCTCGAAGGAGATGGAGACGGCGCTGCCGCAGGAGAACCCGCTCTGGGTCATGATCAACTCCGGCGCCCGCGGTAACCTCCTCCAGCTCCGGCAGATCGCCGCGATCCGTGGTCTGGTGGCCAACCCCAAGGGCGAGATCATCCCGCGCCCGATCACCTCGTCGTACCGCGAGGGTCTGACCGTGCTGGAGTACTTCATCTCCACGCACGGTGCCCGTAAGGGTCTGGCCGACACCGCGCTGCGTACCGCCGACTCGGGTTACCTGACCCGGCGTCTGGTGGACGTCTCGCAGGACGTCATCATCCGCGAGGAGGACTGCGGCACCGACCGCGCGATCCCGATGCAGGTGGCGGACCGCGAGCCGGACGGCACCCTCGCCGTGCACACGCACGCCGAAACCGGCGTGCACGCCCGGACGCTGGCCGACGACATCGACGACGCCCAGGGCAACCGGGTGGTGTCGCGTGGCGACGACCTCAACTCGATCATGGTCGACAAGCTGGTCGCGGCCGGCGTGGAGACGGTCCGGGTGCGCAGCGTCCTGACCTGTGAGTCGAAGCTGGGTGTGTGTGCGGCCTGCTACGGCCGTTCGCTGCCGACCGGCAAGGCGGTCGACATCGGCGAGGCCGTCGGCATCATCGCGGCCCAGTCCATCGGTGAGCCCGGCACGCAGCTGACGATGCGTACCTTCCACACCGGTGGTGTCGCGGGTGAGGACATCACCCAGGGTCTGCCGCGTGTGCAGGAGATCTTCGAGGCCCGCGTGCCGAAGGGCAAGGCGCCCATCGCCGACACCCCCGGCCGTATCCGCATCGAGGACGGCGAGCGTTCGCGGAAGATCATCGTGATCCCGGACGACGGCAGCGAGGAGATCGTGTACGACAAGATCTCCAAGCGCGTCAAGCTGCGGGCCCACGACGGCGACCACGTGGCGGTCGGCGAGAAGCTCACCGAGGGCACCATCGATCCGCACGAGCTGCTGCGCATCATGGGCCCGCGGGCGGTCCAGGTCCACCTGACCAGTGAGGTCCAGGAGGTCTACCGCTCGCAGGGTGTGCTCATCCACGACAAGCACATCGAGATCATCATCCGCCAGATGCTCAAGCGGGTCACGGTCATCGATTCCGGCGCGACCGAGTTCCTGCCGGGCGTGCTGGTCGACCGGGCGCTCTTCGAGTCGGAGAACCGCCGGCTCGTGGGCGAGGGTGGCGAGCCCGCCGCCGGTCGTCCGGTGCTGATGGGTATCACCAAGGCCTCGCTGGCGACCGACTCCTGGCTCTCGGCGGCCTCCTTCCAGGAGACCACCCGGGTGCTCACCGACGCTGCGATCAACTCGCGCAGCGACTCGCTGGTGGGCCTCAAGGAGAACGTCATCATCGGCAAGCTCATCCCGGCCGGTACCGGTATCTCCAAGTACCGCAACATCCGGGTCGAGCCGACCGAGGAGGCCAAGGCGAAGGTGTACTCGATGACCGGGTACCCCGAGACCGACTACGGCTTCGGGCCGGCCAGCGGGCAGGCTGTGCCGCTGGACGACTTCGACTTCGGGTCGTACCGCTAAGGGTTCTGCTCTCCACCGCTGGGCGGTCGCGCTTCGATGCGCGGCCGCCCTTCGGCGTTCCTAAGATGAAGGGGTGACGTATCCCGCGATGACCGCACCCACCCGGCACCCGATGGATCCCGAACCGGCGCCGTCGACCAAGGCCCGGGCGGTCTTCGCGCTGGGGGTCGTGGCATTGCTGACCGGGGCGCTGGTCGGCGGCGTGATTCCCGCCACGGTCGCCCTGATCCTGGCCCGGCAGGTCCGCCGCCAGGCCTACGCCGCCGGCGGCTATCTCCTCGGGGCCGCCTGGGTCCGCCGCGGGGAGCGGCTGGCCTGGGCCGGGATCGTGCTGGCGCTGACCGCGCTGGTCGTCGCGTCGATCGCCGGCCTGCTGCACCTGGCCGGCACGGCCGGCGGCCAGGACTTCGACTCCAACACCGACTGAGCGCCCGGTAGCGGCCCCAGGGCTGCGCCGGACCACGTTCGGGTGACATGCTCGAAGATCCAGGGGTACGCGGCGAGAGGGACGGTCCGGTGACGCAGCAACCAGGTTCGTGGCCACCGGCCGGACAGCCGGTGTCGATGGCCGGCCCGCCCCCGCCGGTGCTGCTGCCCAAGCCGAGCGAGGCGTGGACCCCGGAACGCGTCGAGCCGGTCGCCGGCACCGAGTTCGCCCTGGTCCAGTTGCGGGTGGCGCCGATCACGTCCGGTCTGGCCACCGGCTCGCTCATCGCCGGCATCGGCGCGATCATGATCTCCACACTGGTGCTCTGCTTCGGCCTGCTCGGCCAGTCCGAGGGCTGGGGTGCCGTGGTGGCGGGCGCGTTTGCGCTGCTGGGAGTGCTGGTCGGCGGGGGCGCGGTGGGTGTCGGGCTGGCCGCCCGGCGCCAGATCAAGCGTTCCGGGCAGGACGGCAAGGTCCGTTTCGTGGGCCGGGGCGTGGCCACCGCGGGGATCTCCTGTGGTGCCGCGGGGCTGGGAATTGCGGCGCTGACGCTGCTGTTGGTAGTGGTGTTGCAGTTCTCGTGAGGCCTTGTGACGCCGGATCCGACACCGAGGCGTCGGCACGCCGAGGCACCCGGTACACTTGTTAGCTGGAGATGTCCATCAGGGGAAACAGTTCTCGTTTTGACCTGTGTCCCTGTGGTGGGTACTCTTTCCCCTCGTGCCCGGGCTAGCCCGGGCAACTCGTGCGTGCGCCCGAGTCTGTAGTAACCGACGGGGCAGTGGCACGACAGGGTTACAGCCCTGACAAAGACAGAATCCGCAGCGTGCGTCAAGCGCGCGGCGGGACCGTGAGCCGGACGACACGCCCGACCGCGGGTGCCGGGGATCCAAACGGGATCTCTCGGTGCACAAGGCAGAACGAAGACGGTGCGGCCGCTGAAGGGCGGCCGAAGGGAGCGGAGAAACCCGGTGCCCACGATCCAGCAGCTGGTCCGAAAGGGCCGCCAGGCGAAGACGAGCAAGACCAAGACGCCGGCGCTGAAGGGAAGCCCTCAGCGGCGCGGCGTGTGCACGCGCGTGTACACCACTACCCCCAAGAAGCCGAACTCTGCGCTGCGCAAGGTCGCTCGTGTGAAGCTCAGCAGCCAGATCGAGGTGACGGCGTACATCCCGGGCGTCGGCCACAACCTGCAGGAGCACTCGATCGTGCTCGTGCGTGGCGGTCGTGTGAAGGACCTCCCGGGCGTCCGCTACAAGATCGTCCGCGGTTCGCTGGACACCCAGGGTGTCCGCAACCGCAAGCAGGCCCGCAGCCGTTACGGCGCGAAGAAGGAGAAGAGCTGACATGCCCCGTAAAGGCCCAGCGCCGAAACACCCGCTGGTAGCGGACCCGGTCTACAACTCGCCGCTGGTCACCCAGCTGGTGAACAAGATCCTGGTCGGCGGCAAGCGTCAGCTCGCCGAGCGCATCGTCTACGGCGCCCTCGAGGGCTGCCGCGAGAAGAGCGGCACCGACCCGGTGGTCACGCTCAAACGAGCCATGGACAACGTCAAGCCGACCCTCGAGGTCCGCAGCCGCCGCGTCGGTGGCGCGACCTACCAGGTGCCGGTCGAGGTGCGCACCCCGCGCCAGACCACCCTCGGTCTGCGCTGGCTGGTCCAGTACTCCAAGGCCCGCCGCGAGAAGACCATGATCGAGCGGCTGCAGAACGAGCTGCTCGACGCCAGCAACGGCCTCGGCGCAGCTGTGAAGCGGCGCGAGGACACCCACAAGATGGCGGAGTCCAACAAGGCCTTCGCGCACTACCGCTGGTAAGACCCGCTGCCGGCCCGGTTCCCGCCGGGCCGTCGCAGTTCAGTCGTACCGGTCCTGCAGAGACGACGACGAAGAAGAGTAGGGATTGAAGTGGCTGCCGCAGACGCGCTCGCCAAGGTACGCAACATCGGCATCATGGCGCACATCGACGCTGGTAAGACCACGACGACCGAGCGGATCCTGTTCTACACCGGTATCACGTATAAGATCGGTGAAGTCCACGAGGGCGCGGCCGTCATGGACTGGATGGAACAGGAACAGGAACGCGGCATCACCATCACTTCCGCCGCCACGAAGTGCGAGTGGAAGGGCTACACGATCCAGATCATCGACACGCCCGGCCACGTCGACTTCACGGTCGAGGTCGAGCGGTCGCTGCGGGTGCTCGACGGCGCCGTCGCGGTCTACGACGGTGTCGCCGGCGTGGAGCCCCAGACGGAGAACGTCTGGCGTCAGGCCGACAAGTACCACGTTCCCCGGATGTGCTTCGTCAACAAGCTCGACCGGACTGGCGCGGACTTCTTCCGGTGCGTGCAGATGATGATCGACCGGCTCAACGCCACGCCGCTCGTCCTGCAGATCCCGATCGGCCTCGAGGGCGACCACATCGGCGTCGTGGACCTGGTCACCATGAAGGCGTTCACCTGGCGCGGGGAGACCCAGAAGGGTGACGACTACGCGATCGAGGAGATCCCGGCAGATCTGCTGGACTCCGCGACCGAGTGGCGCGAGAAGCTCATCGAGACGCTCGCCGACGTGGACGACGACGTCATGGTGAAGTACCTCGACGGCGTCGAGGTGCCCCAGGACGAGATCAAGGCCGCCATCCGGCGCGCCACGATCGCCAGCAAGGCGAACCCGGTGCTGTGTGGTTCGGCGTTCAAGAACAAGGGCGTTCAGCCCATGCTCGACGCCGTGGTCGACTACCTGCCCTCGCCGCTGGACGTCCCGGCCATCGACGGCACCGCGGCCGACGGCGAGACGCCGATCGTGCGCCGGCCGTCGAACGACGAGCCGTTCTCGGGCCTGGCCTTCAAGATCCAGACTGACAAGCACCTCGGCAAGCTGACGTACGTCCGGGTCTACTCCGGCACGCTCGATTCCGGTACCCAGGTGGTCAACTCCACCAAGGACCGCAAGGAGCGGATCGGCAAGATCTACCAGATGCACGCCAACAAGCGTGAAGAGCGTCCGACGGCGTGGGCCGGCGACATCATCGCCGTCCAGGGTCTCAAGCAGACCACCACCGGCGACACACTCAGCGACCCGGCACACCCGGTCATCCTGGAGTCGATGACGTTCCCGGAGCCGGTCATCCAGGTCGCGATCGAGCCGAAGACCAAGTCCGACCAGGAGAAGCTGGGTGTCGCCATCCAGCGCCTGGCCGAAGAGGACCCGACCTTCCGCGTCTTCAACGACGAGGAGACCGGGCAGACCGTCATCGCCGGCATGGGCGAGCTGCACCTGGACATCCTGGTGGACCGGATGCGCCGCGAGTTCAACGTCGAGGCGAACATCGGTAAGCCGCAGGTGGCGTACCGCGAGACGATCCGCGGCAAGGTGGAGAAGCTCACCTACGTGCACAAGAAGCAGACCGGTGGCTCGGGCCAGTACGCGAAGGTCGTCGTCACCGTCGAGCCGCTCGAGCTCAGCGCCGACGGCCCGACCTACGAGTTCGTCAACGCGGTGTCCGGTGGTCGTATCCCGAAGGAGTACATCCCTTCGGTTGACGCCGGTGCGCAGGACTCGCTGCAGTACGGCGTCCTCGCCGGCTACCCGATGGTCGGCGTCAAGCTGACCCTGGTGGACGGCCAGTTCCACGAGGTCGACTCGTCGGAGATGGCGTTCAAGATCGCCGGCTCGATCGTGATGAAGGAGGCGTGCCGCAAGGCCGACCCCGCCCTTCTCGAGCCGATGATGTCCGTCGAGGTCACCACCCCCGAGGACAACATGGGTGACGTCATCGGCGACATCAACTCCCGTCGTGGCATCATCCAGTCGATGGAGGAGCGTTCCGGCGCTCGCGTCATCAAGAGCCTGGTGCCGCTCTCGGAAATGTTCGGCTACGTCGGCGACCTCCGGTCGAAGACACAGGGCCGGGCGAGCTACAGCATGCAGTTCGACTCCTACGCCGAGGTTCCTCAGAGCGTCGCGAAGGAGATCATCGCCAAGGCCACGGGCGCGTAAGCTCCCAGCCTGATGAGGCACGTGCGGTCCGTCGAGGACCGCACGTGCACGAGCAGTCGACAGAGTCCTGATCGCCTTATCGGCGTGCCGGACGAGAAGAAGAGATCCAGTCCACAGGAGGACACCAGTGGCGAAGGCGAAGTTCGAGCGGACTAAGCCGCACGTCAACATCGGCACCATTGGTCACATCGACCACGGTAAGACGACGCTGACTGCGGCCATCACGAAGGTTCTGCACGACGAGTATCCGGACCTGAACCCCTACACGCCGTTCGACGAGATCGACAAGGCGCCGGAGGAGAAGGCCCGCGGCATCACGATCTCGATCGCGCACGTCGAGTACCAGACCGCGACGCGGCACTACGCGCACGTGGACTGCCCCGGCCACGCCGACTACATCAAGAACATGATCACCGGTGCCGCCCAGATGGACGGCGCGATCCTGGTGGTCGCCGCGACCGACGGCCCGATGCCGCAGACCAAGGAGCACGTGCTCCTGGCCCGCCAGGTCGGCGTGCCGTACATCGTCGTCGCCCTGAACAAGAGCGACATGGTGGACGACGAGGAGCTCCTGGAGCTCGTCGAGCTCGAGGTCCGCGAGCTGCTGAGCACCTACGAGTTCCCGGGCGACGACCTTCCGGTCGTGCGCGTCTCGGCGCTCAAGGCGCTCGAGGGCGACGCGGAGTGGACCGGCAAGCTGCTCGAGCTGATGAACGCGGTCGACACCGCGATCCCGCAGCCCGAGCGCGACACCGACAAGCCGTTCCTCATGCCGATCGAGGACGTCTTCACGATCACCGGTCGCGGTACGGTCGTCACCGGCCGGGCCGAGCGTGGCATCCTCAAGCCGAACGAGGAGGTCGAGATCGTGGGTATCCGCGAGAAGTCGACCAAGACCGTCTGCACCGGCATCGAGATGTTCCGCAAGCTGCTCGACGAGGCCCGCGCGGGTGAGAACGTCGGCCTCCTGCTGCGCGGTATCAAGCGCGAGGACGTCGAGCGCGGCATGGTCGTGGTGAAGCCGGGCTCCAGCACTCCGCACACGGAGTTCGAGGGCCAGGTCTACATCCTCTCGAAGGAGGAGGGCGGCCGCCACACGCCGTTCTTCCAGAACTACCGCCCGCAGTTCTACTTCCGCACCACGGACGTCACCGGCGTCGTCACGCTGCCCGAGGGCACCGAGATGGTCATGCCGGGCGACTCCACCTCGATGTCGGTCAAGCTGATCCAGCCGATCGCCATGGAGCAGGGCCTGAAGTTCGCGATCCGTGAGGGCGGCCGCACCGTCGGCGCCGGCACGGTCACGAAGATCAACGTCTGATTGAGGCCTCCGCCTCAATGGTGACCCCGATTAGCATTGCCGCGATCGATACGGCATACTAGTCAGGTTGCGTCCGCGCAGGGTGGTTGGCTGCTCTCGCTCTTGAGAGAGGGCGGTCAGCCACCCTCGCCGGGTGTCCGGCGTGTTTTGACTGGCCGCCGGCATCCCCGATCCCGACGGATCAAGGGCTTCCCTCCGGGGGAATCCTTGCGGGCAAGATCGCTCCAGAGTCCTGGGGCGGAGCTTGAACCCAGAGCGCGACACGCCCGACCGCGGGGGTCGGACATCGCAGGACCAACGGTCCTGCGGGCATGCGAGGGCCACAGCTTTCGCACGTAGCGGCATCGAGAGAAGGAAACAGAAGCCACCATGGCGGGACAGAAGATCCGCATCCGGCTCAAGGCCTATGACCACGAGGTCGTTGACTCGTCGGCACGCAAGATCGTCGAGACGGTCACGCGCACCGGAGCTTCGGTCGCGGGCCCGGTGCCGCTGCCCACGGAGATCAACCGTTTCTGCGTCATCCGTTCGCCGCACAAGTACAAGGACTCGCGCGAGCACTTCGAGATGCGCACGCACAAGCGTCTGATCGACATCATCGACCCGACTCCGAAGACGGTCGACTCGCTGATGCGCCTCGACCTGCCGGCTGGCGTCGACATCGAGATCAAGCTGTAGGGATCCGGACAATGGACAGGCAAGTGAAGGGCATCCTGGGCGCCAAGCTCGGCATGACCCAGGTCTGGGACAACAACAAGGTCGTCCCGGTAACCGTGGTGCAGGCCGGCCCGTGCGTCGTGACCCAGGTCCGCACCTCCGAGACTGACGGCTACACCGCGGTTCAGCTGGCGTACGGCGCCATCGACCCGCGCAAGGTCAACAAGCCGGAGGGCGGCCACTACGCGAAGGCGGGTGTGTCGCCGCGGCGCCACATCGTGGAGCTGCGCACCACCGACGCCACCGAGTACGAGCTCGGCCAGGAGGTCACCGTCGAGACGTTCCCGGTCGGCACGCCGATCGACGTCACCGGTAAGACCAAGGGCAAGGGCTACGCCGGCGTCATGAAGCGGCACGGCTTCCACGGCCTCAAGGCCAGCCACGGTGTCGAGCGTAAGCACCGCTCGCCCGGTTCGATCGGCGCCTGCGCGACCCCCGGCCGTGTCTTCCGGGGCACCCGGATGGCGGGTCGCATGGGTAACAAGCGCTTCACCGTGCAGAACCTGACGGTGCAGGCAGTCGACCTCGAGAACAACCTGCTGCTGGTCAAGGGCGCTGTGCCCGGTCCCAAGGGCGCGCTGATCCTGGTCCGCACGGCGGCGAAGAAGAAGGGTGGTGCCAAGTGAGCTCGGTTGACGTGATCAACGCCGAGGGCACGAAGGCCGGCTCGGTCGAGCTGCCCGACGACATCTTCGACGTGCAGGCGAACATCCCGCTGATGCACCAGGTCGTCGTGGCCCAGCTCGCCGCCGCCCGTCAGGGCACGGCCAAGGCCAAGACGCGCGGTGAGGTCGCCGGTGGCGGCAAGAAGCCGTACAAGCAGAAGGGCACCGGTCGCGCCCGTCAGGGCTCGATCCGCGCGCCGCAGTTCACCGGTGGTGGCGTGGTGCACGGCCCCGTGCCGCGCGACTACAGCCAGCGGACCCCGAAGAAGATGAAGGCCGCCGCTCTGCGGGGCGCCCTCTCGGACCGGGCCCGCGACGGCCGCGTCCACGTGATCGAGGCGTTCATCGTCGGCGACAAGCCGTCGACCAAGGCCGCGATCGCGACGCTGCGCAAGGCGACCGAGTCCACCAAGGTCCTGGTCGTGCTCAGCAGCTACGACGAGCTGAACTGGATCTCGCTGCGCAACGAGCCGACCGTGCACCTCATCGAGGCCGGCCAGCTGAACACCTACGACGTGCTGGTCGCCGACGAGGTCGTCTTCACCAAGGAAGCTCTCGACGAGTTCCTGGGTGTGCCGGCCGAGGCTGCCGAGGAGGGGGACAAGTGAGCACGATCGCCGACCCGCGCGACATCATCGTCGCGCCCGTGGTCTCCGAGAAGAGCTACAGCGTTCTCGACCAGAACTGGTACACGTTCCTGGTCCACCCGGACGCGAACAAGACCGAGATCAAGATCGCGATCCAGCAGATCTTCGATGTCCGTGTGCTGACGGTGAACACCATCAACCGCCAGGGCAAGCGCAAGCGCACCAGGACGGGCTTCGGTCAGCGTAAGGCGACCAAGCGTGCCCTCGTGAAGCTGGCTGACGGTGACCGTATCGAGGCCTTCGGCGGCCCGGTCAGCTAAGGGGTTTGTAAATCATGGCTATCCGTAAGTACAAGCCGACCACGCCGGGCCGTCGAGGCTCCAGCGTCGCCGACTTCGCTGAGATCACCCGGTCGACGCCGGAGAAGTCTCTGCTGGTTCCGCTGCCCAAGAAGGGTGGTCGCAACGTCCACGGCCGCATCACCACGCGGCACCAGGGCGGCGGCCACAAGCGGCAGTACCGGCTGATCGACTTCCGGCGCAACGACAAGGACGGCGTGCCGGCCAAGGTCGCTCACATCGAGTACGACCCGAACCGCACGTCCCGCATCGCACTGCTGCACTACGCCGACGGCGAGAAGCGCTACATCCTCGCGCCGAAGGACCTCAAGCAGGGCGACCGCGTCGAGTCCGGCGTGGGCGCGGACATCAAGCCGGGCAACAACCTGCCCCTGCGCAACATCCCGGTCGGTACGACGATCCACGGTGTGGAGCTTCGTCCCGGCGGTGGCGCCAAGCTGGCCCGTTCGGCCGGCGTGGGCATCCAGCTGCTCGGTCGTGAGGGCGTGTACGCCACGCTGCGTATGCCCTCCGGTGAGATCCGTCGCGTCGACATCCGCTGCCGCGCGACGGTCGGCGAGATCGGCAACGCCGAGCAGTCGAACATCAACTGGGGCAAGGCCGGCCGCATGCGATGGAAGGGCAAGCGCCCGACCGTCCGTGGTGTCGCCATGAACCCGGTGGACCACCCGCACGGTGGTGGCGAGGGTAAGACCTCAGGTGGTCGCCACCCGGTCAACCCCGCCGGTAAGCCGGAGGGCCGTACCCGCCGCAAGGGCCAGGAGAGCGACCGCATGATCGTTCGCCGCCGCTACGCCACCCGCAAGCGCGGGTAACGGGAGTTAAAAGATGCCTCGCAGCCTGAAGAAGGGCCCGTTCGTCGACGACCACCTGCTCAAGAAGGTGGAAGTCCAGAACGAGAAGAACTCGAAGAACGTCATCAAGACCTGGTCGCGACGCTCGACGATCATTCCCGACATGCTCGGGCACACGATCGCCGTGCACGACGGGCGCAAGCACGTCCCGGTGTTCATCACCGAGGCCATGGTCGGTCACAAGCTCGGCGAGTTCGCTCTGACCCGCACGTTCAAGGGTCACGAGAAGGACGACCGCAAGAGCCGTCGCCGCTAATCAGTCCACGGATCAGAAAGGGGTTACAGCGATGCCAGTCAAGAGCGATGCTCCGGTCCTTCCGGGCGCTCGGGCAGTTGCGCGCCACGTGCGCATCTCGCCGAACAAGGCGCGCCGTGTGATCAACCTCGTCCGCGGTCTGCCCGCGAAGGAGGCTCTCACGGTCCTGCAGTTCGCGCCGCAGGCTGCGAGTGAGCAGGTTTACAAGGTGCTCGCGAGCGCGATTGCGAACGCAGAGAACAACGAACGGCTCGACCCGGACGCGCTCCTGGTCAGCACAGCTTTCGTGGACGAGGGCCCGACGCTCAAGCGGTTCCGGCCGCGGGCGCAGGGCCGGGCGTACCGGATCCGCAAGCGGACCTGCCACATCACCGTGGCGGTCGAGGCGGTCCAGGTGACCACGCCGGCCCGCAAGGCCACGGCCAAGAAGGCCGCGCCGGCCAAGAAGGCTGCTCCGGCGGCCCAGCCGGCCGAGTCCCAGAGCAGCAGCACGGAAGGCGCCGAGTAATGGGTCAGAAAGTTCACCCCACCGGGTTCCGCCTCGGCATCTCCACCGACTGGAAGAGCCGCTGGTTCGCGGACAAGCTCTACAAGGACTACATCGGCGAGGACGTCAAGATCCGCCGCATGATGTCCAAGGGCCTCGAGCGTGCCGGCATCTCCAAGGTGGACATCGAGCGCACCCGCGACCGGGTCCGCGTGGACATCCACACCGCCCGGCCGGGCATCGTCATCGGCCGTAAGGGTGCGGAGGCCGACCGGATCCGCGGCGAGCTCGAGAAGCTCACCGGCAAGCAGGTCCAGCTGAACATCCTCGAGGTGAAGAGCCCCGAGTCGGACGCGCAGCTCGTGGCGCAGGGCGTCGCCGAGCAGCTGTCCAGCCGGGTCAGCTTCCGCCGGGCCATGCGCAAGGCGATGCAGTCGGCGATGAAGAACCCGATCTGCAAGGGCATCCGGGTGCAGGTCTCCGGCCGCCTGGGTGGCGCGGAGATGAGCCGCACGGAGTTCTACCGTGAGGGTCGCGTTCCGCTGCACACGCTGCGCGCCAACATCGAGTACGGCTTCTTCGAGGCCCGTACGACCTTCGGCCGCATCGGCGTGAAGGTCTGGATCTACAAGGGCGACTTCGTGCCCGGACGTGAGGTTGCCCCCGAGGCGCCCGCGCGTCCGCGCCGTGACCGCGCCGAGCGTCCCGACCGTCCGCGTCGTGGCCGTTCCGGCTCGTCCGGTACGACCGCGGGTGGCACCGAGGCCGGTCGCGCCGCTCAGGCCGCGGCTGCTACCCCCGCTCCGGCGGAGGCTGCGCCCACGACCGACACCGCCGTTGCTCCGGCTGCGGCCGAAACGCAGCAGGAGGGCTGACACATGCTGATGCCGCGTAAGCCCCCGAAGGGCTTCCGCAAGCCGCACCACCCGGACCGCCACGGCGCGTCCAAGGGCGGCAACCGGGTGGTCTTCGGTGAGTTCGGTATCCAGGCCCTGGAGCCGGCGTACGTGACCAACCGGCAGATCGAGTCGGCTCGTATCGCCATGACCCGCCACATCAAGCGTGGCGGCAAGGTGTGGATCTCGATCTTCCCGGACCAGGCACTGACCAAGAAGCCCGCCGAGACCCGCATGGGTTCCGGCAAGGGCTCGCCGGAGTGGTGGGTGGCGAACGTCAAGCCGGGACGCATTCTCTTCGAGATGTCGTTCCCGAACGAGACGATCGCGCGCGAAGCTATGCGTCGCGCGATCCACAAGCTTCCGATGAAGTGCCGCATCGTGACGCGCGAAGGTGGTGAAGGCTGATGGCAGCCGGCGTCAAGGCTTCCGAGCTGCGGGAGCTCTCCGAGCAGGAGCTGATCTCGCGGCTGCGTGAGTCCAAGGCGGAGCTGTTCAACCTCCGCGTACAGGGTGCGACCGGTCAGCTCGACAACCACCGTCGTCTGCAGGTCGTCCGCAAGGACATCGCGAAGATCTACACGATCATGCGTGAGCGTGAGCTGGGGCTCTCGGCCGCGCCGACTGAGGTGACTACAGCATGAGCGAGAACGCAGCAGCTGCGCCCCGGACCCAGCGCAAGGTGCGTGAGGGCCTGGTGATCAGCGACAAGATGGACAAGACCGTCATCGTCGAGGTCGAGGACCGCGTCAAGCACGCCCTTTACGGCAAGGTCCTGCGGCGCACCCGCAAGCTCCAGGCGCACGACGAGCAGAACGCGTGCGGCGTCGGTGACCGGGTCACCCTGATGGAGACCCGTCCGCTGTCGCGTACCAAGCGGTGGCGTGTCGTGGAGATCCTCGAAAAGGCCAAGTGAGTTTGCTGGGCCGGCCGGGACATCCCGGCCGGCCCAGCGGACCATCGTTCCGCCAAGCTCTGGTACGTCCCCGTGCCGGAGAACTGGCAGACATAGGAGACAGACGTGATCCAGCAGGAGTCGCGACTGCGCGTCGCCGACAACACGGGTGCCAAGGAAGTGCTGTGCATCCGCGTTCTGGGCGGCTCCGGTCGCCGTTACGCGAGCATCGGTGACGTCATCGTGTGCACGGTCAAGGACGCCATTCCGGGTGCCGGTGTGAAGAAGGGTGACGTCGTCAAGGCCGTCATCGTCCGCACCGCCAAGGAGCGGCGCCGTCCCGACGGCTCGTACATCCGCTTCGACGAGAATGCCGCTGTCATCATCAAGGACGGTGGCGACCCCCGCGGTACCCGCATCTTCGGCCCGGTCGGCCGCGAGCTGCGCGACAAGCGGTTCATGAAGATCATCAGCCTGGCGCCGGAGGTGCTCTGACCGTGAAGATCAAGAAGGGCGACACGGTCGTCGTCATCGCCGGCAAGGACAAGGGCGCCAAGGGTAAGGTCATCGCCGCCTTCCCGAGGCGGGACAAGGTCCTGGTCGAGGGCGTCAACCGTATGAAGAAGCACGAGAAGATCCGCACGACGCAGCGCGGTTCCAAGACCGGCGGCATCGTCACGCAGGAAGCCCCGATCCACATCTCGAACGTGCAGATCGTGGACTCCGAGGGCAAGCCGACTCGCATCGGCTTCCGGCGGGACGAGAACGGCCAGAAGGTTCGTATCGCGCGTAGCACCGGTAAGGACCTGTGATGACTGCCGCTACCGAGACCAAGACGCTGCCCCGCCTGAAGCAGAAGTACCGCAGCGAGGTCATCGCCGCGCTTCAGGAGCAGTACAAGTACGGCAACCCCATGCAGATCCCCGGCCTGGTGAAGGTCGTCGTGAACATGGGTGTCGGCGAGGCTGCTCGCGACGCCAAGCTGATCGACGGCGCCGTGCGTGACCTGACCACCATCACCGGTCAGAAGCCGCTGGTGCGGCGGGCGACCAAGTCCATCGCGCAGTTCAAGCTGCGCGAGGGCATGCCGATCGGCGCGAAGGTCACCCTGCGCAACGACCGGATGTGGGAGTTCCTGGACCGGCTGCTGTCGATCGCGCTGCCGCGTATCCGTGACTTCCGCGGCCTGGACGGGCGCAAGCTCGACGGGCACGGCAACTACACGTTCGGTCTGACCGAGCAGTCGGTGTTCCACGAGATCGACCAGGACCGGATCGATCGGACCCGGGGCATGGACATCACGGTGGTCACCACCGCCACGACCGACGAGGAGGGCCGGCAGCTGCTCAAGCTTCTGGGCTTCCCGTTCAAGGAGAACTGAGCATGGCTAAGAAGGCGCTGATCATCAAGGCGGCCGCGAAGCCCAAGTTCGCCGTACGGGCGTACACCCGCTGCCAGAAGTGCGGACGTCCGCACTCGGTCTACCGCAAGTTCGGTCTGTGCCGGGTGTGTGTCCGGGACATGGCCCACCGCGGTGAGCTGCCCGGCGTGTCGAAGGCTTCCTGGTAATCCTTGCAATACCGCTTCGCCGTAGGCCTGGGACTTCCCTGGGAACCCCGGCGAGAAAGGTTGACGAATACCCATGACGATGACGGACCCGATCGCAGACATGCTCACGCGTCTGCGTAACGCCAACCAGGCGTACCACGACAAGGTGACCATGCCCTTCTCGAAGATCAAGGCGAGTATCGCCGAGGTCCTCAAGGCAGAGGGCTACATCGCTTCCTGGTCGGCCGAGGAGCCCGCGGAAGGCGAAGTCGGCAAGCGCCTGGTGGTTGAGCTCAAGTACGGCCAGAACCGCGAGCGCAGCCTCGCCGGTATCAAGCGCGTGTCCAAGCCCGGCCTCCGGGTGTACGCCAAGTCCGACGAGCTCCCGCGCGTGCTCGGCGGCCTGGGCGTCGCGATCGTTTCGACGTCCCAGGGGCTGCTGACCGACCGGCAGGCCCGCAAGCGGAGCGTTGGCGGGGAAATCCTCGCCTTCGTTTGGTAACGGAGACTTAGACATGTCGCGAATCGGACGTAAGTCGATCCCGGTCCCGGCCGGCGTCGACGTCACCATCACGGGCCAGACCGTCAAGGTCAAGGGCCCCAAGGGCGAGCTGTCGCACACCGTCGCCGAGCCGATCACCGTCGAGAAGGCGGAGAACGGCGAGCTGGCGGTCAACCGGCCCAACGACGAACGTCGGGCCAAGGAGCTGCACGGCCTCTCGCGTACCCTGGTCGCCAACATGATCGTCGGCGTCACCGAGGGCTACAAGAAGACGCTGGAGATCAACGGCACCGGTTACCGCGTGACCGCCAAGGGCAAGGACCTCGAGTTCGCCCTGGGCTTCTCGCACCCGGTCAACGTGGTCCCGCCGACCGGCATCACCTTCACGGTGGAGCGGCCGACGCAGTTCACGGTCGCCGGTATCGACAAGCAGCTCGTCGGCGAGGTCGCTGCGAACATCCGGAAGATCCGCCCGCCGGAGCCGTACAAGGGCAAGGGCGTCAAGTACCAGGGCGAGGTCATCCGCCGCAAGGCTGGAAAGGCAGGTAAGAAGTGACCGCCACGCTGCTCAAGCGCCGCAATGGCGGCGGTGCGTCGTACAAGCGCGCCGTCGGCAAGGCACGTCGGCACTTCCGGGTCCGCAAGAACGTCCGCGGCTCCGCCGAGCGCCCCCGTCTGGTCGTCACCCGGTCCACGCGGAACATCACCGCGCAGATCGTCGACGACCTCAAGGGCCACACGCTCGCGTCGGCCTCCACCCTCGACCCGTCCCTGCGGGGCGGAGAGGGTGACAAGAGCTCGCAGGCCGCCAAGGTCGGAGCTCTCCTCGCCGAGCGGGCCCAGGCCGCGGGCATTTCCAAGGTCGTCTTCGACCGCGGCGGTAACCGGTACGCGGGGCGGATCGCCGCGCTTGCCGCAGCCGCCCGCGAAGCCGGACTCGAGTTCTAGGAGGGAAGACCTATGCCTGGTCAGCAGCGCCGAGGCGGCGGGTCCGGCGGTAACAACGAAGGTGGCCGCCGCGACAACCGCCGTGAGGGCGGTCGCGGTAACGCGCCCGTCGAGAAGACCCCGCATCTTGAGCGGGTCGTAGCGATCAACCGTGTCGCCAAGGTCGTCAAGGGTGGTCGTCGCTTCAGCTTCACCGCCCTGGTGATCGTGGGCGACGGCGACGGTACCGTCGGCATCGGCTACGGAAAGGCCAAGGAGGTGCCCGCGGCGATCGCCAAGGGTGTCGAAGAGGCCAAGAAGCACTTCTTCAAGGTGCCGCGCATCGCCGCGACGATCCCCCACCCGATCCTGGGTGAGGCCGCCGCCGGTGTCGTGCTCCTCAAGCCGGCGTCCGCCGGTACCGGCGTCATCGCCGGTGGCCCGGTGCGGGCCGTCCTGGAGTGCGCCGGCATCCACGACGTGCTCTCGAAGAGCCTCGGCTCGTCGAACCCGATCAACATCGTGCACGCGACGGTGGCGGCCCTGAAGGGCCTGGAGTCCCCGGAGGCCGTTGCGGCCCGCCGTGGCCTCCCGGTCGAGGACGTCGCCCCTGCGGCCATGCTGGCGTCGCGCGCGGAAGCGGCGGTGCGCTGATGGCACGCTTGAAGGTCACGCAGCTCCGGTCCGGTATCGGCCGTAAGCAGAACCAGCGGGACTCCCTGCGGTCGCTCGGGCTGAAGCGGATCAACGATGTGGTGGTCAAGGAAGACCGTCCCGAGATTCGGGGCATGATCTTCGCCGTGAGCCACCTCGTCAGTGTCGAGGAGGTCGAGTAATGGCGATCAAGGTTCACCACCTGCGCCCCGCGCCCGGTGCCAAGAAGGCCAAGACCCGCGTGGGTCGTGGTGAAGGCTCCAAGGGCAAGACCGCGGGCCGCGGTACCAAGGGCACCGGCGCCCGTTACCAGGTCTCGGCGGCGTTCGAGGGCGGGCAGATGCCCCTCCACATGCGCCTGCCGAAGATCAAGGGCCTGGGCAACCGCCCGCGCAACAAGGTCGTCTTCCAGGTTGTCAACCTGGACCGGCTCGCCGAGCTGTTCCCGAACGGTGGCGAGATCGGTCCGCTGGAGCTGGCCGACGCCGGCGCGGTCCGTCGGGGCCAGCCGGTGAAGGTTCTCGGCTCGGGCGAGCTGGGTGGCGTGGCGCTGCAGGTCTCGGCGCACGCCTTCAGCGAGTCCGCCAAAGAGAAGATCGCAGCCGCCGGCGGTTCCGTCACCGAGCTGTGAGGTTTTCCGGGGATGCTGGCCCGGGCATCGCGAGATGCTCGGGCGGCATCCCCGTTGTGGCGTCTGACCTGGCATTTCGCCGGGCCGGAGGCCGCCGCTCCCCAGGTCGTCCGGTTGCCCTTCGTCCCAGGGTGTTGCACATAGGGCGACCGTGCCTCACAACAGGCACGTCAGACTGTTAAAGTCCGTTCCCAGCTAGGGATATCGGTCGTCCGGACCGATGCCTCCCCCCATCCGCCGGATACTTGGCGGTCACCTCGCGCAGGAGGAAGAAGTTGCTCTCCGCCTTTTCCAGTGCGTTCCGGACGCCTGACCTGCGCAAGAAGTTGCTGTTCACAGTAGCGATCATCGCGGTCTATCGGCTCGGCGCCACTCTGCCCAGCCCAGGCGTGTCCTACACCAACGTCCGTAACTGTCTGGACGTAGTGAACAGCACCAACGCCGGCGGCGGGGTGTTGAACCTGCTGAACCTCTTCTCCGGTGGCGCGCTGCTCCAGCTGTCCGTCTTCGCGCTGGGCATCATGCCGTACATCACGGCGTCGATCATCCTGCAGCTGCTGACCGTGGTGATTCCCCGCCTCGAGCAGCTCCGCAAGGAAGGCCAGTCCGGCCAGGCCAAGATCACCCAGTACACCCGTTACCTCACCCTGGGCCTCGCCGTCCTGCAGTCCTCGGCGTTCGTCGCGCTGGCCCGCTCCGGCCAGCTCTTCGCCAACGCGTGCCCGCAGGACCAGTCGAACTTCCAGATCGTGCCGGAGAACACCGGCGTCCCGGTCTGGCTGACCCTCGTCATGCTCGTCGTCACGATGACGGCCGGCACGGGCGTGGTCATGTGGCTCGGCGAGCTCATCACCGACCGCGGCGTCGGCAACGGCATGTCCGTTCTGATCTTCACCTCGATCGCCGCCCGCCTTCCCGGCGAGGGCTGGACGATCAAGGAGAGCAGCGGCGTCGCCAAGTTCCTCCTGGTGATCGCGCTCGTGCTGATCGTCATCTGTGCGGTCGTCTTCATCGAGCAGGCCCAGCGCCGCATCCCCGTGCAGTACGCCAAGCGCATGATCGGCCGGCGCATGTACGGCGGCACCTCGACGTACATCCCGCTGAAGGTCAACCAGGCCGGTGTCGTCCCGGTGATCTTCGCGTCCTCGCTGCTCTACCTGCCGCAGCTGTACCTGCAGTTCTTCGACCAGAACAACCTCAAGGGTTATCAGCAGTGGATCCAGAACAACCTGGCCAACCCGAGCCACTGGATCTACATCACCACGTACTTCCTGCTGATCATCTTCTTCACGTACTTCTACGTCTCGATCACGTTCAACCCGACCGAGGTCGCGGAGAACATGAAGAAGTACGGTGGTTTCGTCCCGGGCATCCGGCCCGGTAAGCCGACCGCCGACTACCTGGACTTCATCCTCAGTCGGATCACCCTGCCGGGTGCGCTCTACCTCGGCTTGATCTCGGTCCTGCCGAACTTCTTCTTCATCTGGCTGAACAGCGCGCAATACCAGAACTTCCCGTTCGGTGGTACGGCGGTGCTGATCATGGTGGGTGTGGGCCTGGAGACGGTCAAGCAGATCGAGAGCCAGCTGATGCAGCGCAACTACGAAGGGTTCCTCCGGTAGTGGGGGCGCGGAGCCGGGGGGCTCTTGCGTCTGTGGTTTGCGAGGCTCGTTCTCACCGAAGCGAGGCGATGTAGGTGCGGCTGGTACTGGTGGGCCCCCCGGGGGCCGGCAAGGGGACCCAGGCTGAGTTCATCGCTGCCCATCTCGCCGTACCGAAGATCTCGACCGGTGACATCTTCCGGGCCAACGTCTCGCAGGGGACACCGCTCGGCGTCGAGGCGAAGCGTTACATGGACGCGGGCAATCTCGTCCCTGACGAGGTGACCATCAACATGGTCCGCGACCGGCTCGCCGAGCCCGACGCCGGCGACGGCTTCCTGCTGGACGGTTTCCCGAGAACCGTCCCGCAGGCGTCGGCGCTCGACAAGCTGCTGGCCGACCTCGGCATCGCGCTCGATCTGGTGATGGAACTGGTTGTCGACGACGACGAGGTGATCCGGCGGCTCTCGGGCCGCCGGACCTGCCGTGGTTGCGGCAAGATCTGGCACGTCGAGTTCGACCCGACCAGCAAGGAGAACATCTGCGACCGGTGTGGCTCCGAGCTGTTCCAGCGTGACGACGACAAGGCGGAGACGATCGCCAACCGCCTCGTCGAGTACGCGGACAAGACCGCGCCGCTGGTCGACTTCTACGGCGCCCAGGGCAAGCTGGTGGGCATCGACGCCACCGGGCCGGTCGAGGACGTCACGGTGCGCGCCATCGACGCCCTGCGGTCGTACGGGGGATAACGATGCGCCGTCCGCAGCTGGACATTCAGCTGAAGACCCCGGAGCAGATCGAGCTGATGCGCGGTGCCGGCCTCGTCGTCGCCGCCGCCCTGGCGGCGATGCGCGAAGCGGTCGCCCCGGGCGTCTCCACCGCCGACCTGGACGCGATCGCCGAGAAGGTCATCCGGGACGCCGGCGCGGTCCCGTCGTTCAAGGGCTACCACGGCTTCCCCGCCTCGATCTGCGCCTCGGTCAACGAGCAGGTCGTGCACGGCATCCCGGCCGCCGAGCAGGTGCTCAAGGAGGGCGATCTGCTCTCCCTCGACTGCGGCGCCATCCTGCACGGCTGGCACGGCGACTCGGCGATCACCGTCGGCGTCGGTGAGACCGACCCGGCCTTGCTCACCATGGCCCAGGTGGCCGAGGACGCCATGTGGGCCGGCATCGCCGCCGCGGCCCGCGGTGCCGCCAACGGCCGGGGCCGGCTGACCGACATCTCGTTCAACGTCGAGAAGGCCGTCCGCAAGGCGGGCCGCTACGGCATCGTGGACGGCTACGGCGGGCACGGCATCGGCACCGAGATGCACCAGGACCCGCACGTGCTCAACCACGGTAAGCCCGGCAAGGGCCCGCGCCTGGTGCCCGGCCTGTGCCTGGCGATCGAGCCGATGATCACCATGGGCTCGCCCCGCACGGTGGAGCTCGAGGACGGCTGGACCGTGGTCACCCGGGACGGCTCGATGGCCGCGCACGTGGAGCACACGATGTGCCTGCTCGACGACGGCGTCTGGGTCACCACGGCGGCCGACGGCGGCCGGGCCCGGCTGGGCGAGCTGGTCACCGCCCGCCAGCCGGCCGTTGACTCCCTGGCGGAGTGAAAGACCGATGAGCCGTGACGAGATGCGGGCCGGCGACAGCGACCGTCAGGCCATCGCCGACAAGCTCAAGACCGCGCTCGACGAGGGCCGGCTGGATCTGCACGAGTACGACGAGCGGTTGCAGCGGACGTACGGCGCCAAGACCTTCGGCGAGCTCGACTCCCTGGTGACCGATCTGCCCGGCACCGTCCCGGCCCAGCAGTCACGCGTGCAGCCCTATCAGCCGCCCGCTGCGCCCTCGCCGGCACCCGGGGCGGGCAATGTGCCCCAGCCGGGCGGCCCGCCGTTCCTGGCCTCGTACGGCGGCGTGGTGCTGGTCTGCTTCGTCATCTGGGGTGTGTCCTGCATCGCCTCCGGTGACTTCATCTACCCCTGGCCGCTCTGGATGCTGATCCCGCTGGTCTTCGGTGTGCTCGGCCGGTGGGGCAAGCGCGATCGCTGACGCCGGTCCTGGCCCGCTGCTGGCATGCTGGAGGGTATGGGCCGGGACGAGATGAGAGCGGCCGACGCCGATCGGCAGGCCGTGGCGGATCAGCTGAAGGCCGCGCTCGACGAGGGCCGGCTGGATCTGCACGAGTACGACGAGCGGTTGCAGCAGGCCTACGCCGCGAAGACCTACGGTGACCTGCGGGCTTTGCTCGATGACCTGCCGTCGGCCAGAGTGCCGGTGCCCGCCCAGCGCGAGCCTTCCGGCTCCGTCGTCGACCGGGACGCCTCCGACGCCGAGGTGACCCGCCGCTGGCTGCTGGCGGTGTGGTCCAGCTGGATCCTGGTCGTCGGGATCAACACCGTGGTGTGGCTGATGGTGAGCATCGGCAGCGCCGAGCTGATCTACTTCTGGCCCGTCTGGGTGGCCGGCCCCTGGGGCGTCGTGCTCGTCTTCGTCACCGTGGCCGGGCTCGTCGGTGGGGAGCCACGCAAGCAAGCCGACAAGAAGGCCCGCAAGCGCCAGGCGAAGCAGGTCAAACGGGAGCGCCGGGCTCTGGAACCGGACCCGATCCGGCCTGACGAAACACTCCACGAGCGTCCGAAGAGGGACAAAACGGCGGGCTGACCGGTCGTCCGACACACCCGACCCCGGGTTACGGGGACCTCGGTTTGGTGTCAATGCTCCTCGCGCGTACACTGGCTAGCTGGCGCGCAGCGTCCACTCTTCCATGTCCACCAGCGCTTCGGTGGCGGAGGAGCCGCGGCTGGTCCCGGTGCGAACCCTCAACCCGGGATGAACGTTGTGAGCCCGCCCCAGAACCCGATGTCAGGTAGCGGAGGACATGCCAAAGAAAGACGGAGCCATCGAGATCGAAGGCCGAGTGATCGAGCCTCTGCCGAACGCCATGTTCCGTGTGGAGCTTGCCAATGGTCACAAGGTACTGGCTCATATCAGCGGCAAGATGCGGCAGCACTACATCCGCATCCTCCCGGAGGACAGAGTCGTCGTCGAGCTTTCGCCGTACGACCTGACCCGAGGGCGAATCGTCTACCGCTACAAGTAAGGGTCGCGGGGGCTTTGCCTAGTCCCGTCTGACAGAGAGTCAAGGCACAACCGTGAAGGTCAAGCCGAGCGTCAAGCGGATCTGCAACAACTGCCGGGTCATCCGGCGGCACGGCCGCGTCATGGTCATCTGCAAGACCGACGCGCGCCACAAGCAGCGCCAGGGCTGAGTCCAGCTCCTCGCTGCCAGATCCGTACCACCGAACAAGCTCGTCCCAGCCGCGGATTCGTCTCACGATGAAGCGCGGCTTCACCCCCGGTCGGAGGCCGGGGCCCGCCCGGGCAGGCGGGGTGGGCCGGGCACAGACCTCCGTGAGACATCTGAGGAGTAAGCCCACCTATGGCTCGACTCGTCGGCGTCGATCTTCCCCGCGAGAAGCGGATGGAGATCGCGCTCACCTACATCTTCGGGGTCGGTCGGACCCGCGCCGTGGAGGCGCTCACCTCGACCGGCATTGACCTGAACAAGCGCGCCAAGGACCTCACGGACGAGGAGCTGGTCCAGCTCCGCGACTACATCGAGGGCAATTTCAAGGTTGAAGGCGACCTGCGCCGCGAGGTCGCCGCCGACATCCGCCGCAAGGTCGAGATCGGCTGCTACGCCGGCATCCGCCACCGCCGGGGTCTCCCCGTCCGCGGACAGCGGACGCGGACCAACGCTCGTACCCGCAAGGGTCCGAAGCGCACGGTCGCTGGCAAGAAGAAGCCCGGTCGGAAGTAATAGGAGCGCACTGACTTATGCCACCGAAGGCACGCGCCGGAGCACCCGTCAAGAAGGTCCGGCGCAAGGAACGCAAGAACGTCGCCCACGGGCAGGCGCACATCAAGAGCACCTTCAACAACACCATCGTGTCGATCACCGACCCGACCGGTGCTGTGATCTCCTGGGCCTCGTCCGGCCAGGTGGGCTTCAAGGGCTCCCGCAAGTCGACTCCGTTCGCCGCGCAGCTGGCCGCCGAGGCCGCCGCCCGCCGGGCCATGGAGCACGGCATGCGCAAGGTCGACGTGTTCGTCAAGGGCCCCGGTTCCGGCCGGGAGACCGCCATCCGTTCGCTGCAGGCCGCGGGCCTCGAGGTCGGTCAGATCTCCGACGTCACGCCACAGCCGCACAACGGTTGCCGTCCGCCTAAGCGTCGCCGGGTCTAAGGGAGAGATCGAAGCATGGCTCGTTACACAGGGGCGGACTGCAAGCGCTGCCGCCGCGAGAAGATGAAGCTGTTCCTCAAGGGCAGCAAGTGCGACGGGCCGAAGTGCCCGTTCGAGTCGCGTCCCTTCCCGCCCGGCCAGCACGGCCGCGGTCGGACCAAGGAGACCGAGTACCTGCTCCAGCACCGCGAGAAGCAGAAGGCCCGCCGCACCTACGGCGTGCTCGAGAAGCAGTTCCGCGGTTACTACGAGGAGGCTGTCACCAAGCCCGGCAAGACCGGTGAGGTGCTGCTGCAGATCCTCGAGTCGCGTCTCGACAACGTCGTCTACCGGGCCGGCTACGCCGCGTCCCGCGACATGGCCCGTCAGCTGGTCAAGCACGGCCACCTGCTGGTCAACGGGGTCAAGGTCGACATCCCGTCGTACCGGGTGAAGGACCACGACATCGTGCAGGTCCGGGAGAAGTCCCGCGAGATGACGCCGTTCGTGGTCGCGCAGGCCCAGGCGGGTTCCCGCCCGGTGCCGGCGTGGCTGGAGCCGATCCCGAGCGACATGAAGATCCTGATCCACTCGCTCCCGGCCCGCCAGGTGATCGACACCCAGGTCCAGGAGCAGCTGATCGTCGAGCTCTACTCCAAGTAGCGCTCTGGTCCCGGCACCCTCCGCGGAGGGTGCCGGGACTGCACCACCACAGGACGGGCTTCATATAGCGGAAGCCCCGAACGAAAGAAGAAACACGTGCTCATCAGCCAGCGCCCGAGCCTCTCGGAAGAGTCGCTCAGCGAGACCCGCTCCCGGTTCACCATCGAGCCCCTGGAGCCGGGCTTCGGCTACACCCTCGGCAACTCGCTGCGCCGGACCCTGCTGTCGTCCATCCCGGGCGCGGCGGTCACCAGCATCAAGATCGACGGCGTGCTGCACGAGTTCACCACGATCCCCGGTGTCAAGGAGGACGTGGTCGAGCTCGTCATGAACGTCAAGGAGCTCACCGTCAGCTCCGAGCACGACGAGCCCGTCAGCATGTACCTTCGCAAGCAGGGCCCGGGCGACGTCACCGCGGGCGACATCCAGCCCCCGGCCGGCGTCTCCGTGCACAACCCCGACCTGAAGCTGGCCACGCTCAACAGCAAGGGCCGGCTCGACATGGAGCTCACCGTCGAGCGGGGTCGTGGCTACGTCACGGCCGCGCAGAACAAGAGCGCCGGCGCCGAGATCGGCCGCATCCCGGTCGACTCCATCTACTCGCCGGTCATGAAGGTGACCTACCGCGTCGAGGCGACCCGTGTCGAGCAGCGCACCGACTTCGACCGCCTGATCATCGACGTCGAGTCGAAGGCGTCGATCTCGCCCCGTACCGCGCTGGCTTCCGCCGGTTCGACCCTGGTCGAGCTGTTCGGTCTCTGCCGTGAGCTGGACGAGACCGCCGAGGGCATCGACATCGGCCCGTCCCCGCAGGACGCGCAGCTGGCCGCCGATCTGGCGCTGCCGATCGAGGAGCTGGACCTCACCGTCCGGTCGTACAACTGCCTCAAGCGCGAGGGCATCAACACCGTCGGTGAACTCATCGGGCGGACGGAGGCCGACCTTCTGGATATAAGGAATTTCGGTCAGAAGTCGATCGACGAGGTCAAGATGAAGCTCGCCGGCATGGGCCTGGGCCTCAAGGACAGCGCGCCGTCCTTCGACCCCGCGCACGTGGTCGACTCGTTCGGCGACGTGGACTACGACACCGACGACTACCGCGAGACCGAGCAGCTCTAATCCCGGCTGCCGCGTGAGCTGGGCGGCTGAGCCGCCCGGCAGGAATTTCAACGAGGAGCAAGAAGATGCCCACGCCCACCAAGGGTCCCCGCCTCGGCGGCAGCCCGGCGCACGAGAAGCTGCTGCTGGCCAACCTGGCCACGGAGCTCTTCCGGCACGGGAAGATCAAGACCACCGAGACCAAGGCGAAGCGCCTGCGCCCCTTGGCGGAGCAGCTCATCACCAAGGCCAAGCGCGGCGACCTGCACGCCCGCCGCCGGGTCCTGGGTGTCGTCAAGGACAAGGACGTCGTCTACTCGCTGTTCGAGCAGATCGCGCCCCGGTACACCAACCGCCCGGGTGGCTACACCCGGATCACCAAGGTCGGTATCCGCAAGGGCGACGCCGCTCCCATGGCCGTCATCGAGCTGGTCGAGGAGCTGCAGGTCGCGGCCACCACGGCGCCGGCCAAGAAGGCAGCCCGCAAGGCCGCCGCGCAGCAGGACAAGGTGGAGGCGCTCGCCCGCGAGGACGAGGCTCCGGCCACTGCGGCCCCGGCCGAGACCGCTGCCGACCAGGACGCCGAGCCGCCGGTGAACGCTTCCGGCGACAAGGGTGCCGAGGGCCCGGGCGACCAGGCCGAGGGCGAAGACCCCGCCGACGCCAAGGCCTGATCTTCAGCTAGGTAGGAAAGCCCGGCACCCTTCGTGGGTGCCGGGCTTTCTTTTTCCGTACGGCTTCCTTGTCCACGAATCAGCGGAGGACTGCCCCCACATGACCGACGCGACCCGCCTGCGCCTGGACGTCTCCTACGACGGACGCGAGTTCTCGGGCTGGGCCGTGCAGCCGTCCCGGCGTACCGTCGCGGGCGTGCTCGTCGAGGCGCTGGAGCGGCTGGTCGGCGCCGATCACGACCTGGGTCTGACCGTGGCGGGCCGCACCGACGCGGGCGTGCACGCGACCGGTCAGGTGTGCCACATCGACCTGCCCACGGCTGTGTGGGAGTCGCTGGCGGACTCGCTCGTGCGGCGGCTCGCCGGGCTGATGCCGCCGGACGCGCGGGTGCGGGCCGTCACGCCCGTACCGTCGACTTTCGACGCCCGGTTCTCCGCCACGTTCCGGCGGTACGAATACCGGGTGGCCGACACCGTTTTCGGGCCCGAGCCGCTGCGGCGCTACGACACCATCGGCTGGATGCGGCCTCTCGATCTGGGACGGTTGCAGGAGGCGGCCGCCGGGCTGGTCGGGCTGCACGACTTCGCGGCGTTCTGCAAACGCAAGGAGCACGCCACCACCGTGCGGGCCATCACCCGGCTGGAGTGGCGCCGCGAGCCCGACGGGGTCGCCGTGGCCACCGTGCAGGCCGACGCGTTCTGCCAGGCGATGGTGCGCAGCCTGGTCGGGGCCATGCTCAGCGTGGGCGACGGCCGCCGCGACCCGGACTGGCCGGCCAAGCTGCTGACCCTGCGGGAGCGGTCCAGTGAGGTCACCGTCGCGCCGGCCCACGGGCTCACCCTGATCGCGGTCGGCTATCCCGACGAGACCGAGTACGCGGACCGCGCTGACGCCACCCGCCGGCTACGCGTTTAGGGTCCGCTTCCCGATGACCTGCTCGCCCAGGTACCGCTCGACGAGCTCGGTGGTGATCCGGGCCGCGTACGGGTCGTCGTCGGTGACGAGCTGACCGTCGGGCCGGGCGATGACGCAGTACAGCAGATAGTGACCGCGGCTGTGCCAGCCCACCTGGGCCAGCGGCTCGCCGAGCGGGTCGCCGGCCGCGCCGCCCAGCATGGCGAAAGTGCCCCGGCCGTTCTCGACCAGAGTCGCGGTCAGCTCACTGACCTGCGCCGCACCCTGCTCGTCGGCGAGGTTGAAGATGCCCGCGGTGACCTGGTAGCCGCCGTAGGGAGCCAGCATCCGGGCCCGGACGACGTGCTCGCAGCCGTAGTCGTCGAGGAGCGCGCCGAGGTCACCCGTCGTGGCGGTCCGGCACACGCTGTCGCTGTGGGTGAGGTCCACCCGGTAACCCGTGTCGCCGGCGGCGAGCCGGACCGCGGGCTCCGGGAACACCTCGCGCTTGGTCAGCGGCTCGGCGTCGACGGCCCGGGAGGCGATGCCCGGCTCGGAGCCGGGGGTGGCGGCGGATTCCCGCCCGTCCCCGCGGCGCTGCTCGGCGATGATGAAGAACGCGCTCAGCCCGACGATCGCCAGGACGATCAGCGCGGCGAGCCCGCGCATCAGCGTCTGCAGGGCCTGCTGTGGTTCCCGGGGCGCCCGCCGCTGCGGCGTGTGCCGCTGATGTGCGGCGGGGCCCGGCCATTGGCCGCTGCGATGCTGCCGGTGCTGCGGCGTCGCCGGCCGGTCGGTCACCACGGGGTCGGATCCCACCCACTCCATGGCGGGGGACTCGGCCGGTGGCAGGTCGCTCGCCGGAAGCCTGGTGCCCAGGAATCGGGCCCCGGGAATCCGGGTCCCCGGAATGCGGGTAGCCGGGAGCCGGGCCGCCCGGACCTGAGCGGCTTGAAACTCCGCGGCCAGCCGCACCACGGTCTGCAGCCCGACCGGCCGCAACCGGACCGTCCGCAGCCCGGCGGTCTCCCGTCCGGCGGTCTCCCGCCCCGCGGTCTCCCGCGCTGAGTCCTGTCGGCCTGAGTGCCGAGGGTCTGACGAATGCCGGCCCGCGTGCGGCGGATCCAGGCAAAGCCGCGCGGAGGATGTCCCGCCCGGGGTGTGGCGGTCGGCGGCTCGGCGGCCGCTGGTCTGGCGGGCCAGGGCTTGGCGGATGATCGCCTGCCGGGCCCGGGCGTGTCCCGCCTGCGCCTGGCGGACCAGGCCCTGCGGGGTCAGCGACGCGAGTCCGCCCGCCGGGCCGGCGCGGTGGGCGGAGCGGGGGTGCGGATCGCCAGGCATGCAGGCCACGGTAGGAGGGCACCCTGATCGATGGACGCACAGCGTGTGCGGCACCCTCCGGTGGCCTCCCGTCGTTGCGGTCGTGGGCATTGGGGGAGGATGGGCGGTGTGACCGCCGACCATTACTTCAGCGCCGAGCCCGCCGCGCCCGCCAAGCGGAGCCGTATCGAGTTCACCGCCGCCGGCCGGGCCTACGACCTGGTTGTCGCGGGCGGGGTGTTCTCCGCCGGGCGGCTCGACCCGGGCACCGCCGTACTGTTGCGCAAGGGTGACCTGCCCACGGCCGCGACCACCGGCACCCTGCTCGACCTCGGCTGTGGCTACGGCCCGATCGCGTGTGTGCTCGCCAGCGAGGCGCCGGAGGCCACTGTCTACGCGATCGACGTCAATGCCCGGGCCCGGGAGCTGACCGCGGAGAACGCCGCCGCCCTCGGGCTGGCCGGCCGGGTGCGGGTCGCCGCCCCCGACGAGGTGCCGGACGACGTCACCTTCGCGCAGATCTGGAGCAACCCCCCCACCCATGTCGGCAAGGCCGAGCTGCGCGCGCTGATGGAACGCTGGCTGCCCCGGCTCGCGCCCGGCGGGGTCGCCTGGCTGGTGATCAACCGCAACCTCGGTGGTGATTCGCTGCACACCTGGCTCGTCTCGCTGGGCTGGGAAGTGACGCGTACGGCCAGCCAGCGCGGCTTCCGGG
This sequence comes from Actinoplanes sp. CA-051413, assembly GCF_050955795.1. Taxonomy (NCBI): domain Bacteria; kingdom Bacillati; phylum Actinomycetota; class Actinomycetes; order Micromonosporales; family Micromonosporaceae; genus Actinoplanes; species Actinoplanes sp. CA-051413. Next base: position 973,187 of record NZ_CP192100.1, read on the forward strand.
TGCTGCGGGTGACCGGAAAAACCGGCTGACCACCGGCGGGTCGTCGGGGAGGATGCCCACGTGGGTTACGTAGACGTGTCAGGGGTCGGATTTGTGCTGCCGGACGGCCGGGAGCTCTTCTCCGACGTGTCGTTCCGGGTCGGCGAGGGTGCGAAGGTGGCGCTCGTCGGGCCGAACGGGGCCGGCAAGACGACGCTGTTGCGGATGGTCGCCGGGGACACGTCCACCCCGATCGGCACCATCGCGCGGGCCGGCGGGCTCGGGGTGATGCGCCAGTTCATCGGGATGATCGGCGACGACCGTACCCTCGACGACCTGGCCCTGTCGCTGGTCGCGCCGCCGCTGCGGGCCGCCGGCGCGGTCCTGGCCGCGGCCCAGTCCGCGCTGGAGAGCAACCCCGACGCCGAGAAGGCGCAGCTGGCCTACGCCAACGCGATCGCCGGCTGGGGCGAGGCCGGTGGCTACGACGTCGAGGTGCTGTTCGACGTCGTGGCCGTGGCCATCCTGGGCAAGCCGTGGGAAGAAGTCCGGCACCGGCCGGTGCGCACGCTCTCCGGCGGCCAGCAGAAACGCTTCGCGCTCGACCTGCTGCTGCGCGGCGGCGACGAGGTGCTGCTTCTCGACGAGCCGGACAACTTCCTCGACGTGCCCGGCAAGCGCTGGCTCGAGGCGCGGCTCAAGGAGTCGTCGAAGTCGGTGCTCTACGTCTCGCACGACCGGGAGCTGCTGGCCCAGACGGCGAGCCGGGTGGTGGCCGTCGAGGGCGGCAGCGCGTGGACGCATCCCGGTGGCTTCGCGTCGTGGCACGAGGCCCGTTCCGACCGGCACGAACGGCTTCTGGAGCTGCGCCGGCGTTGGGACGAGGAGCACGAGAAGCTGCGCGAGCTGGTCTTCACGCTGAAGAACAAAGCGGCGTACAACGACGGGCTGGCGTCGCGGTATCAGGCGGCGCAGACGCGGTTGCGCAAGTTCGAGGAGGCCGGGCCACCGCCGTTGCCGCCCAAGGAGCAGTCACTGCGGATGAACCTGCGCGGCGGGCGTACGGGTAAACGCGCGGTGATGTGCACCGGGCTCGAGCTGGAAAATCTGACATTCCCGTTCGACCTGGAGATCTGGTACGGCGACCGGGTCGCGGTGCTGGGCGCCAACGGCACGGGCAAGTCGCACTTCCTGCGGCTGCTCGCGGCCGGCGGCACCGCCCCCGACGTGGACAACAAGCCGGTCGACGGGGCACCGCTGGCCCACGTGGCGCACAACGGTGTCGCGAGGCTCGGCGCGCGGGTCCGCCCCGGTCACTTCTCGCAGACGCATGACCGGCCGGAGCTGCTGAAACGTACCCTGGTCGAGATTCTCTGGCGGGGTGACGACCACCGTTCCGGGATGGACCGAGCGGGTGCCATGAAGGCCCTGAACCGCTACGAGCTGGCGGCCCAGGGAGATCAGCTCTTCGGCACGCTCTCCGGCGGCCAGCAGGCGCGTTTCCTGGTGCTGCTGCTGGAGCTGTCCGGCGCGACCGTGCTGCTGCTCGACGAGCCCACGGACAACCTGGACCTGGCGTCGGCCGAGGCGCTGGAGGAGGGGCTGCAGGCGTTCGAGGGCACGGTGATCGCGGTGACCCACGACCGCTGGTTCACCCGCGGCTTCGACCGTTTCGTCCTTTTCCAGAGCGACGGCGAGGTCGTGGAGACCCCCGAGCCCGTCTGGGACGTCCGCTAGCGCGGCGTCCACGATGGACGGGCAGCTATTTTCCGCTGCCCGTTCTCCCAGCGTGCGGGCGCTGAGCGACGACGTGACCACCCACAGTGGAGGCGTGTGGGGGTTTACGGGCGGCGGGGCGCGGGTTACCGTCTGCTCGGAACCAACCCCACGGGAGTCCGGTGCACCGGGCTGAGAGGGGGGCTGTCGCGGCCCCCGACCGTCGAACCTGATCCGGGTAATGCCGGCGCAGGGAGGAGTGTGTTGTGGGCCTTGCCTTTCCGCACCTGCACGTCATCACGGACGCCCGGCACGGCCGGCAGCCGCTGACCGTCGTGGCCGCCGCCATCGCTGCCGCCCGGCGGCTGGATGCGTGTCAGCGCCTGGCGATCCAGGTCCGGGTCGAGGACGACGTCAGCGACCGGGACGCGTACGACCTGGCCGACGCCGTGCTGGAGCTGTGCCGCCCGTACGGGGTGTTGTGCCTGGTCAATGACCGGTTGCACGTGGCCCTCGCGGTCGGCGCGGACGGTGGGCACGTGGGCGCCGCCGATCTGCCGGTTGCCGTGGCCCGCAAGGTGCTCGGGCCGGTGGGCGTGCTGGGCGCAACGTGCCGGGACGTTGCCGCGGCCCGGGCAGCGCGGCGGGCCGGCGCCTCGTATCTCGGTGTCGGTCCGGCCTTCGCCACCACCACCAAGACCGGACTGCCGACTCCACTCGGGCCGGCCGCGGTGGGGGCGGTTGCTGCGGCCGTACCGGACACACCGATCGTCGCCATCGGGGGAGTGACCGCGGGCAACGCGCGGTCGCTGGTCGGCGCCGGAGCCGCCGCGGTCGCGGTGGTCGGCGCCGTCGCGGCCGCGGCGGACCCGGGCCGGGCGACCGAGGATCTGCTGCGGGCGCTGGCATGAGCAGCACCGAGGTCGTGGTCATCGGCGGCGGCATCATCGGGCTTTCGATCGCGTGGCGGTGCGCGCAGCGCGGGCTGTCGGTGACCGTCCACGACAGCGGCGGCGACGACGGTGCCTGGTACGCGGCGGCGGGCATGCTGGCCCCCGCCGGCGAGGCGGGATTCGGTCAGGAAGCGCTGACCGAGCTCATGGTCGACTCCGCCGCGCGGTGGCCGGACTTCGCCGCTGGGCTGCGGCGCGAGACCGGCATCGACGTCGGCTACGACACGGTCGGCACTTTGAGCGTCGCCCTCACCGCGGACGACCTCGCCGAGGCGCGACGGCTGTGGGAGTACCGCCGTGAGCACGGCCTCGGGGTGAGTCCACTGCTGCCCAGCGCCATCCGTGAGCTGGAGCCGGCGCTGTCACCGCGACTGCGCGGCGGTGCCCACGCTCCCGACGACCGGCAGGTCGACCCGCGGCGGGTTGTCGCAGCGCTCCGGGCCGCCCTCGGCCCGGCGATCGTGCCTGGACCAGTAGCGGACCTCCCGGCCTCGCGACCCGTGGTGGTCGCGGCGGGATCCGGTACGGCCGCACTGACCGGCCTGCCCGTGCGACCGGTGAAAGGCCTGGTGTTGCGGCTGCGCGGCGAGCCTGGACTGCTGCGGCACGTGGTCAGCGGCTGGGCCGACGGGCGGCACGTCTACCTCGTACCGCGCGCCGACGGTGAGGTGGTCGTCGGCGCCACCCAGGAGGAACGGGCGGACGCCACGGTGACCGCCGGGCAGGTGCTCGACCTGCTGCGCGCAGCCACCGACCTCGTGCCCGACCTGGGCGAGTGCGAGCTGGTCGAGACGCTCGTCCGGCACCGGCCGGCCACTCCCGACAACGCGCCGCTGCTCGGTGCGTACGGGCCGGGCGTGGCCGTCGCCGCCGGGCACCACCGCAACGGGGTGCTGCTCGCCCCGGTCACCGCCGATCTGATCGCCGAACTGGTGGCGACCGGGAAGTCGGCACCACTGCTGGACGCGTTCGCACCGGGGAGGTTCGGATGAAGGTCATCGTCAACGGCGCCGCCCGCGACGTCGATGTGGTCAGCGTCGAGGGGCTGGTCGAGCAGCTGACCACGGCCCGGCGCGGCGTCGCGGTCGCCGTCAACGGGGAGGTCGTGCCGCGTTCGTCGTGGCCGGCCGCGCGCCTGCGGGACGGCGACCGGGTCGAGGTCCTCACCGCGGCGCAGGGAGGCTGAGATGTTCGGCGAATCCCGGCTGATCCTGGGCACCGGTGGCGCAGAGAGCCTCGCCGCACTCGAGGCGGCGATCGTCGCCTCGGGCACCGAACTGGTCACCGTCGCGCTGCGCCGGGTCGACGCCGCAGGTCCCGGCCTGCTCCCGATGCTCGACCGGCTGGGCATGCGCATCCTGCCCAACACGGCCGGCTGCTACACCGCGACCGACGCCGTGAAGGCCGCCCACCTGGCCCGCGACGCGTTCGAGACGGACCTGGTGAAGCTGGAGGTCATCGGGGACGAACGGACCCTGCTGCCGGACGGCGTCGAGCTGTTGCGGGCGGCCGAGACGCTGGTCGCGGACGGGTTCCAGGTGTTGCCGTACACGAGCGACGACCCCATCCTCGCGCGCCGGCTCGCCGACGTGGGTTGCGCGGCAGTGATGCCCGCCGGGGCGCCGATCGGGTCGGGGCTGGGCATCTCCAACCCCCATCACATCCGGCTCATCCGCGACAGCGTGGACGTGCCGGTGGTCCTGGACGCGGGCATCGGCACCGCCTCGGATGCGGCGCTGGCCATGGAGCTGGGCTGTGACGCCGTACTGATCGCCAGCGCTGTCACCCGGGCCGTCGATCCGGCGCGGATGGCCGCGGCGATGCGGCACGCCGTCGAGGCCGGGCGGCTGGCCTTCGGCGCCGGCCGGATCCCCAAGCGCTACCACGCGCTGGCGTCCACATCGGATGAGGGGCGGCCGGCATGGTGATCCCGTCCGGCGTCGTCGTGCTCACCGACCGCCGGCTCGCGGCGCGGCCGCTCGTCGAGGTGGTCGCGGCCGCGGTCCGCGGCGGCGCCGAATGGGTCATCCTGCGCGACAAAGACCTGGGGTACGGCGAAAGGTACGCCCTCGCGGAGAGTCTGCGCGCGGTGGTTCCGGTGGGACGACTCGTGATCGCGGGCCCCGATCCGCTCGGTGGCGACGCCGTGCACCTGTCGGCCACCGACCCCGTGCCGCCGGGTGTCGGCCTGGTCGGCCGCTCCTGCCATGGGGTGCCGGAGCTGTCTACTGAGGACTACGTGACGTTGTCGCCGGTGTATCTCACGCCCACCAAGCCCGGCTATGGGCCCGCGCTGGGGCCGGACCGGGCGGCGGCACTGGCCGGTGGGGTGCCGTGGCTGGCGCTCGGCGGGGTGCACTCGGTGCAGCGGGCCGCTGCTTGCGCGGCTGCCGGGGCGAGCGGGATCGCGGTGCTGGGTGCGGTGATGCGCGCGGAAGACCCCGAGTCGGTGACCCGGACCCTGGCTCGGGCCTTCGCGGAGGCGGTGGAGGCGCGATGCGGCTTCGGACGAAGCGCCGGCCACGGCGCGGGCATGACGCTGGACGTGGCGGGGGTGTGGGCGTGACGCCGCGGGTGGTGTTGACCATTGCCGGGTCCGACAGCGGGGGTGGGGCCGGGATTCAGGCCGACCTCAAGACGTTCGCCGCGCTCGGGGTTTATGGGGTTTCTGTGTTGACGGCGGTTACCGCCCAGAACACGCTCGGCGTCACGGCCATCCATCCCGTGCCGGTGGAGGTGGTGGCGGCCCAGCTCGACGCGGTGCTCGGGGATCTGGCGCCTGATGCGGTCAAGGTGGGCATGATCGGAGACCCCGCGGTGGCTGAGCTCATCGCTTCCCGGGTCGGTGAGCTGCCCAATCTTGTCGTCGATCCGGTGCTCGTGGCCACCAGCGGGAGCCGGCTGTCCGGAGTGGACGCCGTTACGCCGCTGCTGCCGTACCGCTGCGTCTTGACGCCGAACCGGCAGGAAGCCGGCGCTCTGGTCGGTCGCCGGGTGACGACGGTGGCCGAGGCGGCCGAAGCGGCCGCTGAGCTGGCCGCCCGCGGTCCGGGGGCCGTCGTGGTCACCGGCAGCGAATCCGCCGTGGACGTGCTGCACGCGGACGGGGTGACCACCGTGCTCGACGGCGACCCGGTGCCCAGCGGCAACAACCACGGCTCGGGGTGCACCTTCTCGTCGGCGATCGCGGTGCGGCTGGCCCAGGGTGATCCGCTGCCGGTCGCCGTGCGCGCGGCGAAGGACTACGTGGGGCGGGCCCTCGCCGGCTCCCGCGACTGGAAGCTCGGCGCGGGACCGGGCCCCCTGGACCATTTCGGCTTCTCCCACTGAGCAACGACTGACCGGCTGTACCGGCGATCGGCGGTTCCGTGCTGCCGAATGCCGCCCTGTTTGCCCCTATATAGGAGGAACCATGAGGCGCAAGGTGTACGTCGAGGGCTCCCGTCCCGACCTGCAAGTGCCGTTCGCCGAGATCGATCTGACCGGGGACAACCCGCCGGTCCGGCTCTACGACACGTCCGGTCCCGGCAGTGACCCGGAGGTCGGCCTGCCGCCGCTGCGCGGGCCGTGGATCGCCGAGCGCGGCGACGTGGCACCGGTGGCCGGTCCGGGCACGCCGCTGGCCGGCACCCGGCCCACCCAGCTCGCGTACGCCCGGGCCGGGATCGTCACGCCGGAGATGGAGTTCGTCGCCATCCGGGAGAACGTCGAGCCCGAGGTCGTCCGGGAGGAGATCGCGGCCGGGCGCGCGGTGCTGCCGGCCAACGTCAACCACCCGGAGATCGAGCCGATGATCATCGGCTCGCGCTTCCTGGTGAAGATCAACGCCAACATCGGTACGTCCGCAGTGACGTCGTCCGTAGCCGAGGAGGTCGAGAAGCTCACCTGGGCCACCCGCTGGGGCGCCGACACCGTCATGGACCTGTCCACCGGCAAGCGCATCCACGAGACCCGCGAGGCGATCGTGCGCAACTCCGCGGTGCCGATCGGCACAGTCCCGATCTACCAGGCCCTGGAGAAAGTGGACGGCGACCCGGTGCAGCTGTCCTGGGAGGTGTTCCGGGAGACCGTGATCGAGCAGGCCGAGCAGGGCGTCGACTACATGACCGTGCACGCCGGGGTGCTGCTGCCGTACGTGCCGCTGGCGGTGGACCGGGTCACCGGCATCGTGTCGCGCGGCGGCTCGATCATGGCGGCCTGGTGCCTCGCCCATCATCGGGAGAACTTCCTCTACGAGAACTTCGCGGAGCTCTGCTCGCTGTTGGCCCGCTACGACGTGACGTTCTCGCTGGGGGACGGGCTGCGGCCGGGGTCCATCGCGGACGCCAACGACGCGGCGCAGTTCGCCGAGCTGCGTACGCTCGGGGAGCTGACCCACGTCGCCTGGGAGCACGGGGTGCAGGTGATGATCGAGGGGCCGGGTCACGTACCCATGCACAAGATCAAGGAGAACGTCGACCTGCAGCAGGAGCTGTGCGGCGGGGCGCCGTTCTACACGCTCGGCCCGCTGACGACGGACATCGCGCCCGCGTACGACCACATCACCTCGGCCATCGGTGCGGCGATGATCGGCATGTTCGGCACCGCGATGCTCTGTTACGTCACGCCCAAGGAACACCTCGGGCTGCCCGACCGGGACGACGTGAAGGCCGGGGTGATCGCGTACAAGATCGCCGCGCACGCCGCCGACCTGGCCAAGGGGCACCCGGGCGCGCAGGACTGGGACGACGCGCTGAGCAAGGCCCGGTTCGAGTTCCGCTGGGAGGACCAGTTCAACCTGGCCCTCGACCCGGAGACCGCGCGGGCGTACCACGATGCGACCCTGCCGGCGGCGCCGGCGAAGACGGCCCACTTCTGCTCGATGTGCGGGCCCAAGTTCTGCTCCATGAAGATCACCCAGGAGCTCAAGGAGTACGCGGCCCGCGGCATGCAGGACAAGAGCGAGGAGTTCGTCTCCGCCGGCGGCAAGGTGTACCTGCCGATCTCTCAGAGCTTGTAGAAGTTGACGTAGTGGTCGGGGGTGAACCAGGTCTCCCGGGTGGACCGGTTCACCACGATCCGGTACGCGTCCCGCGCGGCGCTCCGCGCCCGCGGGTACACGTCGTACTCGCTGTAGGTGGCGTTGACCGGCAGCTGGCGCTCGCGGTTCTGGAACGTGCCGCCGGTGTAGTTGTACTGCCCGTACGGCCAGCTGTACCAGCCCGCGCCGGTCGGCCAGCCGAGCGAGCTCCAGCCGGTGCGCGCGGTCCGGGCCGCCGAGCACCGGGACAACGTGCAGGTCGAGTACACAGCGGCCTCGGCGGCGGCGGTGTGCGTCGGCGCGACCACGGCGGGGGCGACGAGGCTGCCGCCGATGAGCGCGAAGGCGAGGGCGACCGCCGACAACAGGCGGCGCAGGCGGGACGGGCGGGGTGCGTCAACGGACATGGCGGACTCCGTAGCGTCGGGGGCCCGTCCGGGCCGGGCCGTGCCCCCATCCTGGAGCCGCCGGGCCCCGCCGCGGTACATCCCCGACGCATCATTCCATCGGCGTTCGCCTATGCGTCGGCTCCCGCTGGCCGGCTATTTGCCGAGGCCGCTGACCCAGTCCACATAGTCCTCGTCCTTGCCGCTGCCCTTGGACCGGCGCTTGCCGTCCGGGGTCCCATCAACCGGGCTCGGCGCCGCCTCCGCCCGCGGGGCCGGGGTGACCGACAGCGGCGGGGTGACCGGATCGGGGTGCGGCAGCGGCGCGCTGATCGGCGTCGGCTCCGGCGTCAGCGGCTCGGCGGACTTGCCCCGGCCGAACGGGCGCAGGCCACGACCCAGCCGGCCGCCGGCACCGCGCGGCTGCTCCGGGACGGACGTGCCGACACCGGGCGGGAGTGGGCGGGTGGCGGGCTCGGGGACGTATGGCTGCGGCTCGGGGCGGGGCGCCTGGGCGGCCGGGGACCACGGGGCGCCGCCGGATCGGGGAGCCGTCGTCGGGTCGGGCCTGCTGAAGGCATCGAACGGGGCCGGCTCGTGGTCGTCGGGCCTGGACCGGCCGGTGGTGTCCTCGTGCCGGGGTGTGGGAGTGCCGCTCGCCGGGGCGGCCGGGAACTCGCCGGTGCGGCCGATGAAGGCGTCGGCGAAGCTCGAACGGCGTCCGCGGCGGCGGGGCTTCTCGGGCTTGGTCGCGACCGGCGGCGGTCCACCGAGACCCGCGCCGAGATCCGCCGGCCCGGCAGCCGTGGCCCCGGACCCGGGACCAGATCCCGAGCCGTGAGCGGACCCGGGACCAGATCCCGAGCCGTGACCGGACCCCGGACCACCACGATCAGGGCCCGGACCACGATCGGACCCCGGACCACGATCGGACCCCGGACCACGATCGGACCCCGGACCACGATCGGACCCTGGACCGTGCTCAGCCCCGGCGCCGTGGGAGGGGCCGGCACTGTGTGATGGGCCGGTGCTGTGTGATGGGCCGGTGCTGGGAGAAGGAGTGGCAGTGGGGTCGGCCGCGGGGAAGGCGGGCGTGGGCGCGTCGCCGGGGCGGCCGCGTGGGGGCAGGTCGAAGACGCCGGTGTCGACCGGGCGCAGCGGCTGATCAACAGCCGGCCCGCCGCCCGCCGCCGCGATCGCCGACTCGGGCTGGTTGGTGCGCTTGGGCAGCGGCGGCTTCTCCGGCTCCTGACCGTCCAGCTCGCCGTCGTCGTCCGGCTCGGGACCGCGGCGCAGCACTGCGGCCAACACCGACCCGAGCACCCCGGCGCCCGTGGCGGTCATCGCCGCCCAGTACGGCACCACCTGGTAGCGGTCGTTGCCGCCGCCCGGACCCGCGATCAGGTAGGCGATGGTCAGCAGCGCCGGTCCGGGCAGCCCGGCCAGCGCGATCGTCAGTGTCGGCAGCTCGCGCCGCCGGGCCGTCCAGCCCAGCAGCGCGCCGATCACCAGGGCCAGCGCCGGCATCGTGGCCAGGGCCGTCCGCTGGGTCACCGCCGGGGACAGGAAGCCGGCGTCGAAGACACCCAGTCGGATCGCGGGCAGCGGATCGCTCGGCGCCAGCGACGGCGCCACCGACACCAGCGCGATCGCCCACACCGCCGCGCCCATCGTCACGAGACTCCACCGGGCGACCGCCTGGGCCAGCGCGGCCCACGCGGCGAACACGCCGACCAGCGTGCCCAGGCCGGCGCAGATGGCGATCACGACCACCGGGTTCACCCCCGCGACCTGCGCGGTCCGGGCCGGCTGCATGGTCAGCGGCACCACCACGCCGGCACCGATCGCGGCCGAGAGGGCCAGCGCCAGCTCGGTGCCCGGACCGACGGCCGGTGTGCCCGGCGACCAGCGCCGCAGCAGCACGGCCCCGGTCAGGGCGCCCACCACGGCCGCCACCATCGGCACCCAGGCGACCCAGGCCAGCTGGGCCGTCCACTGATCACGCGTGGTCACGTCCAGCACGCGGGTGAGCCGTACGATGCCGAGGCCGTACGCCAGTCCCAGCTGGCTCGCGCCGGCCAGCGCGCCCACGCCGAGGGTGGCGGCCAGCAGCTTGGCCCACGTCCGAAATGCCATGCCGGGCAGGGTACGGAATGGTCCGTGCCGCGGCCAGTCCAGAGCCTGCTTCTTAAGGCAGGCCAAATTTCCGCTCAGGCCGCTTCGGCGCCGTCCTTCAACTCAACGATGCGACCGACATACACAGTGTCACCGGCGTTGGTCAGCATGTGCGTCTGGCCGGGCTCGCGGTAGACGACGCTGCCGGTCTCCTCCTCGACGTCGATGCGCTCGCCCGCCGCCGTGTGGATCACGTTCTTGGCGCCCTGCACGGCGATCACCACGTACGCGAGGCCGTGGTGGTGCAGCGGCTGGGTCTCGCCCGGCGCCAGCGTGATGTGCCAGACGCGCACCCGGTCGTTCTCCAGCAGAATCTCCTGGCCGACCTGGCCCAGCACCTGCTCTGTCATAGCTCTCCCACCTGAGGCAGGACCCGGGACGCGATCAGCTCCACGTGCTCCAGGTCGGACATGTCGATGACCCGCAGGTGCACCCGGGTGGCGCCGATCGCGGCGAACTCCCCGATGCGCTGGACCAGGGCGTCCGGCGAGCCGACCACCGGGTCCTCCGGCGGTAGTGCGCTGGGCACGTGCAGGGGAGCGGCCCGGCGCTGGGCTTCCTCGTCGGTGCGGCCGAGGGCCACGACGATCCCTGCTGACAGCGTGACGCTGCGCCCGTACCGCCGGCTCACGGCCCGGACCCGGTCGAAGGCCGCCGCCGTCTCCGTCACCGTCTTGAACGGCATGTTGAATTCGTCCGCGTAGCGGCCGGCCAGCTCCGGGGTGCGTTTCGCACCGCGGCCGCCGACGATGATCGGTGGGCCGGGCCGCTGCACCGGCTTGGGCAGCGCCGGCGAGTCGAGCAGCTGGTAGTGCTTGCCCTCGTAGGAGAACCGGGCACCGTCCGGGGTCGACCACAGGCCGGTGATGATCGCCAGCTGCTCCTCCAGCCGGTCGAAGCGCTCGCCCAGCGGCGGGAAGGGGATGCCGTAGGAGGTGTGCTCGCGTTCCAGCCAGCCGGCGCCCAGTCCCAGCTCGACCCGGCCGCCGCTCATCGCGTCCACCTGGGCCACCATGATCGCCAGCGGCCCGGGCAGCCGGAACGTCGCCGAGCTGACCAGGGTGCCCAGCCGCAGCCGGGAGGTCTCGCGGGCCAGCCCGGCCAGGGTCAGCCAGGCGTCGGTCGGGCCGGGCAGGCCCGGGTCGGCGCCCATCGACTGGTAGTGGTCGGCGCGCAGGAAGCCCTCGAAGCCGCCGTCCTCGGCGTGCCGGGCCAGCCGCAGCTGGTCGTCGTAGGTCGCGCCGCGGTGCGGCTCGGTGAACAGGCTGACGCGCATCGGCGGATCCTTCAGGCCATCAGGAGTTCGTGCAGCTCGGCGCTGCATCGGGCGACCTCTTCGAGGTGCGCGCCCCGGCCCAGGGTGCGGGGCCGCGGGATGTCGATGTCGATGATCTCGCGGATCCGGCCCGGGCGCGGGCTCAGCACGACCACCCGGTCGGCCAGCAGCACCGCCTCGTCGATCGAGTGGGTGACGAAGACGATCGTGGTGCCGAGCTCCATGTGCACCCGCTGCAGCTCACCGGAGAGCTCCTCGCGGGTCAGCGCGTCCAGCGCGGAGAACGGCTCGTCCATGAGCATGACCCGCGGCTGGGCGATCATCGACCGGCACAGGGCGACCCGCTGCTGCATGCCGCCGGAGAGCTCGTGCGGCAGCCGCTTCTCGAAGCCGGTCAGCCCGGTCATGCTCAGCAGCTGCTGGGCGCGGTCGCGGTGGTCCGCCTTCTTGGCGCCGAAGATCTGCATCGGGAGCAGCACGTTGTCGAGCACCGTGCGCCACGGCAGCAGGGCCGGCTTCTGGAACATCATCGCGATGTCCCGGCGCGGCTTGGTCACCCGTTCGCCTGACACCTGGACCTCGCCCGCGCTCACCGGCAGCAGGCCCGAGATCAAACGCAGCAGTGTGGACTTTCCGCAGCCAGAGCGGCCGAGCACGGCGACGAACTCGCCGTCACCGACCGCCAGATCGATGCCGCGCAAGGCCTCCACCGTGCCGGATCGGCCGGCGAAAGTCCGGGAGACGCCGGTGAGACGGATCATCGTCGGGTGCTCCCGATAGTTTCGGATCGATGCGCTGACACTGTAGCCAGCCGTTGCCTCATTGCCGCGACCACCCCGTCCACAAGGGCTTCTGAGACATACCTGTCATCGATCATCCGCCCGGGGTCCCCTACGCTAACGCGCGAGTTCCCGCACACCACCATGCGGCGCCGGTGCACCCTCCGCCCCGACGCCGACTGCCTCGACACCCCCTCGGTTGGGAAGGAACACGGTGCACAGAAGAACGTTCACCCGCACGCTCGTGGCCGCCGCGCTGGCCACGACCCTCGCCGCCGCAGCCGGTTGCAGCGACGACGGGGATGACAGCAGCGCGTCCGGCGGCACGCAGACGCTGGAGAAGATCACCTACCTGACGTCGTTCGGCACCTTCGGCCGCGACTCGTACGCATACGTGGCCAAGGAGAAGGGCTACTTCCGCGACGCCGGCTTCGACGTCGAGATCAAGCCCGGCGGCGGCAGCGGTGAGGGCATCAAGCAGATCGTCGCCGGCACCGCCCAGTTCACGCCCATCGACCTGACCGGCGGCCTGCTCGCCGCGGGCGGCCCGGCCAAGGCCACCGGCTTCACCGCCGTGGGCGCCGTGCAGCAGCGCACGATGGCCGCGATCATGTCGCTCGACGGCTACGGCATCACCTCGCCCAAGGACCTCGAGGGCAAGACGCTCGCCGACACCCCCGGCTCCGTCGTGCGCAACCTGTTCCCGACGTACGCCAAGCTGGCCAACGTGGACGCGTCCAAGGTCAACTTCGTCAACGGCAACCCGCAGACGCTGTTCGGCACGCTGGCCTCGCACAAGGTGGACGGCATCGGCCAGTTCGTGGTCGGCAAGCCCACCATCGAGGGCATCGCCAAGAAGCCGGCCGTGCTGCTGCCGTACAGCGACTACCTCCAGGACCTCTACGGCAACGTGCTGATCACCAGCACCAAGTACGCCAAGGACAACCCCGAGAAGGTCAAGAAGTTCACCGCGGCCCTGCTCAAGGGCCTCGAGGACGCCATCACCAACCCGGACGAGGCCGGTACTCTGCTGAAGAAGAACGTGCCGACCGCCGACCCCAAGTCGGCCGCGGCGGAACTGACGCTGATGGCGCCGTTCGTGCGGTCCGAGGCCTCCGGTGTGCCGGTGGGCGCCCTGGACAGCCAGCGGGTCGCGCGCAGCATCGCCATCCTGCAGGGCTCCGGCCAGATCCAGGCCGGACTGACGCCCGAGCAGGTCATCAGCTTCGACCTGGTGCCGAACGCCTGATCCGGCCGGGCACGGGGCCTGTCATAGCCGGCCGGCCCCGTGCCTGGACCAGGGGAGCGAGAAAGACTGATGACTGACGTGGCGACAGCGCCCGCCCCGGCGCCGGCGGACCGGGCGCCATCCACCCGCCGCCGTACCCTCTCGGCCGTGGCCTGGCCGCTGCTCGGCCTGGCCGTCGCGATCGGCCTCTGGTGGGCCGGCACGGCCCTCTTCGCGATCAACACGGTCGTGCTGCCCTCACCGCCCGCGGTGATCGACGGCTTCAACCGCTACCGCCAGTTCCTCGTCGACGAGGCCGGGCACACCACCGCGGCGACGGTGGAGGGCTTCCTGCTCTCGGTCGCCGTCGGCGTGCTCCTCGGGGTGGCCATCGCCGCCTGGGGGCCGTTCGAGCGGATGTTCTCCCCGCTGCTGGTGGCCTTCAACGCGGTGCCCAAGGTGGCCCTCGCGCCGCTGGTGCTGATCTGGTTCGGCTACGGGCGCACACCGATCCTGGCGATGGCGTTCATGGTGTGCTTCTTCCCGATCGTGCTATCCACCGCGACCGGCCTGACCAGCACCCCGGCCGACCTGGTGGAGCTGGCCCGCTCGATGGACGCGTCCCGGGTGCAGACCTTCGCCCGGATCCGGCTGCCCGCCGCACTGCCGCAGATCTTCGTCGGGCTCAAGGTGGCGATGCCCCTCGCGGTCATCGGCGTGGTGGTCGGCGAGATGCAGTACGGCGAGAGCGGCCTCGGCACCATCATCGTGCAGACCAGTGGCCAGGGGGACACCTCGACGGCGTTCGCCGCCATCACCCTGCTGGCCCTGATCAGCATCGTCCTCTACTACGCGCTGGTCCTCGTGGAGCGGCTCGCGCTGCCCTGGGTGCGCGCCACGACCTCGCAGCGCTGATCCCGCGTACGAAGAAGCCGGCCGACTCCTCGTGAGTCGGCCGGCTTCTCTGTGTCCGAGGTGGAGATCAGCTCAACAGCCGCCAGCGGCCGCTGCGGGCCACCAGCAGGGTCAGAGCCTGCGGCATCAGTCCGGAGTGGTTGTCCGGGGTCAGCCGGATCGGGCCGGCCAGGCCGTCGGTCTGCGAGGTCTCCAGCACGTCGCGGATCCGCTGACGGTCGCCGCCGACCTTGGCCACCGCGTCGGCGATCAGCTCCACCGCGTCGGCCGCGAACGCCGCGACCCCCGAATAGCTGCCGTAGCGAGCGGTGTAGTCGCGGAACCACTGCTTGCGGGCCGCCTTCGCCGGCGTCGTGGCGATCACGTCGTCGATGGCCAGGATCTGGGTGAAGACCATGGTGGTCTTGTCGGTGGCGCTCGCGGCCGCCTGCGGCAGGAAGAGGTCACCGGCCGCGGCGGCGTCGAAGTAGACGCTGCCGGTGAAGCCGGCCGCCTTGGCGCTGGTGGCCGCCAGCGTGGCCAGATCCGAGCCGGCCAGCACCACCAGGGCCTCGGGGCCGGCGTCGGTCAGCGTGCCGACCGTCTGGCTGATCTCGGTGGCCGTCGGCTTGACGCTGCGGTTGCCGGACAGCGTGATCTTGGCCGCCTTGAGCTGTTCGACCATCTTCTTCTGCGCGGCCCGGCCGTAGAGATCGTCGGCGTAGAGCAGCGCGGCGGACTTGGTCTTCTTGCGGGTCAGCTCGGCCACCATGGCGGCCACGCTGTCGGTCGAGTTCGGACCGAGCTTGAAGACGTACCGGCGGCTCTGCACCGGCGTGGTCACCTCGTCGGCGGCGGCGAGCGCGATGGTCGGGATCCGCTGGTCGTTGATCGTCTTGGCCGAGTCGACCACACACTGGCCGCAGGAGCCGGCGATCACCGCGGCCACCGCCGGGTCCGCCGCGAAGGTGCTGATGTTGCGCAGCGAGGCGGTCGGGTCCGACCGGTTGTCCTGGGTGCGCAGCACCAGCTCCCGGGATCCGAGGACGCCCGAGGCGTTCACCTGGTCGATCTTGAGCTGCAGCGCGCGGGTGTACGCGTAGTCGACCGCGGAACCGGAGGCGTCCAGGTCGGCGCCGATCACGATCTGCGTCTTGTCGCCGGTCTCGGGGTCCGAGTCGCAGCCCGTCAGCGCGGCGACGGCGAGCGTCGATACAGCCACGGACGCTGTCAGACGGCGGGGGAGCCTCACTGCGGGTGCCTCCTAGGGGGCGGAGCCCGGGATTGAACCATCCCGGTGAACGCAACGTTGTCCGGTGTGGACCGCGCGAACACGGACAGTCCGTCCGTTCGATCGCGCCAAACCTTGCCAACGTGAAGGTCCCTGGTCAAGCTGCGCCGCAGACGGCCGCCGGGATGACTTTCCCACATAGTGGTTGGAATCTTGATGGATCAGCGTCACTGTACGAACACGGAAAGTTGCCATGGTTACATTCGTGCACGTCAACGCCTACGCAGTGTCGATTGTCGAGCCGAACGGTTGATTGTCAGCGCGCCGTGAACAGTGTTTCCGGAACGTCGCAGACTTCCCAAACCGTTGCCGTCTCTGATGAAATCGCGGCCGTGCCGCGTGTGGCACGAGCCCTGTCGCGTGGATCGGCTATTCCCGGGCGGCAGTATCGGGGTGGGCGAAGAGATGCGGGGATGACCAGCGAGGAGATGTCGTGAGCACCGGTTCTTCGACCCAGGCTTCGACCTACCCCGCTCGCGCCGCCGGAAACCCGGTGGGACCCAGCGCGGACGCCGGCCGGCCGAGCGGCGCCGGGACGCGGGAGCGGCGCGGGCGCATCCCGCGCCTGCGTGACGCCCGGATCCGGTCCAAGCTGGCCCTGATCCTCTTCGTGCCGCTGGTGGCCGTGCTCGCGCTGGCCACCGTCCGGCTCGTCGACGTGGGCGGCTCGGCGCTCGACGCCCGGCAGGTCGAGGACCTGACCGAGCTCTCCACCGACGTCTCCGACCTGACGCAGTACCTCCACAAGGAGCGGATGGCCGCGGCGCAGTATCTCGCGGCGCCGGACACCAAAGCGGACGGTTACAACGCCGCGATCGCCCAGAGTGACCAGCGCATCCAGCGGTACACGGCCGACCGCCGCGAGCTCGACGAGTCACCCCCCGCCGTGCAGGACCGGCTCAACCGCATCGACCAGCACCTGCAGACGATGGACGCCACCCGTAAGAAGGTGACCGACCGCGACGAGATCGCCGTCTCCGAGGTCGTGCTGCGCTACGGCGTCGTGCTCACCGACCTCGTGGGCTACGGCGAGGTCCTCAGCCAGTACGCGGGTGAGGGCACGGTCGCCGACAGCCTGCGCGCGGTCTCCGCGTTCGCCCGGGCCAAGGCCGGCACCGCCGAGCAGGAAGCAGTCGCGTACGCCTCCCGGGCCTCCGGTGACGTCAGCGTCGAGCAGCTCTCGGTCCTGACCGCCACGGAGACCAGCCAGCAGGAGGCGCTCGAGAGCTTCGCGCTGGTGGCGACCCCGCAGCAGCGCGCCCTGGTCGACAACACGGTCACCGGCGACGCGATCAACCTCGCCGACCAGTACGCCACCCGGCTCAACCGCTCCGACCCGATCGAGCCGGTCGAGCTCACCCAGTCCTTCGGCGCGGTCGTCGACCTGATGCGCTGGGCCGAGCAGCGGCTCGAGACCCAGGCGCTGCAGCAGGCGTCCGACGAGAGCTCCGCGGTGGGCCGCCAGGCCGCCATGGAGGCCGGCCTGGTGCTGCTGACCCTGATCATCGCCATCGCGCTGGCCGTGGTGCTGGCCCGCTCGCTCAACCTCTCGCTGCGCCGGCTGCGGGAAGGCGCCCTGGCCGTGGCCAACCGCGACCTGCCCGAGGCGGTCGCCCGGCTGCGCGACGTGCGCAACCTCGGCGACGGCGGCGCCGACGACATCGTGCGGCAGGTCCGCGACCCGATCCGGCTCAGCAACCGCGACGAGATCGGCCAGGTGGCGCAGGCGTTCAACGTCGTGCACCGCGAGGCGGTCCGGATCGCGGCCGAGCAGGCCGCCCTGCGGACCAGCGTCTCGGCGATGTTCCTCAACCTGGCCCGCCGCTCGCAGAGCCTGGTCGACCGGATGATCGGCGAGCTCGACCAGATCGAGCGCGGCGAGGAGGACCCGAAGCGGCTCGCGCAGCTCTTCGAACTCGACCACCTCGCCACCCGGATGCGCCGCAACGACGAGAACCTGCTGGTCCTGGCCGGCGCCGACTCCAGCCCGCCGCGCCGCGAGGACGCCCTCGTGGTGGACGCGCTGCGCGCCGCGCAGTCCGAGGTCGAGCTCTACAACCGCATCGAGTTCGGCACCGTCGACACCGACATCTCGATCGCGGCCGTGGCCGTCAACGACGTGGTGCGCCTGGTCGCCGAGCTGCTCGACAACGCGACCCGCTTCTCGCCGCCGAACACGGTGGTGGTCGCCGACGGCCGGCGCATCCGCGACTACGTGGTGATCCAGGTCGAGGACCGCGGGCTGGGGATGTCCGAGGAACAGATGGACTCCCTGAACCGGCGGCTGGCCGAGACCCCGGACGTCGACGTGGCCGCGTTCCGGCTGATGGGCCTGGCCGTGGTCAGCCGGCTGGCCAACCGCTACGGCGTCCGGGTGGAGCTGCGGGCCAACATCGAGGGCGGCACGGTCGCCCAGGTGATCCTGCCGAACCACATCGTGGTGCTGCCCAGCAACCGCCCGCTGGACCCGCCGAGCCGCGGCAACCGCCAGCTCGACGCGGCCCCGGCCAACTGGAACGACCCGATGCCGCTCGGCCGGGGCAGCGCGGCGACGGCGACCCTGCCGGCCATCGCGCCCGAGCCCTGGGGGCAGCAGCGCTCCGACGACGGCCTGATCCGGGCCGGTTCCGGCGGCTTCTCGGCCATCAGTAACCCGCAGCAGCCGCAGCAGCCGGCCCACCCGCAGCTTCCGCGGCAGCCCTCGCAGCTGCCAGGCCGCGGCGAAGGCACGCCCACCCCGGACCGTCCGGTCCTGCCCAAGCGTGGCGACGGGCTCCCGAGCACCGACCGGCCGCCGCTGCCCACCCGGGTCACACCGCCGGCCGAGTCCGCGCCGGTCGCCGGTTCGGGCTTCGGCTCCACGGCCACCAGCTCGCCGACCATGGCGTACCCGACCATGAAGGCCGCGGCGCCCGACCGGCAGCAGAACTACGCACCGGCCTCGGGCTTCGCGATGCCGGACGGTGGCACGGTGCCTGCCCCGCGGCAGCCGGCCAGCCCGAACCCGAACGGCTGGGGTGCCGCGCTCGCCGCGATGCCGCCGCCGCCCCCGCCGCCGGCCGCCCAGCCCGAGGACCGCGGCGAGACCTCGCCGATCTTCCTCGAGATGCAGCAGAGCTGGTTCAAGGGACACGCCGGGCCGATCTCCGAGGAGTGGAGCATGCCGACCGCGGGCTACGCGCCTCCGCCGAACCAGCCGCACGCCGCGGTGCCCGCCGCGACCGCGACGGCCGCCCCGGCGGCAGCGGCCCCGGCTCCCGCCCCGGCGGCTCCCGCTCCCACCCCGGCGGCGCCGGTCGCCCCACCGGCCCCACGGGCCCCGGTGGCCCCACCGGCGCCGGTCTCCCCGCCGGCCCGAGCCGAAACGACGACATCCCGCGCCCCGAACGCGGGGCAGAATGGTTCGCGACCGGCGGACGCCGGTCCGGACAGCGGTGCCCAGGTGCCCCGGCCACGCAGGTCGGCCGAGGATGCCTGGCGTACCGCCGCCGACGAAGGATGGCAGCGGGCGATGGCCGCGGCGGAACCCTCCGTCACCGACACCACCCGTTCCGGACTACCCAAGCGGGTGCCCCAGGCCCAGCTCGTCCCCGGTGGCGTGCAGAGCAGCCCGCGCAACCAGAACCGTCGCAGCCCGGATGAGGTACGTGGCCTCCTCTCCGCGTACCACCGCGGTGTGCAACGTGGGCGTACGGCCGGCAGTGAAGAAGCTGCCGCGGGCGCCCCTGCTCCGAAGGAGAACTAATAGTGACCAGGCCCCCCACCATGCAGGACATGGGCTGGCTGCTCAGCAACTTCGCCGACAGCGTGGCCGGTATCGCGCACGTCGTCGCGGTCTCCGCCGACGGCCTGCTGCTGGCCTCGTCGCGGGACCTGCCGGCGGACCGTGCCGACCAGCTCGCCGCGATCACCTCCGGTGTCGTCAGCCTCACCGACGGTGCGTCGCGGATGTTCAACGCCGGCGCGGTGCAGCAGACGATCATCGAGATGGACAGCGGGTACCTCTTCCTGATGTCCATCAGCGACGGGTCGTCGATGGCCGTGCTGGCCGCGCGCAGCTGCGACGTCGGCCAGGTCGGCTACGAGATGGCTCTGCTGGTCGAGCGGGTGGGTGCCGCCCTGGTGCCCGCACCCCGCGAGGCCGTCGCGCACCAGGTCTGACCCGTACGACCCCGCAACGCTGCTGATGTGTGCCGGAAGGAGGTGACCGCACGATGGGACAACCGAGTGACCCCCGGGGAAACCTGGTCCGCCCGTACGCGGTCACCCGGGGCCGGACGGAGCCGCGTCGCGACATCCCCATCGAGGCGGTCCTGGTAGCCAGCCAGGCCGCCGTGCAGGAATCCCGGTTCGCCGGGCATGACAAGTACCGCATCGCCGTGCTGTGCGAGCCGCGGGCGCAGTCGTTGGCCGAGATCGCGGCCTACAGCCGGCTCCCGCTGGGAGTCGCCCGGGTGCTCGTCGCCGACATGGTCGCCGACGGGCTGTTGACGCTGCACAGTGCCGCTCCCAAGGAAGGCTTCACGGAGCGGATGGATCTGCTGGAAAGGGTGTTGAGTGGACTTCGCAAGCTCTGAGCGGGCGGGGGCGCAACCCAAGGAGATCACCTCCGCGAAGATCGTCATAGCCGGCGGCTTCGGCGTGGGCAAGACGACCCTGGTCGGTGCGGTCTCCGAGATCGAGCCGTTGACCACCGAGGCAGTGATGACCTCGGCGGGACAAGGCATCGACGACGCGTCCAAGGTGCCCGGCAAGGAGACCACCACGGTCGCCATGGACTTCGGCCGGATCACCATGGCCGACGACCTGATCCTGTACCTCTTCGGCACGCCCGGCCAGACCAGGTTCTGGTTCATGTGGGACGAGCTGATCCGGGGTGCGGTGGGCGCGGCGGTCCTGGTGGACACCAGGCGGATCTCCGACGCCTTCGCGCCGCTCGACTATTTCGAGAACCGTCACCTGCCGTACCTGGTGGCACTGAACTGCTTCGACGGCGCTCCCCGGTACGAACCGGAGGAGGTCCGCGAGGCCCTGGCGATCGCACCGCACGTACCGCTGCTGATGTGTGACGCCCGGCACCGCGACTCGGTGAAGTCCGTGCTGGTCGGGGTCGTGGAGCACGCGATGGCGACCCTGGTCGCCGAGCAGGGCAGAGGGTTCCCCGCGACCGTGGGGTGACCCGGCATCGTCTTCTGCGTGGCGGTCCGTCCGGGTGCGGGCCGCCGCGTTCTGCTCCGCCGGGGAGCCGTTTGCTCCGCGGGGAGCTGTTTTGCTCCGCGGGGAGCTAGCTGTTTGCTCCGCCGGGGAGCGAACCGCTCAGGCGGGCAGGCGGTAGCCGCGTTTGACGACCGTCTGGATGACGCCCGGCGTGCCCAGGCCGGCACGCAGGCGGGCCACGGCCATCTCCACCGCGTGCTCGTCCGCGCCCCGGGGCAGGTCGCGCAACAGGGCCGCCCGGGACAGGACCCGCCCCGGAGTGGCAGCGAGCGCTCTCAGGACCGCCATCGGCGCCGGGGCCAGCGGCTTCAGGTCACCGTCGACGATCGCCGCGTGGCCGCGCAGGGTGAGCTTGTGCCCGGCCACCTCCAGCGACAGCGCCCGGCGGGGGAGCTCGTCCACGATCGTGCGGACCAGGGCGCTCAGCCGGGCGCGGGCCGGCGTGACCACCGGGATGTCGTGCCGGCGCAGCGGCGCCGCGGTCACCGGGCCCACGCAGGCGGACAGGACGTCCACGCGCAGGCTCTCCAGCAGCGGCTCGGTGCTCGGGCCGGCCGCCCGCAGCAGCGCCCCGACCGCCGGGGCTGAGGTGAACGTCACCGCGTCCACCAGGCGTCCGGTGATCAGGTCGACCAGGCGGTGCAGGGGTGCCGGGTCCACCGGCGGCGCCCAGCGGTAGACCGGGACCTCGATCACCCGGCCGCCGGCCGCCTGCAGCGCCTCGGTGTATTCCGGCTGGCTCTCGCCGTGCAGCTGCATCGCCACCGTCAGACCCGCGATGCCGCGGGCGGTCAGGTGCTCCACGACCTCTTCGTAGCTCTCACCCTCGGGTGACCACTGGTCCTGCAGGCCGGCGGCCCGGATCGCGGCCCGGGCCTTCGGGCCGCGGGCGACCAGGTACGCCCGGGAGAGCACCGCCCGCAGCGGCTCCGCCAGCCCCCAGCCCTCCGCCGCCTCCAGCCAGCCCCGCATGCCTATCCCCGTGTTGACCAGCACGATGTCGGGGGGCTGGGCCAGGCAGGCCCGGGTGGCCGCGCGCAGCTCCGCGTCGTCGGCGATCGGGACGATGCGCAGCGCGGGGGCGATCACCACGCGGGCGCCTCTGTTCTCCAGCAGACCGACCAGCTCGTCCCGGCGGCGGTCGGAAGTCACGCCTATCGTGTAGCCGGACAGCGACGCCGTGGGCTCCGCGAGCGCTGCTGCGGTGATCACGGTCCTTCGCGCGCTGCCGGCCCGTTCGGTCATCCGGCGGCCCGCCCTCCCCACACTGAGGTGCGGGGAGGGTTGCCAGAAAGCCGCGGCGTGGCCGGCCGGTCCACCGAAGGGCACGCTCGGAGACCGCCGTCCTCAGCGTCGACCCGCTCCCATGTCACGCCTGCGTTCTCCGCCGTACCTCCGACCGGCACACGCCGCGGCTTCCCGGTGCCGAGCCGGTCAACCGGCTCGGCGGGCACCGCCAGGTCCGTCCTCAACCCTGGCGGTGGTTCGTGGGTGGTGCGCCCGGGCGCGCCGCCGGGCCGGAGCCCTGGCCGCGTCGTCGGGTTGCCCGCACCACTTGCCATGTCCGAAGCGTGCCGGGGGGTAATTTCGGCTCCGCGTCCCGTATGTTTCGAGCCTGCTAAGAGGCATTCACGTCAGCGGGTCATCACCGTGGGTGGAATCACCCGGCCCCATGTCGGCGTGCCGCGGGGGACCGCCTAAACTAGGAGCGCTACGTTATCCGGTCCCGTCTGCACGGCGGGCCCACCGCCCGTTTTGACCGCGCGCCGCACAGGCGGGTATTGTTGCCTGCTGTTGTGCGACAGCTGCGAGCACGCCCGTTCGGGTAGGCTCGATGTTCGTGCTTGACGCGGCCAGCGCGCGCCCCCAGACCGACGACGAGACAAGGTAATTCTGTGCGTACGTACAGCCCGAAGCCGGGTGAGATCGAGCGTCAGTGGCACATCATCGACGCTTCCGACGTCGTTCTGGGCCGGCTCGCCACCCACACCGCCACCCTCCTGCGTGGCAAGCACAAGCCCACGTTCGCCCCGCACGTCGACACCGGCGACTTCGTGGTGATCATCAACGCGGGCAAGGTCGCGCTGACCGGCAACAAGCGGCAGACCAAGGTCGCCTACCGGCACTCCGGCTACCCGGGTGGTCTGAAGCAGGTCAACTACGAGGAGCTGCTGACCAAGCGCCCCGAGCACGCGGTCGAGCTGGCCGTCAAGGGCATGCTCCCGCACAACAAGCTGGCCCGCCAGATCATCAAGAAGCTGAAGGTCTACCCGGGCGCCGAGCACCCGCACGCCGCGCAGCAGCCGGTGCCGTTCGAACTCAAGCAGATCGCGCAGTGAGCGCGGGCGAAGGAAACAGCATGACCGACATCGTCGAGCCCGAGGTCGCCGAGACCGTCGTGGAGCCCGCCGCCGCCGAGGAGCCCATCACTGAGGCTCCCGCCGAGGAGCCCACTGTCGAGGAGCCCGCCGCCGAGGCCCCCACGGCTGAGGTTCCGGCCGCCGAGGTTCCCGCCGAGACCGTCGTGGTCGTCGAGGCCGCGCCGGCCGCGGTGCGTGCCCCGCGCCCGGGTGACCGTCCGATCCAGACCGTCGGCCGCCGCAAGGAGGCCATCGTCCGGGTGCGTCTCATCCCCGGGACCGGCAAGATCACCTGCAACGGCCGCGACCTCGAGGCGTACTTCCCGAGCAAGGTGCACCAGCAGCTCATCCGTGAGCCGTTCGCCACCGCCGAGAAGCCCGAGCAGTTCGACGTCATCGCGAACCTCCGTGGCGGCGGCATCACCGGCCAGGCCGGAGCGCTGCGCCTCGGCATCGCCCGTGCGCTGATCACGAACGAGCCCGACGACCGCCCGGCCCTCAAGAAGGCCGGCTTCCTCACCCGTGACTCGCGGGTCAAGGAGAGCAAGAAGTACGGCCTCAAGAAGGCCCGCAAGGCTCCGCAGTACTCGAAGCGCTGATCGCAGCGCTCGTCTTGCACCACGTCTGACCGGACGGCCGGGTGCGCCCCTCGTAGGGCGCGCCCGGCCGTTCGCGTTTCCCTCCCTCACAACACAGCACCGGCCCACCGCACCCGAGCAGGGGCGGGACCGGCGAAAGGAACGACCGCCATGGGGCGACTCTTCGGCACTGACGGCGTACGCGGGCTGGCGAACGGTGACCTGCTCACCCCGGAACTGGCCCTGTCGGTCGCGGTCGCGGCTGCCCGGGTGCTCATCGAGAGCGACGCCAGCCACCAGCCGCTGGCGATCGTCGGGCGCGACCCGCGGGCCAGCGGCGAGATGCTGGAGGCGGCGGTCGTCGCCGGTCTGACCAGCGCCGGCGCCAACGTCGTCCGGGTCGGCGTGCTGCCCACGCCCGCGGTCGCGTACCTGGTCGGCCAGGCCGGTGCGGACCTCGGCGTGATGCTGTCGGCGTCGCACAACCCGATGCCGGACAACGGCATCAAGCTCTTCGCCCCGGGCGGCCAGAAGCTCCCGGACGAGCTGGAGGAGAAGATCGAGGCGGCCATCGCGGACGGGCACGGCCTGGTCGGACGCCCGACCGGGGCCGGCGTGGGCCGGGTGCACGACCTGCTGGACGGCGCCGAGCACTACGTCAAGCACCTGCTCGAGGCGACCCCGCACCCGCTGACCGGGGTGAAGGTCGTGGTCGACTGCGCGAACGGCGCGGCCAGCGAGGTCGGCCCGACGGCGTACGAGGAGGCCGGCGCGGAGGTCATCGCGATCCACGCCGACCCCGACGGCCTCAACATCAACGACAACTGCGGCTCCACCCACCTGGAGGCGGTCCGCGAGGCCGTCCTGGAGCACGGCGCCGACCTGGGCCTGGCCCACGACGGCGACGCCGACCGCTGCCTCGCGGTGACCGCGGCCGGCGACGTGGTCGACGGCGACCAGATCATGGCGATCCTGGCCCTGGCGATGCGCGAGGCGGGCACCCTCACCGAGGACACCCTGGTCGCGACGGTGATGAGCAACCTGGGCCTGCGCCTGGCCATGAAGGACGCGGGCATCAAGCTGCTGGAGACCAAGGTCGGCGACCGGTACGTGCTGGAGGAACTGGCGGCGGGCGGCTACGCGCTGGGCGGCGAGCAGAGCGGGCACATCGTGATGCCGGCGTACGCGACCACCGGCGACGGCGTGCTGACCGGCCTGCACCTGATGGCGACGATCGCCAAGACCGGCAAGTCCCTGGCCGACCTGGCGTCGGTGCTGCACAAGCTGCCGCAGGTGCTGATCAACGTCCCGGTCAAGGACCGGCAGGCGGGCGCGGCGGCGCCGACCGTGCAGGCGGCGGTGGCGCTGGCGGAGGACGAGCTGGGGGAGACCGGGCGGGTGCTCCTGCGCCCGTCGGGCACCGAGCACCTGGTACGGGTGATGGTCGAGGCCGTCACCGAGGAGCAGGCGCGGACGGTCGCGGAGCGGGTTGCGGACGAGGTCCGGTCGGCCAGTCCGGCCTAGCTGGTGGTGAGCGGCGGGTCGGGCGGATCGCTCGGCCCGCCGGGTCGGCTTCGCCTTGGGTCGGCTTCGCCTTGGGTCGGCTTCGCCTCGGGCTGCTTCGCCTCGGCTTGTCGGGGGTCAGGCGAGGGTGCGGAGGCGCTTGGCGGCTTCGTCGATGACGTCCTCGCGTTTGCAGAACGCGAAGCGGATGAGCCGCTGGCCCTGCTCCTGGTGGTCGTAGAAGACCTGCGTGGGCACGGCCACGACGCCGCAGCGCTCCGGCAGTGACCGGCAGAAGTCGACGCCGTCCGTGCCGCCCAGCGGGGTGATGTCGGCGGTCACGAAGTAGGTGCCCTCCGACGGCAGCACGCCGAAGCCCGCGTCCGTGAGGCCCGCCACGAGCCGGTCCCGCCGGGCCTGGAGGCCGTCGCGGAAGCCGGTGAAGTAGGAGTCCGGCAGGGCGAGGGCGACGGCCACCGCCGGCTGGAGGGGTCCCGCGTTCACGAACGTCAGGAACTGCTTCACCCGCATCGCGGTCGACACCAGCGGGGCCGGGCCGGTCGCCCAGCCGACCTTCCAGCCCGTGCAGGAGAAAGTCTTGCCCGCCGAGGAGATCCGCAGGGTGCGCTCCAGCATGCCCGGCAGCGTGGCGAGGGGGATGTGTGGCGCGGCGGCGTCGGTGAAGACCAGGTGCTCGTAGACCTCGTCCGTGACGGCGTACACGTCGTGCTCCTGGCAGAGCCGCGCGATCAGCGCGAGCTCGTCGCCGGTGAAGACCTTGCCGGTCGGGTTGTGCGGCGTGTTCAGCAGGATCATCCGGGTGCGCGGCCCGAACGCGGCGCGCAGCTCACCCTCGTCGAAGCCGTACCGCCCGTCCGGGCCGGGCCGCAGCGTGACCGGCCGCCGGACCGCGCCGGCCAGGGCGATCGAAGCCGCGTACGAGTCGTAGTACGGCTCGAAGCACACAACCTCGTCCCCGGGCTCGCACAGCCCCAGAATGCTCGCGGCGATCGCCTCGGTGGCGCCGGCCGTGACCACCACCTCGGTGTCCGGGTCGCGTTCGAGGCCCCAGAACCGCCGCTCGTGGGCGACGATCGCGGCCCGTAGCGCGGGAATGCCCGGCAGCGGCGGGTACTGGTTCGCGCCCGAGCCGAGGGCGGCGGCGGCCGCGGCCAGCATCTCCGGTGGCCCGTCGGTGTCCGGGAAGCCCTGCCCGAGGTTGACCGAGCCGGTGCGCACGGCCAGCGCGGACATCTCGGAGAAGATGGTGGTGCCGAACGGGCGCATGCGCCCGACGAGCGGATCGGCCGGGGTCGACGTCGTCACGACGCCAGCCTACGACCGTCCGCTCGGCTGCCGCTGCCCACCGGAGGTCAGAACATCAGCTTGGTGCAGGCGGCGGTGATGAAGCTGCCCTGGCTCGTCTTCTGGGCCACTTCCTGGCCGTCGACCTTGGCGCTGCAGCTCAGCTTGCCCTCCGAGGTCGCGCCCCGGACGGCGATGACCGAGACCAGCGAGGAGCCCTTCATCGTCACCGTCTTGCGCCACGGCAGCGAGGCGTTGCGGACCCGCTGCGGGTCGCCGCCGAGCTTCTCCACGTACACGATCTCGGCCGGTCCGTCGCCGGTGACCTCGTACTCGACCTTGAGCTCCTGGTTCGGATCCACGTTCGGCAGGTTCGGCAGCCCGGTGGGCAGCTCGGTCGGGAGATCGGTGGGCAGCTCCGTGGGCAGGCCGGGCACGTCGGTCGGCAGGTCCGGCACCTCGGTCGGGAAGTTCGGCAGGGAGTCGATCTTCTCCTGGGCCTTGTCGGTGGCCCGGTTAACCAGCAGCACGGCCGAGGTCACGCCGCCGGCGCACAGCAGCAGCACTACCGCCACGAGCACGGCGACCAGCGGTACGTTGCTGCGCTTCGGCGGCGGAGGGGTGGCGCCGTAGCCGGGCTGGCCGTATCCCGGCTGCCCATAGCCGGGCTGGCCGTAACCAGGCTGGCCTTGGCCGGGCTGGCCGTATCCGGGCTGGCCTTGGCCGGGCTGGCCGTAGCCGGCCTGGCTGTACTCGGGCTGGCCCTGTCCGGGCTGGCCGTAGCCGGCCTGGCCGTACTCGGGCTGACCGTAGCCGGGAGGGGCGTAGCCGCCCGGAGGGGCGTAGCCCGGCGGCTGGTAGGCCGGCGGCGGGAACTGGCCCTGCTGGTCCGGCGGCGGATAGCCGGCCTGCGCGTCGTAGTGCGGCTGCGGCTGCCCGGGCTGGGCCTGCCCGGACTGCGGCTGGCCCGGCTGGGGCTGGCCCGGCTGGGGCTGGCCCGGCTGGGCAGGGAACTGCGAGGTCGGCGGATAGCCGTCCGGCGGCCCGCTGCTCTGCGCGTTGGGCTGCGGCAGCGAGGCATAACCCGGCTGAAACGACGGCGCCGGCGGGCGCGGTGGCTCGGCCGACAGGGAATCGCCCGACGGGGACGACCACGGCTGACCGGATACGGGTTCTTCCGCGGGGTACGGCCGCGTCGGGTCAGAAGGCGGTGGGTAGCTCAATCGTCTCTCCAGAGCAGGCGTCCGCCCGACGGTACGCCCTCGACGCCAGGATCGGATCACCCGGTCGTGTCAGCCGTACGCCTGACCTGGCCAAGGGTTCGGGCGCGACCGGCCGAACGGCTCTTTCGATCACGTCCGATGCGCGAAAGTATGGTTCTTGCGCAGCGGCCGTGAGCGGAAGTCCGCTACGCTGCCCCCCATGTGTGGGATCGTGGGTTACGTCGGCAGTCGGCCGGCTCTGCAAATCGTCCTCGACGGGCTCCGCCGGCTGGAGTACCGCGGTTATGACTCCGCCGGCATCGCCGTCATCGACGACTCGGTCATCCTGACCGAGAAGAAGGCCGGCAAGCTGGCAAATCTGGAAAAGGCGCTGGTCGAGCGCGCCGGTGACGGCATCTCGGTCGGCTCGACGGCGATCGGGCACACCCGCTGGGCCACCCACGGTGGCCCCACCGACCGCAACGCCCACCCGCACCTGTCGGCCGACGGCCGGGTCGCGGTGATCCACAACGGCATCATCGAGAACTTCGCCCGCCTGCGGGCCGAGCTCGAGGCGACCGGCGTCGAGTTCGTCAGCGACACCGACACCGAGTGCGCCGCGCACATGCTCGCCGCCGAGATGCGGGCCCTGCGCGCCGCCGGTTCCGAGGAGGGCCCGCAGCTGCTCGCCGAGGGCATGCGCCGCGTCGTACGCCGGCTCGAGGGTGCCTTCACCCTGCTCGCGATGGACGTCGACGTGCCCGACGCGGTCGTCGCCGCCCGGCGCAACTCGCCGCTGGTCGTCGGCCGCGGCGACGGGGAGAACTTCCTCGCCAGCGACGTGTCCGCGTTCATCGAGCACACCCGCGAGGCCGTGGAGCTGGGCCAGGACCAGGTCGTGCTGATCACGCCGGCCGGCATCGAGATCACCGACTTCGCCGGTGCCCCCGCGACCGGCAAGGAGTTCCACATCGACTGGGACGCCTCCGCCGCGGAGAAGGGCGGCTACGACTACTTCATGCTCAAGGAGATCGCCGAGCAGCCTCAGGCGATCGCGGACACCCTGCTCGGCCGGCTCTCCGAGCGCGGCGAGATCGTCCTGGACGAGGTCCGCCTCACCGACCAGGACCTGCGCGACGTGGACAAGGTCTTCGTCATCGCCTGTGGCACGTCGTACCACGCGGGCATGGTCGCCAAGTACGCCATCGAGCACTGGACCCGGCTGCCCTGCGAGGTCGAGCTGGCCAGTGAGTTCCGCTACCGCGACCCGATCCTGGACCGCTCCACGCTGGTGATCGTGATCAGCCAGTCGGGCGAGACGATGGACACGCTGATGGCGCTGCGCCACGCGAAGGAGCAGAAGGCCCGGGTGCTGGCCATCTGCAACACCAACGGCTCGACGATCCCCCGTGAGTCCGACGCGGTCCTCTACACCCACGGCGGCCCCGAGATCGCCGTCGCCTCCACCAAGGCGTTCCTGACCCAGCTGGTCGCCTGCTACCTGATCGGGCTGCACCTGGCCCAGGTCCGCGGCGTGATGTACGCCGACGAGGTAGCGGCCGTCGTCTCCCGGTTGCGCCGTACCCCGGACAATCTGCGGGAGCTGCTCGCCGACATGGAGGATGTGCGGGCGCTGGCCCGTGAGCTCAAGGCGGCTCCGACGATCCTGTTCATCGGCCGGCACGTGGGCTTCCCGGTCGCCCTGGAGGGCGCGCTGAAGCTCAAGGAGCTGGCGTACATGCACGCCGAGGGCTTCGCCGCCGGTGAGCTGAAGCACGGCCCGATCTCGCTGATCGACGACGGCACCCCGGTGGTGTGCGTGGTGCCGTCGCCGGCCGGCCGTGGCGTGCTGCGGGACAAGGTCGTCTCCAACATCCAGGAGGTACGCGCCCGCGGTGCCCGCACCATCGTCATCGCCGAGGAGGGCGACGACGCGGTGGCTGCCTACGCCGACCACCTCATCACCGTGCCGCGTACGCCAACCCTGCTGGCCCCGCTCATGACCACCGTGCCGTTGCAGATCCTCGCCTGCGAGATCGCCGCGGCCCGGGGTCACGACGTCGACCAGCCGCGCAACCTGGCCAAGTCCGTCACCGTGGAATGACATCGCCCTGCCCCACCGCGATGCCCGCGAGCGCGTCGAGCGCCGCGCTGCCGGGCTCCCAGTAGCCGAGGTGCCCGGCGTCCGGCTCGCTCGCGAACACGCGGGCGCCGAACGCCGGGTCACTCGGATTGGTGCCGAAGTAGAGGTCGTTCTCCGGCCGGGTGAAGGCCAGCAAGGCGCCACCCGGCACGGCTTGGCTGAGGGCCAGGTCCTCGACCAGGCTCCGCGGGGAGACGGCCGCCCACTGGATGACGTCGGAGTGCGAGGTCGAGGACCACACCCGGTCCGCCGGCACTCCCAGCTCAGCCGCGGAGTCCACGCCGACGCCGGGTGAGCCGACGAAGACGACGTCGTCGGTGGCCAGACCGGGCTGCGCTGCCGCGGTGCCCACGACCAGCGATCCGTAGCTGTGCCCGAGCAGGGTCTGGTGCGCCGGTGCGCCCAGGTGAGTGGCCCGCAACCCGTCCTGGAACCGCCGTAGCCCGGTGGCCCCGTCGGTGGCCTGGGAGCGGCTCGCGGCCTCGTGCACGAAGTCCGGAGCGTCGTAGCCCAGCCACATGACGGTGCTGGTGGCCTGCTGCGGGGCCAGTTCGGTCGCTCGGGTGGCGATCCGCTCGGCGCGGGCCAGCTCACCGCCGTACGAGGCGAGGTCGGCGGTCATGCCGGGCACCTGGGTCAGCACGTGCGCGGCCCGGTCCGGGTCGCCCAGCGCGACCACAGCCCGGCCCTCGCCCGCCGCATCGATCTGCAGGAGGTACGCCCGCGGCCCGTCCCCGTCGGCGAGCCGGTTCCGTAGCGCGTCGAGTCCGGGGAGCCGGGCCGGTAGCTCGTCCAGAGTCAGCCTGTTCGCCAGGTCCCGCACGCCGGCCGGAACGCCGTCCAGCGGACCCAGTCGGCCCGGCTCGGTGGCGAGCAGCCAACGGCGCTGCGCCGGAGTGAGCGCCTCCCACCACTGCCGCACCTGGGCCGGCGTGGCAGTGCAGGACGGCGGATCACCCGTCGGCGGGCTTGCTGTCCCGCCGGTGTCCAGCTCACTGAGCCTGCTCGTGGCAGCGCTGTCTGCCTCCGTGGCGATGGTCAACGCCGCTGTGATGGTCGCCGCAGTGTCGCGTACGGCTGCTGCTGGATGACCGCTCACCGTGCCGTTGTCGGCGACCGTGACGCCCGCCGGGGTGCCGCCCAGCATCGACCTGCTCCTGGTCAGAGCCGTGGCGAACTCGCTCAGCGCCTGGTCGGCGATCCAGCAGCCCAGCCGGAAGAGGTTGAGCCGGCGGATCAACGTGGCGAGGTGCGCCGTGGCGGCGTCGGCGGCCGAGCCGGTCCAGATCGTGCGGAGGCGGGTGGCGTGGGCGCGCAGCTCGGCGGCCCAGCGCCCGGCCGTCGCGGCCCACGCCCGCCACGCGGTGGCTGTGTCACGCCAGCGGCCGGGATCGGTGGCCCGCAGCAGGGGATAGGTCACAGTCATCGGACGGCTCGGAGTCGTGCCGCGCCGCGGTCGTCCGCGTCGTCGTAGTCGTCCGCTGCTGCGGCTGCCTGCCGGGCCGCCGCCGAGATGTCGTCCGCGAGCGCCCGGAGCTGCACCTGGGCGGCGTCGGCGGCGGCCGACGCGGCCTCGGTGGTGGACCAGGGCGGCCCGCTCGGCGGTGGGGGCGGATCAGTGCTGATCCGTGCGGCTGTCGCGGACAGCGCCCGGGCCCAGGCGCGGACCGCGGCGGCATCAACTTCGAGCTCGGACGTCATCGGCAACCTCCAGATCGCAACGGGTACGGCCGACGACGTTAGGGGAGTTCAGCCCCTCGGATTTCGGCCCTGTGGACAAGCCGCGGCGGGCGTACGCCGGTTGTCCACAGGCCTGGCGCACGACCGGCCGCCGGGGATCGTGGGCCGCTAGGGTTGCTCGTGTGATCGTGTCTGTGGGGATCGACGTCGTGCTGGTGGACCGGTTCGCCAAGGCGCTGGAGCGCACGCCGCTGCTCGCCGACCGGCTCTTCACCGACTCGGAGCGCATGACGTCCTCCGGCAACCCGCGGTCGCCCGAGTCGCTGGCTGCGCGGTTCGCGGCCAAGGAGGCCGTCGCCAAAGCGCTCGGCGCACCCGCCGGGTTGCGCTGGCACGACTGTGAAGTGGTCACCGATCCGGACGGACGGCCCTGGCTGACCGTCTCCGGTACGGTCGCGGCGGTGGCGGCCGAACGGGGCGTCAGCCGCTGGCACCTGTCGCTGTCGCACGACGGCGGCATCGCTTCCGCGATGGTCGTCGCGGAGGCCTGAGTTACCTGGGGGTTGGAGCATGCGGCAGGCGTGGCGCGTGGCGGACGTCCGCGCGGCGGAGAAAGCACTGATGGCGACCTTGCCGTCGGGCACGCTCATGCAGCGCGCGGCGGCCGGTCTGGCCCGCCGGTGTGCCCTGCTGCTGCAGGAGTCCGGCGGTGTCTACGGCGCCACGGTGCTGCTGCTGGTCGGCAGCGGCGACAACGGCGGTGACACGCTCTACGCGGGTGCCACGCTCGCCGCGCGGGGTGCGGGTGTCCGAGCCGTGCTGCTGCGGCCCGACCGGGTGCACCTCGCCGGCCTCGCCGCCCTGCGCCGGGCGGGTGGCGTCACAGTCACGGACCTGCCCGCCAAGGTTGACCTGGTGGTTGATGGCATCGTCGGCATCGGGGCCAGTGGCGGTCTGCGGCCGGAGGCGACCGCGCTGGTCGAGCGCCTGCCCAAGCTCCGCGGCCGGGACGGGGTGCGACCGCCGGTCGTCGCCGTGGACGTGCCCAGCGGGGTCGCGGTCGACACCGGTGACGTGCCGGGTGAAGCCGTGCACGCCGACGTCACCGTCACTTTCGGCTGCCTGAAGCCCGCGCACGTCGTCGGTCCGGCCGCGACCCTGGCGGGTCAGGTCGAGCTGGTCGACATCGGCCTGGGTGCGACGCTGCACGCCGATCCGGCGGTACGGGTGCCCGACGCCGCCGACATCGCCGCCTGGTGGCCCAAACCGAACGAGGCCTCGGACAAGTACAGCCGGGGTGTCGTTGGGGTGGCCACCGGCTCCGCGACGTACCCGGGTGCTGCTGTGCTGTCCGTCACCGGTGCCCTCGCCGGCCCGACCGGCATGGTGCGTTACGCGGGCAGCGCCGACCGGGAGGTCCTGCGCCAGCATCCGTCCGTGGTGGCCGCTAAACGCGTGGCCGAGGCGGGCCGGGTGCAGGCGTGGGTCTGCGGATCCGGCCTCGGCACCGACGACGCAGCCCGCACAGAGCTGCGCAGTGTGCTCGCCACCTCCCTGCCGGTCCTGCTGGACGCCGACGCGCTGACCCTGCTCGTCGACGGCCAGCACGCGGCTGACCTGCGCCGGGACGCGCCGCTTGTGCTCACTCCGCACGACGGCGAGTTCGCCAGGCTGGCCGGCGAGCGCCCGGGCGCCGACCGGATCGCCGCAGCCTGCCGGCTGGCGTCCTGGACGAACGCCGTGGTGCTGCTCAAGGGCGACCGGACGATCGTGGCGACGCCCGCCGGTGAGGCTTGGGCCAACCCGACGGGCACGGCGGCGCTGGCCACCGCCGGCAGCGGAGACGTGCTCGCCGGCCTGCTCGGCTCGCTGCTCGCCGCCGGTCTGCCCGCGGAACGAGCGGCGATCATGGCGGCGTACGTGCACGGGCTGGCCGGGCGCCGGGCCGAGCGTGAGGGCCCGGTGACGTCGGAGGATGTGGCCGCGGCGCTGCGGCCGGTCCTGGCGGACCTCCTGTGACACGGGTTTTGTCGTACCGCTCAGTAGGCTGGTGAACATGTGGCAGGCCGAGGTCCGGGTTGATCTGGACGCTATCCGGGACAACGTCGCGACGCTGCGCGCCGGCACCACCGCCGAGGTGATGGCTGTGGTCAAAGCCGACGGCTACGGGCACGGGATGCTGCCGGTGGCCCGGGCCGCGCTGGCCGGCGGGGCGACCTGGCTGGGCGTCGCCACCCTGGACGAGGCGTTGACGCTGCGCCGGGCCGGGCTGACCGTGCCGGTGCTGGCCTGGCTGCTCGCTCCCGGGTTGCCGCTGCACGACGGCGTTTCGGCTGATGTCGACCTCAACGCGGGCAGTCTGGCGCAGCTCGGCGAGCTGGTCACGGCGGCCCGGCGGGCGCAGCGACCGGCCCGGGTGCACCTCAAGCTCGACACCGGGCTCGCGCGCGGCGGTGCCACCCCGGCTGAGTGGCCCGCTCTGCTGGAGGCGGCAGCAAAAGCACAGGCCGACGGCGAGGTGGAGATCGTCGGCGTCTGGAGCCACTTCGTGTACGCGGACGCTCCCGGCCACGAGACCGTTGATCATCAGCTCGCTGTGTTCGCCGAGGGCCTCGCGACCGCGGAGCAGTACGGCATCGAGCCCCGATACCGGCACATCGCCAATTCGGCGGCCACGCTGACCCGGCCCGACGCTCACTACGACCTGGTCCGGCCGGGGGTGGCGATCTATGGGCTGTCGCCGTTGCCGCCTGAGCACGAGACGGGACTGCGTCCGGCGATGACTGCTCGGGCCCGGGTCACGCTGACCAAGCGTGTGCCGGCGGGGCAGGGTGTCTCGTACGGGCACGCGTACCACACGTCGAAGGAGACGACGCTGGCTCTGGTGCCGCTCGGTTACGGCGACGGGGTGCCTCGGCATGCGTCCAATGTGGGGCCGGTTTCGCTGGGTGGGCGTGTTCGTACGATCGCCGGCCGGGTGTGCATGGACCAGATCATCTTGGACTGTGGGGATGATCCGGTGGCGGCGGGTGACGTGGCGGTCCTGTTCGGGCCGGGTGATGACGGCACGCCTACGGCCACCGACTGGGCCGAGGCGATCGGCACGATCAACTATGAGATCGTGACCCGCTTCGGCGGCACGCGCGTTCCTCGTGTCTACGACGGCACCGCCGGCCTCCCGACCAGCGACCCAGGGGAGGGTGCGTGAGTCCCGCAAAGCCGTCCGCGAAACCGGCCGGGAAGGTCGATCCGCGACGACGCGCCAAGCAGGTCGGGATCGTCGGCGCTGCCATCGGTCTCGCCGCGGCCGGTCTCGCCACCGCCTTCGCCATCGAGCGCGCCCTCGTGCGCAAGTCGCTGAACGCCCCCGGCGACCCACACTCCGAGGAGGAGTTCGGCGACCAGCCGTTCGACCGCGAGCTCACCGTCACCGCCGCCGACGGCACCGAACTGCACGTCGAGATCGTCGAAGCCAAGGTCGCCGGAGCCAAGCCCACTGTCGTCTTCGTGCACGGCTTCGCGCTCGACATGGGCACCTTCTACTTCCAGCGGCAGGCGCTGACCGAGCTGGGCGAGAACAGGCTCGTCTTCTACGACCAGCCCGGGCACGGCAGGTCCAGCCGGCTGCAGTCCGGGGACTACGACATCGCCGCGCTGGGCAAGTCGCTCGCCGCCGTGCTCGACGAGACCGTGCCGGACGGGCACATCATCCTGGTCGGGCACTCGATGGGCGGCATGACGATCATGGCGTTCGCCGAGCAGTATCCGGAGTGGTTCGGTGAGCGGGTCACCGGTGTCGTCCTGATGTCCACTTCGGCCGGCCTGATCGACAAGAGCAAGCTCGGCATTCCGTCGCTGGTCGCGCGGGCCAGTGCCCCGTTCTTCCCGATCTGGGGCGGGGCCGCCCGCATCGGCGGCGGCGCCATCGACAAGGCCCGGATCGCGGTCGGTGACCTGGCCTGGCTGCTCACCCGCCGGTACGGCTTCGGCGACGCCCGGCCCAGCCCGTCGCTGGTGACCTTCGTGGAGCAGATGAACTCGAAGACCTCCGTCGAGACCCTCACCAAATATCTGAACACGCTCTACTCGCACAACCGCTTCCCGGCGCTGTCCGCGTTGCGGGGCGTGCCGGTGCTGGTGCTGGTGGGCACCAAGGACTATCTGACCCCGGTGGCGCACTCGGAGGAGATCCTGCGGCGGCTGCCCGAGGCGACGCTCGTGAAGATCGACAACAGCGGACACGTCGTCATGCTGGAGAAGGCCGCCGAGGTCAACGCCGCGCTGATCCCCTTCCTGGAGAAGATCTCGTGAGCGCGGAGGCATGGTCCGGACTCAGGCTGGCCACAGTGGACGACACCCAGGCCTTCGGTCGCCGTCTCGCCGCTGTGCTGCGCCCCGGGGATCTGCTGCTGCTCACCGGCCCCCTCGGTGCCGGCAAGACCGCGTTGGTGCAGGGCATCGGCGCGGGGCTCGGCGTGCAAGGAGCCATCACCTCGCCGACGTTTGTCATCGCCCGGGTGCACCGTCCCGATCCTGCGCAGGGCGGTGCGGTTCCGCTGGTGCATGCGGACGCGTACAGGCTGGGTGACGCGGCCGATCCGCGCGCCGAGATCGACGACCTCGACCTGGACGCGTCGGCGGACGACGCCGTCACCGTGGTCGAGTGGGGCGCCGGCCTGGTGGAGCAGCTCAACGACGAATACCTGGCCGTTCGGATCGACCGGCTCGACGACGACACCCGGGTCATCGACCTCGTCCCCCACGGCGGCGACTGGGCCGCCCGACTGGAGAAGATGTGAACCTGCCCGACATGCTCCCGCCCGCCTGGCGTACGGAGCTCCGGCCGTTCCTCGACGAAACGGCCACGGCAGCCCTCAGTGCCTACGTCGGCGAGCAGTACGCGACCAACACCGTGTACCCGCCCGTCGAGGACCTGTTCGCGGCCTACCGGCTGTGCCCGCCCGAGCAGGCCAAGGTGCTGATCCTCGGACAGGACCCCTATCACGGGCCGGGGCAGGCGCACGGCCTCAGCTTCAGCGTCCGGGAAGGGGTGCGGATCCCGCCGTCGCTGCGCAACGTCTTCAAGGAACTGGCCGAGGACGTCGCCGTCCCGCCGGCGACCAGCGGCGACCTCACCGGCTGGGCGCGGCAGGGGGTGCTGTTGCTCAACGCGGTCCTGACCGTACGCGCGGGAGCGGCGGCTTCCCACGCGAACAAGGGCTGGGAAGCGTTCACCGACGCGACGATCCAGGCGCTGAACGCCCGCGACGAGCGGGTGGTGTTCCTGCTCTGGGGCAGCTACGCCCGCAAGAAGGCGGCGCTGGTCAGCAACCCCGCGCACGTGGTGCTGGAGGCAGGCCACCCGAGCCCGCTGAACCCGAAGGGCTTCCGCGGCTCCCGCCCCTTCAGCGCGGCGAACAAGGCCCTGGCCGACGCGGGCCGGCCCCTCGTCGACTGGGACCCCCGAGCCTGACCCGGCCACGAGACCCGAACGGGTCCGGGGCCGAACTCCGGCGCCGTGATCGCCTGGACGGACCCGGACAGGTCGTGCGGTGCGCGGCCATACCCGGGCGGAACCCGACGGGCCGAGCCCGACCGGCCGGCCAACGGGACGGGGCAGGGCGGAGACAGCCGGGCCGAGCCGGAGTCCGCCGGGCGGCAGCCGGGCGGCAGCCTCGCGCCCGGCTCCGCCGAGGCGCTCCCAGCCGGTTAGGGTTCTCAGGTGCTCGTTCTCGCTCTGGACACCTCCACTCCCGCGGTCACCGCCGCTCTCGGGGAGGTCTCCGACAGTGGCATGAAGGGGATCGCCGAGCGCCGCACAGTCGATCCCCGGGCCCACGGTGAGCGCCTCGCCCCCCAGATCCAGCTGGTCCTCGACGACGCCGGAGTGCGGCCCCGTGACCTCGCCGCCATCGTCGCCGGTGTCGGCCCCGGCCCGTTCACCGGCCTGCGGGTGGGGTTGGCGACCGCCGCCGCCATGGGGCAGGCGCTGGGCATCCCCACGTACGGGATCTGCTCGCTTGATGCTCTCGGCCGGGCCGCCGGTCCGGGCCGGGTCCTGGTCGCCACCGACGCCCGCCGCCGGGAGGTGTATTTCGCCACCTATGCCGACGGCGTCCGGGTCACCGACCCCGATGTTGCCAAGCCCGCCGATGTCCTGGTCGCCGCTGATCGGGCGGTCGGTGAGGGCGCTCTCAAGTACAGCGAGGTCTTCGGCATCCCGATCGACGACCGGCTTCTTTTTCCCTCCGGGGAGGCGCTTATCGCGCTGGCCGCGGAGCAGGTCAGGCAGGGGGCGCCGGGGGATCCACTCACCCCTCTTTATCTTCGCCGGCCGGATGCTGTCGAGCCCACCGCGCGCAAGGCTGTGCTGCCCTGATGCGTCTCACCCGGTTCCGGTGGTGGCACATCGCCGAGGTGCTGCCCATCGAGGAGGACCTGTTCGGCGCCGAGAAGTGGTCGGCTGCCATGTTCTGGAACGAGCTTGCGCAGCGGCATTTCTACCTGGTCGCCGAGGAGGACGAGAAGGTGGCCGGTTATGCCGGCCTCGCCATCGTCGACCAGCAGGAGTCCTGGGTGCAGAACATCGCCGTCGACCGGCGGGCCCAGCGTGGCGGTATCGGGCGGCAGTTGCTGGAGGCGCTGCTCGCCGAGGCCGGTCAGCGCAAGGTGCTGCTGGAGGTCGCCGTCGACAATGCGCCTGCTCAGCGGCTTTATGCCGGCTATGACTTCGAGCCCGTCGGTCTGCGGCGGGGCTACTACCAGCCCAGCAACACGGACGCCCTGGTGATGATGCGTAATGCCTGACGAGCCCCTAGTTCTCGGGATCGAGACCTCCTGCGACGAGACCGGGGTCGGCATCGTCCGCGGGCACACCCTGCTCGCCGATGCGCTCGCGTCCAGCGTCGAACAGCATGCCCGCTTCGGCGGGGTGGTGCCCGAGGTCGCCAGCCGCGCCCATCTCGAGGCGATGGTGCCGACCATGCAGCGGGCGCTCGACGACGCCGGGGTCACCCTGGCCGACATCGACGCGATCGCCGTGACCGCCGGGCCCGGTCTCGCGGGCGCCCTGCTCGTCGGGGTCGCCGCCGCCAAGGGGTACGCGCTGGCCGCCGACAAGCCCATCTACGGCGTCAACCACCTCGCGGCCCACGTCGCCGTCGACACCCTCGAGCACGGACCGCTGCCCGAGCCGGCCATCGCCATGCTCGTCTCCGGCGGCCACTCTTCGCTGCTGCTGGTCGACGATCTCACCGCCGGGGTCACGCCGCTCGGCGCTACCATCGACGACGCCGCGGGGGAGGCCTTCGACAAGGTTGCCCGGCTGCTCGGGATGGGTTTCCCCGGTGGCCCGGTGATCGACCGGACGGCCCGCGACGGCGACCCCGCCGCGATCGCCTTCCCGCGCGGCCTCACCTCGCCGAAGGACCAGCTCAAGCACCGGTTCGACTTCTCCTTCTCCGGGCTGAAGACCGCCGTGGCGCGCTGGGTCGAGGCCCGCGAGCGCAGCGGCGAGCCGGTGCCGGTCGCCGACGTCGCGGCCAGCTTCCAGGACGCCGTCTGTGACGTGCTGACCAGCAAAGCCCTGGACGCGTGCCGGCAGCACGGCGTCGAGACGTTGATCATCGGCGGCGGGGTCGCCGCCAACTCGCGGCTGCGGGCGCTCGCCGAGGAGCGCGCCGCGAAGCTCGGCATCCGGGTGCGGGTGCCGCGGCCCGGCCTGTGCACCGACAACGGCGCCATGGTCGCCGCGCTCGGCTCGCAGCTCGTCGCCGCCGGCGTCGCGCCCAGCCGGCTCGACCTGCCGGCCGATTCCGCCATGTCATTGACCTCGGTCACTGTGGCGGGGTAGGAATCAGCATGATTGCTCGCATGTGGGAGGTACGGGCCCTGGGCAGCGGCTTCGACGAGCTGCTCAGCTGGGTCTGCGACGTGGCCCTGCCGCAGGTCGAGGTCCTGCCGTCGCACGTGTCGAGCGAGGTCTACTCGTCGACCGACCACCGCATCGTGGTCATCTCCCGCTGGCGGCACACCCCGGCCGACCTGCCCGCGCCGCCGGCGCACCTGACCGCCCGCGCACCGCACGCCTGGGATTTCACGCCCGTCGATAGATAACGTGCTTCCCCGTGACGGCGCAGTTTCGTACCGTCAGGGGAGAATGCGCGAGCTGCCGCCTGCCGACCCCGGCATTCCCGACGACCGGTCCGCCACCCGCTACCTGGGCTGGCTCGCCCGGCGCGCCTGGCCATCCACCACCGGTGGCGCGGTCTTCGGCATCATCTGGATGACCTGCCAGGCCCTGGTCCCGGCGGTCATCGGCCGGGCCATCGACGCCGGGCTGACCCACCGGGACGGCGGCGCCCTGCTCACCTGGAGCCTGGTGCTGCTCGGTATCGGCGTGGTGCAGGCCGCCACCGGGGTGACCCGGCACCGGCTGGCCGTCTTCAGCTGGCTGGCCGGCGCGTACCGCACCGTCCAGGTGGCCGTCCGGCAATCGAACCGGCTCGGCTCGGCCCTGCCGCGCCGGCTGGAGGCGGGCGAGGTCGTCGCCATCGGTACGGCCGACATCAGCCACATCGGCGGGGCACTGGACATCACCGCCCGTGGGGCCGGCTCACTTGTCGCGGTCGTCACGGTGACGGTGATCCTGCTGTCCACCTCGCTGCCGCTGGGGCTGGTCGTGGTGCTCGGCGTGCCGCTGCTGATGGCGGTCGTCGGCCTGCTGATCCGGCCGTTGCACCACCGCCAGCAGGCGTACCGGGAGCAGCAGGGCCGGCTGACCGGCCGGGCCAGCGACCTGGTCGGCGGGCTGCGGGTGCTGCGCGGGGTGGGCGGCGAGCCGGTCATGTCCGGCCGCTACCGCGCCGAGTCGCAGCGGCTGCGGGCGGCGGGCCTGCGGGTGGCGACCGTGGAGGCGTTGCTGGAGGCGGCCCAGGTGCTGCTGCCCGGCATCTTCCTGGTGCTGGTGACCTGGCTGGGGGCCCGCTTCGCCCTCTCCGGGGAGATCACCATCGGGCAGCTGGTCTCCTTCTACGGGTACGCGGCCTTCCTCGTCGCGCCGCTGCGGCAGCTCACCGAGACGCTGGACAAGCTCGCCCGCGGGCACGTCTCCAGCCGCCGGGTGGTGCGGATGCTGCGGGCCCGCACGGACCTGCCCGACCCGGTCCGCCCGGCACCCGCGCCGGGCCCTGGCGAGCTGGTCGACAGCGTGTCCGGGGTGGTGGTGCGGCCGGGACTGGTCACCGCGATCGCCGCGGCCGTGCCCGCCGACGCCGTCGCCATCACCGATCGGCTCGGCCGCTACGTCGACAGTGCACCGGGTACGGCGGCGACGCTGGCCGGCGTACCGCTGAATGATCTTGATCTGGCGACCGTGCGCGAACGGATCCTGGTCGCCGACAACGAAGCCCGGCTGTTCTCCGGTCCGCTTCGCGAGGATCTGGATCCGAGCGGTACCGCGCTGCTGGCCGGCGCGCTGGCGGCGGCCGGCGCGGACGAGATCGTCGCCGCGCTGCCCGCCGGTCTGCGCACCGAGGTCGCCGAGCGGGGCCGCACCTTCTCCGGGGGCCAGCAGCAGCGGCTGCGGCTGGCCCGCGCGCTGATCGCCGACCCGGAGGTGCTCGTGCTGGTCGAACCGACCAGCGCGGTCGACGCGCACACCGAGGCCCGGATCGCCGACCGGCTCGGACCCGCCCGGCGCGGGCGCACCACGGTCGTCTGCTCGACCAGCCCGCTGGTGCTGGACCGCGCCGACGTCGTCCTGCACGTCGAGGACGGCCGGGTGGTCGCCGAGGGCACCCACCGGGAGCTGCTGGCCGGCCACCCCGGCTACGCGAGGACGGTGTTGCGGGAGTGAGCAACGCGCTGCCCGTGGCGGACACCCGCCAGGTCCGCCGGTACGCCCGCACCCTGTTCCGCCGGCACCCACGTCCCCTGCTGCTCGCCGTGTCACTGCACGCCGTCGCCGCGATCGCCGGACTGGCCGGGCCGCGGCTGCTCGGTGAGCTGGTCGAGTCGCTGCAGCACGGCGCCGGCGTCGGCACCGTCGACCGGATCGCGCTGACCATCGCCGGGTTCATCGTGGTGCAGGCGGTGCTGGTCCGGTTCGCGTACCTGGCCTCGGCCCGGCTCGGCGAGCAGGTGCTGGCCGAGCTTCGGGAGGAGTTCGTGGACCGGGTGCTGGCCGTGCCGCTGTCCACGGTGGAGCGGGCGGGGACCGGTGACCTGCTCACCCGTACGTCGCGGGACGTCGACGCGTTGTCGCGGTGCGTGCGGCTGGCGGTGCCGGAGACGATGATCGCGTCGCTCACCGCGGTGCTGGCCGTCGGCGCGCTGATCCTGGTGAGCCCGTTGCTGGCGCTGCCGCTGCTCATCGCCGTACCGGTGATCGGGCTGTCCGCCCGCTGGTACCTGCGCCGGGCCGGTCCCGGCTATCTGCGCCAGAATGCCGCGTATTCGCAGGTCACCGACGGTCTCGCGGAGACCGTCGAGGGGGCCCGGACGGTGGATGCGCTGCGCCGGCAGACCGACCGGATCCGACGTACGGATGCCGACCTGAGCCGCTCCTTCCGCACCGAGAAGTACACGCTGTTCCTGCGCACGGTCTGGTCGCCCATCGTGGAGATCGGCTACGTGCTGCCGGTGGTCGGCACGCTGCTCATCGGCGGCTGGTTCTACCTGCGGGGCTGGGTCAGCCTGGGCCAGGTCACCGCGTCCGTGCTCTACGCCCAGCTGCTGATCGACCCGCTCGACCGGTTCCTCGGCTGGCTGGACGAGCTCCAGGTCGGCGCCGCCTCGCTGGCCCGGCTGCTCGGTGTGTCCGAGACT
This sequence comes from Actinoplanes sp. CA-051413, assembly GCF_050955795.1. Taxonomy (NCBI): domain Bacteria; kingdom Bacillati; phylum Actinomycetota; class Actinomycetes; order Micromonosporales; family Micromonosporaceae; genus Actinoplanes; species Actinoplanes sp. CA-051413. Next base: position 1,015,699 of record NZ_CP192100.1, read on the forward strand.
CCCGGCGCGGCACCGCAGGAGGACGCGGTGCCGCGGGGCGCCCGGATCGTCGCCGACGACGTGCGGTTCTCCTACGTCGCCGGGCGGGAGGTGCTGCACGGCATCTCGCTGACGATCGAGCCGGGGGAGCGGCTGGCGATCGTCGGACCGTCCGGTGCCGGCAAGTCGACCCTGGGCCGGCTGCTCGCCGGTGTCTACGCGCCCGGCGCGGGCTCGATCACGGTCGGCGGCGTGCCGCTCGCCGGCCTGCCGCTGCACCGGCTGCGCACCGAGGTCGCGCTGGTCAGCCAGGAACACCACGTCTTCATGGGTACGCTGCGCGACAACGTCGCCATGGTCCGGCCCGGTTGCCGGCCGCACGAGGTCCGCGACGCGCTCGCCGCCGTGCACGCGCTGAGCTGGGCCGACGCCTTGCCGGCGGGGCTGGACACGGAGGTCGGCACCGGCGGGGTGACGCTGTCGGCGGCGCAGGAGCAGCAAGTGGCGCTGGCCCGGCTGGTCCTGGCCGACCCGCACACGCTGGTGCTGGACGAGGCGACGTCACTGCTGGACCCGCGGGCCGCCCGCGACCTGGAACGGTCCCTGGCCGCGGTGCTGCACGGCCGTACGGTGGTGGCGATCGCGCACCGGCTCTTCTCGGCCCACGACGCGGACCGGGTGGCGGTGGTGGAGGACGGCCGGATCACCGAGCTGGGCTCGCACGACGACCTGGTGGCGGCGGGTGGCTCCTACGCGGCGCTGTGGGCCTCGTGGCACGGCGCGCCGCCGGTCACCGCAGCGCCGGCGCCACCCCGAGCAGCACCAGGGTGATGACAGGGGCACTTCAACGTTGGCTCACAACAGTGGATCGGCCAGCAGACGCTCGAAGGCGAGTTCGGCCGCGCCGATCAGGGCCGCGTCCGTGCCCAGCTCAGGTGTGCGGAGCCGGACGTGCTCGCGGCAGGCGGGCAGCGCGACCTCGTTGAGGCGGCTGCGGATCTGGGCCGCGGCGACCAGGTAGACGTCGCGCAGCGTGCCGCCGAAGATCACCGCCTCCGGGTTGAAGATGTTGATCAGGTTGCCCACGCCGAGTCCGATCCAGTCACCGACGTGCCGGACCGCCTGCTGGGCCTCCCAGTCACCGCGCATCGCCGCGTCCACCACGTCCAGCACCGCCTCGCGGCCGCTCAGGTGACCGCGGCCGGCCAGCTCCAGCAGCGCGAACTCGCCGATCTCGGTCTCCCAGCAGCCCCGCGACCCGCAACTGCACGGCCGGCCCTTCGGGTTGACGACCATGTGGCCGACCTCGCCGCCGTAGCCGCCGTGGCCGGTGACGCGCCGGCCGCCCGCGATGATGCCGCCGCCGACGCCCACGTCGCCGTACAGGTAGATGACGTTGTCGCGGCCCGCCGCCGCGCCCCGGCTGTGCTCGACCAGCGCCGAGACGTCGGCGATGTTGCCGACGATCAAGGGGCCGACGTCCCCGATCTCCTCGCTGAGGGCCTCGCCGACCGGTTCCTCGACCCAGCCGATGGTCGGGGCCAGGCGGACCATGCCGTCGTCGCGGCGGACCATGCCGGCCACGGCCAGGCCGCCGCCCACGTAGCGGGCACCCTCGGGGACATCCATCCGCATCTCGTGGATGAAGCCGGCCAGCGGCTGGATCGCGTCGATGACCTGCATGCCGCGCGGACGGTCGGTCTCGCGCCGGTCCAGGATCTTGCCGCCCAGCCCGACCCGGGCGGCGCGCAGCCGGTCCACCTCGATGGCCAGCGCGTACGCGTACACCTGGGACGACTCGGGCCGGACGACCAGCGAAGGTCGTCCGGCCCGGCGGGTCTGTTGCGGCGGTCGCTCGGTGACCAGCCCGGCGGCGGCCAGCTCGGTGGTCAGCGCACCGATGGTGCTGCGGTTCAGGCCGAGCTTGGTGGTCAGCTCCGCCCGGGACGTAGCCCCGTGAATGTGGACGTATCGCAGCAACGTCCCGAGGTTGTGCCGGCGTACCTCCTCCTGGCTGGGGCCCGCTCGCATCAGGTGGCTGCCCCCTTACCCGTGACCGTGAGGCTCGCTCATCGGTTCCCGGTGGCTGCCGCTCTCCGCCGCGACAACGCGTCCACGCTGGCGGCCAGAAGCAGGATAAGACCTGTGACGACGAACTTGGTACCGGCGCTGTATCCCATCAGGCCCATGCCGTTGTCGATCACCGCGATGACGGCCCCGCCGATGACCGCGTCCAGCACCCGTCCCTTGCCGCCGAAGAGGCTGGTGCCGCCGATGACGGCCGCGCCGACCGCGTACAGCAGCACGTTGCTGCCACCGGAGTTCGGGTCGACCGAGTTGGCCCGGCTGGCCGCGATGATGCCGCCGATCGAGGCCATGAACGAGCCGATCACGAAGACCGAGATGCGGATCCGGTCGACCGGGATGCCGGCGCGCCGGGCCGCCTCGGTGTTGCCGCCCACGGCGTACACGTGCCGGCCGTAGGCGGTCCGGCCGAGCACGAAGGTCCAGACGATCAGGAAGACCGCGATGATCGGGGCCACGATCGGTACGCCCTTGACCGACCCGCTGATCAGCGGGTTGATGCTGCGCTCGGCGGTGAGCACCGCGACGGCGGCGAACAGGATGACCGCCAGCGCCACGATCCGGCCGAGCACGATGCCCACCGGGTCGGTGACCAGGCCCCGGACGGCGCGGCCGCGGAGCCGGGTGAACTGCAGGGCGGCGTACCCGGCCACGGCCAGGACGGCGAGCGCCCAGCTCACCACGACCGACATGTTCTTGTTGGCCAACGAGAGCACGAACGTCTCCCGGATGGAGATGTTCTTGCCGCCGCTGAGCAGCACCAGCAGGATGCCCTGGAAGGCCAGGAACGCCGCCAGCGTGACGACGAAGGACGGGATGCCGACCTTCGACACCAGGAAGCCCAGCACGAAGCCGATGGCCAGCCCGGTGACCAGGGCGACGAGGATCGCGGAGGCCCAGTGCCAGCCGTGGTTGGTCAGCAGGATGGCCATGACCGCGCCGCACACGCCGCTGGCGAAGCCGGCCGACAGGTCGATCTCGCCCAGCAGCAGCACGAAGACCAGGCCCATGGCGATGAAGATGACCGCCGCGCCCTGTGAAAACAGGTTGGCGAAGTTGACCGCGCTGAAGAACGTGGGGCGGGCGATGCCGAAGATCAGGCAGAGCACGATCAGGCCGAGGATGGCCGGCAGGCTGCCGATGTCGCCGCCGCGGACCCGGCCCCAGTAGTCGTGCAGGTGGCTGGCGACCGTGGGCTTGACGACCTTGACGCCGCCGGCCGTTGTGGTGGTGGTTGTCATCGGTCCGCGTCTCCTGCAGGCGTGATGTCGGCGAAGCCGGAGGCGGCCGGCTTCTCGGGCGGCAGGCCGAGGTTGCCGCTGCGTCCGGAGGTGATGAGTTCGACGATCTGGGAGTGGGTGACGTCGGTGGTTTTGACCTGGGCGGCGGTGCGGCCGAGGTAGAGGGCGGCGACGCGGTCGGAGACGGCGAAGACGTCGTTCATGTTGTGGGAGATGAGGACGACGCCGAGGCCGTTGTCGGCGAGGCGGCGGACGAGTTCGAGGACTTGTGCGGTTTGGGCGACGCCGAGGGCGGCGGTGGGTTCGTCGAGGATGACCACGCGGCTGTTCCAGAGGACGGCTTTGGCGATGGCGACGGTCTGGCGTTGGCCGCCGGAGAGGCTGGCGACGAGTTGGCGCAGGCTTTTGACGGTGCGTACGGAGAGGCTGGCGAGGGTGTCGCCGGCCATTTGTTCCATGGTGGGTTCGTCGAGGACGAGTCCGCGGACTTTTTCGCGGCCGAGGAACATGTTCTGGACGATGTCGAGGTTGTCGCAGAGGGCGAGGTCCTGGTAGACGACTTCGATGCCGAGGGCGGAGGCGTCGCGGGGGCTGTGGACGGCGACCTGGTTGCCGTCGAAGGTGACGGTGCCGGCGTCGATGGTGTAGATCCCGCTGACGCATTTGACCAGCGTGGACTTTCCGGCACCGTTGTCGCCGACGAGCGCGGTCACCTCCCCCGGATAGACACTCAGTCCGACATCGTGCAGGACCTGGACGGGACCGAAGCTCTTGTCGATCCCGCGCAGCTCCAGAAGAGGTGTCGCGGCCACGGGTGTTTCTCCTTCAGTCGATGCGGCGCCGCCCACGCCCGGTCGGGGCATGGACGGCGCCGTCGGGCCCGAGGTGGGGTCAGCTGACGCCGTTGTCCGTGCAGAGCTTGGCGAAGTCGCCGGTGCACAGCTGTTCCTTGGTGACGAAGCCGTCCGCGACGACGTCCTTCACGCTGTCCTTGAAGATCGACTTCGGGGGCAGCAGCACCGACGGCACGGCCGCCTTCGACTCCGGGTCGGTGATCGTCTGGGCGACGTCCTTCTTCTGCCCCTTGGCCAGCGAGATGGCGAGGTCGGCGGCCGCGTCGGCCTCCTGCTTGATGGCCTTGTAGACCGTCATGCACTGGTCGCCCGCGAGAATGTTCTGCAGGCCCTGCACCGTCGCGTCCTGACCGGTGACCGGCACCTTGCCGTTCAGCTTGTTCTTCTTCAGCACCGAGATGACCGCGTTGCCGAGGCCGTCGTTGGCCGCCAGCACGCCCTTGATGTCCTTCTTCTCGGTCAGCATCTGCTCGAAGATGGTGCCGGCCTGCGCGTTGTCCCAGTCGGGTACGGACTGGTCCGGGCCCTTCACGAAGTCACCCGAGTCGTACTTGGGCTTGAGGACCGAGTCGTAGCCCTCCTTGAACAGGGTGGCATTGTTGTCGGTCGGGGAGCCGTTGAGCTCGGCCACGAGCGGCTTGGTGGCCTTCATGTCGGTGAGACACTTGACCAGGCCCTCGCCCTGGAGCTTGCCGACCGCCACGTTGTCGAACGACACGTAGTAGTTCGCGCCGCCGTTGAGCGTCAGCCGGTCGTAGTCGATGGTCGCGATGCCGGCGGCCTTGGCCTTGTCCAGCACGGCCTTGCCGGTGCCGGAGTCCAGGTTGACGATCATCAGCACCTTGACGCCGCTGGAGATCATGCCGTCGGCGATCGTCTGGAACTGGCTCTTGTCGCCCTGCGCGTTCTGGATGTCCACCGCCACCCCGGCCGCGTCGAACGCCGCCTTCAGGAACTTGGGGTCGTCGGTGCCCCACCGCTGGGAGCTGGCAGTGTCCGGCAGGATGACGCCCACCTTGCCGACGGACGAGCCGCCGGTGCTGCCGGAGTCGCTGCCGCTGTCGTCACCACACGCAGCCATGCTGCCGGTGGCCAGCAGGCCAGCCGCGGCAAGGGCGAACATTCCCTTACGCATTCCTCGAGTCCCTTCGGGTCAATCCGGGCCGTGCTTCGAATTCCTGATGGTGACGCTAGGTCACTTGCAGGGTCCGATTTGCCGGATCTCAGGAGAAAGGTCCCTGACGAGTCGTAACGGTGTCGTAACGGGAGGGCGCTACGTCCGGATCTTCGCGGTGGTGGCGTCAGTGAGCCTGATCAGGTCGGCCGGCGCCAGGGACACCTGCAGGCCGCGGCGCCCGGCGGAGACGTACATCAGCTCCAGCCCGAGCGCCGAGTCGTCGATCACCGTGGCCAGGCGTTTGCGCTGGCCCAGCGGGCTGATCCCGCCGCGGACATAGCCGCTGCTGCGCTCGGCGGCCACCCGGTCGGCCAGGGCGGCCCGCTTGCCGCCGGCCGCGGCGGCCAGCGCCTTGAGATCAAGATCGCCGGTCACGGGTACGACGGCCACGGTCAGCGTGCCGTCGACCTCGGCGATCAAAGTCTTGAAGAGCGCGGCCGGGTCGACACCGAGGGCCGCGGCGACCAGGGCGCCGTAGTTGGGGGCGTCCGGCGAGACGTCGTACGGGTGCAGCTCGTGCGCCACCTTCTGCGCGGTGAGCAGCACGGTGGCCGGGGTCCCGGCAGCCTTCTTCGCCACGATCAAGCAGGCTAGCGGCAGAGCAGCACGGTCGGCGCCCCCGCCACCCGGGTCAGCACCAGCGACGCCCCCGCACTGCCGCTGAGCCGCAGGTCCTTGCGCAACTGCTCCGGCTCCAGCGCCGAACCGCGCTTGCGGATCTCCAACCGGCCGATGCCCCGGTCACGCAGCAGGGTCCGCAGCCGCTTCAGGGAGAACGGCAGCACGTCGGTGATCTCCAGCCGCCGGCCGAACACCGTGTCGGCGGGCGCGTCGGTGTACACGTACGCGATCTCCGGGTCGGCGATCCGGCCCCCGACCGCCGCGGCGAACTCGGCGACCAGGTGCGAGCGGACCACGGCCGGGTCCGGGTCGTACAGGAAGGCACCGACCGGCCCGACCGGCGCGGCCTCGACGCCCGAGCCGGTCAGCTCGGCCCCGCCGGGCAGCAGCACGGCCCGCCGGGCGCACTCCGCGAGGGGCCCGCACCAGAAGGCGGCCTCCACCAGGTCGCCGTCGACGCTCACCCACTCGCCCTCGGCGCCGGCCGGCAGCAACGCGTGGTCGATGCCGGGCGCCAGCTTCAGGACCGTGCGCGGCACCCGTTCGGGCAGCGTGGCGATGAAGTCCCAGGACGGCGACCAGGACCGCGGATCCATCACCCGGCCGCGACCGGCCCGGCGCCGCGCCGGATCGGCGAACACCGCGTCGAACTGCTCCACCGGCACGGTCGTGGCGTCCGCGCACTCCACGGTGACCAGGCCGGCGAGCCCGGCGGCCTCGGCGTTGGCGGCGGCCAGGGCGGCGGTGAGCGGGTCCGCGTCCACCGCATGCACCCGGATGCCCCGGCGGGCCGCGGCCAGCGCGTCCGAGCCCAGGCCGCAGCCCAGATCGGCCAGGCTGCGGACTCCGGCCGCCGCGAGCCGGGCGGCCCGCCGGTCGGCGACCACCGCCCGGGTCGCCTGCTCCAGCCCCGGGCGGGTGAAAAGCATCGTGGCGGCGGCCGCGCCGAACTTCGCCGAGCCGCGCCGGCGCAGGTCGGTCTGGGTGAGGGCGGCGGAGGCCAGCTCGGGGGAGACCCCGCGGGCGCGCAGGGCGGTGGCCGCGGCCAGCGGCTCGCCGCCGGCGACGTCGGCGGCGGCCGCCAGAGCGGCAGACCCTTGGGCGGTACGCAGGGCAGCGAGCAGTTCGAGGTCCACGGCGAGTCATTCTGCTAGGAGGTGACGTGCTGGCACTCTGGTTGACGGAGTGCTAGTTCCGGCATAATCTCCGATTAGCACTCTCAACCTGAGGGTGCCAGCGCGCGCCCCATCCGGGATGCGCGCCTGCACCAGGCGGACCGGCACCCGCGACGACGGCCCCGCCCGGTGGCATGAGGCATCAGCCCGGCCTGTCCACTGGCCGGCGACAACACCTGTACCCAGGAGGGTATGCCCGTGACTACCGCGACAAAGGTTGCGATCAAGCCGCTCGAGGACCGCATCGTGGTCCAGGCGAACGAGGCCGAGACCACGACGGCGTCGGGCATCGTGATCCCCGACACCGCCAAGGAGAAGCCGCAGGAGGGCACCGTCCTCGCCGTCGGCCCCGGCCGGATCGACGACAAGGGCAACCGCGTTCCGATCGACGTGCAGGTCGGCGACACCGTTCTGTACTCGAAGTACGGCGGCACCGAGGTCAAGTACGCCGGCGAGGAGTACCTGGTGCTCTCCGCCCGCGACGTCCTCGCGGTCATCGAGAAGTAAGACCTAACCGACAGTGCTGACCGCCCTGGCCCGGCTCTCCGGTCCAGGGCGCCGGTGCGTTGAAGGGACCATAAATGGCGAAGATCCTCAGTTTCTCTGACGACGCCCGGCACCTGCTGGAGCACGGCGTCAACACGCTCGCCGACACGGTCAAGGTCACCCTCGGGCCGCGCGGACGCAATGTCGTCCTCGACAAGAAGTTCGGCGCTCCCACGATCACCAACGACGGTGTCACCATCGCCAAGGAGATCGAGCTCAGCGACCCGTACGAGAACCTCGGCGCGCAGCTGGTCAAGGAGGTGGCGACCAAGACCAACGACGTCGCCGGCGACGGGACCACCACCGCCACCGTGCTCGCCCAGGCGCTGGTCAAGGAAGGCCTGCGCAACGTGACCGCGGGCGCCAACCCGATCGCGCTCAAGCGCGGCATGGACCTGGCCGCCGAGGCCGTCTCCAAGGCCCTGCTGGAGAAGGCGGTCGAGGTCGGCGACCACAAGGCGATCGCCAACGTCGCCACCATCTCGGCCCAGGACGCCACCATCGGCGAGCTCATCGCCGAGGCGATGGACCGGGTCGGCCGCGACGGTGTCATCACCGTCGAGGAGGGCTCCGCGCTGAGCACCGAGCTCGACGTCACCGAAGGTCTGCAGTTCGACAAGGGCTTCATCTCCCCGAACTTCGTGACCGACGCCGAGTCGCAGGAGGCTGTCCTCGAGGACGCGTACCTGCTCATCACCACCCAGAAGATCTCCAGCGTCGAGGAGATGCTGCCGCTGCTGGAGAAGGTCCTGCAGGGCGGCAAGCCGCTGCTCATCGTGGCCGAGGACGTCGACGGCCAGGCGCTGAGCACCCTCGTGGTCAACGCCCTGCGCAAGACCTTCAAGGTCGCCGCCGTGAAGGCTCCCGGCTTCGGGGACCGCCGCAAGGCGATGCTGCAGGACCTGGCCATCGCGACCGGTGGCGAGCTCATCGCCCCCGAGCTCGGCTACAAGCTCGACCAGGTCACCCTCGACATGCTGGGCACCGCCCGGCGCGTCGTGGTCGACAAGGAGAACACGACCATCGTCGACGGTGGCGGCCGCAAGGCCGAGATCGACGACCGGGTCGCGCAGATCCGCAAGGAGATCGAGGCCTCGGACTCCGACTGGGACCGCGAGAAGCTCTCGGAGCGGCTGGCCAAGCTCTCCGGCGGCATCGCCGTCATCAAGGTCGGCGCCGCGACCGAGGTCGAGATGAAGGAGCGCAAGCACCGCATCGAGGACGCCATCGCGGCGACCAAGGCTGCGGTCGAGGAGGGCACCGTCCCCGGCGGCGGCGCCGCCCTGGCGCAGATCGCCTCGGTGCTCGACGACAACCTCGGCCTCACCGGCGAGGAGGCGGTCGGCGTGCAGATCGTCCGCAAGTCGCTGAAGGAGCCGCTGCGCTGGATCGCGCAGAACGCCGGCCACGACGGCTACGTCGTGGTGGGCAAGTCCGCCGAGCTCGGCTGGGGCCACGGCCTCAACGCGGCCACCGACGAGTACGTCGACCTGGTCGCGGCCGGCATCATCGACCCGGTCAAGGTGACCCGCAACGCGGTCTCCAACGCCGTGTCGATCGCGGCGCTGCTGCTCACCACGGAGAGCCTCGTGGTCGAGAAGCCGGCCGAGGCGGAGCCGGCCGCCGCGGGTGGTGGCCACGGCCACAGCCACGGCGGGCACGGACACCAGCACGGCCCGGGCTTCTGACCCGATTTCTGATTCGTCAGAGCAAAAGGGCGCGTCGCGTTTCAGCGGCGCGCCCTTTGTCGTGTGTGATGCGGGATTCGGGGAAAGAGGCGCGGATGATCGTGGTGGTGGAGGGGCCGACCGCGGCGGGCAAGACGTCGTGGTGCCGGCGGTACGTCGGCCGGTACGTCGCCGAGTACGCCGCGACCGGCCGGGAGCCCACCGACGCGGTGGCGCTGGCCCGGCACTGGGCCCGGGTCAGCATGCGGCGCTGGGCCGAGGCCGTCGACCTGGAACGCGCCGACGGGGTGGCGTTCTGCGACACCGACCCGGTCAAGCTGCACTACGCGTGGGGAATGGCGGCCCTCGGCCTGGCTCCGCGCGCGCAGTTCGACCGGGAGCTGACGGTGACCCGCGAGGCGTTCCGGGCCGGCCGGCTCGGCTTCGCCGACGCGGTGCTGGTCGGGCTGCCGGAGGTCGAGACGCTGCAACGCCGGCGGGACACGGACGAGACCCGGCGGCGGCGCAATTTCGCGGCGCACGTCCAGCTGCGGGAGCCGCTGCAGCAGTGGTACGCGGCCCTGGAGCGCCTCGATCCGGGCCGGGTGATCTGGGAACTGCCGGCCGAAGGCGTGCCGAAGCTGCCGGAGCCGCGCGCCGAGCGGTGCGCGGTGTCCCTGCTCGATGATCTGGTGGCCGCGCTGCCACCGCTGCGGCCGGCGGCCGTCATCGAAACGTAAGACCTGAGGCCCGGGTACGCGGGGCCGCCGGGTGGAGGATGGAGACGTGAAACTCTCCTTGCGGGCCGCGCTGGCCGGGGTCGCGGCGGCCGGTGTGGCCCTCGGCGTCGCCGAGCTGGTCGCCGTCTTCACCGGTCCGCTGTCGTCACCGCTGTTCGCGGTGGGCGGCGTGGTGGTCAACAACGTGCCCGCGCCGGTCAAGGACGCGGGGATCGCGATCTTCGGCACGCACGACAAGACCGCGCTGATCACCGGCACGGCGATCCTGCTGGGGGTTTATGCCGCTCTGCTGGGTGTGCTGGCTCTGCGCCGGCGGGTGGTCGCCGTGGTGGGCATCGCGTTGTTCGCGGTGATCGGGGTGGTGGCCGCGCTGACCCGCAACGACGCCGGTGTCCTTGCTGCGCTGCCGACGCTGGTCGGTGCGGGGGCGGCGTTCTTCGCTCTTCGTTACCTGCTGGGGGCAGCAGTCGAGGCGGAGCCTGATGCGGTGGTCGCTACCCCGACAGGTGGTTCTTCAGCGGCCGCTTCTGCGCCCTCTGGTTCAGGTCTTGCTGGTTCAGGGCCTGCGGGGCCCGGGTCCGCTGGTTCCGTGCCGCCCGGTTCCGCGACTGCGGAGTCCGGGTCCGTCGGATCCGCGCTGGTGGGTTCCGCATCCTCCGGGTCCGTGTCCTCCGATTCCCTGCGCGCCGGCTCTGGGGTCGCTTCCGGTTCCGGGGGCGCCGGCGGCGGTCGGCCGGCGGCGCTTGCCACCGCCTCGGCTGACGCTGATCGGCTTGCGCGTCCGCCGGTGTCGCCGAGTGCCTACCGGGAGGACGGCCGCCGGCGCTTCCTCATCGGGCTCGGCACCGCCGCCGGCGTCGCCGCGGTCGGTGGCGTGGGCGGCAGGCTGCTGACCTCCCGCCGCGCGGTGACCTCCGCCCGCAACGCGGTCGTGCTGCCCGCCGCATCGGCGGCCGGGCCCGTCCCGGCCGGTGCCCAGGTCGACGGCGCGACCGCCTACGTCACCTCGAACGACGACTTCTACCGGATCGACACCGCGCTGTACCCGCCGCAGATCGACCCCTCGACCTGGGAGCTGCGCATCCACGGCATGGTGCGCAACCCGATCACCATCACCTGGGAGCAGCTGCTGAAGCGGCCGATGGTGCAGCGCTACGTGACGCTGGCCTGCGTCTCCAACGAGGTCGGCGGCGACCTCATCGGCAACGCGCTGTGGCTGGGCACCCCGATAAAAGACCTGCTCGACGAGGCCCAGCCGCTGCCCGGCGCCGACCAGGTGGTGCAGCGTTCGAGCGACGGCTGGACCTGTGGCACCCCGACGGCCGTGCTGCGGGACGGCCGTGATGCCCTGCTCGCAGTCGGCATGAACGGGGAGCCGCTGCCCGTGCGGCACGGGTTCCCGGTGCGCATGGTCGTCCCGGGACTGTACGGCTACGTCTCCGCCTGCAAGTGGATCACTGAGATCGAGGTGACCCGGTTCTCGGACTTCGACGCGTACTGGGTGCCGCGGGGCTGGTCGGCGCTCGGCCCGATCAAGACCGAGTCACGCATCGACACACCGCGTGACGGTGCCAAGCGTGCGGCCGGGCCGGTCACGGTGGCCGGGGTGGCGTGGGCGCAGCACCGCGGGATCACCAAGGTCGAGGTTCAGGTCGACAACGGTCCATGGGCCGCTGCCACGCTCGCTCCGGTCGTCTCGGTCGACACGTGGGTGCAGTGGTCGTACTCGTGGCCCGCGACCGCGGGCAAGCACACTCTGCGGGTCCGGGCAACCGACAAGGATGGTCAGACTCAGACCAGCACGCCCGCCGCGCCCGCGCCGGACGGGGCCACCGGGTGGCACTCCGTGCAGGTCACGGTCGGCTGAATCGAGTCACGCGAAAGCCGCACTTTCGGTCCGACGACACCGTCAAGTTCGCTCATACGGTGGCTTGTATGTCCACCGACGCGGCTCACACGCCGCAGAACACGCCGACGCGGCTCCCCGCAGGGAACCGCGTCGTCACTTGTGTGGTGATGCCGCGCTCGGTCCGGCGTCAGGCCGCCGGTGCCTGCCGTTGTGCCGGCACCGTCGACTTGTGGGGCCGGCCCAGGCGGGCTTCGAGCCGAAGCAGGTCGACCCGTCCGTGAGTCCGATCGGCAAGGTCCTCCCAGCCGACCGCGAGCAGCCGCAGCCGCTCCGCTTCGCTGAAACCTCCCCAGACGCCGTACGGCTCACGGACAGCCAGCGCGTGAGCAGCGCACTCCGCCCGGACCGGGCAGGCTCCGCACATCGTCTTGGCCTTGGCCTCACGACGATTGCGGGAAGAGCCACGCTCACCGTCCGGGTGGAAGAACTGGGCGCTGTCGCGCCCCCTGCACAGGCCGAGTCGTTGCCAGTCCCAAAGATCGGCGATGGGCCCGGGCAGTCTGCGAACGTTCGACATCAACACCCTCCTCCCGCGCGGCACCGCGGAGTGCTGTCATGAGGGGCCTGGCTCAGGCCTGCCGCCGGTGTACCCCGGTGCAGGCTTCGTCACACACGACTTGTCGATGTCTTCGTCGGCCGTATCCCATCGGTGCGGCAAGCCGTACCGATGTTTCCTATTTTTTCCATCTAAAGCGCGTAATGCTGCGGCCGTTGCGTGATCTCCTCTGAGAGAGAAGGAGGATCACTGTGCGTACCGTCCTCGTGTGCGTCCGAACCCCACTAGCGGCCCAGACCGTCGCCTCCACAGCGGCCCGGCTCGGCATGACCGGGGTCGTGCGGACGGCGGTCAGCGAGACCGAGGCCATGATCCGACTGGCTGAAAGGCCGGCCGAGGTCGTACTGGCCGACACCGCCGTGACCCGTCCCGACAGCGTCGGTTTCACCCGGCGCGTCCTCGCCCGTGCCCCACAGGCACAGGTCGTCCTCTTCGGCGCCGAAGACCCCCGGGTCGCGGCGGCAGCCGTAGCCGCCGGCGCCCGCGGCGTCATCCGCGGCGTCGAACACGACCTGGTCAGTGTGGTCGCCAAGGCGTTGCTGCTCCTCCTGCTACCGGTACGCCCGCAGGGCATGCCGATCAACGGCGCGAACGCCCAACCGGCCGCGGTCGGCGGGGCGGGCCGCAACAACAACTCGGCCACGGCCCGCGGTCTGCACCGCGACGGGCTGGCCATGGCCGGCACACCGAACGCGGCCGGCATCCCGGCGATGCTGCCGAACTCCCCGATGGTCCCGGCCCAGCGCGGCGACGGATCGGACATCGACCCGGCAACGGGCCGCCCGATGGTCTGGCCGGGCAACGACACGGGCCGCACCGACGCCCCGACAGGCCGGCGACTCACGCTCACCGAGCGCGAACTGCAGGTACTGAGGGGCATGGCCGACGGAAAGAGCAACGCGGAGATCGGCCGGGAGCTGTTCGTCTCGGAAGACACGGTCAAGACCCACGCGCGGCGGCTCTTCCGCAAGCTCGGCGCCCGCGACCGGGCCCACGCGGTAGCGGCAGGCTTCCGGGCCGGCCTGGTCGCCTGACCAAGCAACAAAACGACCCGGCTCGCCCGGCCCGAGCGCGACCACCGGCTCGCGGCCGGGCCAGGCCGGCCCGGAGCTGAACCGGCGAACTTCGACCGGCCCGGTCGAAGTTCGCCGGCTTGGCTATTCGGAGACGGACTGGCGGCTGGGCCGGCTGGGTTGGATCGGTGACTGGGCCGGCTGGGCCAGCTGGGTTGGATCGGTGACTGGGCCGGCTGGGCTGAGCAGAGCTGGACCGGCGATAGGGCTGATCGAGGGCTGGACCGGCGATTGGGCCGGCCGGCCTGGTCGGTCCCGCTGGCCCGGCGGAGGTCGCCCGGTTCAGCCTTGCCGATTCGGGCGCGGCTGGTCATACCGCTGCCTCAGCTGGTTGCTCCCGCCTCGGCGGGCTTGACCGCATGGCCGGCTCCAGCTTTTTGCATGCGGCTTACCTGCCCGGGGGTGAGTCAACCGCGGTCGGCTGCCCTACCAGGTAGTAACCGCAACCAAAGTCGCACTTCGCCCGTCGGTGTCGAGGGTGCCAAAACAGGCTAGGCGCCCTTTGCCGCGGCCTGTTTTGGTGCACTCGGCACCGACCGCCTTGGGGTGAAGTGCCAGCCGAGCGAAGCGAGGCCATTTAACCGAGCCGTGGCCTGTTTTGGTGCACTCGGCACCGACCGCCTTGGGGTGAAGTGCCAGCCGAGCGAAGCGAGGCCATTCAACTCAGCCATTCAGCTCTGCTCGTCGTCCGTTCCTTCGGTCAACGTGTCGTGCACGCCGTCCGCGTAGCCCCGGGCGTACTCCCACGTCACGTAGTGGTCCGGGTCCGGGTCGTAGGCCGGCTCGTGCACCCGGGGCCGCCCGCTGCTCAGCAGGTGCCGGAGGTTCCCCCGCAGCAGGTCCCAGTCGAAGTAGTGCGGCTCGTGGCAGTCCTCGCACTCGATCACCAGGCCCCGGATCCCGGTCGGGCTCAGCAGGGCCTGGTAGATCTCCAGGTCGGAGAGGTCCTCGAGGACGTCTTGCCGCTCGGCCTCGGTCAGCGGGTCGTTCTCGGCGTCCTCCGTGAGGTCGTCGAGTCCGGCGGCCGGATCGGCGGGGTCGCCGTTGAACGGGTCGATCGGCTCTTCTTGCACGGTGTCTACCGTACCCATGTAGAGGCGGTGTGTGCTGGCCCGCACGCGCTGTCCGCCCTTCAGAGCCCCTCACCTGGATGGGTAGGATGAAACACTCCGCCTCTTGCTAGGGATGATCAGTGGATAACGAGTCCGCCCGCACGGTGCCCCTGGGTCTCACCTTCGACGACGTGCTGCTGCAGCCAGGCGAATCCGATGTCGTGCCGAGCCGGGTCAACACGATCACCCGGATGACGCGCAACGTCGAGCTCTCCATTCCGCTGCTCTCCAGCGCCATGGACACCGTCACGGAGGCGCGGATGGCCATCGCCATGGCGCGGCAGGGCGGCATCGGTGTGCTGCACCGCAACCTTTCCCTCGAGGATCAGGCTTCGCAGGTCGATCTGGTCAAGCGGTCCGAGTCCGGCATGATTACCAATCCGGTCACCTGCAGCCCTGAGGACACCCTGCGGGAGGTCGACGCCCTGTGCGGGCGTTACCGGATCTCCGGGCTGCCCGTCGTCGACGCCGAGGGTGTGCTGGTCGGCATCGTCACCAACCGGGACATGCGGTTCGTCACCGACCACGGCGTCAAGGTGCGCGAGGTCATGACCAAGATGCCGCTCATCTCCGCGCCGGTCGGGGTCAGCAAGGACGAGGCGCTCGCGCTGCTGCAGCGGCACAAGGTGGAGAAGCTGCCGCTGGTCGACGACTTCGGCCGGCTTCGTGGCCTCATCACGGTCAAGGACTTCACCAAGAGCGAGCAGTATCCGAACGCCGCCAAGGACCCGCAGGGCCGGCTCCGGGTCGCCGCCGCGGTCGGTGTCGGTGACGACGCCTACAAGCGGGCGCGCGCCCTGATCGACGCCGGCGTCGACGTCGTCATCGTGGACACCGCGCACGGTCACCAGCGTGCGGTCCTCGAGATGGTCGCCCGGCTCAAGAAGGACACCACCACCGACATCGTGGGCGGCAACATCGCGACGTACGCGGGCGCCAAGGCCCTGGTCGAGGCCGGCGCCGACGCGGTCAAGGTGGGCGTGGGTCCCGGCGCGATCTGCACCACCCGGATCGTCGCCGGTGTCGGCGTGCCGCAGATCACCGCGGTGATGGAGGCCTCGCGGGCCTGCCGTCCGGCGGGCGTCCCGGTCATCGCCGACGGCGGCATCCAGTATTCCGGCGACATCGCCAAGGCCATCGTGGCCGGCGCCGACACCGTCATGCTCGGCGGTCTGCTGGCCGGCTCCGAGGAGAGCCCCGGCGACCTGATCTTCATCAACGGCAAGCAGTTCAAGACCTACCGGGGGATGGGCTCGCTGGGCGCCATGCAGTCCCGCGGCCAGGCCAAGTCCTACTCCAAGGACCGCTACTTCCAGCAGGACGTCAACGAGGACAAGCTGGTGCCGGAAGGCGTCGAGGGCCAGGTGCCGTACCGTGGCCCGCTCTCCCGGGTCGCCCACCAGCTGATCGGTGGCCTGCGCGCGGCGATGGGTTACGTCGGCGCCGAGACCATCCCGGACTTGCAGGACAAGGGCCAGCTCATCAGGATTACCGCTGCGGGTCTCAAGGAGAGCCACCCGCACGACATCCAGATGACCGTCGAGGCTCCCAACTACCACTCCCGCTAAAGAGGCTTTGAATCATGCGTGACGTTGTGGAGATCGGTCTCGGCAAGACCGCCCAGCGCGGGTACCACCTGGACGACATCGCCATCGTCCCGAGCCGGCGGACCCGGGACGTGGACGACGTGTCCACGGACTGGAAGGTCGACGCGTACCCGTTCAAGATCCCCTGCGTCGCGCACCCGTCGGACGCCACGATGAGCCCGCAGTCGGCGGTCGCCCTGGGCCGCCTCGGCGGCCTGGGCGTGCTCAACGCCGAGGGCCTGTGGACCCGCTACGAGGACCCGACCAAGATCCTCGAGGAGCTCGCCGGGCTCGACGAGGAGGCGGACGCGACCAAGCGCCTCCAGGAGGTCTACTCCGAGCCGATCCGGCCCGAGCTGATCGCCGAGCGCGTGCGCACGATGCGCGAGGGCGGCGTGACCGTGGCCGTCCGGGTGTCGCCGCAGCACACCCTCGCGCTGGCCCCGGTGATCCTCGACGCGGGGGTCGACCTGCTCGTCATCCAGGGCACCCTGGTCTCCGCCGAGCACGTCTCCACCACCGACGAGCCGCTGAACCTCAAGGAGTTCATCGCCGACCTCGATCTGCCGGTGATCGTCGGCGGCTGCACGGACTACAAGACCGCGCTGCACCTGATGCGCACCGGCGCGGCCGGCGTCATCGTCGGCATCGGCGCGGACGAGTGGTCCACGACGGACACGGTGCTCGGCATCCGCGTCCCGATGGCCAGCGCGATCGCCGACGCCGCCGCCGCCCGCCGCGACTACCTGGACGAGACCGGCGGCCGCTACGTGCACCTCATCGCCGACGGCGGCATCCAGACCTCCGGGGACATCGCCAAGGCGATCGGCTGCGGCGCGGACGCGGTCATGCTCGGCGAGCCGCTGTCGCTGGCCGAGGGCGCCCCGGCCGGCGGCGCGTGGTGGCACTCGGCGGCGAGCCACCCGAGCCTGCCGCGCGGTGGTTTCTGCATCGCCGGCGAGCCCGACGGCACCCTCGAGGAGCTGCTGTACGGCCCGGCCGATCGGCCCGACGGCCAGCTCAACCTCTTCGGCGGCCTGCGCCGGGCGATGGCCAAGTGCGGCTACCACGACGTCAAGGAGTTCCAGAAGGTCGGCCTGGTCCTGGACCGCTGAGGCGATCGCGGGAGTGGGAGCGCGGCTTCGCCGCGCTTTCGCCGTGGGCACGTAACGTCGTTGCTGTGATGCAGCGAGGGCGTACGAGCAGGACAGCAGCCGCTATGGCCGTGGTGACGGCGCTGGCCGTCGCCGGGTGCACTGCCGACGACAAGACTCCGCAGGCGGCGGAGTCGCCGTCCGTGCCGCCGAGTTTCGCGCCCGGCGCCGAGGGTGCCGGCGACGCCTACTTCCCCAAGTACGGCAACGGTGGTTACGACGTCGCCGGGTACGACCTCAAACTCGACTACGCCCCCGCCTCCGGCCGGCTCGGCGGCACGGCGACCATCACCGCCACCGCCACCCAGGACCTGTCGGCGTTCCACCTGGATCTGGCCCGTCTGACGGCCGCCGAGGTGACTGTGGACGGACAGCCCGCCACCAGCAAGGCCGACGGCAACGAGCTCGTCGTGACCCCGGCCGCCGGGATCGTCAAGGGCAAGGCCTTCACCGTCGTCGTCGACTACAGCGGCAAGCCGCAGCCGCTCCAGAACGAGGCGCTCGGTGTCGGCGGGTGGCTGCGCACCAAGGACGGCGCCTTCGCCCTGGGCCAGCCTGAGTCCGCCAGCACCTGGTTCCCGGTCAACGACCATCCGTCCGACAAGGCCACCTTCGCGCTGGCCATGACCGTGCCCGACGGGGTCGAGGTGCTCAGCAACGGCGTGCCCGGCGAACGGGCCACCGGCGCCGGCAAGACCACCTGGCGCTGGACGGAGAGCAAGCCGCTGGCCAGCTACCTCGCGTTCGTGGTGATCGGGCAGTACCGGGTGCAGAGCACCATCCACGACGGCAAGCCGATGGTCATCGCGCTGCCCGCCTCCCTGCCCGCCAGCAGCAACGCCGCCCGTTCGCTGTCCCGCACCGCCGCCGTCACGGACTTCCTCGCCACCCAGTTCGGGCCGTACCCGTTCGACGCCAACGGTGGGGTGGTTCTCGACGACGACCGCGTCGGGTACGCGCTGGAGACCCAGTCCCGCCCGGTCTACGGCAACACGTTCTTCGTAAGCCAACCCAACACCACGGTGGTCGTCCACGAGCTGGCCCACCAGTGGTACGGAGACAGCGTCGCCCTCTCCCGCTGGCAGGACATCTGGCTCAACGAGGGCTTCGCCACGTACGCGGAATGGCTCTGGCAGGAGCACGAGGGCGAGCGGACCGCCCAGCAGTCGTTCGACCGGGCCTACTCCGGATTCGACTGGTCGGTGCCGACCGGTGACCCGGGCCCCGACCGGCTCTTCGGCGACGCCGTCTACCAGCGCGGCGCGATGACCGTGCACGCGCTGCGCCGCACGATCGGCGATCCGGCCTTCTTCGCCCTGCTCAAGTCGTGGCCGGCCGAGCACCGCGACGGCAACGCCACCACCGAGGAATTCATCGCGGCGGCCGAGCAGGCCGCCGGCGGCAAGGACCTCGGGGAGCTCTTCGAGGCGTGGCTTTTCGGCAAGCAGAAGCCGCCGCTGCCTTAGGGGGCCCTACCTGTTGACCAGCTCGGGGTGCTTGGCCAGGTAGGGCGCCGGGTCCCCGGCCGCCACCGCGCGCAGGAAGCCGCGTCCGGTCGCGGTGAGCTGCTCGCCGATGTAGCCGCCGCCACTGTAGACGCCGTCACCGGGCAGGCCCACCAGCGTCAGGCTGCTGGGCGTGAGGTCGCGCAGCGCGTACGCGTACTCGATCGGGGTCCGCTGCCCGGAGAAGACCAGCGTGTCGCCCAGCGCGTCCAGCACCGCCTGCAGTTTGGCCTGGTCGGTCGCCAGACCGGCGTCCTCGGCCTTGGTGAGCAGCGCCTTGACGAGCTGCCGCTGGTGGCGCTGCCGGGTGTAGTCGCCGCCGGCGGTGTAACGCTGGCGGGCGTAGTCGATGGCCTGCCAGCCGACCAGCTTGCGGGGGCCGGGCAGGTAGGTGGCCTGCGGGCCGACGTAGCCGCCACCGCCGGAGCGCAGCGTGCGCAGGCTGCCGTCGGGGCGGCGGTGCTGGGAGACGACCTTCTGGTCGATCTTGAGGGTCACGCCGCCGAGCGCGTCGGTGAGCTTGCTGAGGCCCGCGAAGGTCAGCACCGCGCCGGCGTCGAACTCCTTGATGCCGGTGTACTTCGAGATGGTCCGGGCGAGCAGTTCGTAGCCCTGCGCCACGTTCGCCTTGTCGGTGCCCTTTACCTTGGCGCCGTCGCTCATCGCCTCGGTGAGCTTGTGCCGTCCGCCGCCGTAGCCGTTCTTGGCGAACGCCGGCACGTCGACCCGCAGGTCCCGGGGCAGTGAGTAGAGGTAGCCCTTGCGCAGGTCGGCGTCGACGTGCAGCAGCATGATGGCGTCGGCGTGCGGTTGCCAGTCCGGGATCGTCGTGCGGGTGTCGACGCCAAGGATCAGCAGGTCGAGCGGGCCTTCCAGGTCGGCGCCGGGGGGTGGTGCGGGGCTGGCGGACGTGGGTGGCACCAGTGCCGGCGCCGAGCTGGGCGCAGCCACCGGATCGGGCTCGTCCGTGCCGCCGCGCAGGGCCACGACGATGCCCACGCCGGCCAGCAACAGCACCACGACCACGCCGGCCGCGGCCCAGAGAAGCCTGTTAGTCCGCATGCTGGAACAGTAGGGGACGCTCACCACGTGCTCAATGCCCCGGTGATCTCGCGTGGTGGAACGGGGCATGGACATCGGCAAGATCGGCCGTACGCTGACCGCCGCGATTGCCGAGGCGGCGGTCGGACACGGGGAGGCACGTCCTAGATGAAGCACGTCACACGGCGGATAACCGTCGGGGCGCTGTCGGCCGTGGTGGTCGGGACGATGGCCGGGGTCACCACCTGGGCCCTCGCCGCCGAGACCCCCGCCGAGCTGCCGGTGCGGTTGATCGTCGGCACCAAGCTGGGCGCGGACACCGCGGCTCCGCTGCGCACTGTTTCCACCATGGGCGTGCGGACCCTGGACACCGCCGGCCCGGCCCAGCAGGCGATGGCCAGCCTGCGCGCGCACACCCTGGAGGTGTCCGCGGCGCGCAGCGCGAAGGTCATCGCGGCCCTGCGCAGCGACCCGGCCGTGGCGTACGTCGAGGTCGACCGCGTGCGCAAGGTCTCCGACGTCACGCCGGACGACCCGATGTACACCGAGGGCCACCAGGGCGAGATCAACCAGGTGCGGCTGCCCGCGGCGTGGGAGACCACCACCGGGGACGCGGTCAAGATCGCCGTGCTGGACACCGGCGTGGCGAAGGTCGGCGACCTGACCGGCGCGGTCACCGGCGGCTGGAACTACGTCAGCAACAACAGCAACACCACCGACGACGCCGGCCACGGCACCACGGTCGCCTCGATCATCGCGGCCCGGGGCGACAACGGCGCGGGCATGGCCGGTGGCTGCTGGAGCTGCGTGATCCTGCCGGTCAAGGTGCTGGACCGTAACGGCAACGGCTACGACAGCGTCATCGCCAAGGGCATCGTGTACGCCGCCGACCAGGGCGCGAAGATCATCAACATGTCGCTCGGCGGCCCCGAGTACAGCAAGGCCCTCTCCGACGCGGTCGCGTACGCGAACCGCAAGGGCGTGCTGGTCGTCGCCGCGGCGGGCAACGCCGGCAACACCGCCAGCCGCAACACCAAGATGTACCCGGCCGCCCTGACCGACGTGGTGGCCGTCGGCGCCACGGCCAAGGGTTCCGACGCCCGCGCCAGTTTCTCCAGCTACAACAAGTCGGGCGACTCCTGGGTCGACATGGCCGCCCCGGGCGTCATCACCGGCATGGACCGCTACGGCGTCTACCACACCGACCAGTCGGGCACCTCCTTCGCGGCGCCGATGGTCGCCGGTGCGGCCGGCCTGATCAAGACGGTGCACCCGGCGTACACGGGCTGGTCGCTGCAGCTCTCGCTGCTCTCCTCGGCCCGGCCGATCGGCAGCTGGAACAAGTTCGGCATGCTCGACGCGGCCAAGGCCCTGACCATCGCCACCGACGTCACGCCGCCGGCGATCACGGGCATGGCCCCGCGGGCCGGCTCGCTCAACCGGGCCACGATCACGGTCACCCCGCACGGCGTCGCGGACGGTGGGTCGCGGATCAGCAAGGTCAACCTGTACGCGGACGGCGTCTACAAGGCCCAGAGCTTCACCGCGCCGTACACGCTGAAGTACAACAGTGCCGGGCGCAACGGCACGGTGAAGCTGCAGCTGCGGGTCTACGACAAGGCCGGCAACGAGACCCGGTACGACCGCTCGATCGTGGTGGACAACGGGCTGCCGGCGGTCAAGATCACCAGTGCGCCGAAGAACAAGGCGAAGGTCAAGGGCACGGTCCGGATCAAGGCCACCGCCTCCGACGCCAACGGGGTACGCCGGGTCGAGCTGCTGATCAACGGCAAGGTGAAGTCGCAGGACACCTCCTCGCCGTACGCGTTCTCGTTCACCGCCTCGAAGCAGCCGAACCCGATGAAGGTCCAGATCCGGGCGACCGACAACGCCGGCAACGTCAGGCTCGACACGGCCCGCACGTACACGCGCTGACCGTCCCTGATCGGAAGCCCTCGCCGGGCGCTCTCGGCGAGGGCTTCTCTGCTCCCGGAAAGCACCCGGACCGGTCCGACGGTTCGCTGCCTCGGCGCCGACCGTGGGGGCATGAATCTGCGCGCCTTGACCGTCGGTCTCCTGGTAGGTGGCATCGCCCTGGCGGGCGGTAGCCCGGCCGTGGCTGCGCCGGTGGACGACGAGGCGCCGGTCTCGCTGATCGTCGGTCTGCGCACCGACGCCGACGTGGTCGGCACCCTGGAGCGCAGCGTCGACGTGGTGGCCAGTGAGCCGCTGGCCGGCGCGGTCACCGTCGACGTCCCGGCCGACCAGGTGGGCGAGGCCGCTGACGCGTTGCGCGCCGACCCGGCCGTCGCCTACGTGGAACGCGACCAGGTCGCCCGGATCGCCGCGGTGCGCCCGGACGATCCCGCGTTCGGCTACCAGTGGGGCGTCAAGAAGACGCACGTCGACATCGCTTGGGAGACCACCCGGGGGTCCGCCGCGATCGTCGTCGCGGTCGTGGACACCGGCGTGAAGGTGCTGCCGGACCTCGCCGGCCGGGTGCTGCCCGGTCGCGACTTCGTCAACAACGACAGCAACGCCACCGACGACCAGGGGCACGGCACCATGACCGCGGGCGTGATCGCGGCCCGCGGTGACAACCGCACCGGGATCGCCGGGATCTGCTGGACCTGCCAGATCCTGCCGGTGAAGGTGCTCAACGCCAAGGGTTCCGGCTCGTACAGCGACATCGCGCAGGGTGTGCGCTGGTCGGCCGACCAGGGTGCCGACATCATCAACCTCTCGCTCAGCGGCACCGCCGACAGCCAGCTGCTGCGCGACGCGGTGGCGTACGCGACCGGCAAGGGCGCGCTGGTGATCGCCGCCGCGGGCAACGACGGCAAGTCGGCCCAGCACTACCCGGCCGCCATCCCGGCCGCGCTGGCCGTGGGCGCCTCCACCTCCACCGACAGCCGCTACTCCTGGTCCAACTACGGCAAGAGCTGGGTCGACATCGCGGCGCCGGGCTGCAACCCGGCGCAGGCGCGCGACGGTGTCGTCGGCAACTTCTGCGGTACGTCGTCAGCCACCCCGTTCGTCTCCGGTGTCGCGGCCCTGCTCGCCTCGACCTCGCCCACCCCGACCGCGGCGGTGATCCGGACGGCGCTGACCACCTCGGCCCACGGCATCGCCGGCACCTGGATCCCGAAGTCCTCCGGCCGGGTCGACGCGGCGGCCGCCCTGGCCTCGCTGCCGGTCACCGACGACTCGGTCCCGCCGGCCACGTCCTTCCTGACCCCCGGTGGCAACGCGCTGGTGCACGGGACGGTCACCGTGGCGGCGAAGGCGACCGACGACATCGGCATCGCCAAGGTGCAGCTGCTCGCCGACGGTGTCGTGGTGGGCACCGACCGGGTGGCGCCGTACAGCTTCTCGTGGAAGACCGGCGTGCGGCGCAAGGCCGTCACGCTCGGGCTGCGGGCGTACGACCGCGGCGGCAACGTGACCAGTGCCACCCGCCGGGTCACGGTCGACAACTGGGGTCCGTCGGTGCAGATCACCGGCGGCCCGGCCGGCGGCACCCGGCACGTGCGCAAGACCAAGTACGTGACCGCCACGGCCTCCGACAGCAACGGCGTGAGCCGGCTGGAACTGCTGGTCAACGGCAAGGTCATCCAGCGGTACGCGGGCAGCACCCACAAGTTCGCGGTGCAGACCTGGAAGCACGGCGCGGTCATGACCGTGCGGGTACGCGCCTACGACAAGGCCGGCAACGCGCGGTACGCCCCGGCCCGGAAGTGGTACCGCTGACGCCGGTAAACTCGCGCTCCATGAGCACACCCCGCCCGGTTCTCGTCGTCGATTTCGGTGCCCAGTACGCCCAGCTGATCGCCCGGCGGGTCCGTGAGGCGCGGGTCTACTCGGAGATCGTGCCGCACTCGATGCCGGTCGCCGAGATGCTGGCCAAGAACCCGGCGGCGATCATCCTGTCCGGCGGACCGTCCTCGGTGTACGAGCCGGGCGCCCCGGTGCTGGACGCCACCCTGTTCGACAACGACGTCCCGGTCTTCGGCATCTGCTACGGCTTCCAGGCCATGGCCCAGGCGCTGGGCGGCACGGTCGCGCACACCGGCTCGCGCGAGTACGGCCGTACCCTGCTCACTCCGGACTCCGCGGCCGGCACTCTGCTCCGCGAGCTCCCCACCGGCCTGCCGGTCTGGATGTCGCACGGCGACTCGGTGACCGAGGCCCCGGCGGGCTTCGCGGTCACCGCCTCCTCGGCTGGCGCCCCGGTGGCGGCCTTCGAGAACCTGGTCTCCAAGCGGGCCGGTGTGCAGTTCCACCCCGAGGTGGCGCACACCGAGCAGGGCCAGGAAATGCTCCAGCGTTTCCTGTACGACATCGCCGGCCTCGAGCCGACCTGGACCTCGTCCAACATCATCGAGGACCAGGTCGCCGCGATCCGCGCGCAGGTCGGCGACAAGCAGGTCATCTGCGGGCTGTCCGGCGGCGTCGACTCGGCGGTGGCCGCGGCGCTGGTGCACAAGGCGATCGGGGACCAGCTCACCTGCATCTTCGTCGACCACGGCCTGCTGCGCGCCGGCGAGGCCGAGCAGGTCGAGAAGGACTACGTGGCGGCGACGGGCATCCGGCTCAAGGTGGTGGAGGCGGCCGACCAGTTCCTCGGTCACCTGGCGGGCGTCACCGACCCGGAGCAGAAGCGCAAGATCATCGGCCGGGAGTTCATCCGGACGTTCGAGGCGGCCGCCCGCGAGCTCGACGCCGAACGGCACATCGAGTTCCTGGTCCAGGGCACCCTCTACCCGGACGTGGTGGAGTCCGGCGGCGGCACCGGCACTGCCAACATCAAGTCCCACCACAACGTCGGTGGCCTGCCCGACGATCTCCAGTTCGCGCTGATCGAGCCGCTGCGCACGCTGTTCAAGGACGAGGTACGCGCGCTCGGCGCCGAGCTGGGCCTGCCCGAGGAGATGGTGCAGCGGCACCCGTTCCCGGGGCCCGGCCTGGCGATCCGGATCATCGGCGCGGTCGACCGGCACCGCCTCGACGTGCTGCGCGCGGCCGACCTGATCGCCCGCGAGGAGCTGACCGCGGCCGGCCTGGACCGCGACGTGTGGCAGTTCCCGGTGGTGCTGCTGGCCGACGTGCGCAGCGTGGGCGTGCAGGGCGACGGGCGCACCTACGGGCACCCGGTGGTGCTGCGCCCGGTCTCCAGCGAGGACGCCATGACGGCGGACTGGTCCCGCCTGCCCTACGAGGTGATCGCCAAGATCTCCACCCGCATCACCAACGAGGTGCCGGAGGTCAACCGGGTCGTCCTGGACGTCACCAGCAAGCCCCCGGGCACCATCGAGTGGGAGTGAGTCACGGCGCGGTCGGCGGCTGACCCCAGGTGGGGTCGGCCGGGTCGCGCCACGCCGGCGCGGCCGGTGCGGGCTCCTCGGGCATCAGGAACCAGGCGATCGGGTACGCCAGCAGCGCCGTGCCCCAGGTGAGGGCGGCGAGCACGACGAAGCCGACCCGGATCAGCACCGGGTCGACGGCCAGGTAACGGCCGAGGCCGCTGCAGACGCCCGCCACGATGCGGTCGTCGAGCGGGCGGCGGAGCTGCTTGTAAGGGGCGACAGTCGGTGTAGTCATGCTCCAAGAGTGGGCCTGCGGGGTCCCTCGCCGCCTCGGTGACTGCCCCGATACCGACCCTGATTCGGGTCCCCGGGATGGGTGATTCGGGGGCATTGCTGGCTGTTACTGCCCGCCTGCGCTCCGTGCGGAGAACCGCCCTGATCAGCGATTACTGTGGGCTATCGTCCTGTCAGGAATCCGACAGTTGTTGCTCGGAGGTAACATAAACCGGGCAAGATGCCGCCCGTGACCCCCGCACTGGAGCCGCTCCGCAGGATCGCGGCATACGCCGTCGCGTCCGATCCCGAAGGCCGCGTCCTACTCGTCCGCGCCTCGACCCGTTCGGGCACCCCCGGCGTCTGGTCCCTGCCCGGCGGTGCCGTCGACCACGGCGAGGACCCCAACCACACTGTCGTGCGGGAGACCGCCGCGGAGACGGGCCTGTCCGTCGCCGTGAGCGGCCTGCGCGACGTGCTCGCCGACATGCGGTCGCTGCCGCACCGCGGCGTCACCATCCACACCGACCGCCTGATCTACGAGGTGACCGTCCGCGGCGGCAACCTCTACGACCGCGTCGGCCAGCCCACCGACCTCGCCCGCTGGCACACCCTGGCCGAGGCCGAGAAGTTGCGCCTGCGGCCCTTCACAGCCGCCGCCCTGGGGCTGTCCGCCGCGTCGGCCGACCTGCGGCCCGAGGAGGTGCCGGACTTCCCGTCCTTCTACGCCGTCGCCGGCCCGGACGGGCTGCACCGCGCGCAGCGCTTCGCGGCGTACGCGATCGCCACCGACCCGCACGACCGGCTGCTGCTCACCCGGATCGCCCCCGGCTATCCGGGCGCCGGCTGCTGGCACCTGCCCGGCGGCGGCACCGACTACGGCGAGCAGCCGGGCACCGCGCTCATCCGCGAGCTGGTCGAGGAGACCGGCCAGGAGGGCCGCCTGATCGAGCTGCTCGGGGTGGCGAGCCACCGCGACGCGGCCTCGCTGGGGCCCGAGGGCTACCCGATCGACTGGCACGGCGTGCGCGCCTTCTACCGGGTCTTCGTCGACGCGCCCACGGAGGTCATCGTCGCAGACATCGGCGGATCCACCTCCGAGGCCTGCTGGATGGCCCTCAAGGAGGTCGCCCAGCTGCCGGCGGACCAGCTGACCGAGGTGACGGCCGAGGCACTGCGGGCGGCGCGGCTAGCCTGAGGGGTGTGAAGGTCAGACGAATCGGCGCGTACGGCCTGTGCCGCGACGCCGCCGGCCGGGTCCTGCTCGCCCGCAACTCCCACCTGTCGGCGTTCCCCGGGCTGTGGACCCTGCCCGGCGGCGGCGTCGAGCAGGGAGAACACCCCGACGACACGGTCGTCCGGGAGTTCGCCGAGGAGACGGGCCTGACCGTACGCGTGACGAGCCTCCGATCCGTGACCGCCGACGTGTTCCGGCTGCCGATGACAGATACGTGGGAACACACCGACCGGATCATCTACGACGTGGAGCCGGTCGGCGGCAGCCTGCGCAACGAGGCCGAGGGCACCACCGAAGTGGTCGACTGGGTCGATCCGGCCGGCCTGCCGCTGATGCCGTTCACCGCGGTGGTGCTCGGGCGGGCGGGGACCCCTTCCGACGTACCGGATGATCCGGACGAAGCGGTCGCCCGGACGCCCGGCAAGGGTCAGCGTTTCGGCGCGTACGGGCTGGTCACCGACCCGGCGGGACGCATCCTGCTGACCCGGATCGCCGAGGGCTACCCGGGCGCGGGGCTCTGGCACCTGCCCGGCGGCGGCACCGACCACGGTGAACTGCCGGAGGCCGCCCTGGCCCGGGAAATTCTGGAGGAGACCGGACAACACGGACGGGTGACCGGGCTGCTGGGCGCCTCGCACCGCTACGACCCGGCCGCGCTCGGCCCGGAAGGGGTGCCGGTCGACTGGCACGTCGTCCGGGTCCTGTTCCGGGTGCAGGTGGACGAGCCGACGGAACCGGAGGTCGTCGAGGCCGCGGGCGGCTCCACCGCCGAGGCCGGCTGGTTCGATCCGGGCACGCTGCGTGATCTACCCCTGACGGAGGTCACCCGGGAGATGGTCGCCCGGCTCGCCGCCGAAACGGCTCATCGGTGATCGCTCTGGTGAGCCTCGGTTAGACTCGTCACAGGGCCAGGCAGTGAACGTGCCTCCCTCGCCCGTCGGAGGATGAAAACTCCAGAGGACGTCGTTGCACAAGGCGGTCGATGAGGTCTGCGAGGTCTATCGCCAAGACCGCTCGGCTATGCGATTGTGTAACCCGCCCAAATGACTGTCCGTAGACGTACGGGCGAAGGGCAGCACCCCGTGACGGCTCATGCCGGCGGGCACCCGACCCCAAGATGGAGGAGCACGTGCCGAGAACCCCTTGGCGCCGGCGTCGTACGACGGATAGTCCCCGTCCCGCCGGACGTCGTTGGGCAGGCCGGCTGCGCCGTGGCGGAACGCTCGCCCGGCAGGCCCTGTTGGTGCGCGTGGGGCGCAGGTCCGGCGACGCCGGGCGAGCCGCCACCGCCACCCGGGCCGAGGTGATCTACACCGGCACTGAGCTCGTCCCGTCCCCGTACGGCCGCGGTCGCACGGTCGCCACCTCCGGCAGCCACGGCCCCGCGGTCATGGCCCAGCCGGTCGTGGTCGAGGCCGACTCCGCCTCCCTGCTGCCCGGCGCGCACACCCTGCGCCGCCGGATCAGCTTCGCGCTCGTCAACGCGTGCACCCTGGCCAGCCTTGGTCTGGGCCTGCTGGCGATCTTCCTGGCCATGCAGGGCGACCCCCGCATCGCGGCGGCCTGCCTGGTGGCCTGCGTCGGCTTCGACGGGCTCGACGGCGCCCTGGCCCGCCGGCTGGGCGTCTCCAGCCCGTTCGGCGCGCAGATGGACTCGCTGGCCGACATGTGCTCGTTCGGCCTCGCCGCGCCGGTCGTGGTCTACGCCGCGCTGTCGCACACCGTGCCCACCGCCTTCGCGGCCGTCGCCTGCATGCTGGTGGCCGGGTGCGCCGCGATCCGGCTGGCCCGCTTCAACGTCTCGCCCAAGGACGGCAAGTTCTTCTCCGGCGTGCCGACCACCCTGGTGGCGGCGGTGCTGGCGCTGACCGTGCTGATCGAGCTGCCGCTGCCGGGCATCGCGGTGCTGGGCGGCGTGGCGCTGCTGGCCTTCGCGATGGTCTCCAGCTTCCCGTACGCGAAGCTGGCCCGGCTCGTGAAGCTGCCGCCGTGGCTGTGGCTGCTGCCGATCGTGGGCGCGCTGGTGGACCCGCGACTGACGTTCGTGCTGCTCGTGGGGGCGTACGTGCTCAGCGGCCCGCTGATGTGGATGCGCTCTCGGTAGCTGGCCTCGCCTCCGGCTCGGCGGGATTTGCGCCCCTCGAGGTCGTTGGGGAGGCCCCCGAAAATGACCACGGCAAAGGACGCCTAGTCATTTTCGGCGTCCTCCCCAACGACGGGCGCAATCCGACTCGGGTTGCGGTTACTACGCAAAAGGGCCGGCCCGTGCGGGCCGGCCCTTTTTGCGTCGGATCACTACTTCCAGCGGGCGATGACCGAGCTCGCGCCGATGACCTTGTCACCCACGGCGACGACCGCCTCGGCGCGGTCCGCCGGCAGGTAGACGTCCGTGCGGGAACCGAAACGGATCAGGCCCATCCGCTCACCCTTGGCCACCAGGGTGCCGACCGGGGTGCGCTGCACGATCCGCCGGGCGATCAGGCCGGTGCGCTGGGCCACCACGACGGTGCCGTGGTCGGTGTCCAGCACCGTGTACGCCGCCACGTTGTGCTCGGCGGCCGCGGTCATTGCGTTCGCATAGCCACCGTCGATCACGAAGTAGTCCGTCACCCGGCCGGCCACCGGCACCCGGTTGACGTGCACGTCCAGCACCGACAGGAACACGGCGATGCGCAGGAACTCGCCCGTGCCCAGGCGCTCGTCGGTGAGCCGCTCCACGGAGAGCACCCGGCCGTCACTGGCCGCCACGACGGCGTTCGCCTCGGTGGGCACATCGCGCTCGGGGTCCCGGAAGAACGCCGCGACCGGAGCCGCCGCCAGCGCCGGGAGCAGCCACAACTTCGACTTCGGCCGCAGCGTACGGGCCAGCCCGGCCAGGCCCAGCGCGATGCCGGCGGCCGCGACCCCGTTGGAGTCGATGTGCATGGACCGGGTGACCGGCACGCTCGACGGCCGGTACGCCGGCGCCAGCGTCGCGGCCACCTTGGTGTCGGCCTGGCTGAAGCGCAGCTTGTGCACGCGCAGCGGCGGCTGGTTGCGGGACACCAGGTCGGTGCCGACCCCGAACAGGGCGCTCTGGCGGAAAAGCTCGGCGGCGGCGCCTCCGGTGCGCCCCGGGACCGCCGGGGTCGCCACGGAGACCACAGCGCCCTCGGTGAGGTACTTGGACAGGCTCTCCAGGACCGCCCGGGCCTCCTCGGCGGTGCCGGTGAGCGGCTCGCCCAGGATGACCACGTCGGCCGGGTCGGCCTCGGCCAGGGAGTCGACGATCCGGACCCGGTCGGCGATCCAGCTGCCCAGCCCGGTGATGTGGTCCCGCAGCAGCTCAGCGGTGCTGCGCTCGCCGGCGACCAGGGTCAGGGTGTCGCCGGGCAGCAACGCCTCGACGGCGGCGGCGACCACGGTCGAGGCGTGATCGGCCCCGATGACCAGGGCGGTCGTGGCGGCGTTGTGACGGGCGAACTCGGCGGTGAGGGCGCGCGCGGCACGCGGCCCGACACCGGTCACGGGTGCGGTGGACACGGCGGGAAACGGCGTCATGGCGGTGCGGGCTCCTCGCGCTGTCGGGATTTCCTCTGCTCGGAGAGCATATTGCGCCGGTCGCGGGCCCCACCCGTTGGTGTGACCCGCGACCGGCGCGCCGCGTCAGCCCCGCCGGGGCGCGCCGTCCTGATCCTCGTCCGGGCCGTCGCCGGGCTGCACCTCGCGGCCCGTCTCCTGGTCCAGATCAACCCGGGTGACCTCGGTCGTCGGCTCGTCCCCGGCACCGGCGGCACTGCCGGCGGGCGGAAGCGGAGCCGTCGGCTCCTCGCTGGCCACGGTCGGCTCATCCCCGGCCGGACCCGCACTTCCGGGCACCGGCGGCGCGGAAGCAGGCTCGGCGGGCGGTGCCGACGCGGAGGCCGCGGGCGGTGCGAAGGTGGGCGCCGCGGGCGGCGCGGATGAAGGCGCCGCGGACGTCGGGGCCGCAGGCGGTGCCGAGGCCGGGCGGGTGCCCGTCGCCGGGTCCGGGACTGGGTGCTTCAAGTACGCCGGGTGCAGGTCGACCCGGTCCGCCGGGTTGTCCAGCAGTTCCCGGACGATGTCCGCGTGCAGCTCCGGCGGCAGGTCGCCCGGCGTCTCCACCTGGGCCTCGGCCTGCACCGGGGCGGGCACCTCGGTGCGCCGGCCGGAGCGGATCGCGCCGAGCAGCCCGATCGCGCCGAACATGATCAGGGCGCCGGCCACCAGCCAGCCCGCAGCGGGCAGCCGGACGGTCACGACCTGCGCGATCGCCCACCAGGCCGCGACGAGCAGGAAGAGCAGCCCGAAACTCAGCGAGATGCCGTCGGTACGGTGCGGCCTCATCGGGCCACCTCCAGGTCACCGGTGTTCAGTTCGATGGTCAGGTGCAGCGTGCCGCCGCCGGCGCCGTCCGACCCCAGGTCGGTGACCTCCTGCGAGCCGAGTTCCTTGCCGTCCCATTCGCGGCCGAAGATCCGGGCCCGGCCGCCGTCCATCCGCACCGTGGTGGTGGTGTCGACGTTGTCCGGCAGCAGGATCTTCATCTGGCCGACCTTCATCGCGACGGTGGTGGCCTGGTCCTTGCCGGTGAAGTCGACGGCGCGCAGGTCCAGGGTCGCCGTACCGATGGTGAAGTCGTAGCGGTCCGCGACCGCGGTGATGGTCTTGGGCCGGTAGGAGCTGTTGCCGAGCTCGCCGCCCCAGGTCTCGGCGCCGCTGGAGACGGCCAGGCCGAGGCAGGACAGCAGGGCGAGGGCGATGAGACCGCGGGCCCGGCCGAACCAAGCGCCGACGACCAGGCCCAGCCCGATCGTGGTCAGCGCGGCGGCGAAGTAGGCCGAGACGGAGACGTCGACGCCGGAGAGGTCGATCAGGGCCAGCACGCCCATGACCACCACGATCATGAAGAACGTGATCCGGCCGAGCTTGGAACGCTCGCGGCGCTGCTTCGGCGGACGCGGGGGCCGCGGCGGGGCCGGCGGGGTCACCCGGTGGTGGCTGCCCTGGGCCCACGGCCCATGCGGGGCGAACGGCGGGCGGTAGCCACCGGGCGGCGGCCCGAACTCGGGCGGCCGGGGCGGCGCGTAGGCGGTGCTCGGTGGCACGTAAGCCCCCTGGGTGTAGTTGGGCGGGGTGGGCGGCGGCGGCGCGCTCATCGGTTCGCGGGCCGGTGCGGCCGCGGCCGGGAACGGGGTCGTGCGGGGCTCGTCCGGAGCGGCCGGAGCCGGCGGAGGCGTGGGTACGGGCGGCGTGGCCGCGGCAGGCGTGGCCGGGGGAAACGGGGCGGGACCAGCCGCCGTGGCAGCAGACCAGGGTTCCGGCGTGGGGGCGGCTCCGGGCGCCGGGGCGGTGGCGTTCACCCGGTTGTTGCGCCTGAGCAGCAGCCCGCCGCAGACCAGCACCGCCGCCGCCAGCAGCGTGGCGCGGAAGCCGTCGCGGACGATGAACGCGAAGGTCAGCGCGGCCGCCCCGCCCAGGAGCACGATCGAAATCGGGGCGGTGGCCGAGCGGCCGCGGCCCAGCAGGGACTCGATCGGGGAGGCGGTGTCGCCCTCGGCCGGGATCAGCAGCCAGCCGACCAGGTAGATCAGCACGCCGACGCCGCCGAAGAAGCCCAGCACGGCCAGCAGCACCCGCCAGAGCACCGGGTCGGTGTTGGTGGCGTTGGCGATCGCACCGGAGACGCCGGCGACGTAGCGGCCGCGGGTGGGCCGGATCAGCTTCTCCCGAGCGAATGTGGGCCCGCTGTCGGGCGCACCGAACCACGGCGGCGGCATCGCACCGGGCGGCGGCGTCCCACCGGGCGGAGGCGTAGCTCCGGGAGGCGGGACAGCTCCGGGAGGCGGGACAGCTCCGGGAGGCGGAACGGAGTCGGAGGGAGGCGGGGGAGGGTCGGCCGCCGGCGGGGCGCCCGGTGCCGGAGGCTCGTAGGCCGGTGGCAGGTCGGACGCGGCCGCAGCGGGAGCCGGCGCCGGAGGCGGGACAGCCGAAGGTGCCGGAGCGTCCTGCGACGACCCGGCAGCTTCGCGGGACTGGGCAGCTTCGTCGGTCATGGCTTCGATACTGGCGGTCCGGCGACCCGAACCGCCTCAGGCGGCGACCCTGACGCCACCCTGAGATCCGGGGGTCCCGGTGATGGGGGAGTTTCCCCGTGGCCCGCGACCCCCCGGCCGTGTGACGATCGAACAGGCCGCAGCGCACGCCGCGCCCTGAGCTGGAGGAGGAGCGATCACCGCCACCGCAGTACCCCCGACACCGCGCCGGCTGTACCGGCCGCGCGACCACCGGGTCATCGCCGGTGTCGCGTCCGGTCTGGCGCGCCATCTGGGCATCCCGGTGACCGCGGTCCGCATCGCCCTGGTCGTCCTGCTCAGCTTCAACGGCCTCGGCCTGCTGCTCTACGCGGTCTTCTGGGCGGTCCTGCCGCAGCAGCTGCCCACCGGGGCCGGCCGCACCCGCCGCGACCTCGCGCTGCTGCTCCCGTTCGGCGCGATCGGTCTGGGCGTCATCCTGCTGCAGGGCCTGCTCTTCGGGGACAACGGCGTGGCCGGTACGGCGGGCTGGCTCATCGCGGTCACCGCGGTCGGCGCGGGCGTGATCTGGCACCAGTCCGATCCGACCCGCCGTGGCCAGTGGGCCGACGCGACGCCGCAGGCACCGTGGCTCGCCGCCGTGGTCGCCGAGAGCGACCGCCGCTCGTTCATCTTCCGCTTCATCGGCGGCGGGGTCCTGGTCGCGACCGGCGTGATCGGCATCCTCGCCGTGTACGCCCCGGCCGGCAACCTCAGCGCGGTCTTCAACGGGGTGATCTTCGCGCTGGTCGGCCTGCTGGGGGTCGGCGTGGTGGTCGCCCCGCTGCTCTGGCGCACGTTCAGCCAGCTCCGCTCCGAGCGCGAGGGCCGCATCCGGGAGCAGGAGCGTGCCGAGGTCGCGGCCATGATCCACGACCAGGTGCTGCACACCCTGGCGCTGATCCAGCGCAACTCCGCGGACATCAAGGAGGTGCAGCGGCTGGCCCGGGGCCAGGAGCGCAGCCTGCGCAACTGGCTGTACAAGCCGAGCGCCTCACCCACCGAGCGGTTCGCCGCGGCGCTCGAGCAGGCGGCTGCCGAGGTGGAGGACACGTACGCGATCTCGGTCGAGACCGTGGTGGTCGGTGACACCCAGTGCGACGAGTCGGTTGCCGCGCTGGTCGCCGCCGCGCGTGAGGCCCTGGTCAACGCGGCCCGGCACGCCGGCGTGGAGACCGTCTCGCTCTACGCGGAGGTGGAGGCCGAGGAGCTGAGCGTGTTCGTCCGCGACCGCGGCGCCGGCTTCGAGTTGACGGCGGTGGAGGATACGAGACACGGGGTACGCGGTTCCATCATCGGGCGGATGCGGCGGCACGGCGGCAAGGCCGAGATCCGCAGCGCGCCCGGGGACGGCACCGAGGTACGCCTGACGCTGCCGGTTTCCCGGGAGAGCGTCACCGCCGGAAAGGAGACAGCACGATGACCGAGCCTGTAGCCGAGGAGAACCGGCGGCTGACCGTTTTCCTCGTGGACGACCACGCCATGTTCCGCGCCGGCGTCCGCGCCGAGCTCGGTGCCCACGTCGAGGTGGTGGGCGAGGCGAGCACGGTGGCCGAGGCAGTGGCCCGGATCGCCGCGACGACTCCGGACGTGGTGCTGCTCGACGTGCACATGCCCGACGGCGGGGGCCGGGCGGTGCTGGACGCCATGCGGCGTACCCATCCGCAGGTGAAGTTTCTCGCCCTGTCGGTCTCCGACGCGGCCGAGGACGTGATCGGCCTGATCCGGGCCGGCGCCCGCGGGTACGTGACCAAGACGATCTCGCCCGACGAACTGGCCGCGGCGATCCGGCGGGTGGCCGACGGCGACGCGGTGTTCAGCCCGCGGCTGGCCGGCTTCGTGCTGGACGCGTTCGCGTCGCGCCCGGACGTCCCGGTGGCCGATCCCGAGCTCGATCAGCTGACCAACCGCGAGCGCGAGGTGCTGCGGCTGCTGGCGCGCGGGTACGCCTACAAAGAGATCGCCAAGGAGCTGTACATCTCCATCAAGACTGTGGAAACTCACGTGTCGAACGTTCTGCGCAAGCTGCAGATGTCGAACCGGTACGAGTTGTCACGCTGGGCGGCTGACCGCCGGCTCGTCTGAAGGAGTTCCGCACCATGGTCCGCAAGGCCCCACGGCTGGTGGCGGCTGCGGCAGTCGCCCTCGTCCTGTCGGCGTACGGCTGCACGGACCATGGCCCGGACGAGGACGTGCCCGACCGGACGGTGGTCATCGGCATTTCCGAGCCGGGGCATCTGATCCCGAGCAACACCGTGGACGTGAGCGGCAAGCAGGTGCTGTCCGCGCTGTTCCAGCCGCTGGTCACCTTCGACGCGCGCAGCAATCCGGTCCCGGCCGCCGCGCAGTCGGTCAAGGCTGACCCGACGGCCCGGATCTGGACCGTCAAGCTGAAGCCGGGGCTCACTTTCAGCAACGGCGAGCCGGTCACCGCGGACAGCTATCTCGACGCCTGGAACTACGGCGCGTACGGCCCGAACCACCAGAGCGCGACCTCCTACTACGACCGCATCGACGGGTACGCGGATCTGCAGGTGCGCGACCCGGACGGCGACTCGGGCCCGCAGCAGGCCGCGGATCCGCAGGCGAAGACCTTGCGGGGCCTGAAGAAGGTCGGTGACACCTCTTTCACCGTGACCCTGTCGGCGCCGTTCGCGGGCTTCGCCGCCCTGCTGAACGACGTGGCTTTCTATCCGTTGCCCAAGGCTGCTTTCTCCGCGCCGGGGGTCATCGCCGGCGCTTTCGAGAACGCGGTCGTCGGTAACGGGCCTTTCAAGATGAAGGGCGGATGGGAGCGCGGCAGCCGGATCCTGATGGAGAAGGCGTCCGGTTTCCCCGGGCCCGCTCCCAAAGTGGACGGCCTGCTGTGGAAGATCTATGACGACGCCGGTGACGAGTACGCCGATCTGGTCGACGGTGACATCGACGTGCAGACCCGCATTCCGCTCGAGCTGATCGACAAGGCCACCGATGACCTCGGCGGACGCCTGCAGAAGAGTCCGAACTCCACCTTCACGTTCCTCGGCTTCCCGATCTTCCAGCCGGACTTCGCCGAGCCGGAGGTGCGCCGGGCGCTCTCCCTGGCGATCAACCGCCAGGCGATGGTCGACGAGGTGTTCCACGGGACCGAGACCGCCGCGACCGCGTTCGTGTCGCCGGTGGTTCCCGGCTACCGGGCCGACTCCTGCGCGGAGTACTGCCGGTACGACCCCGCGCGGGCCAAGGAGATGTACCGGGCGGCCGGCGGTCCCGCCGCCATCACGGTCTCGTACAGCCGGGACAGCGGCCCGCGGAGCTGGGTCGACGTCCTGTGCCGGCAGATCACCGCGTCGCTGGGCATCAAGTGCACCGGAGCCGGGGAGGACGACCTCGCCGTGCTGCTGGGCCGGGTCGAGAAGCGGCAGCCCGTCGGCCTGATCCGGCTGAGCTGGACGATGGACTACCCGCTGCTGGAGAGCTACCTCTCCCCGCTGTACGCGACCAACGGCTCGTCGAATCTCTACGGCTACAGCAACCCGGCCTTCGACAGCCTGCTGGGTGAGGGCTCCAAAGCGCCGAGGCAGGCGCAGGCGGTCAAGAAGTGGCAGGAGGCGGAAGACCTCCTGGCTCAGGACATGCCTGTCATCCCCCTGCGTTTCGGGCAGAACCTCTTCGGGCACTCCGAGCGGGTCAGGAACGTGTCGATCGACTCCGCGCAGCGCATCGATGTGCTGGGTGTCGAGCTCGTCGGCTGAAGCTGTCCGGCCGCGCCGCGGTGCCCGCGGTGAACGGTGGCGAACCGCCCGGTTTGTGCTGGATCATTTGTGCGGTAATCGCCTCTGCGCTGCGCATTTGCACATATCCTGGGCCCGTATCGGATTGATAACACGTCTTTCGGTGCTGGGCCGGCAGGTGTCAGAGTTGCTTCGGCCTCACGCGCCTGTGGTGAGCCGCCGGGAGCTCAAGTAGAACGCTGTCGACGGCGGTGCATTGTGCGCGTGCTCCGGGGCTGTCGTCGTTCGGCCGTCGTGGTTGACAGGCGATGTATCGAGGTGTCAGAAGTTCCGACTTCCTGCCGCACCAGATCGGCGACCGCCGATCGGGGGCTGCGAGCAGGCGGGTGATCCAGACGTGATCACCAGATATGCACAAGAGGAGGCCCCCAACCATGAGAGTCTCGAAGCGGGCGAGGCTGGTCGCTATGACCGCGGCCGTTGCGCTCGTGGCGGCCGGATGCAGCGGTGGCGACGACAGCGACACCGACAATGCCGGCGGCGATACAGCGAACGGTGCCATCACCATTGACGGCACCCAGCCAGAGGTCGGCCTGATCCCGGCCAGCACCACCGAAACCGGTGGCGGCAAGATCATCGACTTCATGTGGACCGGTCTGGTCAGCTACCCCAACGACGGCAGCGCCCCGGTCAACGCCGTGGCCCAGTCGATCAAGACGACCGACTCCAAGGTCTACAACATCACCCTGAAGCAGGGCACCAAGTTCCACGACGGCACCGAGGTCAAGGCGAAGAACTTCGTCGACGCCTGGAACTGGGCGGCGTACTCGCCCAACGGTGCGCAGAACTCCAGCTTCTTCAGCGACATCGCGGGCTTCACGGACGTCAACACGGCCGACCCGGATGACGACGGCCCGAAGAAGGCGCCGGAGCCCAAGGCCAAGACCATGTCCGGCCTGAAGGTTGTCGACGACTACAACTTCACCGTCACGCTGGCCACGCCCTTCTCGATCTTCCCGACGAAGCTCGGCTACAGCGCGTTCATGCCGCTGCCCGACGCCTTCTTCACCCAGAAGCCCGAGGAGTTCGGCAAGAAGCCGATCGGCAACGGCCCGGTGAAGTTCGTCTCCTGGACCGACAACGTCGAGATCAAGCTGACCCGGTTCGACGACTACACGCTCGACGACAAGGTCAAGATCAAGGACGTCACGGTCAAGATGTACCAGGAGGACACGGCCGCGTACGCCGACCTCCAGTCGGGCAACCTCGACTTCCAGCAGCAGATCCCGGTCTCGGCGCTCGCCGGCGACAAGTGGAAGTCCGACCTCGGTGACCGCGCGCTCAACGTGCCCACGCCGACCACCGGCATCATCGCCTTCCCGCTGTACGACAAGCGCTTCCAGAACCCTGACCTGCGCCGGGCGGTCTCCAAGGCGATCAACCGCCAGGAGATCACCGAGAAGATCTTCTTCAACTCCCGGACCCCCGCGGACAGCTGGGCCAACCCGCTGACCCCGGGCAACCAGGCCGGCAACTGCACCGCGTGCAAGTTCGACCCCGAGGGCGCCAAGGCCGACCTGGCCAAGGCCGGCGGCTTCACCGGCGAGATGGTGCTCTACTACAACGCGGACGCCAGCCACAAGGAGTGGATGGAGGCCGTCGCGCAGAGCATCAAGAACGTGCTGGGCATCAATGTCCGCGCCGAGGGCATCCCGACCTTCGCCGTCTTCCGCCAGGGCATCAACGCCAAGCAGATGAAGGGCCCGTACCGCGCCGGTTGGCAGCAGGACTACCCGGACGTCGAGAACTGGATCGGTCCGCTGTACGTGACCGGCGGCTCGTCGAACGACGGTAGCTACAGCAACCCGAAGGTGGACGCGCTCTACAAGGAGGGCACCTCGGCGGCCGACGTCGAAGCGGCGCACGCCAAGTTCGCGGAGGCGGTGAAGCTGATCGACCAGGACGTGCCGACCATGCCGATCTACTTCTCGAACCAGCAGTCGGGCACCTCCGACAAGGTCAAGAACGTCAACACCAGCAACGTCGGCGAGATCGACCTCTCCTCGGTCGAGATGGCATAGGCGTAGCTTTCCAGTCTCAGGTCCGGCTCCGCACTCAGGGAGCCGGACCTGAGTCGGTCTGTGAGAGGCGTCACGGCGCCTGCTGGTACACACTGGGCAACACGAGCGCCCACATCCGCACGGGGCGCCACAAGCGCCCGTCTCTGGGAGGACCTATGGGCCGTTACGTCGTCAGACGGCTACTACAGCTTGTTCCCGTTTTCCTCGGAACCACCTTTCTCATCTACTGGCTCGTCTGGTCCGTCCCCGGCGATCCCTTCGCGGGCAAGTGCGGCGACCGTCCCTGCCCTGCGAACTACATCCAGGTCATGACGGAGAAGTTCAACCTCGACAAGCCCCTGTACGTGCAGTACTTCACGTACATGAAGAACCTGCTCCAGGGTGACTTCGGTTCGACGTTCGGCGGTCGCTCGATCAACGACCTCATCGCCGCGGCGTACCCGAACACCATCAAGCTGGCCATGGTCGCCCTGGCGGTGGAGGCGATCATCGGCCTCACCGCCGGTGTGCTGACCGGTCTCCGGCGCAACGGCTTCCTGGACAACCTGGTCCTGGTCTCCACGCTGTTCCTCATCGCGCTGCCGACGTTCGTCACCGGCTTCGTGCTGCAGTACCTGTTCGGCGTCCAGTGGGGCCTCATCAAGCCCACGGTCTCCAACCCGCCGTCGTTCACCGAGCTGCTCATCCCCGGCTTCGTGCTGGGCAGCGTGTCGATGGCGTACATCGCGCGCCTGGCCCGCACGAGCATCGCGGAGAACCGCAGTGCCGACTACGTGCGTACCGCCATCGCGAAGGGCCTGCCGATGCGGCGGGTGGTCGGGGTGCACCTGCTGCGCAACTCGTTGATCCCGGTCGTCACGTATCTCGGCACCGACCTCGGTGCCCTGATGGGTGGCGCCATCGTCACCGAGGGCATCTTCGGTATCAACGGAATCGGCCGGGAAGTCTACCGGGCCATCGTGACCAAGGAAGGCGCTACGGTGGTCTCCATCGTCGTCATCCTGGTGCTCGTCTACCTGGTGATGAACCTGCTGGTCGACATGCTGTACGCCCTCCTGGACCCGAGGATCCGCTATGAGTGATCCGACCATGAGCTCGATGGTCACCACGCCACGAGCCGAGCAACCCACCGCGCCGGGGGCCACCGCCCCCACGAACGCGGGACTCCCTGAGAACCAGCGGGCCGACAAGCCCCGCGGCCTTCTCGGTGACGCCTGGCGCGACCTGCGCCGCAAGCCGCTGTTCTGGATCTCCGCGTTCTTCATCGCGCTCTTCCTGGTGATGGCGGCCTTCCCGTCGCTGTTCACCTCGGCCGATCCGAGCTACGGCACGCTGTCCCGCAGCCGCGTCGGCCCGTCCGCCGACGCCTGGTTCGGCTACGACGTGCAGGGCCAGGACGTGTATGCCCGGGTCATCTACGGCGCCCGCGCGTCGATCCTCGTGGCGGTGCTCTCGACCCTCGGCACCGTGCTGATCGGCGGCCTGGTCGGTGTGATCGCCGGCTTCCGCGGCGGCTGGTTCGACACGATCCTGTCCCGGGTCGCCGACATCTTCTTCGGTCTGCCGTTCGTGCTCGGCGCGATCGTCATCCTGTTCACGTTCAACCCGCCGGGGGCCAATCGCGGCGAGTTCGAGATCATCATGCTGGTGGTCGTGTCGCTGGTCCTGCTGAGCTGGCCGGTGTCGATGCGGATCATGCGGTCCTCGGTGCTGGCCACCAAGGAGGCGGACTACATCGTGGCGGCCCGGGCCCTGGGCGCCAGCAACCTGCGGATCGTTTTCAAGCACCTGATCCCGAACTGCCTGGCCCCGCTCCTGGTC
Organism: Actinoplanes sp. CA-051413; assembly: GCF_050955795.1. Taxonomy (NCBI): domain Bacteria; kingdom Bacillati; phylum Actinomycetota; class Actinomycetes; order Micromonosporales; family Micromonosporaceae; genus Actinoplanes; species Actinoplanes sp. CA-051413. The sequence continues at coordinate 1,056,225 of NZ_CP192100.1, forward strand.
TACTCCACGATCCTGGTGGGTTCCTTCATCGGTGCGGAGGCGACGCTGTCGTTCCTCGGCGTGGGTCTGCAGTCGCCGGTGGTGTCCTGGGGCGTCATGATCAACGAGTCCCAGAACTACATCCGCGTCTCGCTGTATCTGCTGCTGTTCCCCGCCGCCTTCCTCGTGACCGCCGTGCTCAGCTTCGTGATGCTGGGCGAGGCTGTGCGCGAGGCCCTCGACCCGAAAATGCGGTAGGAGCCACCGTGTCCGAAGTTGTCATCACCGATCCCGAGTTCTCGACGACCGGCCGTCCCAGCGGCCGGCTGCTCGAGGTCGAGGATCTGCACGTCGAGTTCCGCACCCGCGACGGCATCGCCAAAGCCATCAACGGCGTCTCGTTCCACGTCGACGCCGGCGAGACGCTGGCCGTGCTGGGCGAGTCGGGTTCCGGCAAGAGCGTGACCGCCCAGACCATCATGGGCATCCTGGACCAGCCGCCGGGGCACGTCTCCGGCGGTCAGATCCGCTTCCACGGCAAGGACATGCTGAGCATGTCGGAGGAGGGCCGGCGCAAGATCCGCGGCCATGGCATCGCCATGGTGTTCCAGGACGCGCTGTCGGCTCTCAATCCGGTCTTCACCGTGGGCTTCCAGATCGGCGAGCAGTTCCGCATCCGCAAGGGGCTGAGCCGCGCCGAGGCCAAGAAGCGGTCGATCGAGCTGCTGGACCAGGTCAAGATCCCCAACGCGAAGCAGCGGGTCACCGAGTTCCCGCACCAGTTCTCCGGTGGCATGCGCCAGCGCGTCATGATCGCGATGTCGCTGGCCCTCGACCCCGAGGTGCTCATCGCCGACGAGCCGACCACCGCGCTGGACGTGACCGTGCAGGCCCAGATCATGGACCTGCTGGCCGACCTGCAGCGTGAGCGGCAGATGGGGCTCATCCTGATCACCCACGACCTGGGCGTCGTGGCCGACGTGGCCGACCGCATCGCGGTCATGTACGCCGGCCGCATCGTCGAGGAAGCCAACGTGCACGACCTGTACGCGCGGCCGGGGCACCCGTACACCGTGGGCCTGCTCAACTCGATCCCCCGGATCGACGAGAAGGGCCAGGAGCTCCGCACCATCAAGGGGCTGCCGCCGAACCTGATGCGGATCCCGCCGGGCTGTCCGTTCCACCCCCGCTGCCCCAAGGCGCAGCCCATCTGCGTCGAGAAGGTGCCCCCGCTGCGCGTGGTGGCACCGGCGCGGGGCAGTGCCTGCCACTTCGCCGAGGAGGTTCTGCGCGGTGAGTGAGACCATTCTCGAGGCCAAGAACGTCGTCAAGCACTATCCGGTCACCCGGGGCGTGGTCTTCCGCAAGACCATCGGCCAGGTCCAGGCCGTGGACGGCGTGTCGTTCAGCCTCAAGCAGGGCGAGACGCTGGGCATCGTGGGCGAGTCGGGCTGCGGCAAGTCGACGCTCGCCCGGGTGCTGATGAATCTCGAACGGCCCACCGCGGGCTCGGTCGAGTACCGCGGTCGGGACATGTTCTCGATGGGCGGCGGCGAGATGCGCAAGCTGCGGCGGCAGATCCAGCTCGTCATGCAGGACCCGTACACCTCGCTCAACCCCCGGATGACGGTCGGTGACCTGATCGGGGAGCCGTTCGAGATCCACACCGATGTCGCGCCCAAGGGCAGTCGTCGCAAGAAGGTGCAGGAGCTGCTGGAGGTGGTCGGGCTCAACCCCGAGCACATCAACCGTTACCCGCACCAGTTCTCCGGTGGTCAGCGCCAGCGCATCGGCATCGCCCGGGCGCTCGCCCTGCGGCCGGAGATCATCGTCTGCGACGAGCCGGTCAGCGCGCTGGACGTGTCGATCCAGGCCCAGGTGATGAACCTGCTGGACAGCCTCCAGAAGGAGCTGGGCCTGGCGTACATCTTCATCGCTCACGACCTGTCGGTGGTGCGGCACCTGTCCGACCGTGTCGCGGTGATGTACCTCGGCAAGATCGTCGAGATCGGCACCGAGGACGAGATCTACGAGCGGCCGACGCACCCGTACACGCAGGCGCTGCTGTCGGCAGTGCCGGTGCCGGACCCGAACAGCCGCAGCACGAAGGCGATCATCCGGCTCACCGGCGACGTGCCGAGCCCGGCGAATCCGCCGTCGGGATGCCGGTTCCGCACGCGGTGCTGGAAGGCGCAGGACATCTGTGCCGAGCAGGTTCCGGCGCTGGTGGAGCGGCCGGGCACGGATCACCCGAGTGCCTGCCACTTCGCCGAGGAGCGCGAGATCGTGGTGACCCACGAGGCCGGGACGCTCTGACCCGGCTCAACTGATCCGCGCCGCCGTGGTCCTCTGCCGAGGGCTACGGCGGCGCGCTTCGTTGTGGGGGCACGCCCGCTTCGTCAGAGCGGTCCGCGGCCGGCCCGCAGCAGCAGCAACGCCACCTGGGTGCCGTCCGGGCCGAGCGCCTCGCGGAAACGCTCGACGATCTCCCGCTCGCGCGACAGGACCAGCCGCGTGCCGCCCGATGCCATCCGGGTGCGGCCGACGTGCTGGGACAGGCGGGAACGTTCCAGCCACAGGTCGATCAGGGCCTGGTCGATCTCGTCGATCCGCTCGCGGATCGCCTTGATCTCCTCCGCGGCGGGTTCGGCGCCGGCGCCGGTCTGCTGGTCCATCAGGTCTGCGCTCATGTCGTGCTCCTCGGGTGCTGACGTCCCGGTCGGCCCGGCCCGGGCAGCATCAAGCCCCGGGCTCGGGAGCCCGGGGCTTGATGTAGGTCTGTCGTTCAGACGCGTCCTACGGTCGCCGGAGCTCCGGGTCCGTAGTAAAAAAATCGCGCCTGCTGGATCACGAAGCGAGTATGTACCCGGCTCGGGCCGCTCCGCAAGGAAACGGCCCGAACCGTGGGACGCGGCCCGATCAGCCGATCTTGGTGATCCGGTTGGCCGGGCCCGGCGCGACCGGGGTGCCCGCGCCGAGGTAGCCGATCAGGGCGTCGACGTCGAAGCCCGGTGCCGTGGTGCGACCCGTGCCCAGCGTCAGGTTGGTGAAGCCGTCGCCGCCGTTGGCCAGGAAGTCGTTCGTGGTGACCTGGTAGTTGGCGGCCGGGTCGATCGGGGTGCCGTTGAGGACCAGTGCGCTCACCTTCGAGCCCGCCGGGGCAGTGCTGTCCCATGAGTAGGTGAAGCCCGCCGACACCTGCAGGATGCGCTGGGTGGTCTGCCCGCCGAAGCCGGCGAACTGCTGCTCCAGCACGTTCTTGAGCTGCGCGCCGGTGAGGGTCTGGGTGACCACCAGGTTGTTGAACGGCTGGACGGTGAACGCCTCGCCGTAGGTCACCTGGCCGGTGGCCTCGCCGCCGGCTGACGCCTCGGCGTCGAAGTCGGCCCGGATGCCGCCCGGGTTCATCAGCGCGATCTGCGCGTTGGCGCTGGTCTTCGTCCAGGCCAGCTGGGCGTCCGCGATCACGTCACCGAGCGCCGACTCGCCGTTGGCGCCCGCCGTACGGGTGATGTCGCCGGTGATGGTGCCGACGACCCGGTTGGCGATCGGGGCCACCGCGGTGCGGTACTTGTCCGCGACCTTCTTGGCATTCGGGTCAACCGTGGCCGGGTTCTTCAGGAAGACGCCGGCGGCGTCCTTGAGCCAGCCGCCCTTGCCGTCGGAGACGCCGTTCTCCACCACCACGTTCTTGGCGGTAATATCGGCGAACCGGCCGGTGCGCCGGTCGATCGCGTAGTCGATGTCGGTGATCAGCTGGCCGTTGGTGCCGGCGCTGGTCACCACCGAGGTGCCGGCGGAGTTCGGCAGCGTGCAGGTGTAGAAGCGGTGGGTGTGGCCGGAGACCACCAGGCGGAACTCGGGGTTGAGGCCCGCGACGATCGGCACGATGGGCCCGGAGAAGGCGTTGCAGTCCGAGACGCCGGGGACCGGGACCTGCTCGGAGACGTTCTGCTGGCCGCCCTGGTGCACGAGCAGCACCTGCGCCTTGACGCCGAACAGCTTGAGCAGGTCACCCCACTTGTTGGCGGTCTCGACCTCGTTGGCGAAGCGCACGTTCTGGATGCCGGCCGGGTTGACGATGCCGGCGGTGCCCTCCAGGGTGAGCCCGACGAAGCCGACCGGCACGCCGTTGACGAACTTGATGTCGATCGGCGGCAGGATCGGCAGGCCGGTCTTCTTGTTGATGGTGTTCGCCGCGAGGTAGGTGAAGTCGGCGCCACCGAAGCCGTCGCCGTCCTGGCAGCCGTCCTTGGGGTGACAGCCACCGCGCTGCATCCGGATCAGCTCGTCGACGCCCTCGTCGAACTCGTGGTTGCCCACCGAGCTGACCTGCAGGCCGACCTCGTTCATCAGCTCGATCGTCGGCTCGTCGTGGAAGGCGGCGCTGACCAGCGGCGTCGCGCCGATCAGGTCGCCGGCGCCGACGGTGAGGGTCTTGCGGCCCTCGGCGGCGGCGTCGGCGCGCAGCTTGCGCAGGTAGGTCGCGAGGTATTCGACGCCGCCGGCCGGAGTGCCGTTGACGACCGCGCCGCTGCCGGCGGGCGGGTCGATGGCGCCGTGGAAGTCGTTGTAGCTGAGGAACTGGCCCTTGACCGTCTTGCCGGACGGTCCGTAGGACACGCTGGCCGGGGCCATGCCCGGCAGGTACTGGGCGACGGGCGTGGTGGCCGGTGCTGCGTCGGGCTTCGTCGTCGGCAGGGTGGCGACGACGGCCAGAGCAAGGGCCGGTACGGCGAGATGACGCAGCACGGCCCAGCCGCGGCGGCGGGGGTGGTCCATAGTATTCGGTCTCCCGGTCGGGTTACGGAGCAACCAACGCCTGCCAGCCTGCTTTATCGACGCTGGTCAGCGCTACGGCTTGGGGATGACAGCTTGGTTGCGGCGCGGGGGTGCGGACTGCCTGGAAAGATTGTCGGGGGTGCGGCATAGACTTGTCCGGCGATGCGAGCCCTTCCGGAAAACTCCCAGCCCCTGTTTACGATGCCGCCTGTCCAGGAGGCGAAAACCCCTGGTCAGGAGGCCCCGCCCAGGCGGCAGCCGGTCCGGCGGACGGATCCGGAGACGCTGCTCGACGGGCTCAACGGGCCGCAGCGCGACGCGGTGACCCACGCCGGCTCACCACTGCTGATCGTCGCCGGTGCCGGTTCGGGCAAGACCCGGGTGCTGACCCACCGGATCGCCTACCTGCTGGCCGCGCGGGACGTGCATCCCGGCCAGATCATCGCGATCACCTTCACCAACAAGGCCGCCGGGGAGATGAAGGAGCGGGTCGCCGCCCTCGTCGGTCCCCGGGCCCGGCTGATGTGGGTGTCGACCTTCCACTCCGCCTGCGTACGCATCCTGCGGGCCGAGCACGAGCACGCCGGGCTGAAGAGCACCTTCTCCATCTACGACGCGGACGACTCGCGGCGGCTGATGCAGCTCGTCGCCCGCGAGCTCGACCTGGACCCGAAGCGCTACACGGCCCGCGGTCTGGCCGCCCAGGTGTCCAACCTGAAGAACGAGCTGGTCGAGCCCGAGGAGTTCAAGGACCGGGCGAAGGGGCCCAACGAGCGGGCCGTCGCCGAGGCGTACGTGCTGTATCAGCGCCGCCTCAAGGAGGCGCACGCCCTCGACTTCGACGACATCATCATGGCGACCGTGCACCTGTTGCAGTCGCACCCGCACGTCGCGGAGGCCTACCGCCGCCGCTTCCGGCACGTGATGGTCGACGAGTACCAGGACACCAACCACGCCCAGTACATGCTGGTCAAGGAGCTGGTCGGGCCGGCCGAGGGCGAGATCGAGCCGGCCGAGCTGTGTGTGGTGGGCGACGCCGACCAGTCGATCTACGCGTTCCGCGGCGCCACCATCCGCAACATCCTGGAGTTCGAGCGCGACTACCCGAACGCCCGCACGATCCTGCTGGAGCAGAACTACCGCTCCACCCAGACGATCCTGTCCGCGGCCAACGCGGTCATCGACCGCAACACCTCCCGCAAGCCCAAGCGGCTCTGGAGCGACCAGGGCGCCGGCGAGCAGATCGTCGGGTACGTCGCCGACACCGAGCACGCCGAGGCCGACTGGGTGGCCCGCGAGATCGACCGGCTGACCGACAACCACGAGGTCCGCCCGGGTGACGTGGCGGTCTTCTACCGCACCAACGCGCAGTCCCGTGTCTTCGAGGAGGTGTTCATCCGCGTCGGCCTGCCGTACAAGGTCGTCGGCGGGGTGCGCTTCTACGAGCGCAAGGAGGTCCGCGACGCGCTGGCCTACCTGCGCGCGGTGGTCAACGACGACGACACGGTCAGCATCCGCCGCGTGCTCAACACCCCCCGCCGTGGCATCGGCGACCGGGCGGAGGCGTGTGTGGAGGCACTGTCCACCCGCGACCGGATCTCGTTCGGCCAGGCCCTGCGCGGTGCGAAGAACGCCCCCGGCATCTCGACCCGCGCGGCCAACAGCATCGCCGACTTCGTCCAGCTCCTCGACGACCTGCGGGAGATGTCCCTGACCGCGCCGCCGGAGGAGGTGCTGGAGGCCGCGTTGCAGCGTTCCGGCCTGCTGACCGAGCTGGAGGAGAGCCTCGACCCGCAGGACCAGGGCCGGGTGGAGAACCTCCAGGAGCTCGTCAGCGTCGCCCGGGAGTACACCGAGCGGGTGGAGGCGCAGGCGGCGGAGGACGAGGACGCGCCCGCCGCGACGCTGGCCGGTTTCCTCGAGCAGGTGGCGCTGGTCGCCGACGCCGACCAGATCCCCAGTGACGATCCCGAGCACCAGGGCGTGGTCACTCTGATGACGCTGCACACCGCCAAGGGCCTCGAGTTCCCGGTGGTGTTCCTCACCGGTCTCGAGGACGGTGTCTTCCCGCACATGCGGGCCCTGGGGGACAACGCCGAGCTGGAGGAGGAGCGGCGGCTGGCGTACGTCGGCATCACCCGCGCCCGCCAGCGGCTCTACCTGTCCCGCGCGGTGACCCGGTCGGCGTGGGGCCAGCCGCAGTACAACCCGCCCTCACGGTTCACCGACGAGCTGCCCGGCGAGCTGGTGCGCTGGGAGCGTACGGCGGGGTCGTACACGTCGTGGTCGGGCACCGGCGGCGGTGTCGGCGGCCGTGGTGGCGGTGACCGCGGGCGGGGCGGCGGCTTCTCCGGCGGCACCCCGAAGGCGCAGCAGCTCGCCCAGCGCCTCGGCGTGGACGCGAGCAGGCTGACCACCGCGAGCGAGATGAAGCAGGCGCCCAAGGTGGCGGCCGGCGACCGGGTCAACCACCAGCGGTACGGCCTGGGCCGGGTGGTGACCGTGGACGGCCACGGTCCCGGCGCCCGGGCTCAGATCGACTTCGGCGACCAGGTCATGTGGCTGGTCCTGCGGCACGCCCCGATCGAGAAGATCTAGCTCGCGTCGGCCGGGGTGGCGCAGCCGGTGATGTCGACGCCGTGCTCGCGCATCCAGGCGGTCGGCTCGATCGGGTTCTGGTAGCTGCCCTGGTGCACCTCGAAGTGCAGGTGCGGGCCGGTGGAGTGACCGGTCGAGCCCTCATTGCCGATCTGGTCGCCGGCCGCGACCTGCTGACCGACGGTCGTGGTGATCACGGACATGTGCCCGTAGTGGGTGAGGTAGCCGTTGCCGTGGTCGATCAGCACGGCGTTGCCGTAGCCCTCGGCGGGTCCGGCGGCCACGACGACGCCCGCGCCCGCGGCCCGGATCGGGGTGCCGTCCGGCGCGGCCAGGTCGACGCCGGCGTGCAGACGGCCCCAGCGCGGGCCGAAGCAGGAGGTGGTCGCGCCTTCCGGCAGCGGGTTCACCCACAGCGGCAGCGGCTTTTCCTTGCGGGCCTGCGGGACGAACGGCACGCCCTCGTCCACGAGCTGGATGCCGGCTGCGACGGCGGACGGGGACGAGGCGACCGGGGTGGGCGTAGCCGTGGGGGGCGGCGAGAGCGTGGGCGTCGGGGCCGGGGCGGGCGTGCTGGGCGCCAGGGTTGCCTGTGCGGCGGCCGGGCGGGTCTTCGCAGGGGCCGGGGAGGACGACGCGCCGTCGGTCGCCGTCGTCAAACCTGCGACCCCCACGCCGGCCACCAGAGCCGCAGCCACGGCGTAACGGCCCTTCTCGGTGACCGGGGTGCTCGGAGCGCGGTGGCTGTGCAGCGGCGTCGTTCTGCGGTGGCGGCCGCGGACGTTCCGGTTCGCTCGATGCTGCACGCGGGGTGATCCTCCAGGTCTCGGTGTCCGACACCTGCCTGTCGGCACCGTCCTGCGGATCTTGAGGGCAGCGGGCCCAGTGCAACCGACCCGGTTGCGGGACGGTTGCGGACATGAGAAACCGCCGGACCAGCAGCGGTCCGGCGGTGGGTGGAGCGGGATCAGGAGGCGGCGAGGTCGCCGTACACCGACTCGATGCGGAGCTTGATGTCGACGCCGTGCTCGCGCAGAAAGACGATCGGGTCGGTCGGCGCGCCCTTGACGTGCACCTCGAGGTGCAGGTGGGTGCCGTACGAGTAGCCCGTGTTGCCGACCTCACCGATGACCTGGCCGGCCTTGACCTTGTCGCCGCTCTTCACCAGCAGCCGCCGGGAGTGGGCGTAGATCATCTCGGTGCCGTCGGAGTGCTTGACGGTGATCGCGTACCCATAGCCGCCCTGGTAGCCGGCGGAGGTCACCTCACCGGCGTGCACGGCCATGTACGGAGTGCCCTCGGGCGCCGCCAGGTCGATGCCGGCGTGCAGCTTGCCGAAACGGACGCCGTACGCGGAGGTGAACTGGTAGTCGTTCAGGGGGAGCAGCCAGGCCTCGGCCTCGGCCTGCTCCTCGGTGATCTTGGCGCTGCTCTCGCGGTCCTCGCCGCGGGAGGCGCGCTCACCCTCGGCGGTGCGCTCGGCCAGGGTGTTGTCGGCGGACGAGGCCGCTTCCAGATTTTGCAGGACCGTGGGGTTGACGGCCTTGGCGTCCGGGAGCTGCGAGGCGGCTCCCAGGGCGACCACTCCGGCGCCGACAAATGCCGACGTGACGACGACGGCATAGCGGCTGCGCGGAGGGGTGGGGACGCGGCGACGGCCGCGATAGCGGTCGGGCTCAGACGACAAGCGCTGACGCACGAACAACCCTCCGTCGGTGGCAAAGAGCGGCAGCCACCGGGCGGGGAACAGATGCTGAACGGTGGTTTGCCGAGCGGTCGGTCCGGCGTTAACCGGTTGACAGCCGTGGGCCACGGTAACGAAACGCAACGCCAGTCACAAGTCGCAGCGCCAATTCCCTGACAGTTAGCTGTCGGCATTAGGGCGCGAATGTCCGAGTTGGCGGCAATTTTGAGGCGAAAGAGTGTTGGCTCTCCGTAACTGCGCTTCTAACGCAAAGTCATGTGACGTGGAATACGTTAAATGGTGCTTGCGCGCGGTGTCCTGATGGTCTTGGTGCCGGCGGGTAGTACGGAGCGGCGGCTTCCTCGGTTCAACCGTGCCGGGTTACCGTTCGTTCAGGTGGCAGTTTCCTTCTCGGCCGGCAGTGCAGCCGGTGAGCGCCGAAGGGGTCGTAGATGCAAGCACGGATCAGGGTCGTCGTCGCCAAACCAGGGCTGGACGGCCACGACAGGGGCGCGAAGGTAGTGGCACGCGCGCTGCGGGACGCCGGTATGGAGGTCGTCTACACGGGCCTGCACCAGACGCCCGAGCAGATCGTCGAGACCGCCATCCAGGAGGACGCGGACGCCATCGGGCTGTCGGTGCTCTCCGGGGCGCACATGACGCTGTTCCGGCGAGTGCTGGAACTGCTCGCGGAACGTGATGCGGCCGACATCGTGGTATTCGGCGGCGGCATCATTCCGGCCGACGACATAACCGAGCTCGAGAAGCTGGGCGTGGCCCATATCTTCACGCCGGGCGCGACGACCGCATCCATCATCGAATGGGTACGCGCCAATGTGGCCACGCCAGTGGCGTGACCAGACAACCGCAAAGAGTCAATAAGAAGTAAGGGAGAGGCCGGACGCACCCCTCACACGTCCGGCCTCTCTATGCACGATGCCCCGCCGCCACCCCTCGACCGACAGGGCATCGGCCGCTCTCGTCATCGCTCAGCGCTCCGACATCACACTCAACGACGCCCCCGAACCGGGGTTACGCGACTTGGGACGACTTTTTCGCGCGGTCCGCGTAGCCTCTCGCACCGTGCAGCCCTACCCCGTGGTCCCGCGCATCCCCGAGGACCAGCCGTTCATCGTCCGGCCCAGCGTCCGCAAGCGCGTCCTGGTCTTCGGCGGCTTCGTCCTGGCCCTGATGGCCTTCCTCGGCTGCGTGCTCGGCCTCGGCGCGATCGGCTCCGACAACGGCCCCGCCCTGCTGGTGCTCTGGCTGGTCATCAGCGCCGTCTTCGCGGGCCTGTTCGGCCTGCAGATCTGGCTGCTCGCCGGCGGCGGCCCGGTGCTCGCGGTCGGGCCCGCCGGCCTGTGGATCAAAACCCGGCCGAGCCGGGGCCAGGCCATCTGGCTGCCCTGGGAGGCGATCGGCATGATCTCCCGGCGGCGCTGGAGCCTGGAGAAGATGCTCTGCGTGGCGCCCCGCGACCCCCGGGCCGAGCAGAAGCTGGGCGCGTTCACCGCCTTCGACTCCATGGTCACCCAGGCCGCGTTCGGCACCGGCTTCACCGCGACGCTCAACTACGCCGACAAGAGCGAGCAGGAGATCCTGCAGGCCGTCGCCTACTTCGCGGCGGGACGCGTGCCGCTGACGTAGCCCGGCCGGCTGTGTGGTCTTGCACACCGTGCACCCGCGGCGGCGCACCCGGTGGTGAGGTGGCTAGGCTGCGAAATGAGGCCTCAGGGCCGACATTTCTCTCACGCTGGCGGCGACGCAACGACGCGCCGCGGACATCAGGTCGGGACGCGGGTACGCGGCTTGCCGGGGCAAGCGTCGCGAGCGAAAGGAGACACGTGGACCTGTTCGAGTATCAGGGGCGCGACCTGTTCGAACGGCACGGGCTGCCCGTGCTGGGCGGCGGCGTCGCCGAGACCCCGCAGGAGGCCCGCGCGATCGCCGAGCGACTCGGCGGCAAGGTCGTGGTCAAGGCGCAGGTGAAGGTCGGCGGCCGCGGCAAGGCCGGCGGCGTCAAGCTCGCCGACGGCGCGGACGAGGCCGAGGCCCGCGCGACGGACATCCTCGGAATGGACATCAAGGGCCACACCGTGCACAAGGTGATGCTCGCGGAGACCGCGGACATCAAGGAGGAGTACTACTTCTCCTACCTGCTCGACCGGGCCAACCGCACCTTCCTCTGCATCGCCTCCGTGGCCGGCGGCATGGAGATCGAGACGGTCGCCGAGGAGGACCCGGAGCGGGTCGCCAAGATCGCGATCGACGCCAACGAGGGTGTCACCGAGGCCAAGGCGCGCGAGATCGTCACCGCCGCCAAGTTCCCGGCCGAGGTCGCCGAGCCGATCGTCGACATCGCGGTGAAGCTCTGGCAGGCCTTCGTGGCCGAGGACGCGACGCTGGTCGAGGTCAACCCGCTGGCCAAGGTCGGCGACGGCCGGGTGCTGCTGCTGGACGCGAAGATCACCCTGGACGAGAACGCCGGCTTCCGGCACCCCGACCACGAGGCGCTGATCGACCAGTCCGCGGTCGACCCGCTGGAGCAGGCGGCCAAGGCCAAGAACCTCAACTACGTCAAGCTCGACGGCGAGGTCGGGATCATCGGCAACGGCGCCGGCCTGGTCATGTCGACGCTCGACGTGGTCGCGTACGCGGGCGAGGGGCACGGCGGCGTCAAGCCGGCCAACTTCCTCGACATCGGCGGCGGCGCCAGCGCCCAGGTCATGGCCAACGGCCTGGAGATCGTGCTGGGCGACCCGGCGGTCAAGTCGGTCTTCGTGAACGTCTTCGGTGGCATCACCGCCTGCGACGAGGTCGCCAACGGCATCATCCAGGCCCTCGCCCTGCTCGGTGAGCGCGGCGAGGCCGTCACCAAGCCGCTCGTGGTCCGCCTCGACGGCAACAACGCCGAGGCCGGCCGGGCGATCCTGGACCAGGCGAACAACCCGCTGGTGCAGCGGGTGGACACGATGGACGGTGCGGCCGAGCGCGCCGCCGAGCTCGCAGCTGCGGGGAAGTGACGACATGGCTATCTGGCTCACCAAGGACTCCAAGGTCATCGTCCAGGGCATGACCGGCGCGGAGGGCTCCAAGCACACCCGCCGGATGCTCGCCGCGGGCACCAACGTGGTCGGCGGTGTCAACCCGCGCAAGGCCGGCACGACCGTGGACTTCGACGGCACCTCGCTGCCGGTCTTCGCGTCCGTCGGCGAGGCGATCAAGGAGACCGGCGCTGACGTGTCGGTCATCTTCGTGCCGCCGGCGTTCACCAAGGGTGCGGTGCTCGAGGCGATCGACGCCGAGATCCCGCTGGCCGTCGTGATCACCGAGGGCGTGCCGGTGCAGGACTCGGCCGCCTTCTGGGCGCACAACATCGCCCAGGGCCAGAAGACCCGGATCATCGGCCCGAACTGCCCCGGCATCGCCTCGCCGGGCGCCTCCAACGCCGGCATCATCCCGGCCGACATCACCCCGGGCGGGCGCATCGGCCTGGTCAGCAAGAGCGGCACGCTGACCTACCAGCTCATGTACGAGCTGCGCGACATCGGCTTCTCCACCGCGGTCGGCATCGGCGGCGACCCGATCATCGGCACCACCCACATCGACGCGCTCAAGGCCTTCCAGGAGGACCCGGAGACCGACGCGATCGTGATGATCGGTGAGATCGGCGGCGACGCCGAGGAGCGCGCGGCCGAGTTCATCAAGGCCAATGTGACCAAGCCGGTCGTCGGCTACATCGCCGGCTTCACCGCCCCGGTCGGCAAGACCATGGGCCACGCCGGCGCGATCATCTCCGGCTCGGCCGGCACCGCCGACGCCAAGAAGGAGGCCCTCGAGGCCGCCGGCGTCAAGGTCGGCAAGACCCCGAGCGAGACCGCGCGGCTCATGCGCGAGGTCATGAGCTGACATTGGTACGGCCACAGGCGCGCCGCGGCCCGGACGGTTCACGTCCGGACCGCGGCGCGTCGCTGTGTCCGGCGACTTTCCGCCGCGCCCGGCCTCGGCAACCGTCCTCGGCGGCGGGCCACCTCCCGCGTACGGGTCGCGATGCGTACCTTATGGCGCGGATTGCGGCCCCGGGAGCGGTTGTTTCGGGTGGTTTGCCGGCACCCAGGTCCGCACAGGCGTTCGGATGTGGGGCTTTCCGGCGGTCGATGTGCGGCGCGTCGCCGTTTCTGCGTCGCCGCAGGCCGTCCGGCGTGGAAAAGTAGGCCGCGATGCCGACCACCCCCGACCGTCGCGACGGTCGACCCGCCGGCTCGGAGGACCAGTTCGAGGCCGCCGAGGCCGTTCACCTTGCCGCCCGCGAGACGGTCACGGTGCGCCCGTCGGCACCCGAGCGCCCCACCGTCCGGGTCGACCCGGGCGACCGCGCCACCGTGCGGATCGATCGGGGCAACCACCAGACGGTCAAGCTCCCCGGCCAGCGCCGCCCGCCGCCCGGCCCGGGTCGCGCCCCACTGCCGGTGGCAGCCGCCTTCGCGACCTGCTGGGCCGCCCTGGTGTCGTACGTGCCGGTGGCCGCGGTCATCGGCATGGCCCGCACGCTCGAAGGTCAGGGTGGCCTGGGCGGCGCCGCGCACGCCGGGCTGGCCGGCTGGCTGCTCGGCCACGGCGTCCCGATCGGCACCTCGATCGGCCCCCTAGGCCTGGCGCCGCTGCTGCTCACCCTGCTGGCCGGCTGGCGCCTCAACCGCGCCGGCCTGCACGTCATCCGCGCCATCGGCGCCCGCCGCAGCGGCTCACCCCGGGTCGCCCTGCTGGTCGCCGGCATGATCGGCATCTGGTACGCGCTGCTGGGCGCCCTGGCGGCGGTGCTCGTCAACGGCAAGGGCACCGAGGTGTCCGCGGGCCGGGCGGCGTTCCACTTCTTCCTCGCCGGGCTGGTGTTCTCCCTGATCGGCACGCTGCGCAGCACCGACGCGCTGGTCGTGACGGCCCGCCGCATCCCACCGGCGCTGCGCCACGGCCTGCGCACGGGCGTCGTGGCGGCGCTGCTGGTGCTGGCGGCCGGGGCGGCCTTCGCGGGCCTGTCGGTGGCGGTCGGCGGGGGACAGGCGGCCGACATGATCTCGGCGTACCGGACCGGGGTGGCCGGGCAGGCCGGGATCACGCTGGTCAGCCTGGCGTACGGGGCCAACGGCGTGATCTGGTCGGCGGCGTACCTGCTGGGGCCCGGTTTTCTGCTGGGCGCCGACTCCGCCGTACGGGTGACCGAAGTGACCCTCGGCCCGCTGCCGACCGTGCCGCTGCTGGCCGGCCTGCCGAACGGCCCGATGGGCGCGAGTGGCGCGGCGCTGCTGGCGGTGCCCGTGCTGGCGGCGATGGCGGCCGGCTGGCTGCTGACCCGGCGGCTGGTGAACCTGCATCACGTGGTCGACGCGCACCTGGTGCACGGGCGCACCCCGGGCGAGCCGGCGCCGGTCGAGCCGAGCTGGTCACTGGTGCTCGGCGCGGCGGCCCTGTCCGGTCCGGTGGCGGGTCTGGTGCTGGGCCTGCTGTCGTGGATGTCGGGCGGGTCGCTGGGCGACGGACGGCTCTCCGAGATCGGCCCGGTCCCGTGGCACGTCGCCCTGATCGCGACGATGGTGGTCACGGTCTCGGCCTGCATCGGCGCGGCGGCGGGCCGCGCGTTCCGCGCTCCGGCCCGCGGCTGAGCCGGCTTCCGGCGGATGCGCGAAGGGCGCCCCGGCCGTGGCCGGGACGCCCTTGCGGTGGTGCCGCTCAGATCGTCAGGAGTTCGACGACATGAGGTCGCCCAGCGCGCCGGTGGCGGCCAGGATGATGTTGATGATCAGCGCCAGCACGATGACACCGAAGGTCACGTAGGCGAGCGTGGGCTTCTTGCCGACCTTGCGGGCCTCGAGCAGGCTCAGCACGCCGAAGACGATGCCGAGGGGCCAGCAGCAGAAGGCGAAGACGATGCCGAGGACGCCCCAGAGCGTCACCTTGTCGTTGCCCGGCGCTGCGGGCGGCTGCTGACCGTAGTAGGGCGGTGGCGTCACGGGCGAATCCTCCAGATAAATCCGCGCAATGCGGTGATGTGCAAACCGGGCGCACGTGGACCATCACGTGAGCGGCCCGCAGCCTAACCGATGATCAGCGGTTTCCGCTGTCCTCGAAACGACCCGTTTGCCGTCGTCAGCGGCCACGACGATAGGGTGCTCGGGTGACAGACCCCGCGCCCGCCCGCCTGGTCGTCCTCGTCTCCGGCTCCGGCAGCAACCTGCAGGCCCTCCTCGACGCCGCCGCGGATCCCGCGTACGGCGCGAAGGTCGTGGCCGTCGGCGCCGACCGGGACGGCATCGCCGGACTCGACCGTGCGGCCGCCGCCGGTGTGCCGACGTTCGTCGACTCCGTCAAGGCCTACCCGACCCGTGACGACTGGGACGCCGCCCTGACCGCCCACGTGGCCGAGCACAAGCCCGACCTGGTCATCTCGGCCGGCTTCCTCAAGCTGGTCGGCCGGGACTTCCTGGCCGCCTTCGGAGACCGCTACGTCAACACCCACAACGCGCTGCTGCCGTCGTTCCCGGGCATCCACGGCCCGCGCGACGCCCTCGCCTACGGCGTCAAGATCGCCGGGGCGACGCTGTTCTTCGTCGACGCCGGTGTCGACACCGGCCCGATCATCGCCCAGGTCAGCGTGCCCGTGCTCGACGACGACACGGAAGAGACGCTGACCGAGCGGATCAAGGAAGCCGAGCGCCGCCAGCTGGTCGAGTACGTCGGCCGCCTGGTGCGCGAAGGCTGGACCATCACGGACAGGAAGGTCTCCATCCCATGACCGTCGAGGACGGCCGCCGGCCGATCAAGCGGGCCCTGCTGAGCGTGTACGACAAGACCGGCCTGGTCGAGCTCGCGCAGGCCCTGCACGCCGCCGGGGTGCAGGTCGTCTCCACCGGCTCCACCGCGTCGACCGTCGAGGCCGCCGGGGTCCCGGTGACCCGGGTCGAGGAGCTGACCGGCTTCCCGGAGACGCTGGACGGCCGGGTCAAGACGCTGCACCCCAAGGTGCACGCGGGCCTGCTCGCCGACCTGCGGCTGGAGACCCACGCCGCGCAGCTGTCCGAGCTGGCCATCGAGCCGTTCGACCTGCTGGTCAGCAATCTGTACCCGTTCACCGAGACCGTGGCGTCCGGCGCGACCGTGGACGAGTGCGTCGAGCAGATCGACATCGGCGGGCCCGCGATGGTCCGTGCGGCGGCCAAGAACCACCCGTCCGTGGCGGTGGTGACGGCCGTGGCGGCGTACCCGTTGATTTTGGACGCCCTGCGCGACGGCGGTTTCACGCTGACGCAGCGCAAGCTGCTCGCTGCTCGCGCCTTCGCCGACATCGCCGAGTACGACGTGGCGGTGGCCAACTGGTGCGCGACGACCCTGGCGCCTTCGGAGTGGCCGGAGTTCGCCGGGCTCGCGCTCAAGCGCGAGAGCGCGCTGCGCTACGGCGAGAACCCGCACCAGCAGGCCGCGCTCTACCTCGACCCGAACGCGCCCGCCGGGCTGGCCCAGGCCGTGCAGCTGCACGGCAAGGAGATGTCCTACAACAACTACGTCGACGCGGACGCCGCCTGGCGCTCGGCGAACGACTTCGCCGAGCCGTGCGTGGCGATCATCAAGCACGCCAACCCGTGCGGCATCGCGGTCGGCGCCGACGTCGCCGAGGCGCACCGCAAGGCGCACGCCTGCGACCCGGTGTCGGCGTTCGGCGGGGTCATCGCGGTCAACCGGCAGGTGACCGTGGAGCTGGCCAAGCAGCTCGACGGCATCTTCACCGAGGTGATCGTCGCGCCGTCGTTCACCGAGGAGGCGCTCGCGGTCTTCCGCGAGAAGAAGAACCTGCGCGTGCTCGTGGCGCCGGCCTGGAACCCGCCGCCCGCGGAGATCAAGCAGATCGGCGGCGGCGTGCTGGTGCAGATGTCCGACCGCATCGACGCCGAGGGCGACGACCCGGCGGGCTGGACGCTGGCCACCGGCGAGGCCGCCACCGCCGAGGAGCTCGCGGATCTGGCCTTCGCCTGGCGGGCGATCCGCTCGGTGAAGAGCAACGCGATCCTGCTCGCCCACGACGGCGCGACCGTCGGCGTGGGCATGGGCCAGGTCAACCGGGTCGACTCGGCGCACCTCGCGGTGAACCGGGCCGGCGCGGACCGGGCCAAGGGCAGCGTGGCCGCGTCCGACGCGTTCTTCCCGTTCCCGGACGGCCTCGAGGTGCTGATCGCCGCCGGCGTCAAGGCGGTCGTGCAGCCGGGTGGCTCCATCCGCGACAACCTGGTCATCGAGGCGGCCGACAAGGCCGGGATGACCGTCTACCTGACCGGAACCCGGCACTTCTACCACTGATGGACGTCGTCCGGAACGAGACGTTCGCGGGCCAGGACTGGGCCCTCGCCGAGGTGGAACGCGCACACTACGAGGACTGCGCGTTCCACGACGTCGACTGGTCCGAGGCGAAGCTGACCGGGTGCACGTTCACGCACTGCGAGTTCGGCAACGTGCGCTTCAACGCCGCCGAGCTGAACGCCTGCGCGATCACCCAGTCGGTGCTGCGGCGCTGCTCGTTCTTCGACGCCACCGTGACCGGTTGCAAGCTCACCGGCTCGCAGTTCCTCGACTGTGGACTGCGGCCGCTGACCATCGACGGCGGTGACTGGGGTTTCGTCTCGCTGCGCGGGCAGAACCTCACCGCCGCCAAGCTCGGCGGGCTGCGGCTGCGGGAGGCCGACCTCACCGGCGCCGACCTGACCCGGGCCGACCTGCGCGGCGCCGACCTGTCGCACGCCCGGCTCAAGGACGCCGTCCTGAAGGGCACCGACCTGCGCGGCGCCGACCTCGACGGGGTCGCGCTGCACGGCCTCCGGCTGGACGGCACCAAGATCGACATGGCCCAGGCGGTGCAGTTCGCGACCGCGTACGGCGCCAAGGTCAGCGCCTGAACAGTGGTTTACCTCGCCCCGGGCGGCCCTGCCCGGTAATGCGCCGTTAACCGACTGATACGGTCCGGAAAAAGCGTCCCGCCGACTGGGAGTGAGAGACATGGGCAAGAAGGTCACCGTCGTAGGCGCCGGTTTCTACGGGTCCACGACCGCACAGCGTCTGGCCGAGTACGACATCTTCGAGACCGTGGTGCTCACCGACATCGTCGAGGGCAAGCCCGAGGGCCTCGCGCTCGACCTGAACCAGTCCCGCCCGATCGAGGGCTTCGAGACCAAGGTCGTCGGCGCCACCACCGGCCCCAACGGCGAGGGCTACGAGGCCATCGAGGGCTCCGACGTCGTCGTGATCACCGCGGGCCTGCCCCGCAAGCCCGGCATGAGCCGGATGGACCTGCTCGGCGTCAACGCCAAGATCGTCCGCCAGGTGGCCGAGAACGTCGCCAAGTACGCCCCCAACGCCGTCGTCATCGTGGTGTCGAACCCGCTGGACGAGATGACCGCGCTGGCTCAGATCGCCACCCAGTTCCCCAAGAACCGGGTGCTCGGCCAGGCCGGCATGCTGGACTCGGCCCGCTTCACCAACAACGTGGCCGAGGAGCTGAAGGTCCCGGTGAGCAGCGTCAAGACGCTGACGCTGGGCTCGCACGGCGACACCATGGTGCCGGTGCCGTCGAAGTCCACGGTCAACGGCAAGCCGGTCGCCGAGCTGCTCCCGGCCGACAAGGTCGAGGAGCTGGTGACCCGCACCCGCAACGGCGGCGCCGAGGTCGTGGCGCTGCTCAAGACCGGCTCGGCGTACTACGCCCCGTCGGCCGCCGCGGCCCGGATGGCCCGCGCTGTCGCGGAGGACTCCGGCGCGGTCATGCCGGTCTGCGCGTGGGTCGACGGCGAGTACGGCATCTCCGGCGTCTACCTCGGCGTCGAGGCCGAGATCGGCGCGCAGGGTGTGAAGCGGGTCGTCGAGACCGACCTCACCGAGAGCGAGCTGGCCGGCCTCAAGGAGGCCGCCGAGGCCGTCCGCGCCAAGCAGGCGGACGTCGCTTCGCTCTGATAATTGTCAGAAAGGCCGGGGCCGTGTGCCCCGGCCTTTCCCATGTTCAGAAGTTGCGGGGGCGCAACGCGGCGATCGGGATCTCGAGTGGCCACGGGCTCGCGACGCTGATCACGTCGGTGAAGGACCCCGACGGTTCGTACGTCCCCGCCTCGCGGTTGAGCTGGTGCGTCTGCACGGTGATGCCGCCGTCGGTCTCGATCAGCCAGAAGTTCGGAATGCCGGCCTTCGCGTACAGGGCCGGCTTGAGCACTCGGTCCACGCTCTGCGAGCCCGGCGACACGATCTCCACCGCCAGCACGACCTCGTCCGCCATGAAGCTGCCGGCGCGCCGGCGGGCCGCCTCGAACGTGGTGACCAGCACGTCCGGGATGAACATCCGGCGCGTGCTGAGCTCCACATCATTGGCCTGACTCACGAAGAGGTCGTCCGGGCACGTCTGCTCGAGCGCGACACCGAGACGCATGGCGATGACCTGGTGGACGCTGGTCGGCAGCGGATACACGTGCAGCGACCCATCGACCAGTTCGCGGCGTGCGCCGTCGTCGGGTATGACGGCGAGGTCGGCGACTGTCCAGCCTTCTTCGGGCGGAAGCCCATTCAGCGGTGTAGTCACGGCGAAGCTCCTCAGCGTCCGTTGGGGGCAGCGGAGCTCGACGCCAGATACGGCTGACCCAGGTGCGACACCGCCAGCCACGAGCCACGGGTCGCGGCCGCGGTGAGCGCCTCCTCCCGGCTCTTGCGGGCGAGCTGCGCGTCCATGTCGTGCCCGTACGCGAGGGCCGGATCCACCAGCTGCACCGCGTGCACCAGCAGGTCCCCGGTCACCAGCACCGACTCGCCGTCGCCGGAGATCAGCACCGACTGGTGTCCCGGGGTGTGCCCGGGCGTGGAGAGGATCCGTACGCCCGCGCTCAGCTCGGTGTCACCCTCGACCACCTGTAACCGCCCCTGGTCCCGTAGCGGCCGCAGCAGCGCGTCCTGCTGGCGCGCGGCTGCGAAGGCCTCGACCTCCGCGCGCTGCACGATCACGCGGGCGTTCGTGAACGGCGAGTCCGCCGGGACGGCCCAGCCGATGTGATCGGTGTGCAGGTGGGTCAGCACGACCGCCTCGACGGCCGCGGCCTCGATCCCCGCCGCGGCCAGTTCGTCCGGCAGGTGCCCGGGTACGGGAGCCCAGTCGGCGGCGAGTGAGTGGGCCGGCCCGATCCCTGCGTCGACGAGGGTGACCGGGCCGCTGTCGCCGTACCGGATCGCGAAGCTCCGGAAGCGCAACCACCAGCGGCCGTCCGCGGTCCGCGCACCCGGATCGCGCTCGTCGGCCGCGGCCCACTGCTCGGCCGTGGCGTCCGGCAGCGCGTCCTCGCGCTGGTCGAAATGCGGGCCCTCGGCGTCCTGCAACGCGATGACGGTGAGCGGGCCGATCTTCCGGAGGGCAGACATCCCGCCATTCTGGCGGCGCGGGCCGGCTCGTGCGAGAGGGTTAGGGCGAGGCCGGGAGGCGATCTTCCACCGACCTGCAGTACGCTCGTACTGCTAGAAGCACGTGTCCCGGAGAGGAGCGCCGGTCGATGGCGAAGATCAAGGTCAACAACCCGGTCGTGGAGCTCGACGGCGACGAGATGACCCGGATCATCTGGAAGCAGATCCGCGAGCAGCTGGTGCTGCCGTACCTCGACGTCAACCTCGAGTACTACGACCTGTCGATCCAGTACCGCGACGAGACCGACGACCAGGTGACCATCGACGCGGCCAACGCGATCAAGCGGCACGGTGTCGGCGTCAAGTGCGCGACGATCACCCCGGACGAGGCCCGCGTCGAGGAGTTCGGCCTCAAGAAGATGTGGCGGTCGCCCAACGGCACGATCCGCAATATCCTCGGCGGCGTCGTCTTCCGCGAGCCGATCATCATGTCGAACGTACCCAGGCTGGTGCCGGGCTGGACCAAGCCGATCATCATCGGCCGGCACGCCCACGGCGACCAGTACAAGGCCACCGACTTCGTGGTGCCGAGCGCGGGCAAGCTGACCGTCACGTTCACGCCCGAGGACGGCTCCGCGCCGATGGAGTTCCACGTCGCGGACTACCCCGGCGGCGGCGTCGCGATGGCGATGTACAACTACGACGACTCGATCCGCGACTTCGCCCGCGCCTCGTTCCGGTACGGCCTGGCCCGCAACTACCCGGTCTACCTGTCGACGAAGAACACGATCCTCAAGGCGTACGACGGCCGGTTCAAGGACCTGTTCGCCGAGATCTTCGAGACCGAGTTCGCCGACCAGTTCAAGGCGGCCGGCCTCACCTACGAGCACCGCCTCATCGACGACATGGTGGCCGCCGCCATGAAGTGGGAGGGCGGCTACGTCTGGGCCTGCAAGAACTACGACGGTGACGTGCAGTCCGACACCGTGGCGCAGGGCTTCGGCTCGCTCGGCCTGATGACCTCCGTGCTGATGACCCCGGACGGCCAGACCGTCGAGGCGGAAGCCGCGCACGGCACGGTCACCCGGCACTACCGGCAGTGGCAGAAGGGCGAGAAGACCTCGACCAACCCGATCGCCTCGATCTTCGCCTGGACCGGCGGCCTCAAGCACCGCGGTCTGCTCGACAGCACCCCGGCGGTCACCGAGTTCGCTGAGACGCTGGAGAAGGTCTGCGTGGAGACGGTCGAGGGCGGTCAGATGACCAAGGACCTCGCGCTGCTCATCTCGCGGGACGCACCCTGGCTGACCACGGACGAGTTCATGAACGCCTTGGACGAGAACCTGGCTCGCAAGCTCGCCTGATCCCGTACGCCGTAAGCACGAAGGCCGCCGCGCAGTTGCCGGCGGCCTTTTTGCGCGGTATTAAGCTCGCAAAACGGATGTTTAGGACGGGTTTTTTAGGGTAGGCGGCGTAACTCCAGGGAAGGCCGGTCGTTTTCCTGGATAGAACGGATGACGGTCGCGTCGCGCTTTCGGTCGCCCGCCGGTCCGGCCGCCTTGTCCCGGGCGCCGACCGGTTCTGGAAGCAGCGCGCGATCAGTGGGCTGACGCCCGCCGTCCCTTCCCCGCGGGGGGCCTCGTCCCAGGCCCCCCGCGCCCTGCTTAATGGCCTCGCTCCGCTCGGCTGGCACTTCGCCCTAAGGCGGTCGGTGTCGAGGACACCAAAACAGGCCACGGCAAAAGGCGCCTAGCCTGTTTTGGCGCCCTCGACACCGACGGGCGAAGTGCGACTTTGGGTGCGGTTACTTCACGCCGAAGGCGCGGCCGGCTTCGGTGGCGGCGCTGAGGGCTTGTTGGTGGAGTTGGGTTGCCAGGTCTCGGAGGGGGGCCAGGGCTGGGTTTACGGCGGCGAGGGTCAGTTCGCGTTCTACGACTGTGAGGGTTGCGCCCCACTGTTCGGTGAGCATGCGGTTGAGGTACGGGGTTGAGTAGTCCCAGCCGTGTTTGGGGGTGCCCGGGCCGTAGGCGCCGCCGCGGACGGTGGCCAGGACGACCGGCTTGCCCGGGATCAGGCCTTCGGGGGCGCGTACGCGGGGGTCCGTCATGATCAGGTCGAACCAGGTCTTGAAGTGCTGGGACACGCCCCAGTTGTAGAGGGGCACGGCCAGCAGCACCGCGTCCGCGTTGACCAGTTCGTCGGTGAGGGTGGTGGCCAGTTTCACCGCGTTCGCCTGCTCGGCGGTGTGCTGCTCGGGCGGGACGAAGCCGGCGCCCACCGCGTGCCCCCAGGCGTCGGCGGGCAGCACGTCGACGCCGATGTGCCGCCGCTCGACCTGGTCGCCCGGGTGTGCGGCCAGCCACTCCTGCTCGACGAGGTCGGCGATCTCGCGGCTCGCCGAGCCCTCGACCCGGATGCTGGCGTCCAGCCGGAACAACGTCATGGTTCGTCCCCTTTGTTGAGTATGACTTCACGCTTGAAGTCAACGATGGCTCGCTTCAAGCGTGAAGTCAACCGTGAAGTGACGTACGTCAAGTTCGCTGATCAAGGCCGGTAGGCTGCATGCCGTGGAAGGCCGGAATGAACCCCAATGGCTGTCGAGCGACGAGAGCGACGCCTGGCTCGCCCTGTCCTGGCTCATGTTCCGGCTGCCGAGCGCGTTCGACGCCCAGCTCCAGCGGGACAACGGCATCTCGTTCTTCGAATACCTGGTGCTCGCGGGCCTGTCCATGTCGCCCCGCCGGCGCCTGCGGATGAGCGAGCTGGCCCAGTTCGTGAACGGCTCGCTGTCCCGGCTGTCCAACGTGGTCAAGCGCCTGGAGCAGCGGGGCTGGGTCTTCCGCGAGCCCAGCGCCGAGAACGGCCGGTTCGTCGAGGCGGTGCTCACTGACACCGGCTGGGACATGGTGGTGGAGGCCGCGCCCGGCCACGTGGCGGCGGTCCGGCGCTACGTCTTCGACGCGCTGCGCCCCGAGCAGGTGGCCGAGCTGCGCGACATCGGCCGCCAGGTGGCCCGGCAGGTCGCCCCCGACCACAACTGGCCGCCGAGCGCCCCGCGCAACATCGTGGCCGACTGAGGCTAGAGCGCCTCGCGCAGACGCTGGGCGGCCGCTTCCGGGACGATGTCGTTGACGAAGGCGCCCATCGCCGACTCCGAGCCGGCCAGGTACTTCAGCTTGTCCGCCGCCCGGCGGATGCTGAACAGCTGGAGGTGCAGGTAACCCAGCTCGCGGCCCTCACCGACCACCGCCTGGTGCCAGGCCGAGATGTAGGGCATCGGCTTGCCGAAGAGCGCGTCGAAGCGGCGCAGCACGTCCAGGTACAGCGGCGCGAAGGCGTCACGTTCCTCGTCGCTCAGGGCCGGGATGTCGGCGACCTGGCGGTGCGGGGCCAGCTGCACCTCGTACGGCCAGCGGGCCGCCGCCGGGACGTAGGCCGTCCAGTGCTCGTTGGACGCCACCACGCGGACCTGGGCCTTCTGCTCCGCGGCCAGCACGTCGGCGTACAGGTTGCGGCCGCCGGTGTGCTCGGCGTGCTTGCGCGCCGCCCGCAGCATGGCCTCGGTGCGCGGCGGCACCGTCGGGTACGCGTAGATCTGCCCGTGCGGGTGGCTCAGCGTCACACCGATCTCGATGCCGCGGTTCTCGAACGGGAACACCTGGGCGATGCCCGGCAGCGCCGACATCTCGGTCGTCCGGTCGGCCAGCGCGTCGAGCACCGTGCGGACCCGGGCCGGCGGCAGCGTGCCGAAGGAGCTGTTGTGGTCGCTGGTGAAGCAGACCACCTCGGTGCGCCCGATGCCCGGCCGGACCGGGACCATGTCGGTCAGCGCGGTGATCTCGTCCGGCTTGACCCGGTCGCTGAACGACGGGAACTGGTTTTCGAACACCACCACGTCGTAGTCCGGCGCGGGGATCTCGCTGGCGAACTCCGGCGTCGACGGGCACAGCGGGCACTTGTCGCTCGGCGGCAGGAAGGTGCGGGTCTGCCGGTGCGCCGCGACCGCCACCCACTCGTCGACCAGCGGGTCGTACCGCAGCTGGGAGGTCGGCGGCGGGGGCGGCAGGTGCCGGGTGTCCGGCCACTTGGCCCGGTCCGCGTCCGGGGTCTCGTCGAAGTAGATGAGCTCGCGGCCGTCGGAGAGCCGGATCGCAGTCCTCTGGGAGATCATTGGGCGCTTACCACCATCAGCTCGTTCACCTGTTCCACCAGGACCGCACGTGCGGCCTCGTCCAGTTGGTCATCCGTGATCACCACGTCGGCGCGGTCCAGCGGCACGATCGAGGAGATGCCCACGGTGCCCCACTTGGTGTGGTCGGCCAGCACCACGAGCCGCTCGGCCGCCTCCACCAGCGCCCGGTTGACGTCGGCCTCCATGAGGTTCGGCGTCGTGTAGCCGGCCCGCTCGCTCATCCCGTGCACGCCCAGGAACAGCATGTCCAGGTGCAGGGTGCCGATCGCGGCGACCGCCACCGGCCCGACCAGGGCGTCCGAGGGAGTGCGGGTGCCGCCGGTCAGGACCACGGTCTGATCCGGGCGCCCGGCGCGGTAGAAGACGTCGGCGACCGGGATGGAGTTGGTCACCACGGTGAGTGCCGGCACGTCGACGAGCCGCTGGGCCAGGCCCGCGGTCGTGGTGCCGGCGGACAGCGCGATGGCGTCACCAGGGGAGACCAGGGCGGCGGCGCGCATGGCCATCGCGGCCTTCTCAGCGCGCTGGCGCACCGACTTGGCTGCGAAGCCGGGCTCGTGGGCCGAACCGGGGCTCACCGTGGTCGCGCCGCCGTGTACCTTCGCCAGCAGGCCGCGGTCGGCCAGGGTCTCCAGGTCGCGGCGGATCGTCATGTCGGAGACGCCGTACTCGTTGGCCAGCTCGCTGACGCGGACGCCGCCGGCGGCCCGGACCCGGTCCAGGATCGCCGCCTGACGCTGCTGCGCGAGCATCAGCACTCACCGTCGCTACGACGGGATAACCGCACGAATTCGAACACGTGCGAACACTACCCGCTGAGCGGGTGTGCGCAAAAGGTGGTGTGTCAGATACCTCGGCCCCGCTTGTGCAGCGCCGACAGCACGTTCTCCACCTTCACCGCGCCGGTCATGGCCGCGAGGGCGATCGCCGTCCGCGGCTCCTTCCAGTTGGCGCGGACCGCCTCCTTGCTGAACTGCCACGCCTGACTCCGGTTGCCGGTCGCGGCCGACCAGCACGCGAGCTGACCGTAGACGCGGGCCGCGCCCGGGCCGCAGCCGCTGATCTCCGGGTGGCGTTGCATCATCCAGCGCAGCGACGAGATCTTGGTGGCGTACTCGTAGGCGTAGTGCGAGGTGCGGCCCCACAGGACCCGGACCAGCGGCTCGTCCAGGTGCACGATCGGCGCGCGGCGGGCCGCCCGCAGCAGCATGTCCCAGTCCTCGTTCTGGCTGCCCGGCGCGTCCTCGGCGACCAGCCCGATCGCCGACTCGGCCAGCGCGTCCCGGCGGATCAGGAACGACGACGAGTGCAGCATCGCCATCCGGGAACGGGCCAGCTCGTCGACCGTCACCCGGCTGCGCCCGGCCAGCCGCGGGGTGGTCCGGCCCTCGTACTCGACCTCGATCGCGCAGGTCGCCATCTCGGAGTCGGGCTCGGCCACCAGGGCGGCCACCTGACGGCGCAGCTTGTCCGGCGCCCACTGGTCGTCGTCGTCGCAGAAGGCCACGAACTCGCTGTCCAGCGCCAGAATGCCGGTGTTGCGGGCGCCGGCCAGCCCGGAGGTGCGCCAGTTCGTCAGCACCAGCACCTGGACGCCGTCGGTGGAGGCGAGCAGGTAGTCGGGCTCGGTCTGGTCGTAGACCACCACGATCTTCAGCTCACCCGGGTAACGCTGGGCGCGTACCCCGGCGATGGCCTTGCGGAGCAGTTCGGGACGGTTGCGGGTGGGGATCACGACACCGACGGACGGCCAGTTCATCACGCCTCCTGGGGCACTTCTGCGGGGTTGAGCGGGTAGCCGTACGCGCGCAGCATCGGGGCGCACACCGCGCCGACCAGCCGGCGCTGGCCGCTGGGCAGTGCGCGTACCCAGGCGTCGTCGCGGCGGAGCGGCAGCCGGCCGACGCTGAAGCGCATCGGGTTGCCGGCCGCGCTGTGGCCGACCCGGAGGTCGGCGTAGCCGTCGCCGAGGAAGCCGAGGTCGGCGTCGGAGACCGGGACACCGGCGTACTCGGCGAGTTCGCGCAGCGCGGCCCGCGGGTCGGTGAGGAACTGCTCGTAGCGGATCCGGCGGACCGGCACGCCGCGGCGCGAGAGCAGCCCGAAGGCCGCGTTGTGCGCGTTCCACAGCAGGGCCGAACGGCCGGGGGAGTAGCGCGTCATCTCCTCGCTGCCGTCCGTCTCCGGCCGGGCGACGGTCTTGGTCCACGAGTACGCGACCCCGCGCGCGTCCCGCACCACGTGCACGACCCGCAGATCGACGTCGTCGGCCCAGCGCAGCACGTGCGCCAGGGCGCTGTGCTTGGAGGAGTCGACGACCACCTGGGCCCCGGACACCGCCGCGGCCGCCGAGTAGACCCGGGCGTAGAAGCTCGCGTACTCGCGGACGTCGGCGCGCTGGGCCGGCGGCAACTGGGCGCCGGCCAGGCGGGGGATGTGCCGGGTGCGCTCGACGACGTCGCGCAGCGCGTGCACCCGCTCGACGTCCACATTGCCCCAGTGGCCGAAGGCGCGTTCGCCGACGCGCTTCCAGAACGTGCAGGCCGAGAAGCGGGCGCCGCAGCCGCAGCGCTCGTCGTCGCGGATGTCGCGCTGCCAGAGGTGGACGATCTCGCCGAGCGAGCACACGGAGGGCAGCTCGCCGAGGAGGCGCTCGACGAGCGTCGTTCCGCTTCGTCCCAATCCACCCAAATAAAGAACCCGTGCCACTTTGGCCCACCTTCGCTCGTTTCGCTCCTATAACGAGCGAACAAGGGTGAAGGAGGCGTCGCATGACGATCGAGGCATTCGACCGGGTGCATCTGGACGGCACGGGATTCGACCGGATCACCGAGGAGGAGGTGGTGGCCGTCGTCCGCGAGGCCATCGATGCGGGCCGGGGCGGCCGGATCCTGACCCCGAACGTCGACATCCTGCGCCAGGCCCAGGTGGACAGCGAGGTCCGTGGTTACCTCGACGACGCCGACCTGGTGGTCGCCGACGGCATGCCGCTGGTCTGGGCCAGCAAGCTCAGCGGCACCCCGCTGCCGGAACGCGTCGCGGGCAGCAGCCTGATCTGGTCGCTGTCGCGCGGCCTGGCCCACGACCGCCGATCGATCTTCGTCGTCGGCGGCACACCGGCGGCCGACGGGACCAAGGACGGTGCCACCCGGGCGGCCGACCGCCTGGCGGGTGAGTGCCCGGGGCTGCGGATCGCCGGGACGCTCTGCCCGCCGTACGGCTTCGAGCGCGACGAGGAGTCCTTCGCCGACCTCTGCCGCAAGGTGGCCGGGGCGGAACCCGACCTGGTCTTCGTCGGCCTGGGCTTCCCGAAGCAGGAGGGCGTGATCACCCGGCTGCGGGCCGAGCTGCCGCGGGCCTGGTTCATCGGCTGCGGCGCGGCGGTCAACTTCGTGGCCGGCGACGTCGAGCGGGCGCCGCGCTGGATGCAGAAGACCGGTCTGGAGTGGGCCCACCGGCTGGGGACCGACCCGGGGCGGCTGGCCGGGCGCTACCTCAAGCACGACGCCCCGTACGCGATGCGGCTGCTGGCCGGCGCCGCCGCCCGCCGATGACCCGGACACACCCGCGGCCGCCGGGCGGGTGGGCGCCCGGCGGCCGCGGGCGGCCTATCGGGGATTGAAGTAAGGGTCCCGGGTCAGCCGGGCGAACTGCTGGAACGCGGGTTTGTCCCCGGCCAGCTGGAACTGCTGCTTCGGCCCGTTGCCCTCGGGGTCGGACTCGAAGTAGACGACGGCCTTGATCTGCTTGTTGGCCTTGAAGGTGCGCTCGGCGTCGGCCAGCCAGGCCGCCCGGCCGGCCGAGCCCCACGCCTTGGCCACCCCGAACTCACCGATGATGATCGGCTTGGGCCGTTGCGCCGCCCACTGCAGGAACGGGCCCATGAGCTGACCGATCGGCTGGAACAGGTTCCCGGCGTAGACGTCCACGCAGGTCCAGTCCACCTGGTCGTCGCCCGGGTAGAAGGCCGGCGCGTCGCCGCGGATGAAGCCCTCCGCGGTCGGGCACCAGACCCACGACACGTTCTTGACCCGCTGCTCGGCGAAGATCTGCCGGATGTGCTTGTACGCGGCGATGTAGTCCTCCCCGGACCACATCGTGGCGCGCAGGTTCGGCCGGTCCATCTCCCACCGGATCCGCAGCAGCACCGGCTCCTTGACCTTGCGGATGGCCTTGGCCTGCCGGCGGATCAGCCGGTCGTGCTCGCCGGCCAGGATCGAGCGGTTGTCCCCGGTGGCCCAGCTGACCATCAGCGTGGCGTCGGTGTCCAGGAACTCCTCGTCGGACGCGGTGCCGACCATCTGGTCGAAGCGCCGGTACGTGTTGACGATGTCGAGCGGGCGCCCGAGGTCCTTCTCGAGTCCGTCGACGGCCTCGACCCGGCCGGCATGGGTCAGGGCGTCCGGCTTGATCCAGGCGCCCAGGTACGCACCGGTCTCCGGCGCCTCGAACGGGCCGGCCTCGAACGGGCCCGGGTTCACGGCCACGGCCACCGGCGCACTGGTCAGGTCGGGGGACGGCGTGGGCTCGGGCTCGGCCCGCCGGTGCGAGGTGCAGCCGGCGAGCACGAGGACGAGCAGGCCCAGCAGGGCGAGAACACGGCGCATGACAGTGGCTACTTCTTCCGCCGGGCGGTGTAGAGGACGTTGACCGCGAAGCTGTCGGTGCCGGGCAGTTTGCGGGCCGCCGCGTCGGCGGCGCGGGCCAGCAGCTTGTGGTCCAGCGACTCGGTCAGCATCGAGAAGCCCCGCCGTTCGATCACCTCGAAGCCGTGCCGGTCGAGCAGTTCGCCGACCTCCTCGTGGGACAGCTCGGCGAACCAGCGCTCCCCCGAGTGCCGCCGGGCCCGCAGGTGCCGCAGCGATCCGGCGTTGCCGTGGTTCTCCACCACGAGCAGCCCGGAGGCCGCGTCCGGCAACGCCTTGGCGGCGAACGCGATGGCCCGGTCCCGCACGTCGGCGTGCACGTTGAGCAGCAGCCGGAACATCGTCACGATCGCCGGGTGTCCGGCCCGCACCGGCTCCGGCACCGGGCCGTCCATCGGCACCTGGTGCCAGTGCGCCTGCGAGCCCACCTCGGCGGCCTTGGCCATCATCTCGGCGGACGTGTCGTAGCCGTGCGCCTCGCGGACTAGGCCGTGCAGCGTACGGATGGCGCGCCCGGTGCCACAGGCGAAGTCGTGCTGCACCGGTGCGGTGTCGAACTCCCGGGCGACGAGCTTGCGCAGGTACGCCTGCTGCCGCTCGTTGATCCGCGACGCGTAGCTGTCCGGCGCGTACGTGACGTGCTCGTACTTGTCGACGGCTTCGGCGTCCTGGAACACCTTGGTGTATTCGGTGGTCAACCGGTCCTCCTCTGAGTGAGCTTGCGGGGCTTGAAGGCGTTGAGGCCGAGACGTCCGCGCAGCAGCCACGCGCCGGCGGCGAAGGCGGGCACGGCCAGCGCGACAGCCAGCGACAGGCCGGCCGGGCCGGCGCCCGCCACGACGGTCACGAGCCGGGGCAGGACGCCGAAACAGGCGACGGAGAGCCCGGCGGCGGCCAGCGTCCCGGGGCCGAACGGGTGCAGCCGGGCGGCCCGGCCCACCTGGATCAGCGGCAGCACGTTGTTGGCGACCATCGCGCAGGCCAGCCCGATCGCGGCGCCGAGGGCGCCGTACCGGGGGATCAGCAGCACGTCCAGGCCGACGGTGACGCCCAGCGCGACCAGGACGTTGATCAGGTTCCAGGAGGTGCGCCCGGCCATCGCCAGCACCATGTCGACCATGCCGCAGCCGGTGGCGACGAGCATCGCGCAGCCCAGCACGACCACCACGTTCGCGCCGCTGCGGTAGCCGGCGCCGAACAGTCCGAGGTAGACCGGCGCGAACAGGATGACCAGGAAGGTGATCGGCCAGGTGACGAGCACCAGCCAGCCGGTGGCCGTCTGGTAGAGGTGGTTGGCGGTGTCCCGGTCGCCGACCGCGAGGGCCTCGGCCAGCCGCGGCTGCACCGACTGGGAGATGCCCTGGTTGGCGAACTGGATGAGCACCACGAACCGGCCGGCGACCGCGTAGATCGCGGCCGGGGCCAGCCCGCCGAGGGCCGCCACCAGCAGCACGTCGATGCGCTGCAGGGCCAGCTGCGCGACGCTGGCCAGGGCCCGCGGCCCGGTGAACCGCCAGAAGTCGCGACGCAGCTGCCGGCGGTCGCGGCGGCGGGTGCGCGGGCCGTCGGGCCGGGCGGCCAGGTACGTGCGCCGCAGAGCGACCGCCGCCAGGATCACCACCGGCAGATACGGCACCGCCCAGGCGAACGCGAACGCGGGCAACGTCGCCGTGCCCCACAGCGTCGCCACCCCGACCGCGCCGACGCACAGCAACTGCAGCGTGCTGCGCATGACGCGGTCCAGGGTGACGGTCGGCCGCATGGCCTTGTAGCCGCGGGTGGCGGTGAGCAGCGCGTCGGTGAGCGCCTGCAACGGCAGGAAGACGGCCAGCACCCGCAGGGCCGTGGTGTGCCCGGCCAGGACGTGCGGCGAGTCCTCGGCGGTGAGGTGGGCGATCGCCGGGGCACCGAACCACATCGCGACGGCCAGCACCAGCGCGAGCACGACGACCGGGGTCAGCGCGATCCGCAGGCAGGCGCCGAGCAGGTGGTCGCGGCCGGTGGCGCGCAGCCGGGCCGGCCAGTAGACCAGGCCCGTCTGCGTACCCAGCTTGGCCAGCCCGCCGGCCAGCACGAAGGCCGCCGTGGCGGCGAAGAACGCGCCGGCCTGCTCGGCGCCGAGGCTGCGGGCGACGATCCAGGTGACCACGACGCCGGTGCCGCCGGCCAGCGCCGAGCCGACCATGTTGGCCAGCCCGCCGCGGGCGACGCCCCGGGTGCCGCTGCGGTCCGGCGCCGCGACGTCGGTGACGGTCATGCTGTACCGGCTGGGCATGCCCTTCTGGCCCTCGCTGCGCTCGGTGCAGTCGGTCATGCCTGGCGCCAGATGGGCACCCGGCCCAGCCACGTGATCAGGGCGTCGTCGTGCGGCGCGAAGTGCTCGGTCAGGTCCTGGCGCAGCACCGGGTCCATGTCGGACTGCCGGGGCCGGGCGTTGTGCCGTTCGAACGGCGGGTGCCCGAGGTCGGTCGGCAGACCCAGGAACCGGCACACCTCGTCGTACGTCTGCTCGGGCTCGGCGAAGAACCGCTCGCTCTCCACCACGTGGATGCGTTCCCGGCCGACGTGCTGGGCCATCACGCTCAGGTAGCGGGCGTACTCGCCGCGGGCCCGGTAGGCGTGGTGCTGGTGGCCGAAGGAGTAGTAGGTCGGGTCGGTCGCCAGTTTGTGCTCCTGGCGGTGCAGCCGGGCGGCTTCGAGGGCCAGCGCGTTGCCGAAGTCGCGTTCCTGCTCGAAGCCCCGGGCCACCTCGTGGTGGTGCTGCGAGTAGGCCCGCTCGACCGGGTCCCGGACCAGCACCACGAGCTTCGCCCCGGGCAGGTCCGCGGCGATCCGGGCGGCCGCCTGCGGGTGGTACATGTAGTACGGGCTCGACTCGAAGGTCTGCGCGTCCACGCCGTAGCGGGTGCGGATCTTCTCCGCGCTGCGCTGCATCGGGAAGTGGCCCTTGTACCAGCCCATGCCCCGGTCGTAGGACACGTCGAAGTAGTGCACGCCCTTGTGCAGCACCGCTTTGAGCACCGCCGGGTGCGCGGCGAGCGCGCGGTAGAGCGAGGTCGTGCCGCAGCGCTGACCACCGCAGATCAGGAACGACGGGGTCATCCGGGCCGGGGCGGTGAGCCGGCCGTACGAGCGCGTGCCCAGGTGCACGACCCGCTTGACGGGTGTCGGAACTTTGGAGACGTCCATGGTTACTGCGGCCTTCCGATGGTGTGGTGGCGGGTCACAGCTCTTCGACCCGGCGGATCAGGACCGGCAGCAGCCAGGTGCCGAGCACGCCCAGCCGGGCGCCCGCCTCGGCCTGGCGGTCGGCCAGGTACCGCGCGGCCAGGTCGATCAGGTAGAGCAGGGCGGTCAGCTCCCGGACTTCGTCGGCCACCCCGAACGGCGCGAGCAGCTCCCCGGCCCGGCGCACGGTCGCCTCGACCGCGGCGGCGGCGTCGCCGGTGGATTGGATCCGCTTCTGCAACTCGTGGTGCACGGCGTCGAAGCCGACCGGCACTCCGGTGGCGAAGCGTTCCCAGTCCCAGACCAGCAGCGCGTCGGCAAGGTTGGCCATGTTCCATGGGGCCCAGTCGCCGTGCCAGGCGCCGTACCGCAGGGTGTGCTGCCCCGCGTGGGTGGCGAGCAGCTCCGCGGCCGAGGTCAGCGCGACCCCCTCGGGCCGGTCGCCGAGCGCCGCCAGCCGCCCGCGCAACTCGGCCCAGTACGCGCTGCCGACCAGCGTGCCGCTGTGATAGCCGCAGCACCCGGCGATGTCGAGCATGGCGGCGATCAGCCGGCGCTGGGTCAGCGGCGCCCGGGGCAGCCAGACCGGCAGCGCCGACTGGATCAGCACCTGCAGGCCGCGCCACTGCCCGGCGTGCAGCACGGTCGGCACGGCCAGCTTGGTCAGCCCGACGGTGCCGAGCGCGGTCAGCGCCGAGGTCTCGGCCTTGACCAGCCGCTGGGTCAGCGGGCCGGTGCCGAGCTTGCCGAAGCCGAAGGTCTCGCCCTCGGGACTGATGAGCTGCAGCACCGGCTTGCGGTTGGCCCGAGCCGGTCCGATGTGGATGCTGACCGACAGCTCACGGCCCAGCTCCTGGCGCAGGTGCCCGTCGATGCTCTCCCCGGCCGGGCCGGTGACCTTGATCCGGTCGCGCAGCAGCACCCCGGAGGCGCCGGTGCGCAGAGCCGCCACCACCGCGTCCCGCTTGAGGCGGGCGCTGCGGGACTGCGGTTCGGCGTAACGGCGTACCGCCGCGGCGGCGACCCGGCGGGAGGTGTTCGGCACCAGCAGCCGGGGCCGGCGCGCGTCCGGCACTACCAGGTATTCGGTGATCGGCTCGCCGGGGCCACCGGTGGTGTCGCACGGTGCCGGGTAGAGCAGCTCCAGCACCTCGGCGAGGTACTGCGTGCGCAGTGCCGAGTCGCCCGCCGTCAGGGCGGCGGGTGCGGTCTTAACGGGACTCATGGGCTGGCCCTCCGGATCTGTTCGCCTCTTGTTCGTTGCGCCAGAGCAGCGCGTACGCCAGGAACATGAAGACCAGGGGGGTGGCCAGCGAGTTGTACCAGAGCATCGCCGAGAAGGAGCTGACGATGGCGGCGCTGCCGGCGATCCCGACCGGGGTCCGGTCGCGCCGGAAACGCCACAGCCCGTAGCCGAAGAAGGCCAGGTAGGCGATGGTGCCGGCGGCGCCGTGGGCGTACATCAGCTGCCAGAACTGGCCGTTGCCGCCGACGGTGAAGTTGCCGCAGCGCTCACACTCGGAACTCTCGCCGACGGTGATCGAGTTGCGGCCGCCGATCGTGTTGCGGGTCGAGCCGAAGCCGATCACCGGGGACTCGGCGAAACCGTCGACTGCGCGCTCGATCAGGAACGAGCGCACCCCGTTGGACTTGCCGTTGTCGATGCGGGCGTTGACCGTGTCGCCGAGCGGGGTGGCGACCAGGGCGAGGACCAGGCCGGCCGCGGCGAACAGGACCGCCGCGATGACCCACAGCCGGCCCATGAGCACGTACCGGACGGCGACGTAGAGCACGACCACGCCGATGCCGATCCACAGGCCGCGGTTGAGCGAGACGACCGCCGGGACGATCGAGACGCCCAGGCAGAGCGCCGCCAGCAGCTTGACGCCACCGCGCCGCGCGGCCCCGGCCGCCACCACCAGCCAGACCATCAGCAGGCAGAAGTTGTTGCCCCAGGTGTTGGTGTAACCCCACGGCGCGGCCGGGCGGGGCTTCTCACCGCCGACCAGGTCCATGATCTGCGCGGCGTACGGGTGCACCATCGACTGCACGAAACCCTTGCTGCGCAGGCCCTGGGGCAGCAGCAGCTCGACCGGCGAGGTGAACTCGAACCGCCCGGCGACCATGCCGAGCAGCCCGCCGAGCACGGTGACGACGAAGAGCCAGCCGAGCAGCTTGACCAGGCGCCGGCGGGAGAGCTCGAGCTCGGTGAGGTTGCCCGCGTACACCAGCAGGACGGTCAGGGACGCGTACAGGGACAGCCGGTAGACGACCGCGATCAGGCGGCCGCTCGCCGGCTCGGCCACCGTCCCGCTCGGGTCGGCGCCCAGCGCCGCGATGCTCACCACGACCGCGGCCAGGAACAGCAGCCACCAGGCGAAGCCGGGCGGCAGCAGCACGGGCCGGCCGGCGGCCCGCCGGCGCAGCAGCAGCACCAGCATCGGCACCGCCATCAGCGGGAAGATCAGCACGCCCAGGCCGAGCGCCCACCACAGGGGATAGAACGCCAGCATGCTCGCCAGCGGCCAGGCCGGCAGGGCGGTCGTCCGCTTCGCCGGGGCGCTGTGCGCGGGCCCGGCGGCCCGGGTGCTGGTGGTGCCAGGGCCGCCCGGGACGACCAGCGTCACTTCTCGTCCGGCTGCTCGCCGGTCTTCTCGGCCGTCTTGGTCTGGGTGCCCGCCGAGCCCAGGTCGATGATCGCGGTGACCTCGTCCAGCTCGCTCGGGCGCGGGCGGACCGGGCCGCCCATCGAGGATCCGCCCGGCGTGGGACCGGCCGGCACCCGCCGCATCTGCTGGGTGCGCTCGGTGTCCAGCACCGCGGTCTCGTCCGGGCGCGGCTCCGACCGTTCCTCGCTGTGCTGCTGCTCCGGCCGCTGCGTGGGCCGCGGTTCGGGCCGGCGCTCGGCCGGCAGGGTGACCACCGGCAGGTTCTGCTCGTCGGCCCGCATCGCGTTCAGCCGGGGCAGCACTACGGCACCCAGCAGCGGCGTGCCGACCCGGCTGAGCTGCTCGGCCGCGTCCAGCAGGGCCGGGCGCTTGGCCCGGCGCAGCTCGACCGCGAGGATGGCCGCGTCGGCCAGGCTGGCCAGGCTCTGCGCGTCGGCGCTGCTGCTGGTCGACGGCGCCTCGATGACCACGTAACCGGTCTGCCGGCGCAGCGCCTCCAACGTGTCGCGCAGCCGCTGGGACTGCATCAGCCCGGCCGCGGTCGCTGCGCCGCCGGTCGTGATGACCCGCAGCGACGGGATGCGCGGGGTCCGCTGCATCGCCTTGTGCAGGCCGATCCG
Source organism: Actinoplanes sp. CA-051413 (assembly GCF_050955795.1). Lineage (NCBI taxonomy): Bacteria > Bacillati > Actinomycetota > Actinomycetes > Micromonosporales > Micromonosporaceae > Actinoplanes > Actinoplanes sp. CA-051413. The sequence continues at coordinate 1,092,035 of NZ_CP192100.1, forward strand.
GCCGGCCAGCAGGTCGGACAGGCCCGGCATCGGCGCGACGCCGAGCATCCGGGCCAGCGGGGCCGCGTCCACGACGCTGTCCGGCAGGTGCGCGCCGATCAGCACGACATCACTTCCGGTACGCGCCAGCGCGGCAGCCAGGTTCGCCGCCACCAGCGTGGTCGCCGAGCCCCGGCTGGCCCCGGTCACCACGATGATCTGGTCCCCGCTGTTCAGGCTGGCCAGGATCTCGTTGCGCAGCCGGTTGAAGACCCGCCCGCCCGGCCCGTACGGCTGCAGCACGTCGTCGAAGTGCGGGGTGGTCCGCTCGTCCAGCGCCGCCAGCACCGGGATCCGCCCCCGGTCGCGTACGTCGGCCGCGCTGCGCAGGCGCCGGTCGAAGCGTTCCCGGATGAAGGCCAGTGCCAGCCCGGCCAGCAGCCCCACCATCCCGCCGGTGGCGATGTTGAGCATCGCGTTCGGGCTGATCGGGGTCTCCGGTACGCGGGCGTCGCTGATGATGCTGCCGGCGCTGACGGTGGCGGTGGTCAGCTCGTTGAGCCGGCCGGTGATGCTGTTGAGCTGGTTCTGCGAGTTGTTGCGCAGGCTCTCCAGGTTGCCGCGCTCGAAGCTGCCGTCCGACGCCTTGGCCAGCCGGTTGTTGATGCTGGTCAGGTTCGTGGTGAGCTGTTTGGCCTTGAGGTTCAGCGTCTTGATCTTCTGGTCCAGCTCGGCCCGGGCGGTCTCCTCGCGGTTGCGCAGGTACGCCTCCGCGAACGCGTGCGACCCGGCCTGCGCGCCCTGCGGGTTGTCCGCCTGGAAGCGGATCACCAGCACGGTGGTGTTGGCCGGCACCTCGACGGAGACGTCGTGGGCCAGCTCGATCGGCGAGATCGGCGAGCGCAGCAGGGCTGCGGCCTTGACCGCGACCGCGCCCGAGCCGACCAGCTGGGCCTCGGTGTCCAGGTTGATCGGGCCCTTGGTCCGGCCGCCGGAGGCGTTGGTGTCCCCGGACACGGCCTGCACCAGCACCGAGGTCGATGATTCGTAGACCTTGGGCACGACCTGGGTGACCAGGGCGCCGAGCCCGAGCCCGGCCCCCGCGGCGGCGAGCACGACCCACCAGTGCCGGCGGAAGACGCCCAGGTAATGCGAGAGGTCGGCGGACACCGGGCGCGGATCTTCCATCGGTTCGGCGGCCCTTTCGGGGTGTGGAGTGAGTTGACGGCAATCGGGCGTTTCGCCCCCGTAGGGGGTAAACGGCCCGTGCGCCGATGCGTAACTACTCCGCCGCCACCGGTTACTTCATGTTCGGTTCCACCCAGCCGCTCTCCACCAGGTACGCCAGCACCACATCGATCGCCTCGACCACGGTCATGTCCGTGGTGTCCAGGGTCAGCTCGGCGTCCGCCGGCACCTCGTACGGGTCGTCGATGCCGGTCATCCCGCGCAGCTGGCCGGCCCGGGCGCGGGCGTACAGGCCCTTGCGGTCGCGGCGCTCGCAGACCTCCAGCGGGGTCGCCACGTGCACCAGCACGAACCCGGCCCCGGCCTCGGTGGCCATCGCGCGTACGGCGGCCCGGGCGTCGGCGTACGGGGCGATCGGGCAGGCGATGGACATGCCGCGGTGTCGGGCCACCTCGGCCGCCACCCAGCCGATCCGCCGTACGTTGCGGTCCCGGTCGGCCCGGCTGAACCCGAGCCCGGCCGAGAGCTCGCGGCGCACCACGTCGCCGTCGAGGAAGGTGATCGTGCGCTCGCCGCTCTCCCGCAGCGAGTCGGCCAGGCCGCGGGCGATCGTGGACTTGCCGGAGCCGGAGAAGCCGGTGAAGAAGACGACCAGGCCGCGGTGGCGGCGCGGTGGCCGGACCCGGGACAGCTCCTTGGCCACGGCCGGCGGGGTGTGCCACTCGGGCAGCGGGAAGCCGCGGTCGAGCAGGTCCTCCACCTCGGCCGGGGTCATCGCCAGCCGGCGGTTGCGGGGCGGGATGTCGTCGCGCCAGCGCCACTGACCGTCGCGGTTGTCGTAGGCGAGCTCGCGGGGGACCAGCACCCGCAGGCCGCCGCCGGAGAGCATGTCGCCGGTGGACAGGACGTGGGTGACGCCGTACGCCGTCGCCACCCGGGCCCGCAGCAGCGCGTCGCGCATCTCGTCGTTGCGCGGCATCAGCGGCACCGCGACGATCGTGGCCGGCGGCATCCGGTCGCGGGCCGCGAAGATCGCGCGGACCAGCGCCTCCGGCGGCAGCCCGTCCGGGCCGGGGCCGGTGACCGGGATGATGATCAGCAGGTGTGCCGCCAGGGTGCGGGCGGCGTGCGCGATCTGGGCCAGCTGCGGGCGGTGCAGCGGCCGGTCGGCGATGACCCCGAGGACCCGGCCCGGCGGGAGCAGGGCCTTCACTTCCTCGGGGGTACGCCGCAGCCGTTGGAACGGTCCGTGCCCGCCGTCGCCCATCCGGCGCACCGTGCCGCCGATGGCGTACATCTGCTCGGTGGTCGGCCAGGCGTCGCTGACCTCCACCGCGGCGACGGGCGCGCCCTCGGGGTCGGTGAGCACCACCGTGCGGCGCAGCGGATCGTCCAGGTTCAGGGCCGCGCCCATCTCGGCGGGGATCTCGCAGGTGACCCCGACCGGCCACGGGGTCCCGTCGGCGAGCCGGCCGCGGCGGCGCAGGGCCGTCAGGTCGGCCCGCCCGAGGAAGCCGGTCAGCGGCGCGTACGCCCCGGAGAGCAGCAACTCCAGGTCGGCGAGTTCGTGTGCGCGCGGCGTGTACGACGGCGCGTCACGCAGCACGTCCTCGGGCAGCACAGAACCGTCGTTCACCTAAGACTCCCCTTGCAGCGGCTTGAGGGACAGTTTCGCAGCCGCACTCCTTGCGGTCGAGCGGGGTCGGCACTCTGTCTGATCTAGACCGTCGCCACGCGGCGAACCGGCGGTGGTAGTCGACAAAACGGACTTTAGGTCGGATAGTGGGCGATCGTGAGACGTCGACCGCGCCGGACCAGGCTCCTGCACCTCATCGCCATGACGGCGATCTTTGCCCTCTCCGTGGTGGCCACCCTGTCGTGGGCCTGGACCGGCGGCGTCGATCAGCTCGGACTGCCCGGCACCGAACCCGTGGTCACCCGGCCCGGCGGGCCCCTGCCCCCGCTGCCCGGCGCCCGGCCGCCGGCGGAACCCGGCGTGCCGGCGATCCCCGGCGCCCCGACGGCCGGACCCAGCGCCTCGGGAGTGCCCGTACCGTCCGGCTCGGCCGCCCCGAGTGCCTCGGCCGGCCGGCCGGGCCCGGGACAGACCGCGCTGGCCGCACCCCAGCCGGCGATGCGTGACCGCAACGGGCAGCGCTGTCGCACCGGGCGCAAACTCGTCCCGTCCTGCGGCGTGCTCTGGGGCGTGGCCCCCGGCGCCTTCACCGACGACCGCGGCCGGCGCGCGCTGGCCGACTTCGAACGCAAGACCGACCGGCACCAGGCCGTCTACCACGCCTACCACAAGGGCAACCGGCAGCTCTTCCCGACGGAGGCGGAGCGGAAGATCGCGCGCGAACCCGGCCGCGAACGCATCCTCTTCCTGAACTGGAAGCCGGCCGGAGCCTCCTGGGCCGCCATCGCCAAGGGCGACAAGGCCACCGACGCGTTCCTCGACCGGCTGGCCCGGCACATCAACAAGGACTACCCGGAGCAGTTCTTCTTCACGGTGCACCACGAGGCCGAGGACAACGTCAAGGAGAAGAAGGGCTCCGGCTACACCGCCGAGGACTACTCGGACATGTACCGGTACGTGGTCAAGCGGCTGCGCGGGCACGGGGTCGACAACCTCGTCACCGTGCTGGTGCACATGGCGTACGTGCCGCACACCAGCAAGAAGTGGTTCGACGACATGTACCCCGGCAACGACGTGGTCGACTGGATCGGCTTCGACACGTACGCCTACAGCGACCCCGGCTACGGCCACGGTGACTTCGCCGAACTGCTGAACCGGCAGAGCTCGGCCCGCCCGAACTGGCCCGGCTTCTACAACTGGGCCGCGAGCAAGCACCCGGACAAGCCGCTGATGGTGGCCGAGTGGGGCGTCTGGTCCTCGAAGAAGAACCCCGGGCACAAGGCGGAGTTCTACCGCGAGGTGGGCCGGCAGATCCGCAACTTCCCGAAGATCCGGGCGCTGGTGCACTTCGACACCCCGCACAACCAGGACGGTCGCGACTCGTCGGTGGACGCGACCCCGGAGGCCCTGATGGCCTACCGCAAGCTGGGCAAGATGCCGATCTTCCAGGTCGACGTCGCGCCCAGCCTGCCGTAAGCCGAATTGCCGCGGCTCAGCGGCGGACGGTGACGGCCTTGCTGGTGGCCTTGCCGTCGGTGTAGCCGGTCTTGCGGGCGATCACCGTGACGGTGACCTTCTTGTTGCGCATCGAGGAGGTCAGCTTCAGCGACGACTTGGTGGCGCCGCGGATGAGCTTGCCGCCCAGCCGCCACTCGTAGCGGTACGAGTCGGCCTTCGGCGACCAGGTGCCGGCGGACACCTTGACCGTGCGGCCGACCTTGGCCGTACCGGTGATGGCCGGCTTCTTGGTGGCCGCCGGGGCCTTGCCCTTGGCGACCGCGACCGACGCCGCGGAGGTCGCCGACCCGGCCTGGTGGCCCGACCGGATCGCGGTGACGGTCACCGTGAGCCGCTTGCCGAGCACCGCGGCGCCGACCGGGTACGACGACCCGCTCGCACCCCGGATCGCCGACCCGTTGGCCCGCCACTGGTAGGTGTACGACGTCGCCGCGGGCGTCCAGCTGCCGGCCGAGACCTTGACCGTCGAGCCGACCGCGACGGTGCCGGTGATCGCCGGTGCCTTGGTGGCCTGCAACGCCGTCAGCGTGACGGTGAAGGCGTTGGCCAGCACGACCGGCTCGGCGTCGGCGCCGAACGAGTCGATGCTCAGCGCGACCGGGCCGGTGGGAGCCGTGGTCAGATCGACCTCGGCGGTCAGCGTCCGGCGATCCGCCGACACCGACTTGACGGTCGCGGTCAACGCCGGGCTGCCCGACGGTGTGACCAGGACCGTGTCCCGCAGGTGCAGGGACGTGCCGGTGACGGTGATGGTGCGCTTGGCGCCGTTGGCCACCGACGCCGGCGCGGCCGCCGTCGCGGTGAACTTTTCCCCGCCGCAGAGCGGGCTGTGGCAGGTCGCATCGAGCCGGTACGGGTGCTCACTCGCGCGATTGCCGTTGGTCAGCAGGTACACGGTCGGCTCGAGCGGCTGCCGCCCGTGCCAGCAGTGGAACCCGCCCTCGCCGATCGCGCAGCTCTGCATGCCGCTGCTGCCGGTGACCACGTACATGCCGGCGTCCCAGAAGAAGCCGTCGTCCGGGTCGTCGGGGTTGTTGACGTCGATGGTCAGGTCGTCGTAGTAGCTGGCCGGGGCGACCACGCACAGCGCGGGCTTCGTGCTGCTCAGCGTGCCGGTGTACGGGCCGAAGCCGTACGCGGCCGACGGCACCTTGGCACACTCGGCGGGCGGCTGACCGTTGGCCCACACCTTCCACACATTGAGCTGGTACGCCGTGCTGCCGGTGCCCAGGCTCCACACCAGCACCTGGTACTTGCTCTCACCGGTGACCGCGCAGGCGCTGACGTAACCGGCGCAGCTGGTGGTCTCGCCGTCCGGGTCCAGCACGATCGTGCGCGACACGTTATCGGCGTCGCGACTGTCGATGAGCACCCGGTCGGCCGCGTTCGCCGACACCTGGTAGCAGCGCAGATCCCCGCGGGAGGACAGGGTGCCGGTCAGCGAGGGCGAACCGATCACTGTGGACGTGATCTGGGTGCAACCCGTCGCGGCTGCGGTGACGTCCCTGCGCGAGAACGAGAACGTGCCCGTCGCCGTGCTGCCCTCGACCAGGACCGTGGCGGCGCCCGCCTCCAGCTGGCAGACAGTGAAGTTGGCGTCGGAGGCCTGCGTGTAGCAACGCCGCGAGCCGGTCGGACCGAAGACGGACAGCCGGGCCTTGCCGGTCCCCGCGGTACGCCGGAACGACAGCACCTCGCTCGCCGAGTGCTGACCGGCCGGCAACGTGAAGCAGCCGACGTACTTGTCGCCGCCCAGCGTCAGCGACGGCGTGGCGCCGCTCGCCAGCGTCGGACAGGCCGGCCCGCCGCTGGTACGGGCGAAGGTCAGCGCGTACGGCCCGGTGACGGAGTCGGTGTCCTCGTCGAGGTGCAGCACCACGTGGAACGGCGCGGTGCCCTCCAGCACGCAGGAGTAGTCCCGGAGCTGGTAGATGTCGCACTCGTAGTTGCCGGTGGCGTCGTACACCGTCATCTCCGGGCGGCCCGTGCCGGTGGCGTCCTGCGGCTTGAGCAGGGCCAGGCCGGCGCCCGTGGGGGCGGGCAGGAGCAGGCAGTCGTACTGACCGGCGGCCTTGAACTCACCCTTGGCCGGGGTGGCGGTGGGCTGGTCGGACGCCTGCACGCAGCCATTCGCGGCACTGGCCGCCGGCAGCAGCACCGTGGCATAGGTGCTGCCCTCGGTCACCAGCGTGTACGACGCCGGCGCCGGGAAGGTGCAGCTGCCGACCTCGCACACGCGCTTGCCGGCCTGGTCGAAGATCGTGCCGTAGCCGTGGTAGTTCTCGTCGTCGACGACCTCGACGCGGTACTCGCCCGCGGCCGGCACGGTCAGCGTGCGGCACTCGGCCGCGGTGGGCGTACCGGCCGGGGCGGCGCCGTACCGGCCGACCGGGACGGTCGCGCATCCCTGCGGGTTGTTGAGCCGGCGTGCCTCGATCTCGGCCCACCGGTCGTCGGGGTCCTCACGCCAGGACGGCTCCGAGATGATCCGGTACGGCCCGTTCCCGGGCAAAACACAGCCCTTCTCGTCGTCCTCGCGGACCGCGTCGCAGATCCGCTCGCCGGTGGCGTCGGTGATCCAGCCGCCCGAGCGCAGATCGATCCGGTCGCCCGGCTGCGCGTCGAGCGGGTTGCACTCGACCTGCAGGGGCGAGGTCACCCGCACCCGTACGGCCGGGGTGTCCCAGGCGGTGCCGACGGACGGGCCGCAACCCGTCGTCGAGGCGAGCGGGAAGACGGCGACGGTGACGGTGTGCGGGTCGACCCAGGAGTCGCTGCTCTCGCCGAACAGCGTGTACGTGCCCGCGGCGGGCAGCGGGCACAGCTCGCGCTGCTCACCCCACTTGCTGCAGAGCACAGCACCGGTGCGGTCGGCCACCCGCCAGTTCAGGTACTGGGAGTTGTCGAAGGTGAGCAGGTGCAGGCCGGCGGCCGCGGTGAAGGTCTGGCAGGTGACGTTCTCGCCGCCGATCGTCGCCGAACCGGAGCGGTCGCCCGGGTCACCGAACGTCGCCACCGGCACGTCGTCGCAGCCGGCCGGGTCGGACAACCGGGTCACGGCGACCCGGTAAGCCGTCGCGGCGCCGTACTGCTCGGTCACGAAGAAGCTGTACGGCCCGGCGCCGGTCAGCGTGCACTCGCGGGCGTCCTGCAGGTAGCAGATGCTCTCGCCGGCCGCGTTCTCCAGCTGGCCGCGCACGTCGGAACCGCCGACGCCGCCCACCGAGATCCGGACGAGCGTGTCCTCGGCCTGGTCGATGCGGTAGCACCGCCCGGCCGAGCCGGCCGCCAGCGTGCCCTGCGTGGTGGTGACCGGGAAGGCCAGGGATTCGTTCTTCAGCGTGGCGCACGCCGACGGGTGTGACCGCGAGTCGACGCCGAGCGCGTAGGCGTTGCTGCCAGATCCGGAGTAGAGGCTCACCGTGATCGTGTAAGTGCCCGCGGCCCCGAGGACACAGTCACTCGGGTACGTCCCCAGGTAGCAGCTGGTCTCGCCGTCGGCGCTGGTGAGTGTGCCGCTCAGGCTCTCGCCACCCTCGACCTGCGCGCGCAGCACAAGGATCAGCCGCTCGCCGTCCGCCGTGGTGGTCAGCGTGTAGACGTGCTTCTGCTTGTCCTTGATCTCCTCGCAGTCCACTGCCGTGCCGAGGGTGATCACACCACCGCAGGGCTCGGCGGCGGCCACGTCAGCCCTGCTCGGCTTCGGCTTGGGCTGCGCCGTCGGCTGCGGCGCTTTGCTCGGGCTGGACGGCAGGGACGGATCAGGGGTCGCCGCGGGGGTGGTCTCATCGGCCGACGGGCTCGGCGTGACCGGCGGGGACGGCTCGGCGGGAGCCGACGCCGAGGCGGACGGTACGGGCTCCTCGGTCGCGGCGGAGGCGGTCTGCGGGGCGGTGAGCAGCGCGGCGGCGACAGCGATGCCTGCGAGCGCCTGAGTGAGCCGATGTCTGCCGTGCCGTGCGCGCTTCGTCAGGCGTGGTGCCATGCGCCGTACCCCCGTGTTGCTTCGATGTCCGATGAAATCCAGCGGCATCTTTGCATGTGATCCAGTCGCCGTGTGTCCCGTACTCAGGGGGGACTCGGGGGTTTACCTGATCCGCTTCGGTGACACGGGTTCCTAGGCTGTCGGCTGTGAGCCTCATCGTTACCCAAGGGTTGACCAAGACGTACGGCACGCAGGTGACCGCCCTGCATGACCTCACCGTCGCTGTCGAGCCCGGGATCATCGGACTGGTCGGCGCCAACGGCGCCGGCAAGTCGACCTTCATCAAGATCATGCTGGGCTTGATCGCGCCGACCGGCGGGCAGGTGCGGGTCTTCGACATCGATCCCACCGTCGACCCCGACCGGGTCCGCGCCAAGGTCGGCTACATGCCGGAGCACGACGCGCTGCCCCCGGACGTCTCCGCCGCCGAGTTCGTCACCCACCTGGGCCGGATCAGCGGGCTGCCGCGCACCGCCGCCCGCGAACGTGCCTCCGAGGCGCTGCGCCACGTCGGGCTCTACGAGGAGCGCTACCGGCAGATCGGCGGCTACTCGACCGGCATGAAGCAGCGGGTCAAGCTCGCCCAGGCCCTGGTGCACGACCCCGACCTGCTGCTGCTCGACGAGCCGACCAACGGCCTGGACCCGGCCGGGCGCGACGCCATGCTGGCGTTGATCCAGCGCATCGGCAACGAGTTCGGCATCTCGGTGGTGGTCTGCTCGCACCTGCTCGGCGAGGTCGAGCGGATCTGCGACTCGCTGGTCGCGATCGAGGGCGGCCGGCTGCTGCGCGCCGACCGCATCTCGGCCATGACCGAGGCCAGCGAGGTGCTGGCGGTCGAGGTCAGCGAGGGTACGGACGAACTGGCGGCGGCGCTGGAAGCGCTGGAGCTGCCGGTCACCCGGGACGGCCGGATGCTGCTCGTGCCGCTGACCCAGGAGGCCACCTACGACCACGTCCTGCAGGTGGTGGCCGATCTCGATCTGCCGCTGCACCGCCTGGACCAGCGACGCCACCGGGTGGCCGAGCTCTTCGCCACGAGGGAGACCGCGGATGCCTGAGTCGAGCGTCATCCACGACATCGGATACCAGCGCTACACCGGCCCGCGGCTGGGCCGCGGCGCCGTGTTCGCCGCCATCTACGTGCACGGCCTGCGCGCGGCCTACGGCTTCGGCCGGTCGGCCAAGGCCAAGATCTTCCCGTGGCTGGTCTTCGGGATCGTCGCCCTGGTCGCGGTGATCCTCGCGGCGGTACGCGCCCAGCTCGGCACCCTGCCGCTCAACTACATCCAGTTCGCCGACGCGATGAGCTGGCTGATCATCTTCTTCGTCGCGATCGTGGCTCCGGAGCTGGTCTCCCGCGACCTGCGCTCGGGGGTGCTGCCGCTCTACTTCAGCCGGCCGTTGCGGGCCGCCGACTACATCGGTGCCAAGGTCGCCGCGATGGTGACCGCGGTGTGGATCCTGCTGGCCGGCCCGCAGTTCATCATCTTCCTGGGCGGCGCGTTCACCACCAAGACCGGGATGTCCGGGGTCTGGAACGAGATCGAGGACCTGCTCCCGGCCTGGGGCTACAGCCTGATCTGGGCGCTGCTCTTCACCGCGATCGGCCTGCTGATCGCCTCCCTGACCGGCAAGCGGGCGTTCGCCGCCGGCGGCATCGTCGCCGTCTTCCTGATGACCACCCCGGTGGTCGGTGTGCTGTCCATCCTGCCGTCGTCCACCGCGCAGGACCTGGCCGGCCTGGCCAGCCCGATGACCGTGGTCAGCGGCGTCGGGCAGTGGCTGATCAGCGGGGCCAACACGGGCCTGAACATCGGCGAGTTCGGCGTGGTGTACGCCATCGAGGCGGCCACCCTGATCGCCACCTGCCTGCTGCTGCTACTGGCCCGCTACCGGAGGGTGGCCTCGCTGTGACCACAGTCGAGCTCGAGAACGTGTCCCGCTGGTACGGCAACGTGGTGGCGGTCAACGACATCAGCATGACGCTGGAACCGGGCGTCACCGGCCTGCTCGGCCCGAACGGGGCCGGCAAGACCACCGTGCTGCACATGATGGCGGGCTTCCTGTCGCCCTCGCGCGGCACGGTGACCGTCGACGGCGCGCCGACCTGGCGCAACCCGGAGATCTACCGCCGGCTCGGCCTGGTCGCCGAGCGCGAGGCGGTGCACGGCTTCCTCACCGCCCGCGAGTTCGTCCAGGCCAGCGCCAAGATGCAGAAGCTGCCCGACCCGAAGGCCGCTGCCGAGCGGGCACTGCACCTGGTCGAGATGACCGACGCCGCAGACCGCCGGATCGAGACCTACTCCAAGGGCATGCGCCAGCGCACCCGGGTCGCCGCGGCCCTGGTGCACGACCCGCAGGTGCTGCTGCTGGACGAGCCGTTCAACGGTATGGACCCGCGGCAGCGGATGCACATGATGGGCCTGCTGCACGAGCTGGGCGACCGGGGCCACACGATCCTGTTCAGCTCGCACATCCTGGAGGAGGTGGAGCAGGTCTCGGGCACGGTCCAGGTGATCGTGGCGGGCCGGCTCGCCGCCTCGGGCGACTACCGCCGGATCCGCCGGCTGATGACCAACCGCCCGCACGTCTTCGCCGTGCAGTCGTCCGACGACCGCCGGCTGGCCGTGGCCCTGATCGGCGAGAAGTCGGTCAGCGGCGTGGAGATCGACAACGCCGGGCTGACCGTACGCGCGTCCGACTACGGCAGCTTCACCCGCGCACTGCCGCGCATCGCCATCGGTGAGGGCATCCGGCTGCGCAAGCTGCTGCCCTCCGACGAATCCCTGGAGAGTGTCTTCTCCTACCTGCTGGAGGCCTGACGTGTCGACCGTTGCGTGGATCACTGCCCGCGGCCTGTTCGGCCGGCGCCGGGTGCTCCTGCTGCTGCCCCTGCCGCTGCTGCTGGTCGGCCTGGCCGTGCTGTGCCGCTCCTACGACGTCAACCCGGCCGACTGGGGCGCCCCGGTGCTGGTCGGCCTGGGCCTGGCCGTGGTGCTCCCGGTGATCAGCCTGATCGTGGGCACCGGCGTGCTCGGCTCCGAAGTGGACGACGGCACGATCGTGCACATCCTGACCAAGCCGCTGCCCCGCCGCGACATCATCCTGGCCAAGCTGGGCGTCGCGATCGGGGTCAGCGCGGTGACGTCGGCGGTGCCGCTGTTCGTGGCGGGCGCGCTGGCCGACTCGGCGCGACTGGGCCTGGGCCTGGCGGCGGCCGCGGTGGTCGGTGCGTGCGCGTACTCGGCGTTCTTCCTGCTGCTGAGCCTGCTGACCCGCCGGCCGGTGCTGCTCGGCCTGGTCTACATCCTGGTCTGGGAGGGCCTGCTGGGCCGCTTCGTCAGCGGCACCCGGGTGCTGTCCATCGAGCAGTACGTGATCACGATCGCCGACAAGATCGCCCCGACCGCCATCCTGGAGTCCAAAGTCTCCCTCACGGCGTCCGTGGTGCTGGCGGTGATCTTCGTCCTGGGCTGCACCCTGGCCGCGGTGGACCGGCTGCGCAGCTTCAGCATGGCCGGTGAGACGAGCTGACCGTGGGCGAGGATGAGCGGATGTCTTCCTTCCGCTCCGACCTCGCCTATGTCACCGACCAGGGGTACGGCTTCCACGCCGCCGCCTGCGCGCCCGGCATCCTGGCCCTGCTGGAACCGGTGCGGAAACGCGGCGGCCTGGTCCTGGAGATCGGCTGCGGGACCGGCCTGCTGACCAGATTCCTGGTGCAGGCCGGTCACCGGGTCGTCGCCACGGATGCCGCGCCGGCGATGCTCGAGCTCGCTCGGGCCGCCGTGCCGGGCGCTACGGACATCCGGACCCTGGTCCTGCCGGACGAGCCGGTGCCCCGGGCCGACGCGATCGTCGGGGTCGGGCACGCCCTGAACTATCTGCCGGACACCGCGGCGGTCCAGCGCGGGCTGGGCGCGCTGGCCGACGCGTTGCTGCCGGGCGGAGTGCTCGCCCTGGACCTGTGCGACCTGGACTGGGGCACGGCCCGGGCGGACGCGGTGGGGCAGGGCCGGGCCGGCGCCGACTGGGCGATCGTGACCCGGTTCAGCCGGCCGGCGCCGGACCGCTTCGACCGGGAGCTGACCACCTTCGTCCGGCTCCCGGACGGCACCTACCGCCGCGACGACGAGCACCACGGCAACGTGCTGATCGACACCACCACGGTCCCGGCTCTGCTGCGCGCCCACGGGGTGGCGGCGACCGTGGGCGACTCCTTCGCCGACGACGAGCATCCGCTGCCGCCCGGTCTGAAGAGCGTCATCGGCTACGCGGCTAGCTGATCCAGCAGTACAGCCGCTGCTCCTCGGTGCGAGCGAGCCGGCCGACCGCGCCGAGGATCTCGGTCGCCAGCTCCGGGTCGATGGGTTCGCCCTCGGCGGCCCGTTCGGCGGCCCACCGCCGGGCCACCTGCTCCAGCTCCGCTGCGCTCGCGCGACTGAGCGCCGCCTGGAGCTCCACGGAGGCGGCGACGACCTGGGCGCCGTCGTCCTCGTCGGCGATGACCGCCGAGGCGGACGCCGCGAGCGCGTCGTCGAAGCTGCGGCCGGTCAGCAGGCTGTCCCACTCCAGCAGGGCCAGGTCGGCGTCGAAGTTGCCGTAGGTGACCGACTCGTGGCCGGCGTCCGGACCGCCGTCGACCTGGGCCTCGGCGGCCTCGTCATCGGCGGCGACGAAGAATCTGATGATGCTGCTCATCGGGGTATCCCATCAGAGCCGGACCCGGGCCGCGACGGGCAGGTGGTCACTGCCGGTCGCCGGAAGGGACCAGAGCTCGGTGACGGTCACCGACCGTCCCATGATCTGGTCGATCCGCGCCACCGGAGCCCGGGCCGGCCAGCTGAAGGCGAACGTCGACCGGGCCGTACGCAGCTCCGCGCTGAGCGGCGCCAGCGCACGGTCGTCCACCGTGTAGTTCAGGTCGCCGAGGAGCAGCACCTTGGCGATCGGCTCGGCGGCGATCATCCGGCCGAGCCGGGCAGCGCTCTCGTCCCGCCGCGACGAGCTGAGCCCGCCCGCCCCGATCCGCACCGAGGGCAGATGGGCGACGTAAACAGCGACGTCCCCGCCGGGCAGCTCGGCGACGGCTCGCAGTCCCCGGTTCCAGTCGGTGCCGACCCCGCTCGGCCGGATGTCGACCAGTGCCGCCTCGGTCAGCGGATACCGCGACCACAACCCGACCGTGCCCTGCACGGTGTGGTGCGCGTACTCCGCCGGCATCGCCGCGAGGTAGGCGGGCAGGGCGGCCGGCGTCACCTCCTCCAGGGCGATCAGGTCGGGCCGTACCTGCACCAGCTCGCGGACCGTGCCGGCCGGGTCGGCGTTCTCGTCGCTGACGTTGTGCTGCACGGCGGTGAGGTCGTAGGGGGAGTCGCCGTCCGGCAGCAGATGGCCGCCGAAGAGGCCGAGCCAGGCGGCGAGCGGCAACAGCGTGGCCAGGGCGGCGATCCGGGAACGGCGCCACCACGCCAGGGCGAACAGCACCGGGATGGTCAAACCGAGCCAGGGCAGGAACGTCTCCACGAGACTGCCGAGATGCCCGACGGTGTTGGGCACGGCTCGATGAAAGAGCAGTACGCAGGCGACGATCACGGCTGACACGGCGAGGCTGCGCACCCCGCGATGTTGGCAGGGCCCCGCAAGGTCGTCAGCCTTTGCCGTAGACCTCGGCGAGCGCGGTGAACGCGGCCTTCGGCTCCCAGGGCAGATCGGGGTAGGTGTCGCCGGGGCGGTCCTCGTACACCTTCACGATGCCGTAGCTGGCCAGGTCGAGGTCGTCGCGGGGGTCGCCGCCGGGGCGGTGCGGGTGGTCGTAGAGGGCGAAGATGAAGACGAAGGTGGCGTCGACGCCGGCCGAGTCGAAGACCTCCAGCAGCTCGCGGAGGTAGGTGGCCTGGCCGTCCTCGTCGCGGAGGTGGTCGCCGGTCAGCCGCAACGGGCCGCTGTCGCCGTACTCGACGATCTCCAGGCCCTGCGCCCCGCGGTCGCCGGCGCCGCGGTACGTGGCCGAGCCGAACTCGGTGATCGCGACGGGCTTGCCCTGCAGGTCCGGGCTGCGCAGGCCCTGCGCGACCAGCTCGGCGAAGTTCCCGGCGATGGCGGCCGACCGGTAGACGTCCATGGCGACGATGTCGAACGGCGTCCAGTCCACCCGGTCGATGGGCACGGAGGCGTAGGTGACCCGGCCGCCGAAGCGCTCCCGGACGACGGCCACCGCCTTGCCGAGGAAATCGTTGACCCGGTCGCCGACCCCGGCGAGCACCGCACGGACGCGGTCCGGCTCGCTCAGCAGCGCGAGCCGCTCCTCGAGGCTGTCACCGGGCAGGAAATCCGGGGACATGATGCTGAGCTCCGCGCCGGTGACGAACACGACCTCGCAGCCGCGCACCCGCAGCCGTTCCGCCCGCTCGGCACAGTCGGCGAACAGCGCCAGCATCTCGTCGGCGCCCAGCTCCAGCGGGTACGGCGAGAACCAGACCTCCAGCCCGAGCCCGGCCGCGATCGCCGCGGCGAAGTCGATCCGCTCGGGGTCGCCGCCGGTGACACGTACGGCGTTGCAGTGCAGGTCGTCCCGGATGATCGTGAGCTCCCGCTCGACCAGCTCCGGCTCGAAGCGCCGCCGCGAGTTGACGCCGTGGCGGACGAACCCGGTGTCGTAGGTGATGCCCCTGGCCCGCACGTTCTTCTCCTCCCGTTGGGTACTGGCCGTACCCTATTTTGACTCTGGGAGGAGGTCAAGCTGATGCTGAGAGGGAACGACGAGTACCGAGGCGGAGGAGAACCGATGACCCAGACCCGCCGCCGGGGGGCGGCGCTGGAGGAGGCGATCCTCCGCGCCGCGGCCGACGAACTGACCGAGAACGGCTTCGCCGGCCTGACCATGGACCGGGTCGCCAGCCGCGCGGGCACCAACAAGAACGCGATCTACCGCCGCTGGCCGGACCGCCTGGCCCTGGGCATCGCCGCCTACCGCCACCTGGCCACGGCGATCCAGCCGCCGGACACGGGCACCCTCCGCGGCGACGCCCTGGAACTGCTGCGCCGGGCGAACCGGCACTGGAGCTCGCCCCTGGGCGCGGTTCTGCGCGACCTGCTGGCGGCTGCGGGCAGCGCCCAGAAGCTGGTGGCCCAGCTGCCGGAGCAGTCGACCGATGCGATGACCGCGATGTGGCTGACGGTTTTGGGCCGGGCGGTGGCCCGCGGCGAGGCGGCCCCGGAGTCGCTGCACCCCCGGGTGGCGACGGTGGCGATCGTGTTGCTGCGCAACGAGTTCGTGACCCGGGGGGTGCCGTCGGCCCCGGACGAGGTCCTCACCGAGATCGTCGACGAGGTCTACCTGCCCCTGGTCCGGCACCGGATCAGGTCCCGGTGATCTCGTAACGGTCCTCCGGGGCCTCCTTGGTCGGGGTGGGCCGTGTGGGTGTCGGCGTGGTGCCGTAGCCGGTGACGTCCAGAGTCCAGGCGCCGGCCGGCTCGGGCGGTGCCGTCGCGGCGGGCACGTCGACCACCAGCCGGCTCAAGCGTCCCTGATCGTCCACAGTGGCTGTGAACGTCGGCCTGGCCCCCTCGAGCCTGAACTCCAGCGGCTGCGTGGCAATGCCTCCGCCGATCGTCTTGGTGACGGCGAGCCTTCCCCGGATCGTCGGTCCGTCCATTGTGGCCGAGTCGACCATGCCGATCAGTTGCGTCGCCCCGGTCCGGTCGGGTTTCGTGATGGTCAGTCCCTGCCGGGCCACGGCCTCGGGCATCCGGGACAGGTCCAGGTGTTCCCACGGGGCGTCCCGGGTCTTTCGCGAGTACTTGTCCTCTCCGATCACCCGCTCGTCGATCACTTCGGGTTCGGCGTCGGTGAAGGTGGTGGACCAGGCCGCGCTGGCGCTGGGGAAGTCGGTCGTGCCGGTGACCTGCATGTCGTCCATGGCGACGGTGTAGGCGTAGTTGCCGGCCGTCAGTCCCGCGATCGACGCAGTGAGGGCCGCCTTCGGATCGGCGGATGCGGGTGCGGGCGCCGCCGGCTGGGAGCAGGCTGCGAGCGACAGGCCGCCGGCGAGCAGCAGGGCGGTGGATCGAAGGCGGATCATGGGCGAGAGCTTAGGGAAGCCTGCCGAGGAGAATGTCGCGGCCCGGGCCTTGCAGGTCGTCGATGGCTGCCGCTCGCCCGCAGGCCGCCATGCCCAGCGCCTCCGCCGTGCCGGTCACCAGCTCGCCGCCCCCACCTCGCCAGTCCGTGTCGGTGGCGACGAGCTCCAGCCCGGCGAGCCGCCCCGGCGGCACCAGCGCCGGCGCGACCGCCGGCGAGACCAGATAGTCCAGCAGGATGCGCCAATCCTCCACCGGTACGTCCGCAGCCAGCCCCAACGGCCGGGCGATGTCCCGCAGGTGCACGCACGTGTCGGCGAACGGGCCGAGCGGCCCCACCCGGGGCGGGTTCACCCGGTCGGCGGCGTGATCACGCAGCAGGCCGATCAACTCGTTGCGAGGCTGACGGGCCAGCCGCCGGGTGAAGTGGTCCACGGTCCGGTCCGTGTCGCCGCGGTAGCGCAGGGCCACCGCGAAGAACCGGCCGAAGCCCACCAGCATCGGCTGGACGAAGTGGGCGGCCAGATGACCCACGGTCCAGCCGGCGCACAGTGTCTGCGCCTGCCACTGGGTGTCGTCGAGGGTCTCCAGGAAGTCGGCGATCAGCAGACGGTTGCTGGTCGTCCGGGCGTAGATCTCGGCGTCGGTGCTCATACGGCCCGCCTCCGCACGTCGCGGCTCAGGGCGGCCAGGACCTTGGCCGCCGTCACGATCTCCTGCTCGGTGCAGTCCGGGGCCAGCGTGGCCAGCTGCCGCAGTTCGTCGTCGCGGATCCGGCCGATCACCTCGGTTCCGCTGCCGGTCAGCACGATCAGCACCGACCGCCGGTGGGCCGGATTCGGCCGGGACTCCACGTAGCCCAGTTTCAGCAGGTCGTTGACGTGCCGCTGGACGCCTTGCCGGGCCAGGTCGAGCCGGTCGCCGATGGCCGGGACGGTCGCCGGGCCGTGCTCGGCGAGGACTTCCAGCACTGCGCGGGTGCCCACGCTCAGGCCTTCCGGCCGCAGTGCCGCCTCGACGACCCGGGCCGAGTTCAGGACCAGCGGCCGTACGTGCCGCAGGACCTCGTACAGGGCAGCTCCGCGCGCCAACATGACAACTATGATGTCATACGCGTGCAGCTCGGGTGGGTCGGGTCAGCGGCGGCGGCGATCACCGCGTCCAGGCGGTCGCGGGTGGCGAGCAGGCCGGTGATCTGCTGGTCGATGCGGTCGCGCTCCGCCGCCAGCCGGGCCTGTGACTCCGGGGTGCTCACGCCCCGGTCCACGCACGGCAGCAGCTCCAGGATCGTGTGGCTGGACAGGCCCGCGGCGTACAGCTGCTGGATGAGCTGCACCCGGTCCAGCGCCGCCGACGGGTACGTCCGTTGCCCGCTCGGCGTCCGTTGTGAGGCCAGCAGCCCCTGCTCCTCGTAGTAGCGCAGCGCCCGTACGCTCACGCCCGCCGTGCCGGCCAGCTCGCCGATCCGCATGGTCTCTCCCGCCCGTGTTCGTGAGGCCCGTCACCACACTTGCCTCTGACGTCAACGTCAGGTTTTAGCGTAGCCGTCATGAAGATTTCTGGTTCTGTCGCGCTGGTCACCGGCGCCAACCGCGGTATCGGCCGGCAGTTCGTCCTCGAGCTGCTCGCCCGCGGCGCCGCCAAGGTTTATGCCACCGCGCGTAATCCCGAGCTCGTCGACATCCCCGGCGTCGAGGTGCTGGCCCTGGACATCACCGATCCGGCTTCGGTGGCCGCCGCGGCCGCGCAGGCCGGGGACGTCAACCTGCTGATCAACAATGCCGGCATCACGACCTACACCAACCTGGTCACCGGAGACCTGGACAAGATCCGGCTGGAGCTGGACACGCACTTCTGGGGCACGCTCAACGTCATCCGGGCCTTCGCGCCGGTGCTCGGCGGCGGCGCGATCCTCAACGTGCTGTCCCGGCTGTCCTGGGTCTCCTACAACGGCGCGAACGCGTACAGCGCGGCCAAGGCGGCCGAGTGGAGTCTCACCAACGGCGTCCGGCTCGAGCTGGCCGAGCAGGGCACGCTGGTCACCGGGCTGCTGCTCGGCGCCGCGGACACCGACATGATGGCCGGTTTCGACATCGAGAAGGCCGACCCCGCCGACATCGCCCGGGCCGCGCTGGACGGCATCGAGGCCGGCGCGATCGAGGTCATCGCCGACGAGGCGACCGCCGAGGTCAAAGCCGCCCTGGCCGGCGACCCACGGGTGCTGTACCCCGCGGCGGTCTGAACGTCTGAACACGAAACGGCCGGGCCCGCACTGCGCGGGCCCGGCCGTCGAAACCTTCGCGAGCGGTCAGCCCGTGTTGCGCATGCCGGCCGCGATGCCGTTGACCGTGGTCAGCAGCGCCCGCTCCAGCGCCGTCGAGTCCGACGCCGAGCGGCGCGCGCCCGGTGCCGTCGGCGCGGAACGCTCGTCGGCGTTCAGGTCGCGGTACTGGCGCAGCAGCGCGACCTGCAGGTGGTGCAGCGGCTCCAGGTACGTGTCCCGGACGCCCAGCGTGCGCGACAGCTCGGGCTGGCTGGACAACAGCTCGTCGCGGCCGGTGATGGCCAGGATCTGCTCGACCGTCTTGGCGTACTCCTGCTCGATGGTGCCGAAGATCGGCTTGAGCTCGGCCGGGACCAGCGTCTCGACGTACCGCCGGGCGATGGTCAGGTCGGTCTTGGCCAGCATCATCTCCACGTTGGAGACGAACGTGCGGAAGAACTGCCAGTTGGCGTACATCTCCTGGAGCACGTCGGCCTGACCGGCCTCCCGGACCGCGAGCAGGCCGGTGCCCACGCCGAACCAGCCCGGCACGATCTGGCGGGTCTGGGTCCAGCCGAACACCCACGGGATGGCCCGCAGGCCGCCGAGCCCGGCGTCGGCGTTCGGCCGCTTCGCCGGCCGGGAGCCGATGTTGAGCGCGCCGAGCAGCTCGGTCGGGGTGGCCGCCCAGAAGTACGCGGGCAGGTCCGGATTCTCGACCAGCGCCCGGTACGCCGTGAAGGCCGCGCCCGACGCCGTGTCCATCGCCCCGTCCCAGCGGGCCAGCGAGGAGAGGTCGACCGACGGCGACGTGTGCAGCAGCGTCGCCTGGAGCACGGCGGCCACGGTCAGCTCCAGGTTTTCCCGGGCCAGGGCCGGCAGCGTGTACTTGTCGGAGATGACCTCGCCCTGCTCGGTCACCTTGATCGCGCCGTCCAGCGTGCCGTACGGCTGGGCCAGGATCGCCTCGTGCGTGGGGCCACCGCCGCGGCCGACCGTGCCGCCGCGGCCGTGGAACAGCCGCAGCCGTACGCCGTGCCGGGCGGCGACGTCGCGCAGCGCGCGCTGCGCTTTGTGGATCGACCACTGGCTCGTGGTGATCCCGGCCTCCTTGTTGCTGTCGGAGTAGCCGAGCATGACCTCTTGCAGGTCACCGCGGGCCCGCACGATCTCCCTGTACGCCGGCAGGGACAGCATCTCGTCCAGCAGCTCGCCACCGGCGTCCAGCTCGGCCGGGGTCTCCAGCAGCGGCACGATGCCGATCCGGGCGCGCCCGGTGTGGATGTCGATCAGGCCGGCCTCGCGGGCCAGCACCGCCGCGGCGAGCACGTCGTCCACGCCCAGGGTCATCGAGATGATGTACGACTCGATGACGTCCGCGCCGAACCGGTCCTGCGAGTCGCGGATCGTGTTGAACACGTCGAACGTCTTGCGCGCCGAGTCGGTCAGCGGGGTGTCGTTGCTGGACAGCGGCCGCCGCCCGGTCAGCTCGGCGGCCAGCAGCTTGGTGCGCTCGGGCCGGTCCAGTGCCAGGTAGTCGTCGACCTCGCCGACCTGCGTGTACATCTGCGCCAGCACCTCGTGGTGCTTCTCGGCGTGCTCGCGGACGTCGAGCGTGGCGAGCTGGAGGCCGAAGGCGGACACCGTACGGATCGCCGACGCGACCGTGCCGACCGCGGTGAGCTGCCCGGAGTTGCGGGCCAGCGAGGCCCGCATCAGCTCCAGGTCGCCGACCAGCTCGCCGGTGCCCAGGTAGTCGCGGCCGGGCACGTGGGCGGTGCCGCGCCGCAGCCGTTCGCGGGTGTTGGCCAGCTTGGCCTTGATGCAGCGGACCTTCAGCCTGTACGGCTCCTCGGCGTTGGTGCGGCGGAACCGGGGCGCCACCTCGGGCAGCGCGTCGAGGTCCTTGGCCAGGCTGGCCGACAGGTCCAGGGACACGCCGCGCAGCCGCCGCGACACCGACAGCTCGTCGATCAGCGCGTCCATGGCCGCCTCGGTGGCCTGGATGCCGTGCTCGTGCTGGATGATCAGCACGTCGCGGGTGACGGCCGGGGTGACGAACGGGTTGCCGTCGCGGTCGCCGCCGATCCACGTGCCGAAGGTCAGCGGGCGCGACGTCGGCGAGGTCTCGACGCCGAGCTGCCGCAGTGTCTCGGCGAGGTCGTCGAGCACCTGCGGGGCGGCGTCGGCGTAGAGGTCCTTGAGGTAGTAGACCGCGTTGCGGGCCTCGTCGGTCGGGTCGGGCCGGTCCAGGCGCAGCTCGTCGGTCTGCCAGAGCAGGTCGATCAGCTCGGCGAAGCGGCGCGTGGAGGCGGTGGTGTCGGTCGCGCCGTACAGGATCGCGGCACTGGCCTCGCCGTCCAGCGAGTCGGCGAGCTGGCGCAGCTTCGACAGGATCGAGCGGCGGGCGGCCTCGGTCGGGTGCGCGGTGAAGACCGGCCGGACGGCCAGCCGGCGGGCGGCCGCGGCGATCTCGTCGGCGGGCACGCCCTGCTCGGCGATGCGCTTGGCCGCCTGGTCCAGCCAGCCGCCGTCGCGGGCGCGGCGGCGCTGCAGGTCGCGGGCGCGGTGCACCTGCTCGGTGATGTTGGCCAGGTGGAAGTAGGTGGAGAACGCCCGGGCCAGCTTGGTGCCGGTCGTGACGTCCAGCGCGGAGAGGCGCTCGGCGGCGGCCGGGGCGTCGGCCCGGACCAGCGCGCGGACCTCCTCGACCAGGTCGAGCAGCGGCTTGCCCTCCTGCCGGGCGAGCGTCTGGCCGAGCAGCGTGCCGATCCGCCTGATGTCGGCGCGCAATGCCGCATCAGGGCCCTCAGGGTCGAGTTGGCCGAGCTGGTCTGTCATCGGGGCGCTCCTCCGGTGAAGAACTGGCATGGGGTTTTCCGCCGCGGGCCGGATCGGTGTCGCGTGCGGAAGGACAGCGCTGTCCCGACTTCGCTGATCGTATCGGTGCCCCGCCCGGCCGGCGTGATTTGAGGTAAGTCTCATAGGCGCTTACGGCCGCTTCACGCCTTTCCGGATTACCTGTGCACCACAGAGCTCCGGGAGGACAAGAAATGCCAAGAAGGACCCGAATCGTGGTGGCCGGTGCTGTCGCCACCGCTCTCGGCCTGGCCGCGGCCGGCATGGGTGTGGCGGACGCCGCCGCGGCCCCGCCGCCGCTGGCCTTCACCATGGCCACGGCGAACGTGCTGGCCGAGCGGTACGTGTACGACGGCGAGCAGGGCTACCTCGACTTCGATCTGGGCGTGAACGTCATCGCCGGCAAGGACCCGCTGGAGATCCGGGCCAAGCGCTCGTCCTACGCCAAGCCGATCACCGCCGAGCAGATCGTGGTCAGGAACGGCAAGAAGAAGGCCGTGAAGCTGCCGGCCGGGATGGTCACCGGGTGGGGCGGCCTCAAGGACTTCACCACGATCACCATGAAGAACGCGGCGGGCAAGCAGGTCGCCGGCTACCAGACAGATTTCTGCCCGAACGCCTACGAATCCGCCCGGACCCGGCGGGACGCGCCGGCGCAGAACCCCTATCCGCGGGGCTGCTCCGAGGGCCCGTTCAACCTGGGCGCGGTCTGGGGCATCCAGGCCGGCTGGAACGCGCCCGTCGCGAGCCTGCCGCGGACCGGCGAGTTCGACCTGCCGGACGGCGTGTACACCGCGACGGTCAGCGTCAACAAGAAGTACCGGGACTACTTCAAGATCGCGGCGAAGAGCGCGACGCTGAAGCTCACCGTCACGGTCAAGACGATCGACCGGGGCGACGACGCGGCGGCCGCGGCCAAGGCCAGGGTCAAGGCGGCCCAGGCGGGCGATGACCCGGCCGAGGCGGCCGCTCTCGCCGAGCACGGCGAGCACGCCGGCCAGGGCGATCCGGATCTGCAGATCTCCGCGTACAAGCCGGGCTTCCGGCCGCCGGCCAAGCGGCCGCGGGCGGTCAAGGCCTCGGCCATCGCCAAGGGCCCGCGCCCGGACCTGCGTTCGCTGCCCGCCTCGGGCATCTCGCTGTCGCAGGAGGAGGACAAGAAGTGGTACGTGAACTTCGGCGCCACCGTCTGGAACGCGGGCACGTCACCGTTGCTGGTCGACGGTTTCCGGCAGACCGGCACCGAGCGGATGGACGCGTACCAGTACTTCTTCGACGCCAAGGGTAAGGAGGTCGGCTCGGTCGCGGCCGGCACGATGGAGTGGGACGCCCGCGAGGGGCACCGGCACTGGCACTTCACCGACTTCGCGCGGTACAGCCTGCTCAAGGCGGACAAGAAGGTCGCCGTGCGCAGTGGCAAGGAGGCCTTCTGCCTGGCCAACACGGACGCGGTCGACTACACGATCCCGAGTGCCAAGTGGCGGCCGGACAACACCGACCTGTCCAGCTCGTGCGGTCAGAACACGGCCGTGGCGGTGCGGGAGGTGCTCGACATCGGCAACGGTGACACGTACACGCAGGACCGGCCCGGCCAGTCCTTCGACCTCACCGGCCTGCCCAACGGCACGTACTACATCGAGGTCAAGGCCAACCCGTCGAACAAGCTCGCCGAGCTGAGCACGAAGAACAACACCGCCCTGCGCAAGATCGTGCTGGGCGGCACCGCGGCCAAGCGGACCCTCAAGGTGCCCTCGGTCAACGGGCTCGACTGATTGTCGGACGCCGATCCAAGGCGCCGGCTCCCTCGGGGGGCCGGCGCCTTGTTCTGTGTCCCCACCTGCGTGCTTCGAGGTGGGTCTCTCAAGCCCTTACGTCCGCTTCACGCCATTGAAGTTTACCTGTGCGTGATACCCGCCTCCGGGGAGGAAAAGCATGACAAGAAGGACCCGCATTCTGGTGGCCGGCGCCGTCGCCACCGCTGTCGGCATCGCCGCCGGCGGGATGGGAGTGGCCAACGCGGCCACCGATCCGCCGCCGCTGGCGCTGACGCAGGCGACGACCAACGTGGTCGCCGAGCGTTACGTCTGGGAGGACGAGACCTACCTGTTCTTCGATCTGGGCGTCAACGTGATCGCGGGCAAGGACCCGTTCGAGATCCGGGCCAGCCGCAAGTCGTACGCGGACCCGATCGTGGCCAAGCAGGTCGTCCTCAAGAACGGCAAGAAGACCGAGGTGACGCTGCCGGCCGGGATGGTCACCGGCTGGAACGGCCTCAAGGACTTCACCACGGTCAGCATCAAGAACGCCGCGGGCACCGAGGTCGCGAACTACAAGACCGACTTCTGCCCGAACGACTACTCCTCGACGCGGACCCGGCGGGACGCCCCGGCCGACAACCCGTACCCGCAGGGCTGTTCCTACAACCCGTTCACCCTCGGCTCGGTCTGGGGCATCCAGGCCGGCTGGAACGCGGTCACCGACAGCCTGCCGTCGACCGGCGACTTCGACCTGGCGGACGGCGACTACACGGCGACCGTCACGCTGAACAAGACGTACCAGGACTACTTCAAGATCGCGGCGGGCGGCGCCTCGCTCACCGCGAACGTCAAGGTGGAGACCGTCGACGAGGGCAAGGGCGCCGGCGAGGCCGTCAAGGCCAAGGCCAAGGCTGCCCGGGCCGGCGCGGACACCGCCCAGGCCGCGGCCCTCGCCGAGCACGACGAGCACGCCGCCCAGGGCGACCCGAACTCGCAGATCTCGGCCTACAAGCCGGAGTTCCGCCCGCCGGCGAAGAAGCCGAAGGCGGTCAAGGCGGCGGCCATCCCGAAGGGCCCGCGCCCCGACCTGCGCTCTTTGCCCGCCTGGGGCATCGCGCTGGAGCAGGGTGACGGCAAGGCGTACGTGAGCTTCGGCGCCACCGTCTGGAACGGCGGCACCTCGCCGCTGCTGGTCGACGGCTTCCGGCAGACCGGCACCGACCTGATGGACGCGTACCAGTACTTCTTCGACGCCAAGGGCAAGGAGGTCGGCTCGGTCGCCGCCGGCACCATGGAGTGGGACCCGCGCGACGGCCACCGGCACTGGCACTTCACCGACTTCGCCCAGTACAACCTGCTGACCTCGGACCAGAAGCAGACGGTGCGCAGCGGCAAGGAGGCGTTCTGCCTGGTGAACACGGACGCGGTCGACTACACGATCCCGAACGCCAAGTGGCGCCCGAGCAACACCGACCTCTCCAGCTCCTGCGGTCAGAACACCGCGGTGGCGGTGCGTGAGGTGCTCGACATCGGCAACGGCGACACCTACACCCAGTCGCTGCCGGGCCAGTCGTTCGAGGTCACCGACCTGCCCAACGGCACGTACTACATCGAGGTCAAGGCCAACCCCGCGAACAAGCTCAGCGAGCTGAGCACCACCAACAACAGCGCGCTGCGCAAGATCATCCTTGGCGGCACGCCGGCCGAGCGCACCCTCGAGGTGCCGCCGGTCAACGGCATCGCCGGCTGACCCGACCGATCGGCCCGCGGGCACCGACTCCAGTGTGGAGCCGGTGCCCGCGGCTCGTCAGGCTGGGTTGTAGTCAGGACTGGGAGCCCGCCAGGTCCAGCGCGTACTCCGGCCACCACTCGCCGGCCGGCGGCGCGCCGTTGCCGCAGGCGCCGTCGGACTCACCCGGGCGTTTGATCCACAGGTACGCGTCGGCCAGCGGCACGCCGGTCCGGGTGGTCGGCGCCTCACCGAGCGCCCGTCCGGGCGGATTGCACCAGTGCCGGTCGCCGCCGCCCTTCTGGGCCGGTCCGTTGCCGTTGCGGCTGGTGTCCACGACGAAATGCGCCCCGCTGAGCAGCGCGGACAGCCGGCTGCCGTAGGCCAGGTTGTCCGCCGTGGTCTCGAAGTTGGCCACGTTGAGCGAGAAGCCGGACGCCCGGGCGATGCCGGCCCGGCGCAGGGCGGCGGTCAGCCGGGAGGGCTGCGTGATCCAGGTCGGGTTGCCCGCGTCCAGGTAGACCAGCACACCCGGGACGGCCCGCAACGCGTCCACGGCGTCGGCGAGCAGGTCGTAGCGCTCGGCCGTGGCGTCCTCGTCCAGGCAGCCCTGCACCGCCTGCGGGACGGCGTCGGGTTCGAGCACGATCAGCGCCTGGTGACCGCGCAGGGAATCGGCCAGGGTGCGTACCCAGGCCTGGTAGTCCGCGGCGTCGGCCGCGCCGCCGGCCGACTGCCCGGAGCAGTCCCGCTCCGGGATGTTGTAGAGGGTGAGCACCGGCAGCCGCCCGGCCGCGGTCGCGGCCGCGACCAGCGTCCGGGCCCGTTCGGCGTAGCCCGGGGCCGCGTCGGCGAACCAGGTGGCGGTGGGCTGGTCGGCGATCCGCCGGATGGCGGCGATCTCAGTGGTACGCCCGGTGCCCTGCCACGCCGCGAGCTGGTTCACCGCCGCACCGTTGGGATCGACGTACAGCTCGCGGTCGCTCAGCCGCCCGCCGGACCCGGCGGCGTCACCGGATCGGACGGCCGCCGGACCGAGCACCACGGGGGAGTCCGCACCGCGCCGCGCGAGCACCACGATGGCGGCTATGACCAGCACGAGAGCCAGTCCAGCCACGGGCAGCGCCCAGCGGCCCCGCGTCGGGGTGGCGTGTTTCGGCATCCCTCAGCGCACCCGCACCCAGCGGCCGGTCGACGGCACGCCCTTGTCGTCGACCAGGAACAACATGTACCAGCCGGAGGGCACGAGCCCTCTGGCCTTCGGGATGGACAGTGCCACACCGTTCGCCGACGGAGTCACGTCGAGCGCGACCGAACGCTGGTCGACGTCGGTGACGTGGGTGACCGCGCTGGGCCGCAGCAGCCGGGCCGTGCGTACGCGACCGGCGTCCGGGGTGGCGAAGTCGACGGTCGTGCCGCGCTGTACCGAGGACGGTCCGGCGCCGACGACCGGCCGGCGACCCTTGAACAGGTACGGCGGCGAGTACACCTCGATGCGCTGCTCGAAGCTCCCCGGGTTCTTGCCGGCCGGGTCGTAGAGCGGGTCGCTGCCCATGGTGATGACCCGGCCGTCGGGCAGCAGCAGCGCCTCGGAGTGGTAGTTGCGGCCGATGGTCGACTCCGCGGCGGTCTCGAACCGGTTGGCCGCCGGCCGGTAGATCTGCACGTTGAACAGGTCGCTGCGGGTCCTGCCGCGGTACTCGCCGCCGCGATACCCGGAGGAGCCGCCGGTGGTCAGCACGGTGTCGTCGGGCAGCAGCACAGTGCTCAGATAGCGCGCCGGCTGCGGCAGATCCGGACCGGGCCGGTACGCGGGCGCCGCCTCATCCAGGTCCGCGATGGCCGTCCGCCGCGTGGAAACGGCCGACTCGCCCACCTCACCACCACCGAAGATCATCACCCGCTGGTCCTGCGCCGGGGGCAGCAGCACCGACGAACTCGTCTCGGTCATCCGCGGGTCCCGCAGCCCGGGCACCACCTGGAACTTGTTCTTCTCCAGGTCCCACAGCCCGGGCGTACGGCCGATGGTGTCCGAGCCGTAGCCGGAGTTGGAACCGGAGAAGAACAGCCGGCCGTCGCCCATCAGGTGCAGCGCGGGATAGGTGGGGAAGACCCGCTTGAGCTTCGGGGCGTCGACCCAGCGCTGCTGGTCCCGGCCGTACCGCTCGTTGTCGCCGGGCAGCATCCGGCCGAACTCGTCCAGTCCGGACACCGCGAGCACGTCACCGTTGGGCAGCTCGGCCAGCGTCGGGTACCACCGGCTCTTGACCATGTCGCCGGTGCGCACGTACCGCTCGGTCCGCGGGTCGAACTCGTAGGAGGTCTTGTCGCCGCCGTACTCCTGCTTCTCCCGGGTGATCTTGTCGGAGACGCCGTAGATGTTGCGCCGGTCCAGGCCCTCGAGCCCGGCGACCGCGTACTGGGCCGGGTGGTCCACCACCGCGGCGTCGCCCTCGGCCTCGGCGTCGACCCACACCTCGACCTCACCGGCGTGGGTCATCACCTTGTCGCCGTGCTTCATCGCGGTCGCGGCCGGCACGGTCACGTCCGTACGGGTCAGGTAGACCTTGCCGTCCGCGCCGGTCAGCCGGGTGCCCTTGGGGAAGGTCCGGGGGCCGCCGGCCGGCGACTCGTTCTTGATCTTCATGACGCCCGCGGCGTGCGTGATGTTCTTCGCCAGCACCTCGTACGACTTCGTCCCGCCGGCGATCAGCAGATTGCCGTTGGGCAGGAACGTGTGCCCGGCGCAGAACACGTCGGTCGGCGTGGGCACCTCGCTGAACGTGTCCCGGGCGGGGTCGTAGAGCACCGAGCGGAACGTGCCGGCCTCGAAGTTGTCCCGGTTGTTGCCGCTGCCCGCGACGATCAGCACCTTGCCGGTGCTCAGCAGGGCCGCGTGGATGGCGTTGACCCGGAAGCCGGGTGGGACGGGCAACTGCGCCCAGTGGCCGTACTTCTCCTTGTAGGACTGGCGGTTGATGGTGAAGTCGTGCAACGCGTTCGAGCCGAACGCCACCACGGGCCGGTTGACGAAGACGACCAGGCCCAGGACGACGAGGCCGATCAGTCCGCTCAGCAGGCGGCGCAGCAGCGACGGGCGGGGGCGGGGCTTCATACGTAGGTCTCCACGGGTTCGGCGGCGGACTTCTTCTCCGGTGTGTCGCCGGGCGCGGGTGGGGCAGCCCGGCGGCGCTGGTACTCCTGGCCGGCCCAGATGGCCGGCGGCATCAGGCAGATCACGAGGTTGAGGCTCGGCCACAGCCACATCGCGCCGTCGACGTGCCCGCCGATCGGCGCACAGATGAGCAGCACCAGATAGAACGCGGCCCAGCGCAGGCCCGGCCCGAACGTCAGCAACCGGTCCGGGCTGGCCGAGTCGCCCTTGGGCGTCACCACGAAACCGGTCTGCCGGCGCAACAGCGAGCTCAGGTACGACGAGACGTAGACCGGCGTGGACAGTGTGGACATCAGCATGCCCTTGAGTCCGGACGAGCCGGCCTCCTCGTGCGGGCTGGTGTTGTGCCGGCGGTTCCACACGTACAGGCCCAGCTGGAACAGGGCGGCGTCCACATAGAGCATCAGCCACACCTCCTGCGGCACCTGGACGCCCTTGGCGCCCAGCACCAGATAGCAGACGGCGTTGAGGGCGCCGAGCAGCCAGGCCAGCGCGGTCAGCGGGTAGTACGACATCAGCAGCCCGTAGTGCAGCGCCCGCCGGAAGCCGAGCCGCCACATCACCTTGACGAACGACGTGACGACGACCTCGTCCGTGCCCCGCGACCACCGGTGCTGCTGGGTGAAGTAGTCGGTCCACGACGACGGTCCCTCACCGACCGCGAGCACGTCCGGGGTGTAGACCGAGCGCCAGCGCTTGCCGGAGTGCGGGTTGCGGCTGCTGTGCAGGACCAGGCTGGTGGCCATGTCCTCGGTGATGGAGTCCTGCAGGCCGCCGATGCTGCGCAGCGCCGAGATGCGCACCGCGTTGTTCGTGCCGACCAGCATCGAGACCCCGAGCCGGTTGCCGGCCCGCTGCAGCAGTGAATGGAACAGGTACTGCTGGGACTCGGCCCAGCGGGTCACCACGTTGTCGTAGTTGCCGTAGATCTGCGGGCCGACCACGAACGCCACGTCGGGATCGCGGAAGTAGCCGAGCAGCCGCTCGCAGAAGTTGGGCATCGGCACGTGGTCCGGGTCGACCGAGACGAAGACGTCGTAGTCGTCGCCGTGGTCGCTGACCCACGAGTTGTAGTTGCCGTGCTTGGTCTTCGCCTTGAACGCCCCGGCCGGGGTGTTGAACTCGGCGCGGCCACGACGGCTGAAGTGGTGCACACCGGTCCGCGCGCACATGGCCTTGACCTCGTCGTCGTCGCCCTCGTCGAGCAGCCACACGTCGTAGCGGCCGGGGTGGCGGATCGCGCGGGCCGCGCGCAGGGTCCGCTCGACCATCTCGACCGGTTCCTTGCCCGGCACGATGGTGGTGAGGAACGCGACCCGCAGCGCCCGGTCCGGCACCATCGGCACCGGATCGCGGGCCCAGAGTGTGGCCAGGCACAGCGTGAAGACGTTGACCAGCCGGAACAGCTCGATCAGCCCGGTCGCCGCGATCATCACGACGGTGGCGGCGTAGAGCCACGGCTGCATCCCCGCATCCGGGATCTCCATCGAGGACAGCAGCCACGCGAAGAACGTGGTCTCGAAGGTGAAGGCGAACAGCGTGATCAGCACGGTGGTCAGCGGCCGGCGCTGGGCCAGCGGGCGCATCTTGACCCGGGCCGGGCCGGGGGCGGGCACCTCCGCGGGGCCGGCGAGCACGCTGTAGCTGCTGTACTCGTACTTGCCGGGGAGCAGGACGGTGGGGTTGTTCAATGCGCGCGCAAGGGCGGGGTCCACGGCCGCTCGGGGCGCGGGGATGGTCTGCGGTGGCGGAACGGGGTCGCTCATCGGCGTCCTCTCACAATCGGACCCGGGGCATGGCGGTGTCGGCGAGAACGCCCGGAGGCGCTCGCCGGAGCCGAGCAGGCAGCGTCAGGCGGACAGCGGCACGGCTGAGCGCACCCGCACCTGGGTGTCGGCCGCACTTCCGCCGCTGACCCGCGGCCGGTTGAGCTGGCGGGGACGGGCTGCGGGCTCCGTGCGCGGACTCATCAGCAGGTGGGCCGGCGTCGCGGCCGGGCACAGCTTGCCGACGAAAGCCTTACGGGCGGCGGCGAAACCGGACCGGTCACCGAACATGTCGCTGCTCATCTCGGCGAGCTCGCGTGCCTCGTAGACGTCCAGCGGCACGCGTTCGGCGGCGAGCCGCTTGGCCTTCGCGGACTGCCGGCGGCGGGCGTCACGGGCATCGGCGTGCCGGCCGGCGAGCGCGGTGAGCCACTCGGTGTACGCCTCGGGGTGGCGCGGGCCGACCTCGTCGACCAGGCCCAGCGACGCCGCCTGCTCGGCGCTGACCGGCAGCTTGGCGTCGATGAGGCGCTGCGCGGTGTCCGCCCCGACGCGCCGGGGGAGCGTGTACGTGTGCAGCTCGGAGCCGTACAGGCCGATGTCGTAGTAGGGGTTGAGCACGATGCCGCGGCGAGCGGCCACGATGTCGGCGCCCAGGCCCAGCATCACGCCACCGGCGCCGGCGCTGCCCGCGTACGCGGCCACCACGACCTGCCGGGTGCACGAGATGATCTCGCGGCACACCGCGTTGATGGCCTTGATGTTCGCCCAGGCCGCCGCGGCCGGATCGGCGGCGGCGTCGATCGCCGTGAGGTGGATGCCGTTGCTGAAGGCGTCGGTGCCGCTGCGCAGCACCAGCACCCGGGTGTCCTGGGCCGCGGCGTGCCGCAGCGCGGCCAGCAGCCGCCGGCAGTGCCCGGTCGACATCGCGCCGTTGTAGAAGTCGAAGGCCAGCCAGCCGACCGGCCCGGTCCGCCGGTAGCGCACCTGCCGGTACGACGGTCCCTCCGGTTCCGTGCCCGGGGGCAGCGGCGAGTCGGGTACGTCGTGCAGCCGCTTGCCGAGCAGCGTGGTGGCGGGCAGCTTCACCTGTCCCGGTCGGCTCGCGTCACGTAGCTGACCCAGCCACAGGCTGCCGTCGCCGGTGGCCACCAGCACGGCACCCTGGCGGCGGCTCAGGACTGTGCCGGGGCGGGCGCCGCGAGCCAGCCCGGGATGCGCGTCGTACGCGAACACCTCCAGCCCGCTCACCGTGGTCCGTACGCCGGGAGCACCGTCGGCCGCGCGGATCCGCCGCAGGATCTGCTCGCTGGACAGCGACCATTCGAACGCCCGGTCGGCCTGCTTCATCGCCGGGCGGGCCCGGGTGCCCGGCACCTCGATGGTCATCTCCGTGGCCGGCACCGGGCGGAACGCCGGATCGGCCGCCTTGGCCAGGACCTCGAAGACGCACTCCATCGCCGCGTCGGCCACCGGTCCCTGGTAGAGCGAGGACTTGCGCGGGGCGCCGACGGGCATCGGGAACGTACGGGTGGCCCAGATCGGCCCCGCGTCCATCTCCTGCACGGCCTGCAGCGCGGTGACCCCCCAGGTGGTCACGCCCTCGGTGATCGCCCAGTCCAGCGACGACGGGCCCCGGTCGCCGACCGGCCCGGGGTGGATGATCACCGTGCGGTACTTGCGCCAGACCTGGGCGGGGACCCGGTCCTTGAGGTACGGGCACAGGATCAGCTCGGGCTCGGTCGCGGCGACGCCGTCGATGATGTCCTGTGCACCCGTGGCGAGCAGTACCCCGACGTCGTGGCCCGCCTCCCGCAGCGCGCACCAGGCCCGCTGGCTCAGACCGTTGAACGCCGACACGAGCAGCAGAACCCGCACATTGCCTCCCCAGACAATTCCCCCAACGACCCGCGGGCAGTCTTTGCCACCTCTTTGTCGTTATGTCGGACATGCTGTCCGATAGCGGTCCACGGTCCCGATGGTGTCGGGCGGCGGACTAAGCTTTGGGGCATACCCCCCGTCCAACTGGCGTCGGGGTTTTTCGATGTGCCTCACGGGAGTCTTTTTCCATGCGACCTGATGGATCTTCGCGGAAGTTCCTCCCATGCAGCTGAGTGGCCTGATCCCGGCCGCCCTGCGCGATCGCGGGCTGGCCCGGGCCCGTGACCTGGCCCGCAAGGGCGGCGCCGATTCCGACGCGCTCGACCTGACCGCGCCCGCCGCGCTGCGGCCCTTCGTCGTGGCCGCCGTCGCCGGTCCGGCCGAGCACGGTGGCGCCGGCCGCCCGGTGCTGGCCGTGACCGCGACCAGCCGCGAGGCCGACGACCTGGCCGACGCGCTGGGCTGCCTCATCTCGCCCGACCGGGTCGCCGTCTTCCCGTCCTGGGAGACCCTGCCGCACGAGCGCCTCTCGCCGCGCTCCGACACCGTCGGGCGCCGGCTGGCCGTGCTGCGCCGCCTGGCCCACCCGGACGCCACCGGCGGCGAGCCGGTCCAGGTCATCGTCGCGCCGGTCCGCAGCCTGCTCCAGCCCCAGCTCAAGGGCCTCGGCGACCTCGAGCCGGTGGAGCTGGCCACCGGCGGCACCGCCGAGCTGGAGACCGTCGCGCGGCGGCTCACCGACATGGCGTACGCGCGGGTCGACCTGGTCACCAAGCGCGGCGAGTTCGCCGTGCGCGGCGGCATCCTCGACGTCTTCCCGCCCACCGACGAGCACCCGTCCCGGGTCGAGTTCTGGGGCGACGAGGTGGAGGAGATCCGCACCTTCGCCGTCGCCGACCAGCGCACGATCGAAGAGGTCCAGCGACTCTGGGCCCCGCCCTGCCGCGAGCTGCTGCTCACTCCGCAGGTGCGCGCCCGCGCCGCCGAGCTGGCCGAGCAGCACCCCGAGATCGGCGAGATCCTCGACAAGCTGGCCGACGGCATCCCGGTCGAGGGCATGGAGTCGCTGGCCCCCGCGCTGATGGACGGCACCGACTCCATGGAGCTGCTGATCGACTGCATGCCGCGGGGCACGCACGTGCTGCTCTGCGACCCCGAGCGGATCCGCAC
This sequence comes from Actinoplanes sp. CA-051413, assembly GCF_050955795.1. Taxonomy (NCBI): domain Bacteria; kingdom Bacillati; phylum Actinomycetota; class Actinomycetes; order Micromonosporales; family Micromonosporaceae; genus Actinoplanes; species Actinoplanes sp. CA-051413. The sequence continues at coordinate 1,125,026 of NZ_CP192100.1, forward strand.
CCGGGCGCACGACCTGACCCGTACCTCCGACGAGTTCCTGGAGGCCAGCTGGGCCGCGGCCGCCGTCGGCGGCCAGGCCCCGATCGACGTCGGCGCCGCCGCGTTCAAGACCCTCGCCGACGTACGCGCCCACGCCGCGGTCCTGCACCAGCCGTGGTGGACCGTCTCGCCGTTCGGCCTGGACCCGACGCAGGAGGAGCCCGCCGCCTCGGACACCCCGTGGCTGGAGACGCCCGCCGTCGAGGTCTCACCCGACCTCGGCGACGCCATCAGCCTGCACGCCCAGCCCGTGCCGCTCTACCACGGCGACACCGCCAAGCTCGCCGCCGACCTGCGGCAGTGGGCCGGCGAGCAGTGGGCGATCGCGCTGGTCTTCGAGGGCCACGGCACCGCCCAGCGCGCCACCGAGCTGCTGCGCGACGCCGGCCTCGGGGTCACCCCGGTCGACGCCATCGGAACCGCGATCGAGCCGGGCCAGCTCCTGGTCACCTGCGGCGGGCTCAACCACGGCTTCGTCGACGAGAGCTCCCGGCTCGCGATCATCACCGGCAACGACATCACCGGCGGCCGCGGCGCGTCCACCAAGGACATGCGCAAGATGCCCAGCCGGCGGCGCAACACCATCGACCCGCTCGAGCTCAAGCCGGGCGACCACGTCGTGCACGAGCAGCACGGCATCGGCAAATACGTCGAGCTGGTGCAGCGCACGGTCAACGGCGCCGAGCGCGAGTACATGGTCATCGAGTACGCGGCCAGCAAGCGCGGCCAGCCCGGCGACCGGCTGTTCGTCCCCACCGACCAGCTCGACCAGCTCTCCCGCTACGTCGGTGGTGAGTCGCCGACACTGCACAAGATGGGCGGCTCGGAGTGGCAGAAGAGCAAGGCCCGCGCCCGCAAGGCGGTCCGGGAGATCGCGGCCCAGCTGATCCAGCTGTACGCGGCCCGGCAGGCGTCCAAGGGCCACGCGTTCGGGCCGGACACCCCGTGGCAGCGTGAGCTGGAGGACGCGTTCCCGTACACCGAGACCCCCGACCAGATGGCGGCGATCATCGAGGTCAAGCAGGACATGGAGCTGGCCGTCCCGATGGACCGGCTGATCTGCGGCGACGTCGGCTACGGCAAGACCGAGATCGCGGTCCGGGCGGCGTTCAAGGCGGTCCAGGACGGCAAGCAGGTCGCCATCCTGGTGCCCACCACACTGCTCGCCCAGCAGCACTACAACACCTTCGCCGAGCGGATGAGCCAGTTCCCGGTGACGATCAAGCAGCTCTCCCGGTTCCAGACCCCCAAGGAGGCCACCCAGACGCTGGAGGAGGCGGCCAACGGCAGCGCCGACATCGTCATCGGCACCCACCGGCTGCTGGCCGCGGCGACCCGCTTCAAAAACCTGGGCATGGTCATCGTCGACGAGGAGCAGCGCTTCGGCGTCGAGCACAAGGAGCAGCTCAAGACCCTGCGCGCCTCGGTCGACGTGCTGACCATGTCGGCCACGCCGATCCCGCGCACCCTGGAGATGGCGATCACCGGCATCCGCGAGATGTCGACCATCGCCACCCCGCCCGAGGAACGGCACCCGGTGCTGACCTTCGTCGGCGCGCACGACGCCAAGCAGGTGGCTGCCGCGATCCACCGCGAGCTGCTCCGCGACGGCCAGGTCTTCTACCTGCACAACCGGGTCGAGTCGATCGACAAGGCGGCCCGCCGGCTGCGCGAGCTGGTGCCCGAGGCGCGGGTCGCCGTCGCGCACGGCCAGATGGGCGAGGAAGCCCTGGAGAAGGTGATGGTCGGCTTCTGGGAGAAGGACTTCGACGTGCTGGTCTGCACGACCATCGTCGAGTCCGGCATCGACATCCCGAACGCCAACACCCTCATCGTCGAGCGGGCCGACCTGCTCGGCCTGTCCCAGCTGCACCAGATCCGCGGCCGGGTCGGCCGCGGCCGCGAGCGCGCGTACGCGTACTTCCTCTACCCGAGGGAGAAGCCGCTCACCGAGACCGCGCACGAGCGGCTGGCCACCATCGCGCAGCACACCGAGCTCGGCGCGGGCATGTACGTGGCCATGAAGGACCTCGAGATCCGCGGCGCCGGCAACCTGCTCGGCGGCGAGCAGTCCGGCCACATCGAGGGCGTCGGCTTCGACCTGTACGTGCGGATGGTCGGCGAGGCGGTCAGCGCCTTCAAGGGCGAACGGCCCGAGGAGGAGCCCGAGGTCAAGGTGGACCTGCCGATCGACGCGCACCTGCCGACCGACTACATCGCGGTCGAGCGGCTGCGCCTGGAGATGTACCGCAAGCTCGCCGAGGCCCGCGACAACGCCCGCCTGGACGAGGTCGTGGCCGAGATGACCGACCGCTACGGCGAGCCGCCCGAGCAGGTCAAGAACCTGATCGCGGTGGCCCGGTTCCGGCTCCTCGCCCGGGCGTACGGCCTCACCGACGTCTCGGTGCAGGGCAAGCACCTGCGCTTCTCGCCGGTGCCCCTGCCCGACTCCAAGCAGATGCGGCTCAAGCGCTACCACCCGGACGCCGTCTACAAGACCACCAACGACCAGGTCAGCGTGCCCCGGCCGACGACCCGGCGGGTGGGCGGCGAACCGCTGCGCGACCAGGCCCTGCTGCAGTGGTGCGCGCAGCTGCTCAAGGACGTGCTCGGCGAGGTTCCGGCCCCGGTGTCGGCATGATCCGATATCAGGGGGTGGGCGGTGTACGTCACATCAGCCGTGAGAGAGTGCTAACCATGCAGCGTGCCCGCCGACTCGCATCCACCGCCGTCGTCGCCGCCCTCGCGGTGAGCGGCCTGTCCGCCTGCCGCGCGGAGCCCGACGTGGCCGCGTACCTGGGTGACGGCAGGACGATCACCGAGGCCCGGGTCGAGGGTGTCTACGACGAGGCCCACGACGAGCTGACCAAGGCCCGCGAGCAGGTCCAGCAGCAGCAGGGCAACGCCGGCGCCTCGGCCCAGCCCGTCCCGCCGGTGCAGGTCCCGTTCAAGCAGAAGGACGTGCTGAACGCCCTGCTCACCATCCAGGTGCTGGAGCAGGCGGCAAGCGCGCACGGCGTGCAGGCCGCCGCCGAGCCGACGGTCGAGCAGGTCGCGCAGGGCTCGAACTACTCCGCCAACTGGGAGTACACAAAGCTCTACACGCGTACGTTCCAGCTGCGGGCGGCGCTGCTGCCCAAGGTGGCCCCGGCCCCGCTGACCGACGCCGACCTGCGCCCGGTCTACGACAAGCTGCTGTCCGGCAGCGAAGCCGGCGCGACGCCGTTCGAGCAGTTCAAGACCCAGCTCTCGGCGGAGAACAAGCAGGCCCTGCAGCAGAGCATCGGCCTGCGCAACGAGCTCGCCAAGATCGTGGCCGACGACGACGTCAAGCTCAACCCCCGCTACGGCAATCAGCAGCTCGTCCTGCTGTCGGCGCAGGCGGGCAACGCGGACGTGGCCCTGGTCGAGCTGTCGCTCTCCGGCGCCGACGCCTCCGAGGCCCCGTTCGTCACCGACGTCTCCTGATGGCCCCAGCCGGACGCATCGTCCTGCTGGTCACGTCCCCGCGGCTGCCGGCCGGTCTGCTCACGGCCGAGGCCTGGGACCTGCTCCGCGCCCACCCGGTCTACACCCCGGGCGAGAGCGACCAGGTGGACGCCGTGCGCTCCTCCGGAGTGACGGTCACGGTGATCGAGCCCGACCCGGAGACCCTGATCGCGGCGCTGCCCACCCACCCGACGGTGATCTGGCTGGCCGGTGCGGCCGGTGACGAGGACTTCGCCCGGCGCCTCGGCCTGCGCCTGGCCCGCGAGCCCGCCCTGGCCGAGCTGGAGCTCTGCTACGGCTCGTGGGACCCGCCGGGCGCCCGGCTGCTGGACGCGGTGGCGGTGATGGACCGGCTCGCCTCGCCGGGCGGGGACCCGTGGAAACTGCAGCAGACCCACGAGAGCCTGGCGCCGTACCTGCTGGAGGAGAGCTACGAGGCGTACGACGCGATCGCGGCGTCCGACCTCGACGCGCTGCGCGAGGAGCTCGGCGACGTGCTGCTCCAGGTGGTCCTGCACTCGCGGCTGGCGGAGAACCTCCCGGAGGACGAACGCTGGAGCGTCGACGACGTGGCCGGCGGCCTGGTGGAAAAGATGATCCGCCGCAACCCGCACGTCTTCGCGGGCGAGCAGGTCGGCGGTGTGGAAGACATCATCGACAACTGGGAACGCATCAAGAAGGCGGAAAAGGCCCGCGACTCGGTGCTGGAAGGAATAGCGCTGAGCCAGCCGGCCCTGTCCCTGGCAGCGAAGATCCTCCAGCGCGCCGAACGGGCCGGGGTGGGCGTGCCGCTGCCGTCCGGCCCGGGCCTGGGGCCGACGTTGCTGCGGCTGGTCGCGGATGCGCGGTCGCAGGGGCTCGATGCGGAGGCCGCATTGCGGCAGGCGGCCCTGGACCTGGCGGCCGAGATCCGCAAGGCCGAGGGCTGACGTCCCGCCTTGCCGCTCTGATCCGCCTGCCGCCCCGGTTCCGCCTGCCGCTTCCATCCGCTGCCGCTTCGATCTGGCTGGCCGCTCTGGTTCGCTGGCCGCTCTGATCCGCCTGCCGCTTCGATTCGCCTGTCGCTCCGGTCTCGCCGGCGCGAGATTGTCGTACCCGACGAGTAGATTTCGCTCCATGCCGGAGTTCGTGCCGCTCGCGGAGAGCATCGTCGACGCCATCCTGGAGACCGACCCCGCGCTGGCGTCGTATGCGGGTGACCACCGCTTCGACGATCGCCTGCCCGATCTGTCGCCCGGTGCGGTGGCCGACCGGGTGACCATGCTGCGGGACGCCGCCGACGCCCTGTCCGGCACGGATCCGGACGACTTCGACGACCAGGAAAAGGTCGACCACGCGATCCTGTCCGCCATCGTCGAGCGCGGCATGTTCGAGCTCAGCGACGTCCGCGAGCACGAGTGGAATCCGCTGGTCCACAACCCCGGGCCGATGCTGCACACCCTGCTGGCCCGCCCGTTCGCCCCCGCGGAGGAACGCCTCACCAGCCTCGGCGGCCGGCTGGCGGCCGTACCCGACGCCCTCGCCACCGCCCGCGCGGTCCTGCGCGACGTGCCCCGGCTGCACACCGAGATCGCGGTCGGCCAGTTCGCCGGCGCGGCCACCCTCATCCGCGACCAGGTGCCCGGCCTGCTCGCCGAGGCGCCGGGCCTGCGCTCCGCGATCGAGCCGGCCGCGGCCACCGCCCTGGCCGCCCTGGCCGAGTTCGACGGCTGGCTCAAGGCCCGGCTGGAGAGCGGCGAGCCGGGCCGCGACCCGCGTCTGGGCCGCCCGCTGTGGGAGGCCCGGCTGTGGCACACCCTCGACACCGAGCTGCCGGCCGCGGAGGTCCTGTCCCGCGCCGAACGCAATCTGGCCGAGGTCGGCGAGCAACTCCGCGCGGCCGCCGCCGAGCTGGCCGGTGGCCCGCCCACCGACGAGACCGTCCGCCGCGCCCTGGACACCCTGGCCGCGCAGCACCCCGACGACAGCACCATCGTCGACCTGGCCAAGGTGACAATGGGCGAGGCGACGGAGTTCGTCCGCGAGCACGCCCTGATGACCCTGATCGACGACCCGTGCGTGATCGAGGAGATGCCGGAGTTCGCCCGCGGCGTGGCGGTGGCCTACTGCGACCCGCCCGGCCCACTGGAAACCGCGGACGTGCCGACGTTCTACTGCATCGCCCCGGCCCCGTCGGACTGGCCGAAGGACCGCGTGGAGTCGTTCTACCGCGAATACAACGACCACATGCTGCGCAACCTGACGGTCCACGAGGCGATGCCCGGCCACTTCCTGCAGCTCGCGCACTCCCGCCGGTTCCGCGCCGACACCCGCGTCCGGGCGCTGGGCTTCTCGGGCCCGTTCGTGGAGGGCTGGGCGGTCTACGCGGAGGAGCTGATGGCCGGGCTGGGCTTCGGCGGCCTGCCGGTCCGCCTGCAACAGCTCAAGATGCAGCTCCGCATGAGCCTCAACGCGATCCTGGACCAGCTGGTGCACTGCGAAGACCTGACCGAACAGGAAGCAATGGCGATGATGACCGGCCGAGGCTTCCAGGAAGAAGGCGAAGCCGCCGGCAAGTGGAAGCGGGCGCTGCTGACCTCGACCCAGCTCTCAACATACTTCGTGGGCTACACAGAAATGTCGGCGATCGCAGCGGCCCGCCCGTTCGGCGCCACACCCAAGGCCTGGCACGACGCGATGCTGGCGCACGGGTCGCCGCCGCCTCGGCACTTGCGTACGTTGCTGGGGGTTTGAGGCTCTCCCGCGGCCTGGCGCGGGCCATCATCGGCCGGGGGCCGGGGGCCGGGGGCCGGGGGCCGGGGGCCGGGGGCCGGGTGGTGTCGGGTGGTGGTGTCGGGCTGGGCTGTGGCCTGGAGGGCTGCTGCGGCGCGCCGGGTGATGCTGTCTCGGCCTGGTTTCGGCGGGCTGGGCCAGCCCGACTGCTTCGGGCGCCGTCGCGGTGCGCCCGGCGATGCCGTGCACGGCCATGCCTTGCCCGGCCATTCCGGCCTGCCCGATCGGGAGTCGTCGCGATATGCGACATAGGGCCCAGCCGCGCCGGGCTGCGTCGCATCCGCGCCTGGCCGCGCCTGGCTGCGTCGCATCCGCGCCTGGCCGCGCCTGGCCGCGCCTGGCTGCGCCTGGCTGAGCGGTGCATCTAGACCTTGGTAATTATTGGCCGCTATAGGGAGCCGCTATAGGGGCCATCGGCCACCAAGATCTCCCACGCCGCCGGCCCATTGAGCTGACCCCGCTCCGGCCATGGCGGTGCAGCAAGCAACAGCCTCGTGCTGGGTCGCGCCAGGCCGCGTTGGGCGGCGCCAGGCCGCGTTGAGCAGCGCCACAGGCGGTCGATCCAGCAGTCGTCGTCTGTGAGGCCGCCGAAAGGTCAGGCCGGCGCCGCCACGGTGAGCTGGCCAATCCCAGCCGATCCAGCTGAGCCGCCGGCCCAGCAGACCCCCGGCCCGAAACTACCGGCCTCGGCGGTCCACGAGCTTGGCCGACTTGGGCAGGTCGAACATCGCCTCCTCGACCTCCTCCGAGTAGTGGGTCATCGCCACTTCCACCCGGGTCGAGTTGAGGATGCCGTCGAAGCTGCCCAGCACCCCCTCATTGGTGATGCACGTGGTGAAGTCGCGGGCCGCCGCGTCGTCGACACCCCGGAGCTGCACGCAGGTCGCGTGCCGTCCCGCGATTGTTGTGTCGTGCTGGTCGACTTCCACGTCGTTGTCGAGCACCGCCGCGTTCAGCAGGGCCAGCACCGTCGCCGGGGGGATCAGGCCGCTCTCGCCCGCGCCCTCGAAGACCTTCGCCGGGGCGGGGCTCGCCGCAGTTGAAGGCGCCATCAGGGTGCACGTTGTTGTTTTTTCCGTACGGCATTCCGTGGTCGCGTCCGCCGTCACCGTCACCTTGCCGCCGGGGTACACGTACGCCGTCCGGGCCGGTTTCCGGGTCTGCGCGACCGTTGCCTTCTCGCCGCCGGGCAGCTGGTAGTTCGCCTCGTACGTCAGATCCGCCGCCGACGTCATCTGCGCCGCCAGGTCTGCCACCAGGTCGTTGCGGGTCAGGCCCTGGCTCGACTCGTCCAGCTCCGAGCAGCCCGCCGTCGCGACGCACAGCATGAGTACGGCCGTGGCGAGGCGTCGGCTGAGTACTGGCACGTGCCCACCTTTGCCGATGCGTGCAACCGCGCGCAAACCAGTTCTCAGGCCCGGGTGCGGCTCAGCAGCTGCTGGCGCATCACGTACCGGCGGATCACCCGGGCCTGCGCCTCCGTCACGTCGAAGATGGCCACCAGCTCCACCGACATCGGTCCCGGTGGCACCTGCTGGGCCAGCCGTTCGACCTTCGACGCCGTGGCGCCCACGTCGATGATCTCGCTGCCCAGCTCGATCCGTAGCTGCAGGTCCTCGCCGTCGCGGACGTTCGTGTCCTCGAAGTGGGCCCGCATGCTGTGTTCGCTGATGTCGCGGATCCAGCCGTTCGCGTCCGGGAAGCCGGCCCGGTGCATGATCACCTGCTCGCCGCCACCGCCGCGGACGAAGTGGCGCTGCTGTTCGACCAGCGGTTCGCCGCGGGCCTCCACCTGCAGCCGGTTCTCGGCCACCGCCAGCACCGCGCAGGTCAGCGCGTACCGGCCGCGGGGGGCCGCCGACCAGCGCAGGGTGACGGCCGCGCCCACGACGGGGACGGCGACCAGCGGGGCCGACAGTGTCAGACCTTTGCCCTCCGCGTGCACGACACGGACACGGGCGGCCTGCTCGTCGGAGGCGGTCATCTCGACGTACGAGCCGGCATCGGGAAGGAGCACGGTAGTAGTCATGGCGATACCCGAGATCGGCATTTTCCGGCCTCGCCTGAGGCATGTGGCGGCGTAAGTTCACCGGCCGCCGCCACGGGCGACACCCCGGGTCGATACGCTCTAGCCCGTGGTGGGCCGCAGGGTCGCGGTCTGGAATCTATCCATACGAGCATGAGGAGCGACACGACAGATGGCCACCATTGAAGCGATCGTCGCCCGGGAGATTCTCGACTCGCGGGGCAACCCCACCGTCGAGGTCGAGGTGGGCCTGGACGACGGCACGGTCGGACGCGCCGCGGTGCCGTCCGGCGCATCCACGGGCGCCTTCGAGGCGATCGAGCTGCGGGACGGTGACAAGGGCCGCTACCTCGGCAAGGGCGTCGAGAAGGCGGTCAGCAACGTCGAGGACAAGATCGCCGACGAGCTGCTCGGCTACGAGGCCAGCGAGCAGCGCCTGATCGACGAGAAGATGCTCGACATCGACGGCACCGCCGACAAGTCCGAGCTGGGCGCCAACGCCATCCTCGGCGTGTCGCTCGCCGTCGCCAAGGCCGCCGCGCTCTCCGCCGAGCTGCCGCTGTTCCGCTACGTCGGCGGCCCGAACGCCCACGTGCTGCCCGTGCCGATGATGAACATCCTCAACGGTGGCGCGCACGCCGACTCGAACGTCGACGTGCAGGAGTTCATGATCGCTCCGATCGGCGCGCCGTCGTTCCGCGAGGCGCTGCGCACCGGCGCGGAGGTCTACCACGCGCTCAAGTCGGTGCTGAAGAAGAAGGGCCTGTCGACCGGGCTGGGCGACGAGGGCGGCTTCGCGCCGAGCCTGCCGACCAACGCGGCCGCGCTGGACCTGATCGCCGAGGCCGTGCAGGCCGCCGGCTTCACCCTGGGCACCGACATCGTGCTGGCCATGGACGTCGCGGCGACCGAGTTCCACAAGGACGGCGCGTACGTCTTCGAGGGCTCGCCGAAGTCGACCGACGAAATGATCAACTACTACGCCAAGCTCGCCGAGACGTACCCGATCGTCTCCATCGAGGACCCGCTCGACGAGGAGGACTGGGCCGGCTGGACCGCGCTCACCGCCCAGATCGGCGGCAAGGTGCAGATCGTCGGCGACGACCTGTTCGTGACCAACCCGACCCGCATCGGCCGGGGCATCGCCGAGGGCGCCGCCAACGCCGTCCTCGTCAAGGTGAACCAGATCGGCTCGCTGACCGAGACCCTGGACGCCGTGGACATGGCGCACCGGGCCGGCTTCAAGACGATGATGAGCCACCGCTCCGGCGAGACCGAGGACACCACGATCTCGGACCTGGCCGTGGCTGTGGGTAGTGGCCAGATCAAGACCGGCGCGCCGGCCCGCTCGGACCGCGTCGCCAAGTACAACCAGCTGCTGCGCATCGAGGAAGAGCTCGGCAGCGCCGCCCGGTACGCCGGTGCGGGCGCGTTCCCGCGTTACCGCACCGCGTAACGCTGCGTCGACAGATCATGGAGTTGTGGCTCCGCGTCGCCTGGGCATAGTGTCCAGATGCAGGTGCCGCAACTCCATGGTCTTGGGCGAGCTCCGGGGGAGGGGCAGGGATGACGCAGCGCCGCACACCGAGTGGTCAGGGCCCGGCCCGTCGTCCCACCGGTCATGCGGGACGCCCGGGCAGCCGTACGGCCGCTCGTCCGGCCCGTAGCCGCGACACCGCCGCCACCCGGATCGAGCCCCGCCGGACGCCGGCCACCCGCACCACCAGCGGCATCCGGTCCGGCAGCCGGCCGGCCGCCGCGCGCCGCGCGGCCGCGACCGGGGCGACCAAGCGCACCGTCGCCACCCGCCCCAAAGCCTTCACCGGCCGGGCCACCGTGCTGATCGTCGTGCTGGTGGCCCTCGCGCTGGCCTACACCTATCCGGTCCGCGTCTATCTCGCGCAGGAGTCCCAGATCGCCCAGATGCAGGCCGACCAGGCCTTGCAGCAGGCCAAGATCAAGGGGCTGACCGAGGAGGTGGCGAAGTGGAAGGACCCCGAGTACGTCCGCAGCCAGGCCCGCGACCGCCTCTTCTACGTGCGCCCCGGTGAAGTGCCGCTGCTGGTGCTGAACGACCCGGCCGGCGCCGCCCGGGACGCCGGCCGGAGCGCCCCGGCGCAGACTCAGAACCGCTGGTACGACACCCTCTGGGGCAGCGTCGCCGCTGCCAACTCTGAAACCCGGAAGTAGATGACGACACCCTCCGAGACGGATCTGCAGGCAGTCACCCAGCAGCTCGGCCGCCGCCCCCGCGGCACCCGGGCGATCGCGCACCGGTGCCCCTGCGGCAACCCGGACGTGGTGGAGACCTCCCCGCGCCTCGACGACGGCACCCCGTTCCCGACGATGTTCTACCTGACCTGCCCGCGGGCCACGGCCGCGTGCAGCCGGCTGGAGTCCGCCGGTGTCATGCGGGAGATGCAGGACCGGCTCGCCACCGACCCGGCGCTCGCCGCGCAGTACGAGAAGGCGCACGAGGACTATCTGCAGCGCCGTGAGGCCGTCGAGCACGTCGAGGAGATCAGGAACGTCTCCGCCGGCGGCATGCCCGACCGGGTCAAGTGCCTGCACGTGCACCTCGGGCACGCCCTGGCGGCGGGGCCGGGGGTGAACCCGTTCGGTGACGAGGTCCGCGCGGCGGTCGAGCCGTGGTGGACAGGCAGTCCGTGCGTGCCGCCGCCGGCTGAATAAACTCGGCCGCATGCAGGTCGAGATCCGCCGCGCGCGCACGTCCGACGTCCGGGCCATCCGGAACCTGGTGGACACGTACACGTCGGACCGCCGGCTGTTGAGCAAGGCCACCGTCACGCTCTACGAGTCCGTCCAGGAGTTCTGGGTGGCCGTGGACGGGGCCACCGACCAGGTCGTGGGCTGTGGCGCGCTGCACGTGATGTGGGAGGACCTGGCCGAGATCCGCACGGTCGCGGTGGATCCGGCGTACCGCGGTCTCAAGATCGGCCACCGGCTGGTCGCGGAGCTGCTCGATGTGGCCCGGCAGCTGGGCGTCGCGCGGGTGTTCTGCCTGACCTTCGAGACCCGGTTCTTCGGCTCGTTCGGCTTCACCGAGATCGACGGCGCGCCCGTCCCGCACAGCGTCTACGAGCAGCTGCTGCGCTCGTACGACGAAGGTGTCGCCGAGTTCCTCGACCTGGAACGGGTGAAGCCGAATACCCTCGGTAACACGAGGATGCTCCTCCATCTCTAGGAGAACAGCGTGAGAGTCGCGGCGATCGACTGCGGGACCAACTCCATCCGTCTGCTCATCGCGGACATCGCCGGCGGCCGCCTCACCGACGTGGCCCGGCGGATGGAGATCGTCCGGCTCGGGGAGGGCGTCGACCGCACCGGCCGGCTCGCGCCGGAGGCGATCGAGCGCACCCGCAAGGCCCTGCTCGGGTACGCGACCGAGATCGCCGAGCTGGGGGTGAGCCGGGTCCGGATGTGCGCGACCTCGGCGTCGCGGGACGCGGCGAACGCCGCCGACTTCACCGCGATGGTCCGCGCCACCCTGGGCGTGGACCCCGAGGTGATCAGCGGCGACGAGGAGGCCCGGCTGTCGTTCGCCGGGGCGGTCACCGGGCTGACGGCCGAGCAGCCGTACCTGGTGGTCGACATCGGCGGCGGTTCCACCGAGTTCGTGGTGGGCGGCGACGAGGTCCGGCACGCGATCTCGATGGACATCGGCTGTGTCCGGATGACCGAGCGGCACCTGCGCAGCGACCCGCCCACTGCGGCGGAGATCGCCGCGGCGGAGCAGGACATCACCAAGGCCGTCGACACCGCCCTGCGGACGGTGTCCGGCCACGGCACGGCCACGCTGGTCGGGCTGGCCGGTTCGGTCACGACGGTGGCCGCTCTGGCTCTGCACCTGCCCCGGTACGACGCGGAGCGGATCCACCACGCGCGGGTCCCGTACGACGACGTGGCGAAGGTGACCCAGGATCTGCTCGGCTCGACGGTGGCCGACCGCCGGGACCTGCCGGTGATGCATCCGGGGCGCGCGGACGTGATCGGCGCCGGGGCCCTGATCCTGCGCATCATCATGGAACGCGCCGGCAAGACCTCGGTGATCGCCAGCGAGCACGACATCCTCGACGGCATCGCCTTCTCCCAGGTGGATCCGGCCGCCGAGGAGGACGCGGTGCCCGCCGCCCACCCCGCGCGCAAGGCCGACGAGCCCACCCTGAAGAAGTTCTTCTCCACGCTGCGGTCCGCGACCCACCGCGACTGAGCCGCCCGGCCGCCTTGACCGGCGGTGCGAAAGTGGTCGGCAGGCCGGTAACGGACGTCGATTCGTCGGCGACGGTACCGTGCCTTTGACACTACTTCGCATCGCGAAGTAGTGTGCACCGCGTGGATACCACCCAGCTCCTCAAGGGCGTGCTGGACCTGGCCTGTCTCGCCGCCCTGCGCGACGAGGACGGCTACGGCTACGACATCCTGCGCCGGCTCCGGACGGCCGGGCTGGCCGAGGTCGGCGACGCCTCCGTCTACGGCACCCTGCGCCGGCTCTTCAACGCCGGCCTGCTCACCACCTACGTCGTGCCCAGCGACGAGGGTCCGCACCGCAAGTACTACGCGCTCAACCCCGCCGGCCGGGCCGAGTTGCAGCGCTCCGGCAAGGTCTGGCACGGTTTCGCATCCACGATGGACGATCTGCTTCGCGAGCGGGAGACGGCGTGATCACCACAGCTCAGGACGAGATCAATCTGTACGTGTTCGCGGTCCGCGCGGCCCTCGGTGACCTGCCCGAGTCGCTGCGCGACGAACTGCTCGAGGATCTGCCCGAGCACCTCGCCGAGGTGGCGGCCGACGGCGAGGGTTCGCTGACCGACCGCCTGGGCAGCCCCGAGGCGTACGCCGCGGATCTGCGGATGAGCGCCGGCTTCGTCGGTGGCTTCCCCGATCCGCCCGGGCGCACCGACCAGTTCAAGGAGATGCGCGACGTGGCCCTGGCTCGGCTGCGCGTCGCCGACGTGCGGCTCGGCCCGCTGTTCGGCGCCGAGCGGGCCAGCGACTTCCTGGTGCAGCTGCGCCCGGCGTGGTGGGTGCTGCGCGGCTACCTGGCCGCCATGGTGCTCGCCTGGATGCTCGACGACAGCGGTCAGCCGATCGGTCTGCTGCCGCGCATCGGTGGCAGCGAGGCCGTCGCCCTGCTGCTGCTCGCGGCCGGGATCCTCGGCTCGATCTGGCTCGGCCGCCGCTCGGTACGGCTGACCCACTGGCCCCAGCTGGCGCTCTACGCGGGCTCGGTGGTGCTGGTGCTCGTCGCGCTCGGCGGCTTCCTCAGCGCCGACAGCAGCAGCCGCGGCGCTCCTTATGCGGACGTCAACTACGACAACTCGAACCCGTACGGCAACGTCGAGGACCTTTTCGTGTACGACGAGCAGGGCCGGCTGGTGAAGAACGCGCGCATCTTCGACCAGAACGGTGCGCCGCTGCGCCTGGGCAACGCGTACTGCTACGACGAGTCGGGCAACTACACCGAAGTCCAGACGCTCACGTACCCGTACTGCGCCGAGCGGGATCCGTTCCGGGCGCCGACCGCCACGGCCAGCGCCGCAGCTGGTGAGGCGTCTGGTGCTCCTGGGGCGAACGGGCCGGGTCCGGTGCCGCCGATGGAGGACGGTTCCGGGGTCAGCCCTTCGGTCAGGCCCTCGCCCAGCCCTTCGGCCACTTCGCCGAGCGTCTCGCCGTCACCGAGGTAAAGGCCTGGTAACGGGGTCGCGGCGGCGCTGCCCGGGTCGCTACCTTGTGCTCCGATCGGCCGACCCCCTCGGCCGGACCCGAGAGGAATCATCGTGAGCAACCCGGTCGCGCCGCCGCCTTCTGCCGGTGACGGCTTCCCGCCGCCCGCCAACCAGGGCTTCGGCAATGCCCCTGCGCAGGGCCAGCCCTACGGCGCGCCGCCGGCGCAGGGTCAGCCCTACGGTGCTCCGCCGGCCCAGGGCCAGCCCTACGGTGCCCCGCCGGCCGGTGGCCAGCCCGGCCCCGGCCAGCCTGTGCCCGGCCAGCCGTACGGGGATCCGGCGCAGCAGGGCTTCGGCGGCCCGGCCGCCTTCCCGCCCGAGCCCAAGAAGAAGAGCGCGTTCGGCCGGATCGCGCTGCGCATCGTCGGCGCCATCGTCGTGTTCGTCATCATCGCCGTGGCTCGCGAGGCCTTCTTCGGCGACAAGGCCAAGGACGCCGCCGTCGGTGACTGCGTCGCCTCCTCCGAGGACGTGAAGGTCGACGAGGAGACCGAGGCCGACGCCAAGGTCGTCGACTGCAGCTCGGCCGACGCCGCGTTCACCGTGGTCGGCCGGGTCGACGGCGAGAGCAACACCAGCAGCAAGTCCTGCGAGAAGTTCTTCAAGGAGAACGAGGAGTACTTCGTCTACGGCAGCACCGCCGGCAAGGGCTACCTGCTCTGCCTGCGCCCGAAGGCCTGACCCACCCCGGTACGGCGGGAGCCCCACCCCGGCTGCTCCCGCCGTCCCGCGCAGTGCTGTGCTGGAGCCGTGCCCAGCCGTACCCCTGAAGACGTCGCCCAGCACGCGGCCGCCGCGCCCGACCTGCCGGTCCTCGACGCCGGCGTCGCCGATTGCTTCGCCTGCCCGCGCCTGGTCGCCTGGCGGGAGGAGGCCGCCCGGGTCAAACGGGCCTCGTTCCGTGACCAGACCTACTGGGCTCGCCCGATCCCGGGGTTCGGGCCCGGTGACGCGAGCATCGCCATCCTCGGTCTCGCCCCGGCCGCCCATGGTGGCAACCGCACCGGCCGCATCTTCACCGGTGACCGTTCCGGCGATGTCCTCTTCGCCGCCCTGCACCGGGCCGGCCTGGCCAACCAGCCGACCAGCGTCGCGGCCGACGACGGCCTGGCGGTGCGGCACACCCGGATCTTCGCCGCCGTCCGCTGCGCCCCGCCGGACAACAAGCCGCTGCCGGTCGAACGGGACACCTGCGCGCCGTGGCTGCACCGCGAGCTCACCCTGATCCGGCCCACGCTGCGCGTCGTCATCGCGCTCGGCGCCTTCGCCTGGGCGGCGTGGTGGCCCGCGATGACCGCCGTCTATGGCCTGCGGCCGCCGGTCCCGCGTCCCGCCTTCGGCCACGGTGCCCAGGTCAGCCAGCCCGGCGTGCCCGAGTTGCTGGGCTGTTACCACGTTTCCCAGCAGAACACGTTCACCGGCCGGCTCACCCCCGCCATGCTCGACGACGTCCTCGGTCGTGCCAAAGACCTCGCGGGCCTGGCATGATGCGGACTCTGCCGATTTTCCGCCGTGCACGGACGACCTAAGGCCGGGAGTGTTGGATCTCGCCGCACTGCGTCGCTGGTGGCCGCTGGCCGCCGTCCTCGCGCTGCTCTTTCTCGCCTCGCTGGCGGCCACCCGTTCGGCTCCCCAGCTGGACAGGTTCGAGCCCGACGCCCCGCCCAGCATCGAGGCCGCACCGCTGCTGCCGCCCTCGCTGGAAGCCCGCGTCGAGCCCTCGCAGGAGCCGTCGAAGGCCGGCGGTGACCTGCCCGACTGGACCGGCACCGTGGCCTTGGTGATCCTCGGCATCGTGGGCATCATCGTGCTCGGCCTGGTCGTCTGGGCCCTGCTGCGCCAGACGCTGAGCCGCCGCGGCAACCGCAAGGGCCGCCGGGAGCCGCGCCGGCCGGAGGCGCGCACCGCCGAGGACCTGGTCGCGGCCCTGGACGCCGGCCTGCAGGAGCTGTCCGACACCGATCGGGACCCCCGCCGGGCCGTGATCGCCTGCTGGGTGCGCCTGGAGCAAGCTGCCGCCGCGGCCGGCACACCTCGGCACGCCGGTGACAGCCCTACCGACCTGGTGGCCCGACTGCTGGCCGAGCAGCGCCTCGACGCCGGCGTGCTGACCCCGTTCGCCGCGGTCTACCGCCAGGCCCGGTACGCCACCCACACCGTCGACGACCAGATGCGCCAGCAGGCCCGCTCCGCCCTCGAACGGCTGCGGGTCGACCTCGGCGCCGGGGTCAGCTCATGAGCCGCGAGCAGGACGGCGGGCTCGAGGACCTCTTCGGCAGCCGGCCGGCCGAGGTCATGCTCCCCGACCCGCCGGAGGAGGAGGCCGAGAAACCGCGGTCCCGGATCGGCTGGGTCGTCCGCAACCTCCTGCTCGTCGCGGTCGCCACCGTCGTCACCGTGGCGGCGTTGCGGTCGCGCGGCATCAATGTCTCCGTCCTGCTGATCGTGGCCGCGTTCGCCGCGCTGCGGCTGCTGATGCTGGCCGTGTCCGAAGTGGCCCCGCCGCCGGTGCCCAGGCCGGCGACCCGCCGCGGCGAGGACGAGGGTGACTATCGATGGGCCGGCACCGATACCCTGCGGGCGGCGGTACGGCGCTGGGAGCAACGGCTGGAGTGGTCGCAGCACGACTTCGAGAGGTTCTCGCGTAACGTCCTGCCCGTGTTCGCCGAGCTCGCCGACGAACGCCTGCGGCTCAAGCACGGGTTCACCCGCGCGTCGGATCCGCGGCGGGCCCGGGAACTGCTCGGCGAGCCGCTGTGGGAGTTCCTGGACGAGCCGGGCCGGCGCTCGCCGAAGCCCCGTGAGCTGACCACGTACGTCGAGGCACTAGAGAAGATCTGAGAAGGGTGGTTCGGTGACGGACGCGAGCGTGGAGGCCCTGCCGCCGTACGAGGTCGGCAGGCTGGCCGGCGCTGTCCTGGACTCGGTGGGCAGCGTGCTGGTCGGCAAGCGCGAGTCCCTCGAGCTGGTGCTGGCCGGTATCCTGGCCGGCGGTCACGTGCTGCTGGAGGACCTGCCCGGGCTGGGCAAGACGCTGACCGCCCGCTGCTTCGCCCAGTCGCTCGGCCTGGACTTCCGCCGCCTGCAGTTCACCCCCGACCTGCTGCCCGCGGACGTCACCGGCTCCTTCCTCTACGACCAGCGCAAGGGCGACTTCGCGTTCCGGGCCGGCCCGGTCTTCACCAACATGCTGCTCGCCGACGAGATCAACCGGACGCCGCCGAAGACCCAGGCCGCCCTGCTGGAGGCCATGCAGGAGAAGCAGGTCTCCGTCGAGGGCGTCACCTACCGGCTGGACCCGCCGTTCCACGTGCTGGCCACGGCCAACCCGATCGAGTACGAGGGCACGTACCCGCTGCCCGAGGCCCAGCTCGACCGGTTCATGCTGCGCGTCTCGTTCGGCTACCCCACCCAGGACGAGGAGTGGGAGGTGCTGCGCCGCCGCATGTCCCGCCGCCAGGAGGAGTCGCAGCTTGCGCCGGTGGTCGACGCGCGCCGGCTGATGGCCATGCAGGCCGCGCTGGAGCAGGTCGTGGTCGAGGACTCGATCGGCCGGTACATCGTCGCGCTGACCTCCGCGACCCGCGAGCACGCCTCGGCGCTGGTCGGCTCGTCGCCGCGTGGCTCGCTGGCGCTGCTCCTGCTGGCCCGGGCCCGGGCGGTCATGGCCGGCCGGGACTTCGTGGTGCCCGAGGACGTCAAGGACGTGGCGGTCCCCGCGCTGGCCCACCGGATCACGCTGCGGCCGGAGATGTGGCTGCGCCGGGTCGACCCGGCGTTCGTGGTCCAGGAGGTGCTGCAGGCGGTGCCGGCGCCGGCCAGTGGTGCCCTGCCGACGTACGCGGGCGGGTACACCGGCCAGTGACAGCCTTGGAGCCGCCGTCGTTGCGGGCCGCCGTACCCCCTCAGGGGCCGGCGGCCGACGAGGGGTGGGCGGCGCCCGCCTGGGTGCCCACCCGGGCGCTGGGCCGCACGGTCCTGCTGACCGGGTTGCTGCTGGTCCTCGGGGTGGCGCTGGGCCGGGTCGACCTGGTGCTGCTGGCGGCGCCGTTCGCTGTCGGCGCGGCGATCGGGCTGCGCCGGATGCCGCGCTCCGCGCCCGAGCTCACCGTGGACGCGGAGGAGGAGCACATCGTCGAGGGCGGCAGCGTCGGCGCCGGGCTCACCGTGGCCAACCCCGACGTCATCCCGTACGACCTGGTGGTCGTGCGGACCCGGACCTCCCCGTGGCTGGAGCTGCGCGACGCCGACCGGCCGTTCGCGATCACCGTCGCGACCGACGGCTGGACCGCCGTCGAGCTGCCCGGCGAGGCGACCCGCTGGGGCCGGCACGAGGTGGGTCCGGCCGCGGCCCGCGTCGCCGCCTGCGGTGGCCTGCTGGCCTGCCGCCCGGTCGTGACGCCGGCCCGGCGGGTGCGGGTGTATCCGGAGACCGAGCCGTTCGCGGCCACCGAGGCGATGCCGGCGGCGGCCGGCCTGGTCGGCAACCACCGGTCGCGGCGGCCCGGCGAGGGCGGCGAGCTGGCCGGGGTACGGCCGTTCGCCCCCGGTGACCGCCTGCGCCGCATCGACTGGCGAGTCTCCCTGCGCACCCGCGACCTGCACGTGGCCTCCACCCTGTCCGACCGGGACGCCGAAGTGCTGCTGCTGCTCGACGTCCTCGGCGAGGCCGGCGCGTCCGGCGGCGTCAAGGGCCGGGCGTCCGTGCTCGATACGACGGTCCGCGCGGCCGCCGCCATCGCCGAGCACTACCTCCAGCGCGGTGACCGGGTCTCGCTCATGGAGTACGGCTCCTCCGCCCGGCGGCTGCGCGCCGCCACCGGACGCCGGCAATACCTGACGGTGCTCGAGTGGCTGCTGGACGTCCGGGCCGACACCGGTGACCAGGGCCCGCATGAGCACGTGTTCGGCGCCCACCACGTCTCCTCGGACGCGCTGGTCATGGTGCTGACCCCGCTGGTCGACCCGCGCTCGGCCGATATGCTGGCCGGGCTCAGCCAGTCCGGCCGCTTCACCGTCGCGGTCGACACGCTGCCCGCCGGGGTCACGCCGCCCAACCGCAGCCCGTGGACGCCGACCGCCACCAAGCTGTGGCGGATGGAGCGCGAGAACGTCCTGGGCCGGCTGCGCGAGCACGGCGTACCGGTGGTGACCTGGGCCGGGACCGGCAGCCTGGACCTGGTGCTGCGGGACGTGTCCCGGCTCGCCTCCGCACCGCGGGGGCGCTGACATGCTCGACGGCATCACCCGGCGGATCGAACGCACCCGGACCACAGTGGCCCGGGCGACGGCGCTGCCGCTGCTGGTCCGCGGCGGGATCGCCCTGGTCTTCGTGCTCGCGCTGATGGTGGCGTGGCCGGCCGCGCTGACCGCGAGCCGCTACGTCGTCCTGCTCGCCCTGGTCGGCGTCTATCCGGCCGTCGCCCCCCGCGGTCGCGGCGTGACCTTCGCCGTGCTGGTCGTGGTGGGCGGCTGGATCCTCGACACCACCTGGTACGACGCCCGGGTCGCGCTGTGGCGGGTGCTGAGCATCGCTGCCCTGACGTACCTCGGGCACACGCTGGCCGCGCTGGCGGCGGTGCTGCCGTACGACGCGATCGTCAACGTGGACGTGGTCGCCGGCTGGCTGGCCCGGGCTTTGCTGGTGGTGCTGATCTCGGCCGTGCTCACCGTGATCACGCTGGGCCTGACCGCGGAGCTGGCCGGGGGAGCGTTCGTGATCGCGACGCTGGTCGGACTGGCCGCGGCGGTCGGCATCACCCTGCTGCTGGGCCGGCTGCTGCGCCGCCCGTAACGGTGAGCGCACCCTAAGTTTCCAGCGAAATGGAACCGAAACGTGTGCGTTACGGCACTTGACTAACGGGGTTGTGCTTGGTCACAGAACCGCGCACGGCGGCCCTCGGATCCGGATGATGGAAGGGTGAAACCGCAGCGGATCGTCGTCGTAGGGGCAGGTCACGTGGGGCTGTACGCCGCTCTGCGCCTGTCGAGGAAGCTCAACTCGGTGCAGGCTGAGGTGATCGTCATCGATCCGCAGCCGCACATGACGTACCAGCCGTTCCTGCCGGAGGCCGCAGCCGGCAACATCTCGCCGCGCCACTCGGTCGTGCCACTGCGCCGCGAGCTCAAGCGCTGCCGCATCGTCTCCGGCGAGGTCACCAAGGTCGAGCACGCCCGCAGGACGGTGACCGTGCGGCCGATCGACGGGCCGGTCAAGGAGATCGCGTACGACCACATCATCGTGGCCCCCGGTTCCGTCTCGCGCACCCTGCCGATCCCCGGCCTGCGCGAGCGCGGCATCGGCTTCAAGACCATCGGTGAGGCCATCTACCTGCGCAACCACATCCTGGACCGGCTGGACATCGCGGCCACCACCCCGGACGCCGGGATGCGCAAGGCGTCGCTCAACTTCGTCTTCGTCGGTGGCGGTTACGCCGGCGTGGAGGCGCTGGCCGAGATGGAGGACGTCGTCCGCGACGGCCTGAAGTACTACCCCGAGCTGGAGCAGGACGAGGTCCGCTTCGTGCTGGTCGAGGCGTCGAACCGGATCCTGCCCGAGGTCGGCCCGGAGATGGGCGCGTACGCGGCCCGCCAGCTGCAGAAGCGCGGCATCGACATCCGGCTCGAGACCCGGATGGAGTCGTGCGTCGACGGCGAGGTGCGGCTCTCCGACGGCGAGACCTTCCGGGCCGAGACCATCGTGTGGACCGCGGGCGTCAAGCCGTCGCCCATGCTGGACCACACCGACCTGCCCCGCGGCCCGCGCGGGCACCTCACCTGCAACACGATGCTGCAGGTCGTCGACGGCGACAAGGTGCTCGACGGCGCCTGGTCGGCCGGCGACTGCGCGCAGGTCCCCGACCTGACCAACCCGGGCGCCTGGTGCTCGCCGAGCGCCCAGCACGCGGTCCGGCAGGCCTCCCGGCTGGCCGACAACATCCGCGCCGTGATCATCGGGGCCCAGCCCAAGGACTACAAGCACAAGTACGCGGGCAGCGTCGCCAGCCTCGGTCTGTACAAGGGCGTCGCCAAGATCTACGGCGTCAAGCTCAAGGGCTTCCCGGCCTGGATGATGCACCGCACGTACCACATGAGCCGGATCCCTTCGTTCAACCGCAAGGTGCGGGTGCTGGCCGACTGGACGCTGGCCTTCGTGCTCAAGCGGGAGGTCGTCTCGCTGGGCCAGCTGCACGCCCCGCGCGAGGAGTTCACCCACGTGACCCCGCCGCTGGGCGACGACCGCAGCGCCGAGCCGGTGGGCGCCGGGTCCCGCTGAGCGTGGTTTGTGCCCGTCCCGGCGTTCTGCGGGGCGGGCCCGACCGGCTACGGTGAGCAGCAACGCATCGGCCCGGGTGGTGGAACGGCAGACACGGCCGCCTTAAAAGCGGCTGCCCAAAAGGCGTGCGGGTTCGAGACCCGCCCCGGGCACGGTTTTCAGCCTGCTCACAGCTTTGCCGGGCGACATCCAGCTGGTATTGCGCTTACCCTTGAGCAGCACGCCCCTACGTGCCTCAACCTCAAGGGAGGCTGGACACAGTGAAGACTTCCAACCCGGTGCTCTCGCGCCTCGGCCAAGCGGCCGAGCGGGAGCGGACCGCCGGGTACAACCCGGCCGGACCGTACGGCCCGGCCGCCGGTCAGCCGGGTTACGGTCAGCCGTACCCCAGCGCACCGGGATATCCGGCTTCGCCGCCGGCTGTGCGACCCATGACGATCGACGACGTCGTCGTCAAGACCGTGACGCTGCTCGGCATCACCGGTGTCTCCGCTGTCGCGGCGTGGAACCTGGTCCCGGACTCGCTGCTCAGCGCCGCCTGGATCGGTGCCGCGGTGGTCGGCCTCGTGCTCGGCCTGGTCATCTCGTTCTCCCGGATGGCCAACCCGGCGCTCGTCGTGGCGTACGCGGTCATCGAGGGCGCGTTCGTCGGCCTGGTCAGCAAGTTCTACCAGGAGATCGCGGGCTTCCAGGGCATCGTCCTGCAAGCGGTGATCGCCACGTTCGGCGTGTTCTTCCTGATGGCGTTCCTCTACCGGGCCCGGGTCATCCGGGCCACGCCGAAGTTCGTCCGCGGCATGATCGCGGTGATGGCCGGCCTGTTCGCCGTCATGCTGGTCAACTTCGTGCTCTCGCTGTTCGACGTCACCACCGGGCTGCGCAGCAACGGCGCCCTGGGCATCGGCTTCAGCATCATCTGCATCGTCGTCGCCTCGCTGAGCTTCATCCTCAGCTTCAACGAGGTCGAGGAAGGCGTGCGGATGGGTCTGCCGCAGCGCTACTCGTGGACGGCGGCGTTCGGCATCCTGGTCAGCCTCATCTGGCTGTACCTGGAGGTTCTGCGCCTGCTGAGCTTCCTGCAAGGCGACGACTAGCCGCCCACAACGTCACACCCGGCAGCGCCCGGTCCGCCTCCCCGCGGACCGGGCGCTGCCCTGTTTGCCGATAGGGTCGCCGGGTGGGCGCAGCAGACTTCGAGACCGCCGTGCAACGGCTCATCACGCAGGTCGGCCACTGGGAGGCCGCCCGCTGGAACGCCCCGGCGGCCGGCGGCGGCAGCACCCGGGCCGAGGCCGTCCGCACGCTCGTCCAGCGCCTGGCCGACCAGGCCGCCGACGCCGAGCAACGCCGGCACCGCCCGGTTCCACGCCTGGCCGACACGGTCCTGCCTGACCAGCTCCGCGTGATGGCCGACGACCTGCTCGCTACGAAACCACCGGAGGACGTCCTCAGTCGCGCGACCGCAGCCGTGACAGACGCACGCGACGCCCTCTGAAAAGGTTCACCCGTGCACGGACCTGGCAGGGTGAGGGTGGCCGCTCATGAGCCGCCTGGCGAATGGTCACCCTGGCCCGGTCTCGGCGACGGTCAGTGCCATGCAATCAGGCACGACCTGACCTTGATCTTGATTGATTTCTGTTTCCGGGAACTGAACCGCCGAGCCCGACCGCCCCCTACGGCAGCCGGACCCGGCGGAAAATCAGGGAACGACCTCAGCTGAGGCGTTCGAGCACCATCGCCATGCCCTGGCCGCCGCCGACGCACATCGTCTCCAGGCCGATGCTCTTGTCGTGCCAGTCCAGGGAATTCAGCAGGGTGCCGGTGATCCGGGCGCCTGTCATGCCGAACGGGTGACCGACCGCGATCGCCCCGCCGTTGACGTTGAGCTTCTCCAGCGGGATGCCGAGCTCGCGGTACGACGGGATGACCTGCGCCGCGAAGGCCTCGTTGATCTCCACCAGGTCGACGTCGTCGATGGTCATCCCGGCCCGCTTGAGCGCCTGCCGGGACGCCTCGACCGGGCCCAGGCCCATGATCTCCGGCGACAGGGCCGTGACACCGGTCGACACGATCCGGGCCAGCGGGGTGATGCCCAGCTCGCGGGCCTTCGTGTCGCTCATGACCACCACGGCGGCCGCGCCGTCGTTGAGCGGGCAGCAGTTGCCGGCGGTGATCCGGCCGTCGGGGCGGAACACCGGCTTGAGGCCGGAGACGGCCTCCATGGTGACGCCGGGGCGGGGACCGTCGTCGGTCGAGACCACCTTGCCGTCGGGGGTGGTGACCGGGGTGATCTCCCGCTGCCAGAAGCCGTTCGCGATCGCCTTCTCGGCCAGGTTCTGGCTGCGGACCCCGAACTCGTCCATGTCCTGGCGGCTGACGTCGTACGCCTGGGCCAGGTTTTCCGCGGTGTAGCCCATGCCCAGGTAGATGTCGGGCAGGTTGCCGTCCTCGCGCGGGTCGTGCCACACGCCGCCGTTCTTGGCCGCCTCGGTCGTGCGGACCCGGGCCTCGGCGAACTTCGGGTTCTCCCAGCCGCCACCGACCAGCGCCTGGGCCTCCGGCGGCAGGCCGTCGGAGTTGCCCCGGCCGAAGCGGGACACCGTCTCGACGCCGGCCGACAGGAAGATGTCACCCTCGCCGGCCTTGATGGCGTGGAAGGCCATCCGGGTGGTCTGCAGCGAGGAGGAGCAGTAGCGGGTCACGGTGGCGCCGGGCAGGCCGTCCAGGCCCAGCAGGGTGGCGACCACGCGGGCCATGTTGAAGCCCTGCTCGCCACCGGGCAGGCCGCAGCCCAGGTAGAGGTCCTCGATGAGGGTGCGGTCGAGCTGGGGCACCTTGCTCAGCGCGGCGTCGATGATGGTCGCGGCGAGGTCGTCGGGGCGCAGGTCCTTCAGCGAGCCCTTGACGGCGCGGCCGATGGGGGAGCGGGCGGTGGCGACAATGACAGCTTCCGGCATGCAGCCAACGTTAACGCGCCGGTAACTTGACGCGGAAGCATCACTTCGTCACACCAGATTGTCGGTTTTATTCCTGGATCGAGCGGCGTCCAGCCGCCTGCGCCGCGTCGAGCACCGCCGGGTAGAGCGCGTGCGCCCACACCCGGTAGCCGTCGGCCGAGGGGTGGAAGCCGTCGTAGCAGAGCGTGCCCGCGTCGGCCCGGAACACCGCGCCCGTCTCCTCGGCGAGGTCGACCACGACACCGCCGGCCCCGGTCACCGCGGCCGCCTGGGCCCGCGCCACCCGGCGGCCGACCCACCCGGTGAGCTGCCGCAACGGCGGGGCGATCGACCGGACGGCCCCCAGATCGGGGCAGGTGCCGACGACGACCTGCACGCCGGCCTCGCGCAGCCGCCGGACGGCGTCACCGAGGTGCGCGGCCGACTCCTCGGCGCTGCGCAGGCCGGTCGCGTCCTGCGCGCCGATCAGCACCACGGCCACGTCCGGCCGGTCACCGAGCAGCGCCCGGGCCACCTGGGTCGCCAGGTCGGTCGAGCGGGAACCGGCCACGCCGACGCTGGACAGCAGCACGTGCCGCTGGCCGGTCTCCGGGGTGCCCTCGGCGAGCAGCCGGGCCAGCTGGCCGCCGACCGTCTCGGAGAGCCACTCCACGCCGACCCCGATGGCCGCCGAGTCGCCGAGCAGGACCAGTCGCAGCGTGGGGGCCGCGGACGGGCCCATCGAGGTGCGCAGGGCCAGGCCCATGGTGGGCTTCGCGTACCGCCGGGTGCGGGCCGCGATGGCCTCGCCCGCGAGCAGGGCGAAGCTGCCGACAGCCCCGGCGAACAACGTGGTCGCCGTCGCTTTGCTGATCCGTCCCGCCAGGCCCGTCATGTCGCCTCCCTGCCGCAGTACAACTCCGTCAGTCGACGGCTGTTTGATGATCCGCTGGGGTCCAGCCTACGGCTCCGGCGGCCGACCGGCCGGACACGCCGGGAACGGGACCCGCCCCGAACGACGCCGCCGCGCGGTGCCCGAACCACAGCCGGGGCTCGCCGAACCACGGGTGCCGGCGCAGCTGGGCCCAGCGGCCGGCCGGCCCGCGCTCGCGACCGTCGACCTTGGCCGGGGCGACCTCGGTGCCGGCCGCGCGGGCCGCCTCCTGGGCCGCCTCGGGCAGGCTGCGCACGCCGTCGGTGCCGGTGGCCGGGGCCCGGTCGTCCTCACCGAGCATCGCCATGAGCGTGGGCATCATGACCGCCGCCGCGCGGGCGTAACCCTCGGCGGACGGGTGGAAGCGGTCCGAACTGAACATCCGCACCGGGTCGGCCTCGAACGCCGGGCCCAGCAGGTCGCCGATGGACACCGTCCGGCCGCCGGCCTCGACCACGGCGACGGTCTGGGCCGCGGCGAGCTGCCGGCTCCACTTGCGGGCGAGCCAGCGCAGCGGCGGCTTGATCGGCTGGATCGCGCCGATGTCCGGGCAGGTGCCGACGACTACTTTGCAGCCGATCGAGCGCAGCCGCCGCACGGCGTCGGCGAGATGGCGCACGGCCGACGTACGGGCCGAGGCGTGCGTGACGTCGTTGGCGCCGACCAGGATGACGGCCACCTCGGGCTCGTACTCCAGCGCGGCGTCCACCTGATACTGCAGGCCGGAGGACATCGAGCCGACCACGGCGAGCCGGTGCAGGCGTACGGGCCGGCGCAGGCGCCGCGAGACGCCGGTGGCGATCAGGGCTCCGGGGGTCTCCCGGGGACGGTGCACGCCGTACCCGGCCGCGGAGGAGTCACCGAGGACGACCATGCTCAGCGGCTTGCCGGGGAACTTGGGGCCGTACACCCCGTCACCGCGAGGCGGCGGTGCCTCGGCCATCGGGATGATCCGGCGGGCGTCGGCGGCCTGGCGCAGCAGCACGCCCGCCGAGAGGACGGTCAGGCCGGCCGCTGCGCCGGTCACACCGCCCGCGATCTGGCCTGCGAGCCGGAGCCGCTGCCACTCCTCCGCTGTCAAACTGCGCACCTGTCGCACGCTCTCCCTCGCTCTCGCTCGGTGGGAACCTGCCCGTCAGCCGAGGGTGGAGACCCGGCTGCCGGCGATGGTGGGGACTTCGAGGCTAACTCGCCTGTGCGACAACTGTCTGAACCCCGCGCCGAGCGGGCACATATAGCGCGTTGCCGTCATGCTGAGGACAGCGAAAGGGGACGACATGGCCAGAACTCTGCGCCGGACCGCCGCGTTCACGGCGCTCGCGAAGGCGCTGATGGCAGGGGCCCGTGGCGGCCCGTCGATCGGCCAGCGGCTGGCTGCGCTGCCGCGGATGATCAAGGCAACCGCCAAGGGCGAGTACGACGGTGGCCTGCGGGTGGCCCTGATGACCGCCGCGACGCTGTACGTGGTCTCACCGATCGACGCGGTGCCGGAGGCGGCCCTGCTGGTCTTCGGCCTGGCCGACGACGCCGTGATGATCACGTGGCTGGCTGGCTCGGTGCTCAGCGAGACCGAGCGCTTCCTGCAGTGGGAGAAGGAGCGTGCCGCGGTCCTGCCGGGTTCCGTGGTGAGCTGAGCCGTAGGCTGGCCAGATCCAGGTCAGCACCGGAGAAGGGCACAGCGACGTGCGGTACTACGACAATGTCGTCGACATCATCGGGGACACCCCCCTGGTACGGCTGCGCAGCGTCACCGACGGCATAGCGGCGACCGTCCTTGCCAAGGTCGAATACTTCAACCCCGGCGGCTCCGTGAAGGACCGCATCGCCCTGCGCATGGTGGAGGACGCCGAGAAGGCTGGCCTGCTCCGCGAGGGCGGCACCATCGTCGAGCCGACCAGCGGAAACACGGGCGTGGGCCTGGCCCTGGTGGCCCAGCTCCGCGGCTACCGGTGTGTCTTCGTCTGCCCCGACAAGGTCAGCGAGGACAAGCAGAACGTGCTGCGGGCGTACGGGGCCGAGGTGGTGGTCTGCCCGACCGCCGTGGCTCCGGAGGACCCGCGCTCCTACTACAACGTCTCGGACCGGCTGGCCCGGGAGATCCCCGGCGCGTGGAAGCCGGATCAGTACAGCAACCCGGCCAACCCGCGCTCGCACTACGAGGAGACCGGCCCGGAGCTGTGGAAGCAGACCGACGGCCGGATCACCCACTTCGTGGCGGGCGTCGGCACCGGCGGCACCATCACCGGCGTCGGCAAGTACCTCAAGGAGCAGGGTCAGGTGCGCATCATCGGCGCCGACCCGGAAGGCTCGGTCTACTCCGGTGGCAGCGGCCGGCCGTACCTGGTCGAGGGCGTCGGCGAGGACTTCTGGCCCGAGACCTACGACCGGGGCATCTGCGACGAGATCATCGAGGTCTCCGACTCGGACTCGTTCGAGATGACCCGGCGCCTGGCCCGCGAGGAGGGCCTGCTGGTCGGCGGCAGCTGCGGCATGGCCGTGGTCGCGGCCCTGGACGTGGCCCGCCGGGCGGCCCCGGAGGACGTGATCGTGGTCCTGCTCCCGGACGGCGGCCGCGGCTACCTCTCCAAGATCTTCAACGACACCTGGATGGCCCGCTACGGCTTCCTGACCACGGGCGGCGACGAGGCCACGGTGGCGGCGGCCCTCGGCTCGAAGAGCGGCGAGATGCCCCCGCTGATCCACGTGCACCCGACCGAGACGGTCCGCGACGCGATCGACTACATGCGCGAGTACGGCGTCAGCCAGCTCCCGGTCCTCAAGGCCGAGCCGCCGGTCGTGACGGGCGAGGTGGCCGGGTCGATCGCGGAGAAGGCGCTGCTGGACGCGCTGTTCACCGGGCAGGCGCACCTGCACGACACCATCGAGCGGCACATGACCGACCCGCTGCCGATGATCGGCGGCGGTCAGCCGGTGAGCGAGGCGGTGACCCTGCTCGAGCACGCGGACGCGGCGATGGTCCTGGTCGACGGCAAGCCCGCCGGAGTTCTGACGCGCCAGGATCTGCTGGCGCACCTCTCCTGAGGTTCTGGATGCCGTCCGGCCCTGTGCGGGCCGGACGGCATCTTTGCGTGGTCACGCCGCGGCGGTTGCCCGGCCCACCGGGAATCGCACGCCGGTGAGGTCTTCCGAGACGGCCCAGAGGCGCTCCTGCGCGTTCAGGTCGTAGGACTCGGGGCTGGAAGTGACCAGCTTCGGGTAGCCGCGCCCCTCGACCAGGCCGTCGGGGCCGTAGTACTGCCCGCCGAGGACGGACGGGTCGGTGGCGGCCCGCAGGGTGGGCAGCGCACCCGCGGTCGCGGGCTGGCTGATCAGCGGGGCGAGCCAGGAGACCGGTCGGCGCATCGCCGGCGGGATGTTGCGGACCAGCTCGGTGTTGGAGATGCCGGGGTGGGCGGCCACCGCGGCGGTGGTGCCGTGCGCGGCGAGCCGGCGCTGCAACTCGTAGGTGAACATCAGGTTGGCCAGCTTGGACTGGCCGTAGGCGCCGATCCGGGCGTAGGAACGCTCCCACTGCAGGTCGTCGAAGTGGATGGCGGCGCGGATGCGGTGGCCGGTGCTGCTGACCGTGACCACCCGGGAGCCGGGCACGGGCAGCAGCAGGTCGAGCAGCAGTCCGGTGAGCGCGAAGTGGCCCAGGTGGTTGGTGCCGAACTGGAGCTCGAAGCCGTCGCGGGTGGTCTGCCGCGGGGTGTACATCACGCCGGCGTTGTTGATCAGCAGGTCGATCCGCGGGTGGGTGGCGCGCAGGCCGGCGGCCGCGGCGTGCACCGATTCCAGCGAGGTCAGATCCAGTTCCTGTACGGAGACGTCACCGTTGATCCGGGCGGCGGCCAGCTTGCCCTTCGCCGTGTCCCGCACGGCCAGCACCACCGACGCCCCGCGCTCGGCGAGCCGCCGGGCGGTCTCGAAGCCCAGCCCGGTGTTGGCCCCGGTGATCACGGCCACCCGGCCGTCCTGGCGCGGGATCTGCTGCTCGGTCCACTTCATCTCTGCTCCCCAATGTACCGCCGGTAACTTATGACCTGAACGGTAATGTACCGCCGGTACGGTGTCAAGAGACCGCCGGTACCTAAGCTAGGGTGGGCGGCATGACGTTCCAGCGGGCGCGCAGCGACGAGCAGCGTGCGGTCCGGCGCCGGGCGATCCTGGAGACGACCTCGGCGATGCTCGACGAGATGCCGGTGGCCCAGGTGACCCTGAACGAGCTGAGCCGGCGGGTCGGCCTGGCCAAGACGGCGGTGCTGCGCTATTTCGAGAGCCGCGAGGCGGTGCTGCTCGACCTGATGGACGACCGGACGGCGAGCTGGCTGGCCGAGCTGGAGCCGGAGCTGGCCCGCGGGATCGACCTGGGCCGGTCCGCGGTGGAACGGGCGGAGCAGGCGGCCGACGTGCTCAGCCGGTCGCTCGCAGCTCAGACCGTGCTCTGTGATCTCTTCGGCGCGCAGGGCGGGGTGCTCGAGCACAACGTCTCGGTCGAGGTGATCCGCCGGCACAAGCGGGCCTCGCTGGGCAACCTCGCGGTGATGGCCGGCCTGGTCCGGCGGCACCTGCCCGAGCTCGGTGACCGGGCCGAGATGTTCTGCCTGAACCTCCTGATCGTGGGCGGCGCGCTGTCCGCCTACACCTCGCCGCCGCCGAGCCTGCTCGCCGTCTACGAGTCCGAACCGGCGCTCGCGGTCCACCACGTCGATATGCGAACAGCCCTGCGGTTAGCGATCATCACGTCGCTGGTCGGCATGCTGCCGCGTCCCTGAGCCGGGAGCGCGGCAGCACCCTTCGGGTCAGGAGAGCTCGGCCGGGACGGTCACCACGTCCACGAAGGCGTTTTTCCGCAGGACAGTGATGGGCAGGTTCTGGCCGATCGCCGGGCCCAGCATCAGCCGTTGCAGAGCCTGGACCGTCTGCACCGCTTCGCCGCCCGCCGTGATCAGGATGTCGCCGAGGTAGATGCCCGCCGTGCCGGCCGGACTGCCCGGGACCACCTCGACCACGCGCAGGCCCAGCTTCTGGCCCAGGCGCTCCGCGATCGGCGGGGGCAGCGGCACTGGTACGCCCGCGACGCCGAGCCAGGCGCGGCGGACCCGGCCCGTGGTCACCAGCTCGCCGATGATCTGGCGGGTGGTCTTGTTGATCGGTACGGCCAGGCCCAGGCCGTAGCCCGCGACCGCCGTGTTGACGCCGACCACCGTGCCGGTGGAGTCGGCCAGGGCGCCGCCGGAGTTGCCCGGGTTGAGCGCCGCGTCGGTCTGGATGACGTTGTCGATGATGCGGACCCGGCGGCCGTCGCGGGCCGGCAGTGAGCGGCCCAGTCCGGAGACCACGCCGGCGGTGACCGAGCCGGCGAGGCCCATCGGGTTGCCGACCGCCACGACCAGCTGGCCGATCCGCAGCCGGTCGGCGTCGCCGAGCGGGGCTGCCGGCGCGCCGGGGTTGTGCACGCGGACGACGGCCAGGTCGGACAGCGCGTCGGCGCCGACCACGTCGAACTTGGTCTCGGTGCCCTCGGCGAAGGCGGCGGTGCCGCCGGTCGCGCCGGCGACCACGTGGGCATTGGTGAGCAGGAATCCGTCGTCGGTGAAGGTGACCGCCGAGCCCGCGCCGGCCCCGCGCGGGGTACGGACGGACAGCGCCGCGACGGACGGCAGCAGCTGGGCGGCGACGCCGGTCACGACACGGCTGTAGGCATCGAGCGCGCCCGTTTCGACACCCGTGTGTTCGGTATCCATGCAGTCCAGAACACCGGTTCGGCGGCCATCGATGCCGGTACGGCGTCCGCCCACGGCGAACAGGGCCAGTCACTGATAGTCGCGAAGGTCGCACAGATAGTCCGACCGGATGCCCGTTGCCGGGGGTTGTATGAGTGACGAAGGAGCTGAACGAGCCGGACGGAGGGGTGGGGATGGTCATCGTCGACGAGGCTGTACCGGCCGACATCGTGGACCGCCTGCTCTGGCAGGACGCCCAGCAGATGCTGCGGCGGCACGCCGAGGCCGGCCACGACGGCAACTGCGTCTGGTGCGGCTGGCGCTGGCCCTGCGCACCGCGCCGGCTCGGCGAACGCGCCGACCTCGCCTCCCGCCGGCCGTGGCGGGAAGCCTGGACCCTGCGGCACGACCTCAACAGCGTGCGCGCGATGCCCGGCATCCGTACCGGGCTGGACGGCAACATGGTCCGGCGCGAGACGCCGAAGATCGACGAACTGAACAGAGGCTATTTCGACTGAACGACCCCTGCAGACCCTCGACGTCATCCGGGACCTTGACCGTCCCCCGGCAAGAACCGACCTGCATCGGCCCGGACGACGTCGAACCGCGGTGATGCCCCCGTGCCCCGCCAGCACGCCGGCGTCCCGCACCCGGACCCGCCCATGAACCGCCGCGACCGGCACGCCTCCGCCGGTCGGCGCCTCCGGCCAGGCGTCAACGCGGTTCGGGCGGGCGCGGTTGGCGGGAGTGCGTGACCACAGGTTCCCCCGCATTCACTCGGTCACGCGCTCCCGCCCGCCCTCCACCGCTCGTCCGTAGCGCACCTGGAGGACCGGCTCACCGCCGATCGCCTCGGTCCGGGTTGTGCCGTCCGGAACCCAGCCGCCGCGCTCGTAGAAGCGCCGGGCCCGCTCGTTCGCCGCGAGGACCCAGAGCACGGCCCGGTCGCCCAGCTCGGCCAGCGCCGGTAGGGCGTCGGCCATCAGCGCCCGGCCGACCCCGGTGCCCACGTACGCCGGGTCGGCGTGGATCGCGTACAGCTCCGCGACGCTGTCCTCCTCGGTCGGTCCCACGTACGTGAAGCCCGCGAGGGTCGGGCCGTCGACTGCGACGGTCAGCCGGTGGGTGTCCTGCTCCCACTTCCACCGCTCCGCCCACCACTCGCCCAGCACCTCCGGCGAGCCGTGGGCCAGCGCGTCGGGGGAGAGGATGTCCGCGTACGCGGAGGCGCGCGAGTGGAAGTGCAGGGCGCCGATCGCCCGCAGGTCGTCGTTAGCGGCGGGACGCAGATGCACGCTCATCGGACGAACCTAGCCGGGGCGGCACCGGCACCCGCAGCAGATCCTCGGCGAGCACGATGTCGCCGTCGAACTCCGCGCGGGCCTCGTCGAGAAACCGGGTGCTGTCCGCGTACCGCTGGGAGAAGTGGGTGAGCACCAGCGTGCGTACCCCCGACTGCCGGGCCACCGACCCGGCCTGGCCCGCGGTCAGGTGGCCGACCTGGGCGGCCATCGCGGCATCTTCCGCGAGGAAGGTCGACTCGATGACCAGCAGGTCGGCGCCCTCGGCGAGGTGGAAGACGTTGTCGCACAGGCCGGTGTCCATCACGAAGGCGAAGCGCTGCCCGGGCCGGGGCGCGCTGACCTGCTCCAGCGTCACCCGGCCGAGACGGCCGGTGCGCTGCAGCTCGCCGACCGCCGGCCCGGCGATGCCGTGTGCGGCCAGCAGCGACGGCACCATCCGGTGGCTGTCGGGCTCGGCCAGGCGGTAGCCGTAGGTCTCGATCGAGTGGCGCAACGGCAGCGCGGTGAGCGCGCCGGCCGAGGTCTCGACCCGGAAACCGTCGGCCACCGGTACGGGCTGAAGGTCGGCGACGTCGTAGAAGCTGGTGGCGTGCCGGAGCCGGTCGAAGAACTCCTGGCCGCCGGCCGGGTAGTGCACCTGGACCGGGTGCGGGACCTTGTCGAGCGAGACGCGCTGGATGATCCCGGGCAGGCCGAGCGCGTGGTCCCCGTGGAAGTGGGTGATACAGATGCGCCGCAGCGGGGTCACGGCGAGCCCGGCCATCAGCATCTGGCGCTGGGTGCCCTCACCCGGGTCGAAGAGCACGACCTCGTCGTCCCAGCGCAGCAGGTAGCCGTTGTGGTTACGGTGCCGGGTGGGCACCTGGCTCGCAGTGCCGAGCACGGTCAGCTGGCGCATGATCAACTCCGGACATGAAGCGACCCCCGGGGACTTCCGCGCCGTAGCACGGTCCGGTCGGACTGGGCCGGATCCCCGGGGGCCGGGTGGCTGCCTGGTATTCGCCGCACCGCTGCCACACGGTCTCGACGTTTTCCTACGAAGCTGTCAAGGACAGCGGCTAGCGGACAGCCACCTCACGAGTCCAGTTGCTATACAACTTCGGACCACCTCCTCTCACGTGTACGGCCACGTTAACCACCCGTGGCCCCCGCCGACAACGCTTTTAAGGTCACTAGAGTCGCGGGAATACCTGGGGCGACACCTCGGTGCCCTCGACGAACTGGGAGGCGGGACCGACGATCTGCGGGTCGGGGGTGCCGACGATGCTGGTGTCCTTGTTGTCGTAGTCGAAGCGGTTGAGGACGAACCGGATCGCCTCCAGCCGGGCACGCTTCTTGTCGTTGCTCTTGACCACGGTCCACGGGGCGTCGGCGGTGTCCGTGTAGAAGAACATCGCCTCCTTGGCCTCGGTGTACTCGCCCCACTTGTCGAGCGACTCGAGATCCATCTTCGAGAGCTTCCACTGGCGTACCGGATCGACCTGCCGGATCGCGAAGCGGGTGCGCTGCTCACCCTGCGAGACCGAGAACCAGAACTTGATCAGGTTGATCTGCGAGCGGACCAGCATCCGTTCCAGGTCCGGGGCCTGCCGCATGAACTCCAGATACTCGGCGCGGGTGCAGAAGCCCATGACCCGTTCGACGCCGGCCCGGTTGTACCAGGACCGGTCGAAGAGCACGATCTCCCCGGCCGCGGGCAGGTGCTTGATGTAGCGCTGGAAGTACCACTGGTTGCTCTCGCGCTCGTTCGGCTTCTCCAGCGCCACCACCGAGGCGCCGCGCGGGTTCAGGTGCTCCATGAAGCGCTTGATCGTGCCGCCCTTGCCGGCGGCGTCGCGGCCCTCGAAGAGGATCACCATCCGCTCGCCGGTCCGCTTGCACCAGTTCTGCAGCTTCAGCAGCTCGATCTGCAGCAGCCGCTTGTCATGGTCGTACTCGGCCCGCGGCATCCGGATGTCGTACGGGTAGTCCTCGCGCCAGGTGTCCACGGGGGTGCCGTCGGCGTTGAGCAGCACCGGGTCGTCGTCATCGTCGTCGGCGACCCGGTAACCGCCCAGCTCGGTGATCGGACCCGTGTACGGGTCGGTGGTGAGCTCGTCGTCGAACTGGCGATCCTCGTGGCCGCCGTTGTCGCCCTGCTCGTGGTTCTGCTCGTGGTCCCGCTCCGCCTGCATGACCAGGGTTCATACCCACTGCGGCCGACCTGACAACTGGCGGACCGTATCCAGAAGGCGGACGGCGGGTGAACGCTCAGCCGAGCCAGCTCCGCACCCGCTTCTTCCGGGACGCTGCGACGACCGGAGGCAACCCGGCGCGGGTCTGCACGCCGACCTGCTCCTGCCGCGCCCACAGCACGCCGTACCCGAATCCGTCCGGCGCGGTGCGCGCCACCTCGCGCAGCACCTCCCGCGCGACCACCGAATCCTGATGCGCGCCGAGCACGTCCTGGAGCCCGGTCAGGGCCTTCACCAGGCGCTTGCCCGGCTTGCCGGCGCTGGGGGCGAAGATCTCCACCGCGTACCGGGCCCGTTTGTAGGCCTTGCGGGCCTCGTGCAGCTCGGCGTCGACGCCGCCGGCCATCGCCTCGTCCAGCAGCCGGTCGGCCTTGAGCAGCGCCTTGCGGGCCCGGCGCAGCGCACCCGCGTCGTCCGGCTCCGGGTCGTCGACGAGCTCGTCCATGGCGTCGAGCATGGCGAGGTAGCGGTCGCTGTCCAGCGCCTCGGTCAGCGCCGCACGGCCCCGCTCGACCTGGGCGTCGAGATGAGCGCGGATGCCACCGGACACCTCCGGGAAGCCGGACGTGTCGGAAAGCAGCTTGCCCTCGAGGACCTGACCGTCCCGCACGTCACCGAGGCAGTCGGCCAGCCACTTGAGCTCGTCACTGAGCGCGGCGGCCCGCTCCCGATCGAACGAGGCCTTGAACGTCTTCAGGGTGCTGCGCAGGCGCCGGGTCGCCACCCGCATCTTGTGCACGGCTTCCGGGTTCCCGGCGCGTACCCCCTGGTCCTGCTCCTCGACGGCCTCGCGATGCTCCCGCGCGTACCGGAGCACGGGGTTGATCTTGCGGCGCCGGCGCCGCGGCTCGGCGAGCCGGTCGCCGAGCGCCCGGGCCAGCTTCGACGGCCCGGCAGCCGGGGTGGCACCGGCTGCCCGCAGCAGGCCCTCGACGGCGTCGAGCACCTCCGGGCCGCCGTCGACCAGCTCAACCTCGAGCTCCTGCCAGTTCTGCTCGGTGCCGCCGGTCTCGGCGCCGACCCGGTCCTGGGCGACCAGCGCGAGGGTCCGGCCCTGCTCGTCGCGCAGCGGCGTCTCCACCCGATGCGTACGCAGCCGCGCCACCGGGCGCAGCGGCCGGGTCCGCACGATCGTGCGCACCTCCGCGACCAGCTCGGCGGGCACGTCGTCGCCGTCGGTCAACGGCAGCCGATGCTCGGTCCGGCTCGACCCGCCGGCCGGCGTCTTGAGATGCCACCCCGCGTCCTCGCCCCCGGTTCGCCGGCGCAGGGTCCGCTTGTTGCGGGCCAACCGCAGATCGTCGGTGTCGAAGTAGGTCGCGTCGAGCTCGTGCACCTCGGCCTCGCCGAGCTCCCGCACCCCGCCGGCACCGATGAGAGGCGGCAACTCGAAACCGGCGGGGACGTCGTACTTGCGTTCGTTCTCGGTTGCCGTCTCCATGTGACCAATATGCCTGCTGGCCGGCGACTCAGCTATCTCGGCAGGGCGACTCAGCTATCTCACAGCAGGCCGGGGCAGCATGGAAAGCCGGTCTTGAACTTGGAGGTGCCGTGAACGAGCCGGAACGACGCAAGATCTCCCTGGCCGGCCTCGGACTGATCGGCGCGGGTGCGGTGCTCGGGCTCGCGCTCGCCGGTCCGGGAACGAACCAGGACGAGGCCGCCGCGCAGGGGCCGGGTGCGAGTGCCCCGGCGGAGCCTCCCAAGCCTCCGCCGGTCGACAGCTGACGTTTTCGCTTGCTTCCGGCTCCCGGCCGGCTGCGGGTCCTGGCCGGCTTCCGCCCCTGGCTGACTCCCAGCTCATTTGGCGGTGTGGCACAGCGGTTTCCCAGAAATCCGCCGCACACTCGACTCAGGCCCCTGGTGGATCCGGCGCTCGTCCCCCGTGCGAGCGCCGGGTCCGTCAGGCCTGCGAGAGCGCCGCTCCGACCGCCGCCCCGGTCGGGGTGGCGCTTTTCTCATACATGGGCTTCCCCGTGGCTCCGGAGGTATTGGGCTCGGGAGTAGTAGGCCGCGGCGGCACCGAAGTACATCGTCGCGAGCGAGACGTGGAAACTGTTGTCGGTGAGCGCATTCTTGGCGTTGGCGGTCTCGGACCAGCGGATCTCGGCGTCGGATGCACTGATCCCGCGCCGCGCACAGCGAACGCGATTGAGCTCCTTGCCGATCCGCCAGGTCTCGAGCGCATTCTCGGCCTGCCGCATCATCGCCCGGGCCTTGTCGGCCAGCGACTCGGCCAACGTCCAGGCGACCCGCTCCTCCTCATTGTGAAACCTGGGCATGGTGAACCTCCCGAGGTCTACCTCCTGAATTGTCTTCTTGTTCAGTGTGTGAGGAGGGGTAGGAGGCTGTCGATCTTTTACACCCGTAGGGAGGACAGCATCAGTGCAGCGTAGGGCGGTAGATGAGCTCCTGGATGCGGCCGTCGAGCGTACGGGTCTCCAGCAGCTCGAGGTCAAAATCCTCGGCGCCGGCGAAGATCGGCCCGATTCCGGTCCGGCCGGTGACGACCGGAAAAAGCGTCACGTGTACGCGGTCGACGAGACCGGCGGCCATCAGCGCCCGGTTCAGCGAAAGGCTGCCGTGCGAGCGGAGCGGGACGTCGGACTGCTCCTTGAGGCGGCCGACGACATCGACGGCGTCACCGTGCTCGACTGTCGCGTCGGGCCAGTCGAGGGGGCCTTCGAGGGTGCTCGACACGATGGTCGTCGGCAGGTTCCGCATGCGGGTGACCCAGGGGTCGCGGACTGTTTCCTCGGTGTTCTCGGCCAGCAGGCTCGTGAAGATCCGGTAGGTGTTGGCCCCGAAGACCATGCGCTGGTCGGTGTTGTAGAGGGCGAGCCGGCGGTCGAGGAGCTCGGGGCCCTGCTTGCCCCAGTAGCCGGTCCAGTCCCCGCCGGCGGCGCCGAAGCCGTCGAGGCTGGAGAAGACGTCGAAGGTGTAGGTCGCGGTCATGAGGTTCTCCTTGAAGTGATCAGTGGTTGCCTCTCACTTCCGCTACGAACGCCCCTGCCCAGAATCGACAGGCTCCACTGATTCAGTCACGGGTGCGCTGCACCGGGAAGACAAGGTGGACGACCCGGTCCCCTTGGATACACACGGTCGGGTTGCCGAGCAGGACGTCTTCCGAGGTGAGTTCGCCGAAGAAGGGCCGGTTGCCCGCGCCCATCACCACCGGCACCAGGTCTACGGCAACCTCGTCCAACAGCCCAAGCTCCAGGCACTGCCGCGCAATGGTCCCTCCGGTGACCGTGACGACACGATCTCCAGCGAGCTCCTTGGCCCGAGTGATCGCAGCCTCGACTCCCTCGGTGACGAAGTAGAAGGGGGCATCGGGGTGCGCCTCGACCCAGTCGGTGGGGACCTGATGCGTCACCACGACGATGGGGACGTCCAGGGTGTGCCGGCCTTGCCAGCCGTCGGTTACGTCGAACAACGTCCGGCCACAGACCAGCGCACCGAGAGAAGACACCCATCGCTGCCAATGCTCCGCACTCTGCGGGGTGAGGTGGACGGTGAAGTCCCCAGCGGGGGTCGGAATCGCGACGTCGCCGTTCTGCAACCAGTCGAACAACCGGCCGATGGAGTTGTCCGGCTTGGCGACGTACCCGTCGAGAGACATGATGGCCTGCGCCTGCACTGTGCTCACGGAGTGTTCCTCTCAAGTGTGCCGAGATGGTCGCTGCGGAAATCAACGATCGACCCGCGTAAGATCTTCGACGGGAAGAACTTCCGAGATTCGTCGAATCGTCGAGGAAATACTTCCACCGATTGAACCTGCCGGCGTCTGCCAGGACGCCGGAGGATTGGGGAGCGACCATGAACGTCACCGTTATCGGTTCCGGCAACGGAGGCATGGCTCTCGCCTTCGACTGTGCTCAGCAAGGCCACCGCGTCTCGCTGTACTCCCAAGCCGCACACGCTCACGAAAACCTTGAGGCAGTCCGGGCCAAGGGCGGCATCACGAGCCAGGGACGGCTGGAGGGCTTCGCCCCGGTTGCGTACGCCGGTACGGACATCGAAGCCGCCATGGAGGGTGCCGAGATCGTCTTCGTGGTCGGGCCCGCGTTCGCCACCGAGCCGTTCGGTCGCGACCTCGCACCTCACCTGAGGCCCGGGATGACCGTGGTGGTCTGTCCCGGCTCCTGCGGCGGCGCCCTCGCCTTCAAGCGAGCCGCGGGTCTGGCGGTGCACGACGACAGCGTCATCGTCGGGGAGACCAGCACCCTCCCGTACGCGTGCCGGGCCGACGGCCAGGGCAACGTCCACGTATTCCACAAGTTCGACAAGGGCCTCTTCGCCGCGGCCGTTCCTCGGTCCGGCAACGGCAAGCTGCTGGAGATCCTCAGGCAGGTCTATCCCTCGTCCGTCGAGGCGGCCACGGTCTTCCAGACATCTCTGCAGAACGGCAACCCTGTCATCCACCCCGCGGTGACGCTCATGAACGCCGCCCTGCTGGAGCGGACCGGTGGCGACTTCCTCTTCTACGAGGAGGGCGTCACCCCGGCGGCGAGCCGTCTGATGGAGGCTGTCGACACCGAACGTCTCGCCATCGCGACGGCGCTCGGCGTGACGATCCTGTCCGAGCCGGATATCGGTGTGGAGCAGGGCTACATGACCGAGAGCAACTACACGACCGGGTATTCCCGGGCGCCCGGCTTCCGTGGCATCAAGGCCCCGACTGCCCTCGACTCCCGGTACCTCACCGAAGACGTCGGCTACTCCCTGGTCTTCTTCACCGACCTGGGCCGCCGACTCTCAGTGCCCACCCCGACGATGGACGCGATCATTGAATTGACCTCTGTCGTCCTCGCGCGCGACCTGCGTGCGGAAGGAGCCCGCACGATGAGTTCTCTGGGCCTCGACGACCTGACCGCCGAACAGCTACTGAGCCTCTGAGGACAGGTCCACGACTGGGAAAAGCCCGCCGAGATATTCGCCGGGCTCCTCGAGGCAGATGCTTCCACTGACTGATTTCGCCCTCGTCTGCACGAAACGTCATCGTTGATATAAGACAAAATGTGGAAGTCCACTCGGGCAGCCGGGTTATCCGGAAACCACTGTCAGCGAGGCCGCCTGACCGAAACCCGACGGCCTTGCCTCTGCGCAAGTCCAGCGGTCAGGCGTCGCTCTGGGCGACGCCGATCGGGCACCGATCGGGCACGTCCGTGGTTACGAGTTTCAATACAGGGTCAAGGCGGCCCGCTTCGCAGGCCGCTCGCGCCGCCCAGCAGGGCCGGGCCTGCGGCCCGCCGCTCGGGGACCCCGCGCCCGGCCGCTTCGCTGGGCGCACCCCGGCGGTTCCAGCCCGGCGGCAGGCGCGACATGTGAAGAAAGCCTCTGCCGGCGAAGAATTTGGCAGTTCCGGGGCTAACCAGTCCGCGGTGACGTGACGCCTCCGGCGGGGACTCTGACCTCTTGGATGGTGGAGCCGTGCTGCCTAAAGCTTGAGGTGCTGTTTGAACTGCGTGTAGATCTTGTCGTTGGACTCCACGGTCGCCTCCACCATCGATTGGAACTTCTCTAACGCGTCTCTTACGCGCTCGTTGTTTTTCAAGTCGTTGTCGGCTGCGGAGGTCAGTTGATTGACGAAAGGCAGTAGTGCCTGAACCAGCGGCCGCCAGCGCTCGACGCCTTCCGCTGGGCTGCAATTATCTTTGAATTCGAGCGACCGCCGATCTGGAATCACGTGACCGGTTACGCTCTCCAGGCTTTCCGCAACCGCGGCAACGAGCAGTGTGATGGAGCCGCGACGACGAAGGAAACCTAAATGCTTCTGTTGAGACGCCGTACGACCATCCTCGGGAAGTTGGGACAGCTCACGCTTGACTTCCTCTACTGCCTTTTGTAGCGAATAAGTCAGCACGATCTGTCGGGCAGTCGTATGATCGGTGAAGACGCTCGCATACACCCCATCGTTCTCCCAGATTCTCCGCGTCTCATTGTATGCCAAATTCGGCTTGCCCTGGAACGCTGCCAGAGACTGGGCGACAGTCTGATCCGCGAGTAGGAACTTCGAGCGCTCGATTGCATCCCGAATTCCTCCACGTCGGCCACCCCGGTAATCGGCATCAGGCACCGTGGAGAACTCATGCCGC
The DNA here is from genome assembly GCF_050955795.1 of Actinoplanes sp. CA-051413. Lineage (NCBI taxonomy): Bacteria > Bacillati > Actinomycetota > Actinomycetes > Micromonosporales > Micromonosporaceae > Actinoplanes > Actinoplanes sp. CA-051413. Next base: position 1,165,610 of record NZ_CP192100.1, read on the forward strand.
AACCTGTCTTGCACTGCGTCCTTACTGCGGAAGTCGGTAGCCTCGACCTTGTTTTGGCTATTGTTGTATCTCACGATCTCGGCAAGTACGTCGCGGTCACTGCAGGAAACGAAGCGGACCATCACCTGCATGTCTTTCAAACCAGAAGCGTCAGCTTCTGACAGCGTCCCAATAGATCCGGTTGTCTGTGCACCGTTGATGATGCCGACGCCCGTCAACCGCAGCGTGGCCCCGGGCTGAGCGGAATTCGCGCCCACCTCGTAGTTGTTGACAAGAATCGTGAGTCCGTTGTTGTAGATCCAGAACCGGCCGGGCAGTTCCTTTGCGGTTGTTTTGATGCCATTATTGATGTTTCGGTCACTTCGAACTACGCCGAGATATTCTCGTACGTTCGGCGACATTAGGTCGGCCTTGTGTTTGATCCAGAGTTCTCGCAGCCATTCGCCTGGGACGGAAGTGCAGTAAGCGCGCCAGCTATCGCCGGTCACCTCAAAACCGCCTGGAACCTGGATCTCCAATTCTTCGGCAACGATGATCGGAGCCTGCGTGCGTCGGTACATCTCGTCCAGCGTGGCGGTTCCAATTTCCAGAACTGACACGTTCACCGACGTTTTCGGATAGTGCGTCCTTAGTAGGCTGACGGTCGTCTGCTGCACTTGTGCGAGTTCGCCCGCAACATTTTGCGACTCAGGCAGGTTGTGGCAGTACCAGACGTGGACTTCGTTAATTTTGTCGCTCAGAAGCGCATCGCGGACCTCGAGTGCAGCGGATTTGAGTGCCTCCGGCAGGGTGTCTAGCGCTCCGGTCAATAGCCAAGTTGCAGCGGTGTTGAGGTCACTTGCTTTGCCGGCGGGGGCTTCGGACTTCTGGTCATTCTGAGCGACGTAACCCTGAGCGAATACGAGGATTCCAGCGTCTCGGTCGACGTATACCAGGTCGCACTTCTTGTCATTGGAATGATCCGTTAGCGCGACTGCGGCTACTGAATCGATATCTCCTATGCTGAAATTGAGCTCGAGCGCGAACAGCATTAGCGCCTTATCTTCGCCGTACGCCATTAAATCCGCTCGTGCACGTAGGGCAACCATGCTGGGCGACGACGACATTAGATCCTCCGTGATCTGGGTACGCTGCCGTACTTGGCTCGTCGCATAGAGTAGCTGTCCACGTGGGAGTTGCTGAAGCGCCTTCACTGTTGCTCGTCGACCAGGTGCGGGCCGTGGCCGTGCCGGAGCCCGGCAGTGGAAGCGGCTTGCAGCCAGTGCAGCAGCCGCCCATACCGGGCGACCGGAGCGCCAGCGACTCGCAGCGGTACGGGGACGCCTACGGCTGAGGCATCTGGTAGCGGGGGGAACCAGGGGGGGCGGCGGACAAGTCGACCTGTACGCCGGCTAGTGACAGTGGCACGCTGTCGACCCGGGGCCCGTATCCACGGAGTGTGCCGAATCGAGTGCTGGAGTACATGTGATTGCATATGGAGCCTTCCGCCAGCAGTTCTCCGGGGCGCAGTCTTCCCTGAGCGACGCGCTCGCCGTGCTCGAAGGCTCAGGAATCTTCGAAGTGGTGTCCTCGAGGGCCGACGGTGACACTCAGTACATCGAAATCGTCTCCTACGACCAAGATCTCAGTATCCCGGTTGAGCGGCAGCGGAAGTACCTGGACGAGGCGGATCGCCTCCTTCAACCATTTAGTTTTGAGCGGCGGTCGCATGGCTCGACTACGCCGCAGCGCGCGTATGGGACAACAGTTTCAATTCCGCCAAACAGTTCAGACAAGGGTGTAGTCGCGCATCCTGAGCCCTTAAGCAATACTATTGCCTGGTCTAGCCTTCGCACCCTAGCCGAAGTTGAGAATGCAGGCGTAACCCTGTTTCAGGCTGGTGCGCATAATCCGATTGATCTTTGGCGAGAGTTTTCCGGATACGTCAGGCAGGCGCGGACATATTTTGACGCCGCAGAAAAAGTATCGGATACATCAGCGTCGCTTTTAATATACTACTGTGCACTGCAGCTGGCCAAGGCGGAACTGCTTCGAACCGTGCCAGATCGAGTTTATCAAACTAAGATTTACCACGGGATATCTCATGATATTGCGAACGCCGGCGACCCGAGCGTCGATCGCTTGAGGGTTATGGCAGACGGAGTATTTCCTCGCCTGTACGAGAAGAGAATGGGAACGAAGCTACCTCCGAATACCGAGCTGTCAATCTTGGAACTGTTGAAGTACGTTCCTGAGGTTGCAATGGAGGTAGAGGAAGCTGGACTGGGCGTTCATCGACCACTTCAAGCGTTCCATGTGGCCGCGATGACCCCTGACGCAGCATGGAGCAGTGTTCTGACCTTCTTCAATGGCTTTCTTAAAGATCCGGGTGAAGGCAGCACCCAAGCCATCGAAACAGAGTTTCAGCAGATGGCTCCCCCGCCCAACTGGCGGCAAATGATCGGCGCGAGCGTACGTATCAACCCAATGACACTTCGCTTTTACCAAGCTCGAAAAACTACGCCGCCGCACACAGGGATCTCTAAGTTGGCCGCGGTAACTGCGCCGAGCTTGCGGACGATGGCGGATAACTCGCTTATCCCGACGTGCGACTTCATGTTGTGCCCCACAATCGATCGCGCTGGCCTTATCCCCATGAACTGTGCCTTGGCCAGGTATCTACTCGTCTTCTATCTTTCATCACTTGTGCGATACAAGCCTTCGATTCTGGACTCGAGTCGTCACCCAACCTTCGCGTGGATTTTTGAGTCCTTCACTACGCAGGTCGCTTTGCCTCTGGTGGTCAACTTCTACGACGGGATAACCGGCCGATGGTCCGACTTCGGCGGTCGATACAGCGGCTAGCTATTGAGAAATTTAAACCATACCTACCTGGATGCTAGGCCATCGCCTAATCAGGCGGCCTATGTATGGACGGGGCAGCGGCTTGGTTGGTTGCCGCTAGGCCGGTTCGACCAGCCGCACTGCAGGGCCATCGATCGCTCTGCTAGGCGTAGGGCAGAGTGGACAGACGAAAGCCCGGAGCATCACGGTTGCTCCGGGCTTTCACCTCGACCACGGGTCGGCTCATCACCTCCGACCTCGCTGTCAGTGTCTCCCAAGCGCCAACCGAGGAGACGTATGGCCAACCTCCCACAGCTAGCGTTGGGTAGTCAAGGGCTAGTCATCGGTGCTCTACTCGGAAGTGCCAACCGAGGAGATCACCTGTGCCACCGCGTTACCGATACGAAGAGATCGCTGACGACCTCCAGCAGCGCATCAAAGCTGGCGAGTTCCCGCCCGGCTCACGTCTGCCCAGTCGCCGCGAGCTGATCGCCCACTACGAGGTGACCGAGCCCGTGATCGACCGGGCCATGCAGATCCTCCGCATCAAGGAGATCACCGAGACGCTGCCCGGCGTCGGTGTCTTCGTTCGCGACGACCCCGGCGCATAGCCCAGTCTGCTGAGCCAGTCGCGCCTGGCCTGCTGGCGGCGCAAGCGCCGGCATCGGCCGACGCGCGGGCTACATCGTGCATTGACGAGATCGGCCGACAACCACGCGGTACAACACAAAGATCTCGGACCTCTGGGATGGGATAAGCCATCCCGCCGTCCGTCGCCCCAGGCGAAGCCGAGCAGACCGCCGCCGGGACCGCCATCCTTCGTCGATACCTACCGCCGGGCGAGCCGTGGCGGCCCCGGCGTCGGCCCGCTCCCCGGTGGGTGGGTCGACGGCCGACGGGATGGCAGGCAGATGAACCGAGGTGCCCTCAGGCGTACGAGGACACCTCGATGCGAACAACTAAGCGGTCTTGGCAACGCCGATCGGGCAGGTCATCCCGTTCGGCCCGTGGTTGCAGTACCCGTTCGGGTTTTTATCACTTGAAAGGTACTGCTGGTGGTAATCCTCGGCGTAGTAGTACGCCCCCAGCGGAGCAATCTCAGTAGTGATCTGCCCCCGCCCAGCCTTGGTAACCACCGGCTGGAACGCCTCCACCGAACCCAACGCCACGGCCGCCTGCGAAGGCGTAGTCGTGTAGATCGCCGACCGGTACTGAGTCCCCACATCGTTCCCCTGGCGCATCCCCTGCGTAGGGTCGTGGTTCTCCCAGAACGCCTTCAGCAACTGCTCATAGCTGATCTTCGCCGGGTCGTAGACCACCTGCACGACCTCAGCATGCCCGGTTCGCCCCGAGCAGGTCTCCTCGTACGTAGGGTTCGGGGTCGTCCCACCCGCATAACCCACCGAGGTCGAGTACACCCCGGGCAGCCGCCAGAAGATCCGCTCGGCTCCCCAGAAGCAGCCCATGCCGAACACGGCCGTCTCGTATCCGGCCGGCCATGGGCCCTTCAGCGGGGTTCCGAGCACCGTGTGCTTCTCAGCCACCGGCATCTCGGCATCGTGGCCGGCCACAACACCAGGCAGGTCGAGCTTCTTGTACCGCAGGAACACGGTCACTCCTCTCATCCGCCCTCTACAACGCCCCGTCCAGCGCGATCCTTACCCGGTCCGCGTACGACTGCGCCTCCTCGTCGGAGGCGTACTTCGTCCGCGGCCAGAAGAAGCCGCGGAGCCCGTCGCCCTTGGTCCGGGGTACGACGTGCGTGTGCAGGTGAGGCACGGACTGTGACACCACGTTGTTGATCGCCACGAAGGTTCCCTGGGCGCCCAGGGCTGACGGGACCGCCGCAGCCACCCGTTGCACCAGGGCGAAGTAGCCCGGCAGCAACTCAGGCGGCAGGTCGGTCAGCTGGGAGACGTGCGGGCGGGGCACCACCAGGACGTGGCCCTTGAAGACCGGGCGGATGTCGAGGAAACCGACGCCGTCCTCGGTGTCCACCACCCGGAACGCGGGAACCGTACCCGCCACGATCGAACAGAACAGGCAGTCGGGCATCAGCGCAGACTAGCCTTGCCTTTCATGACGGGTAACACGTACGGCTTCGACACTCTGGCCATCCACGCCGGGCAGGACCCGGATCCGCGCACCGGGGCGGTGGTGCCGCCTATCTATCAGACGAGCACCTACGCGCAGGATGCCGTCGGCGCCCCGCGGCTGGGTTACGAGTACAGCCGCTCGGGCAACCCGACCCGCGACGCCCTCCAGGAGTGCCTCGCCGCGATCGAGGGTGGCCGGCGTGGCCTCGCCTTCGCCAGCGGGCTCGCCGCCGAGGACACCCTGCTGCGCGCGGTCTGCCGGCCCGGCGACCACGTGGTGATCCCGGACGACGCGTACGGCGGCACCTACCGGCTTTTCGCCAAGGTCGCGGAGAACTGGGGCCTGGACTGGACCGCCGTGTCGCTCAGCGACCTGGACGCGGTGCGGGCCGCGTTCCGTCCCGGGCACACCCGGCTGATCTGGGCCGAGACGCCGACCAATCCGCTGCTGAACATCGCCGACGTCACCGCCCTCGGCGCGCTGGCCCACGAGTACGACGCGATGCTCGCCGTCGACAACACGTTCGCCTCTCCTTACCTTCAGCAGCCGCTGGCGCTCGGGGCCGACGTGGTCATCCACTCGACGACCAAGTATCTCGGCGGGCACTCCGACGTCGTGGGTGGTGCCCTGGTCACCTCCGGTGACGAGCTCGGCGATCAGCTCGCTTTCCACCAGAACGCGATGGGCGCGGTCAACGGGCCCTTCGACGCCTGGCTGACGCTGCGCGGCATCAAGACCCTCGGCGTACGCATGGACCGGCACTGTGACAACGCCGAGCGGATCGTCTCCTATCTCCAGGACCACGAGGCCGTCGGCCAGGTGCTCTACCCGGGGCTGGAGTCGCATCCCGGACACGAGACCGCCGCCAAGCAGATGTCACGCTTCGGCGGCATGGTGTCGTTCCGCGCGGCCGGCGGCCCTGAGCAGGCGATCAACATCTGCAACCGGACCAAACTGTTCGTCCTGGCCGAGTCGCTGGGCGGCGTCGAGTCGCTGATCGAGCACCCGGGACAGATGACACACCTGTCCGCCGCGGGCTCACCGCTTGAAGTCCCCGCCGATCTCGTGCGACTGTCTGTCGGCATCGAAACCGTTGACGATCTGCTCGCGGATCTGGAGCAGGCGCTCGGCTAGGGCTTAGACAGACGGAGACGGGCCATGGAGAACCTGGCGACCACGTGGGTGGGTGCCACGGCGAAGCAGATCTCGCGTGCGGTGCGGCGCGGCGACACGACAGCCACCCAGGTCGTGGCCGATCACCTGGAGCAGATCGCGATCTCCGATCCGGCGATCGCGGCGTTCCGCGTGGTGCGGGCCGGTGAGGCGATCGCCGAGGCCGAGAAGGTCGACGACCAGGAGGACCTGGCCAACCTGCCGCTGGCGGGCGTGCCCGTCGCGGTGAAGGAGAACACGCCCGTCGCCGGCCTGCCGACCTGGCACGGCTCGGCGGCGGCGCGGTCCGCCGTGGCCGAGGACGACCACGAGGTGGTCCGGCGGCTGCGCGGGGCCGGCGCGGTGGTGGTCGGCGTGACCCGGATGCCCGAGCTGGGACTGTGGGGCACGACCGACGGCGCCGAGGAGCCGACCCGCAACCCGTGGGCGCTGGAGCGTACCCCCGGGGGTTCTTCGGGCGGCTCGGCCGCGGCCGTCGCCGCCGGCCTGGTGCCCATCGCCCAGGGCAACGACGGTCTCGGCTCGGTGCGCATCCCGGCCGCCTGCTGCGGCCTGGTCGGGCTCAAGCCCGGCCGCGACGTGATCCCCTGCGACCTGGGCATCGACGGCTGGTTCGGGCTGACCGAGAACGGCGTCCTGGCGACCACGGTCGCGGACGCCACGCTGGGCTTCAGCGTCATGGCGGGCCGCGCCCCGGCCAAGCTGGTCCAGCCGGACAAGCTGCGGGTCGGCGTCTCGCTGCGCTCCCCGGTCGCCGGGGTACGCCCGGACGAGCCCAACCGCGAGGCAGTGGCGAAGGCGTCCAAGCTGCTCGTCGGCGTGGGCCACGACACGGTCACGGCCGACCCGCCGTATTCGACTGCGGTCGGCCTGGCCGGGCTGCTGACCTGGTTCGCCTGCGCATACCGGGAGGCCGACGCCGCCGGGCTCGACGTCCGGACCCTGCAGCCGCGCACCCGCCGGCACATCGCGCTCGGCAAGTTCGTGTGGCGGCGCGGCTGGGTCAAGCAGCAGCAGCGGGACGCGTGGCGGGAGAAGAGCATCCAGTTCTTCGCCGACAGCGGCATCGACGTGCTGCTCACGCCCGCTCTGGCGACGGCGCCGCCACCCGCCGACGGGCACGCCGCGGGCAGCTGGCGGCGCAACATGCAGGTCAACATGGCGTACGCGCCGTACGCCGCGCCGTGGAACATCGCCGGGCTGCCCGCGATCGTGGTGCCGGTCGGCCTGCGCCCGGACGGCCTGCCGATCGCCGTGCAACTCGTCGGACCGCCCGACTCGGAGCTGCTGCTGCTGGCGATCGCCGGGCAACTAGAGGTGGCGAACCCGTGGCCTCGTCACGCCTTCGTATGAGCCGGGTGGCACGATTCGACTCATGACCGATCTGCTGGAGCTCGCCGACATCGAGGCCGCCCGAGCCCTGCTCACCGGGGTCGTCAAGACCACCCCGCTGGAGCACTCGATGCCGCTGACCCGCACGCTGGGCGTGCCGACGTGGCTCAAATGCGAGAACCAGCAGCGTGCGGGGTCGTACAAGGTGCGGGGGGCGTACACCCGGATCTCCCGGCTCTCCGACGCCGAGCGCGCCCGCGGCGTGGTCGCCGCGAGCGCGGGCAACCACGCCCAGGGCGTCGCCCTGGCGGCCAGCCTGCTGGGCGCCAGGTCCACGGTCTTCATGCCGGAGGGCGCGCCACTGCCCAAGGTCTCGGCCACCAAGGGGTACGGCGCCACGATCGAGTACGCCGGCACGACAGTCGACGACGCGCTGGCGGCGGCCCGCGAGTTCGCCGACGCGACCGGGGCGATCCTGATCCACCCGTTCGACCACCGCGACATCATCGCCGGGCAGGGCACCGTCGGCCTGGAGATCCTCGAGCAGTGCCCGGACGTCGGCACCATCGTCACCGCGGTGGGCGGCGGCGGCCTGATCTCGGGCGTGGCGGTGGCCGCCAAGGCGCTGCGCCCGGACATCCGGATCATCGGCGTGCAGGCGATCGGCGCGGCGGCCTACCCGCCCTCACTGGCCGCGGGGGAGCCGCTGACCCTGGACCGCTCGGCGACCATCGCCGACGGCATCGCGGTGATGCGCCCGGGCGTACTGAACTTCGCCCACGTCAGCAAGCTGGTCGACGACGTGGTGACGGTGACCGACGAGGACCTGTCGGCGGCCCTGCTGGTGCTGCTGGAACGCCACAAGATGGTGGTGGAGCCGGCCGGCGGCGCCTCGGTGGCGGCCCTGCTCACCGGCAAGGTCGACCTGAAGCCGCCGATCGTGGCCATCCTGTCCGGCGGCAACATCGACCCGATGCTGCTGCTACGGGTGATCGAGCACGGCCTGGTGTCGGCGGGCCGCTTCCTGCGCCTGGCCGTACGCACCGGCGACCAGCCCGGCGAGCTGGCCCGGCTGCTGGCGGAGATCGCGGAGCAGCGGGCCAACATCGTGGACGTGGCCCACTCGCGGCAGAACCCGCGGCTGAGCTTCGGCGAGGTCGAGGTGCAGCTCTCGGTCGAGACCCGCGGCCCGGACCACTCGGCCGCCCTGATCGGCGCACTGCGCAGCCAGGGCTACCCACTGACCCTGCTGTCCGGAACACCCTGATTTTCGGGACGCCGCCGAACCGCGCCGTCCGGCATGATCACCTGTCGTGACCTGCCCCCGGTGCTCCGCCGCCACCGTGACCGCCCGCACCGCCGCACCCTGGTGCCCGTCGTGCGAGTGGAACCTCGACCTCTTCGAACCGGACCGCCGCCGGCCCGAGCTCGGCTGGAAGTGGGCGGACCGGGCCACCCACCGGGTCGCCTGGCGGCTGACCACCGGGCAGTTCGCCCAGCTGGCCGGTGGGCCGCTGCGGCAGCGCGGCTCCACCGCGGCGCGGGTGGTGACCTTGACGGTCGGGGTGCTCCTGCTGCTCTTCGTCGCGCTGCTCGCCGGCTTCGGCGTGTGGCTGATCCTGTACGACTTCCCGCAGCTCACCATCGTGCCCGGGGTCGTGCTGCTGGTCCTGGCCGGGGCGTTGCGTCCCCGCTTCGGCAGCCTGGACGACGAGGCACATTTCCTGGACCGCGCCGAAGCGCCGGAACTATGGTCCCTGGTGGACCGGGTTGCCGCGCACACCGGTGCCCCGGTGCCGCATCTCGTGGGGCTGGACCACTCGCTGGGGGCGTACACGACCACAGTGGGGCTGCGCCGACGGCGGGTGCTCTGTCTCGGTGCGTCGCTCTGGTCCGCGCTCGATCCGCAGGAACGGGTCGCGCTCATCGGCCATGAGCTGGGCCACTTCGTCAACGGGGACCTGCGGCGGGGCCCGTTCGAGCACGTCGCGCTGACCACGCTGGGACGGCTGGCGTCGCTGACCCATCCGAACGGCGAGGGCGGGAACGGCATCGTCGACATGATCATCTCAGCCGTGCAGTGGGTGCTGGCCCACCTCATCATGAGTGTGCAGCTGCTGGTCGTCTGGATCGGCCAGCGCGACGCCCAGCGCACGGAATACCTCGCCGACGAGATCGCGGCGCGGGCCGCCGGGAGTGCTGCCGCGGTGCGACTGCTGGACGTGCTGCTGCTGCACGATGCGCTGGACACGGTGATCCGGCGGGAAGCCCGCGCCCAGCGCTCCGGTGCGGCGTGGCAGGAGGCTGCCGTCGTCGCGCGGGCGAACCTGGCTCCCGCCGTACCGGTGCTGCGGCAGCTCAGCAAGCGTGACGAGACGTCGCTCTTCGCGTCGCATCCGCCGACCGGCCTGCGGGCCCGGATGCTGGAGAGCCGGCCGCAGCAGGCGGCCGGCGTGGTGCTGACGGAGCAGCAGGCGGAGCGGATCGATCACGAGATCGCCGGACCCGTCGAGCGGGTCCGGCGGGATCTCGCGTCTGCGGGCTAGCCGCCGAAGGGGGCGAACTCCACCACGGTGACCTTGATGTCCGCGCCGCTGGGGGCGGTGTAGGTCACGGTGTCGCCCGGGCCCGCGCCGAGGATCGCCTTGCCGAGGGCCGACTCGGGGCTGTACACCGTGTAGTCGGTGGTCGCGGCGATCTCACGCGAGCCGAGCAGGAACGTCTCGGTGTCGCTCTTGTCGTCGTCGAAGTAGATCGTGACGACCGTGCCCGGTGCCACCTTGTCGGCGCTGGGCGCGTCGCCGACCTCCGCCTTGCGCAGGAACTCCTTCAAGTAGAGGATCCGGCCTTCCTGCTTGCCCTGCTCCTCGCGCGCGGCGTGGTAGCCGCCGTTCTCGCGGAGGTCGCCCTCCTCGCGGCGGGCGTTGATCTCGGCGGCGACGGCCGGCCGGGCTGCGATCAACTCGTCGAGCTCGGCCTGCAGCCGGTCGTAAGCGTCCTGGGAGAGCCAGGTCTTCGACGCCTCTGAACTGGTCACAGACTCTTCTCCTTGAACGTACGGGTGGAACGAACAGGCGTACGGAGCGAATCACCAAGCTTACCAGCGGTGCGCACGGCACCCGGGGGGTCAGCCCGCGGCCGCGCACCGGACGACGTCGCCGACGGCGGCCTTGGCTGTCGTCGGAACGACCTCGCTGGCGTCGATCGTCGTGGCGGATCCCGCGGCCGAGACGGTCACCGTGCGGCGGCCGACTTCCGCGCCACCGTAGTCGCGGGCGCGCAGGCCGCACGTGGCGGAGCCCCCGGCCGGCACCCGGACCTTGAAGCGGATCGTCATCTGCTTGTCGGTGACGTCCGACCAGCCGACGATCTGTGCGTCGTAGTCGGGGTCGCCATACTGCCCGTAGAGCCGGATCACCAGGAACACGGCGGCGATCCCGATCAGGAGCGCGAGCAGGGCGGGCAGCAGCAACCGGCGGCGTCCGTCGCGGCGCCGCCCGTAGCGGCCCGGCGGGAATACCGGAGCTGTGGCGCGCGTCTCGCTCACCAGGGGGACCTCTCCTGCGAAATATGTCGGTGCCATCGGCCAGAATGGCCGTGTCCATCTTCGCAGCCGGCACCGGGGTCCTGACGACAAGGCCCGGTCGAGGGAGAAATCAGTGGCTGAGCAGTTGCGTCTCATGGCGGTGCACGCGCACCCCGACGACGAGTCCAGCAAGGGCGCGGCCACGATGGCCCGCTACGTCGCCGAGGGCGTCGAGGTGCTGGTCGCGACGTGTACGGGTGGCGAGCGCGGCAGCGTGCTCAATCCGAAGATGGACCGTCCGGAGGTCATCGCCGACATCGCGAACATCCGCCGGGCCGAGATGGAGAAGGCCCGGTCCATCCTCGGCGTCGACCAGGCCTGGCTCGGCTTCGTCGACTCCGGCCTGCCCGAGGGTGACCCGCTGCCGCCGCTGCCCGAGGGCTGTTTCGGGCTGGTCGACCCGGCCGAGGGCGCGATCCCGCTGATCAAGCTGATCCGCGAGTTCAAGCCGCACGTCATGACCACCTATGACGAGAACGGCGGCTACCCGCACCCGGACCACATCATGTGCCACAAGATCTCGGTGGTGGCCTTCGACGCGGCCGGTGACCCCGAGCAGCACCCCGAGCTGGGCGAGCCGTGGCAGCCGTTGAAGCTCTACTACAACTCGGGCTGGACCCGCGCCCGGATGCTCGCCCTGCACGAGGGCATGCTCGCGGCCGGTCTCGAATCGCCGTACAAGGAGTGGCTCGAGCGCAGCGAGGAGCGGCCGGACCGCGGCGACAAGATCACCACCCGGATCGAGTGCGGCGAGTACTTCGAGGTCCGCGACGACGCGCTGCGGGCCCACGCCACCCAGGTCGACCCGGACGGCTTCTGGTTCCACGTGCCGATGGAGCTTCAGCAGAAGGTGTGGCCGACGGAGGACTTCGAGCTGGTCCGCTCGCTGGTCGACAGCCCGCTGCCGGAGTCCGACCTCTTCGCCGGCATCCGCGAGCGGGTCGAGGCCCGCTGAGGCGTACCGTGAAGGTCATGGACTTCGTGGTGGCGGTCAACAACTTCGGTGATACCCGATCGGGCGGCCTCGCCGGTCCGATGGGTCTGTTCATCATCGTGCTGATGGCCATAAGCACAGTCCTGTTGATCCGCAACATGAACAAGCGGTTGCGTCGGCTTCCCGACAGTTTCCCGGATCCGGCGGCCACCGAGCGGGCCGCCGAGATCGCTCGGCTCGATGCGGACCTGCAGCGACCCGGGGCCACGCCGCGTGGCCCCGGCGCTGCGGCGGACCCTTCCGACGCGCCCACCTCGGCAATGGATGCCGAGGTCAATGGCGTGGACCGGATCGACGGCCCGGCGGCCGGCGAGCGGCGCGACGAGAACGCTTAGTTACATCGGACTGAATTCCACTTTGTCAAGGTCCGCGGGCCGCTCTCCGGTGTGTTCTGTCTCGGCCGGAACATCGACAGTGCTCATCCGTCAACCCCTGTTGCGTTCTGCCGGATTGGCTTAGCCTTCCGCCGGGGGGCTTTGACGTCCCTCCACCCTGTGCGGAAAGGGGGCTGACGATGACCATCTTCCAGCCCTCGCTTCCTCCACTGCAGATGCACGTGCATCCGCCAGTGCCGCTGGTCAGCAGGGGGGTGGCATGACTTCCCAGCCCGTCCCCACGACCGACGCCCGGCGCGATCGAGGTCCCCTCAAGAGCGGTCCGGTGTCGCGACCCAAAGCCGGTCGGGTCCTTACCTGGATCGTCGTCGTCACGGCCTTGCTCGTCTCCGTGGCGGGCATGATCGTTCCGCTGCGCGGGCCGGAAATCGTGTCGCTTTCACCGGCCGGCGCGATCGGCATCGCCGTCCTGCTCGTGGCGGCCGCGCAACTCGCCCGGCTGCGTTTCCGGGTCGGCCGCGGCACGGTGAGCATCTCCTGGGGCGAGACGGCGTTCATCGTCGGCTTCGCGCTGGCTCCGCCCGGCTGGCTGCCCGCCGCCACTTTGCTCGGTGCCGTCGGGGCCTGGGTCGTCATCACCTGGCTCAACGATCAGCGTGTCGTCGCCGACCTGGTGCACCTGGCCGCCTCGCTGAGTCTCGGCGCCGCCGCGGCGACCACCATCGCGTACGCCATCACCGGCCCCGCCGCACCGCTGGGCAGCGCCCGCACGCAGGTCGGCCTCATCGCGGGCGCGTTCACCTATCTGCTCGTCACGATGGGTCTGGCGGTGCTGACCCTCTCCCTGCACCGGGACGCCCCGCCGGCCCAGATCGCCGTCCGCGCCCTGCACGCCAAGCTGCCGATGTTCGTCGGCAACGTGCTGGTCGGCCTGCTCTCGCTCTTCGCGCTGGTCAACGGGCCGATCTGGCTGCTCGGGCTGCCGCCGTCGCTGTGGCTGCTGCAACGCACCTACCGCTACCACCTGCGCGCCGAGGAGGAACGCCGGATCTGGGAGGCGTTCGCCCGCGCCACCCGCACCCTGGGCGGTTCCTCCGAGCTGGCCGTGGCGGCGGCCGGCCTGCGCGGGGCGCTGGACGTGTTCGGCGCCCTCCGGGTCGAGATCGAGGTCCTGCAGCGCACCGGCAGCCCCCGGCGGTACGCGGCCGACGGCGCCTCGCACGACCCCACCCCGGGCGCCCTGCCCGGTCCGGTGATCACGCGCACCATGACGGTCGGCGGCGCCGAGGTCGGCGAGCTGACCGTGTGGTTGTCCGAGCCGACCCTGCCCGTCGCCCGCGACGAACTCGCCGTCTCCGCGTACGGGGACGCCCTGGCCGGCGCGTTGCACGACGCGGCGGCGCACGAGAGGCTGGCTCAGCTGGAAGAGAAGGTGGCCCACGACGGTGTGCACGACCCGTTGACCGGCCTGGCGAACAGATCCGCGCTGCTCAGCGACGGCGACGCGCTGCTGCACTCGTTCGACCGGGACCGGCAGGTCGCGCTGCTGCTGCTCGACCTCAACGACTTCCGCGAGGTCAACGGCACCCTCGGGCACCGGGCCGGCGACGCCATGCTGTGCACGGTGGCCGAACGCCTCACCGACCTGGCCCGCGAGCAGGAGCTGGTGGCCCGCCTCGGCGACGACGAGTTCGCCGTGCTGCTGCCGACCATCGCCACCCTCACCGACTCGGCCACGCCGCTGCACGAGACGCCGAACCCGCTGCCCCGGGCCGTGCGCCGCGCCCGCGAGCTGGTCGACCAGCTCGGCCTGCCGATGGAGATCGGCGGCGTCCGGCTGGTCACCGAGATCGCGGTCGGGGTGGCGGTGTCCAGCGCCGGCTCCACCGACCTGGCCGAGCTGATCCGCCGGGCCGGCATCGCCCTCGACCAGGCCAAGGAGCTGCACGTCGGGGTGGCGGCGTACGACAGCGCGCACGACGCCAGCAGCACCGACCACCTGGCCCTGCCGGCCGAGCTCTACGACGCGCTCACCGCCGACGACCAGCTCGTGCTCGTCCTGCAGCCCGAAGTCGACCTGCAGACCGGCGCGCCGACCGGCGTCGAGGCGCTGATCCGCTGGAAGCACCCCCGGCGCGGCATGCTCAACCCGAACGACTTCATCGACACCATCGAGCACGGCGAGCTGCTCGCCCCGTTCACCCGCTACGTGCTCGACCACGCGCTGGCCGCCGCCGCTGACTGGGCCGGTCACGGCCTGGAGCTGCCCGTCTCGGTCAACGTGTCGGCGCGCAGCCTGCTCGACGCCACCCTGCCGGCCCAGGTCGCCGACGCGCTGCGCCGGCACCGGCTGGGCGCGGGCCGGCTGGTCCTGGAGATCACCGAGTCGGTGGCGGTCAGCGATCAGGAGGTCGTCGACGAGGTCATCGCCGCCCTGCGCGAGATGGGCGTGCAGATCTCGGTCGACGACTTCGGCACCGGCTTCTCGTCGCTGTCGTTCGTCACCCGGGTCGCGGTGGACGAGCTGAAGGTCGACCGGTCGTTCGTCACCGACATGACCGACTCTCCCGCGGCCGCCGCCGTGGTCCGGGGCGCGGTGGAGCTGGGCGCCCGGCTCGGCGCGCGGGTCGTGGCCGAGGGCGTCGAGACCGCCGACCAGCGCGCCGCACTGCTGGCGCTGGGCTGCACCTCGGCGCAGGGCTACCACTTCAGCCGCCCGCTGCCCGCCGACAAGATCGTCGCGGCGCTCAACCAGCTGGCCCAGGCGGCGCCACCCAAGGTCATTCCCCTGCGCGCGGACGGCGCCTCCTGAGGTTTAGCGGGGCCCGCTCGGGCTAGGTTGGCTGCATGGCCAACCGTCTTGCCGGCGCGACCTCGCCCTACCTGCTCCAGCACCAGGACAACCCCGTCGACTGGTGGCCCTGGTCCGACGAGGCGTTCGCCGAGGCCCGCCGGCGGGACGTGCCGGTGCTGATCTCGGTGGGCTACGCCGCCTGCCACTGGTGTCACGTGATGGCCCACGAGTCCTTCGAGGACGAGCAGGTCGCGCGGGTGGTCAACGACGGCTTCGTGGCGATCAAGGTGGACCGCGAGGAACGGCCCGACGTCGACGCCGTCTACATGACCGCGACGCAGGCCATGACCGGGCAGGGCGGCTGGCCCATGACGGTCTTCGCCACCCCGGCCGGCGAGCCGTTCTTCTGCGGCACGTACTTCCCCAAGGGCAACTTCACCCGCCTGCTCGACTCGGTCACCACCGCCTGGCGCGACCAGCGCGACGCGGTGGTCACCCAGGGGTCCGCGGTGGTCGAGGCGATCGGTGGCGCCCAGCTGACCGGCGGCGAAACCGCGCCGATCTCGGCGGAACTGCTGGACACAGCGGCGGACCTGCTGGCCAAGGACCACGACCGCTCGTACGGCGGGTTCGGCGGCGCCCCCAAGTTCCCGCCGCACATGAACCTGCAGTTCCTGCTGCGCCACCACCAGCGCACCGGCTCGGCCGGCGACCTGGAGATCGTCCGGCACACCGCGGAGCAGATGGCCCGGGGCGGCATCTACGACCAGCTCGCCGGTGGCTTCGCCCGCTACGCGGTGGACAACACGTGGACCGTGCCGCACTTCGAGAAGATGCTGTACGACAACGCGCTGCTGCTGCGCGTCTACACCCAGCTGTGGCGGCTCACCGGCGACCAGTTCGCCCGGCGGGTCGCCGACGAGACGGCCGCCTTCCTGCTGCGCGACCTGGGCACCCCGGCCGGCGGGCTGGCGTCGGCCCTGGACGCGGACACGGACGGGACCGAAGGCCTGACGTACGCGTGGACGCCGGCGCAGCTGATCGAGGCGCTGGGGGACGAGGACGGTGCCTGGGCGGCGGACCTGTTCCGGGTGACGACGAAGGGGACCTTCGAGCACGGCAGCAGCGTGCTGGTGGTGGCTCGTGACATCGAGGCCGCGGTGCCTGAGCTTGTGGAGCGGTGGCACGACGTACGCGGTCGCCTGCTCACGGCCCGCAACCGGCGCCCGCAGCCGGCCCTCGACGACAAGGTCGTGGCTTCCTGGAACGGCCTGGCCGTGACCGCCCTGGCCGAATATGCGCAGCTCACCGGCACGGACGGCACGCCGGCGGTCGAACTCGCGACGGTGCTGGCGGAACGGCACATCGTGGACGGCCGGCTGCGCCGCGTCTCCCGCGACGGCGTGGTGGGCGATCCGGCCGGCGTGCTGGAGGACTACGGCTGCGTGGCGGAAGCGTTCTGCGCGATCCACCAGCTGACCGGCGACGGGGAGTGGCTCAGCCGGGCCGGGGCGCTGCTCGACGTGGCTCTCGAGCACTTCCCGAGCGGGCAGGGCGGCTTCTACGACACGGCCGACGACGCGGAACGGCTGGTGACGCGGCCCGCGGACCCGACCGACAATGCGACACCGTCGGGGCTGGCCGCGCTGTGTGCTGCGTTGGTGGCGTACACGGCGCTGAGCGGTGAGACCCGGTACCGAGAGGCGGCCGATGCGGCGCTGGCGACGGTGGGTCCGCTGATCGGTGGGCATCCGCGGTTCGCCGGCTATTCGGCGACGGTGGCCGAGGCGGTGCTGGCCGGCCCGTACGAGATCGCGATCGTGACCACCGACCCGGCGGGAGATCCGCTGGTGAAGGCGGCCCACCGGCATGCCCCGCCCGGGACGGTGGTGGTGGCCGGCGAGCCGGACCGTCCGGGGGTGCCGCTGCTGGCCGACCGGCCGCCGATCGACGGCAGGCCGACCGCGTACGTCTGCCGTGGGTTTGTCTGTGACCGCCCGGTGACAACGGTCGAGGACCTCGTGGCCCGCCTGTCCGCCTGAGTTCGGGCCGCTTGGCGGGTGTGGACCGGGGCTCGTTAGGCTGGCGGCGAGATGGATACCCGAACCGGTCTGCCCGTAGTCGGCATGGTGGGCGGTGGCCAGCTGGCCCGGATGACCCACCAGGCCGCGATCGCCCTCGGCCAGTCGTTGCGCGTGCTCTCCGAGTCGCCCGACGACAGTGCCGCCCTCGTCGCCGCTGATGTGCGGATCGGCACACACACCGATCTGGCCGCGCTGCGGGAGTTCGCCAAGGGATGTGACGCGGTCACCTTCGACCACGAGCACGTGCCCAACGAGCACATCGCCGCGCTCGCGGCCGAGGGCGTCAAGATCTACCCCGGCGCTGACGCGATCCGGTACGCGCAGGACAAGCGGCAGATGCGGGAACGGCTGTCGGCACTGGGCGCACCGGTGCCGCGGTGGCGCCCGGTTACCTCCGTCGAGGACATCACCGCTTTTGCCGCTTCCGCCGCCGGGCCGGGATCCTCCGGTGAGGGCTGGCCGGTCGTGGCCAAGGCCGTGCGGGGTGGCTACGACGGTCGGGGCGTCTGGATGCTGGACGATGCCGCGGCCGCCGCCGAGCTGGTTGCCACGGGCACCGAGCTGATCGTCGAGGAGCGGGTGCCGCTGCGCCGGGAGCTGGCCGCGCTGGTCGCCCGGTCGCCGTTCGGGCAGGTCGCGGCGTACCCGGTCGTCGAGACCGTGCAGCGGGACGGGATCTGTGTCGAGGTGCTCGCGCCCGCGCCGGGCCTGTCCGAGGAGCTGGCCGTCGAGGCGCAGCAGCTGGCCATCGACCTGGCCAACGCCCTCGGAGTGGTCGGTCTGCTGGCCGTCGAGCTGTTCGAGACCGAGTCCGGCATCGTCGTCAACGAGCTGGCCATGCGGCCGCACAACTCCGGCCACTGGACCATCGAAGGGGCGCGGACGTCGCAGTTCGAGCAGCACCTGCGGGCCGTGCTCGACTATCCGATGGGCGAGACCTCCCTGGCCGCGCCGGCCGTCGTGATGGCCAACGTGCTCGGCGGCGAGCCGGGCGGCATGTCCATCGACGAGCGCCTGCACCACTTGTTCGCCGCCGACCCGGGCGCCCGCGTGCACCTGTACGGCAAGCAGGTCCGCCCGGGCCGCAAGATCGGCCACGTCACCGTGCTGGGCGACGACATGACCGCGGTACGCGCCCGGGCCGTGCGCGCCGCCCGCTGGCTCCAGGAAGGCAAGGAATGACACCCGTCGTCGGCGTGATCATGGGCAGCGACTCGGACTGGTCGACGATGGAGGCGGCGGCGCTGGCCCTCGCCGAGTTCGAGGTGCCGTTCGAGGTCGGCGTCGTGTCGGCGCACCGTACGGTGCAGAAGATGGTCGACTACGCGACGTCAGCGGTTGACCGCGGCCTCAAGGTCATCATTACGGGCGCGGGCGGGGCGGCCCACCTGCCGGGCATGGTGGCGTCGATGACCCCGCTGCCTGTCATCGGCGTACCGGTGCCGCTGAAGTATCTGGACGGCATGGACTCGCTGCTGTCGATCGTGCAGATGCCTGCGGGCGTGCCGGTGGCGACGGTGTCGATCGGCGGTGCCCGGAACGCGGGTCTGCTGGCGGTCCGGATCCTGGCGGCGTCGGATCCGGTACTGCTCAAGCGCATGCAGGCGTTCCAGACCAGTCTGGAGCAGGTCGTCGCGGAAAAGGACGAAGCGCTCCGCGCGCGCCTGCTCGGCTGAGGTCGGTCAGCCGCCGATGTTGTGGTCGGCCGGGGCGGTTTCCAGCAGCCGGGCAAGCGGCATTCTGACGGCGACCTCGTAGGTCTTGTCGGCGCTGAGCACGTGCAAAGTGGCTGTCTGCGCGGCGTCGCGGTCGATGACCCAGTAGCGCGGAATACCCGCCTGCGCGTATTCGCGGACCTTGACGACCTGATCCATCGCCTCGAAACCCAACGACACGATCTCCACCACGAGCAGCAGGTCTGTGACGGACAGCCAGATGCTGCGTGGCTGCGGCGCTGCCCAGACCGTCAAATCGGGGATCCGGCCGCCGACACCGTTCTGCCCGGGGAACTGGACGCCGGCAGCTTGCAGAAGCTGCTCCGCAGGCCACCCCGCGCGGGCAAGCCAAGCGCATATTCGGCTAGCGACAGCGGCATGCTCGGAATCCGCCAACGGCATTACCGACAGAACGCCGTCGGGGCTCATTTCATATCGACGACCGAGCTGGTCGGCGACGTTCATGGCCGCCACATCGTCGAGCGTGACGGCGGCCGGAGCATCCCTCACGGTGTCTCCGTCCGATGGCTCACCGCATGCGGACCAGGGCGCCGCGGAGGCGTTCCTGGGTTCGGCGGCGGTTTTCGTTTGTTGCGCCCAGGAAGAGCAGGATCACGCCCACCGGGACCAGGACCAGCCACGGGCCCACCAGCGTCGTGGCGAAGTGGATCGCCGCGATCGCCGTCGCCGCCGCGCCCACCACTACTGGCGCCTGCTGTTGCAAACGGGAGCCCACGATCAGAGTCGCCACGGCGCCCAGCAGGAGCAGCAGTTCGCGCAGGTCGCCCGCGTCCGTAGCGATCACGATGCCGATCGTCGGGACGAAAGCCGCCAGCAGAGCCGGCCCGTACGCCGCCCAGCTGCTCAGGTCCGGGCGCTGGCGGGCCTCCAGCACGCCCACCAGCAGCGCCAGCGCGGCGAACGGCAGTGTGTATGCCTCCGGCAGCGCCACGTCCGCGATCGCGATGAACAGCCAGATGCCGACGATCTCGAAGCCGACTGCCAGCCAGAACAGGTTGCGGCGCTGGTTCGGGGTGCGGCCCGGGCGGGTCGCCGTCAGGCCGAGCACCGCGCCCCACGCCGCCAGCAGGGCCGCCAGGTGCTCCGGGGAGTTGAAGGCCAGCGCGCCCGCGAGCAGCGCTGACGCGTAGCCGCTCCACTCGACCGTGGTTGCCTCGCGGCGGTACTCGGGCAGGCCCAGGCGGGGGAGCAGGGCCTCCAGCACCAGCAGGACCGCGCCCACCGCCAGCACGCCGAACGCCGCCCACGGCGGGGTCAGCCCGGCCACCAGGGCGACCGTCAGCACGAACATCTGGCCCATCACCGCGGCGAACAGCCAGCCCAGGATGCGGGCGAGCTGGCTGCGGCCGCCGATCGCGCCGATCAGGCCGACGATGATCGCCATGCCCAGGGTGAACAGCGTCATCTGCTGCTGGGCGAGGCTGCCCGCCAGGCCGGCCCCGCCGGCCAGCAGGCCGATGACGAAGACGATGTTGCGGGTGGAGCGCAGCAGCGCGGCCCGGGTGGCGACCGGCGGCGGGGTCAGCGCCAGCCCCAGCATGGAGATGGTGAAGACGATCAGGGCGGCCGTCGTCGACGCGGGCCAGCGGACATCCAGCGCGATCGGGGCGATCAGCAGGGTGATGGCCAGGCCGGGCAGGATCACCGGTACGGCCTCGGCCGGCTTGCCGCCGAAGCCCAGCGCGGCGAGCGCCGCCGCGATCGTCAGCAGCACGGCGGCGAGCACGCTGGTGCCGTCGACGTTGCCGGAGACCGGGTTGGCCAGGGCCGCGACAGGTCCGTCCCAGATGGCGCCGAGCTGTTGCAGCGGGTCGATGAGGGACGCGCGCAGCGCCGGGGCGATGGAGAACAACGCCAGGATCGTCGGCAGCGCCGCGACGACCACCGCGCCGGTCGCCGGGTCGACGAGCCAGCGACCCTTCAAGCCGCTCGGCCGGATCGTGGTCCAGCGGGGGCGCACGTAGCCGCCTTCGCCCCAATGGCGGTTCGGGGCGACGGTGAGGCCCGGCGCCGGGATGGCCCCGCGCAGCAGTTCCGCGACGACGCCGAGCAGCGCTGCCGCGGCTGCGTACAGGGCTGTGGGGTAGTCGCTGGGGATCGAGGCGAGCGCGGTGATCGTGGCCCCGCCGACCAGGCCGACCGTGGCCCAGGGCAGATACTGCGGGATCCAGCGGCCGGCCATCGCCAGCAGGGCGAGCGCGAGGCTCGAGCCGGCCAGTGCGGCGGTCAACACGACCTGGGCGGTGTTGCCGTTCTCTGCGGCCACCGCGGCGAGCACGCCGGGCGCGGCGAGCAGCGCGGCCGCGGTGCCGGCCCCGCCGATCTGGGCGCGGTGCCGGGGCATGCCGGTGTCGTCGAGGGCCAGGTTGAGCACCTGGTCACCGTCGGCCGTCTCGGCCCACTCGCGGTGCGCGCGCGGCGTCACGTCGGCCCGCGACATCCACGCGACCAGGATGCCGGTCAGCATGATGAGGCCCAGAGCGATCGCGGTGGACCAGGGCCGCACCAGGCCCGCGCCGGCCGCGTGCAGCGCGACCACGGCGGCGACGCCGGCCCGGTCGATCGCAGCGCGCGGGTCCGTCGCGGCGACGGCAGCGATCCCGTACGCCAGAGTGACCGCCCCGCCGATCAGCAGCGGCGACCACCACGGCAGTCCGAAGGCGGCGGGCGCGCCGATCGTGGCCAGCGCGACACAGACCGAGCTGACGTCGTATTTGGCCGGTCGGGGCAGCGCGGCAGACGCGGCCACCGCGGCGATCAGCAGCGCGACCGGAGCCTGCCAGGCACCCTGCGGCGGCGTCGTCGAGTAGGCGGTGACGTCGGAGTTCCAGATCGGGCCCGGCGCCGCGATGATGCGCAGGCCGCTGGCCAGGGCCTGCCAGCCGGCGATCGCCACCACGGCCAGGCCGGCGACCGCGACGCCGCGAACCGGGCCGCGACGCCAGTCCTCCGGCAGGGCGCGGACACCGAACGCCACGATGAGCACCACAAGAGCGGCGACGACGAGCGGGGCCTGTGGGAACGCCAGCGCGGCGACCCGGGCGAGCGCGCCGCAGATGGCCACGGTGGCCGCGGCGGCGGCGATGTCCGGTCCGTCGATCATCCGGTCGGCGCGGCGGCCGTTGTCCAGCGACTTGGCGAAGAACAGCAGGAGCGCGGCAGCCAGCAGCAGCGCGCCGACCCAGATGTCGGGGGCGGTGGCGCCGGGCGACAGCAGGGCAGCGAGGGCCATGGCGACCGCGCCCGCCCCGGCGCCGACGGTCAGCGGCAGACTGATCTCGCGGCGGGCGACCTGGAAGACGGCAGCGTAGGTCAAGGTGCCGGCCACGGCGAGGAAACCCATCGCCAGCGCGGGCACGGTGACGCTCTCGGTGGGCGGCGGACCGCCGCCGGGGTCGCGGGTGGCCAGTACGGCGGTCACCACGGCACCCGGGATGGCCAGGGCGGCTGCCCCTGAGGCCCAGTCACCGACGAGCCACGCGTACAGGCGTACCGGGATCTGCCGGGCCGCGACCGCGACCATCACGCCCGCGCCGGCCAGCGCGGTCAGCACCGCGGCCGTGAGCCACGACGCGCTCAGCGCGGCGGCCGCGCCGAACAGGCCCACGACCCCGGCCGCCGCGATGTGCGCGATGGCGACCCGGCGGGTCGGCGCGAGCAGACCGGCCCCGCCGAGCCCGATGGCCGCCAGCACCAGCGGCCAGGGGGCCTCCGACCAGGGCAGACTCAAGGAGGCGGGCACGGCCAGGGCGGTCAGCGCGACGCCGGCCACCGCGCCTTCGTGGCGGTATTCGGTCGGCAGGGCGAGGGCGGCGGCGATGGTCAGCAGCAGGGCACTGAACGCGAGCAGCCAGCCGGACTGGCCCGCCGCGTCGGCCAGCCGGTCCGCGTAGGCGGCGGTGTCCGCGTTCCACACCGGGCGGGCGGCCTGCACCGGCGCGATCGCCGCGCGCAGCGCGTCCACGGCGACGAACAGGCCGATGAGCGTGAGGGCGGCGGCCGACGCGTACTGCGGGCCGCGCCGGACCTCGTCGGGCACCATCCGGACGACGGCGCCGGTGATCGCCACGGCGGCCGCGGCGATCGCCAGGGTCCAAGCGGGGGAGGCCACGGCGGCGATGCGGGCGCAGGCCGCGATCACCGCGAGGGCGAGCACGCCGCCGGCGATGTTGCGGGCCAGGAGCTGGCCGACGAGCTGGGCGGCGGCCGACACCGTCACCGCGGCCAGGATCAGGATCAGCCCGGAACGCACCGCGTCGGGCACGGCGTCCGCGCTGAGCAGGGCCGCGCCCGCGTACAGCAGGGCTCCCGCTGCCGCGGCGCAGAGCAGCCCGAAGGTCAGGCCGCGCAGCCAGCCCGCCGAGGGCGGGGTGGCGGGCGGCGCGAGCGGGACGGAGCCGGCGGGCGGGGCACCGGCCGGTCGCGGGCCGGGGAAGATCCGGGTGGGCAGCCATTTCCAGCGGCGCCGCCCGGTCAGCCCGTCGATGATCAGGTCGGGCTCCTCCGGCAGCGACTCCGGGCGCGCCGGGGCACCGGCCTCGTAGGAAGCCGGGTCGGCCGGGTCGGCGTCGCGGGCGGCGAAGTCCGCCGCGCCGATGTCCCGCGCGTCGGCCTCGGCCAGGCTCTCCCGGTCGGCGGCGACCGGACGGCCGATCGGCCAGCGCGGCAGCAGCCGGCCCTCGCGGATCACCGTGGTGAGCAACAGCAGGTCGACCAGCGCGATGGCGCTCAGGGCCATCGCCCAGCCGGCCGGGCTCTCGATCACCGGATAGGCCAGCAGCGGCGGCACCGGCTGCACCGCTACGACGGTCGCGTAGCGCGGTGCCGCGAGACGGGTCATCCCCGCGTACACGAAGGAGGCGACCGCAGTGATGAGCAACGTCACCCCGAGAAAGACCGGAGCCGGGACCGCGGTGCCGCCGAGCGCACTGCTGCCGTGCAGCGCGAACAGGGTCATCGGCAGCAGCACCAGGCCGACCGCCGCCAGGGTCTCGGCGGTGGACGTGAGGCCGCGGCGCGAGACGCCCGGGGCGACGCCCAGCGCGATGACGGTGAAAATCGCCAGGATGACGGCGCGGCCGACCGCGTTGGTGGCCGCACCCGCGAAGACGATGGCGGCGATGCCGAGCACGAGCGCGCTGAGCGCGAGCAGAATGTTTTGCACCGACTGCGAGGAAGTCTCGGGCGCGTGGCCGTGCGGCGGCTCCGGCTCGGGCGGCAGCGGGGCGACCCGGCGGCGGCGCGGCGGCGGGGGCGGCGCCGGCGTCTCGGTCGGCGGCGGGTCGTCGACCAGCGTGGTCACGCCGTCGGTGGCCGCACCGGGCGGCCCCGTGTACGCAGTGCCGGGCTCGGCCCAGGACGGCGGCCCGTCGGTCGGCGGGCGGCGACGCACCTTGCGAGCGGGCTTCGCGGCGCGCTTCTTCTGCTGGTTGGCGTGGGCGAGGATGTCGCGCTGGAACTGCGCCGCCTGGATCTTGCTGGCGATCTGCGTGCGTTCCTTGGCGGCGGCCATGTCGCGGATCTTGAGATCCGCGATCGAGGCCTCGATGCGGGCGAGCTCCTCGTCGTAGCCGTCCGGCTCCTTAGCCTGCGCCACCGGCACCTCCTCGACCCGTCCACCGAAGCAACCGACACCTCATTAGAACAGTCTCAGGCAGGTCGAGATCAATGGAAACGGCCGCGAACCCGACAGGTTCGCGGCCGTAGGCCCAATTCGGTCGGGCTCAACCTCGGTTTTGCATGGGTTTTCCGCCGCGGGTCGGCTCAGAGCGTCGGTGCGGGCCGTCCCATGCCCCGGTACGCCCAGCCCGCGCGGGCCCACAGCACCGCGTCCAGGCAGTTCCGGCCGTCGATGACCCGCTTGCCGGCGACCAGCTCGCCGAGCACGTGCGGGTCGGCGTTGCGGAACTCGGCCCACTCAGTGAGAACGCACACCAGCTCGGCGCCGGCGACCGCGTCGGCCATCGAGCTCTCGTAGGTGAGGGCCGGCTGGGCCAGGCGCGCGTTCTCCATGCCCTGCGGGTCGTAGACGCGGACGTCGGCCCCCGCCTTGGCCAGCGCGGCGGCCACGGCGAGCGACGGCGCGTCGCGGACGTCGTCGGAGTTGGGCTTGAAGGCGGCACCGAGCACGGCGATCCGGGTGCCGGACAGGTCCGGGCCGGCCGGGCCGGAACGGCGGTCGAGCAGCTCGGCGGCGAGCTGGAGCACCTTGCTGCGGCGGCGCTGGTTGATCAGGTCGACCTCGTGCAGGAAGCGCAGGGCCTCGCCGGCGCCCAGCTCACTTGCGCGGGCCTGGAACGCGCGGATGTCCTTGGGCAGGCAGCCGCCGCCGAAGCCGACGCCGGCCTGCAGGAAGCGGTTGCCGATGCGCGGGTCGTAGCCGATGGCCCGGGCGAGCTGGGTGACGTCACCGCCGGCGACCTCGCAGACCTCGGCCATCGCGTTGATGAAGCTGATCTTGGTGGCCAGGAACGCGTTCGCGGCCACCTTGACCAGCTCGGCGGTGGCGAAGTCGGTGACCACCAGGGGCACCTCGCGGTCCTCGGTGGCGGCCAGGTCGAAGACGCCCTTGTGCGCGGCGTACAGCATGCCGTTGGCCCATTCGGACTTGACGCCGACGACGATCCGGTTGGGCCGCAACACGTCCTCGACGGCGAAGCCCTCCTGCAGGAACTCCGGCGACCAGGCCACCTCGATGCCCAGCTCCGGGTCGGTGTGCTTGGCGACCAGCTGCTCGATCCACTCGGCGGTGCCGACCGGGACGGTGGACTTGCCGACGATCAGGACCCGGCGGGTCAGGTGCCGGGCGAGATTGGTCACCGACGTCTCGACGTACGACAGGTCGGCGCCCATGCCGTCACCGCGCTGCGGGGTGCCGACGCAGATGAAGTGCACGTCGGCGAAGGCGGCGACCTCCTCGTACGAGGTGGTGAAGCTGAGCCGGCCCGAGGCCAGGTTGGTGCGCAACAGCTCGTCGAGGCCGGCCTCGTGGAACGGCACCTGCCCGGCGGCGAGCTTGGCGATCTTGGCCTCGTCGACGTCGAAACCGAGGACCTCGTAGCCGAGCTCGGCGAAACAGATGGCGTACGTCGCGCCGAGGTACCCGGTGCCGAGGAAGGCCAGCCGGGGGCGGGCTGCGCCGGAGGACGGCTCGACCTCGGCGAACGCGGGCACGGCCGGGTGGGTCGGGTACGGGATGGTCACGGGGGGAAACTCCACTCACATGGGGCGCAGGAGGGGGACCCGCGCCGAAACGTGGCATTCACCTTCTCATGGCACCGCTACCACGATCAGCGCGCCGTCCGGAAGGATAGTGCGCATACCCTACGCGTCGGTAACATAGGCCGGAGCCGCAGAGGAGAGGGCCACAACCATGCCTGATTTCGACGTATACCAGCTGCCGGAGGACCACGAGACCATCCGCGCGGCCGTCCGCGAGGTCTGCGACGCCCGGGTGGCGCCCAACGCGGCCGAGGCGGACGAGAGCGGCGAGTTCCCGAAGGCCTCGTACGAAGCGCTGCGGTCGTCGGACTTCCACGCCCCGCACATCCCGGTCGAATACGGCGGTGCCGGCGCGGACGCCCTGGCCACCGCTATCGTGATCGAGGAGGTCGCCCGGGCCTGCGCCAGCTCGTCGCTGATCCCGGCGGTCAACAAGCTCGGCACGATGCCGCTGATCCTGGCCGGCTCGGCGGCGCTGAAGGAGCGCTACCTGACCCCGGTCGCGGCGGGCGAGGCCATGTTCTCGTACTGCCTGTCGGAGCCGGAAGCAGGCAGCGACGCGGCCTCCATGTCGACCCGCGCGGTCCGCGACGGCGACTACTGGGTCCTCAACGGCGTGAAGCGCTGGATCACCAACGCCGGCGTCTCGGAGTACTACACGGTCTTCGCGGTCACCGACGCGAGCGCCCGCTCCCGCGGCATCTCGGCGTTCGTGGTGGAGAAGTCCGACGAGGGCGTCAGCTTCGGCGCCCCGGAAAAGAAACTCGGCATCAAGGGCAGCCCGACCCGCGAGGTCTACTTCGACAACGTGCGGATCCCGCTGGACCGGATGATCGGCGACGAGGGCACCGGCTTCGCGACGGCGATGAAAACCCTGGACCACACCCGCGTGACAATCGCGGCCCAGGCGGTGGGCATCGCGCAGGGCGCGCTGGACTTCGCCAAGGGGTACGTGAAGGAGCGCAAGCAGTTCGGCAAGGCGGTCGCCGACTTCCAGGGCATCCAGTTCATGCTGGCCGACATGGGCATGAAGCTGGAGGCGGCGCGCCAGCTCACGTACGTGGCGGCGGGCAAGAGCGAGCGCGGCGACGCGGACCTGACGTACTTCGGCGCGGCGGCGAAATGCTTCGCCTCGGACGCGGCGATGGAGATCACGACGGACGCGGTCCAGCTGCTCGGCGGGTACGGCTACACGCGCGACTACCCGGTGGAACGCATGATGCGAGACGCCAAGATCACCCAGATCTACGAGGGCACGAACCAGGTCCAGCGCATCGTGATGGCCCGTCAGCTCCTCAAGGACTGACCGGCGTCCGTCAGGTGCGCCGCGCCCGAGCCGATCAGGGAGCGGTGCGCCTGATGGTGGACGTGTAGTTGTCGAGCACATCCAGGATGCCTGTGTGCTGCCAGACCCGGTTCCGGCGCAGGCCGGTGCGCTCCACCAGGACCTGCCGATCGGCCAGCAGCTCCAGGGTGCGCTGTGCGGTGACGTCGTTCATCGCCAGCTCTGACGTCAGATATCTGGCGTTGACGATGGGCTGCCCCACCAGCCGGGGCAGTACGCGCCAGGCCGCCGCGTGGGGTCGGATGCCGGCGAGCTTGTCGCGGGCCTCGGTCAGCTGCGCCGCCAGGTCATCGACCAGGGTGCGGCCCGAGGCGGCAGCGAAGCGAGATGCGTCGGCGAAGCGGTGCACGATCGGCCCGGCGTCACCGGCTCGGAACGCGTTGAGAGCGTCGAAGTAAGTGCTGGTGTCGGTCAGCAGGCCGGCTGAGATCGGCACGGTGACGTGTTCGACGAGGCCCTTGCTCCGGAGCATGGCCTGCGCGAGAGCACGCCCGGTGCGGCCGTTGCCGTCGACGAACGGGTGGATCGTCTCGAACTGCGCGTGCGCGACCGCCACCTGGACCAGCACCGGCAGGTCGTCACGTTCGGCGAAGTCGACGATGTCCTGGACCGCGGTCGGCACCCGGTCATGGTGGGGAGCGACGAAATCGGCACCGATCGGCCCGGCGTTGTCCGGTCCGATCCAGACGATCTCCTCCCGGAACCGTCCGGCGTGCCGCTCGAAGCCGGGCTGATGCGCCATCAGTTCGCGGTGCATCGTCAGGATCGCCGACACTTCGATGTGGTCGGAGAGCCGCAGGGCGGCTTCCATGGCGCGGACGTTGCCGATGACGGTCTGGGCGTTCGCTTTGTCGCTCTGGCCGATCTCGGCGAGTGCCAGCTGGCGGGCGCTGGTCGTCAGGTTCTCGATCTGGGAGCTGGACGAGCTCTCCGTGCGAAGCAGGATCGCTGACATCGGCCCGAGGGCTGGGCTCTCGGCGCCGAGGATCTGTAGAGCGTGCAGGTCGAAGTCGACGAGCGCGCGGGCACCGTCCTCGACGTCCGCGGCGACAGGCGCCGGTAGGTCCGGTTGCCAATCAGCCAGCGGAGTGGGGACGATCGACTGGTAGGTCCCGCGCTGACGGCGCATTTCGGCTCGGGAGTAGTACCCGCGCTCGTCAGGTGTCCAGGTCTGGTCGTCGAACGTGGCGGCCGGGACCGGAACGGACTGTTGCGTGGCGGGCTCTTGAGTGACCACGCCTGCACCTTACTTACATTTCTTGGAAGAAGTGTAAGTAAGGGCTCGGCGAAGTATCGCTTCTGAGCTACAGGCGGTGGGTCGCGTCCTCCTCGGTTGGTGGGCGCTGGGTCGGCAGCTTCAGGGGCCGGGTGTCGTCCGCGGCCTCGTCGGCCGGGCGTTCCAGGCTGGTCACCGTCGTGGCCGGGCGGTCCGCGTTGGCCCGGGTGGTTGCCTCGCCGGGCTGCTTGGCCACCGCCGTCAGCCGCGTCGTCGGGTCCTCGCCCGGATCCGGACGCTCAGCCGCCACGATCGACGTGTTGTCGCGGGTCTGCTCGCCGGCGGAGGCAACCGGCGTCGCTACGGTGACGGGCTCCGCCGGGGCCGGGAAGCTCAGCAGCTGGGTGCGGTCGCCGGGCGGCTCCACCGTGCCGGACCGGATCACCTGCGTCCGTTCGCCGCGGTCGGTCGTGTCCGGTGCCGGGCCGTTCGCCTTGGGCAGGGTCAGCAGCTGGGTCTTCTCGTCCCCGTTGTCGCTGGCCGGCAACGTGAGCAGGGTCGTCTTGTCCTCCGCGGCCTCGCCGGCGGTGACGTTGCGAGTGGTCTCCTCCCCAGCGCTCGGCGACTCCTGCGCCGAAATGTCGCTCGTCGGATCCTCCGGCCCGGAAATGGTCGCGGTGGCATCCTCACTGGCCGCGACGTCCGCAGTAGCGTCCTCTCCGGCCGTGACGTCCGCAGTGGCGTCATCCCCAGCTGAGACGTCCGCAGTAGCTTCCTCACGACCCGACGTCACGGTCTCCGTCGGCTCGTCACCAGCTCGCGTCACGGCTTCGGTCGGCTCTCCGGCCGCCGGCGTAACGACCTGGGTCGGCTCTTCCCGAACAGGCTGCGGACCGAGCCGCATAACCGTCGTCTTCTCATCCCCATCAGCCGCCGGGGAGGCGGCCGCCAGAGGCCCGGCCGCCGGAGACCCAGCCGCCTGAGACCCGGAAACGGCCACCCCGGATCCGCCCGGCAAAGTCACGGTCGGCTGAGCCACAGTCGTCTGCCCATTGCCGATCACCTGCGTAGCGTCAGCCGACTGCCCCCCGAAGCCCGGCACAAACTCCGCCCCCACCCGCTGCTGCGGAATCACCGCCGTCCGCTCCGAAGCAATCGGCGTCCCCGCCACCGCCGCCGCCCCACGCGCCCGACCGATCGTCCCCACGAACAGAATCTCCGGCGGCTCGAACCCGCGCCACCGCCGCGCACTCAACGCGGTCCCCAGCAGCGGCACCGCCAGCAGCACCGCCAAGCCGTAACCCGGCGTGCTCAGGTTGAAGCCGTCCGAGGCCACATTCTCCGGCCACACCCCGGCATACGACGCCGGGGCGATCCGGGCCCAGGCGCCTACGCCGAGGAAGGCCAGGCCGGCCAGGAGCGGTCCGAGCGGGGAGATCGGGGAGAAGAGCAGGATCGCGTACGCCGTCCCGGCCAGCACGAGCAGCAGCACGCCCGACAGTGATTCGATGCCGCCGTTGTCGCGGGCCCGGCCGGTCAGGTCCTGGTCGAAGCCGACACCGCAGAGGATCCAGACCGCGGGGGCGAGGACGAGGGCATACAGGATGGATCTCAGATGGCGCACGTCCGGACCGTACCGGTCAGCGGCAACGGTGCGGAAGTAACGTGTCGGCCATGAGTGAGCATCCCGCGGGCCGGCCGACCTCGCACTCGCGGGTCACCCTCAGCCGGATCATGAACGCCACCGACGTCAACCTGTACGGGACGGTGCACGGTGGCGTGCTGATGAAGTTCGTCGACGACGTGGCCGGTGCGGCTGCCGCGCGGCACAGCGGCGGTACGGCCGTCACCGCCGCCATCGACGAGATCATCTTCGTGGAGCCGGTGCGGGTCGGTGATCTTGTCCACGCGTACGCGCAGGTGAACTGGACCGGGAGCACCTCGATGGAGGTCGGCGTGAAGCTGACCGGGGAGCGCTGGGACACCGCCGGCGGGGAGCCGCTCACCGTGGCCACCGCGTACCTGGTCTTTGTCGGCGTCGACGTCTCGGGGCATCCCCGGGCCGTGCCCCCGGTGCTGCCGGAGTCGCCGGAGGACGAGCGCCGCTTCCGGGAGGCGATCATCCGCCGCGAGCACCGGCTGGCCCGCCGCAAGGCGATCCAGGACGCCCGATCCGCACCGGCTGAATGATAGTTAAGGTGAGCGCATGACGACGGGCACAGTGCTGTGGACCCCGCCGGCGGACGTCCTGGAGACGTCCCGGATGGGCCGGTTCCTGACCTGGCTGCGCGCCGAGCGGGGCGTGGTCGCGGCCGACTACGCCGAGCTGTGGCAGTGGTCGGTCACCGATCTCGCCGGCTTCTGGCGGGCGGTCTGGGACTACTTCGACGTCATCCCGCACACCGAGCCGACCGCGACGCTGCCCGACGCGACCATGCCGGGCGCGCGCTGGTTCCCCGGCGCCACGCTGAACTATGCCGAGCACGTGCTGCGGATGCCGGGGCTGGCCGATGACGATCCGGTCGTCCTCGCGTACTCGCAAACCCGGGAGCCCGTCACGCTCACCGCCCGGCAGCTGCGCGACCAGGTCCGGCGGGTCGCGGCCGGGCTGCGCCGGCTCGGCGTCGGCCCGGGCGACCGGGTCGCGGCCTACGCGCCGAACATCCCGGAGACGTACGTCCTGATGCTCGCGACCGCCAGTCTCGGCGCGGTCTTCTCCTCGTGCGCGCCGGAGTTCGGCTCGCGCAGCGTCATCGACCGGTGGACCCAGATCGAGCCCAAGGTGCTGGTCGCCGTCGACGGCTACCGCTACGGCGACAAGCCGGTGGACCGCCGCGCCGAGGTCGCCGAGATCCGCGCCGCGCTGCCCAGCGTCGAGCACTTCATCGGCATCGGCTACCTGCACGGCGGCGGCGACTGGGCCGAGCTGGACGGCGACGACCCGCTGACCTTCGCCGCGGTCCCGTTCGACCACCCGCTCTACGTCCTCTACTCCTCCGGCACCACCGGCCTGCCCAAGCCGATCGTGCACGGCCACGGCGGCATCCTGCTCGAGCACCTCAAGATGCTGGCCCTGCACCACGACCTCGGCCCCGGCGACCGGTTCTTCTGGTTCACCACCACCGGCTGGATGATGTGGAACTTCCTCGTCTCCGGCCCGGCCGTGGGCGCGGCGATCGTGCTGTTCGACGGCAACCCGGGCCACCCCGACCTGGGCGCGCTGTGGCGGCTCGCCGCCGAGCAGGGCATCACCTACTTCGGTACGTCCGCACCGTTCCTGATGGCGTGCCGCAAGGCCGGCGTCGTCCCGCCGCCGACCGCGATCCGGGGGGTGGGTTCGACCGGTGCACCGCTGCCGGCCGAGGGATTCCACTGGGTGTACGAGGCGCTGGGCGACCGGCCGCAGCTGCAGTCGCTGTCCGGGGGCACCGACGTGTGCACCGGCTTCGTCGGCGGCACCCCGCTGCTGCCGGTGATCGAGGGCGTCATCTCCTGCCGGGCGCTCGGCGCGCGGGTGGAGGCGTACGACGCCGACGGCAAGCCGGTGCTCGGGCAGCTCGGTGAGCTGGTGGTGACCGCGCCGATGCCGAGCATGCCGGTGGGTTTCTGGAACGACCCGGACGGCCGGCGCTACTTCGAGGCGTACTTCGACGTCTACCCGGGCGTGTGGCGCCACGGCGACTGGATCACCATCGCCGAGGACGGCACCTGCGTGATCACCGGCCGGTCCGACGCGACGCTGAACCGCGGCGGGGTGCGGCTGGGCACCGCCGAGTTCTACACGGTGGTGGAGAACGTGCCCGGCATCGTGGACTCGGTCGTCGTGCACCTCGACGCCGACGGTCAGGACGAGCTGCTGCTCTTCGTGGTGCTGACCGAGGGCCTGGAGCTGGGCGACGAGCTGCGCGGCCGGATCCGCGGCGAGCTGCGAGCGGCGCTCTCGCCCCGGCACGTCCCCGACGAGATCCATCAGGTACGCGCGGTGCCGCGCACGCTGTCGGCGAAGAAGCTGGAGGTCCCGGTGAAACGCATCCTCACCGGCACCCCGGCCGACCGGGCCGCCGCCACGGGCGCCCTGGTCAACCCGGAGTCGCTGACCGCCTTCGAGCGGCTGGCGGCCTCACGTCAGCAGGAGCGTGACCTTCTCTGACTGCGCCCGGGCCTCGACCTTGGCCGGGTCCAGGTTGCCGCACAGCACGATGCTGGCCCCGGCGATGAGCGGCGCCAGCAGCCAGTCGGCCGGGTCGGGGTAGGCGCGGGCGTCGACCAGGACCCGGTCGCCGGGCTTGATGCCCAGCTCGGCGGCGCGCTCGGTGGCGGTGCGGCAGACCGAGAGGTGGCTCTCCTCGACCGGGCCGGCCAGCGCGCGGTCGTTCTCGCCGACCGGGGCCGACGCGACGAACCGGTCGCCGAAGCCGCGGACCTCGACGGTGTAGTCGATGAAGCCGGGCGGGACCTGGCGCAGCGGGGCGGCCAGCGGGAGCAGGCCGGTCGCGTACCGGTCGCCGGTGGACCAGGCCGCCGCGATCTCCACATGCTCCGGTGTGGTGAAGAGCACCTCCACCGGCTGCGGATCCGGGCCCAGGTCGGCGGCGAGCCCGGCCGCCCACCCGCCGAGCAGCACCGCGGCCGTCTGCCAGTGCGGCGGCAGCAGCACGGCCACCGAGTCGCCCGAGCCCAGGCCGACGCCGTCCACCAGCAGGTTGGCCGTCTTGGCGACCCAGTTGTCCATCGTCGCGCCGGACAGCTCGGTGCGGTCCCCGCTCGCGTCGTCGTACCAGGTCAGCAGGGGAGTGGTGGGGTCGCGGCGCACGGCCGCCGCGAGGGCCGCCGGAATCGTGTCAATCATCGGTGCTGACGATAGTCCGTTGACTGTGGGTGACCATTTGATCTCGGCTCGGCGCGGCTGTGCGACAGACACGCGAACGTCGGAAGTCCGGCGGTGTCGCGGTCGACACGAGACCCATCGAGCGGCGTACCCTTGCCAGTGGTCTGGCCCACAGCCCCCGAGGAGTTGCCACGTGACCGCCGGTCGTCCGCCCCGAGTCCTCGTCGACGCCACCAGCGTCCCCGCCGACCGGGGTGGTGTCGGCAGATACGTCGACGGCCTCCTGGGTGCCCTCGCCACCATCGGCCCGGAGCGGGTCGACCTGGCCGTCGTCGCCCAGCGTTCGGATGCGGAGCGTTACTCCCGGATGCTCACCGGCGCCGAGGTCATCGCCGGCCCGTCCGCGGTCGCGCACCGCCCGGCCCGGCTGGCCTGGGAGCAGACCGGTCTGCCGCTGCTGGCCCAGCAGGTCGGGGCCAAGGTGCTGCACTCGCCCTTCTACACGTGTCCCCTGCGGGCCGGTTGCCCGGTCACGGTGACTGTGCACGACGCGACGTTCTTCACCGAACCGGAGCATTACGACAACACCAAGCGGACGTTCTTCCGCAGCGCCATCAAGACCTCGCTGCGCCGGGCCGCCCGGGTGATCGTGCCCAGCAAGGCAACCCGCGACGAGCTGATCCGCCTGCTCGACGCCGACCCCACGCACATCGACGTGGCCTACCACGGCGTCGACCACACCGCGTTCCACGCGCCGACCGAGGAGGAGAAGGCGAGGGTCCGCGCCCGCCTCGGCCTCACGGACGCCGGCTATGTCGCTTTCCTCGGCGCCAAGGAGCCCCGCAAGAACGTGCCCAACCTGATCCGCGGCTGGGCCCGCGCGGTCGCCGACTGGCCGCACCCGCCGGCGCTGGTCATCGCCGGTGGCCAGGGCCACGACGACGACATCGACCGGGCGGTGGCCGAGGTGCCGTCGCACCTGCGCCTGCTGCGCCCCGGTTATCTCCGGTACGCGGACCTGCCGGGCTTCCTCGGCGGCGCGCTGGTGGCCTGCTACCCGTCCTTCGGCGAGGGTTTCGGTCTGCCCATCCTCGAGGCGATGGCCTGTGCCACGCCGGTGCTCACCACGCCGCGGCTGTCCCTGCCGGAGGTCGGTGGCGACGCGGTGGCGTACACGACGGAGGACCCGGACCGCATCGCCGAGGACCTCGCCGACCTGCTGCACGACGAGCCCCGCCGGCTCACCCTGGCCAAGGCGGGCTTCGACCGGGCCAAGGAATTCAACTGGTCGACCAGCGCCGAAGTGCACGTCGCGACCTGGAACAGGGTGGCGGCGTGACACTTGGCGCCCAACGGTAACCTGCGCTCGTTACACTCCGTGCGCATGAGTGAGAACCAGGGCGCCCTGTACGCCGTCATTCCCGCAGGTGGCAGTGGTACTCGTCTATGGCCGCTCTCGCGGGCCGGTCACCCCAAGTTCCTGCACCCGCTGACCGGTACGGACGCCTCGCTGCTGCAGGCGACCGTCGAGCGGCTGGCCCCGCTGGCCGCACCCGACAAGGTGCTGGTGGTGACCGGCGTCGCGCACGCGGCCGAGGTGTCCCGGCAGCTCGTCGCGGTCCCGGTCGAGAACATCATCGTCGAGCCGTCCCCACGCGACTCCTGCGCCGCCATCGCCCTCGCCGCAGCGGTGATCGCCCGCCGCGAGCCGGAGGCCCTGATGGGCTCGTTCGCCGCCGACCACCTCATCGCGGACGGCCCCCGCTTCATCGAGGTGATCGAGCAGGCGATGGCCGGAGCCCGGCAGGGGCTGCTGATGACCCTCGGCATCACCCCGACACGCCCGGAGACCGGCTACGGCTACGTGCAGTGCGGCGGCCCGGTCGGCGAGGGTTCGGTGCTGGCGGTCGAGGAGTTCAAGGAGAAGCCCTCGTACGACGTGGCCGAGAGCTACGTGAAGTCCGGCAACTACCTGTGGAACGCGGGCATGTTCGTCTGGCGGGTCGACGTCTTCCTGGCCGAGCTGGCCCGTCAGCAGCCGCAGCTGCACGCCGGCATCGCCCGAATCGCCCAGGCCTGGGACTCGCCGTCCCGCGAGGAGGTCCTGGGCGAGGCCTGGCAGACCCTGCCCCGCATCTCGGTGGACTATGCGGTGATGGAAGGCGCGGCCGCGGTCGGCCGGGTCGGCACGGTCCCGGGCGACTTCGGCTGGAACGACGTCGGCGACTTCCACACCCTCGGCGAGGTCCTGGCGGCGGACAGCGCGGGCAACGTGGTCGTCGGCCAGGACCCGTCGGGCAAGCAGTCGGTGCTGCTACGCGAGACCGAGAACCTGGTCGTGGTCCCGAACTCCGGCCGGCTGGTGGCCGCGCTGGGCGTCCGCGACCTGATCATCGTGGACACTCCGGACGCGGTCCTGGTCTGCCCGCGCGACCGCGCCCAGGAAGTGAAGTCCTTGGTCGACGACCTGCGCAACAAGGGCGAGCTGCACTACATCTAGCTCTCCGGCAGCCGGGCGAAGGCCGGTGCCAGCTGCTGGACGACACCATCGGCCAGCGGGCTGGGCAGCTCGTCGGCCATGAACCAGGCCAGGTCGGCCGACTCGTCGCTGATCTGCTCGACCGCGCCCGGCGGGCAGACGGCGACGAAGCGCACGTCGTGGTGATGGGTCGGCCCGGCCGGCTCGCCGGTGGCCGGCGCGCAGGTCACCGGGTGGATGTCGACGTCGATCGGGTCCGGGTCCAGCCGCAGCCCGGCGATGCCGGACTCCTCGGTCGCCTCCCGCAGCGCGGCCTGCGCCAGCGTGCCGTCGGTGGCCTCGCAGTGGCCGCCGACCTGCATCCACATGCCGAGGCGCCCGTGCAGGCAGAGCAGCACGCGGCGCTGCTCGTCGACGATGAGCACGCTGGCGGTGACGTGCCCCGGCCGGTGCTCGCGGGTCATCGCGACCGGGCCGGCGGTGAGCAGCTCCAGGGTGCGCTTGCGCGCGAGGTCGGCCGCCTCGGAGGTAGCGTCCCAGCGGCCGAGCGTCTCGACGGCGTTGTCGAACAGGGTCAAGGCATCATCCTTCGTAGGGTCGGGCAATCGGCCTTCGTGCGACCGGCTCGCCGAGCCGGCGAGGACGCCAAGCCTGCCGCGCAGGCGAGGACGCCAAGCCTGCCGCGCCCGGCAAGGACGCCAGCCCGGCGCGCCGGCGAGGACGCCCGCCGGGCGGTCGGGACGAGGATGCCAGCCCGGCGGTCGGGGCGCGGGGGCAGGCTGGTCACGCTCGGGAGACTGTGAGAATCGCGGTGGTGGCGTCGTAGGTGACGGTCGAGGACAGGGCTTCCGCGGACAGGGCGGCCCGCAGGCGGTGGACGTCGGCGCCGAAGCGCATCAGGCCGGCCGCCGTCACGTCCGGGGGAGCACAGCGCAGCACGCCCGCCGACGTCGTCTCCACGGCTGTGCCCTCGGC
Organism: Actinoplanes sp. CA-051413; assembly: GCF_050955795.1. NCBI lineage: Bacteria > Bacillati > Actinomycetota > Actinomycetes > Micromonosporales > Micromonosporaceae > Actinoplanes > Actinoplanes sp. CA-051413. Next base: position 1,202,628 of record NZ_CP192100.1, read on the forward strand.
GAGCGATTCCGCCACAGTGGTCAGCGCGCGGCTGATCGCCGCGTCGTCAGCTGCCCGCGGGGCCTCGGCAGCCGGGGAGTCCGGGAGGGTCGCCGCGGCGCGCAGGCCGGCTGCCTGGGCTTCCGCCGTACCCAAGGAGAACATGTCGCTGGCCGCGTCGCGCAGCAGAGCGACCGCGCCGGCACCCTCGTCCGCCCCCGCTCCGGGGTAGCCGCGCACCACCGCGACCGGCACCTGGTCGCACTTGCCCTTGACCAGCTCGCCCGCCCCGGCCAGCTCGTCGATCACGGCCATCTGCGTGAGCTGCAGCTCATTGCCGTACGGGTCGATCTCGCCGCGGTGGTCGCGGAACGGCTCGATGCCGGCCGCACCCAGCGCGACGTCCGTCAGGCCGTTGCGCCAGGCCCGGCCCATCGTGTCCGACACGATCACGCCGACCCGCAGGCCGCGTTCGAACAGCGCGTCGCGCAGCGCGCGGGCCGAGGCGTCCGGATCCGCCGGCAGCAGCACCAGGTGGGTCTTGTCGACGTTGGACGCGTCGATGCCAGCCGCCGCCATCACGAAGCCGTGGTGGGTCTGCACGATCGCCGTCGGCCCGCGACGCGCGACCACCCGGCGGGTCTCGGCCATCAGGGCCCGCTCCCGGGCCTCCTCGCGCTCCGGGCCGTCGGCCGGGACCTCGACCAGCCGGCCCTCCGCCTTGGACACGATCTTGCTGGTCACCACCAGGACGTCACCGTCGCGCAGCCAGGGCGCGTTGGTGGTGATCAGCGCGGCCAGGTCGTCGCCGGCCGTCACGTCGCCGATGCCGCGCACCGGCAGCACCTCGAGACCGTCCATCAGGCGACCCCCGCCAGCTCCAGGGCCGCGGCGACCATCGTCGCCGTCTTGTCCTCGTCGGTCATCCACAACGGCACCGCCCGGGTCGTCACGCCCGGGATCGTCGTGCCCTCATCGGTCGTGTCGACCAGCCAGCCGTCGAGCAGGCCGTTGTCGGTGCGGCCGGCATACAGCCCGCCGACCCCGGCCGCGCTCACCTCGACGCCGAGCGTCGCCAGGCAGCGGTCGGCCATGCCGCGCACCGGCGCGCCGCCGATGATCGGCGAAACCCCGACGACCGGCGCCGGGCCGTCCAGCACGGCCTCCTTGAGCAGCGGTACGGCGAGAATGGGCGCGATGCTGACCACCGGGTTGCTGGGCGCCACCAGCACCACGTCCGCGTTGCCGATCGCCTCCAGCACACCGGCCGCCGGTTTCGCCGCCTCCGCGCCCACGAAGACAAAGCGGTGCGTCGGCACGTCACCGCGGTAGCGCACCCACCACTCCTGGAAGTGGATGGCCTTGCGCTCACCCTCGACCTCCACGACCACGTGGGTCTCCAGCCGGTCGTCGGTGGCCGGGAGCATGCTGATGCCCGGCTGCCAGCGCTCGCACAGGGCCGCTGTCACGGCCGACAGGGGATAGCCCGCGTTCAGCATCGTCGTGCGTACGAGATGGGTGGCCGTGTCCTTGTCACCCAGGCCGAACCAGGTCGGCTCGGCGGCATATTTGGCCAGCTCCTCCTTGACCACCCAGGTCTCGCCGACGCGGCCCCAGCCGCGCTCGGGATCGGCCGCGCCGCCCAGCGTGTACATCACGCTGTCCAGGTCGGGACAGATCTGCAGGCCGTGCATGCGCACGTCGTCACCGACGTTCACCACCGCCGTGACATCGGCACCGATCTTCCGCGCGTGGGCGCGCACACCCACCAGGAACCGGGCGCCGCCGATCCCCCCGGTCAGGACCACGATCCGCATCCGACCATCCTTGCGCACCCCGGCCGGATATGCGGCCCACGGGGCGCGGGTGTGATGTGCGTATCGGGTCTAGGCTGAGCCGGCTTGTCTCCATCCCCGTCTGTCTCGTCCCCGTGTCCCTCTTCCCGTGTCAGGAGTTCAGCTGTGACCAGCACACCGCCGCCGCAGCCCGCACAGCCCCCGGGGCGCCCGGTTGCCCAGGTGATCCGGCCGCTGCGTGACCTCACCGCGTACGCCCTGGTGGCGGCGCCCGCCATCTGGCTGTTCGTCGCGGTGATCCGGCTGATCCCGTCCGGGGTGGGCCAGGACTTCCTCACCCGGGTGCAGAACAGCTTCTACAGCTTCGTCAACATCGAACTGATCGCCCTGCCCCTGGCGGCGGTGCTGCTGGCGACCCTGGTCCAGCCGGTGCACAAGCACGCCAAACTGATCACGATCGCCGCGCTGGTGGAGTACGCGGTGGCGGCGTTCTTCGCGATCATCTTCGGCTTCCTGATCGCCCTGGTGAAGATCGCCGGCTGGAGCGTCCGGGTGGCGTTCGAAGAGTTCCTGGTCCGAGCGGCCTGGCTGGCAGTCTTCGCCGCGGCGGCGTACGCGGTGTTCCTGATCTGGCGGAACCTGTTCTACACCCCGAAGCCGAAGGCCCAGCCCGGGATGTACGGCCAGCCGCAGCAGTGGCAGCAGCAGCCGTACGGGCAGCCTGGTTACCCGCAGCAGCCCGGTCAGGCTGGTTTTCCGCCGCCGGGCCAGCCCGGTTACGCCCAGCCTGGCCCGCAGCAGCCTGGCCCTCAGCAGCCTGGCCCTCAGCAGCCCGGCCCTCAGCAGCCCGGCCAGTGGGGTCAGCCGCCGGCCGGGCAGGGGTGGGGAGCGCCGACCTCGGCTCCGCCCGCTTCGGCTCCGCCCGCCTCCGCGCCGCCGGCGTCCGCGCCACCCACTTCGGCTCCGCCGGCGTCGGCTGAGCCTGCGCCGGGCACGCCGCCCGGACCGTTCGCCCCGGCGCCGGGCCACCCGCAGGCCCCGGGCGCCTACAGCCAGCAGGCGTACCCGCCGCCGACCTACGGCCAGCCTCAGCAGCCGGGTGGCTACGCGGACCCGACGCAGGCGCTCCCGCACCACAACCCGGACGATGCTGACCGCACCCGCGTCGTGGGCGAGGAACCCCCGCCCCGCCAGTGACCGAACCCGACCCGCCGACGGCGCCCCACCCGGGGCGCCGTCGCTGTTCCCATGGAGACCGAGCGTGAAAGCGCACGAAACCGACGACGCGGGATCGCGCCGCCCGGCCGAACAAGCACCGTGCCCTCAGCCGCCCGTGCCCAGGCAGCGAAGTGGCGAGCCCGCAGCGCAGCACGGTGGCGGCGGGGAGGCTGCCGCTCATGAGACCGCGGTGCTCGGGGCGCAGAGTCGTGACCGTGTGACGGCCCGCGCTCGCGAGGCCGCGGCACAGAGCCGCGACGAGGCGAACGCTGCCGCTCGTGACGCCGCCGTGCTTGCGGCGCAGAGTCGTGACAGCGCCGAGGCGGCCAGCCGGGAGGCCGCGTCCCTCGCGTCGCAGCGTCGCAGCCACCTGGAAGCCGTCGCCCGCGAGGCCGCGCTCCTCGCGGGACAGCGTCGTGACCGTGCGGAAGCCACCGCCCGCGAAGCCGCAGTTCTCGCCGGCCGGCGCCTGGACCGCGCAGAGGCCGCCGCCCGCGAGGCCGTGATCCACGCAGCGCAGCGCCTGGATCGCGCGGAAGCCGCCGCCCGCGAAACAGCGACACTCGCAGCGCAGCGCCTTGATCGCGTGGAAGCCGCCGCCCGCGAAACAGCGACACTCGCAGCCCAGCGCCTGAACGAAGCCGAAGCCGCCGCCCGCCGAACCACTGCGCTGGCCGCCCAACGTTTCGCCGCCGCCGAGGCTGCCGCCCGCTTGACCGCGGCCCAAGCAGCCCAACGACTAGACGCCGAGGAAGCAGCCCAGCGGCAAGGCGTCCTCCGCAAACGCGACCGCGAGGCCCAACTGATCCGCGAGTCAGCCCTACGGGCAGCGCAACGACAGGTAGCCGTCGACGCCGCCCTCTTGCAGGCCGCGGTCCGCGCACAGCACCAGGACGACACCCTCCCGGCCGCCGCCGAGCCGGCGTGAGCAAAGGCAGACCGAGCCGGGAGAGCAGAGGCATCGGCCGCCAGGCGTGTTCCAGACCACTGCCACCGGCAGGTCGCCTCGGCCGCAGTTGCTCTCGATCCGGCCTAGGCTGCACAGGTGGCAGACGTGACTGAGGCCAGCATCCGTCGTGCGCTCAAGCGGGCGACCGATGGTAAAGCGATCGATGCCGGTGAGGCGACGGCTCTGCTTGCCGCCGACGGGCCGCTGTTCGACGAGCTGCTCGCGGTGGCCGGCGGTGTCCGCGACGCCGGGTTGCGGGAGGCGGGCCGCCCTGGCGTGGTCACGTACTCGAAGAAGGTTTTCATCCCGCTGACCCGGTTGTGCCGCGACCGCTGCCATTACTGCACCTTCGCGACGGTGCCGCACCGGCTGCCCGCGGCGTTCCTGGAGCGGGACGAGGTGCTCGCGATCGCCCGGGAGGGCGCCGCGCAGGGCTGCAAGGAGGCCCTCTTCACGCTCGGCGACCGGCCCGAGGAGCGGTGGCCGGCGGCCCGGCAGTGGCTCGACGAGCGCGGCTACGACTCGACCCTGGATTACGTGCGGGCCTGCGCGATCGCCGTGCTCGAGGAGACCGGGCTGCTGCCCCATCTCAATCCGGGCGTCATGAGCTGGGCCGACCTGCAGCGGCTCAAGCCGGTCGCGCCGAGCATGGGCATGATGCTGGAGACGACCGCCACCCGGCTCTGGTCCGAGCCCGGCGGCCCGCACTTCGGCTCGCCCGACAAGGAGCCCGCCGTCCGGCTGCGGGTGCTCGATGACGCCGGCCGGGTCGGTGTCCCGTTCACCACCGGCATCCTGATCGGCATCGGCGAGACGCCGGCCGAGCGGATCGACGCCATCTTCGCGATGCGTCGCAGTGCCCGGGAGTACGGCCACATCCAGGAAGTCATCATCCAGAATTTCCGCGCCAAGCCGGACACGGCGATGCGTGGCATGCCCGACGCGGAGTTGCGGGAGCTCGCCGCGACGGTGGCGGTCGCCCGGATCATCATGGGTCCCCGCGCCCGCCTCCAGGCCCCGCCCAATCTCATCGCCGGCGAATACTCCCTGCTGCTGCGGGCGGGCATCGACGACTGGGGTGGCGTCTCCCCGGTGACGCCCGACCACGTCAATCCCGAGCGCCCGTGGCCGCAGATCGAGGCGTTGCGCGAGCAGTCCCGCGCGGCCGGCTTCGAGCTGCGTGAGCGCCTAACCATCTACCCCGAGTACGTCCGCCGCGGCGAGAGCTGGCTCGACCCGCGGCTGGCGGCGCACGTGGCCGCGCTGGCCGACCCGGCGACCGGGCTGGCCCGCGAGGAGGCCATGCCGGCCGGGCTGCCCTGGCAGGAGCCGGACGACGCGTACGCGAGCGGCCGCACCGACCTCTTCGCCACCATCGACACCGAGGGCCGCACCGGTGACCGCCGCGGCGACTTCGACAGCGTGTACGGCGACTGGGACGAGGTGGCCGCGCACATCTCCGCCGAGGCCGTCGCCGCCGGTGCCGGCAAGGTCGTGCCGCGCATCGAGTCCGACGTGCTGGCCGGCCTCAAGCTCGCCGCCGAGGATCCGGCCGCGTTGCTGGACCCGGCGCACGAGGTCGAGGCCATGGCGCTGTTCAACGCGGACGGTTCCGCCCTGGACGAGCTCGCCCGCCTCGCCGACGACCTGCGCAAGGAGGTCAACGGCGAGGACGTCACGTACGTGGTCAACCGCAACATCAACTTCTCCAACGTGTGTTACGTCGGCTGCCGGTTCTGCGCGTTCGCGCAGCGCGAGCAGGACGCCGACGCCTACCGGCTGTCCGTGGAGCAGGTCGCCGACCGGGCCGAGGAGGCGTGGCGGGACGGTGCCACCGAGGTCTGCATGCAGGGCGGCATCGACCCCAAGATGCCGATCACCGCGTACGCCGACCTGGCGCGGGCCGTGAAGCGCCGGGTGCCCGGGATGCACGTGCACGCGTTCTCGCCGATGGAGATCGTCACCGGCGCGGCCAAGGCCGGGGTGTCGGTGCGGGAGTGGCTGACCGAGCTGCACGAGGCCGGGCTCGACACGATCCCGGGCACCGCCGCCGAGATCCTCGACGACGACGTGCGCTGGGTGCTGACCAAGGGCAAGCTGCCCGCCTCGGCCTGGATCGACGTGGTGACCACCGCGCACCAGGTGGGCATCCGGTCCAGCTCGACGATGATGTACGGCCACGTCGACCACCCCCGCCAGTGGCTGGGCCACTTCCGGGTGCTGGCCGGCATCCAGGACGTGACCGGCGGTTTCACCGAGTTCGTGGGCCTGCCGTTCATCCACACCAACGCCCCGATCTACCTGGCCGGCATCGCCCGTCCCGGCCCGACCTGGCGGGAGAACAGGGTGGTCCACGCGATGGCCCGCATCCTGCTGCACGGCCGGATCGACAACATCCAGTGCTCGTGGGTGAAGCTCGGTGACGAGGGCACGATCGCGATGCTCAACGGCGGCTGCAACGACCTCGGCGGCACCCTGATGGAGGAGACGATCTCCCGGATGGCCGGGTCGGAGCACGGCTCGGCCCGTACGGTCGCGCAGTTGAAAGAGCTGGCAGCGGCCGCCGGCCGCCCATCGGCCGAGCGCACCACGGTCTACGGCCGCCGCTAGATCACCCTCCCGGACACCCCTAGTCAACAGGTCACAAAATGGGGTAATTTGGACTCGACGCGCCGACCTCGCGTTACCTTCCGGTGGCCCGGACAGATAGGGCTGGAACGGGACCGCGAGGCCGCCATGGCGCCTCGGGGAAACGGGCCTATTTATCAGGTTCGGCTTGACGACGCACGTCTTACACGCGTGTAATTTCGGTGGGGTTGTGGGAAAGGCGCGTCGCGAACCGCGTATTTCCCGCAAGAAACACGCCGCGTGCGTGGGGGGTCAGCGCAGGCATCGCTGCCGGCGCGGAAAAGGAGGCACGCCGATGGAAGCGCAGGTTGAAGGGGTGGACCTGCTCGGGGACGCGCCCGAGTGGCAGGAGCGGGCCCTGTGCTCGCAGACCGATCCAGAGGCTTTCTTCCCGGAGAAGGGCGGTTCGACGCGCGAGGCGAAGCGGATCTGCGGCCGGTGCGACGTCAAGGCGGAATGCTTGGAGTACGCGCTCGGTCACGATGAGCGTTTCGGTATCTGGGGCGGGCTCAGCGAGCGCGAACGTCGCAAGCTCAAGCGGCGCGTGGCCTGACGCGATCTTCCTGCAGACGCCGGGGGGCCGTCTCAGGAAAGTTCGTCGGGATCCACACCCAGCAGGTTGGCGACCTGCTCGATGATCACGTCATGCACGAGGTCGGCGAGGTCCTCGCGGTCCATCGCCCGGAACTCCAGCGGCCGCCGGTAGAGCACGATCCGCGGCGGCAGCTCCTGGCGTCCGGGCCGGCCCGGCAGCAGGCGGGCCAGGGGGACCTCGCCGTCCTCGAGCACGTCGGAGTCGTAGACGTTCAGCTCCGGGGGCACGTCCTCGACGGCGAACTCGACGCCGGCGAGCTCCTTGGCGTAGCGCCGTTCGAGGCCCTCGACCGTGTCCAGGACGAGGTCGTCGAAGATCTCCGCCTTGGTCCGGGCGAGCGGCACGGTCGCCGGCACGAGCCGGCCGCGCAGGCCACGCCCGTGACGATCGCGGCGGGTGGGCCGGCCGGGCCCGGCGGTGCGGGCCGACCGGCCGGGATCGGCGCCGGAGCGGCGGCGGTCGGGGCTGGTAGTCACGTCGTCAGCCTAGCCCGCACGGGCCGTCTCCCGTGGTCAGGCTGTGTCCACCGCGTTTCGTTGCCGGGAATTCGTCCCATTGGGACGGCGTGTCGGTGCGCCATGTCGAAATCGTGATGCATGGTGGGTCGGCGTGTCGCGGCTACCGGCCGCCGCGGGGAGATAACGTGCCGCCGTGAGGTCACCACGGCGCTGCTCCCGGAACGGCTGTCCCCGACAGGCGGTCGCCACTCTGACCTACGTCTACAGCGACTCGACCGCGGTGGTCGGCCCGCTGGCGGCGTTCGCCGAGCCGCACACGTACGACCTGTGTGAGCCGCACGCCCGCAGCCTGACCGCCCCGCGCGGGTGGGAGCTGGTGCGCCACGACGGTGATTTCGCCCCGCCGCCGCCCACCACCGACGACCTGGTCGCGCTGGCCGACGCCGTCCGTGAGGCCGCCCGCCCGGCGCCGCCGCCGCGCCCGGAGGAGCACGACAATCTGCCGGGGCACCAGACCGGCCGCCGCGGCCACCTGCGGGTCATCCCGCCCTCGCACTGAGGCCCTGGCTGGGCAGCGCCACCAGCCGGTAGCGCTTCTGCAACCACGGGATCAGTTCCCGGTACGCCGAGATCGTGGTCGGCTGCCCGTAATCGTGGGACAGCACGATCGCGCCCTTGCCGACGTGCTTCTTCACCGCGTGCACAACCTTGGTCCGGTGCGCCGCGTCCGACTCGCCGCCCGGGTGTTCCCAGTCGCGCGGGTCCACCTGCCAGTAGATCGACGTCATGCCCAGCTCGGCGGCGGCGGCCACGAAGGCCGGCGTGAAGTTCCCGCCCGGCGCCCGCATGTAGCTGATCCGGGCTCCGGGCACGGCCCGCCGGATGGCGTCGTTGGTGCGCTGCAGGTCCGCCCGGATCACCGCGGGCTTCTTCTTACCGAGCGTCAGGCTGTGCCGCCAGGTGTGGTTGCACAGGGTGTGGCCCTCGGCGGCGATCCGCCGGACCAGCCCGGGGTACGCCGCGACGTTCTGCCCGACGACGCAGAAGGTGGCCTTGACCCGCTTCTGCTTGAGCAGGTCCAGCATCCGCGGCGTCTGCACGGGGTCGGGCCCGTCGTCGAAGGTCAGCGCCACCGCGGCGCCGCCGGTGCGCATCAGGCTGCCGGCGGGCCCGCCGGCGTGGGCCGGGACGCGCTTCGCCGGCTTCTTGCGCGCAGGGGCCGGGCCCTTCACGGGGACGGCGGCGGGCTTCGCCGGGGCGGGCTCGTGCCGGGCCGGCCTGGTCGGAGCCGGCGCCGGGGCCTCGGCGGTGGACCGCGACGGCGCCGGGGCGGCCGAGGTGGCCGGGGCGGCGCTGACCCAGCGCGGGTCGCTCTCGGCGGCCACGGCCGTGCCGCAGCCGGCCAGGACGCTCAGCGCGAGGCCGAGCAGCAACACCTTGGGGGTACGCATCGCAGAAAACTCCGTCCGTCAGTCACCAACGAGGACGGAGGAAATATGGTCCCGTACGCCGCCGCGAAGTTCGATCCCCCGCAGGGCTGGCACTCATCGGGGAGAAGATCCCGTCCGGCCGGCGGCGTTGGGGCAACGCCCCCGGACGGATCAGTCGGATCAGCGGGTCACGCGCTCCAGAACACGTACAGGGCGCCGTAGGGGACCGCCTTGGTCGTGCCGTCGGTGCAGGCGCCGGCCGGGGCCACGCCGCCGGAGGTGTAGAGCCGCTGGATGTGGGTGGCTTTGGCCAGCAGGCCGTTCTCCGGCCCACTGTGGCTGTTGATCTTGAGTAGCAGCTCGGCGATCGTGCCGGCGCGCGGCCGCTCCCCCTTCTTCTCCGCCGTCACCAGGGAACCGTCGCGCTCGGACTGCCAGCTCGGGCCCTTGAAGTGGTGCAGCAGGCCACCGGGGCCGGCCAGCTTGGCCTCGGGCACGGAACCTCCGGTGAAGACGCCGCCGGTGCAGGTGTACGTCTGGGTGCCCCTGACGACCCGGTAGCTGCCGAGCCGGACCGCGCCCGCCGGCGGATCGATGACCGACGGCGACGCGACCGGCCGCGGCCGGGAGCCCGGGGTGAGCTCGGCGGCGGACGCGTTGTAGCTGATCGCGCCGACGCCCACCAGCACGGTGGCGGCGGCGGCCATGGTCAGGGCACGGACGCGGGTTCGGGTACGGGGCATGGCAGTGATCTCCTCCGATAGGTATGTCGCACCCCAGTACGGGCACCACGCGACTACGGATGGCCGGTTGCCCGAAAGACACCTGTCATTGCCCGGATGGACGATCCTGTGTGGATGACAGACCTCGACCTGCGCCCGGTGACCGAAGCGGACCTGCCGATGTTGCGGCGTTTCGCTGTCGAGCCCGGCCTGATCGGCAACGACTGGTTCGGCTTCCGTGACCCGCGGGCCCAGGACCGCCGCTTCGCCCAGGACGGCTATCTCGGCACCGACAACGGCCGGCTCATCGTCGCCACCGAGGGGCAGGCGGCGGGCTTCGTCACCTGGTCCGAGGGCCGGTACGGCGGCTCGGCGAGCTATTGGGAGATCGGCATCGTGCTGCTCCCGCAGTGGCGCGGCCGCGGCCTCGGCTGGCGCGCTCAGGCCATGCTCTGCGACTACCTCTTTCTGCACACCCCGGCCCAGCGCATCCAGGCGGGCACCCAGCCGGAGAACATCGCCGAGCAGAAGTCGCTGGTCAAGGCCGGCTTCCGGCTCGAGGGCACGGTCCGGTCGGCGGAGTTCCGGGCGGGCCAGTGGCGCGACGGACTGCTCTACAGCCGGCTGCGCACCGACCCGCCGGTGGTCGTCTAGAGGTCGATGCCGGTCAGCACCATGACGCGCGGCTCGGTGTAGTCGTCCATCGCGCTGGCCACACCCTCCCGGCCCACGCCGCTGCCCTTCACCCCGCCGTACGGCATCTGGTCGGCCCGGTACGACGGCACGTCGCCCACGATCACGCCGCCGACCTTCAGGTCACGGTGCGCGGCGAACGCCGTCTGGATGCTGTGGGTGAAGATGCCCGCCTGGAGCCCGTACGCCGAGTCGTTGATCGCCGCGAAGCCGGCGGCGTCGTCGCTCACCTCGGCCACCACCAGCACCGGCCCGAAGATCTCCTCGGTGACCACCTTGGCGTCGGCCGGGACGCCGGTCAGCACCGTCGGCGGGTACGTCGCACCGTCGCGCTTGCCGCCCACCGCCACGGTCGCGCCCGCGGCCACCGCCTCGTCGACCCATTCCTCGACGCGTTTCGCCGCGTCCTCGCTGATCATCGGGCCGACCTCGACCTCCGGGTCCTGCGGGTCGCCGGTGCGCAGCGCGTTCACCGCGTCGAGCAGCTGCGGCAGGAAGCCGGTGAGGCTCGCGTGCACGTAGACCCGCTGGACCGCGATGCAGCTCTGACCCGCCTGGTAGGTGCCGAACGTCGCGACCCGCTGCGCCGCCCAGCTCAGGTCGGCGTCGCTGCTGTAGTCGCCGCAGAGCAGGACCGCCGCGTTGCCGCCCAGCTCGAGCGTCACGTGCTTGTCGGGCGCGGACCGGCGGATCTGCGCGCCGACCGGGCCCGAGCCGGTGAACGACACGATCGGCAGGCGCGGGTCGGCGACCAGCGCGGCGGCGCGGTCGTTCGAGACCGGCAGCACCGAGAACATGCCGGCCGGCAGGTCGGTCTCGGCCAGCAGCTCGCCGAGCAGCAGCGCGGTCAGCGGGGTGGCCGGCGCGGGCTTGAGCACGATCGGCGCGCCGACCGCGATCGCCGGGGCGATCTTGTGGGCGACCAGGTTGAGCGGGAAGTTGAACGGCGAGATGCCCAGCACCGGCCCGCGCGGCACGCGCTTGACCAGGGCGAGCCGGCCGGTGCCGCCGGCGTCGGTGTCGAGGCGCTGCAGGTCGCCCGCGAACCGGCGGGCCTCCTCGGCCGCCCACCGGAAGACCGACACGGCCCGGTCGGCCTCCAACCGGGCCCATTTCAGCGGCTTGCCGTTCTCGGCGGTGATCAGCGCGGCGACCTCCTCGCGGCGTTCGGCGAGGCGGCGCGAGACGTGATCGAGGGCGGTCGCGCGCACGTGCGCGGGCAGGGCCGCGGCCCGGTCGGCGACCTCGGCCGCTGCCGCGACTGCGGCTTCGACCTGCGCCGCGGTGGCCCAGGTGGTACGCCCGACCGGCCGCCCGTCGTACGGGTGGGTCACCGTGACTTCGTCGTCACCGTGCGCTGTTTCGCCCGCGACATAGAACGCTGTGCTGTCCACCCGGCCAGCCTATGTCGGCGCCCGCCGGTATGGTCGGCGCTCGGCCCGGGAGGATCGATGACTATGCAGCTGGTGCTGCCCAGCGGTGTGACGTTGCAGCGCCGTGACACTCCGGCGGACGCCCATGACCTGCCGCCGCACGTGCTCGAACGCATCGTGCTGCGCTGGGCGGAGCGCGCCGGCTGCGAGCCCGGGCAGGTGGTGCTGCACGAGGACGAGCTCGGCTGGTCCGTGCAGGCGCCCGGCGTCCGCGCGAGCTACGCCACGTTCGTCGACAAGGTCACCGGCCGGGTGGTGAGCTTCGCCAATCCGGCTTACCTGGACGATCAGTACCGCGAGCAGCTCGACTACGAGCGGGGCGTGCCACCACGACCCGGCTTCGGCGGCGCGGCGGTCGAGACGCCGGGGGTGGTCGCGGAGGTGGCGCTGAAGTCGTCCGCGACCGTGCATGCGAGCAGCGAGCGTACCGGTGAGCCGCCGGAGCTGCATCCGCTCGTGCGGGCCCGGCTCGACGCCGTCCCGGCCCGCGCCCGGGTCCGCGGCGCCGAGTGGCATCCCGAGCTGGTGGCGTTCGGACAGCTCGTGCGCGATCCCGATGACGTCGCCACGCACGTACGGCTGTGGCGGGTGCGGGAGCCGTCCGATCCGCGTCAGGGCCATGCCAACGGCGGACCGTGCGCCACCTGCACCGAGGTCCTCGGTTACCGTCCGCTGTGGCCCTCGGACCGGCCCGGTCGTAAGGCCGGTGACTCCGCCTGGCAACGCCGGCTCGCGCGCCGCCGGTTGCACCGCCGCCCGGCCCCGGCCAAGGAGCGCGTCGCCGAGCGGATCGAGCAGGTGCTGGCCGTCCGCGGGGTCGAGCACGAGCACACGGTCTCCCCGGCTGCGGTCGAGGCGCTCGAGCAGTATCTCGGCGCGGAATCCACTGTCCAGGTGCCCGGCCGCTCGGTGCGTACGGCGCCGTTCCACATCGATCCGGGGTGGGCCGCCGACACCGCCGACACGCTGGGCCGGGTGGCCCGGCGGGTCGGTGCGCCGCTCTTCCCGCTCGGCACCGCCGGCTACGAGGGCCTGCTGGCCATCGACCCGGCGCGGCGGGTGTTCCTGATCGACGAGTCCGGCGAGTGGTCACTCGGCACCGGGCTGCCCGCCGCACTCGACACGCTGCTGCTGGGCCGATCGGCACCCCGGGTCGAAGGCTGATCATGGGCCCGCTGAACAGGTGGTTGTCGTAGGGCGTGATGCCGGTCACGATGGACGGGACTGGAGGTGCGCATGTCCAACCCGTGGCTCGCGCTCGCCCTCGGCACCGACCCCGCGGAACGGATCACCCAGGTGGGCCGGGCCCACGAGCGGTTCGTGACCGGTGAACAACCGGTGACCCAGGTGCGCGACGTGGTGGCCGCGTCCTGGCGGCGCTCGGCCGGCGCGCTGGTCAGCCCGGACAGCACCGCGCCCATCGAGCTGAGCGACGGCGACCTGGAGGCGTACCGGGCCGCGCACCCGCTGGCCCGGGTCCTGCCGATCTTCCGGGACCTGCTCGGCGGGCTGGCCGACGACGGCGACCACCTGATGGCGGTCTGCGACGCGCACGGACGGCTGCTCTGGGTCGAGGGCACCGCGTCGGTGCTGCGCGGCGCCGAGTCGATGAACTTCGTCCCCGGCGCCCGCTGGGACGAGGCGCACGCCGGCACCAATGCCCCAGGCACCGCACTCGCCGTCGACCACCCGCTGCAGATCTTCGCCACCGAGCACTTCAGCCGCGGCGTGCAGCGCTGGACCTGCGCTGCTGCACCGATCCACGACCCGGCGACCGGACGGCTGCTCGGCGCGATCGACGTGACCGGCGGCGACCACCTGGCCAACCCGCACAGCCTCGCGCTGGTCCGGGCGACCGCGCTGGCCGCCGAGGCGTACCTGGGTGCCGGTCAGCCCGCGCGCGGCGCGACGGTGTCGGCCCTGGGCCGCGAGGACGCCGTCCTCTCGATCGGCGGCCGGCCGCACCGGCTGGGCCGCCGGCACTCGGAGCTGCTGGTCCTGCTGTTGCTCCATCCCGAGGGGCGCACCGGCGACCAGCTTGCCGTGGATCTCTACGCCGACGACCTCAACCCGGTGACCGTGCGCGCGGAACTCTCCCGGCTGCGCCGCGTCCTCGGTCCCGAGCTGCTGGACTCGAGGCCCTACCGGCTGCGCGCCGAGGTCGACGCCGACTTCCTGACAGTGACCCGCCTGCTGGAACGCGGCCTGGTCGCCGAGGCTCTGGCCGCCTACGCCGGACCGCTGCTGCCCTCCTCGGACGCCCCCGGCGTGGCCCGGCTGCGCCGCCTGATCGACTCCCGCCTGCGTGACGCCGTGCTGCGCCGCGCCGACCCCGCCCTGATCCAGTCCTGGGTGACCAGCCCCTGGGGCGCCGAGGACCTGTCGATGTGGGAGGCCTACGCCGCCGTCCTGCCACCCCACTCGCCGGCCCTCTCGCTGGCCACCAGGAGGATCGCGTCGCTCACGGCGGAATACGGGCTCGCAACGGTCTTGCAACGTCGCCGTAACTAACGTCGCCCGTACCCGAACTGGTACGGAGGGACACGCGCATGACCATCTATTCCCCGCCCGGATCCGACGGTGCGGTCGTCAGCTACGAATCCCGCTACGACCACTGGATCGGTGGCGAGTACGTACCTCCTGTCAAGGGTCAGTACTTCGAGAACCCCTCGCCGGTGAACGGCCAGAACTTCTGTGAGATCGCCCGGGGCACCGCCGACGACGTCGAGCGGGCCCTCGATGCGGCGCACGGCGCGGCCGACGCCTGGGGCCGCACGTCCGTCTCCGAGCGGGCGAACATCCTCAACAAGATCGCCGACCGGATGGAGGCGAACCTCGAGCAGCTCGCCGTCGCCGAGACCTGGGAGAACGGCAAGCCGGTCCGCGAGACCATGGCCGCCGACATCCCGCTGGCCATCGACCACTTCCGCTACTTCGCCGGTGCGCTGCGGGCCCAGGAGGGCACCCTCGGCGAGATCGACGACGACACCGTGGCCTACCACTTCCACGAGCCGCTCGGCGTGGTCGCCCAGATCATCCCGTGGAACTTCCCGATCCTGATGGCGGTCTGGAAGCTGGCGCCCGCGCTGGCCGCCGGCAACGCCGTCGTGCTCAAGCCGGCCGAGCAGACCCCGGCGTCCATCCACTACTGGATGTCGCTGGTCGCCGACCTGCTGCCGCCGGGCGTGGTGAACATCGTCAACGGCTTCGGCGTCGAGGCCGGCAAGCCGCTGGCCTCCTCGAACCGGGTGGCCAAGGTGGCGTTCACCGGCGAGACCACCACCGGCCGGCTGATCATGCAGTACGCCTCCGAGAACATCATCCCGGTGACCCTGGAGCTCGGCGGCAAGAGCCCGAACATCTTCTTCGACGACGTCAGCGCGCAGGACGACGACTTCATGGACAAGGCGCTCGAGGGCTTCTCGATGTTCGCCCTGAACCAGGGTGAGGTCTGCACCTGCCCGTCGCGCGCGCTGATCCAGCAGGGCCACTACTCCGACTTCCTCGCCGCGGGCGTCAAGCGCGTGGAGAACATGAAGCAGGGCAACCCGCTGGACACCGACACCCAGGTCGGCGCGCAGGCCTCCAACGACCAGCTGGAGAAGATCCTGTCGTACTTCGACATCGGCCGGCAGGAGGGCGCCAAGGTGCTCATCGGTGGGGCCCGGGCCGACCTCGGCGGGGACCTGGCCGGCGGCTACTACGTGCAGCCGACCGTCTTCGAGGGCGCCAACTCGATGCGGATCTTCCAGGAGGAGATCTTCGGCCCGGTGGTGTCGGTGACCTCGTTCTCCGACTACGCCGACGCGATCAAGACCGCCAACGACACCCTGTACGGCCTCGGCGCCGGAGTGTGGACCCGGGACTCGAACACCGCGTACCGGGCGGGCCGGGCGATCAAGGCCGGCCGGGTGTGGACCAACTGCTACCACCTGTACCCGGCGCACGCGGCGTTCGGCGGCTACAAGCAGTCCGGCATCGGCCGCGAGAACCACAAGATGATGCTGGACCACTACCAGCAGACCAAGAACCTGCTGGTCAGCTACTCGCCCAAGGCCATGGGATTCTTCTAGGCCATGGGAGCCCGAGTAGACGTGACACCCGCGGCGGCCGACCTGATCCGGTCGCTGCGGGGACAGCACGGCCCGCTGATGTTCCATCAGTCCGGCGGCTGCTGCGACGGCAGCGCCCCGATGTGTTACCCGGAGGGCGAGTTCCGTACCGGTGGAAGCGATGTGCTGCTCGAGGAGCTGCACATCGATGGCGTGGCCGAACCGGTGTCCTTCTGGATGAGCACCTCGCAGTTCGAGGCCTGGCGGCACACCCACCTCACCGTGGACGTGGTGCCGGGCCGGGGCAGCGGCTTCAGTCTGGAGGCGCCCGAGGGGGTGCGTTTCCTGATCCGCAGCCGCATCCTCACACCCGAGGAACTGGCGGCGCTGCCGTCTTGAAGAGGCCGGGCCGGGCGGCAGGAAACTGCCGGCCGGCCGGGTCCTCACTGCTATAGCGTCTCCGGCCATGACCGACTGGCCGCGTACCGAAGCCGAGGCGCTGGCTGTGCAGGATGCCCTCCGGTCGCGGCTGCTGGGCGGGCCCGGACCGCAGCGACCGGCGACGGTCGCGGGCCTGGACGTGGCCTACCACGAGGACGGCGAGCGGCTCGCGGCGGCGATCGTCGTGCTGGACACCGCTGACCACCGCGTCGTGGACATGGCCGTCGTGCAGGGCCGGGCGGCTTTCCCGTACGTGCCCGGACTGTTCGCCTTCCGGGAGATCCCCGCGCTGCTGACGGCCCTGGACCGGCTCACCATGCGACCCGACGTGCTGATCTGCGACGGCCACGGACTGGCGCATCCCCGGCGCTTCGGGCTTGCCTGCCACCTGGGCGTGCTCACCGGCCTGCCGTCGTTCGGCGTCGGCAAGACCCCGCTGGTGGGCAGCTGGGAGCCGCCCGGTGAGCGCCGCGGCGACCGGTCCGAGCTCGTCGACGACGGCGAGACCGTGGGCGCCGTGCTGCGGACCCGGGACGCGGTGAAGCCGGTCTTCGTCTCGGTCGGGCACCGGATGGACCTCGACACCGCCTGCGCGCTCACCCTCGGGCTCACACCACGCTTCCGGTTGCCGGAGACGACACGGGCCGCCGACCGGGCCTGCCGGGACGGATTGCGGCAGCCGGATGTAACAGTCCCGAGACGGTGACGCCACGCTGTTGCGACCCGGCGGTCACCCTGGCTCCGATAGTGTCGGCGGGTCGAACATCGTGCCGAGGAGTGACCGTTGTCTGATCTGTCCCAGCTCGTCAAGGCGTACGACGTCCGTGGCGTCGTGCCCGACCAGCTCAACGAGACCGTGGCCCGGGCCCTGGGCACGGCGTTCGTGGAGATGCTCCGCGAGTCGGGGGACGACGCGGACCGGATCGTGCTGGCCCACGACATGCGCGAGACCGGCCCCGCGCTGGTCGCCGCGTTCTCCGCCGGGGCCAACTCGGCCGGCGCCACCGTCGTGCACACCGGTCTCGGCTCGACCGACCAGCTGTACTACGCCTCGGGCGTGCTCGGCCTGCCCGGCGCCATGTTCACCGCCAGCCACAACCCGGCCAAGTACAACGGCATCAAGCTGTGCCGGGCCGGCGCCCGCCCGGTGGGCCAGGACAGCGGCCTGATCATCGTCCGGCAGCGCGCCGAGGAGCTGCTCAACGACATCGACGCGGTGGGCGAGGTGCCGCCGGCGATCGAGCACCGCGACCTGCTCGCCGACTACGCCCGGCACCTGCGCGGGCTGGTCGATCTCTCCGGCATCCGGCCGCTGAAGGTCGTCGTCGACGCCGGCAACGGCATGGGCGGTCACACCGTGCCGGCCGTGCTCGGCGACCAGGAGCTGGCCGCGCTGCCGCTGGAGATCGTGCCGCTCTACTTCGAGCTGGACGGCTCGTTCCCGAACCACGAGGCCAACCCGCTGGACCCGGCCAACCTGGTGGATCTGCAGGCCGCCGTCCGCGAGCACGGCGCCGACCTGGGCCTGGCCTTCGACGGCGACGCCGACCGCTGCTTCGTGGTGGACGAGAACGGCGACCCGGTCTCCCCGTCGGCCATCACCGCGCTGGTGGCCAAGCGGGAGCTGGCCAAGTTCCCGGGCAGCACGGTCATCCACAACGTGATCACCTCGGCCGCGGTGCCCGAGATCATCACCGAGAACGGTGGCGTCCCGGTCCGCAGCCGGGTCGGCCACTCCTTCATCAAGGCGGAGATGGCCCGCACCAACGCGGTCTTCGGCGGCGAGCACTCGGCCCACTACTACTTCCGTGACTTCTGGTTCGCCGACACCGGCATGCTCGCCGCGATGCACGTGCTCGCCGCGCTCGGTGGCCAGCCGCAGCCGCTGTCGCAGTTCGCGGCCGAGTTCGAGCGCTACGCCGCCTCCGGTGAGATCAACTCCACGGTGGCCGACGCGCCCGCCAAGATCGCCGAGGTCCGCGCCGCGTTCGCCGACGCCACGCTGGACGAGCTCGACGGCATGACCCTGCGGCTCAGCGACGGCGCCTGGTTCAACCTGCGTGCCTCCAACACCGAGCCGCTGCTGCGGCTGAACGTGGAAGCGCCGAAGCCGGACCGGATGGCGGCCCTGCGCGACCAGGTGCTCGCCATCGTTCGCGGTTAGGATCACCTGGATCCGCAAAGCCCGCGCACGTTATAAGGAGCCGTTCGGTGGCCCTCGACCCGCAGTTGCTGGAGATTCTGGCCTGCCCGGACACACACCACGCGCCGCTGGAGTACGACGCCGGCGCGCAGACGCTGACCTGCACCGAGTGCGGACGCGTCTTCCCGGTGCGTGACGACATCCCGGTTCTCCTCCTGGACGAGGCGATCACCGAAGGGAAGGCCTCCTGATGGCGGGTCCGTTCGAGGGAGCGGCCGGCCTGACCGGGCGCCGGGTGGCCGACGAGGCGCTGCTCTCCGACGAGAAGGCGATGCTCGAGAACGACCCGGGCGGCATGCTGCGGGCCACCGCGTCCGCCGGCGCCCAGGTCCGGGAGTCGGCCGCGCTGGCCGCCGAGGCCAACCTGAGCGTGCTCGCCGACGAGGGCCGGCCCCGCGCCGTCGTCGTCGCCGGCATCGGCACCGCCGGCCTGACCGGTGACATCCTGGCCACCGTCGCGGGCCCGCGCTGCCCGGTCCCGGTCATCGGGCACCGCAGCGCCGGGGTCCCCGGCTGGGTCGGCGCGGCCGACGTGGTCATCGCGGTCTCGGCCAGCGGTCGCAGCCCCGAGGCGCTGGCCGCCGCGGACGCCGCCGCCCGCCGCGGCGCGCGCCTGGTGGCCATCGGCAACCCCGACTCCGAGCTCCAGGCCATGGCCGAGCGCGCCCGGGCCCCGTTCATCCCGGTGCCGCGGCGCGCCCCGGCCCGGGCCAGCCTCTGGGGCCTGGCCGTGCCGGTGCTGCTGGCCGCCCGCAGCCTGGGCCTGGTCAAGGTCAACGAGGCCGACCTGGCCGAGACCGCCGCCCGGCTGGACGCCGACGCCGAGCGCTGCCGGGCCGGGGCCGAGTCCTTCGTCAACCCGGCGAAGTCGCTGGCGCTGGGCCTGGCCGGCTCGATCCCGATCGTGTGGGGCTCGTCCCCGCTGGCCACGGTCGCCGCCCGGCGCTTCGCCGACACCCTGGCCGCCAACGCCCGCTATCCGGTGATGGCCGGTGCGCTGGGCGAGGCCGGCCGCGGCCGGGTCGGCCTGCTCGACGGGCCGTTCGGCGGCCTGGCCGAGTCGTCGCGCGACATCTTCGCCGACCCGGACGAGCTCGAGGAGCTCAGCACCCGGCTGCGGCTGGTGGTGCTGCGCGACGGCGGTCTCAATCCCGAGGAGGAGGCCGACGAGCCGGTGGCCGTCGAGGAGCGCCGCGCGGACGCGGTGCAGACCCTCGCGGAGCGCCGCGGCGTGCGCTGCGACGTGGTCACCGCCGAGGGCGGCTCGGCCCTGGAGCGGCTCGCGTCGCTGGTCGCGGTCCCCGACTTCGCCTCGATCTACCTGGCGCTGGCCCACGGCCTGGACCCGATGGCCGTGCCGGCCATCAACGAGATGAAGGAGCTGAGCAACCCGATGCCGGAGGGACTCCAGTGAGCGCGGGCGGCGGCACCAAGGCGATCATCGCCGCCCTCGCGGCGAACCTGGGCATCGCGGCCACCAAGTTCGTGGCCTGGCTGCTGACCAGTTCGTCGTCGATGCTGGCCGAGTCCATCCACTCGGTCGCCGACTCCGGCAACCAGGCGCTGCTGCTGCTCGGCGGCAAGCGCGCGCAGCGCAAGGCCACCCCGGAACACCCCTTCGGGTACGGCCGGGAGCGCTACATCTACGCGTTCATCGTCTCCATCGTGCTGTTCAGCGTCGGCGGCCTGTTCGCGCTGTACGAGGCGTACCACAAGATCCAGGAGAAGGAGGGCATCCACGAGTGGCAGTGGGTGCCGGTGACCGTCCTGATCGTGGCGATCGGCCTGGAGAGCTACTCGTTCCGGACGGCCATCAAGGAGTCCAACCACACCCGCGGCAAGACCTCCTGGGTCAACTTCGTGCGCCGGGCCAAGGCTCCGGAGCTGCCGGTGGTGCTGCTGGAGGACGCGGGCGCGCTGCTCGGCCTGGTGTTCGCGCTGTTCGGCGTGGTGCTGACCCTGATCACCGGCAACGGCGTCTGGGACGGCATCGGCACGGCGGCGATCGGCCTGCTGCTGGTGACCATCGCCGCCATCCTGGCCCTGGAGACCAAGAGCCTGCTGCTCGGCGAGGGCGCCAACCCGGAGGACGTCGCCAAGATCCAGCAGGCGATCATGGCCGGACCCGGCGTCGAGCGGATCATCCACATGAAGACGCTGCACCTGGGCCCCGAGGAGCTGCTGGTGGCCGCGAAGATCGCGGTGCAGCCGTCGGAGCTCGCCGCGGACGTGGCCCGGCACATCAACGAGACCGAGTCGCGGATCCGCGAGGCGCTGCCCATCGCCCGCGTCATCTACCTGGAGCCCGACATCTACCACCCGCAGGCCGGGGCGACCTCGGCGGCCGAGGCCGGCACCCTGCCCGCGACGGCGTAACTCTTCACGAAACGGGGCGGCTGTGGCTGCTGTTCTCCCCCTGCGGGGTGTCATCCGGCCGTACGCCTGGGGCTCGCGGAGCGCGCTGGCCGAGCTGCAGGGCCGGCCGGCGCCCACCGACGCTCCCGAGGCGGAGCTGTGGCTGGGCGCCCATCCGGGTGACCCGTCCACGGTGACCGGGCCGGACGGCCCGGTCAGCCTGGCTGCGCTGATCGGTGACGACCCGAAGGGTCAGCTGGGCGCCGAGGTCGCCGACGAGTTCGGGGCCCGGCTGCCGTACCTGATGAAGGTGCTGGCCGCCGAGGCGCCGCTGTCGCTGCAGGCCCACCCCGATGCCGAATACGCGAAGCAGGCGTACGCGGCCCAGGAGGCCGACCCGCAGGCGCCGCGCAACTACACGGACGCGCACCACAAGCCGGAGATGCTGGTCGCGCTCACGCCGTTCGACGCGCTCTGCGGCTTCCGGGCCCCGGACGTGTCCGCGGCGGTCCTGGAGGGTCTGCGCATCCCGCGCCTGGCCCCCGTGGTCGCGGCCCTGCGGGCTGGTCCGGCCGGGCTGCGCGACGCCGTCCAGGAGCTGCTGACCTGGCCGGCGGACGACCGCGCGGCTCTGATCGGGGACGTGCTCACGGCGGCCCGCGCCGACGGCGAGTACGCCCAGAGCTACGCCCTCGCTCGCGACCTGGCCGGCCGCTACCCGGACGACCCGGGTGTGCTGGTCGCCCTGCTGCTCAACCAGGTCCGCCTGGCGCCGGGGGAGGCGATCTACATGCCGGCCGGCAACCTGCACGCCTACCTGAGCGGCACGGGTGTCGAGATCATGGCGGCCAGCGACAACGTCCTGCGCGGCGGGCTGACCCCGAAGCGGGTGGACGTCGACGAGTTGCTGCGCGTGCTGCGCTTCGAGGTCCTGGCCGAGCCGATCCTGCCGGCGACGCAGATCGCGCCGGGCGTGCAGACGTGGCCGGTGCCGGTGCGCGAGTTCGTGCTCTACCGGCTGGAGCTCGCGCCGGCCGGCCCGCCGCTGCCGCTGCCGGGGGAGGGGCCGCGCATCGTCCTGGGCGTCCGTGGCGACGTGTTCGTGGCCGAGGCGGTCGACGGCACGCCGGTCGAGGTGACGCCCGGTACGGCGGCCTACGTCCCGGCCGAGACGGGTCCGGCCACGGTGGCCGGCGTCGGCGAGGTCTTCGTGGCGGCCGTCGCTTCCTGACCCGTACGCGCTCGCGGCGACCGGGCGGAGGGCTCTGCGAGGATTTCTCGCATGGGTAGTGCTGAGAACATCGACATCCGCCCGGGCACCGTCGAGGACGTGCCGATCGTGCTGGGGTTGCTCGACAAGGCGGTCCGCTGGCTGGTGGCGCGGGGCCGGCCCGGTCAGTGGGGCACGGAACCGCTGTCCGCCCGGCCCCAGCTGCACGCCTCGACCAGCGACGCGGCCCGGGCCGGCAACCTGTTCCTGGCGTACCTCGGCGGGCAGCCGGTGGGTGCGCTGACGGTGGGCAATACGCCCGCCTACGTCCCGCCGGCTCCGGAGCCCGAGCTGTACGTGAACCTCCTGGTCACCGATCGCGACCACCCGGGACACAACGTCGGCGGACGGCTGCTGGACCACGCCCGGCAGCTGGGCCGGGCGCGTGGGGCAGTCCTGCTGCGGGTGGACTGCTACGCCGGCGACGACTAGGCGCTGATCCGCTACTACGAAGGTCAGGGATTCCAGCGGGTCAGTCTGTTCGAGGTCGCCCGGGACAACGCGGCCGCCTGACCGGGGCAGCTGCTTCAGGACCGCCTCGATGACGCGCCGTCACCCGCTGCGGACGCCACGACTTAAGGATTCGACCCGAAATTTGCCGATTTGCTTGACATGGCGTGTGCGGAGTGTGAATCTATAAACACGCAGCGTCATTGGTGATCGGGGGGTCCCACGGACGCGCGCGGTACCAAACCGGGGGGATGAACGGGGCGGCGGATCTTCGGATCCGTCGCCCCGTTCGCTGTCCGGAAGATCCTCCCGGCGGCTGGGTGACAGGGCGCGACGCCACGCCGGCCGGGCCGGGGTGCCGGTCCAGCCGGTGCTGCGGGTGTCGAGTTTGTGCGCGTACCGGAAAAGAACTGGCCCTTGCTCGTTCTCCAGGTGAAGCCGGGCCGTCGGCGTAATGTTGACGGCTGCCTTGACCCCCGTCTCTGGAGGAGCATGGATGACCAGCACACTCCCCGCCGCCGGTGCGCAGCGCCCGAAGACCGTCGCCGAGGGCGACTACAAGGTCGCGGACCTCTCCCTCGCCGCCTTCGGTCGGAAGGAGATCGAGCTGGCCGAGCACGAGATGCCCGGCCTGATGTCGCTGCGCAAGGAGTACGGCCCGGGTCAGCCGCTGCGGGGCGCGCGGGTGACCGGTTCGCTGCACATGACGATCCAGACCGCGGTCCTCATCGAGACGCTGACCGCGCTGGGTGCCCAGGTCCGCTGGGCCTCCTGCAACATCTTCTCCACCCAGGACCACGCCGCCGCCGCGATCGTCGTCGGCCCGGACGGCACCCCCGAGGCCCCGGCCGGGGTGCCCGTCTACGCCTGGAAGGGCGAGACGCTGGAGGAGTACTGGTGGTGCACCGAGCAGGTGCTGCGCTGGCCGGATGGCGAGGGTCCCAACATGATCCTCGACGACGGCGGTGACGCCACCCTGCTGGTGCACAAGGGCGCCGAGTTCGAGAAGCTCGGGTCGGTCCCGGCCGCGGACACCGCCGACTCGGAGGAGTACGCGGTGATCCTCGGCGTGCTCGCCCGTTCGCTGCGCGAGGACGACCGGCGCTGGACCCGGATCGCCGCCGGCATCAAGGGCGTCACCGAGGAGACCACCACCGGCGTGCACCGCCTGTACGAGATGCAGCAGCAGGGCACGCTGCTGTTCCCGGCGATCAACGTCAACGACTCGGTCACCAAGAGCAAGTTCGACAACAAGTACGGCTGCCGGCACTCGCTGATCGACGGCATCAACCGGGCCACCGACGTGCTGATCGGCGGCAAGGTGGCGGTGGTCTTCGGCTACGGCGACGTCGGCAAGGGCTGCGCCGAGTCGCTACGCGGCCAGGGGGCCCGGGTCATCGTCACCGAGGTCGACCCGATCTGCGCGCTGCAGGCCGCGATGGACGGCTACCAGGTCGCCACCATGGACGACGTGGTCGAGACGACCGACATCTTCGTCACCGCGACCGGCTGCTTCAACGTCATCACGGCGGAGCACATGGCCCGGATGAAGCACCAGGCCATCGTCGGCAACATCGGGCACTTCGACAACGAGATCGACATGGCCGGCCTGGCCCGGCGCGCCGACGTGCGGCGGATCAATATCAAGCCGCAGGTCGACGAGTGGAAGTTCGCCGACGGGCACTCGGTGATCGTGCTCTCCGAGGGCCGCCTGCTGAACCTGGGCAATGCGACCGGGCACCCGTCGTTCGTGATGAGCAACAGCTTCTCGAACCAGACGATCGCCCAGATCGAGCTGTTCACCAAGACCGACGGATACCCGGTCGGCGTCTACGTGCTGCCCAAGCACCTGGACGAGAAGGTCGCCCGGCTGCACCTGGGCGCGCTCGGGGTCAAGCTCACCGAGCTGACCAAGGAGCAGGCCTCGTACCTGGGGATCGCGGTCGAGGGCCCGTACAAGCCCGACCACTACCGCTACTGACTGTGGGAACCGCCGGTTCGTGGAAAAGCGAACCGGCGGTTGCCGCCACCGGTCCGCTTCCCTGTCTGCCGGCCACCCCCGCAGGCGGCCCGCAGGTGGCCGCAGCAACCCGCGGCCTGGTGCGCTGCCTCCCGCCCGGCGACCCGCACCAAAGTCTGCCTTCCCCTCCCATTACGACACGGTCCGGGCTCCACTGCAAGTGCATATAGTGTCGTGCAAGTTGCAGTCAGTCACCGGTACGGTGGTCCCGTGGCGAGGCCGACATCGATGGCCGCACGCCGGGAGCTCGGCGCCGAGCTGCGCCGGCTGCGCGGTGAGCGCCGGGGTGCCGAGGTCGTGGCTCTGCTCGGCTGGTCCGAGTCCAAGCTGAGCCGGATCGAGACGGCCCGGACCGGGATCAGCGAGGCGGACCTCGACCGGCTGCTCCGGCTCTACGCGGGTACGCCGGGGGAGCAGTCCCGCCTGCGTGACCTGGCCCGGCGCGGACGGGCCCGGGTCTGGTGGGCG
The DNA here is from genome assembly GCF_050955795.1 of Actinoplanes sp. CA-051413. Lineage (NCBI taxonomy): Bacteria > Bacillati > Actinomycetota > Actinomycetes > Micromonosporales > Micromonosporaceae > Actinoplanes > Actinoplanes sp. CA-051413. Next base: position 1,227,788 of record NZ_CP192100.1, read on the forward strand.
CCCTACCGCTCATCGGTCGCCGAGCCCTACGACGAGTACGTGGCGTTCGAGGCCGAGGCCGTCGTCATCTGCGAGTGGGAGGCGCAGGTGGTGCCCGGGCTGCTGCAGACCGACGAGTACGCGCACGCGGTCATCGAGGTGGGCGCCGACCTGGACGACCCGGAGACGGTGCAGCAGCGGACCGCCCTGCGCATGGCCCGGCAGAGCGTGCTCACCCGCGACCCGCCGCCACGGCTCTGCGTGGTCCTCGACGAGTCGGCCCTGCACCGCGAGGTCGGCGGTCGTGACGTGCTGCGCCGCCAGGTGCAGCGGCTCTACGACGCCAGCCAGCGGCCCGGCGTCGAGCTGCACGTGCTCCCGTTCGCCGCGGGCGCGCACGCCGCGCTGGGCGAGGCGTTCGTCATCTTCGAATTCGGCGACTCCGAGCGGGCGCCGGTCGTGCACAGCGAGGACCTGGTCGGCGGCCAGTTGCGCACCAAAGACGCGCACGTGCGGGTCTACCGGGAGGCTTTCGCCGATCTCCGGCGGCGGGCGCTGACAGTGGACGAGACTCGGGATCTGATCGCTCGAACGGGGGATGGCCTGCGGTAGCCGATGGGCGTTACCCGAGGCGAGTATTCATCCGCGGAAGGGCATGACATTGCAGAACCAAGGCTTGACCTGGCGAAAGAGCACCCGTAGCGCCGCCGCCGGGCACTGTGTGGAGATCGCCTCGGCCGCCGCCGCGGTGTTCGTCCGGGACTCCAAGGACGTCGCCGGGCCGGTCCTGGAGTTCGGGCCCCGGGACTGGGCCGACTTCCTGGGCGGCGTCCGCGAGGGCCGCTTCGACCGCTGATCTCCGAGCAGGGCGGTTCTCCGGCGGAGGGCCGCCCTGACGTGTGACCGGCCCGATAGCGGCTCAGCTTGACGGATGTGGTTCGCCCGTGACTAAGGTATGCCGAGCCTTACTTAGGGATGCCTTAGCGACGGAGTGCCATGCTCGCCACCTACCTCATCGGCCTGCGTGAGGGGTTGGAAGCCACCCTGGTGGTCAGCATCCTCATCGCGTTCCTGGTGAAGTCCGACCGCAAGGACCGCCTCGTCCAGGTCTGGTCCGGCGTCGGGCTCGCCGTGGCGCTGTCGGTCTTCTTCGGCTGGCTGCTCAGCTACACCTCGACCACCCTGCTGCAGAAGTACGAGCACCGCGAGCTGTTCGAGGCGATCACCTCGATCCTGGCCGTGGTCTTCGTGACCTGGATGATCTTCTGGATGCGCAAGGCCGCCCGCTCGATCGCCGGTGAGCTGCGCGGCAAGCTCCATGACGCGCTGGAGGTCGGCTCGATCGCGGTGGCCGTGATGGCCTTCCTGGCCGTCGTCCGCGAGGGCCTCGAGACCTCGCTGATCTTCTACTCCGCCGTGCAGGGCGCCGCCGACAACAGCCGCCCGCTCTACGCGCTGCTGGTCGGCATCGCGTCCGCGGTCGTCATCGGCTACCTGATGTACGCGACCGCGGTGCGGATCAACCTCTCGGTCTTCTTCACCTGGACGGGCGCCCTGCTCATCCTGGTCGCCGCCGGCATCCTCAAATACGGCGTGCACGACTTCCAGGAGGCCAACGCCCTGCCCGGCCTCAACAACCTGGCGTACGACATCAGCGGCGTGCTCGACCCCTCGGCCTGGTACACCGCCCTGCTGACCGGCATGTTCAACATCACCCCGACCGCGTCGGTGCTCGAGACGATCGCCTGGGCCGCGTACGGCATCCCGGTGCTCGTGCTCTTCCTCCGGCCGGCGCGCAAGAAGGCGCCGGTCGTCACCCCAGAACCCACCCCGGCGCCCGCGCCGCAGCAGTAGGAGCCCCGTCCATGCGTACCACCCGAATCCTCGCGCTCGCCGCGGTCGGCGTCCTCGGCGGCGCCCTGGCCGCGTGCGGCGGCGACAAGGCCGACGACACCGCCGCCGGTGCCACGGGCGGGCCGATCACCGTCAAGGCCTCCGACACGGCCTGCGAGGTCGCCCGGAACCAGGCCGACGCCGGCACCAGCGTCTTCACCATCACCAACGGCGGCAACAAGGTCACCGAGTTCTACGTGTACGCCCCCGGCGACCGGGTCATGGGCGAGGTGGAGAACATCGCTCCCGGCCTCACCCGCGAGCTGCACGTGGAGCTGCCGGCCGGCTCGTACGAGACCGCCTGCAAGCCCGGCATGAGCGGCAAGGGCATCCGCGCCGCGCTGACCGTCGCCGGCTCCTCGGCCCCGCTGACCGACGACGCCAAGCTCGCCGACGCCACCGCCAGCTACTCGCGCTACATCAAGAGCCAGACCGCCGCGCTGCTGCCCAAGACCGAGGAGTTCGTGGCCGCGGTCAAGGCCGGCGAGGTCGACAAGGCCAAGGCGCTGTTCCCGGTGACCCGGACGTACTGGGAGCGCATCGAGCCGGTCGCGGAGATCTTCGGTGACCTCGACCCGAAGATCGACGGCCGCGAGGAGGTCATCGAGGAGGGCATGGAGTTCACCGGCTTCCACCGCCTCGAGAAGGACCTGTGGGCGGCCAAGCCGGACGTCTCCAAGGACGGCCCGATCGCCGACCGGCTGCTCGTCGACGTCAAGGAGATCGTGGCCAAGGCCAACGCCGAGAAGCTCTCCCCGCTGCAGCTGGCCAACGGCGCCAAGGGCCTGCTGGACGAGGTCGCCACCGGCAAGATCACCGGCGAGGAGGACCGCTACTCGCACACCGACCTGTGGGATTTCAACGCCAACGTCGAGGGTTCCAAGGCCGCCATCGCGTCGCTGCGCCCGGTCCTCGAGGAGCGTGACCCCGCGCTGGTCAAGACGCTCGACACCGAGTTCGCCAACGTGGACACCACGCTGGCGAAGTACCGCGACGGCGACGGCTGGAAGCTGCACAACACCCTCAGCGAGGCCGACCTGAAGGGTCTCTCCGACGCGATCAACGCGCTCGCCGAGCCCATCAGCAAGGTCGCCGCGGTCGTCTCGAAGAAGTAGGGGGACCCCTCGATGTCGGACAGCATCGTTTCGCGCCGGCGGGCCATCGCGCTCGCCGGCGTCGGCGTGGCCGGGGTGGCCGGTGCCACCGCCGTCGGTGGCGCCCTGGTCAAGGGCGCATCCGCGGAAGGGCCGCACCCCGTCGAGGGCGCGGTCGCGTTCACCGGCGAGCACCAGGCCGGCATCGTCACCCCCGCCCAGGACCGGCTGCACTTCGTCGCGTTCGACGTCATCACCAAGGACCGCGACCGCCTGATCAGCATGCTCAAGGAATGGACCGCCGCGGCGGCCCGGATGACCGCCGGGCGCGACGCCGGCGAGATCGGCGCGGTCGGCGGCATCCCTGAGGCGCCGCCGGACGACACCGGCGAGGCGCTCGGACTGCCGCCCTCGGCGCTGACCATCACGGTCGGCTTCGGCCCCACGCTGTTCCGCGACGCCACCGGCAAGGACCGCTTCGGCATCGCCGCGAAGCGCCCGGAGGCGCTGGCCGACCTGCCGCACTTCCCGGGCGACCGGCTGGACGACAGCATCTCCGGCGGCGACCTGTGCGTGCAGGCGTGCGCCAACGACCCGCAGGTGGCCGTGCACGCGATCCGCAACCTGGCCCGGATCGGCATGGGCGTGGTCAGCGTGCGCTGGTCGCAGCTCGGCTTCGGGCGTACGTCGTCGACGTCCACGACGCAGGCGACCCCGCGCAACCTGTTCGGTTTCAAGGACGGCACCGCCAACCTCAAGCTCGAGGAGACCGAGCTGCTGCGCGACCACCTGTGGGTGCAGCCGGGCGACGGTCCCGACTGGATGACCGGCGGGTCGTACCTGGTGAGCCGCAAGATCCGGATGATCGTCGAGACCTGGGACCGCTCCTCGCTGGCCGAGCAGGAGATGATCGTCGGCCGGCGCAAGGGTTCCGGCGCGCCGCTGGGCAAGACCGGCGAGTTCGAGGAGCCCGATCTCGACGCGCGCGGTGCCGACGGTGAGCCGGTGCTGGCCGTGAACTCACACGTCCGGCTGGCCCACCCGAAGTCGAACGGCGGGGCCCGGCTGCTGCGCCGCGGCTACAACTTCGTGGACGGCTCGGACGGCCTGGGCCGGCTCGACGCGGGACTTTTCTTCATCGCGTACCAGCGTGACCCCCGCAAGCAGTTCGTGCCGATCCAGCGCAACCTGTCGCGGACCGACGAGATGAACGAGTACCTCAAACCGGTCTCCCAGGCGCTGTTCGCCTGCCCGCCCGGCGTGACCGGACCGGCGGACTTCTGGGGCCGCGCGCTCTTCTCATAGCCTGGATTTTCGGGCGCCGGCGGGCCATGATCAGCAGCACCGCCGGCGCATGATCGCCGGGCGGTCACACGGGCCTGAAGGGGACAGTGCAATATTGGATCGCATGAGAGCCCGGGTACTCGTCGTCGATGACGACCCAGCGCTGGCCGAGATGCTCGGCATCGTCCTGCGCAGCGAAGGTTTCCTGCCCTCCTTCGTCGCCGACGGTGAGCGCGCACTGGCGGCGTTCCGGGAGAGCCGGCCCGACATCGTCCTGCTCGACCTGATGCTGCCCGGCATGAGCGGCATCGACGTGGCGCGGGCGATCCGCACCGAGTCCGGCATCCCGATCGTCATGCTGACCGCCAAGAGCGACACGGTCGACGTGGTGCTCGGCCTCGAGTCCGGCGCCGACGACTACGTCGTCAAGCCGTTCAAGCCCAAGGAGCTGGTCGCGCGGATGCGCGCCCGGTTGCGCCGGGGCGAGGACGCCGCGCCCGAGATGCTCACCATCGGACCGCCCGGCAACCAGATCACCATCGACGTGCCCGCGCACACCGTCTCCCGCGACGGCGAGGAGGTGAAGCTGACGCCGCTCGAGTTCGACCTGCTGGTCGCCCTCGCCCGCAAGCCGCGTCAGGTCTTCACCCGCGAGGTGCTGCTGGAGCAGGTCTGGGGTTACCGGCACGCGGCCGACACCCGGCTGGTCAACGTGCACGTCCAGCGGCTGCGCGCCAAGATCGAGCCGGACCCGGAGCGGCCGGAGATCATCCTTACGGTGCGAGGTGTCGGGTACAAGGCGGGCACCGGTTAGGAGCTCCCAGGGGCTAACCTTGCCCCCGATGCATGCTCCCGCCTGGCTACCGATGCCCATCCGCCGCACCCTGAGGGTGGTGCGGCGGCAATGGCGCATCGGCGTGCGCCACGGCCTCCGGCTTTCCGCACCCGCCCGCCGCGCCTGGCGCCGCTCGCTGCACCTGCGCGTGGTGACCCTGACCCTGGTGACCTCCAGCCTGCTGGTCGGCGGCTTCGGCTGGTTCATCGCCGACCGCAGCACCCAGATCCTGCTGGACCGGGCCGTGGACGAGGTCAAGGCGCAGATGCAGGGCAAGGTGGAATACGCCTACCAGCAGCTCTCCGTCCACCGTCAGGTGCGAGACCAGGAGCTGCCGGCGACCATCAGCGCCACGGTCGACCGGCTCGCCGACGGCGACTCCACCGAGAGCGGCGGCGCGATCGTCTCGTTGCGGGCCGACACCATCCCCGACATCAAGCCGGACTCCTCGATCACGGTCGAGACCGAGCCGCTGATCACCCGCGACATGGTGCGCCTGGTGGCCGGGTCCGAGCAGGTGGCCCAGCAGATCCGCACCCTCGAGGTGGCCGGGGCGCGGACCAAATACCTGGTGTACGGCTCCCCGGTGCCCACCAGCTTCGGTCACGTCGAGCTCTACTACCTCGTGCCGCTGACCACCGAGGACCGGGCGGCCAACCAGATCCGCACCACGGTGCTGGTCACCGGGCTGGCCCTGGTCATCCTGCTGGGGATCGTCGCCTGGCTGGTCACCCGGATGGTCGTCACGCCGGTACGGGTCGCCGCCCGCACCGCCCAGCGGCTCTCGGCCGGCCTGCTCGACCAGCGCATGAAGGTCGACGGCGAGGACGACCTGGCCCTGCTGGCCGCCTCGTTCAACCAGATGGCGGCCAACCTGCAGCGTCAGATCGTCCGGCTGGAGGAGATGTCCCGGTTGCAGCGGCGTTTCACCTCCGACGTGTCGCACGAGCTGCGCACCCCGCTCACCACCGTCCGGATGGCGGCCGATCTGATCTTCTCCGAGCGCGAGGACTTCGACCCGGCGGTGGCCCGCAGCGCCGAGCTGCTGCAGGCGGAGCTGGACCGGTTCGAGAGCCTGCTCACCGACCTGCTGGAGATCAGCCGGTTCGACGCGGGCTTCGCCGCCCTCGACGCCGAGCACACCGACCTGGTGCCGATCGTCGAGCGGGTCGCGGAGCGCCTCGCCGGGCTGGCCGAGCGGGTCGGCGTCAGCATCGAGCTGCGCCTGCCCGACACCCCGGTCATCGCCGAGGTCGACCCGCGCCGCATCGAGCGGGTGCTGCGCAACCTGGTCGGCAACGCCGTCGAGCACGGCGAGGGCCGGCCGGTGGAGGTCACTCTGGCCACCGACGAGGCGGCCGTGGCGGTCACCGTGCGCGACCACGGCGTCGGTCTCAAACCGGGGGAGGAGCGCCTGGTGTTCAACAGGTTCTGGCGGGCCGACCCGTCCCGGGCCCGGCAGACCGGCGGCACCGGGCTGGGCCTGTCCATCTCCGTCGAGGACGCGCGGCTGCACGGCGGCTGGCTGGAGGCCTGGGGCGAGCCCGGCGGCGGCGCGCAGTTCCGGCTCACCGTGCCGGTGCGGTCCGGGGATCGCCTGGTCGCCGCGCCGCTGCCGCTGATCCCGCGGGACCGCGCGGTGGACGCGGTGCCGCTCGCCATCGCGGCGGCGCCCACCGGCGCCGCCGACGGGATCACCGACGAGGCCGCCGAGGTGGTCCGGTGACCCGGCGGCTGCGCACGCTCCTCGCTGTCCCGCTGGTGGCCGCGCTGCTGGCCGGCGGCTGCGGCATCCCGGACAGCACCGAGGTCCAGCGGGTCGGGCCGGGACCGTCGACCGGCGTCTCGACCGGTGAGGACGTCACCCCCACCCGGCACGACCGTCTCGCCGGCTCGGATCCCGCCACCTTCGTGCGCTACTACCTGGAGGCGGCGGCCGGCGACCCGAACACCGCGATGGAACGGGTCAAGCAGTTCCTCTCACCGACAGCCGCCTCGTCGTTCGAGCCGGCGGCCGAGGTCCGGGTCGTCCACCTCGTCGACACCCCGCTGGTCAACCCGGGCAGCATCGACGTGCTGCTGCGCGCCCAGACGGTCGGCGTGCTCAACCACAACGGCATTCTCGACCCGGCCGCGGATGGCTACGCGCAGGAGTACACCTTCACCGTGTCGAGCACGTCCGGCCAGACCGGGCTGTTCGTCACCAAGGCGCCCCCCGTGCTGCTGATCTCCGACGACGCCCTGGACCGGTTCTACGAGCGGCGCAAGCTCTACTTCTGGAACCACGAGTACACCGGCCTGGTCCCCGACGAGCGGTACATGCCCCGTGACCTGCCGTCGGAGCAGCAGCCCAACGAGATCATCAAGTGGCTGATCGCCGGACCGTCACCCTGGCTCGGCAACGCGGTGGAGATCCTGCCCGAAGGCACCGCCCTGGACGGCAACGTGCCCGCCCCCAGCGGCGGGAAGCTGCAGATCAACCTCAGTGGTCAGGCGGTGCGCCCGCCCGACGACCAGACCAAGCTGGACCGGCTGCGGCGCCAGCTCATGTGGTCGCTGCGGCGGTCCGGCCAGTGGGACACCCTCGAGCTCAAGGTCGGCAACCAGAACAGCGTCGAGTACACCGGCACCGACTACTACACGAGCAACGCGGCCTACGCGCTGGAGACCACGCCGGAGCGGTTCCTGGTCTACAACGGCCAGGTGCGCCGGATGTCCGGCTCGCCGTACGCCTCGGATCCGGTGCCGCTGCTGCGCCCGGAGGACAACCGTTTCGTCCGGGCCGCCGCGCTGGCCGGCTCCGGCAGCCGCCGCTTCGCCGCCCTGGTGGTCACCGCGGGGGGTCGCGAGGAGTTGCGGGTGGGCGCCGGCGCCGCCGACGAGAAGGTCGCCCTGGCCAAGATCAGCCCCCTGCCCAAGGGCACGACGGGCCAGCCGGTCTGGGCGATCACCTCGACCGAGCCCACAGCGCCGGCCATCGGTCTGGTCACGGTCGGCGGCAGGCTCTACAGCTTCACCTCGGACAGCCCTCAGCTGACCAAGGTCGACGGGGCCGGCGACGGCATCACGGCGGTGGCGGTCGCGCCCGACGGCCGGCGCGTGGCGCTGGTCTCGCGGGGCCGGCTCTCCGTCGCGGCGTTGTCCACCGCCGGCGACAGCGTCCGGATGCTGCCCGCGGAGCAGATCCTCACGGCGCCGTTGAAGCAGGTCAGCGCGGTCGACTGGAGCAGCGAGACCTGGCTGACGGTGGCCGGCGGCCGGGTCGACAAGAGCCGGGTGGCCATCTTCGAGATGACCATCGACGGCTCGTTCGTCTCCGAGCGGCTCGCCGACATCGGCACGGAGAGCGTGAGCTACCTGACGGCGTACCCGGTCAGCCCGGTCAGTGGCACGGACAGCTCCGACACGATCGCGTACGTGGCCAACGGGGACGCCTTCGACGTGCTTTCCGACCCGGTCCGGATCAGCGTGGCCGACCTCGCCGTCCCGGTGCCGAACCCGCCGTCCGGGGTCAAGCCCACCTCCCCGTCCTTCCTGCGCTGAACGGAGCGGCATGCCGACGGCACGATGGTCCCGGCTGGGCGCGGACCTGGCCGACCTGGTGCTGCCCAGCGCCTGCGCCGGCTGCGGTGCCGAGCGGGTGCCGCTGCGCTTCGGGGTCTGCGCCGGCTGCGTGGCGTCCCTGGAGGCCCTGACGCCCTTTCCGACCGCTCCGGTGCCACCACCACCGGGGATGCCGTTCTGCACGGCTGTCGGGCCGTACGCGGGGCCGGTGCGGGGTGTGCTGCTGGCGTACAAGGAGAAGGGCCGGCACCGGCTCGCCCGGCCGCTGGGATCGCTGCTCGCCGTGGCGGTCGCCGAGGCCGCCCGGCGAGGCGGTGCCGGGCCGCGGACCCCGGTGCACCTGATCCCGGTCCCGTCGACCGCGGCCGCCGCGCGGGAACGCCACGGTGACCACATGGCGCGACTGGCCGCACACACCGTGCGGCGGCTGCGCGCGGCCGGCTGGGACGCTGACGTCGTCCAGCCGCTGCGCGCGCTCCCACGGGCGGACTCAGCGTCACTGGACGTAGCCGGTCGCGCTGCGGCGGCTGAGAATTCGCTGCGAATCAAGGGTGCCCGGATCCGGATTCCGCGACGCGGGCCGACGATGAGGGGCACGCTGATAGTGGTCGACGACATCGTCACGACCGGGGCCACGCTGGCCGCGGTGGCGGGTCGTCTGCGGGAGGCGGACATGCAGGTCACCGGGGCCGCGGTCGTGGCGGCCACCAGGCTGCGCGCCGGCCGGTCGCCGTACCGGGTCCGGGCGCCCACCGGGGCCCCGCCAGGGCCGAAAGTCACCGGGTCCGTTCCCCGAACGAGGGGTGACGGGCGGGCGTCAGCAGGTTAGCGTCTTGGTGACGAGGGTAAGCGGCCACGACTTACCCGCCACCGGAGCCAAGCCGGCAGCCCGCCTCTTCAGGGGCCCGGCCCGCCGCACCGGAAAGGAGCGTCCTCGTAAGCCGATTCGGTGATTTGCGTGGGTTCGCTCCGTGATCCCGGGCCACACCGAAGCCGGCACACCGCGTCGCAGTACGGCGCCCCCGGCACCCCGTCGCAGGGCGCCCGCAAGATCGTAACGTTGGGGGAGGTCACGAGTGGACATTGTCGTCAAGGGCCGCAACGTAGAGGTTCCCGATCACTACCGGGAACATGTCGCAGACAAGCTGTCGAAGGTCGAACGCTACGACCAGAAGCTGATCAGGGTCGACGTGGAGCTCTTCCACGAACGCAATCCCCGGCAGGCGGACAACTGCCAGCGCGTCGAGATCACCGTGGTGACCAGGGGGCCGGTGATCCGTGCCGAAGCGTGTGCCAAGGACTTCTATGCCGCGCTGGACTGCTCTTTCAACAAGCTCGACGGGCGCCTGCGCCGCGCCGCGGACCGTCGTCGCGTGCACCGGGGACGGCACGCGCCGGTATCCGTCGCCGAAGCCACCGCCAAGCTCCCGACCGATCTGCCGAGCCTGACGCCGCAGCCCGAGGAGTCGCCGGTCGCGACCGACCTCATGGAGCACGAGGACAACCAACCCTGGCGCATCGTGCGGGAGAAGGAACACCCCGCCGATCCGATGACCGTCGACGACGCTCTCTTCCAGATGGAGCTCGTCGGCCACGACTTCTATCTGTTCCATGACAAGGAGAGCGGCCGGCCCAGCGTCGTGTACCGGCGCCGAGGGTACGACTACGGCATTCTCAGCCTGGAAGCAACGGCCTGAGCTGAGGAGAAGCCCTCCGGCTGGCGTGCGGTGATCCCGCGCGTCAGCCGTCGAGGCGCACCACGTCCGCCAGCAGATCCTCGGCCAGCAGGGCGTACTGCACGTCGTCGCTGCGCCGGCCGTCGCTGCCCGGCAACCGCGAGCGCAGGTACGCCTCCCGCTTGAAGCCCGCCTTCTCCAGCACCCGCTGCGAGGCCAGATTGGCCGGCAGGGCACCCGCGATCAGCCGGGCGACACCCGTCTCGGCGAACGCCCACAACGACACCAGCTGCGTCGCCCGGGTCGCGTAGCCGCGCCCCCGCCAGCCCCGCAGCATGCTGTAGCCGATCATCGCCTGCCCGGTGCGCGGCTCCTGGTAGTACAACCCGATCTCACCCGCGTTCCGGCCGGTGGTGGCGTCGGTGATGACCATGTCCGCCCGTTCGCCGGCGAGCCAGTGCGCGGCCGCCCACGCGCACCGCCGGGTCACGTCCTCAGCCGTCGGCGCGGTCGGTGGCACGGCGGTGGCCACGACCTCCGGCAGGTGGTGCAGCTCGGCGTAGAAGTCGGCGTCGTCGCTGGTCAGTGGGCGTACCGTGACGACGCCGTCGGTCAGCTCGCCGCCCGGCAGGTCCGGCAGCAGCCGCTCGGTGGGTCCCGGCTCGTCGCCGGCCAGCCGGGCGTAGGCCAGCAGATCGTCGCGGCCGCCGTCGCGGTTGGGCAGCACCCCGCGGCGTACGCCCTCCGGCCGGAAGCCGGCCGCCAGCGCGACCCGCTGGCTGGGCGCGTTCTCCCGGTGGGTGAGCAACTCGATCCGAGCCATGCCGGTGTGGAACGCGTGCTCGGTCAGCGTGCGCACCGCCGCCACCGCGACGCCGCGGCCGCGGGCCCACGGGCCGACCCAGTAGCCCACTTCGCACTGGCCGCGGTGCGGCACCACCTTGTCCAGGCCGATCCCGCCGAGCAGCCGGTCGGTCAGCGGGTCGGCGATCGCCCAGAGCCCGCCGCCGTCGGCGAACATGCCCGGCGCCACGTCGCGGACGTACTCGCGCGCCTGGGCGTGGGTGAACGGCACCGGCAGCGGCGGCATGAAGCGCTGGAGCACCGGATCGGCGTAACCGGCCACGAGATCGTCGACGTCGCGGGGCGCGAGGCCGCGCAGCCGTACGCCGGGCCCCGACAGAGTCGCAACGATCATGGCAAGTCACCTTCCACCAGCGAGCCCACCCAGCAGTCCCGCCGTCCACCGCCGGTCCGCAGGGCCTGCCGCAACAGACCTTCGACCGTGAAGCCTGCCTTCTCCGCCACCCGCCGCGATGCATCGTTGCCCACCTCGGCGCGCCACTCGATCCGGCTCAGCCCCAGGTCGGCGAAGCCCCAGCGGCAGATCTCCCGCACCGCGGCGCCCGCGTAGCCGCGCCCGCGCGACCGCGGCCCGACCGCGAAACCGACCTCGCCCACCGCCGGGTCGCCGGGCCGGATCCGCAGATCCACCGAGCCGGCGTACGCGTCCGCGGCGTCGGCGATGGCGAAGACCGCCTCGACACCCCGGGCCCACCGGCGCGGGACGTTGCGGTCCACATGCGTACGGGCGTCCTCCGCTGTGTACGGCTGCGGCACCCCGAACCAGCGCGCGGTCTCCGGGTCGGAGCGGCACTCGACGATGCCCGGGATGTCGCGGCGTTCCGGCGGGCGCAGGGTGACCACCCCGGCGGGCAGCGTCGGATGGGCCCCGGCGAACGTGCGGGCTGAGCGGCGTACCGGATCGGGGACATCTGCGCCCGCGGCCGTGAGGTCGCCGGGAAGCAGGGCGCCCAGCCATTTGTCCGGGCTCTCGGGCCCGGTGCCGGGCTGCTCACCGATCATCGTGAAGCCGAGCCGTAGCGCCGTCAGGCGGGAGGGATGGTTGCCGACCGTGGCCCGCCAGTCGACCCGGGTCAGGCCCAGCCCCGCGCCGAAGGCCCACTGCAACAGAGCCCGAGCGGCCCGCTCGGCGACCCGGCGGCCGCGCGCCCAGGGCGCCGTCCAGTAGCCGAGCCCGGCCGTGCCGGCGTCGCGGTCGATCGCGATGAGCGCCACACTGCCGGCCAGCTCCCCGCCGTCGAACACGCCCAGGTGCAGGGCGGTGCCCTCGGCGAGCCGGCGGGGTGCGAACTCGCCGACGAAGGCGGCGGCGTCCGAGATCCGGTACGGCCACGGCAGGCCGGTGAGCCGGCGATGCAGTTCCGGATCCTGACACGCCCGGCAGACCGCCTCCGCGTCCCGGGCGTGCCAGGAGCGCAGGAGCAAGTCACCGGTACGGATCGCGACCGTGTCCACGCCGACATCGTGCCCCGACACGCCCTGGCCCGGCAAAAGGTTGCAGCGGCCGGTCCGGATGCGCTGTCAGCGAACTTGTCACCCCGTTTCACCCTCTTTGCGAGGTTAACCGGAGGCTCGGGTCACGGTCGCCCAGACAAGACGCCTACGATGGTTCGGCAGACCGTCTAGGGGAGCGTTGACCCGTGTCGATTTTGGAAAAATTCCTGCGCGCCGGCGAAGGCCGCATGGTGCGACGGCTCAAGGCGATCGCGAACGCGGTCAACTCGATCGAGGACGACTACACCGACCTCACCGACGACGAGTTGCGTGAGTGCACCGAGCAGTTCAAGGAGCGCGTCGCCGACGGCGAGTCGCTCGACTCGCTGCTGGTGGAGGCGTTCGCGGTGGCCCGTGAGGGTGCCCGGCGGGTGCTGGGGCAGCGTGCCTTCGACGTCCAGCTCATGGGCGGCGCCGCGCTGCACTTCGGCAACATCCCGGAGATGAAGACCGGTGAGGGCAAGACCCTGACCGGCGTCTTCCCGGCCTACCTCAACGCGCTGAGCGGCGAGGGCGTGCACATCATCACGGTGAACGACTACCTCGCCCAGCGTGACGCCGGGTGGGTCGGCCGCGTGCACGTGTTCCTCGGCCTGACCGTCGGCGTGATCCTGCCGAACAGGCCGGCTGCCGAGCACCGGGCCGCCTACGAGTGCGACATCACGTACGGCACCAACAACGAGTTCGGCTTCGACTACCTGCGCGACAACATGGCGTGGTCGGCGGCCGAGCTGGTCCAGCGCGGCCACAACTTCGCCATCGTCGACGAGGTCGACTCGATCCTCATCGACGAGGCCCGTACCCCGCTGATCATCTCCGGCCCCGGCGAGCACTCCGCCCGCTGGTACGGCGAGTTCGCCGCCCTGGTGGCCCGCCTGCAGAAGGGCAAGGACGGCGAGGGTGACTACGAGGTCGACGAGGCCAAGCGCACCGTCGCGGTCACCGAGCGCGGCGTCTCCCGGGTCGAGGACCGCCTCGGCATCGACAACCTGTACGAGTCGGTGAACACCCCGCTGGTCGGCTACCTCAACAACGCCATCAAGGCCAAGGAGCTCTACCGCAAGGACAAGGACTACATCGTCGACGAGAACGGCGAGGTCCTGATCGTCGACGAGTTCACCGGTCGCATCCTGCACGGCCGCCGCTACAACGAGGGCATGCACCAGGCCATCGAGGCCAAGGAAGGCGTCGAGGTCAAGCAGGAGAACCAGACCCTGGCGACCATCACGCTGCAGAACTACTTCCGGCTCTACAACAAGCTCGGCGGCATGACCGGTACGGCGCAGACCGAGGCCGGCGAGTTCAACCAGGTCTACAAGGTCGGCGTCGTGTCCATCCCGACGCACCGCCCGATGATCCGCATCGACCACCCGGACGTCATCTACAAGACCGAGAAGGCCAAGTTCAACGCGGTCATCGAGGACATCGCGGAGCGGCACGCCACCGGCCAGCCCGTCCTGGTCGGCACGGTCTCGGTGGAGAATTCCGAGATCCTCTCGACGCTGCTGCGCAAGCGCGGCATCCCGCACAGCGTGCTGAACGCCAAGTTCCACGCGCAGGAAGCCACGATCATCGCGCAGGCCGGCCGCAAGGGCGGCGTCACGGTGGCCACCAACATGGCCGGCCGCGGCACCGACATCCTGCTCGGCGGCAACCCCGAGTTCCTCGCCGCGAGCGAGCTGCGCCAGCGCGGCCTGGACCCGGACGAGTCCCCGGACGAGTACGCCAAGGCGCTCGAAGAGGTCCTGCCGGTCTGGAAGGAAGCCTGCGAGGTGGAGGCCGCCGAGGTCATCGCTGCCGGCGGCCTGTACGTCCTGGGCACCGAGCGGCACGACTCCCGCCGCATCGACAACCAGCTCCGCGGTCGCTCCGGCCGCCAGGGCGACCCGGGCGAGTCCCGGTTCTACCTGTCGCTGCAGGACGACCTGATGAAGCGGTTCCGCGCCGGTGCGGTCGAGGCGGTCATGGACCGCTTCAACATCCCCGAGGACGTGCCCATCGAGTCGAAGATGGTCACCCGGCAGATCCGCAGCGCCCAGACCCAGATCGAGGGCCAGAACGCGGAGATCCGCAAGAACGTCCTCAAGTACGACGAGGTGCTGAACAAGCAGCGCATGGTCATCTACGCCGAGCGCAAGCGCGTGCTCGACGGCGAGGACATGCACGACCAGGCCCAGCACATGATCAACGACGTGGTCGAGGACTACGTCCGCGCGGCCACCTCCGACGGCTACGCCGAGGACTGGGACCTCGACCAGCTCTGGGTCAACCTCAAGCGCCTCTACCCGGTCAGCGTCACCATCGACGACCTGGTGGAGAACAGTGGTGGCGAGCGCAGCACCCTCGACCAGGAATACCTGTTCGAAGAGCTGAAGAAGGACGCCCAGGCGGCGTACGCGGCCCGCGAGGAAGAGCTCGGCGAGGACGCGGTCCGCGAACTCGAGCGCCAGGTCCTGCTCGCGGTGATCGACCGCAAGTGGCGCGAGCACCTGTACGAGATGGACTACCTGCAGGAAGGCATCAGCCTGCGGGCGTACGCCCAGCGCGACCCGGTGGTCGAATACCAGCGCGAGGGCTTCGACATGTTCAACCAGATGATGGAGGGCATCAAGGAGGAGGCTGTCGGCTTCCTCTTCAACCTCGAGGTCCAGGTCGAGGAAGCCCCCACCGTCACGGTCGACCCGAGCCAGGCCGTCGCCCTGCCGGGCACCTCAACCGACGGCGAGGGCGACTCGCGGGTCGAGGTCCGCGCCAAGGGCCTGGGCGGCAACCGTCGCCCGCAGGCCCTGCAGTACACGGCGCCGACAATCGACGGCGAGGCCGGTGCTGGTGCGCCGCAGATCCAGCAGGAGCAGCAGGCTCCGGCTCTCGGTCTGGGGTCTCCCGTCGTTCCGGCTGGTCCGGCTCACGGGTCGGCCAACCGGCCGCGGAGCTCGGGGCAGGCTGAGGCCAGCAACGGGCCTTCTCGGAACGCTCCTTGCTACTGCGGGTCGGGCAAGAAGTACAAGCGGTGCCATGGGGCGCCTGGGGTCTCCTGATCCGTTCTTTTGAAATTACGGCCTCGCAGGGTTTTGCTCTGCGGGGTCGTTTTTCTTTTTGTTTGTGGGTGGTGGGGCTTGGGGGGCGGGGATGGCCCACGCAGCTCGTCAGGCTTGATATCTGCGTGGGCCATCCCCGCCCCCCCAAGCCCGCTGTGGGCACGGAACTGCATTTTCTCCGGGTGGTGGTCGGGGCTTTCAGTAGGCCAGGTTTACGTGGGCTCGGTTGTGGGATTGCTTTTCGATGAGGTCTACAAGGCCGATGGCGTAGTCGGCGCCGGAGATGGAGCCGCCGTCTTCGGGCTGGACGGCGATTTCGTCGCCCAGGCGGTACTTGCCCAGGCGCTCGCCCGGGGCGTATGAGCCGAAGTTGGCTGCGGGGCTCACGAAGACCCAGTTCAGGGTTTCCGGGGTGGCGGGGAGGTCGTCGGTGATCAGTGCGGCGCCGGCGAGGATCTCGGCGTGGAATTCGGCCGGGGCGTGGCTGAGGTCCTCTTTGAAACGGGGGGCGTCCGGTGCCGGACGCAGGGACGAGAAGCCGCCGACAACGAAGAGGCGAGCTCCCGCGGCGTCGGCGAGGCGGGCAACCGTGCGGTACACGTCACGGAACGACTCGGCGAGCGGACCACGGGGTGCGAGTGCGGCCACCACGACGTCCGCGCCGGAGATGACCGATGACAGGGCCGCTTCCTCTGTGGCGTCGCCTTGGACGTAGTTCACGCCTGCAAGCGCGTCGGCGTCGGTGGGGAGTGAGCGGCTGAACGCGGTGACCTCATGACCACGAGCGGCGGCCTCAGCGACGATGGCCGATCCGGCGTAGCCGGTGCCACCGATGACGACGATGCGGGACATGAAGTGCCTTCATTCTCAAGCTCGTTGACCCGTGTTCGGGTCGCATGGTTACCGTAAGAGAGCAGATCTCCATCGGGAAGTAGGCACCTTTTGGTAACCACCCAGGCAGGCCCGGCACTCGACGGCGACCCGTACAGCGCCGGCTGCGCGACCCGCCGCATCCTCGACCGCATCGGCGACCGCTGGACCGTTCTGATCGTGGGCGTCCTGGGCGAAGGCGACGCCCGTTTTTCGGAGCTCGGCCGCCGCATCGAAGGTGTCTCTCAGAAAATGCTGACCCAGACCCTCCGCGGCCTGGAACGCGACGGCCTGGTGCGCCGCACGGTCTACCCCGAGGTACCGGTCCGCGTGGAGTACGCCCTCACCGACGCCGGCCGAACTCTGCTGGAACCCCTCCGAGCCCTCCAGAAATGGGCAATCGAACACCTCCCAGACATATCCGCCTCCCAAACCGCCTACGACAACCCCGAATAACCACCCAGCCACCCGCGCCGCGTTGACGGGGTCGGTCTGACTTGGGCCGCGCTGACGGGGCTGCTTCGACGGGTCGCGCTGACGGGCTGCGGTGACTGGGGCGGTTGACGGGGTCGCGCTGACCAGCCGCGGTGACGGGGTCGCGCTGACCAGCCGCGGTGACGGGGTCGCGCTGACGGGGTCGCGCTGACGGCGCCGCTTCGACGGGTCGGGTTGATGGGTCGCGTGACGGGGCTGCGGTGACTGGGTTGGGTTGATGGGTCGCGGTGACGGGGCTGCGGTGACTGGGTCGGGTTGATGGGTCGCGCTGACTGGGGTCGGGCTGAGGGGGCGTGCACTGACTCGGGCCGGCTGACTTGGGTCGGGCTGGCTTGGGTCAGGCTTGCTTGGGTGGGGCTTGCTTGGGTGGGGCTGACTTGCGCCGACTTGCATTGCGCCGATTTGCGTTGCAACTGATTCGGGCCGCGCTGACCTGAGCTGCGCTGACCCGAGTCGCGTTGCGCTGACGGAGGTGGCGCTGACGACGACCTCGCGCAGATCTGCGGTGAATGCGGCATCGCCTTCGGATTGGCGGTGACGGGTGGCGCTGCTGGAGGGCGCTGGCGGGTGCGTGCTTAAGGTCGCGCTGACTGGAATTGCGCTGGCTCGTGTTGCGGTGACTCGCGCCACGCTGACCCGGGGCGCTGACAGGATCGCGCTGAACCGGGTCGTGCCGACCAGAGTTCAACCGCCTGACCGCCTGACCGGCCGGCGGCCGGGCCGGGCGGATGGGGTGTCCGCACACAGCTCATCTGCCCGGTCACTCAGCCCGCAGCTAGTGCAAATGCCGGACCACAACGGGCTTGGGGGCGGGGATGGCCCACGCAGACATCAAGCCTGACGGGCTGCGTGGGCCATCCCCGCCCCCAAGCCCCCACCGCAACCACCGAAAGTGAAACCCAGGACGCCCACCGCCAAAGAAGCACACCGACCGCCCCGGGCAGCTCAAATAAACCGATCAAATGAACCGAAGAACAGAAGCCACCCAAACCCCGTCATGAAGCTCAAGCCGAAGAGCCAAGGCATGAGTCCGCTCACCCAGCAGAAGAACAGCCGCCGCCTCCACCGCCCCCTCCCGCGGCTCGCAAAGCCGAAGCCGAACCACCGCAGCAGGAGCAGGCCGCCGAGGACGAGGCGCCCGGCCAGCGGTACGAGCTTGCCAGGCCTCGCTCACCCGCCGAGCCCCGGCCAACCCCTGAGCCACCACGTTCGCCGCCTCGCGAGGCTGGGACAGGCTCCGGAGATGGGCCGCCGGGCGATACCCGTTCAGCACCTCGACGCACATGCCGACGAACCGCCGGACCGCCAACTTCGCCTCCGCTGACGCCCCGGTCACCACAGTCCGCCGGACCGGCGGAGGGGGCGGCTCGGCCGGATGCTGCGGTGGCCGCGCCGGGACCGCCCAGTCGAGGGCCAGCTGGTGCGGCGAGGGCCAGGTGTGCGGGTCGCGTTCGTCGTCGAACGGGGGCTCGTGGCGGGGCGCCGGCCGCAGCCTGATCGCAGGCCTCGGACCCTGCCTTGTCACCTCGACCGTCGACATGGGCATCCGCCAATCCTTGCGTTTGCTTCCGTTTGCCTACGACAACGAGTGTGGCGGGACGCGTCGAGGTACGTCAATGGCGGGCTTCAGCCCTGTGGACAACGGAAGGTCGACTACTCGGTGTCGCGGTCGGTCAGCGGGTTCTGTTCCACCCAGGAGGCCGTCTCCGCGTACTTCTCTTCGATGTACTGCTCGAGTTTGGCGCGTTCCACGCGCCACTGGCCGCGGCCGCCGATCTTGATCGCGGGCAGCTCTCCCTTGCGGACCATGTGGTAGACCTGCGAGTCCGAGACGTTCAGCTCGGCCGCCACGTCGGACAGCAGCATGAACCTGGACTCCACGCCTGATCTCCCTACGCCGGTCGGTCCGGCCTCAGTTTGCCACCGTTTGACTACGACGGTTGATTCTGATCCCCAGGCGCGAGGGCGCGGCCCGGCAGCGGGCTTGAGTAGACCACGCTGGTGGTGACCGCGCCGAGGCCGGAGATCCGTCCGGTGACCTCTTCCAGGTGGCGCATCGAGCGGGTCAGCACCTTGAGCACGAAGCAGTCCTCGCCCGTCACGTGGTGCGCCTCGATGATCTCCGGCGTGGTGTCCAGCAGTGCGTGGAACGGCCGGTAGTTTCCCGTCGGGTAGCGCAGCCGGACCATCGCCATGATCTGCAGACCGACGCGTTCCGGGTCCACCACCGCGCGGTAGCCGGCGATCACCCCGGCCTCTTCCATCCGGCGGACGCGTTCGGCGACGGCGCTCGGTGACATCGCCACCACCCGGGCCAGGTCCGCGTACGAGGCCCGGCCGTCGCGCTGCAACTCCTCGAGCAGGCGCCAGTCGGTCCGGTCGATCGTGGGATCAACGGTCATGGCGGGAAACTACCGTTGATTCGAGCGCCCTGCCAAGTACAGACCGTGGACAGGCCCTGCTGGTGCCGGGCTCCGGAAAATAGCGTTGGGGCCATGATTACTCCTGCGCGAGCGGCCGAGATCTTCGCCGAGCGTCTTGCCACCGAGACCGACGTTTCCGACGTCCAGGCCGCACTGAGCACCGGGTCGCCCGGCTTCGTGCTCATCGATTCCCGTTCGACCGCTTCCTGGGAGCAGGGCTACATCCCGGGCGCCCTGCACCTGCCGACCGCCGACATTCCCAAGCGCGCCGCCGAGCTGCTCGACCCGGCTGTTCCCGTCGTCACGTACTGCTGGGGTCCTGGCTGCAACGGCGCGACCAAGGCCGCCCTGGCCCTCGCTCAGCTGGGGTATTCGGTCCGCGAGATGCTCGGCGGCGCCGAGTACTGGGTGCGGGAGGGGTTCGCCCTGCGTACCCCGGACGGGGAGGTGGCCCGGGACGCCGACCCGCTGGTGTCGCCATGCGGGTGCTGACCGCCGACTGAAAGCCGGGCGGGTGCTGACCGCCGACTGAAAACCGGGCGGGTGCTGATCGTCTGCTGAAAACGCCGAAAGGGACACGACCAGTGGAACTGCCCTTCCGGTAGCCTCCCCGGCGGTGTACTACGGGGACGGTCAATCGCAGGGGGAACAGTGCCGATCACCGATCTGGTCCGGGTGTACGTGCCGGCCACCGTACCGATGCTCGCCGAGATGCGGGCGTCCGGGCAGCTCAGCGCGGGACCGACGGTCGCGCATGCCGTGACCCCGGCGCTGCGCGAGTGGTACGCCGAGGGCGACGAGGAGGAGCTGGAGTACGTGGCCTTCACCCGCGCCGCCCAGGCCGCCCTGCAGCTCCTGCGGCACGACCCGAAGGCCCCGCGCCGGCGGGTGGTCGTCTCGGCCGACGTGGCCTCGACGGCGCTGGTGCGCGAGGACGTCGAGCTGGGTTCCAGCACCGTGCGCCTGCCGCAGGCGGTGTCCCTCAAGGAGGTCGCGTCGATCCACGTCGACGGTGAGAGCGCCGCCGAGGACGTCGGCGCCGCCGCCGACGTGGTCGAGGAGGCCCTGGCCGGGGATCCCGACGCCCAGTTCACGGTGGACGGGGCCGAGGATCACGAGCTCGAGTGGTACGCGGTCAGCGAACTCGACGAGCTGCTCTGATCGGGTCAGTCGTCGTGCCGCGCCGATACGGTCTGCGGCTCGTCGGCCCGCGCGGTCTCGCCGGATCCGGCCGCTTGTCCGTCCCGGGCGGGCGGCTCACTCCCGGCCGGCTCATTCTCGTCGGGGTCGACCGGTCGCTCGTCCCGGGCCGCCCGCTCGATCTCGTCCGGGTCGGCGGCCTGCCGGGGCGGCGCGGCCGGGGCCTCGGCGGTGGACTCAAAGGCCGGGGCCGCCGGGCCGAGCGTCCGGCCCACCGCGATGATCGCCGTGAACGCGCCCACGAAGAGCACGACGAGGCCGTTGTTGAGCCGCGACCCGCTCAGCATCTGCTGGACCGTGAGCTCCAGCTCGCTGACCTTGCCGGCCAGCTCCAGCACCCGCGAGCCGGCCGTGCGGGTCAGCCCCTCGCCGATGACCAGCAGCAGGCCGGGGCCCGCGCCGGCCAGTGCGTACAGCGGCCAGCGCAGGTCCGGGCCGGCGGCGCCGCGCCGGGCCCGGCGCAGCACGCGGTACGCCACCAGGGCCCCCGCCACGCCGCTGAGCACCGCCTGGACCAGGCCGAACCAGCCCGCGGCGTTGGTGCGTGAGGCAGCCGAGTCGCCCGAGCCGAGCACCGGCAGCAGCATGTCCTGCAGGACGTTGAGCACGAAGCCCACGACGAAGACCGTGATCGCGCCCCAGCAGACCGCCGCGGTCACCCGCCGGTAGCGGAACCCGGCAAGGGCTCCGCCGATCGTCGCCGCGGCCGCGACCGTGCCGCCGACGACCGCGTACAGCCAGCCCTCGGTGTTGATCGTGATGATCGAGAGCGCGCCCAGCAGGCCGACCGCCAGGCCGGTCCCGGTCGCGATGATGAAGCGGACCGTGACGCCCGGGGTGCGGCCGCCGCGGGTCAGGAAGGCGAGGACGGCCAGGGCGACAGCCGCGCCGGTGACCAGGCTCGCGGAGATCGCGCCGGGCATCGCGTACGCCGTCGACGTGACCTCCATCTCGGCGCTTGGGCGACCCGTGATCGTGGCCCGGGCCGACCAGAGCATCCCGGCCATCCAGACCAGGCCGACGGCGGCCAGCAGCAGCCCCCGCGAGGGCGCCTCCTCCGTGCCGTTCTGAGCGCCCTGGGCCGCGTTGACCTCGCTGTCCGCCTCACTCATGGCCCTCAGGGTACGCGGGCCCCCAGCGCCCCGTGAGGGCACCGGAACGCCGTTGTCCGCGTGCGAGGATGGACCGCGACACACAATGTCGTGACCAGGAACCCACAAGGTTGAGGAGTACGTGATGGACGCCCTGCTTGCCGTGCCGGAGCCGCGGAACGAGCCGGTCCGCAGCTATGCCCCGGGGAGCCCCGAGCGGGCCTCGTTGCAGTCGCGGCTGGACGCGATGGCCGGCGAGCGCCTCGATCTCACGATGACGATCGACGGCAACCGCAAGCTCGGCGGCGGCGCTGCGATCGAGGTCGTCCAGCCGCACAAGCGGCACCACGTCCTCGGCGTCGCCGGCAATGCCACGCACGAGGACGCCGCCGCCGCCGTTGCCGCGGCCAAGCGGGCCGCGAAAGGCTGGCGGGCCCTGCCGTTCAGCGAGCGGGCCGCGGTGTTCCTGCGCGCCGCCGAGCTGCTGGCCGGCGGCTGGCGCGACACCCTGAACGCGGCGACGATCCTGGGCCAGTCCAAGTCGGTGTACCAGGCGGAGATCGACGCGGCCTGCGAGCTGATCGACTTCCTGCGCTTCAACGTCGCGTTCGGCGAGAAGATCCTCGGCGAGCAGCCGCAGTCCTCGCCCGGGGTGTGGAACCGCTTCGACCACCGCCCGCTCGAGGGCTTCGTCTACGCGATCACCCCGTTCAACTTCACCGCCATCGCCGGCAACCTGCCCTCGGCTCCCGCGCTGATGGGCAACACGGTGGTCTGGAAGCCGTCGCCGACCCAGCAGCTCTCGGCGCACTTCACCATGCGGCTGTTCGAGGCGGCCGGCCTGCCGCCCGGCGTGATCAACATGGTGACCGGCGACGGTCTGGCCGTCTCGGACGTGGTGCTGGCCGATCCGGACCTGGCCGGCATCCACTTCACCGGCTCGACGGCCACCTTCCGGCACCTGTGGCGCGAGGTGGGGTCGAACATCGACCGCTACAAGTCGTACCCGCGGCTGGTGGGGGAGACCGGTGGCAAGGACTTCGTCTTCGCGCACGCCAGTGCCGACGCGGACATGCTGCACACGGCGCTGCTCCGCGGTGCCTACGAATACCAGGGCCAGAAGTGCTCGGCCGCGTCCCGCGCCTACGTGCCGCGCTCCATCTGGGAGGGCGGCCTGCGTGATCGGCTCGCGGCCTCGGTCTCCTCGATCCGGTACGGCGATGTCACCGACCTGTCCACCTTCGGCGGCGCCGTGATCGACGGCCGGGCGTTCGCCAAGCACGCCGCGGCGCTCGACCGGATCAAGAACAGCGCCTCCTGCACCGTGCTGGCGGGCGGCACCGCTGACGACAGCGAGGGCTGGTTCGTCGCACCGACCCTCGTGGAGTCCACCGACCCGGCGCACGAAGTCTTCACGACCGAGTACTTCGGGCCGATCCTCGGCGTGCACGTCTACGAGGACGACTCCTTCGCCGACACGGTGGCCCAGGCCGAATCCGTCTCGCCGTACGCGTTGACCGGCTCCATCTTCGCCACTGACCGCTCGGTCGTGGACTGGGCCGCCACCGCCCTGCGCGACGCGGCGGGCAACTTCTACATCAATGACAAGCCGACCGGTGCGGTGGTGGGGCAGCAGCCCTTCGGCGGCGCGCGGGGCAGTGGCACCAACGACAAGGCCGGCTCGGTGCTGAACCTGCACCGGTGGGTCTCGCCGCGGACGATCAAGGAGACCTTCGAGGCTCCGACGTCCTGGCAGTACCCCCATATGGGCTGATCGTCCGGGTTTGCGGGCCGTTGCGTGTTCTTCACGTGGCGGCCCGCTATCTTCGCGGGAGCGCCGACCTGGTTTGCCGGGGTTGGCGACCTAGAGCGCCGTCTGACCGTTTTCGTGAACCATTTTACCTCGCGAGAGTCGTCCTCAACGGCAAAACGCCCGGTCCCGACCCTCGTGGTCGGACTGTCTGTGCGGGACAGTCGCTTGTGGAGACGCAAATTGGACGGATCGGGCGAAATCCTGGACGCCGGGACGACAAAGTGGCAGCTTAGAAGGCATGCCCGACTCTCAAATCAATCCCACGGCTGCCGCCCTTCTGGGCCTGCTCCACGAGGGCCCGATGACCGGTGGACAGCTCATGGCGGCTGCCGAACGCCGCCTCGGGCCGTACTGGTCGATGACGCGGAGCCAGGTCTACCGCGAATTGCCCGTGCTGGCCGAGATGGGCTTCGTCCGCCTCGGCAAGCCCGGGCCGCGGTCCAGCCAGCCCTACGCCATCACCGCCAGCGGCAAGCGCGCGTTCAGTCGCTGGCTCGCCGAGTCGCCCGGTCGCGACGCGATCCGTAACCCGGTCGCGTTGCGGGTCGCCTTCGGCCAGCAGCACTCCGGTAACCAGCTCAAGACGCTCTACACCGGGGCCAACGAGTACCACTCGGAGGCTCTGGCGATGGCTCGCGAGCAGGCCAAGGAGGCCAAGAAGGCCGGTGACGCGTACGGCGCGGCCGCCCTGGAGTTCGCGGTCGCGTACCACAAGGCGGCCCTGAGCTGGCTGAAAGTGGCCCCGGCGGAGTAGCCCCGTTATCACGAAACAACGGCCGCCCGGCCGGTTGACCGGCCGGGCGGCGTATTCTCGACAGTCGTGAGTGCAGCCGACTTTCCCGAACAGCTCAAAGCCCTCGACGCCACCCTGCGCAACATCGAGAACGTCCTCGACGTGGACAAGCTGCGCCGAGACAAGGCGGAGCTCGAGGAGCAGGCCTCCGCCCCCGACCTGTGGGACGACCAGGCGCGGGCCCAGGAGGTCAACTCCCGGCTGTCGTACCTCAGTGGCGAGATCTCCCGGCTGGAGCGGCTCCGCCTGCGCATCGACGACGCCGAACTGCTGCTCGAGATGGCCCGCGAGGCCGGCGACGAGGACTCCGTCGCCGAGGTCGGCCAGGAGCTCATCTCCCTGAGCAAGGCCGTCGAGGAGATGGAGGTCCGCACCCTGCTCTCCGGCGAGTACGACTCCCGCGAGGCCGTCGTGGCCATCCGCGCGGGCGCCGGCGGCGTGGACGCCGCCGATTTCGCCGAGATGCTGATGCGGATGTATCTGCGCTGGGCCGAGCGGCACGGTTACCCGACGGAGGTCTACGAGACCTCGTACGCCGAGGAGGCCGGCCTCAAGTCCGCGACCTTCGCCGTCAAGGTTCCGTACGCCTACGGCACGCTCAGCGTCGAGTCCGGCACCCACCGGTTGGTGCGGATCAGCCCGTTCGACAACCAGGGGCGGCGGCAGACCAGCTTCGCCGGTGTGGAAGTCATGCCGGTGGTCGCACAGACCGACCATATCGACATTCCGGACAACGAACTGCGGACGGACGTCTACCGTTCGTCCGGTCCCGGTGGACAGAGCGTTAACACCACCGACTCGGCGGTGCGCCTCACGCACATTCCGACGGGCATCGTGGTGACGTGTCAGAACGAGAAATCTCAGCTGCAGAACAAGGCCTCCGCGATGCGGGTGCTCCAGGCGCGACTGCTCGAACGCAAGCGTCAGGAGGAGGAGGCGAAGATGGCCGGCCTCAAGCAGGACACCACCGGATCGTGGGGCGACCAGATGCGCAGCTATGTCCTTCACCCGTACCAGATGGTCAAGGATCTGCGCACTGAGCAGGAGACGGGCAACCCGAGCTCGGTCTTCGACGGCGACCTCGACGAGTTCATCCAGGCGGGCATCCGGTGGCGCAAGCAGACCCAGATCAAGGCCTGAGCGGGCGCCGACACGCCGCCTGAACGAACGGTCAGGCGGCGTTCGCCGGGTCGGTGTTCCGGGGTGCCCGCACGGGGGAGGGGTGCCTCGCCGGCGCTGAATGTGCCAAAATCCTGCCCCCGCCGGACTTGGAGTTTTCGTTACACCGCGTAGACTCTCGACCCGTGATTCAGCTCGAGAACGTGACGAAGACGTATCCGAAGGCGTCTCGGCCGTCGTTGGACGATGTCAGCGTCGGTATCGAGAAGGGTGAGTTCGTCTTCTTCATCGGCCCCTCCGGTTCCGGCAAGTCGACGATCATCAAGCTTTTGCTGCACGAGGTGGCCCCCTCGCGCGGCAAGGTCGTGGTGAACGCGAAGGATGTCACCACCATGCGGTCGTGGAAGATCCCGCACTTCCGGCGCTCCATCGGATGTGTGTTCCAGGACTTCCGCCTGCTGCCCAACCGCACCGCGTACGAGAACGTGGCGTTCGCCCTCGAGGTGATCGGCAAGACCAAGGCCGTCGCCCGCCGGGTGGTGCCCGAGGTTCTCGAGCTCGTCGGTCTGGGCGGCAAGGAGCACCGCTACCCCCACGAGCTGTCGGGCGGTGAGCAGCAGCGTGTCGCCGTGGCCCGGGCGTTCGTCAACCGGCCGCTCATCCTGCTGGCCGACGAGCCCACGGGCAACCTCGACCCCGACACCTCCATCGAGATCATGCGACTGCTGGACCGGATCAACCGGACCGGCACGACGGTCGTGATGGTCACCCACGACTCCAACATCGTCAACCAGATGCGCCGCCGGGTCATCGAGATCGAAAGCGGACGGATCGTCCGCGACCAGGCCCGAGGCGTGTACGGCTGACAGCCGGGCCCCGCCCACCCTGCATCTGAAGTAAGCCGCGGAGTCCCGAAAGGAACCCCCGATGCGTTTCAAGTACGTCCTCAACGAGGTGCTGGTCGGCCTGTGGCGCAACGTCACGATGACCATCGCCATGATCATCACGATGTCGGTCTCACTGACGATGCTGGGCGCCAGCGTGCTCATGTACATGCAGGTCGACCAGATGAAGAACTACTACTACGGTGAGATCGAGGTTTCGATCTTCCTGCGTGAGGACGTCACCGCCGCGCAGCGCGCCTCGATCGAGCAGCTGCTCAGCACCAACCCGCTCGTCGCCGAGAAGACGTACGAGTCGCGGCAGCAGGCGTACGAGAAGTTCCAGGTGCTCTGGCGGGACTCGCCCGACTTCGTCAAGTCGGTCACCCCGGACAGCCTGCCGGAGTCCTGGCGGGTCAAGCTCAAGAACCCGGAGCAGTACGCCGAGTTCAACTCGCAGATCGAGGGCACTCCCGGCATCCAGGACATCGTCGACCAGCGCGAGCTGCTCGACAAGGTGTTCAAGATCTTCAACGCGATCCAGGTGATGGCCCTGGTGGTCGCCGGCTTCATGGCCATGGCGGCGCTGTTGCTGGTCGGCAACACGATCCAGGTGGCGGCGTACAGCAAGCGCCGTGAGGTCGCGGTCATGAAGCTGGTCGGCGCTTCGAACTGGTTCATCCAGGCCCCGTTCGTGCTCGAGGCGGTGGTGGCCGGCCTGATCGGCGCGATCCTGGGCTTCGTGTTCATCTTCGTCGGCAAGGTGGTCCTGCTGGACGGCCGGTTGCAGGCGCTGACGAACGTGCTGACCCCG
Organism: Actinoplanes sp. CA-051413; assembly: GCF_050955795.1. Classification (NCBI taxonomy): domain Bacteria; kingdom Bacillati; phylum Actinomycetota; class Actinomycetes; order Micromonosporales; family Micromonosporaceae; genus Actinoplanes; species Actinoplanes sp. CA-051413. The sequence continues at coordinate 1,255,008 of NZ_CP192100.1, forward strand.
ATCCCGGACGGGAACGTGTGGCTGATGTTGCCGCTGCTGGCCGGCGTGGGCGCCGGCGTCAGCGCGATCACCGCCTGGATCACTCTGCGGTTCTACCTGAAGGTCTGACCCGTTCCGTCCCGATCGCCGCGCATCCCCCAGGGATGCGCGGCGATTGCGTTTTTTGAGCGATAAGCGGCGCAACCTGCGAATTGTCACCAATAGTCAGAGTACGGTGACTCTTCGTGGACTCCAGTCACTCGCGACACAACCGGTTCACCGTCCTGCTCGCCGCCGGCCTGAGCGTGCTCTGCGCGGCCGCGGTGGCGCTGGCCGCACCCGGTGCCGCCGCCGCTGAGCCGGGGGACGACGCCAAGCGCGCGAGCCGGGCGGTCGACCGGGCCGAGGCGATCCTCGAGCACGCCACCGTGACCGCCCGCAACGCCGCCCGCCGCCTGGCCGCCGCCACAGCCGCGCTGCCCGAGGCCCAGAAGAAGGTTGCCACCAGCCGCGGCGTCGTCGCGGCGGCCTCGGTCCAGGCGGCGACCGCCCGGCGCAAGGCCGACACGGCCCGGGCGTCCTACAACGCCGTGGCGAGCCGCTTCGAGCAGGCTCAGAAACGCGTCGTGGTGGCCCGCGACCGGGTCGACGAGATCGCCGCCGCCTCGTACATGGGCGGCAACTTCGCCACCATCAACCTGCTGGTCGGCGCGCGCGGGCCGCAGGACGCCATGGACCGGCTCGGCCTCGTCGACCAGGTCATGCAGAAGCAGCAGGAGAGTGTCGGCCAGCTGCTGGGGGCGCGGCGCGCTGCCCGTACCGAACAGGACCGGGCCGGACTCGCCAAGCGGGTCGCCGAGGACGCCGAGCGCGAGGCCGCCGACAAGCTCGCGGCGGCGAAGCAGGCGCAGGTCGCGGCCCAGCAGGCCCGCTCCGCGGTCATCAAGCTCGCGCAGAGCCGCCGCTCGGCGCTGGCGGTCGCGCGCTCCCAGCGCGCCGCCGTGCTGGCCAAGTACGAGGCCGCCAAGGCCGAGGAGGCCAGGATCCAGGGTGCGCTGCGCGACTGGGACGACAAGAACGGTGGCGGGGGCGACTACACCGGCGGCAACCTGCTGATGCCCGTGCACGGCTGGAAGTCCAGCAACTTCGGCACCCGCTACGACCCCTACTACCGGGTCTGGCAACTGCACGCGGGCACGGACTTCGCCGCCGGCGGCGGCACCCCGATCCATGCGGCGGCCGGCGGCCGGGTCGTGCAGGCCGGCTGGAGCGGGGGGTACGGCAACTACACCTGCATCAACCACGGCAAGCGCGACGGCCGCAGCTTCTCCACCTGTTACGGCCACCAGTCCAAGATCCTGGTCAACCCCGGCGAGTACGTGCGGCGCGGCGAGGTTATCGGCCGGGTCGGCACCACGGGCGCCTCGACCGGCTTCCACCTGCACTTCGAGACGCGCTTCGGCGGCGTACCGAAGAACCCGCTCGACTATTTACCCGGATGCCTCTGCTGAGGCTCCGCGCGTACCATTGAGGGGTCCGGCCGGTCGGCCGGGCCTTTCTTTTTGCCGCCATCAGCAGGGAGCACACCGATGCCACGCGAACAGGGGCGCAAGGTCGTGGCCTCGAACCGCAAGGCTCGGCACGACTACGCCATCCTCGACACCTACGAGGCCGGCATGGTGCTGACCGGCACCGAGGTCAAGTCGCTGCGCGCCGGGCGGTCGTCGCTGGTCGACGCGTTCGGCCACGAGAACAACGGCGAGATCTTCCTGCACGGCATGCACATCCCGGAGTACACCCAGGGCACCTGGACCAACCACGAGCCCCGCCGGGTCCGCAAGCTGCTGCTCAAGCGCGACGAGATCCACAAGATGATGGGCAAGCTCCGCGAGGACGGCCTCACCCTGGTGCCGCTGTCGGTCTACTTCCACAACGGGTACGCCAAGGTCGAGCTCGGCCTGGCCAAGGGCAAGAAGGCGTACGACAAGCGCCAGGACCTGGCCGCCCGGGACGCGCAGAAGGAGATCAACAAGGCGCTGGGCCGACGTAGCAAGGGCATGGCCTGACCGGTAATGTCGCCGCGGCCCACCCGTCGCGCGAAGGGACCGCAGTTGCCCGGCAAGCACAACACCGTCATCCCCCTGCGCCGGTACACGTTCATCGCCGGGGCGGCCACGCTCCTGGTGGTCCTGGTCTCCTGGGTGGCGATCCGGGCCGTGGGGCCGGCCGAGGCGGACGGCCGCGTCCCGCTGATGGTCCAGCCGACGGTGCCCCTCGGCGGGGCTGAGCTCTCCGTCCCGCCCACGTCCGTCCCGCCGCCCTCAGCCGTGCCGCCCTCGGCGTCGCCCTCCTCGGCCTCGCCGACCCCGGTTCGGTCCTCCCCGCGTCCTTCCCGGTCGCCGAGCAAGAAGCCGGCGCCGCGGCGGACGACGTCACCACCAGCGCCCGCAGCCTCGTTCACGGCGGCATACCGGACCGGCGGGAGCTGGGACCGGGGCTTCATCGCCGGCGTCGAGATCACCAACAAGAGCGGCCCGGCCCGCAACTGGACGGTCCGGGTGAGTTACGACCCCGACGCCGGTGTGCGGGTCGGCAACACCTGGAACGCCCAGCTGACCCGCGACGGGAACACCTTCGTCCTCACCGGCGGCCCGCTCGCACCGGGTGCCACGGCGATGCTCGGCTTCGAGGCGTCGAAGCAGGTCAGGAGCCGGATCCAGCCGACTGCCTGCACCGTCGACGGCGCGCCGTGCGGGCTGGGCTGATACCGGAATGAAGTCCGGGGCCGGACGCGTTAGAGTTGGCGGGTACACAACTGGGGGGTGACTGGTTTCGACTTCGTACGTGGAGACAGGGGAAGCGAGCCGAGGAAGCCGACGTCGTCTCGAGAATCGGTCGTCGGAAACCAATAAGCGCCGATTCCAATCGCGCTGAGTTCGCTCTCGCCGCCTGAGGCGAGTAGCGACTCTGTCGGGCTGAGAACACCTTCGTCTCAGACTTCCGGCATCAGCTAGAAGGTTGGCCAACCGGTCCCGGTCGCGGGGACCGCACGGCGAGATTAATCAGCGACTGGGCCCGTCACGGCATCTTGCTCACGTGAACGCCGGGGCCGAGTAGAGGCATAGTGAGCTGCGCTCGGAGAAGCCCTGACGAAACACCGAAGGACCCGGGTTCGATTCCCGGCACCTCCACGAGGTCCCGAGGCCCTCCTGTCCGCGGAAAGCGCGGACCGGGGGGCCTCGTCATGTCTGCTCCGGGGGCCGAGCCCCCGGAGGCCCCGCGGTGCGGTGGTTGCGCTCGTGCGGTTTGGTTGCGCTCGTGCGGTGGTTGCGCTTGGCCGATCGGTCATGCTGGCGTCAGACGGCCAGCGTTTCGACGTCGTACTTCGGGATCTCGGCGTCGCGGGTCATCAGCGTCAGTCGTTCCACCTGAGCTTGGGCGATGAGCATCCGATCGAACGGATCCCGGTGGATGAGCGGAAGTCGTCCGGCGACGATGCCGTGCTCAGCAGTGAGATCCAGATGCCGGAAGCCGCTGTCGCGGATGCGCTCAGGGAGATCGGCCGGTTTGTCGAGTTTGCCGATCGACTGCTTGATGGCGACTTCCCAGATCGTCGCAGGGCTGACGTAAACGTCGGGTTCGTGGTCGAGCCGGTCCTTGATCTCGGCGGCGAGGGTGGGGTCGTCCGTAAGCCACCAGAGCACGACATGCGTGTGGAGGAGCAGGCTCATGCGAGGCCGAAGTCCCGTGCGATGGACTCATTGACCTCGGGGGAGTCCCAGTCCTCGGCCATGGCAAGTTGGCCGGCAAGGGAGCCTCGGCCAACTCTGTCGACCCTGCGGCTCAACGGGATCACCTTTGCGACCGGGGTGCCGGCTCGGCTGATGATGATCTCTTCGCCGTGCTCAACACGGTCGATGATCCGCGAGAGGTTTGTCTTCGCGTCGCGAATGTTGAACTGCGCGGGTGCCTCGGACATGACGGCCCTCCTTAGCTGAGAGGTTGCCCGATGGCGAGGTGTTGGGCGAGCTTCAACCGTCGCGGATGCGGCAGGGGCTCGATGGCCGGTGCTACTCGTTGTCCAGGGTCTGGAGGCGGGTGGTCAGGTCGGTGGCGAAGCGTTCGAGCAGACGTCCGAAGGTTCGGCGGTCCTCCGGCGACCAGTCTGCGAGTACGTCGCCGAGCAGGCCCAACACCGTCCCCATGTAGCGCCCCACCGCCGCCGTTCCGTCCGGGGTCAGTTCGACCAGCCGGGCGCGCTGGTCCAGGGCGTCCGGGATCCGCCGGGCCAGGCCGCGCCGTTCCAGTTCGTGGACCTGGCGGGTGACGTGCGGGCCGACGACCTGCATGCGCTTGGCGATCTCGCCGACCCGGAGCGGGCCGCCTCCCATGTGCAGCGTGACCAGCACCGAGATTGCCGGGCGGTCCAGATCGGCGCCGGCGCTCTCGGTGGCGCGTTCGATGAGCCGGCTCCGGTTCATGACCGTGCCGAGCCGGCTCAGGCGCGGCAGCACTGCCAGCAGGTCGAACTCTGCGTCGTCGGTGGTGTCGGTCATCACGCTCGTTTCGATACCTAAGTTAGGTATATAGTTTCCGGGATAGATACCTGAGGTAGCTACCTGGGAGGTAAGTCATGAGCAGGGTACTCATTTCCGGCGCGAGTATTGCTGGTCCCACACTGGCGTACTGGCTGCGGCGACGCGGTTTTGAGGTCACGGTCGTGGAGAAGGCGGGCGCGATCCGCGGGGGCGGCTATCCGATCGACATCCGCGGGACCGGGCTGGAAGTCGTACGGCGGATGGGGATCCTGCCGAAGCTGCGGGACGCCCACATCCACACGGAGCGGCTCACCTTTCTCAACCCGGACGGCAGCGTGATCACCTCGGTCAAGCCGGACGTCGTGGTCCGCGGGGTCGAGGGCCGGGACATCGAGGTCCCCCGGGGCGATCTCACCGAGATCCTGTACGCCACGGTCCGCGACGACGTGGAGTTCCGGTTCGACGACAGCATCGCGTCCCTCGACCAGCGCCCGGACGGGGTCGAGGTGACCTTCCGCAGCGGGGCGCAGCGCACTTTTGATCTCGTCGTCGGCGCGGACGGCCTGCACTCGAACACCCGGCGGCTGGCCTTCGGGCCCGAGGCGCAGTTCCACCGGTACCTCGGCCACTGCTTCGCCGGCTTCACCATGCCGAACGAGCTCGGCCTCTCGCACGAGGGTCTGACGTGGAGCCGCCCGGGCCGGGGTGCCGCCGTCTACGCGGTCGGCGACCGCCGGACCGTGCACGGCTTCCTCACCTTCGACCGGGAGGAGCCGCCGTACGAAGCCTTCCGTGACCCCGAGGCGCAACGTGAGCTCGTTGCCTCGGTCTTCGCCGATGACGGGTGGGAGATCCCTCGCATGGTCGCCGCCATGCGCTCGGCCGACGATCTCTTCTTCGACGTGATCAGTCAGATCCGGATGCCCCGGTGGTCCACCGGGCGGGTCGCCCTGGTCGGCGACGCCGCCTACGCCCCGTCGTTCCTGACCGGGCAGGGAACCAGCCTGGGCCTGGTGGGCGCCTACATGCTCGCCGACGCCCTGGCCACCGGTGCAGACCATGAAGCCGCCTTCGCGGCCTTCGAGGACGCCACCCGGCCGTTCGTCGAGATGAACCAGAACCTCGTCGGTGAGGGGGACTCCACCCTCTTCCCGCGTACCGAGGAAGCCATGGTGAAGCGCAACGAGATGCTGCGTAGTCTCGACTCCCTTCCGCCCGCCGAGGGGCGGCCCGAGCACTCGGCGCTCACCCTCCCGCTTTTCGAGGGCGGAGCGGCCTAAGACCGGGCGGTGGCCGGCACGGACAGGGCCGCCTCGACGATCCGGACCGCTTCGGTGCGATCGATGCCGACGCTGGCGATGAGCGCCGCGTACTCGCGGGCGGCGCGGTGAGCCTGTTCGCGGGCCTGCTCGCCGGAGGCCGAGACGAACGAGCCGGCCCGCCCGCGGGTCTCGATCAGGCCGGCCTCCTCCAGCGCCCGGTATGCCCGGCCGACGGTGTTCACGGCGAGGCCCAGGTCGGCCGCGAGCCGACGGATCGTCGGCAATCGCGCGCCGACGGCGAGCGATCGGTCCTGGATCTGCCGGGCGAGCTGGGCCCGGAGCTGCTCGTACGGCGGCATCGGCGAGGCCGTGTCGATGACGATCATCAGGTGGTCAGCGCTCGCCGGGCCGCCGTTGCGACACCCGTGGTGCGGGCCTGGATCAGGTAGAGGGCGATAGCGCCCGCCACGATGAGCGCCAGGGAGACTGCGTTCCACCAGCCGAGCGAATCCCCGTACAGGAAAATCGCCGGCAGCGACCACACCAGGCTGGGTGTCACCAGGGCGCGGGCGTCCTCGACCCGCATGATGACATCGGCCGTGAGTGACGCCTCGTCCTCCGCCACGGCCGGGCTCGCCAGGACCTGGCGCAGCTGCAGGACGGTCCCGGTCGCGGCGCCGGCCAGGCCGATCAGTACGACGATCGCGCCCTTCCGCAGGGTGGGGTCCGCGACCGGCAGCACGCTCACCGCGAGCAGCAGGGCGCCGGTGAAGGCGGCGACCGTGAAGGCCGCGTACGGGCGGCCCAGCACCGCCGCCCAGCCGAGCTGGACCGGATGGGCCACCCGCTGGGGCAGCTGCGCGCCGACCTGCCGGTCGGCGCGCCGCACCCACCCGGCGAGCAGCCACTGCGCCACCAGCAACGCGACCACCAAGGCCGCCAGGACCAGCAGCGGCAGCCGGGAGGGTGAGGCGTCGGCGGGCAGCGCCAGCACGTGCGTGAGGGCTGCGCCCATCAGGTACGCGGCCAGCAGAGCACTGTCGGCAACCTTGGCCCGCCGCCGCACCGCCAGCCGCCTTGCGATCAGCGGGGTCGGCTCGGCCTCAGTCAGGCCGTGCCGGGCCAGCCACCGCCCAGCCTCCGCGCGGTCCGCCTCGCGCATGTCGCCACCTCCGAATGTCGCAAGATTTGTCTCAAGACAATGAGTCATAGCATGCGACAATGTCAAGCCTCAGCCGGTCAGCTGGTTGAGCTTGCGGAGCTGGCTGTCGAAGGCCCGGGCGGGCACGAAGCGGCGCAGAGTGCGGGCGCGACCGGCGAGGGGACCGGCGGTGTAGCGCAGTTTCGGCTTCGGGTCCGTCGCGGCCTGGACGATCACCTTGGCCACGGTGGCCGGGTCGTCGCCGTCCTTGATCGCCGCCGCCATCACGCGGCCGAAGGCCTGGCGCTGCTGCGGCGGGCCGGTCACCCATGACACCATCCAGGCCGAGGTCGCCGGCGCCTGACCGGCTTCATGCCCAAGCGGAGGACAGCCCGGTGCTGAAACAAATCGCGGAGGGTGTGCTCGTCCACGAGAGTTCGTTCTGCCAGAGCAATGCCGTTGTCGTGCAGGGCCGGGACGGCGTGCTGCTCATCGACGCCGGGGTGCAGGACCATGAACTGGTCTGTCTGGCGAATGACCTGTCCGAGTCGGGTCGGACTGTGGTGGCGGGCTTCTCGACGCATCCGCATTGGGATCACCTGCTCTGGCATTCCGCGCTCGGCTCGGCGCCTCGTTACGGGACGGCCGGGTGTGCGGCCATGGTCCGGGCTCGGCTGTCGGACGCGGGTGCGAGGGCTCGTGTCGCTGCGCTGATACCGCAGGACATTGTCGCGCAGGTGCCGCTGGAGCTGCTCGGCCACATTGCTGGCCTGCCGGCCGGGGCGGCGCTGATTCCCTGGGACGGCCCACACGTCCAGATCATCGAGCATCAAGCCCATGCGTCGGGCCACGCGGCGCTGCTGATCGAGGAGCGGGGCGTTCTTGTCGCTGGGGACATGCTGTCTGACGTGCTGGTTCCGATGCTTGATCTGAACGGCGGCGCTGATCCGATCGAGGACTATCTGGACGCTTTACGGCTGCTGGAAGGTGCGGCGGGTGGCGTTGATGTTGTCGTCCCCGGGCATGGGTCGGTGGGCGGAGCTGATCAGGTGCGTGCGCGGATTGAGCTGGATCGGGCGTATGTGCTCGCCCTGCGGGAGGGGCACGGTGTCGATGATCCACGGGTCGGTTCGTCGGCTGAGCCGGGGTGGGAGTGGGTGAGCGAGGTGCACGACGGGCAGGTCCAGCGCCTCGCCCAGAGAGAACGCGAGCGCTAGCGGACCACGGTCACCGGGCATTTTGCGTAGGCGGCTACGTGTTGGCTCACTGAGCCCAGCACCAGCCCCGCGAACCCGCCGTGGCCGCGCTTTCCCACCACCAGCATGTCGGCGTTCTCCGACTCCTCGATCAGGACCTTGGCCGCCCGGCCCTGTTTCACCTGGGCCTTGATCAGGATCGCCGGGTTGTCGCCGAGCTCCTCCTTGATGACCTGGAGCAGATCGTCGGCCGTGCGCTGGCTCGGGTCGGGGACGTACCTCTCCGACACGCTCACGTTGCCCGCCGGGGGCAGCAGGGTGTGTTCCCACACGTTCACCACGACCAGGTCCGCGCCGTGGTCCGCGGCTTCGGCGGCGGACCAGGTCAGGGCCTTGCGGCTGCCGGGTGATCCGTCGACGCCGACCACGATGGTCTTCCATGTGCTCACCGTCGTCTCCTCTCCAGTGTCGACCGACCGGCGGAGGTGGGGTCACGCCGGAACGCCCGTGACCTTCGGATCGACGCTATTACAAGCCGTGGGGGGCGTCGAGGTTGATGCGTGCCTCGGCACTCATGCTGCACCACGTATCGACAGCGGTTGCGGGTCTTCCCGGATCGGTTTAGCGTCGAGAAACAGGTGACTTTGATCACAGTGGCCGGAGGGTCGCCATGACCACCACGACATCGGACACCGTCTCGACAGATGTGGGCCAGGCCGAGCGCCGGCCGCTCATGACGGGTCGCGCCCTGCTGATGATGAACCTCGGGTTCTTCGGGGTCCAGTTCAGTTTCGGCCTCACCCAGTCGGCGGTGAACCCGCTCTTCCTGCTCATCGGGGCCGACCCCGACCAGCTGCCGATCCTCAACCTGGCCGGGCCGGTCACCGGGCTGATCATCCAGCCGTTGATCGGCGCGATCAGTGACCGGACCTGGCATCCGCGCTGGGGCCGCAGACGCCCGTTCATCACCGTCGGCGCGCTGCTGTGCGCGGTCATCCTGTTCCTGTTCCCGTTCGTCGGCATCCTCTGGCTCGCCGTCATCTGCTTCTGGCTGCTCGACGCCGGCAACAACACCTCGATGGAGCCGTACCGGGCGTTCATCTCCGACCGGTTGCCGAAATCCCAGCTCGCGCGCGGCTTCCTGACCCAGAGCATGTTCACCGGGGCCGGCGCGGTGCTGGCCAACCTGTCGCTGTTCATCCTGCAGAAGGTGACGGCGCTGCAGGAGGAGGCCGGCAACGGCGTGCCCTACTGGATGTACGTCTGCTTCATGATCGGCACCGTCTGCATCCTGCTGACCGTGCTGACCGCGATGGCGCGTACCCGGGAACTGACGCCGTCGGACGAGGAGCTCCGCGAGATCCGGGCCACGCCCAAGGGTCTGCACCACGCCGTCGCGGAGATCGCGGACGCCGTCAAGGTGATGCCGGTCGCCATGCACAAGATCGGCGTGGTGTTCCTCTTCCAGTGGTACGCGATGTTCATCTACTGGCAGTTCCTGGCGGTCAGCCTGGGCGAGACGGTGTTCGGGGCCACGCCGGAGGAAGGCGGGGCGGGCTGGGACGCCGCGATCGGGTGGAGCGGGCTGCAGAACGCCGCGTACAACTTCGTCACCATGGTCTCCGCGTTGTTCCTGGTCGGTTTCGCCCGCCGGATCGGTGCCAAGCGGGTGCACGCGGTGGCGCTGGGCCTGGCCGCCCTGTCGCTGGTCTGGCTGTCCCGCATCGACAACCAGTACGTCGCCCTGCTGCCGATGATCGGGGTGGGCATCTTCTGGGCCAGCGCGGTCGGCGTGCCGTACCTGATGGTCGCCAGCATGGTCCCGGCCAAGCGCACCGGCGTCTACATGGGCATCCTGAACATGATGATCGTGGTGCCGATGCTGATCCAGACGATCACCTTCGGCTGGATCTTCCAGCACCTGCTCGGCGGCAAGGGCAGCAACGCGATCATGCTGGCCGGCGTCCTGCTGGGCATCGGCGCCGTGGCGATGCTGTGGGTGAACCCGCCCGACGAGGCCGACGAGTCGCCGATCGTGCCGCTCGGCAGCAAGCGCAGCATCACCGTGTACGACCGGGTCGTGGTCGGTTCGGACGGCACCCCGACCAGCCTGTACGCCGTCGACCGGGCCGCCGAGGTGGCCCAGGCGGCGCAGGCCAGGCTGGTCGTCGTCACGGCGTACCGGGAAGGCTCCGAACCGGCGGAAGGCGCCGCAGCGGGCCTGCACCGCGACGTCCATGGCGCCGAGGCTGCACGCGAGGCCCTCGCCAAGTCCGTCACCGGGCTGACCAAGGAACGGGCGAGGTACATCGAGCAGCGGCTCGTGGCGGGCGACCCGGCGCAGGCCCTGCTCGACACGGTCGGTGCCAATCCGGCCAACCTCATCGTCGTGGGAAACCGGGGGCTGGGCGCGAGTCAGGGGCAGCTGCTGGGATCCGTGCCGGCCGGCGTCGTGCGTAACGCCGTGTGCGACGTGCTGGTCGTGCAGACGTCGGCGTTGGACGAGGACCGCATGTTCGCCGGCGAGCGGACCGGAGCTGCCACCGAAGCCGACCCTGAAGGGGGGACATCCACCCGGTGACGGTCGTCGCGCACACCGGCAAAGCAACCGGGCCCCTACCCAACTGTGCCCAGCGGCGGCGATCGTCGTAGCCATGCCTCGCTCTCGCGCTGATCTGCGTCGTCTCCTGGTCTGGCTCTGCGCGTTGGCGGTGGTGGCGACGCCGACAGCCGCCCACGCCTCGGCCAGGGTGCTGATTCGTTCCATGGCGTTCAACCTGTGCGGAGTGATGTGCAGCAAGGGGTCCATGGCGCCGGCTTCCTACACGCTCACGCAGATCAGGAGCCGGTCCATCGACGTCGCCTCCCTGCAGGAGGTGTGCTATTCGCAGTACCGCTACATCACGGATCGTCTTCCGCGGGGCTACTCGGCGGCCTTCACCGCCACCAAGTCTCTCGCGACCTGCGACAACCATGACAAACGGTACGGCCGGAGCTACGGCATCGCGGTCATCGTGCGAGGGTCCATGCTCGGATCCAAGCACGTCAAGATCCTGCCCTCGGGTCGTCACTCGGTCGGGATGTACGCCCAGGTGAAAGGCCGGAAGCTCTTCGCCGCAAGCGTGCACAACGCCACGAGTGTCGCGCTCGGCAACGAGGAGGATCTCTTGTCGCTGTACGAGTGGCTGCTGACCAAGAGCGGGCCCGTGCTCTCCGCCGGTGACTACAACGCCTTCCTGTACCAGCCGGGCGTGGCCCGCTTGAAGACCTTCTTCACCGACGCCGACGAGGCCGACAACGAGATCACCTTCAACCCGTACGGTGGCCGGAAGATCGACTACATCTTCACCTCCCCGCACTTCGCGGGAGAGACGGGTGACACGCTCTACACCTCGGCCAGTGACCACCGGCTCTACCTCGGAGCCGCCTGGTTGTAGGGCTGCGCCGGTTCGCGTCTCATAGTCTAGGCACATGACCTGGCTCGACGTGATCGGCTGGACCGGCTCGGCCCTGCTCGTGTGGTCCCTGCTGCAGACGCGGCTGCTGCGCCTGCGCGCGTTGAACCTGATCGGGTGCCTCGTGCTCATCGGCTTCAACGCGGCGCTGGCGGTGTGGCCGATGGTGGGCCTGAACGTCGTCCTCGCGGTGATCAACGTCTGGTACCTGGCCAGGATGCTCGCCTCGCGCCACGACGAGAAGGCGTACCAGGTGGTCGAGGTGCGTACCGACGACGAATTCCTCGCGCACACGCTGCGGCTGCACAGCCGGGACATCGCCCGCTTCAACCCGGGCTTCCGCTGGGACGCCGCAGCCCAGGACACTGCCGCCTTCCTCGTGGTCAACGGCGACGAGGTGGTCGGGGTGGTGCTGTTCGCGGCCACCGAGGACGGCGTCGCGCGCGTACAACTGGACTACGTCACACAGCGGTACCGGGATTTCACGCCCGGGGAGTTCGTCTACCGGCAGAGCCAGTTCTTCCTCAGGCGCGGCTGCCGGACGGTGGTCACCCCGCCCGGCATGGTCTCGCCGTACTACGACAAGCTCGGCTTCCGCCGCGAGGGCGATTCCTACGTGCTGGATCTGAGCCCGGTCGGCTGATCCCTCAGGTGCGGCCCCGGCGCGTCGATCGTTCCGGCGTGCAGGGGCCCTCGCTAGTGCGTGATCCGGTGCTGCGTGTCCTCGTACCGCTGGCCCTGGGTCTTGTGGGGTTTTTTGCCCTCGGGGTGGGCGGCGACCGGCTCCAGGTGCTCGTCGGCTGGCTGAGCCTGCTCGCCACCGACGTGGGACTGTTCGTGCTGGCCCGGCGGATCGCCCGGATGGTGCAGACGCCGCCGGCGCCCCGGCGGTTCTGGAACGCCACCGCCTTCGCCGCGGCCGCCTTCAGCGTCGGCGACACCTTCAAGGTTGTGCAGACGCTGCTCGACCCCGCAGCCACCACCCTCACCGTCGGCTTCGTGCAGACCGTGGCCCTGCTGGTCGGCGCCGCGGCCATCGTCGGCGTGACCGTGACCTATCCCACCGGCGTGGGCTCCCGGCGGGCCCGCATCCGCTTCCTGCTGGACGCGGCGGCCACCATGACCGCGTTCGCCGTCGTGGCCTGGTGCCTGGTGACCCGGTCGGCGCTCGCCGCGGCCGGGACCGACACGCTGGTCACCGCCGTGTTCGGCACCGGCCTGATCATGGCCGGGGTCTTCGCCGCCGTGAAGCTCGGGCTCAGCGGGGTGAGCCCGATGTCGCGGGCCGCCGCCGTGGTGATGCTCACCGGGGCCGGCATCCAGGGCCTCGCCACCACCGTCCTGCCCGGCACCGGCTCGTCCGGGTCGCTGTCGTGGCAGCTCATCCTGCTCGTGACGCCGGCGATCCTGTTCATGGTCGGGCCGCGGATCCAGGCCCGGCAGGCGCAGCGCGACCCCGGGATGTTCCAGCGGCCCGGACCGCGCCGCTACAGCGTCCTGCCGTACTCGGCCACCCTGGTGACCTTCGTCGCGCTGATCGCGGTTCTGCTCGACAGCGGCCTGGGCTACCAGGCCTGGGGAGCGCTGGCCGGGCTGGTGCTCAACGTCGCGCTGGTTGTCGTACGGCAGATGCTCGCCCTCGCGGAGAACGCCGTCCTGCTGGACAAGCTCGACGAGAGCCTGCTGGAGATCACCCTGCGCGAGCGCCGGCTGGACTCGCTGGTCCGGCACTCGTCCGACATCACCTCGATCACCGACCGGGCCGGGCGCCTGGCGTACGCGAGCCCGGCCCTGCACCGGACGCTGGGCTACGACGTGGCGGACATCCTCGGCCGGCCCATGATCGCCTTCCTGCACCCGGACGACCTGCACGAGATCCGCCCGCGGCTCGGCCACCTGCTGGCCACCACCGGCGCCACGCTGACGTACCAGACCCGCTTCGCGCACGCCGACGGCTCCTGGCGCTGGCTCGAGGTGATCGCCACCAACCTGGTCGGCGAACCCGGCATCGACGGGGTGGTGGCCAACGCCCGGGACGTCACCGAGACCCGCGAGCTGCACGAACAGCTGCGTCACCAGGCCGACCACGACCCGCTGACCGGACTGGCCAACCGGCGGCTGTTCGCCGAGCGGATGCGCGACGCGCCCGGCTGCCGGGCGGCGGTGCTGCTCATCGACCTGGACGGCTTCAAGGCGGTCAACGACACGTACGGGCACCACACCGGCGACGAGGTGCTCCAGTTCGTCGCCGCGCGGCTGCGGGAGGCGGCCGGCGCGGACGATCTTGTGGCGCGGCTCGGGGGCGACGAGTTCGCCGTACTCGTGGCGGCCGGTGACGAACTCGCCGCCCGCCGCTTCGCGGACCGCTTCCTCGACCTGATCGCGCAGCCCGCGCTGATCGACGGCCGGACGATCGCGGTACGCGCCAGCGTCGGCCTGGTCGCCGGCGACGCCGCCGACGACCTCATCCACGCGGCCGACCTCAAGATGTACGAGGCCAAGCGGCTCAGGGCAGCGCGAAGGGAAGCTTGATCCCGTCCAGGGCGCTCCCGCAGGCGCAGGTGCGCTCGGTGGGCAGCGCCTGCACCGCGTCGAGCAGCACCTCGCGCAGCCGCGCCGTGTTCTCGGCGAAGACGGAGAAGACCTCCTCCTGGGTGACCCCGTGGTCGCCTTCCACACCGGCGTCCAGGTCCGTCACGAGAGCGATCGCCGTGTAGCAGAGGGCCAGCTCGCGGGCCAGCACCGCCTCCGGATGCCCGGTCATGTTGACCACCGTGCCGCCGATCGCGGTGAACCAGCGCGACTCCGCCCGGGTCGAGAACCGCGGCCCCTCGACCACGACCATCGTGCCGCCGTCGACCGGATCGATCCGCGCGCCGGCCCGCAACACGGCCTGCCGGCCGTCCGGGCAGTACGGATCGGCGAACGACACGTGCACCGCGCCGGAGTCGTAGAACGTCTGCTCGCGGCCGCTGGTCCGGTCGATGAGCTGGTCAGGGACCACAAAGGTGCCGGGACCGAGCTCCGGCCGCAGCCCGCCGACGGCACAGGGCGCGATGATCTGGCGTACGCCCAGCGACCGCAACGCCCACAGATTGGCCCGGTAGGGGATCTTGTGCGGCGGGAACCGGTGATCCCGGCCGTGCCGCGGCAGGAACGCCACCCGGCGCCCGCCGACCTCGGCCACGGTGACCGGATCCGACGGCGGACCGTAGGGCGTGGACACCTGATGCTCGGTCGCGCCGTCGAGGAGGGCGTAGAGGCCCGATCCGCCGATGACGCCGATCTCCGCCTCCGCGGGTGGCTCGTTCATGCGCCAGACCTTATCGGTGGCCGGAAACGCAGGCTAATGTCCAAGCATGGCGTTGACCGAAGGCCTCCAGGGGCGAAGGTGGGGCTGCCGTGTTCAGTGAAGAGCAGCGCATCGGAGGTCGCTCGATGGAGTCGATGACCGGTCAGCTTCTGGTCGCGACCCCGACCCTGAAAGACCCGAACTTCGACCGCACCGTGGTGCTGCTGGTGGCCCACGAGACCGGCGGCGCGCTGGGCGTGGTGCTGAACAGGGCGACCGAGGTCCCGGTGGCGGACGTACTGGGCAACTGGGGCGAACTGGCCGGCGACCCGGCAGTGCTGTTCGAGGGCGGCCCGGTGCAGCCCGAATCGGCGATCTGCCTGGCCCGCACCCGCCCCCAGGTGAAGAAGCGGGTGTCCGGCTTCCACCAGGTGGCGGGCGCGCTCGGCACGGTGGATTTGTCGGCCGACCCGGACCGCCTGCGCGAGAGCGTGGCGGGCATCAGGGTCTTCGCGGGTTACTCGGGCTGGTCCCCGGGCCAGCTGGAGGAGGAGATCGCGGCCGGCTCCTGGTTCGTCTTCGACGCCCTCCCGGGAGACCCGTTCGTCAACCGCCCGGACGACCTGTGGGCCATGGTCCTGCGCCGCCAGGGCGACATCCTGGCCGCGGTGGCCCACTTCCCCCCGGACGTCTCACTGAACTGACACGCCTGCCGCCCCCTCCGCACGAGGGGGCCCGGAAGGTGTGTACTATTCCGTGAGTGCCCGGGGGATCCCGGGGACAGGCAAGGGGCTGTGGCGCAGCTGGTAGCGCACCACACTGGCAGTGTGGGGGTCAGGGGTTCGAGTCCCCTCAGCTCCACCCTTGTGTAAGGCCCGGACTGATGTCCGGGCCTTTGCTGTTGGGTCGGCCTTTCGTCGCTCTCGCGTCCCTTCAGCCGCTGACGGTCTCGGCGAGCAGCCGGTGCGCCTCGCGCAGGCCGGGTTCGTGGCCGGTCGCCTCATGAATGCGCCGCGCCGCGTCGGCCGCCTCCCGGGCCTCGGCCCGCCGGCCCGCCAGCAGGTGCACCCGCGCCACCTCGTTGAGCGCCCGGCCTTCGAGCAGCCGGAACTGCCCCTTGCGGGCCGCGTCGACGGCTCGGGCCGCGAAGTCGGCGGCCCGGTCGAGGTCGGCCGGAGCGCAGGCCCGCGCCAGGGTGATCAGGGTCTGGGTCGTCGGGTAGTGGTTGCCGTACGGCTCCGCCTCGGCGAGCGCGGGCTCGAGGATCTCGGTCGCGTCGGCCGGCCGGTCCGCGGCGAGCAGCAGGTCAGCATGCCGGCCGGCCAGTTGCGTACGGGCCAGCACGTCCGTCGAGGCGGCCAGCACCGACCGGGCCTGGTCCAGCAGGTCCCAGGCCTCGGTGCGCTGACCGCTCGCGTACCGGATCACCGCCAGGTCGGCCCGGGCCAGCGCGGTGACGTGGGCGTTGCCCGCCTCCGCCAGCAGCGCGAGCGCCTCGACCAGCAGCTGGTCGGCCTGCACCGGGCGGCCCTGGAGGGTGCGTACCTCGGCCAGGTTGAGCAGGGTGATGGCCCGGCTGTAGCCGGCGCGGTGGCCGGGGCTGGCCAGGGTTCGTTCGAAGTGGTCGCTCGCCTCGGCCAGGGAGCCCATCAGCATTTCGATCAGGGCGACCTTGCCGAGGTACTGCGGCGGCTCGACGCCCAGCGCCATCGACCCGTCGAACGCGGACCGGGCGTGCTCCGCCGCGCTGCGCAGGTCGCCGCCGAGCAGGTGGTACACGCTCAGCGCGTTGTGTGCTTCCGGCTCCAGCTCGCGCCAGCCGGACTGCCGGGCCAGCTCGAGGCAGCGCTCGGCGTGCGGCATGCCGAGGCTGTCGTACCCGTTGGTGGTGTAGGAGTGGGCCATGGCCAGCTCGGCGGCCGGCCGCGCGCGGGGGTCGGTGCTGAGCTCGGCCGCGGCCAGTGCGGCCCGGCCCAGCGAGAGCATGGTGGCCCGCTCGATCGTGGCGTTGAGGAACGGCTGACCGGCGAAGACCAGGCGCCACACCGCATCCGGGTGGCCCAGGGCCGTACCGGTCTCCACCACCGCCACCAGGTTCGGCAGTTCGGCGGTGAGCCACCTCGCGGCCTCCTCCGCCGTCGCGAACGGCGGAAACGGACCGGTCGGGGGCAGCCTGATCCGGGCGGGATTGTGCCGCGCGGCCGCGGTCTCGGCGCCCGTCACGAACCAGGACAGCACCCGGGCCAGCGCCGCGGCCCGCTCCTCGCGCAGGTCCGCGGGGCCGGCCCGGTGCCGGGCGTACTCGCGGACCAGGTCGTGCATGGTGAAACGGCCGGGCCGGTGCTCGGCGACGAGATGGGCGTCGGCCAGCGCCCGCAGCGCAGCCTGCGCCTGCCCGGCTGTCCGGCCGAGGAGCTGCGCGGCGGCCGCGGCGGTGAGGTCCGGAACCGGTGCGGACCCGAGGAGCCGGAAGGCCCGCTGCGTGGCGGGCCCGAGGCGACGGTACGACTGGTCGAAGATCGTCCGCAGGCTGCTCTGCGGGTCCCCGTCGACCAGCAGCGCGTCGAGCCGCCGGCCGCCGAGCAGCTCCCGCACGTACGCGGCGATCCTCGTCCGTGGCCGGGCGGCGAGGTTCGCTGCCGCGATCCGCAGGGCCAGGGGCAGGAAGCCGCAGGCGCGGATCAGGTCGTCGGTCGCCTGCGCCTCCCCGGCGACCCGCTCGACGCCGAGAATGCGGGCGAGCAGCTCCACGGCGTCCCCGGGCGACAGTAGGCCGACCTCGACGCGCCTTGCCCCGTCCCGCGCGATCAGTCCACCGAGCGCGTCGCGGCTGGTCACCAGGACGAGCGTGCCCGGAGTGGCCGGCAGAATCGGGCGCACCTGCGCGGCAGAAGCGGCGTTGTCCAGCAGGATCAGCACGCGGTGACCCGCGATGGTCGCGCGGTAGAGCGCCGCCGCCTCGTCGACATCAGCGGGGATCTGTCGCGGTGGAACGCCCAGCGTCCGGAGCATCACGCCGAGCGCCTCGGCGGCCGGCAGCGGACGGCGCTCGTCGTACCCCCGGAGGTCGAGGTAGAGCTGCCCATCCGGGAAGCGTGCGGCGATCCGGTGCGCCCAGTGCACGGCCAGCGCGGTCTTGCCGACGCCGCCGACGCCGACGACCGCGCTGACGATCACCACGTCGGTCCCGCCCGGCGTGGCCGTGAGCAGCGCGTCCAGCCCCGCCAGCTCCGCGGACCGCCCGGTGAAGTCGGGGATGTCGTGCGGCAGGAAGTGCCGGGCCGCCCCGCTGCCGGCTTCCCGGGCGGCAGCGGGCGTACGCAACGCGTCGTCGTTGCGCAGGATCCGGTCGTGCAGTTCGGTGACCGGCGGGCCCGGATCGATGCCCAGCTCGCCGGAGAGGGTCTGCCGGAGGCGGCGATAGGTGGCGAGCGCCTCGGCCGGGCGGCCGCTGCGGTAGAGCGCCAGCATCAGCGCGCCGGCCAGCCTCTCCCGGAAGGGATGGGCGGCGGCGAGAGCGGCCAGATCGTCGACCACGGCATGGTGATTGCCGAGCTCGTTCTCCGTGTCGAACAACGTCTCCAGCGCGGCCAGCCGTTGATCTTCCAGCTGGTGCCGGGCCTGGTCGACGAAGGCGCCGCTCACTCCGCCGAGTGGCGTTCCGGACCACAGGCCCAGACCGGACCGCAGGGCGGCGACGGCCCGCGTCAGCTCGCCGGCCCGGGCCAGCTGCTGCCCCCGGTCGCGGTGCTCGGTGAACGCGAGCAGGTCGAGCTCCGCAGCGGTCACGGTCGCCCGGTAACCACCTCCGGCGCTCGTGACCGGCTCCCGCCCGGCGGTGCGCAACGCCCGGCGTACGGCCGAGACCGCCGCGAAGATCTGCCTTTTCGCCGTCGCCGGTGGCGCGGCCCCCCACAGGGCGTCGATCAGCTGATCCGTCGTAACGGTCTGGTTGGGGTGCAACAGCAGATAGGCCAGCACGGCCCGCCGCTGCGCGCGTTCGATGTGCACCGGCCGTCCCTCGACGACCACCCCGACCGGCCCCAGCAGCACCAGTTTCACGAAAGGCCCCCGTCGGTCCCCGTATCCCCGGAAGGCGAACGTATACCAAACGTATCAATGGCCTGCTTCACCCTTGTGGATACGTGATGGGCGGACGAAGTCCGGACGTGCGAGGGAGGTGAGATTGATGAAGATCATCATCCGTACGGTGGAATCGGTGAAGTCCACGCAGTGGCCGGACTCCTGATGACGTGAGGTGGACGGCCGCAGCGGCACCGTGCGGCCGTCCGCCCTTTCCTTGCGGTGCGGCCAACACGGAGGTAAACGATGCGGATCGGCCTGAAACCCTGTGCCTGGGAACGCGCCGGCACCGCCCTGTACGTGGTCTGCGATCCCAGCCGCTCGGTGGAGCTCGACGACCCCGACGGCCAGGTCGAGCGCCTGCTGACGGTGCTGCGCGACCACCCCGGCACGGCGGCGGAGCTGCGGTCCCGGCTCGGCGCCGACGGCCCGGCGGTCGGCCAGGGCGAGCTCACCGAAGCGCTGACCGCCCTCGACGGCCTGCGGATGCTGCGCGACGTGGACCGCGCCGTCGACCGCGAGCGGGCCGGCCGCGACTTCAGCAACCTGGCCTTCTTCGAGCTGTACGCGTCGCTGGAGGTCAATGAGGCGGACCTCCAGCAGCGGGTCCGCGACGCCCACGTGCTGCAACTGGGCACCGGCGGGCTCGGCTCCAACGTGCTGCAGAGCCTGGCCGGGCTCGGCGTCGGCCGGCTCACCCTGCTCGACGACGACGAGGTGGAGCCGAAGAACCTGGCCCGGCAGTTCCTCTACCGCGAAGCCGACCTCGGCACCCCGAAAGTGGAACGGGCCGCCGACTGGGTGCGCGCCTTCAACCCGGGCATCGACGTGCGCACGGTGCGCCGCTGGGTGCGCGGGCCGGACGACGTGACCGGCCTGCTCGACGGCGTGGACCTGGTGGTGTCCGGCATCGACCAGGGCGAACGCATCG
The DNA here is from genome assembly GCF_050955795.1 of Actinoplanes sp. CA-051413. Classification (NCBI taxonomy): domain Bacteria; kingdom Bacillati; phylum Actinomycetota; class Actinomycetes; order Micromonosporales; family Micromonosporaceae; genus Actinoplanes; species Actinoplanes sp. CA-051413. The sequence goes on from NZ_CP192100.1 coordinate 1,274,885, forward strand.
ACAACTGGGTCAACGAGGCCTGCGTGCGGGCCGGGATCCCCTGGGTGCGCGGCGGCATGACCGGTTCCCAGCTCATCTACTTCTCCGTCGACCCGGGACGCAGCGGCTGCTACGAGTGCCGGGTGCACGCGTACGGCGACGGCAAGGGCATCGCGTCGGCGGTGCTGCCGCCGGCGGCCGTGACGGCCCAACGCCTCAGCGCCCGGATCCCGCGGGTGAACCGGGCGAACGGACCCTCGGCTGCGCTGATCGGATCACTGGTGGCGTTCGAGGCGCTGCGGTATCTGACCGGCTACGAGCCGCCGTACGCCGCCGGGGCCGAGGTGCTGCTGGACGTCTCGGCCGGTGGCGCCCAGCGCCGGGAGCCGTGGCCGCGGAACCCGGACTGTGCGCTGTGTGCCGCGGCCGCTGTCGCCCGTTCGGCCGGGGCACCGTCGTGAGTGTCGTACCGGTGCCCGGGGACGCCACCGTCCGGCTCCGACCGCTGTCGGTGGTCGACGACGGCGACGACGTGCTCATCGGCGACCCGGAGCAGGGCACGTTCGTCGCCGTGCCCGCAGTGGGTGGTGTGATGGTGCGGGCGCTGCTCGCCGGCGCCACCGTGGCCGAAGCCGGCGAGCGCGCCTCGGCGTTCGCCGGTGAGCCGGTGGACATGGCGGACTTCCTGACGGCGCTGAGTGAGCTCGGTTTCATCGACGACGAGGCGCGGACGGCCGCACCGGTGGCGACCGCGCCGGTGCAACAACGGGGGTGGATCGGCGGACCACCGGCCGTCCTGGTGCGGCCGTTGTTCTCCCCGGCGGCGTGGTGCGGCTACGGCCTCGCCGCGCTGGTGGCGGTGGCGTGCTTCGCCGTACGCCCGGATCTGTGGCCGCGGCCCACCGACCTGCTGGTCACCGGCGACATCGGCACCAGCCTGCTGCTGATGCTGCCAGTCACCTACGCACTGGTCGCGGTGCACGAGAGCTGGCACTGGCTGGCCGCCCGGGCGCTGAACCTGCGCACCCGCTTCGGCGTCGACCGGCGGCTGTTCTTCCTGGTCTTCGAGACCGACCTGTCCCAGCTCTGGAGCGTCCCGCGCCGCAAACGGTACGGGCCCCAGCTCGCGGGCCTGGCCATCGACGCTGTGCTGATCGCGGTCCTGCTGGTCGCGCAGCTCGTGGCCGGACCCGTCCAGCCCTTGCCGGCGTTGGTGTTCGTGCTGGTGGCGAGCATCCTGTGGCAGTGCATGATCTTCCTGCGTACCGACCTGTACGGCGTCCTGGTGACGGCCACCGGCTGCCGTGACCTGTGGCGCGTCAAGTCGCTCCTGCTCCGGCGGGCGGTCGGCCGCCTGGACCAGCAGCAGCGCGCCGAGCTCCACCAGGCCGATCCTCAGGACCTGCGGGTGGGGGCGTGGTTCCGGTGGGTGTGGCTCGCGGGGTGTGGGCTGGCTGTGGGTTACTTCGTCGTCTTCTACCTGCCGCTGCTGTCCTATGTCGCCCGCTGGGCGGGCGAGGGGTTCGGCGCGGGGGTGGGCAGTGGCCGGTTCTGGTGGGGTCTGGTGGTCGCTGTCATGGTCTACGCGCCGATCCTCGCGACATTGTGGATGGCCCTGAAGCGCTCGCGGCGGCGCACCACGGTGACGGACCCGGCCGGTGTGACGGAGCGCAGCTAGCGCGGATGAGCTATCGGCTGATGGGTGTCCAGAGCCGGTCGACGGGCATGACGTGGATACGGTCCTCGTAGGTGAACGAGCGCAGCCCGGTGCTGAGCGCCACTCCGGCGATGAACCTGTCGCCGAGTGTGTCTCGCAGCCTCCGGAGGCCTTTGAGATCAGCGCCCGGAACGCGTTCGTTCGCCTTGACCTCGAACGCCAGGACCTGGCCGTCATCGAACTCGATGACGTAGTCGACCTCGTCGCCGTCGTGGGTGCGCCAATGTCCCGTGGAGACCTGCTCGTCCAGCCAGGAGACCTGCTTTCGGAGCTCGCCGACGACGAAGGTTTCGAGCAGATGCCCGAATTCCGCCAAGGCGGTCGGGTCGAGGGTGGCGAGCTTGGCGGGTGTGATGCGCATGAGCCGAGCGGCCACCCCGGTGTCGATGACATGTACTTTCGGTGATGCCGCGGCTCGCGTGCGTAGCGTTTTGCCCCAAGCGGGAAGCCGGTCGATGAGGAACAGGTCTTCGAGAAGGCGGATGTAGTCCTCGATGGTTTTGCGTTCACCGGGAAGGCCCTGAGACACGTTGGCCACGTTCAGCACCTGCCCGGTTCGCCCGGCGAGGCGACCCAGCAGCTCACGAAGCATGTTGCGCTGACGGATCCGGACAAGCTCGATGGCATCGCGTTCCAAGGACTGGCGGATGTAGTCGTCGAACCACCGATCTCGTGCGGTGCCCGCTCGGCGCAGGGCCAGCGGGAATCCTCCGGCGCAGAGCCGGGCAACGTACTCCGTACGGGAAGTCGTCGATGAAGGATGGGCCGCGACCGCCGCGTCGGGCTCTGCACGAAGTGCCGGTAGGAAGTTCTCGCTGACGCCGCCGATCTCCCCTTGTGACAGCGGCCAGATGGTCAAGGTGTGCAGCCGGCCGGTGAGCGCCTGGGCCGTACGGGGCAACGCGTCCTGGCGGGTCGACCCGGTTAGCACGGCGGTGCCCGGCAGGGTGCCTTCGCGATTCAGCCGAGCCTTCAAGGCGTCGAGGATCTGTGGGGCATGCTGATATTCGTCCACGCACAGCAGGCCTGGCGTCGCGACCGCCGTCTGCGGGTTGGCCACCACGGCATCTCGAGTGCCTAGTTCGTCCAGGTCCAGCACGCCTGAGACACCAATCTGTGGCCTGTAAACTACCAAAATCCCGCTGTCACAACTACCAAAATTTGAGGCAGTGTTACTACCAAATCTTGAGTACCTGATGCGGCTGTCTGGCGTGGCAGACTGCGGTCGATGAACATCGACTATCTGACGACCGGGTTGGTCGGTTTCAGCGAGGACGAGTTTCCCGAGGCGCGCGACCTCACCGTCGAGTTCTCGACCTGGGCGTACGGCCTCAACCTCACCTACACAGTCCCGTCGCTGGGGATTGTCATGCCTTGGGGATGGTTGAAAGAGACTGAGGCGGAGATGCGGGCCTGGACCCTCGCCGACGTCCCCTGCGGCACGTTGACCGAGCCGTACCACGACTCCGATCAAGGCTGGAACGTCATGCTCTGGCAGCACGGCGACCACGTCTTCGTCGCGGAGGGGGACGGGGACTGGGACGAGGTGCGGGAGTCGAACACCTACACGAGGTGGTTCAAAGTGCCCCGCGAGCTGTACTTCGAGGCCTGGGCGGCCGCCCTCGATCAGCTACGGACCCTCTGAGGGCCGCAGCTCGAGGACGTGCCGGATTCCGAGGCGGCCGGGCAACGACACCTCGCCGATCGGCCGGAACCCGGTGCGGTGCAGCACTTTCAGCGATCCGGCGTTGTCTCCCGCCGCGTCCGCGATCAGCCTGCTCAGGCCGTACTCGCCGGCCGCCAGGTCGCAGATCCGGCGGACCCCGTCCGTGGCCACGCCGCGCCCCGCGACCCGCTGCGCCACCCGGAAGCCCAGCTCCGCCTCCCCGTCCACCGCGTCCACCAGGTTGAACCGGCCGATCACCGCCCCTTCCTCGTCGACTGCGACGTGGAAGTGGCACAGCCCGGTCGCCTGTTCCGCCAGCAGCGCCGCGTGGCGGGCCGGGAACTCCGTGAAGTAGTCGTCGCCGCGGTCGGAGATCGAGCGGGTGAACCATTCCCTGTTCTCCCGCTCGAAGCGCAACACCTCAGCCGCGTGCCGCTCGGTCAGGCGCTGGAGCTCCATCACGGGTGCCGGTGCAGTCGGCGCAGGGCCAGCGCCAGCTGGAGGCGTAGGCGGCCTTGTGGGGAGCGGACGTTCCAGCCCAGCAGGTGTTCCGCGTGGGTGATCCTGTCCTGCAGCGTCGAGTGGTGCAGCCGCAGTGTCGTCGCCGCCGCGCGCAGGCTGATGCTTGTCGCCATCGTGTGCAGGGTGGTCAGCATCCAGGGCGCCGCCGCGGCCGCGTGGTCCAGCGCTCGCACGTCCGGGGTGTTCGACTGGTCGCCCACCTCCGCCAGCAGGGCCAGGGCGCCCAGCTCCTCGGCGTGGACCACCTGGGAGCCCGGGTCCTCGTCGGTGCCGTCCGCGGCGAAGCGCAGGGCCACCTTCGCCGCCGCCCAGGACGCCGGGAGGTCCAGGATCGCCGTCGCCGGGCCGATTCCGGCCCGGCCCGGCAGCTTCGGCAACGGTCCGGACCGCACCTGGATCTCCGACGGCCGGGCGATCGCGTACGCCGGTTCCGTCAGCCCCAGGCGGCGGGCCGCTTGCCGGCGTACGTCCGCCGGAGCCGACGCGTCCACGATCAGCTCGGCCGACGCCGGGTCGGCCGCGGGTGCGCGGCCCCGGGTCCGGTCCAGGACCGCCCGGGCCGCACCCGCCGCCCGTTCCAGGATCATCGCCTCCACCGGGCCCGGCGGGCCGGCGCGTTCCAGCCACAGCGTCGCCGAGCCCGCCCCGGTGGTCATCCAGTCCGGCGCCGGGGGATCGTCCTGCCAGGCGCTCACGCCCGCCGCGGTGACCCGGATCCGCACCCGGCGTTCGTCGTCGCGCAGGCGGGCCGGGCAGTCGGCCAGCACCGCCGCGCCGCGCACGATCGACTGGAGGCCGGCGCGGGACTCCACCAGGCTGTCGAAGTACGAGATGACCCGCAGCGCCGCGCCCGCGTCGGCGTCGAGCGCGGCCAGCCGGACGGCGAGGTCCTTCATTCCCCGAGGCTAGACGTCCAGCAGGCGGTGCAGCCAGCGCACTCTTGCCGCGCGGGCCTCCTGGGAGATGCCGGCCTGCGGCACCGTCGCGTCGAAGCCGTGGAACGCGCCCGGCCAGACGTGCAGCTCGGCGCGGCCGCCGGCCTGCCAGATGCGGTTGGCGTAGGCCACGTCCTCGTCGCGGAAGGTCTCGGCCGAGCCGACGTCGATGAAGGCCGGCGGCAGGTTCGACAGGTCCGTCTCCCGGGCCGGCGCCGCGTACGGGGACACGTCCGGCCCGCCCCGCGCCGAGCCGAGCAGAGCCGTCCAGCCGGTGTCGTTGGCGGTGCTGTCCCAGATGCCGCGGCCGGCCATCTGGCGCGACGAGTACGTGTCGTTGCGGTCGTCCAGCATCGGGTAGATCAGCATCTGGCCGGCCAGCGCCGGTCCGCCCTTATCCCGGGCCATCAGGGCCAGCGCCGCGGCCAGCCCGCCGCCCGCGCTGCCGCCCGCCACGATCAGCCGGCCGGCCTCGTAGCCCAGTTCGTCGGCGTGGTCGGCGGTCCAGGTCAGCCCGGCGTAGCAGTCGTTGATCGGGCCCGGGTGCGGCGTCTCGGGGGCCAGCCGGTATTCCACCGACACCACTACCAGGCCGAACTCCTCGGCCCAGTCCAGCGCCTCCAGCACGCCGGTGCGGTTGTCGCCGAGGATCATGCCGCCGCCGTGGGTGAAGTAGACGCAGCCCAGGGTGCCGGTGGCGGCGGTCGGCCGCAGGATGAGCAGCGAGATGTCCGGGTCGCCGTCGAGGCCGGGGACCGTGCGCTCCTCGAGGGTGAACTTGCCCTCGCGGCGCAGGTCGTCGTCGGTCGGGGCGCCCAGGGGACCGCCGGCCCGCAGGGCGGGAATGAGGTCCGCGGTCAGCGCGGCGGGGATCATCTCGGTGATGGCCGGCAGGGCCGCGCCGAGCTCCGGGTCGAACGGTGGTGGCGTCATCTCCACGGACAGGGTCATGGGCGGGCCTCCTGGTTTCGAGCAGATCACAAGCGTGTGATCGCTGTCCTCAGCTTGGGTGGTCGCGGCCCGCGGGGACGAGCGCCAACTGGCGGAAAGTCCCCGCCATTCGGCGGGTACGCCGACAGCGAAACCGGCGGCCACGGGCGGGCACCCGGGCCGGGGCGGGACCAGAATCGCGCCATGGCCGACTTCGCGCTCCAGGCTCAGCCCACCGACGCCGCCGACTGGCTCGACCTCGCCCGCCGCGCGGAGGCGGCCGGTTTCGACACGCTGCTCGCCGCCGACCACCCCGGCTCCTGCGCGGCGCCGTTCGTGGCGCTGGCCGCGGCCGCCGCTGTCACCACGACCCTCAAGCTGGGGTCGTACGTCTCCAACGCCGCGGTGCGGGAGCCGATCCTGCTGGCGACCGACGTGGCGACGCTGGACGTGGTCTCCGGCGGGCGCGCGCTGCTCGGCCTCGGCGCCGGGCACACGCCGGCCGAGTGGGATGCGATCGGCCAGGTCCGCCCGGACGTGCGCGGCCGCGTCGACCGGTGCATCGCCGTCGCCGAGGCGACCAACCGGCTGCTGGCGGGGGAGAAGGTCACCGTGGACACGCCCGGGCTGACCATGCTCAACGCTCTGCTGGAGCAGCCGCGCCCGGTGCAGGACCGGATCCCGCTGCTGATCGGCACGGCGAACTCGCGGCTGCTGCGCTGGGCCGGCGAGCACGCCGACATCGTCGGCCTGACCGGCTTCGGCCGTACCAAGTCCGACGGGCACCAGCACGAGGCGCGCTGGCGGCCGGCCGACATCGACGCGCAGGTCGCGTTGGCGCGGGAGGGTGGCGACGCCACGCTGGAGGCGCTGGTGCAGCTGGTTGAGGTGACCGACGACGCGGCCGGTTTCCTCGCCGAGCACGCCGAGCGGCTGGCGATGAGCGTCGACGAGCTGCGCCAGGTGCCGTTCCTGCTGGTGGGCACGGCCGAAGAGATCGTCGCGGCGGTGCGGGCGCACCGCGAGCGGTGGGGGATCACCCGCTATGCCGTACGCCGGGCCGGGCTGGACGTGCTCGGCCCGCTGCTGCCTCGGCTGGCCCAGGCGTAGCCCTACTCCGAGAAGAGGACCTGCTCGACCTTGGCGCGGTATTCGACGTAGATCTGGCGGTAACGCTCCAGGGCCGCCGCCGAGTCGCCGGACTCCAGATGCTGCAGGATCTCCTCGTGGCCGGTGATCCACACGTCCCAGAGGTTGCTCTCCGCGCCCATCGCCAGGATGCGCAGCGTGCGCGCCACCACCAGGTCGACCATGGACTGCAGCTCACGGTTGCCGCTGGCCAGGATGACAATGGTGCTGAAGTCGGCGCCCGCGGCCCCGGCGGCCAGCACGTTGCCGGTGCGCAGCCCCTCGACGAACTCCTTCTGCCGCTGGCGCATCAGGTCGAGGTGGGTGCTGGTCAGGTTTTCCACGCCCCACTCGAAGCCCGCGCAGGCCAGCACGCCCATCACATCGATGAGCTCGAGCGCGTTCTTCTGGGTCATCTTGGTGACGTGCCGGGTGCGGTTGGGGGCGATGTCGATCAGGCCCTCGACCGAGAGCTGGGCGATGGCCTCGCGCACCGGCGTGATGCTGACGCCGAGCCGGGCGGCCAGCTCGGCGTCCTTGATGAGCGTCCCGGGCGGTAACTCACCGGTGACGATCTCGTTACGGAGCTGTTGGACGACCGCGGCCGTGCGGGTCGGCGGCACCGTGTAAGACATACCGGCAGCCTACCCACAGTGATGAGTGACAGCGGACCGTACCCATGGTCGCTTCTGCCCGTCATGCTGAACGCGTGGCTGACGCCGTACCGCTCATAGATCTCGACGCGTCCCCGCGCGCCGAGCCCGGCGCGGCCGCACCGCGGCCCCGGCTCAGCGCGCCGCGACCGGTCCTGATCCTCGCTGTGCTGGTCACCGCCCTGCTCACGCTGGTGGCGGCCACGCCGCCGGCGCGGACCATGGAGCCGATCCTGGCCGCCGGGGGTACGGCGGCCGCCGCGTTCACCCTCGGCCCGGACGCGCTCTACACCGCCAGTTTCGGCGCGAACCCCAACAGTGAATCGGGCATCCGCCGGTACGCCCTGCCCGGCGGCGAGCAGCTGTGGGCCACCTCGCTGCCGCAGAACGTGCAGAACCTGACGCTCGACGGCGGCGTGCTGCTGGCCCGATCGGGCAGCGCCCCGCGGATGTCGTTCCTCGACGCCACCGAGGGCAAGGTGCTGTGGACCCTGAACGAGCCGAACGCCACGGTGGTCACCCTCAGCGGCGGCCACGCGCTGCTGCGCATCGACACCGACGACGGGGGTACGGAGCTCCGGCTCGCCTCCGCGCGCACCGGTGCCACGATCTGGAGCCGGATGGTCGCCGGGGTCGGCGAGATCCTCAACGACGACCTGTTCACCGACCGCCCCGACCGGATCGTGGTCCTCGGGGTCGACGGGCAGGTCACCACGCTGCAGTTCGCCGACGGGTCGGTGCTCGGCCAGGGTGACCTGGGCGTACGGCTGCCGGCGGAGCCGGACGGCACGCTCTCGGCCGACTTCGTCGGTGTCACGGTGTCCGGCGACCAGTTGTACCTGTCGCGGCGTGAGCAGGGGCGGGCTTCGCTGGCCGCGTACCGGTTGCCGCAACTGACCCGGCGGTGGCGCACCGAGGGCGGCCCGACCGGGTTCGTGCACGACTGCGGGCCGGTGCTGTGCATCGCGGACACCGGCCGGGTGAGCGGGCTCGACCCCAGCGACGGCTCGGTGCGCTGGTCGGACCCGGCCTGGCGCAACGCGTTCCGGCTCGGCGAGGGCACCCTGCTCGCGTACGACCAGCAGGAGAACCCGGAGTCGGCGATCCTCGACGCGCGCACCGGGGCGGTACGGCGCGAACTCGGCCGCACGCTCTCGGTCGGCGGTCTGGAGCTGCGCGAGGACAGCAAGCTCACGGGCCGGACCTGGGTGGCGGTCGCGGACGGCGGCGACGGCACTGTGCACACCGTCGGCTCGATGCAGACCGGGGCGCCGTACGGCTGCATGGTCCGCCGCCCGTACCTGGCCTGCCCGACCTCCGCCGGGCCGACCACCGTCTGGCAGATCCCGTGACCGCAGGCTTGCTCCTCACGTAACGGAAGGACCTAGCGTCTCCGTCATGGGCACCTGGAGCGTCGGCGAACTGGCCACAGCCACCGGCCTCACCGTGCGCACCCTGCACCACTACGACGAGATCGGCCTGGCGCGGCCCTCCCTGCGCAGCCCGGCCGGGCACCGGCGGTACACCGACGCCGATGTCCGCCGGCTGCACCGGATCGTCGCGTTGCGCGGCTTCGGCTTCGCCCTGGTCGAGATCGCGGCGCTGCTGGACGGCTCCGGGCCCGAGGCCCGCGAGCTGCTGCGCAGCCAGCTGGACCAGGTCCGCGACCGGATCGCCCGGGCGACGCGGCTGCGGGACCGGCTCGAGGTGGTGCTGGGACAGTTCGACGCCGCGGGCACCCCGTCCGCGGCGGTCCTGGTGACGTTGATCGAGGAGATGACCGCGGTGGAACACACCTACACACCCGAGGAACTGCGCGAGATGGCGACGCGGCGGCAGGCCCTGGCCGCGCAGCTCAGCCCGGAGGAACTGGCCGAGATGGCGGAACGCCGAAGGCGGGCGCGCGAGAGCATGACCCCGGAGCAACTGGCCGAGCTGCACCGCAGCCGTCCGCCCCTGCCGGGGTAAACCTCATCTCTCCCGCGTGTTGGTCAACGTCAGCGGCTCGTTGAGGTTGGCCGGCGCGTTCCACTTCTGGAGCTCCGACTTGCTGCAGACGGCGACCTTGACCTTGGCGGTGCCGTCGGGGTGCGTGTCGGGGTTGGCCACCGTGATGTCGGTGGGAACGAGGCAGTAGCCGTACGAGTCGACGATGCGGTAGCTGGTGGTGTAGTCGCCGGTGTCGCCGTACACGATCCACTTCATGCTCGCGTCGGTGAGCGTGCCGGTGGCGGCACACGGGCCCATCGTGACGTACTTGTTGGCGGCGGTGGACCCGGGGCTCTTGAGGCAGTATCCGGAGTTGGGCGACCGGATGCGCTCCGGTACCGCCCCGACCATCGAGGTCGCCTGGGCGGGAATGGTCCACTTCTGATTCCACGGGATGTTCCCGTCCGGCGACTGCTTGCAGAACCAGACGATCATGTAGCTGAAGGTCGGCGTGAAGTTGGTGACGTCCAGGCAGCGGCTGAACTGCTTGTAGTTCACCAGCTGACCGACCTTCGCCGAGGCCATGCCGGCGCCGACCCCGCTCTGCGGCCGGAAGATGCGCACGTTGTCGCCGCCACCGCAGGCACCCAGCACGACGTCGCTGCCGGCGGTGCCCGCGGTCTTGAGGTTCAGGCAGAAGTCGCCGAGCTTGACCTCCTTCTCCCGGGTGCTGCTGAAGTTGGAGTTGTCGTTCAGGCTCCACTGCTGGCGCGGCGACAAGCCCTCGCACGGCCGGAACACCGCCGGGTCACCGGTTGCCCGCGGGTACGGGACGTCGATGCACATGCCGCTCTGCGCGTCCGAGGTCTCGGAGCCGATCAGTTTGAGGTTGAGATCGGAGGTGTAGCCGAAGCGCTGGTCGCTGCTGCCGCCGGGCTTGCAGACCTGGACCTTGACGCGGGTGCCGGCGATCGGGGAGGCGTCCTTCCCCGCGTCCATGCACAGCGGGTTCGTGGTGGGCGAGGCGAGCTGGATCGCACCGCCGGTGATGTTCTCGTTGTTGGTCCGGAAGGTGTAGGTCGCCTCGACAGTGCGGGTACCGGGGCTTCCGACGGTCAGCGAGTCGGCTGTCGTCGACCGGCCGCCGGTGGCCGACAACGTGGCCATGACCGGCACATAGATCGGCGGGCAGGGCTGCGGTTCGGGCTCGTCGACGGTGTCGCCGAGCTTGTAGTAGGTGATCGTCACCCGGTAGCGCATCCGGGCGGGCGCCGCGCCGGTGCTCAGGTCGGGCCCGGTGCCGCCGGTCATCGTGCAGGGCGGCAGCAACTCCAGGTCGCCCGCCCCGCTCGCGTTGGTGGCACTGCGCAGCTGACCCAGCGCCATGTCGATACCGGCCTGCGCGGCCTGCAGTTCCTGGGTGCGGTTGGCGACCGCGCGGGTACCGCTGATCTGGGTCACGACCACGGGCACGAGCGCCGCGCTCACCAGGATGCCGACGAGGGTGATCAGCATGGCGAGGGGCATCGAGCCGCGGTCGGAACACGTACCGGTGTCAGTGGTCCGGACGGTCATGACGTGGGTCTCCCTTCGCTGCACGTGTGGGTGGCCGGGGTGTTGCGGGAGGTGTTGAGGGCGGTGAAGGTCGTGTCCACCGTGGCGACGCCGGTGCCGACCTTGGCGGTCAACCGCACCCGCAACCGCTGGAAGTCCGGGGTGAACGGGACGGCGTCGGCGATGGTGTCGCCCGCCGGTTGGAGCTCGAAGGGCGCGGTGGCGGTGTCCAGCTGCGAGCCGATCGTCTGGTTCGGCCGGGTCTTGACCGCCGGGGTGCCGGGCTGCCACCGGATCAGTTGCAGCACACCCTGGCCGTCGATGTCGTTGTCCTTGACCAGGGGAGGCGCGGTCTGGAGCCGGAGTTGCAGGCACTCCTTGCCGTCGTACGAGGCGAACTCCACGTACCAGGCGGTGCCGACCTTGCCGGGCTGCGCGATCCAGGACGCGTAGCGCAGCTCCCGGTCGAACCGTTGGAAGGCGAGCTGGAGCTGGGACCGCGCATCGGCCGTGTTCTCCACCTGCCCGCTGGTCCGGAACACCTGCAGGACGGCGGTGGTGAAGATGACCATCAGGACGCTCATCAGGCCCGCGGTCACCACGACCTCGACCAGCGAGTAGCCCGCCTCGCCCGCGGCACGCCGCCGCGCGCCGGTCACGGAGTCACCTTCCAGGTGAACATCGTGTTCGCCACCCGGCCGCTGTTGTCCTGCACGGTGAGTTTGACGATGTACGTGCCGGTGGTGGTCGGCTTGCCCCCGAACACTCCGCCGGCACTGAAAGTGACACCGGGCGGCAGACCTGAGGAGGACCACGTACGGCCGGCGGAACCGTTGGAGGCGGTGGCGTTCCCCGGCAGCGCGGCGGCGATCGTGCTGGTCCGGTCCACGAGCGGGCTGGTCACCCGGAGGTCGTTGTTCTGCGGGGTCACGTTGCAGACCACGGTGACAGTCGCCGTGCCGCCGGCACTGTCGGTGACGACCGCGGTCACGACGTACCGGGTTCCGTTGGTGGCGACGCCGGTCACCACGCCCGCGGTGCTCATGGAGAAGCCGTCGGGCAGCCCGGACGCCTGCCACGTGTACGGCGGCAGGCCACCGGAGACCGGCACGGTGAAGTTTCCGGCGCTCGAGCCGCTGGCGAAGGTCTGCGTCGGCGGGGTGGCCGCCTGAACCTGGGTGAGCACCCGCCAGCCGAACGACACCGAGGCGGTCTTCTTGCCGGCGTCGACCACGGTCACCGTGACGGGCTGCATGGTCTTGGCCTCGGTGGTGGGGTTGCCGGTGATCACACCGGTCGACGTGTTGATCGTCAGCCCGGCCGGCAGGCCGGTGGCCGACCACACCCTCGGCGTGTGTCCTCCGGTGACGGCGATGGCGAGGTTGACGCCGATGCCGATCCGGCTGGTCTGATCGCCGGGGCTGGTCAGCGCGGGCGGTTGGGCGATGGCCCAAGTGAACGTCGCGTCGTCGGTCTTGCTGTCCCGGTCCGTCACCACGACGGTGACCGACGAGGAGCCCACGGTCGTCGGGGTCCCGGTGATCGTGCCGGTGCCGGGATCCAGGGTCAGGCCCGGCGGCAGCCCGGTCTGCGTCCAGGTACGCGGCAGCCAGCCACCGGTGGCGGCCAGTTGCAGGTTGGCGGCCTCGTTGACGTAGCCGTACTGGGTCGGCGGCGTGGTGACCGTGGGCGGCGGGCGCTTGATGTCGAAGATCGGGTCCGTACCGGGACTGACCAAGGTGGTGGCCACGTAGGCGCACACCCCCTGGACACACGATCCCTGCGTCACCGACCTGCGGGCGGTCCAGGTGACGGCGACGACGACCTGGAAGAAGGCCACGTCGGTGGCCTGCGTGAGGGCAGGGGCGCAGTCGGCGACCACCGTCTTGGACGGATCGACCCGGGGCTGCCAGCAGCGACCGACGTACCAGTTCTGGCTGTACCGCGTCCCGTAGACCGTGACGACGCGTGGCTCGGTGGGCAGCGGCGCGGCGGCGCCGGCGAGGACATCCGCCGGATCCCAGTCCTGCTTCATCGTGGTCAGGTAGGCACGCACCCGATCGGGGGCGTCCGCCCACTGCTTCTTGGTGGTCTGCTCGCCCCGGCCGACCAGCAGCGACGACGGCTTGAGCGCGCGGGCGCGTTCGAGGGCGTCGTTGGCGATCTCGACCGCGGCCTGCTCATCGCGCTGCTGGGACACCATCACCACCGAGGTGACCAGGAAGGGCAACATCGCGGTCATCACGGTGCCGATCACCGCGAGGGCGACGATCACCTCGACGACCGACAGTCCGTCGTCGCCGGTCCCGCGCAGACGCGGGCCGCCTGCCCGGACCGGCTTCCGCGGTCCGTGGCATGTCGCGACGATGGCTCGATCGGTCGGCATACCCTTCCGTTCTCTCAGGTCTGGTCGTTCCATCGGTCACGGCCGCCGGTGGTTGAGGTTCAATCCGAGGTGACGATCGGGGCCCCGGCTCCGGCCGGCGGCGCCACGAACGCCTTCAGGCTGAGGTTCAGGCTCATCGTCCGCGCCGCGCCCTTAGCGTCGCCGCCCTCGTCGCTGAGACCAGCGGTCTGGATCAGCACCGCTCGCTTCTGGCCGGAGTCCTGCAGCTCGTCGAGAAACGCACCGAGCTTGGCGACGGGCCCCTCCGCGGTGAGCTGGATCGGCAGGGACCAGACTCCGGGCACGTCCTTCTCCGCCGTCGGAAGGCCGACGGTGACACCGCTGACGTCGACGCCCACCTTGGTGCCCGACGACTGCAACTGGCGCAGGAACGCCGGCACGCTGGACCCGGTGGGCAGCGCGGCCGTATTGGCGTTGCGCTGGCGGGTGAGTTCGCCGATCTGCGCCTGGGCAGCCGCCAGCTTGGCGGTCCGCGCGCGCAGCTGGGCAGCCTGTGTCTCGGTCGTACCGGTCTGTTCCCGCAGGTCCGCGGCCTCGGTACGTTGGGGGCCGACGAGCAGCAGCCAGGTGACGAGCACGAGCAGGGCGACGACGGCCACACCGGCGATCAACCACAGCCGGTCGGCGTGCCGGGTACGCATCACTTACCTCCTGCGGGCTTGCACGCTTGGGTGAACCGGCCGCAGAGCGCCGTCTGCGTGATGTCGACGGTGAGGCTGAACGTGACCCCGTCCTTCTCGTCCGTCGCCACACTCGTGATGTACGGGTTCGCGACCACGGTCTCCTTGGCCAGGGCGTCGACGTACGCGGCGACAGCCTGCTTGTCCGGCCCGGATCCGGACACCGTGAGAGTGCCGACGGCGGCCGTGCTGTTCGTGCGGGGCAGCGTGTTGGCCGCGGAGGTCCCGCCGCCCTCCGCGCCGTTGATCCGGCCGTTCACGCCGTCGACCTGGATTCCCGACGGTGCGCCGGCGTTGCGGACCGTGTTCAGCAGGGCACTCCAGTCGAGGTCGTCCGCCATCACCGCCTTGAGCTGGGTGCTGAGTGCGGTGATCTCGTTCTGCACCTGAACGGTCTTGGCATAGGTGCGCTGCTCGCGCTGCAGGTCCGTGACCCTGACCGTGGCCGCGTCGAGGTCGCGTTCGGCGGCCAGCTTCTCGCTGCGGGCCATGGTGAACCAGGCCGCGCACAACGCGGCGACGAGGACGACCATCACGACCACCCAGATCAGGGCGCGGCGGGCCCGGCGGGCGGCGATGGTCTCCTCGGGCAGCAGGCTCGCCGAGATCATCGGGATCCGGTTGGCCCGCTGGGCCGATACGGCCGGATCGATCGGCATCAGGGTCGTGGCCATCAGGCTGCCGCTCCCAGGGTCAGGCCGATCGACACCGCTGCCGACGGCACGAAACTGTCGAATCCGTGCTGGCGGGCCGCGCGCGTGTCGCGCAGGCGGCCGGCGGCGTCGGCGTACATGACCTGGACTCCGAGCTGGTTTTGGATGTGCTCGGCGAGGCCCGGCATCAGGGAACTGCCACCGCACAGGGAGACCCGGGTGACCTGCTTCTGCCGCTCACCGGAGGCCAGGTAGGTGAACGAGCTGCGCAGCTCGTTGACCAGCGGCCGGATCGCGTCGGCGACCGCGGCCGCGGTGTCCGGCCGGTCGTCGCCGTGCAGGCCGTAGCGGCACTTGAGCGCCTCGGCCTCCGCCGGCGTGGTGCCGAGCCGGGTGGCGATGCTGGCGGTGATCTCGACGCCGCCGCGCGGCACGGTGCGGACGATCAGCGGCTCGCCGTCGGCGTGCACGACCACGCTGGTGACCTCGGCGCCGATGTCCACGATGGCCTCGACCTGGGAATCCAGCCGGGACGCGGCCCGCAGCATCGCGAACGAGCCCAGGTCGACGTTGACCACGCGCAGTCCGGCCTTCTCCACGGCGTCGACCAGTGCCATCACGGCGTCCTTGGGCATGGCGATCAGCAGCCCGCGCACGGTGGGGCTGTCGCCCGGATCCTCGAGCGGGCGGAAGTCCAGCAGGGAGCGCTCGACGGCCAGCGGCAGCATGTCGCGCACCTGGAAGGGCAACGACCTGCGCATCTCCTTGGCGGGCAGATTGGAGACGGACGTCTCGCGAACCACCAGCTGCGGGTTGGTGACGCCCAGCATGACCTTCTTGGTGGTGAACTTGCAGGCGGCCCAGAGCTGCTTGAGGGCCGAGGTGACCGCGATCGGGTCCTCGAGCACGCCGCCCTGCACGGTGCCCGGGGGCAGCGGCACCTGGCCGAAGTTGCTCAGGGAGTACTCGTCCTTCGCGCGGCGGACCTCCACGGCGCGGATGGACGACGAGCCGATGTCCAGCCCGATCGGATTGACGCCAGCCATCGGTTTCCTTCCTCGTCAGGCGGTGGGGAGGAGCAGGGATGCGTACCAGTCGGTGATCGGTGCCGCGGCGAAGACGGCCAGGAAGGCGCCGGCGAGCATGTACGGCCCGAACGGGATCCGGCTCTTGCGACCGGCCAGCCGGGTGGCCATCAGCATCACGCCGACGACCCCGCCGAGCAGGAACGCCGCGAAGGCACCGACCGCCACCGGGCCCCAGCCCAGCCAGCCGAGGTAGAAGCCGAGCAGCGGCGCGAGCTTGACGTCACCGCCGCCCATGCCGCCGAAGTGGGCCAGCCCGCGATAGAGGACCCAGAGCAGCGCCGCGGCGGCGAGCCCGCGGACGATCGGGGCCGGCCCGTCGCCGAGCAGCGCGGCCGGCACCAGCAGCGCGGCCGCGACCAGGTAGGACGGCAGCACGATGGCGTTCGGCAGCCGCATCACGTCGAGGTCGATCAGGGCGAGGGCGATCGCGACGGCGGCCAGGTAGAGGTAGGCGGGCAGGGCCCAGGACAGGCCGAACCGGGCGGCCACGGCCACGAAGAGGGCCGCGGTGCCGGCTTCGACTAGCGGATAACGGACGCTGATCGGGGTACGGCAGTCGGCGCACCGGCCGCGCAGCAGCAGCCAGCCGAGTACCGGGACGTTGTGCCGGTTGCGGACCGCGGCACCGCATTGCGGGCAGTGTGAGCCGGGGCGGATCAGGGATTCGTCGCGGGGGACGCGGTGGATGACGACGTTGAGAAACGAACCCACGGCTAGGCCGAGCAGGGCGACGATGCCGAGCAGCATGGGCTGGGGCATGACGATCCTCCTCGGTCTTTGTCGGTGGGTGACTCCGGGTGGCGCCGGCTCGGCGCCACCCGGAAACGGATCAGGAGGTGGTGAGGCTGGCGCAGTTGGTGACGTCGGGGCTGGCCCCGGTGGCGGGCTTTACGGAGCCACCCTTCGAGCTGTCGTAGATGTAGACCTTGCCGGTGCCGCCCTCGTTCGTGGCACAGATCTTGTAGCTGCCGGCCGTGCCGGCCAACTGGGTGAAGTGGTAGACCATCTTGGTGTTGTCCGACAGCGTGACGTGCTTGGGACTGGTGGCCGTGGGGCTGGCGTCGAGGCTGAAGCTGACGGTCTGCGGGCCGACGGTAGCCGGGTACTTGTTGCCGTTGTCCGTGTACCACTGCTCGACCGCGCTGACCGCGCCGCGCACGTCGGACTGGGCCGACTTGTCGGCGGCGCCCTGGCGGTAGTTCAGGTAGACCGGGACGGCGATGGCGACCAGCACGCCGATGATGACCACGACGACCAGGAGCTCGATGAGGGTGAAGCCCTCGTCCTGCTTCTTCGCGCGCATCCGGCTGATGATGTCCTGCATTTGGGGTGCCTCCAGTGGCGTCAGGGGTGGGGATGGGGTTGCTCGGGCTCGGGCGCCCGACGTCGACCGGAGACCGGTCGCTTTCTCGCCCAGGGCGTCAGTTGCCCTGGATGTTCTGGTAAATGGTGAACATCGGTAGGTAGAGACAGATCACCATTCCGCCAACCACGGAGCCCATGACGAGGACCATGATCGGTTCGATCGAAGCAGTCAGGGACTCGGCAGCGCTGTCGACTTCCCTGTCATAGAAATCGGCAACCTTGTCGAGCATCTGACTGATTTGACCGCTTTCTTCGCCCACTTCGATCATCTGGGTGACCATCTCGGGGAAGACTTTGTGCTGGCGCATGGCCGAGGACATCGGCTGCCCGTCGCGTACGGCCGACTGGACGTCGCGCATGGCGATATTGATGATCTCGTTGCCGGTGGTCTCGCCGACCACGGCGAGCGCCTGCATGACCGGTACGCCGACGTTGAGCAGCAGGCCGAGGTTGCGCGAGAACCGGCTCATCGCCAGCTTGCGGAAGAGCGGGCCGAAGACCGGCATGCCGAGCTTCACCTTGTCGACCTTGAGGCGGAACTCTTCGCTCGAGCGCATCTTGCGCTTGTAGAAGACCGCCCCGCCGATGCCGAGGCCGAGCGCCAGCGGCCCGATCCACCACATGTTGTGGCTGGTGTCGACCAGGAACTGCGTGATGGCCGGCAGCTCGCCGCCGAGATTCTTGAACATCGCCTCGAAGATCGGGACGATGAAGATCAGCACAGCGGCGATCATGACGAAGGTGAAGGCCAGCACGATCGCCGGATAGGTCAGCGCACCCTTGATCTTGCCGCGGAGCGCGGTGTCCTTCTCCAGGCTGGCGGCGATCTGCTCCAACGCGCTGTCGATCATGCCGCCCGCCTCGCCGGCGCGGATCATCGCGACCATCAGGCGGGGGAACACCTTGTCGTGCTTGGCCATGGCGGCCGAGAGCGACACGCCACCGGCCACATCGGTACGCATCTCGCCGGTCGCCCGTTTGAGCGGGACCGCGCTGGTCTGCTCCTCGAGGATCGACAGCGAGCGCAACAGTGACATGCCCGACCCGGTCATCGTGGAGAACTGCCGCGCGAAGACCGCCAGATCCTTCAGCTTGGTCCGGTTGCCCAGACCCGGGATCTTGAGATCCCGGTTGATGCCCTGACCGGCCTGGGTCAACTCCAGCGGGGTCTCGCCACGCTGCCGCAGCGCGTGCGTGGCCGCGGTCTCGTTGGCCGCCTCCACGGTGCCTTTCGACTTGCGGCCGTTGGCGTCGATGCTGTTGTAGTGGAAGGTCTTGGTGGCCGGCATGTCACATCCGTCCGATCAGGCGCTTGAGCTCTTCCTGGGAGTGGCAGATCTCGAGGGCGGCCTGCATGGAGACCACGCCCTCGCGGACGCGCTCGGCCAGGTGCTGGTCGAACGCCAACATGCCGTCGTTGCCGCCGGCCTGCATGAAGGACGGGATCTGGTGGGACTTGCCCTCGCGGATCAGGCTCCGGATGGCCGGTGTCGCGGTGAGGATCTCGCAGATCACCGCCCGGCCCTTGCCGTCGGCCCGCGGCGCGAGCGCCTGCGTGACGACACCCTGCAGGCTGGCCGCGAGCTGGGCCCGGATCTGCAGCTGCTGGTGCGGGGGGAAGATGTCGATGACGCGGTCGATCGTCTGGGTCGCGCTCTGCGTGTGCAGCGTCGCGAGTACGAGGTGACCGGTCTCGGCGGCGGTCAGCGCCGTCGCGGTCGTCTCGAGGTCCCGCAGCTCACCGACCAGGATGATGTCGGGATCCTGGCGCAGCGCGTGCTTGAGTGCCTGCGGGAAGGTCTCCGTGTCGGAGCCGACCTCCCGCTGGTTGACCAGGCTGCGCTTGTGCGGGTGCAGGAACTCGATCGGGTCCTCGATGGTGATGATGTGCGCGGCGCGACTGCGGTTGGCCAGGTCCAGCACCGAGGCCAGAGTGGTGGTCTTGCCCGAGCCGGTCGGGCCGGTCACCAGCACCAGGCCGCGCGGCAGGTGCGCGAAGCGGGACACGGAGTCCGGCATGCCCAGCTCGTCCAGCGGCTTGATGGTGTGCGGGATGGCCCGGAAGACCACGCCACAGGAGTTGCGCTGGATGTAGAGGTTGCCGCGGAACCGGGAGACCCCGGTGATGCTGTGCGCGAAGTCCATCTCCTGGTCGCGCTCGAACGTCTCCCACTGCTGGGGGGAGACGGCGGCGCGGGCCAGCAGGGCGGTGTCGGCGGAGTTCAGTTTGCCGTAGCCGGGCAGCGCCCGCAGGGTGCCGTCGACGCGGATCATCGGCGGAGAGCCGACGGTCAGGTGCAGGTCGGAGCCGCGGGCCTCGACGAGCGAGATCAGCATCTGGTCCAGCACGGCCAGGTCGCCCGGGCCGGGCGCGGCCGGGTCAACCGGTGCCGCCTGCGGCGGTACCTCGTGGTCGAGCGTGTACATGAGCTGCACCGGCAATCTCGTCGTGAAGGCTGACGCCTATTCATTCGGCATCGCGGGGGGCTGGTTTAGGACGGTTTTCGCGAGAAATCCACGGGCGCTCGAAGCGCGCGATACTCTGCCGGCGCCCGCCGGTCAGACCGCGACGCGCGAGACCTCGCGGATGGAGGTGAGCCCGCCGGCCGCCTTGGCCAGGCCGTCCGAGCGAAGCTCGTACATGCCCTGGTCGAGCGCCACCTCGCGGATCTCGTTGGAGGAGGCCCGGCGGATGGCCAGCGACTCGATCTCCGGCGAGATCGGCATGACCTCGTGCAGCGCGACCCGGCCGCGGTAGCCGGTGTTGGCGCAGTTGCGGCAGCCCACCGGCCGGTAGAGCGCTTCGGGGATCTTGAGGTCGTGCACCGGCCAGCGGGCGCCCTCGAGCTCCTCGTCGGTCGGCAGGTACGCCTCCTTGCACCAGTCGCAGAGCCGCCGGGCCAGCCGCTGGGCCAGCACACAGTCCAGCGACGAACCGACCAGGAACGGCTCGATGCCCATCTCGGTGAGCCGGGTGACCGCGCCGGGGGCGTCGTTGGTGTGCAGGGTGGAGAGGACGAGGTGGCCGGTGAGCGACGCCTCGACGGCGATCTGGGCGGTGTTGCCGTCGCGGATCTCACCGATCAGCACGACGTCGGGGTCGGAGCGCAGGATCGCCGGCAGCACGGCCGCGAACGTCAGGCCGGCTTTGGCGTTGACCTGCACCTGGTTCACACCGCGCAAGCGGTACTCGACCGGGTCCTCAACGGTGATGACGTTGATCTCCGGCTTGCTGATCCGGCCCAGGGTCGCGTACAGGGTGGTCGATTTTCCGGAGCCGGTGGGGCCGGTGACCAGGAGCATGCCGTGCGGTTTGGTGAAGGACTCGGAGAAGCGGTTCAGGTTGTGCTGGGTGAACCCGAGCTTGGCCAGGTCCAGATCGATCCCGCCGGTGTCGAGCACGCGGAGCACGATCTTCTCGCCCCAGACGGTCGGCAGCGTCGCCGTCCGGAGGTCCACCTGCCGGTCCCGGATGGTGACCGTGATCCGGCCGTTCTGGGGGATACGCCGCTCGGTGATGTCCACGCCTGACATGATCTTCAGACGGGAGGTCAGCGCTGCCATCACGCCGCGCGGCACCGTGTCGAGCTCGTGCAGGACGCCATCGATGCGGTAGCGCACCCGCATCTCGTCCTCGGTGGGCTCCAGGTGCAGGTCCGATGCGCGGTTCTGGACGGCCTGCTCGATCAGGTTGTTGACGTACCGCACGATCGGCGCGTCGTCCGCGCTGGTCGCCTGGGCCGCCATGGGCTGCTCGTCGAGCGAGCTGTCGGCCAGGTCGCCCAGGTCGCTGGACTCGCGCTGCAGTCGCTCGATGATCCGGCGAACCTCGCTGCGGGCCACCACGACCGGGCGGATGGTCATGCCGGTGGAGGCGCGGATGTCGTCGAGGGCGACCACGTCGCCGGGGTCGGTCACGCCGACGACCAGCTCGCCGTCGTTGATCGCCAGGCCGAGCACCCGGTGGCGCAGGACCACCGGGAGCGGGATGCGCTTGAGCGCGGCCGGGTCAGGCGAGTAACCGACCAGGTCGAGGGTGTTGATGCCGAACGCGGCCGCGGCGGCCGAGGTCAGCTGCTCCTCGGTGACGACCTGGTCGTTGATCAGGACCGCCCGCACCGACCGGCCGCTGCGCTGGGCCTCGTCGGCCGCGGCGTCGACCGCGACCGGGTCGATGCCGATCTGCTTGAGCGCGTCAAGCAGCGGGCGGAAGGTCTGGTCCATGACATCCTCAGGGAAACGGTACGTTCGGGGTACGTCCGTCCCATCGGACACTTATGCCCGTTCCTGAGGCCGCCGGGGCTGGCTGGACGTCACGTCTGACGGAATGCCCGCCGGTAGGCCGACGGCGCGACCCCGATCGTCGCCCGCAGGTGCTGGCGCAGGGCCGTCGCGCTGCCCAGCCCGGACCGCCGGGCGACCACGTCAATGCTGAGATCCGTCGACTCCAGCAGCAGCCGGGCGTGGGCCACCCGCTGCTGGAGCAGCCACTGCAGGGGGCTGAGCCCGGTCTCGTCACGGAACCGCCGGGTGAACGTGCGCACGCTCATCCGGGCGTGCCCGGCCAGCTCCTCCAGGCTCAGCTGCTCGGCCAGCCGGCTCAGCGCCCAGGCCCGGGCCGGTTCCGTGCCGGCGCCCGCCACCGCCGGCACCGGCTGCTCGATGTACTGGGCCTGGCCGCCGTCCCGCCACGGGGCCACCACGCAGCGCCGGGCCGCCTGGTTGGCCACCGAGCTGCCGTGGTCCTGGCGGATCACGTGCAGGCACAGGTCCACGCCGGCGGCCACCCCGGCCGAGGTGAGGACGTCGCCGTCGTCCACGAACAGCACGTCGAAGTCCCAGTTGACCTGCGGGTACAGCCGGGTCAGCCGCTTGGCCCAGGCCCAGTGGCTGGCGGCGGTGCGCCCGTCGAGCAGGCCGGCCGCGGCCAGCACCGAGGCGCCGGTGCAGATGGAGATGATCCGGGCGCCGCGTGCGTGGGCGGCGCGCAGGGCCTCGGTGACGGCCGGCGAGACCTTGCCGTCGGTCATCGTGGTGCCGCCGCTGACCCCGGGCACGAGCACGGTGTCGGCGGTGGCCAGCGGGCTCAGGTCGTGATCCGGGACGATCTGGAAGCCGCCGCGCTCGGGGCGTACCGGGCCGGGGCCGTCGCCGCAGGTGGTCACCGAGTAGAGGAAGCGGTTGTCGGGATCACGGGCCGCGCCGAAGACCTGCGGGGGGACACCGAGGTCGAAACCGACCACGCCGTCGAGGGCGAGCATCGCCACGGAATGCACCATGGCCCGATTCTTGCGCATGATGGCCTCCCGGCCACTCGTCCGTCCGTCTCCACCTCCGCAGAATGATCGGGTGACCCTTCGCCGTCTTCATCCCGCCTGGCTCGTCGCCGCCGTCGCCTTCATCGCGCTGGTCGGCGCGGCCGGCTTCCGCGCCACCCCGTCGGTGATGCTGCAACCACTGCACGACGAGTTCGGCTGGTCGCTGGGCACGATCTCCGCGGCGGTCTCGGTCAACCTCCTGCTGTACGGCCTCACCGCCCCCTTCGCCGCAGCCCTGATGGAGAAGCTCGGCATCCGCCGGGTGGTGGCCGGCGCGCTGGTGCTCGTCTCGGCCGGCAGCGGGCTGACCGTCTTCATGCAGCAGAGCTGGCAGCTGATCCTCTGCTGGGGTGTGCTGGTCGGGCTCGGCACCGGCTCGATGGCGCTGGGCTTCGTGGCGGTCGTGGCCAACCGCTGGTTCGTGGCCCGGCGCGGGCTGGTCGTGGGCGTGCTGACCGCCGGTGGTGCGGCCGGGCAGTTGGTCTTCCTGCCGCTGCTGGCCCGGCTCACGGGAGCTCACGGCTGGCGGGTCGCCGCGCTGACCGTGGCGGCGGTCGCGCTGTCGGTGGTGCCGCTGGTCTGGTGGCGGCTGCGGGACCGGCCCACCGACCTCGGGGTGACCGCGTACGGCGCCGGACCCGACGATGTGGCCTCGCTGCCCGCCGCGGCGCCCGGCGGTGCGGTGCGCGTCGCGTTGCGTTCCCTGGGCCAGGCCGCCCGGACCCGGCCGTTCTGGCTGCTCGCGGGCGGCTTCGCGATCTGCGGGGCGACCACCAACGGGCTGATCGGCACCCACTTCATCCCGGCCGCGCACGATCACGGGATGGCCCCGACCACCGCGGCGAGCCTGCTCGCGCTGGTCGGCCTGTTCGACATCATCGGCACCATCGCCTCCGGCTGGCTCACCGACCGGGTGGACAGCCGCTGGCTGCTGGCCGGCTACTACGCGCTGCGCGGGCTGTCCCTGCTGGTGCTGCCGTCACTGTTCGCCGCGACCGCGCACCCCTCGATGGTGGTGTTCATCCTGTTCTACGGTCTGGACTGGGTGGCCACAGTGCCGCCGACGGTCGCCCTGTGCCGGGAGTACTTCGGTGCCAGTGGTGCGGTGGTCTTCGGCTGGGTCTTCGCCTCGCACCAGTTCGGCGCGGCGATCGCGGCCACCTCGGCCGGCCTGGTCCGCGACCAGCTCGGCAACTACGACGCGGCCTGGTACGGCGCCGGTGCGCTGGCCCTGCTGGCCTCGCTGCTCTCGCTGATGCTGCTGCTGGGCAAGCGCCGCAAGGATGTCGGCCCGGCCGGCCCCGGCATCGGCCTGGCGTTCCCGGCCGCCACCACCTCGGCGGCGCCCGCCTCGTAGCCATCACATGGCGAGAGGCGGCAACCGGTATGGCCGCCGCGCATCGACAATCGTCTCTTTCTGGCTACGGTGTGGACACCCCGTCCCACACCCCCAGGGAGGACCCCCGATGCTGCGCAAGAGACTGCTCGCCGCGCTGGCAGCCGTCGCGATGCTGGTCGGCCTGCAGGTCACCACCGCCGGGCCGGCCGCTGCGGCACCCCGCATCCTGTACTACGACGCCAGCCAGGCAAGTGAGTTCATCTCGGCCGTCAACCAGGGCGCCCAGATCTGGAACAGCCGGGTCACCAACGTCCAGCTCCAGCCCGTCCCGGCCGGCCGGACCCCCAACATCCGGGTGTACGCGGACAACGGCTGGCCCCGCACCTACTCGACCTCGCTGGGCAACGGCCGCTGGTACATGGGCCGTGAGGCGGTCAACCAGGGCTACTACACGCCCCGGATCGCGGCCCACGAGTTCGGCCACATCCTCGGCCTGCCGGACCGCCGTACCGGGCTGTGCACCGACCTGATGTCCGGCAGCAGCGCCCCGGTCTCCTGCCGCAACCCCAACCCGAACACCACCGAAGCGAACACGGTGAACAACAACTTCCGCTCAGCGGCGGTGGCGGCGTCGATCCCGGCCCGCGAGTTCGTCTGGGTCGGCTGACCCTGCTCTCATCGGGCGCGGGCCACCGGTCCGCGCCCGATCTGTGCTCACTCGGTCAGGGTGACGACCTCGAGCACCCCGCTCAGCACCAGGATCTGCCGCACCCCGCGGCTCGGATGGGCCAGCTGGAACTCCACACCCTGGTCCCGGGCCCGCTGGAAGCCGAAGATGATCGCGCCCAGGCCGGTCGAGTCGATGAAGGACAGCTCGGCCAGGTCGACCACGATCGTGGCCGGCCGGCTCTCCAGGGCCTCGACCAGACAGACGCGCACCTGGTCGACGTTCAGGACGTCGATCTCGCCGTGCAGGCGCACGGTGACCACGTCGGCGTCGCGGTCGAGGCTGGTTACGGGTTCTTCGGACACCGGGGCCTTTCCGTTCGGCGCAAGCTTCCGCTGTGGTGATGATTCCACGTACGGTAATCGGCACAACGACAGTAGATGGCCGAGTCACCAGTGGGGAGAGCGGCGTGCCGATCCGGGGTGGGCTGCCGCCGCGCAATTCGCGTTTTGTCGGCCGGGAGAGCCTGCTCGCCGACGTGCGCGGGCTGCTCGGCAACGGCCCGGTGGTGCTGCTGCCCGCGGCCGAGCATCAGCTCGGTGGCACCGGGCGCACCCAGCTCGCCGTCGAGTACGCCTATCGCTACGCCGACACCTACGACCTGGTCTGGTGGATCCCGGCCGAGCAGACCGCCGGTATGCGCGCCGCGCTGGTCGGGCTGGCCAGTGAGCTCAAGCTGCCCGAGGCCCGCGACATCAACCGCACGCTCGGCGCGGTCCGGGACGCCCTGAGCCGCGGCGAGCCGTACCGGAACTGGCTGGTCGTCTTCGAGAACGCGAACCGGCCTGAGGACATCAAGCCCTACCTGCCCAGCGGTGCCGGGCACGTGCTGGTCACGTCCCGCAATCCGCGGTGGACGTCCGAGGTGGCGCAGGCCGTGCCCGTGCCGGTGTTCGACCGTACGGACAGCGTCGACTTCCTGCGCCGGCGCACCGCGGAGCTGTCCACCGACGACGCCGAGCGGCTGTCCGAGCGGCTCGACGACGTGCCCATGGCGCTGGATCTGGCCGCCGCGGTCCGCACGGCGACGGGCTGGAGCGTCGCTGACTATCTGCGGCACTACGACGAGCGGGCCGCCCAGCTCGCCTTCCCGACGCCGATCCGGGTGGCGTGGGGACTGGCCGCCGACTCGCTGCGGGACGCCTCGCCCGCCGCCGCCGAGCTGCTGGAGCTCTGTGCCTTCCTGGCCAGCGCGCCCGTGTCGTGGGAGCTGCTCTGGGCGGCCCGCGGCCTGGTGTCGCCGGAGCTGGCCCGCACGGTGCGCATCGAACGCCGGCTCAAGGCCGCGCTGCGCCTGATCGGCCGGCACGGGCTGGGCGAGCTCGACCCGCCCGGTGACAGTCTGCTCGTGCATCCGCTGGTCCGGGGCATGCTCGGCCAGCAGCTCAGCTCCGAGCGGCACGCCGCCCTGCTGCGTACGGTCCGGGCCATGCTCGCGGCCGCGGACCCGGGCGACCCGGACAACCCCACCCACTGGCCCCGGTACGCGGCCATCGTCCCGCACCTGGTGCACTCCGACGTGCTCGGCGGCGACGCCGAGGAGATCCGCCAGCTGGTGATCAACTGCGTCCGTTTCCTGTACGCCCGCGGCGACTGGGACTCCAGCCGGGACCTGGCGGCGCAGGCGGTGGCGCGCTGGCGCGACAGCCTCGGCGAGACCGACGAGCAGACCCTGCTGGCCTCGTTCCACCTGGCCAACGCGTTGCGGGCGGTCGGCCGTACGGCGGACGCCCGGGCCCTGAACGCGCAGACCCTGCGCTCGCAGCGGGAGGCGCTCGGCGGCGACGACGAGACGACCCTCGCCACGGCCAACAGCGTCGGTGCCGATCTGCGGATGCAGGGCCACTTCAGCCAGGCCCGCCAGCTCGACGCCGACAACCTGGTCCGCTACCGCCGGTTGTTCGGCGAGAGCTTCCCGACCGCCTTGCGCTGCGCCAACAACCTGGCCGTGGACCTGCGGCTGCTCGGCGACTTCCGCGGGGCGCGGGCGCTGGACGAGCAGGTGCTGCGGCACCGGCAGATGATCTTCGTAGAGGGTCATCCCGAGACCCTGTCGTCCCGGGCCGGGCTGGCGTTCGACCTGTTCGGCCTCGGTGACTACGCGGGCGCCACCGCGCTGCTGTCCAACGGGCACGCCGAAGCGCTCGGCGCCGACCATCCGATGGCGTTGTGGGCCGGGCGGTTCGCGGCCATCGCGGCGCGCCGGCGGGGGCTGCCACAGGCCCGTGAGCTGGCCGCGACCAACGTGGAGCTGTACAGGCAGAAGTTCGGCGACCTGAACGTGGAGACGCTCGGTGCGCTGGTCTCGCTGGCCAACTGCGCCCGCGAGGACGGGGACCTGGAGGAGGCGCACCGGCTGCTGGAACGCGCGGTGGTCCGCTATCACGCGGTGCTGGGCGACGAGCACCCGTTCACGCTGGCCGCGGCGGCGGACCTGGCCGGGGTCGTCCGGGCCGGTGGCCGGTTCGCGGAGGCCCGCACGATCGACACCGAGGCGCTGGGCGGGCTGCGGCGCAGCGTCGGCGCCGACCATCCGTTCACGCTGAGCTGCGCGAACGGCCTGGCCGCCGACCTGCTGGCCACCGGTGACGCGCAGCAGGCCCGCGAGATCGCCCTGGACACGGTCTCCCGGTCGCGGGCGCTGCGCG
Source organism: Actinoplanes sp. CA-051413 (assembly GCF_050955795.1). Lineage (NCBI taxonomy): Bacteria > Bacillati > Actinomycetota > Actinomycetes > Micromonosporales > Micromonosporaceae > Actinoplanes > Actinoplanes sp. CA-051413. The sequence goes on from NZ_CP192100.1 coordinate 1,302,123, forward strand.
GAGCTTCGCATCCGGACACGCTGGCCTGCGCGTTCAACGTGGCGCTGGACGCCGGCGACGAGCCGTCGATGCACGCCGCCGTCGAGGAACTGCAGAAGGCGTACGGCGAGGGCCACCCGTTGCTGGCCCGGGCCCTGGCCGGGGTCCGCCTGGAGACCGAGATCGAGCCGCCGCCGCTGTAAGCCCTACGCCGACAGCGCGGACTGCCTGTTCAGCAGGGATGTCAGGTCGTCGGCCGGCATCGGGCGGGCGAAGTGGTAGCCCTGGGCCTGGGCGCAGTCCAGCTCGCGCAGCCGGCTGGCCTGGGTGGCGTCCTCGACGCCCTCGGCGACCGGCGCCAGGTTGAACGTACGGGCGATCTGCAGCACCGCCTCGGCCACCGAAGCGCCGTTGCCCTCCTGCATGGCCTGCACGAACGACTTGTCGATCTTCACCACGTCGACGGGCAGCGTGCCCAGGTGGCTCAGCGACGAGAAGCCGGTGCCGAAGTCGTCCAGCGCGATCCGCACGCCGAGGCTCTTGAGCGCGCCCAGCACCCGGGCCGACTCGATCAGGTCGACCAGCGCGACCGACTCGGTCAGCTCCAGCACCAGCAGCGCGGGCGGCAGACCGGTGCGCTCCAGCACCGCGCGGACCTCGTCGACCAGCGCGGGATTGCCGAGCTGGCTGGCCGACAGGTTGACGTTGAGCTCGAAGCCGGGCTCCTGCGCCTGCCACAGCGCGGCCTGCCGGCAGGCCTCCTCGAGCACCCAGCCGCCGAGCCGCGGGAGCAGGCCCAGCGTCTCGGCCAGGTCCAGGAAGGCGATCGGGGGCAGCAGCCCGCGCACGGGGTGGTTCCAGCGGACCAGCGCCTCGACGCCGACCGTACGCTCGCCGTCCAGGTCGACGATCGGCTGGTAGTGCACCTCGAACTCGCCGTCGTCGAGCGCGCGGCGCAGGTCCGCCTCCTCCTGCCGGCGCTGCTCGGCCACGGCGAACTGGGCCGGGTCGAAGCGCCGGGCGACGCCCTTGCCGTCGGCCTTGGCCTGGTACAACGCCAGGTCGGCCTCGCGCATCACGTCGTCGACGGCCATGCCGCTGCCCCGGGTCAGGGCGATGCCGGCGCTGGCCGGGATGGTCAGCACGGTGTCGCCGATGACCAGCGGCTGGCTGAGGTCGCGCAGGATCCGGTTGGCCACGGTGTCGGCGATCCGGTCGTCGACCAGGCGGGGGAGCAGCACCACGAACTCGTCGCCGCCGAGGCGGGACACGGTGTCGTTGGTCCGCACGTTCGCGGTGAGCCGTTCCGCCGCCGTCCGCAGCAGCTCGTCGCCGGTGGCGTGCCCGTACGTGTCGTTGACCTCCTTGAACCCGTCCAGGTCGAACAGGATCACGGCGGTCATCGTGTCGTCGGCGTCCGCGAGGGCGTCGGTGGCGTGGTCCATGAACAGCTTGCGGTTGCCGAGCTCGGTCAGCGGGTCGCGGAACGCCTGCCGGGCGAGCTGGGCGCGCTGCCGGGTCAGGTCACGGACCAGACCCTCGTTGGTGCGCGCGCCGAGGAACTGCCGGACCAGGATGATCGCCGCGACGGCGATGACGAGCCAGCTCAGGCCCGGGCTGATGGTGCCGCTGCGGGCGAGCCCGGCGGCGGCCGTCAGCACGGCGGCGGCCACGGGGGCGTACTGCACCAGCGGCCGGCGCTCGGCCAGCACGAGCACGCCCAGGCCGAGGAGCCCGACCGCGCCGAGGCCGATGAGCACACCGGCGACACCACGCGCTTGCTCGCCGACCATCAGCGGCCACGCGAGCAGCAGCAGCGACGTGAAGATCATGGTGCCGTCGACCACCCGACGCACACGATCCATGGTCTTCCCGGTCCGACCCATGCCTCACCTCCGACAGGAGCCCTCATCGGTGGGCGGGGGGCGTTCCTGAGCGATCTTCAGGAAGAAAGCCAATCGGCCAGGGCCAGCGGATCGACGGCCGGGTCACCCAGCGTGCGGTGGACGGCGGCGACCACCTCCGGTGTGTCGCGCAGGGCGCCCCCGGCCCCGCTGAGCGCGAGCCCGGTCCAGGCCGCGTCGTCCCCCGGGTCCGTGCCGACCCTCTTCCGGTACGCCCGCAGCGCCGCCGCCGCATCACCCCGCACGTAAGCCAGATCACCGTCGGCCGCGCCCGCCGGGGCCGGCTCTCCGCGCAGCGTGGCGTGGATGAGGTCGAGGCGGCCGCTGGCCTCCAGGGCCCGGCGCGGCGCCGGACGCAGTGGGGACTCGACCCGGGGCGCAGGCCGGCCCTGCGTCCACGCGTCCGCGAGCAGCCGGGCGTCCCGTGGCTGCACGTGGCGGTTACGCAGCCGCCAGCGCAGGTAGTGGTCGGAGTTGGCGGCGGTGGCGAGCCGGGCGACTGCCGCCGGCACCTCGTCGGCGAGCCACGACCGCACCTCGGCCCGCAGCGCGGTCACGAAGCGGGTGCCGGCCGCGGTCAGCGTGCCGCCGGCGAGCAGCCCGTCCGCCGCGCTCAGCACGGCCGCCCGCCAGCGGGCGAACTCGAACGCAGCCAGCGGGTCCGCGCGCCGGGTGCGCCAGAACCGGGTGACCGTCAGGTAGGCGTAGGCGCCGTGCAGGATGCCGGCGGCGGGACGGGGATCGTCCCGCCAGGGGGAGTAGCCCAGCGCGTCCGGCTGGTGGTGCAGGTCGAAGAGGTACTGCACGGCGTTCAGCAGGCTGTGCTGGGTCTCGTGCAGCAGGCCGACCGCGAGGGCGGTGGCGTCGGCCGGCTCGGACATGGCCACCGCGCCGAACGCGTCCACTGAGGTGGCGCTGATCCCGCGGGCGGCCGGATCGGGCACGACGGGCACGATGCAGTCCAGCACCGTGGCCAGCACTTCGGCGTCCGGGCGCAGCTGCTCGACGAGCCGCCGCCAGGCATCGGTCAGCAACTGCTGCCACCGGTCCAGCTCGGCGGTGGTCAGCGTGGGGGCCGGTGGGAGCCCCAGACCGGCGCGCAGCGGGTCGCTGTCCTCGATCCGTACCGTGATCGACCGGCCGTCGTGGGTGGCAGTGAGCTGCCGGGCGGCCGGTCGGGTGACGGCCGCCAGGGTGGCCAGGTAGTCCAGCGGGGCCTGCGGCGGCCGGCCGGCTCGCAGGGCGCTCAGGCAGCGGGTGGCCCACACGCCGACCAGCGGGCGGGCCAGCAGGGCGCGGACTCCGGCCGGATCTTCGCGTTCGGCCGCGACCAGTTCGGCGTACCCCGGGACCGGTACGGCCGCGACCAGCTCCCGCAGCAGGAGCAGATGCTTGCTGAGCTGGGACCGGCGCAGCTCGTCGAGGGTGGCGGCATCCGGGCGGCCCGCGGCGAGCGCGGCGAAGGCCGGGTCGCTGAGCCGGTGCACCGGCAGGGTGGCAGTGGGACCCACGGCTCAGAGGGCCGAGTTGAAGCCGGCGATCGGCTCGCCCGGCCGGGCCAGGTCGTCGGCCAGCCGGCGCAGGCAGTGCGCCAGCACCGAGTCGTCGGTCTCCGCCGGCGGGCCCGCGCCGGCGAGCTCCGCCAGGGACAGCCCGGAGACGTCCACCATGGCGGACCGCCACTCGGGTGTCGCACCGGTGGTGCTCGTACCCCCGTCCACGGGCACCTACCCTCACCTCAGGGCCGGCGCTGCTTGCCGACCGGCAACGATCAATGTATTGCCGCCACATTACGGCGGTCGCCGGGTCGGGTGATGTCCGGGCGTTACCGGACGCTGCGCTCGCCGGGGTTGACGCGGCGTGATCTCATAGGACGCCAACACAGCAAAAGTCGGCAACGGAGGACAAACTGTGCTGGGACGGAACGTGGAGGGTGCGACGAGCTCGGAGGACGAGGTGCACGATCAGATCGACGCCGCGGTCGAGGAGGCCGCAGACGCCGAGGGCAGTCCCGAGCAGCCGGACGCCCCGGTGATGCCGGCCCCGCCGTTCCCCACCTTCTCCAGCCGGCCCACCCTGCCGCACCAGGTGCCGGGCGTGGGTTTCGAGAGCGGACGGGACAGCCGTGCCCGCTGAGGACTCCCGGCCGCAGCTGCCGCGCCGTGGACCCGCGCCGCCCGTCGACCGGATGGACAACGCCGAGCTGGCCCGGCTGGTCGAGGCGGAGCACCCGTACCGGGGCAAGGCGCTCTTCGAGCTCTCGGACCGGATCGCGGTCGACGACGACGCGGCGACCAAGGTGGCGATGCTGAGCCGGCTGACCTCGTTGCGGACCGCGCGGCTCTTCGACCGGGTCTCGCTGGCCTGGTCGGCCATCATCGCGCTGCTGGCGGCGGAGACGCCGCACTCGCGGTCCTCGGCCTACGAGGCGTTCTACGCCCTCGGCGAGGCCGAGCAGCGCGACATGCTGGACTATCTGGAGGTCACCGCGATCGAGGACGCGCACCCCCGGATCGGCTAGCCCCGGATCGGCTGGTTGGCGCGGACCCTTGGGGAGCCCGCGCCGTCGGGTGATCCTCAGGCCTCGACCTTGACGCCCTTCCAGAAGGCGACCCGGTCCCGTACGGCCTTGGCGTCGGGCTTGGGCTCCGGGTAGAACCAGACCGCGTCCTGCGTGACGTGCTCACCTGACTCGAGCGTGTAGTACGACGCCTTGCCCTTCCAGGGGCAGACGGTGTGCGTGTCCGAGGGGCGCAGCACGTCCTCGCGCACCGAGGAGCGCGGGAAGTAGTAGACGCCCTCGACTACCACGGTGTCGTCGCTCTCAGCGATGATCTCGTCGTTCCAGATGGCCTTCGGCATACCCCGAACGTAGCGCGCCACCGGGGCACTGTCCGATACGCGCGGCTTATTCACCTCCCGTGGGTGAAACGTGGTGAGTCGTCCGCACATTGCCGGGGCGCTGTACGAAGATCTAGAGTCGATCCGCCAGCCCCCCGACGGAAGCGGCCGCCATGACCCGCTTGAGCACGCTGCCGAGCACCCGCGAGCAGGCCCGCCGGGCCCTGCTGCTGATCGGCGCCCCGGCCTCGTCCCGGCTCGTCGTCGACGTGCACGGCGCGCTGTTCGACGGCGACCTGACCGTGACGGCGCTGGTGGCGCTGCTGCGCGACGAGGAACGCGTACGCCCGGCCGGTGACTCGTCCGCGTACCGCATCTGCCCTGCCCTGCAGCCGGACCTGACCGCCGCCCGCGGCCTGCTCACGCTCTCCGCCTGGCCGGTCGAGGGCCGGGTCGCGGCCCCGCCGGCCGACCTGTTCGCGGCGATCGTCCGGATCGCCGAATTCATCGCCATGCGTGAGGTCGCCGGAGCGGCCGCCGCCGCCCTGCTGCGCCGCCTCGCCGACGAGGTCCCCGGCGGCCCGGAGGCGTGGGCGGTGCAGGATCCCGCCGCCCTGGCCGACGCGGCCCGCTCAGCGCTCGCCGCCGTCCCGGTCGCGCCGCTGCCGGCCGAGACCGTGCAGCGCTGGGAAGGCCTCGACGAGCAGCAGCGGTTCTTCGGCCTGCCGCGGATGCCGCAGCAGCGGGGCCGCGCGTGACCGCGGGACTCGACCGGTTGCGCGGAGCCACCCCGCCGAAGCGGCACAACGCCCGGACGATCGCCGCGCTGACCGGCAATCCCGGCTGCACCCGCCGGGCCGTGCTGGACGCCGCCGGGGTCGACAAGCCCCAGCTGGCCCAGCGGATCGGCTTCCCCGGCAGCTTCGGGCAGTCACGGTTCGCGCTGGCCCGGGGCAACGGCTTCGAGGCGATGCTCAAGGCCGACGACTGCGCCCTGCTGCGGGAGGTGCTGGCCGGGTGCCTGGGGCTGGACGCCTCCGGGGCGTACGACGACCTGGGTGAGGACGCCGACGACACGCTCACGGCCCGGCACGGGCGCACCCGCGAGCTGCTCGCCGAGTCGGCCGGTGCCGCCCTCATCGACCACCCGCTGCTCACCCTCGACGTCGCCGGTCAGCGGGTCTTCCTCGAGCCGGACCTGATCGCGTTCCAGGCCGGGGGGCGCCTGCACGTGGTCGAGATCAAGTCGTTCGCGATCGTGGACGGGCAGGCCGACAGCCCCAAGGTCTCCGCCGCGGCCGTGCAGGCGGCGGTCTACGTGCTCGCCCTGCGCCGGCTGCTGGAGGAGCTCGGCCACGATCCGGCCCTGGTCAGCCACGACGTCGTGCTGGTCTGCACCGAGAACTTCTCGCTCCAGCCGGTCGCGGTGGTCCTCGACGTGCGCAAGCAGCTCTCCACCCTCAGGCGCCAGCTGACCCGGCTGGCCTCGGTGTCGTCGCTGGCCGCCGAGCTGCCGGAGTCCGTCAGCTTCGACGTCGCGCTCGCGCCCGCCGACCTGATCACCGCGCTGGGTCACGTCGAGGCCCGTTACGCCCCCGAATGCCTCTCGACCTGCGAGCTGGCGGTCTACTGCCGGCACGAGGCGGCCGGCAGCACGGCGGCGCTGGGCCGCCCGGTCCGCGACGCGCTCGGCGGGGTCGACACGGTGGCCGAGGCCCTCGCGCTGGCCGCGGGCACTGCCACGCCCACCGAGGAGCAGGCCGAGGCCGCGGCGCTGCTCCAGGCCGCTGCCCGCCTGCGGGCCGAGATCCTATGAGTACGCTCACCGCCCTCGCCCGCGCGCAGGCGCTGATCGAGGGCCGGGCCCAGCCCGTCGCCACCGTCCGCCACCTGCACGTCCACTCCCGGCCGCTGGTGCTGATCCCCCTCGCGATGGCCGGTGAGGCGAACGCCCCGCTGGCCGCGATGGCCGGCACCGACCGCTCGGCGCCCCGGCTGCTGGTCGTCGCGCAGCCCCGCAACCGCAGCGACCGCTTCGCCTTCGCCGCCGAGCTGGCCGAGGTCCTCGTGCCCTACGTGGACAGCTTCACCTCCGAGACCGAGGCGGTGGCGGTGGACCGGGGCCGCGACGTGCGGCACAGGTTCACCGACGCGCCACAGCTCTGGGTGCCGAACACTGGCGGCGTCGACTTCCTGCGCCTGTTCGGCCGGTCCACCCGCTTCCGCAGCACCGAGGGGGAGTACGCGGTGCCGCCGTCGGTCCCGCTGCTCGGGCGCTGGCTCACGTTCTTCGCCAACGCCGCCGAGGTGGCCGGGTCGTCGCTGCTGCTCAACGCCGTACAGGCTCTCGGTCTGCACTGGGCGAGCGGGCAGAGCAGCGCGGAGGACGCCCAGCTCGCCGCCCTGCTCGGCTGGATCTCCCCGCCGCCGGGGCGCACCGGCGCCGAGGCCGCGCGGGCGGCCGAGAACCCGGAGCTGTGCCCGCCCGCCGGACCGGCCACCGACCCGGCCTTCGACAACCACGTGCTGGCGCCGCTGCTGTCCACGGCCGACCCGGACGTCGCGGCCCTCACCGAGGTGCTGCGCGCACAGTTGCGGCCGACCTGGGAGCTGATGTGGCGCACCCTCGACCTGCTGCGTGAACTGCCGCCCGGCGCCCGGGTGGCCGGCCGGTGGGACAGCGACCGCGACACCTACTCCGGCTTCGTGCAGCACCTCGCCGAGGGTGGCCCGCCGCAGCCCCGCCGCGACGGCGCGGTGGCCGCCGCGGCCCGCCTGCACCGCCTGGAGAACGCGGCCACCCGGTACGCCGTCCAGCGCGCCTTCGACGACCCGCTGGTGATGGCCGAGTACCGGCTCACCGGCGCGGCGTTCGTCGGCGACGTGACCCTGGCCAAGGCGGACCGGATCGACGACAGCGGCAAGCGCCCGGTGCTGCGCCCGCGGATCATGGTGGTGACCACCGAGACGGTCCGGGTCGAGCCGGGCGCCACCCTGTCCTCGCCGCAGCGGCCCGGCCAGAAGGCGCTGGTGATCTCGGTGACGGCGGTCGACGAGAAGACAGAGGTGCTGCTGGAGCTCTCCGGCGGCATGGGTCGCAAGCTGGTGGCCGAGCCCGGCAGCGTGCCCGAGGTGGGCGAGCGGTTGCTGCTGACGACGCTGAGCGAGGCGTACCGGCCGGGCGGCGCCTTCCCGGAGCCGGATCAGACCCCCTGGACCCACGGCGGCCCGCCCGTCGCTTATGAGCCGCCCGAAGCCGGCTCAGAGCAGGCGGATCAGCAGTAGGGCGATGTCGTCGGCGCGGCGGCTCGCCGCCTCGATGAGCCGCTCGCACAGCTCGTCCCCGGGCCGGCCCGGGTTGTCCCGCAGCGCCTGCTCGACCAGGGCGATGCCGTCGTCGAGCAGCCGGCCCGGCGTCTCCACCAGCCCGTCTGTATATAGCACCAGCGTGGAGCCGGGCGGAACCGTGCGGACGTGGGTGGCGCGGTCGTTGCGGGAGACCAGCCCCAGCAGCGGCTCCGGTGTCGTCCACCAGGTCTCGACCGTGCCGTCCGGGAGTAGCAGCAGCGGCGGCGGGTGACCCGCGTTGGAGTACGACAGCGTGTACCGGTCGGCCTCGCGGCGCAGCCGGGCCAGCACGACGGTGGCGGCGGCCGGGACCCGCAGCCCGCGCAGCGCCTTGTCGAGCTGGCTGAGCAGCGGGCCCGCCTCGTCGTCGCGGCCGAACGCGTCCCCGCGGACCAGATTGCGCAGCTGACCCATGGTCGCGGCGGCCTCGATGTCGTGGCCGGAGACGTCACCGACCGCCAGCATCACCGAGCCGTCCGGCTGGGCGAACGCGTCGTACCAGTCGCCGCCGACCGCCGCGCCGTCCTGGGCCGGCAGGTAGCGGGCGTGCAGCTCGATGCCGTCGATCGTGGGCAGCTCAGTGAGCATGCTCTGCTGCAGCACCTCGGCGACGTGCCGCTGCTGGCGGTAGAGCCGGCTGTTGTCGATGGCCAGCCCGGCCCGGCGGCCGATGTCCGTCCCGGTGCGCTCGTCGGCGTCGCTGAACGCCGGCCGGGACAGCCCGTTGACCAGCGTGATCGTGCCCAGGACCCGGTGGCTCACCGGCGCGGTGATCGGCACGACCAGGAACGACGCGTAGCCCAGCCGCTCCGCGATGGTCGCCAGCTCGGTGTCGATGGTGCGTTCCAGGATGTTCGCCGCGCTCTCGCCGTCGCGGCGGATCGGCCGGCCGGTGCCCTGGACCGCGAGCACGATGGACTTGGCGTTGAGACCGGTGGCCATCAGCTCGGCGAAGCGGGCCACGTCTTCGGCGCGCTCCGGGTCGCGGTGAGCAGTGGAGACCTGCCGGGGCATGCCGTCCGGGCCGATCAGCGAGATCAGGCACCAGTCGGCCAGCCGCGGGGTCAGCGCCCGGCCCAGCGAGCCCAGCGCCTCGTCGATATCGGTGGTCGCGGCCAGGGTCTCGGTCAGCTCGGCCAGCATCGCGAGCTGGTCGTGCGCGTTCTCGGCGTGCCGGCGGGCCTCCTCGGCGAGCTCCCGGGAGATGCGCAGCCGCAACTCCGAGGAGCAGGCCTCGGACAGGTCGCGCAGGGTCGCCAGCTCCGCCTTGGTCCAGGCCCGCGGCTTGGTGTCGATCGCGCAGAGCGAGCCCAGGGTGCGGCCGTCCGCGTCGGTCAGCGGCATGCCCGCGTAAGCCACCACGCCCAGCTCGGGGATGGCCAGGTTGTCGCGGACCTGCGCGTAGATCCGCGCGTCCGGGAACACCTTGGCCTCGCCCTCGATGACCACGTGCTGGCAGAACGAGTGGGACAGCGGGGTCTCCCGCTTGGTGAGCCACGGCTCGGCCAGACCGACCTGGCCGGGAAAGAACTGGCGCTGGTCGTCGACCAGCGAGACCAGCGCCACCGGCACGTCGAGCAGCCGCTTGACCAGGCTCGCGAAGCGGTCGAAGGCCTCGTCCGGCTCGGCACCGACACAGACGCGCTGCAACGAACGCAGGCGCGCGGGATCGGCCAGACTGCCCGCGTGTGCCGCGGCAGCCTCGACGTCCTCGGCCATGCGCCCTCCAACCGTCGCCCCCCGGCGGTGGCCCGACAAGCCAGGTTACCCGGCACCGGCCGGGTTACCAGGGTGGCGCTGTCGCCGCCTGATCACGCCACGTTGCGCCGTCCCGGGTCGAGCGGCTGACGCCGGCCGGCGGTCAGACCCGAGCGGATCGTGCGGATCGTCTCCGTCCGGCCGAGCCCGGCCCAGCGGGCCGCCGCCGACAGCTCCTCGGTCACCAGCGCGGGCTCCAGCAGACCCGCCCCGACCAGCCGGCCCAGCGCGAACGCGGCCCGGTTGAGGGTGTCGTTACGGGTGCCCACCGGCGCGCGGGCCACCCGGTCGGCCTCGGCGGCCAGGGCCACGGACGCGTAACGATCCGGGTGGGCGATCCGCTCCGGGCCGGTGCCACTGCGCCGGGACGGTGGCTCCGGGCCGGCGATGAGCTCACGCAGGGCGGGCGGGGCCTCGGGTGGTTCCGCGCCCGGGCCCGTTGTCCAGTAGTAGGTGGTGCGGTCGGCGTGCCGGGACGGGGGTGCGACCACGTACCCGCCCGCGCCGCGCCAGTCGACGCCCGGCAGCAGGTTGACGCGGTTGCCGTACCCCAGCGGGCGGAACCAGAAGTGCCAGCCGCCGCCGCCCGTGCGGACCTGGGGACCCACCGGCATCGCGTCGCCGAGCAGGTGGCGCAGGCCGTGCCAGCCGCCCGGGGAGTCGACGTCGGCGACGTCCATCACGATGCCGGTGCGCAAACCTATGTTCGCCGCCGGCCAGCGCGCCCACCACATCTCGATCCGGCGCGGGTCGACGCTGGCGTCGGTCAGGCCGTGACGCAGCCGCGGATGCTTGCCGGGCCGCTCGCAACCGGGCCGCTCGCAGGAGCAGGAGCCGTCGGCCGCAGGCGAGTGCACCGGCAGGACGGGAATCCCGTGCCGGGCGTACGCGAGAGCGGCATCGAGCAGCATTGGCACAAGTGTACGAAGAAAGCCGGGACTGCGGCAGCCAACGACGGCCTCTATGCTGCGCTCGCACCACTCACCACCGTTCGAGGAGATCCACCGCCGTGACGAAGGAGCCGCACGCCGAGCCCGCGCCTGCGGAGATGTCGCCGGTCGAGCAGCCGCCCCCACCGGCCGACGACACCGTGCCGGCGCGGATGAAGCCGGTCGTGATCGGGCGCCCGCGCACCCGCGGGACGCTCTCCCGCCGGCTCGTCACCGCCTACTTCGCGGTCGGTCTGGTCCTGCTGCTCGCGGGCACCGCCGCCGTGGTCTACCTGGCGGCCGGCATCTACGACCGGGCCGCGACCGAGCTCAACGCGGCGTCGCCGGCCCCGCGCGCCTCCGGGCGGGTGACCGCGCCCGGGCTGATCGAGCCGTCCGGGCCACTGCTGGAACGCATCGGGCCGCAGCGGCTGGCCAACGGCGAGAAGTTCGTCGTCGAGGGCGAGCGCGGGGTGCGGTTCGAGGTCACCGTGCGCACCGGCAAGTTCCGCAGGACCGGCTGCGACTCGTTCGCCCGCAAGCCGGAGAACGGCGGCTACCTGCCCACCGAGCTGCGGGTGAAGGTGCTGGCCGGCGAGCCGGACGTGACCGACTACGCGTTCCGCTTCCAGCAGCGCGACGGCACCTGGCTGAATTCGGCGTACGGCAGCAACTGCGACAAGAACTACGGCGCGTTCGTCCGCCGGCTCGTCGCGGGCCGCACCTACAAGACGACCATCGTCTTCGACGTGCCCAACACCAAGGGCGACATCGTCTTCGTCTGGCCGACCATCGACGTCATCGCCACCTGGCACCTCGGCTAGGTCTGGGCGCTCTCCTGGGGGAGGGCCCGCAGGACGTGGGCGATGTGGTGGGACGTGCTCCAGGCGATCCAGTTGGCCGAGCTGCCGCCGCCGCGCGCACTGCGGGCCTGCCGGGCGATCTGCGCGTCACCCCACGAGAAGCGGGCGCCCGCGGCCGGCCACTGGGCCGAGCCGACCAGGGTCCGGCACAGGTCGTGGCAGCGGTCGTCGCTGCGGGCGCCGCGCCGGGCCCACCGGTAGATCCACCAGTCGCGGTCGGCGGTGTAGCGCAGGGTGGGCAGCTGGCGGTGGTTGATGCCCAGACGCCGTACCGGTGAGGTCACGCCGTAGTCGGCATAGCCCACGCCGGGCGCCGACAGCCGCGCCCACACCTGGGCGTCCAGGCGCCCGACCGGGACGGCCTCGTCGGTGGGCAGGTCGTCCAGGTTCGGCGGCATCGCGCCGGCGGCGACGGTGACCGAGCGCCACGGCGACGAGCGCGACCAGCGCAGGACGTGCCGGGCCCGCTCCTCGAACCTGTTCGCGTGCGCCGCGCAGGCGGTCTCGGCCAGGTCGATGACCAGGTCGACCCGCTCGGCCTCGAGGCCGGCCCCGGCGAGCAGCCGGTCGGTGGTCTCGGTCGCGGTGGCCGGATTGCGCGCGTCGCGGTGCGGCTGCAGCCGCAGCACGGCCCGCCCGAGGTGCATGCGAGCGGCCAGGCCGTGCTCCACCAGCCGGCGACGGCTGTCGTACGCCCGCAGCACCGGCAACATGGCCACACCGACCTCGGCCAGTTCCTCGGCGAGCTCCAGCGGCGGTGAATCGAGCGGGTCCTCGGGCTCGTCGACCGCGCTCAGGTCGACGGCGATGGCGCCGGTCCGGGGTGGCATCTGCCGGACGAGCTGGGGCAGGCGGTCGCCGGGGGAGAGCTCGATGATCGGCATGACCCGGCCGGCGGTGGCGGCGTCCAGGTGGTGCAGGGCGGCGAGTTCACCGCGCCGGGGCCGCAGGATCGGACGGTATACCCCATCGGTCATTCACTCAAAGTAGCGTCAGATATCCGACGGGTGACAATGTGGAGGCTTTTCCTCACCCCAGGTGAAGATCCCGGGTGGCGACGTCACGGGATACGGTGCCTCGGTGACCATGTCCCTGGACTCCCCGGCCGCGGCGGCCGCCGACGTCGTCGACGCGGTGCTGCGGGACCTCGCGACCTCCGAGCAGCGCGGCGTGGTGGTCGACTCACCGCCCGGCGCGGGCAAGAGCACCCTGGTGGTACGCGCGGCCGGCGTCCTCGCCGCGACCGGCACCTCCCTGATGATCGTGGCGCAGACCAACGAACAGGTGGACGACCTGATCGAGCGCCTCGGCGTGAAACACCCGGCGCTGGGGGTGGGCCGGCTGTCCGCGGTGGACTACACGGCCTCGGAACGCGTCCGCAACCACCCGTCGTGCCGCGTCGGCGCGAAGGTCCCGGACCTGGGCGGCCCGTCGGTGACGATCGGCACGGCGGCGAAATGGGCCACGGTCACCGAGGGCACCTGGCCCTGGGCGATCGTCGACGAGGCGTACCAGATGCGCTCGGACGCCCTGCTGCGCGTGGCCCCCCGCTTCGAACGCGCCCTGTTCGTCGGCGACCCCGGCCAGCTCGACCCGTTCTCGACGGTGGAGGTCGACCGCTGGACGGGCCTGAGCTGGGACCCGATGCAGAGCGCGGTGGCTGTGCTGCTGCGCCACAACCCGACGCTGCCGGTCCATCGCCTGCCGGTGTCGTGGCGCCTGCCGGCCTCGGCGGCGCCGGTGGTCGCGGCCGCGTTCTACCCGTTCACCGGCTTCCGCTCGGGCACCGGTCCCGAAGACCGCCGGCTGACGTTCACCGAACCGGCGTCGACCGACGTGGACCGGGTCCTCGACGTGGCGGCGGCCACCGGCTGGGGCCTGCACGAACTCCCGGCCCGCTTCACGGTCCGCACGGACGCCGAGGCAGCGGCAGCGTGCGCCCTGATCGCGGCCCGGGCGCTGGCCCGCGGCGCGCTGGCCGTGTCGGAGACCGGCGAGACCCCGCTGACGGCGGACCGCATCGCGATCGGCGCGGCCCACCGCGATCAGGTGGCGGCGATCAGGTCGTTCCTGCCGGCCCACGCACGGGAGATCACGGTGGACACGGCCAACCGGCTGCAAGGTCGCGAGTACGACCTGACGGTGGTCCTGCACCCGCTGTCGGGCCGCCGCGACGCGACCGCGTTCCACCTGGAGTCGGGGCGGCTGTGCGTGCTGACCTCGCGGCACCGGCATGCGTGCGTGGTGGTGGCTAGGGCGGGAATCGCGGAGCTGCTGGACGCCCACCCGTCGACGGAACCGGTCCATCTCGGCGTACCGGTGAAGTTCCCGGACGGGTGGGAGGCGAACCAGTCGATGCTGGCCCACCTGGCCGGCCTGGCTCTTTAGCTGATTTCGTCGCGTGCCTTTGCTGCGGAGCCGCGGGCCTGGTCGACCGGGTAGCGGCGGGCCGAATCGGCGAGCTTGTCCAGGGCGGCGGCGACCAGGTCGATGCCCAGCACGTCGGCGAGCCGGACGAGGTAGATGGTGACGTCGCCGAGCTCGGCCCGTACCCGTGGACCCAGCTCCGGATCCGCCATGACGGCGGCGGACTGATCGGCCGTGAGCCACTGGAACTCGGCGACCAGCTCGCCGACCTCCCCGGTCAAAGCCATGGCAAGGTTCTTGGGAGTGTGGAACTGCTGCCAGTCCCGCTCGTCCGCGAAGGCCCGGACGCGGGCGGTCAGCTCCTGGATCGACGACGTGGTCACCGGCCGAGACTAGAACGCCTTTCTGTCGCACCCCGGCACTACGGTGGATCCATGTTCGAGGGACCGGACCTGGACGCGGCCGAGCGCCGCGTCGACGACTGGCAAGCCGGATTCGAGCAGCGGGCGGCGCAGGCCCGCGAGCTCGCCGCCCGGCTCGCCCAGCTCAGCGGCGCGGCCCGCAGCGACGACGGCCTGGTCACGGTGACCGTCGGGGCCGGCGGGGCGCTGACCGGCCTGGAGCTGGATGAGGGTATCCGCCGGCAACCGGCGACGGAAACAGCCCGGCAGATAGTGGCGACCCTGGCCGCGGCGCAGGCTGATCTGACGGCGAAGGCGACGGTGATCACCGACGAGACCGTCGGCGCCGACTCGGAGACGGGCAAGGCCGTGATTGCCTCGCTGACGCGATGACAGACCAATTCGAGGTACGCCCGCAGGAACTGGTGACCCACGCCGGCCACGTGGAGGCGATCGCCGGCCGGGTGACGACGGCAGCGGAGGCGGGGGCGGCAGTCCGGCCGGGCTTCGACGCGTACGGGAAGTTGTGCGTGATGGTCCCGGTGATGCTGGGTGCCCTGCAGGACGTGGTGGTCGACGGCATCGGGGCGGCGGCGGAGGCGCTGGAGGACACGGGCGCGCGCCTTCGGGCGACGGCGGAGTCATACGCGGCCATCGACGAGAGCCGCCGGCAGAGACTGCTGGACATCCAGGACGGCATGTGACCGAGCTGATCAGTTCCGTCCGTGTCCGCCGGACCAGGAGAAGTGAACCGGTTCGGGTCCGGGGGACGTGTTGCTGGCGGATGGGGGATGTGAGCGCGGGCTGACGGACGTCGGCCGGTGTCGATATTTCTCTGCGGGGTCCGCGCCCGGGACGACACGGGAGGCAGCGATGAGCGACAGCTCGATACACCTGGAAACGGGCGGCCTTGTCGAGTTCGCCGGTGACGTGCGGTTCTATGCCGAGAAAGTCGACCCGGTCGACGTGGCGCGGTCCCGGCAGTCGTTCTCCGCGGGCATCACCTTCGGCACCACCAATGCCAGCGAGGCCGTGTTGCGGGCCAAGGAGAGTTACGCCGAGGCGCTGGCCCACTCGCTGACCAATCTGACCCGCTTCGTCGAGGCCGCGCGGATCCTCGCTGATGCTGCCGAACAGGCGGCCCAGGACTTCCGGGCCGTTGACGATCAGTCGGAGCGGAGCATCAGCAACATCAAAGACATGTTGACCGCGGCGACGGATCAGACGCGGGCCGCGCGGTCCGGTGTGGAAGCGCCATGAGCGACGGGACCTTCCGGCCGAGTGGCGTGACAGCCTGGTCGTCCTACAACACGCCGCGGATCTGGGCGATGGTGGAGCGCGAGGACGATCCCGAGTCGTGGCGGCAGGTCGCCGCCCTGGGTTCGATGGCCGGGCTGCTGAAGGATCAACGTTCGCGGCTCGAGGCCGCCAAGCAGAAGCTGATCGACGCCTGGCCACCGGAGCGGAACAAGGCCGCCCGTGCGTTCGTCGACGAGATGGATGGGCTGCTGTTCACCATGCAGGCGAACAAGGACATCGCCGATTCCAACGCCGGCGCGCTGGGCCAGATTCTTGAGGCGTTGCGGCAGGCGAAGGAGAAGATCGCGCCGCTCTACCAGTCTTATCTCGACAAGAGTGACGACTGGGTGCCCGGCTGGTGGGACCATGCCGAGGAAGAGCTCGACGAGCAGGCCCGCCAGCACATGCGCGAGGCCGAGGAGTGGGTGGCGCATCCGGGCAACGCCATCACCGCGCCGGCGATCTACGAGTTCCAGCCCGACGAGACCCGCACCCGGCCGGACGACGAATCAGGTGGTGACCGGCCGGCAGTCGGGGCCGGCGCTGCGGACAGCATCGCGGTTCCGCACGATCCACCGCCTCCCGTGCCTGGCCAGGAGTCGGCCGGCCCTACCGCGCCGGGTACCACGCTCCCGGCCGGGCCCTCGCTGGCGGAGGCGATCACTCCAGCGCCGGCCAATCCGGCGCCGAGCGTGGTGGCGCCGGCTACCGCTGCAGCCGGGGGTTCGCAGCTGCCGGGACTCGTCATCGGTGGCGGAGCGAGCCAAGGCCTGACCGGCACCCCGCTCGGCGGTGGTGGGGCAGGCCGGGGTCTGACGGGCACCCCGCTCGGCGGTGGTGGAGCAGGCCGGGGCCCCACCGGCACCCCGCTAGGCGGCGCAGCGCAGCGAGGACTGCCGCCGGGTGCGGTCATCGGCAACGGCGTGCCCGGCCGGGGTCCGACCGGCCCGGCCGGACCGGTCAAGCCGACGCCACCCTCCTGGCTACCACCGGCATCAGGGCAGGCCCCGCGAGCCGGCACGGGTGCAGCGGGGTCATCTGCCCTGCCGATGAGCGGAAGTCACCATCCGGACGCCGACGATCGGGATACGGAGATCACCTTGGACGTGGACAGCCGATGGGTGACCTCGCAGGGCGTCGCTCCGGTCATCGAGCCGTCCCGCAAGACGTACCGTCACGATCCGGGCCCCGGAGTCATCGGGTGGCACGGGTGAAGCGGGCCGTGATGCTTCGGGGCGTCGCCACGGTTGTCGCGGCGGCCCTGGTGATGCCCGTGCTCGGCGGCGCGCCGGCCCGGGCCGACCAGCGCCGGAACGCGCAGTGGTATCTGAAGCGGCTAGACATCGCGGCTGCTCACCAGGTCTCCGAAGGGGCCGGCGTCACTGTTGCCGTCATCGACACGGGCGTCCAGGCCGATCGGCCCGACCTCAAGGGCGCCGTGCTGCCCGGCTCCGACGTGACGGCTTCCGGCGACGGACGTCAGGACGAGCTGGGACACGGTACGGCCATGGCGGGCATCATCGCCGCCCGAGGCCACGGCACCGGTCGTGGCCTGCTCGGCATCGCACCGCGCGCCCGGGTTCTGCCGGTCAGGCCCGCGAGCGGCCCGCTCGTCGTAGCGAAAGCGATCGAGTGGGCGGTGGACCACGACGCCAGAGTGATCAACATGTCCTTCGCCGTCGGGGGCGGTGATGATCTGGCCGCAGCCGTCGCCGCCGCTGCCAGATCCGACGTGGTGCTGGTGGCGGCCACGGGCAACGACGGCGAAGAGGGCATCGACGGCGACTATCCCGCGGCCTATCCGGAGGTTCTCGCGGTCGGGGCCAGCGGACGCAAAGGGGAGGCGACGAAGTTCTCGCACCGGGGGCCGCAACTGGACCTGGTGGCGCCGGGCGTCGACATCCCTGTGATCGGCGGCAAGCTGGACCGCGAGTACCGGGTGGTCGAGGGAACCAGCGCTTCCACGGCGATCGTGTCCGGCGCGGCTGCTCTGATCAGGTCGAAGTATCCGAAGCTGTCAGCCGCCGACGTCGTATCCGTTCTCGAGTCGACGGCCACGGACAAGGGAGCGCCCGGGCGGGATGACACCTACGGGAACGGGGAGCTGAATCTGGTCGCCGCGCTGAAGGCTGCTGCTCGGCCTTCGCGGCCGGCGCCGGCGACATCGGCCGCTGTCATCGCCGGTACGGGTGACGACGACGACCTGCCCGTCCTGGCGATCGGCATCCTCGTGCTCACCGGTGCCGTCATCGCGCTGGTTGTCGGGGTTCGGCGGCGTCGGGCCTGAGCCACGACAAGATCTTCGGCTGGCAGGCGTTCTGCACCTGCTCCCACTGCATCCCCAGCGCCCCCTCGGCCGCCTCCGCCGGCGGTTCGCCTCGGCGGGCCACCTCCGTGAAGAACGTCAGCATCTTCGGTTCGCCGTACGTTTCGGCCAGGCAGCGCATCGCCAGGAAGCCCATCGCGTAGTAGCCGAACCTCTCCGTCGGTTCCGTCGACCACTCCAGATCCAGCCGGCCGTTCCAGCCCGACTCCTCCACATGCCGGCGCGCGTCCGCCACCAGTTCGTACGACTGCACCGGCGCGCCCGCGTACGCGATGTATTCGGCCAGGCCCTCGATGGCCCATTCGTCCTGGTTGTCCAGGGTGCCGAGCAGGGTTGCGATGTGGCCGAACTCGTGGCGGAGCAGACGTTCATCGGTCGGGTCCGCGTCCAGCGCCGTCGCGTCGATGATCGCGAAGGCCGTCTGCTCGCTGGTCCGGTCCACGAAGGCCGCCGCCTCGCGGTCCTCGCCCAGTGACTCGCGCCAGTGCTTCTCGTCCGCCAGGAAGACCACGTATGTGCCCGGCCGGGTCAGGGCGTACCGGTCCGCCACCTGCGCCGCGCGTTCCGCCGCCGCCAGCCAGGCCTCTGGGTTCGTACCGGTCAGACCCTTCGCGGCCGCCACCACCACCCGCCGGCCCGGGGCGAAGCTCAGCGTCCCGTGTTTCCACGGCACCGAGCCGTCCGTCCCGGTCTGGTCGAAGGCCGTCAGGACGGCCCGGTCACCGGTCACCAGCCATTCGGTACGGGCCGAGATGACGTCACCCGCCGGCACGTACGTCTCGGGCGTCCGCGGGCACGCCGGCGCCGAGAAGCACACCCGGATCTGGATGTCCGCCGTCCACCGCGGTCCCGTCCGCACGTTGCGCGTACGGGGCAGCCAGCCCGACACGCGCAGCCCGCGCAGGTTCGCGTACAGGCGGGTCAGGTCGCCGGACAGTGCCGGGTCGACGCCGCTCAGCCACCCGCTTCGGTCCCCGCGCAGCAGAGCGGCGCCCTGCCGGTCGAGGGTTGCGCGGATCGCCCGCTCGACCTGCTGCACCCGGCCGGCGGTGACCCGGCTGCGCGCCACGCTGAAGGCGAAGACGCCGCCGCACACCAACGCCAGCACGCCGAACAGGGCCAGCCAGCGGTCCGCCCGCCGGGGCGGCGGCGCTGTGGTGCCGGCCGGGTCGATCACAGCCGGGGACGTTACCGGCTCCGCGAGCCGCCGACGAGCCTTGATCACTGTCCGTTGATGTTCGCTAGCTGGTCATCGGCTCGAAATATGGGAGGAGTTCACTGTCGGATAGAGGACTGATTCGCGAGCCGGCATGCAACTTGCACAGCGGTTCGCCATGCAAGTTGCATGTTTCGCGAGTCGCGGACCTGCTGCTCCAATGTCGCCGCAACGGTTTGACCGTCCTGCCGGTTTTCATTCATGGATGTTTTTGAGATCGGCGATGATTGGTCTTCCAGTCGATCTCCGTGAGTGGAACTGTTCTACCCAGACGTAGCGCCAGCGACACGGACGGTGGTGGTACCGCATGCGCCCAGACGTTCTCGTCGGTCCCAGTGAGTGGGTGGTCGAGCAGTTCGGCGACAAGGTTGCCGCAGAGCTCTGGACCCGAGTTCCCGAAGCTTTGAGCACGGCGATCGACCGCGAGGTCCATGCTCATCCCGCTATGACGACGACCACGGAACGAGTGCTCACCAACCCTCGGTGGCCCCTGCCGTACGAGGAGTTGGTCCTTTTTCTCGGCACCCTGCCGGGAGCCGAGATCATCAGCGTCCCCCGGTCCGTCTACCAGCTCGTGGTCATCAACGGCCACGTGGTGGTGCCCTGGTGCTACGGCCAGTCGGCGCGGATGTCCATGGCGGATGCCGAGGTCGGCCGCTCCTTCGGCCGGCTGGCCCGCGAGTTGCTGCGCCGGTTCGGGCCGCCGTGGCGCCGCTCGCAGGCCGAGGCGCCGCTGCCGCTCGACGCGGTCGACGAACGCGAGGTGTCGAAGATCTGCGCGGCGATCGCGCAGCTCGATCCGACACCCGAGGTGGTCATCGCCGGCTACGCCGGTGCGCCGAACCTCGGCCTGCTGCGGGCCTGCCTGGGTGAGATCAAGTCGACCGACAACGGCTCGCTCAACTGGAGCCACCTGGCCGACCTGCCGCTGCCGCCCCCGGTGATCCCGCGGCCGCGCCGCATGCAGTTCCCCTAGAGCACGTCCCCCTCCGTCCGCCGCCCGGCAGAAAGCCGCAGGCGGCGGACGTCTGTGTCAGCTGCCCGAGCAGCCGCAACACAGCGATAACGTGGCGGGAATAGGGTCAGGGCCACATCCTCGGTCCGAGGAGGGGCGATGCCCAACCCGCGCGTCCGCTCGGTGCTGCTGTCCCGGCTGGCCAACCGCCCGCACGGCAGCTCCCAGCGCGAGATCCTCGACGAGTTGCGCCGCTGCATCCTCGACGGCGAAGTGCCGCCCGGGTCGCCGATCCCGGTGGACGGCGTGGCCGCCTCCTTCGGGGTCAGCCGCATCCCGGTCCGGGAGGCGCTGATGACGCTGATCGGTGAGGGGCTGGTCGACCACCGGGCGCGCACCGGCTACCGGGTGGCCCGGATGACCATGGCCGAGTTCGGCGAGATCTACCTGGTCCGGGAGGCGCTGGAGACCGCCGCGCTGCGGGTCGCCGTGGCGCTGGCCGGCGCCGAGGACGACGAGCAGGCCCGGGCCGCGCACGCCGCGCTGGAGGCCGCCGTCATCGCTGGCGACGGCCGCGCCCACCACCGCGAGAGCCGGCGTTTCCACCTCGCGCTGATCCGCGCCTGCCGGATGCGCCGGCTGCTGCACATGCTCAGCACGGCGTGGAACATGACCGAGCCGTTGCAGCCGATGTCGCACCTCGGCGCCGCCGAGCGGGCCCTGCTGCACCAGGACCACGCGGCGATGCTGGCCGCCTTCACCGCCCGGGACACCGACCGGCTCATCGCGGTCTGCACGGCGCACCACCAGCGCCTGCAGGCCTGCATCGCCCACCTGCCCCAGGACACCGGGCTGTTCACCGAGGGCGAGCGCAGCCCGGGATAGATATATCTCTCCGCTCATCACCGCGAAACAGCCCGTTCCTAGCGTGAGCGCAACGAAGCCGCTCGACCCCAGGAGTGGGCATGGCCGAGACCACTGTCGCCAAGAGTTCCGATCTCGTCGAAGCCGCCGGCATGCCGGTCGGCTCGGGAGAGATCAAGCCCGGGTACGACCCCCGGCTCACCAACGAGGACCTCGCCCCGCTGCGCAAGCAGAGCTGGGGCTCGTACAACATCTTCGCGTTCTGGATGTCCGATGTGCACAGCGTCGGCGGGTACGTCACCGCCGGCAGCCTCTTCGCGCTGGGCCTGTCCAGCTGGCAGGTGCTCGTCTCGTTGCTGGTCGGCATCTCGATCGTCTACTTCTTCTGCAACCTGGTCGCCAAGCCGTCGCAGCAGACCGGGGTGCCGTACCCGGTGATCTGCCGCACTGTCTTCGGGGTCCTCGGCGCCAACGTGCCGGCCATCATCCGCGGCGCGATTGCCGTCGCCTGGTACGGCATCCAGACCTACCTCGCCTCGGCGGCGCTGGACGTCGTGGTGCTCAAGCTCTTCCCCGATCTGATGCCGTACGCGGACGTCAACCAGTACGGCTTCCTCGGGCTGCCGCTGCTCGGCTGGTGCACCTACGCCGTGCTCTGGGTCCTGCAGGCGGCGGTCTTCTGGACCGGCATGGAGACGATCCGCAAGTTCATCGACTTCTGCGGGCCGGCCGTCTACGTCGTCATGATCGCGTTGACCGGGTACCTCATCTACAAAGCCGGCTGGGGAGCCATCAACTTGAACCTCGGTGAGGTCAAGTACAGCGGGGCCAGCGCCATCCCCGTCATGCTGGGCGCGATCGCCCTGGTGGTGTCGTACTTCTCCGGGCCGATGCTCAACTTCGGCGACTTCTCCCGGTACGGCCGGTCGTTCCGGGCGGTCAAGCGGGGCAACCTGCTCGGCCTGCCGGTGAACTTCCTGGCCTTCTCGATCCTGGTCGTGGTCACGTCGTCGCTGACCATCCCGGTCTTCGGCGAGCTCATCACCGACCCGGTGGCCACCGTGGCCCGCATCGACAGCACCTTCGCCATCGTGCTCGGCGCGCTGACCTTCACCATCGCCACCATCGGCATCAACATCGTCGCGAACTTCATCTCGCCGGCATTCGACTTCTCCAACGTCAGCCCGCAACGGATCAGCTGGCGCGCCGGCGGCATGATCGCCGCCGTCGGCTCGGTGCTGATCACGCCCTGGAACCTCTACAACAATCCCGATGTCATCCACTACACGCTGGAGACGCTGGGCGCCTTCATCGGCCCGCTGTTCGGGGTGCTGATCGCCGACTTCTACCTCGTCCGCAAGCAGCACGTCGTGGTCGACGACATGTTCACCATGGCGCCCGAGGGCCGCTACTTCTACCACAAGGGCTACAACCCGCCGGCCGTCATCGCGACGGCGATCGGCGCGGTCGTGGCCATGGTGCCGGTGCTGTGGACCGGCGGGCCGGGCATGCACACCACCGCCCAGTACAGCTGGTTCATCGGGATGGCCCTCGGCTTCCTGGTCTACCTCTCGCTGGCCCGGCGGATGCGGGTGCGGGAACGCAGCCGGGTGCTCGAAGAGGTCGCCTGACCATGCACATCCGGGTCATCAACCCCAACACCACCGTGGCGATGACCGAGAAGATCGAGCTGAGTGCCCGGGCCGTCGCCGGCCCGGGCACCCGCCTCGACGCGGTCACGCCCGCGCTGGGCCCGGCGTCGATCGAGAGCCACTACGACGAGGCGCTCAGCGTCCCCGGCATCCTGACCGAGGTCGCCGCCGGGGAACGGGCCGGCGTCGAGGGGTACGTGATCGCCTGTTTCGGTGATCCCGGCCTGGATGCGGCGCGGGAGCTGGCGTCCGGGCCGGTGGTCGGCATCGCCGAGGCCGCGATGCACGCGGCCATGCTGCTCGGCCGCGGTTTCAGCGTGGTGACGACGCTGGACCGGACCCGCGGCCGGGCCTGGGAGCTGGCCGCGCGCTACGGCGCGGGCCGGGCTTGCCGAGGCGTGTACGGGTGTGCCATCCCGGTCCTGGAACTGGAAACGGACCCGGACACCGTCGAACGGGTGATCGCCGTGGGTCGGGCCGCCCTGGAACGCGACGACTCGGACGTCATCGTGCTGGGCTGCGCGGGCATGGCCGACCTCTGCGCGCGGGTGTCCGCCGAACTGGGCGTCCCGGTGGTGGACGGCGTGGCCGCCGCGACGGTGTTCGTGCAGTCGCTGGTGACGCTGGGTCTGCGGACGTCACCGCGTACCGAATATGCGACGCCGCCGCCGAAGAACTACACCGGCCTTCTCGCCGGGTTCACCCGGCCTGACCTGGCAGGATGGTCGGCAGGACCCGACTGAGGAGCTGCCATGCCGCTGGACGACTTCGACCGGTACCCGCTGCTGTTCGGGCCCTCGCCCGTGCACCGCCTGGACCGGCTCACCCGGCACCTCGGCGGCGCCGCCGTGTGGGCCAAGCGCGAGGACTGCAACTCCGGCATCGCGTACGGCGGCAACAAGACCCGCAAGCTCGAATACCTGGTCGCCGACGCGCTGGCCCAGGGCTGCGACACGCTCGTCTCGATCGGCGGCGTGCAGTCCAACCACACCCGGCAGGTCGCCGCCGTGGCCGCGTACGCGGGACTGAAGTGCGTGCTGATCCAGGAGAGCTGGGTCGACTGGCCGGACAGCGTCTACGACAAGGTCGGCAACATCCTGCTCAGCCGGCTCGCCGGGGCCGACGTACGGCTGGTCAAGGCCGGCTTCGGCATCGGCTTCAAGGAAAGCTGGGACCAGGCCATCGCGGAGGTGGAGGCGCGCGGCGGGAAACCGTACGCGATCCCGGCCGGCGCCTCGGACCACCGGCTCGGCGGTCTCGGCTTCGCCAACTGGGCGCGCGAGGTGGCCGACCAGGAGGCCCAGCTCGGGGTCTTCTTCGACACGGTGGTGGTCTGCTCGGTGACCGGCAGCACCCAGGCCGGAATGATCGCGGGCTTCGCAGCGCTGGGCGACGACCGGCCGCGGCGGGTGCTGGGCATCGACGGCTCGGCCAAACCGGCGGAAACCTGGGACCAGGTGGCCCGGATCGCCCGCAACACGGCCGAGCTGATCGGTCTGGGCCGCGAACTCCGCGACGACGAGATCCTGCTGGACGACCGCTACCACGCCGGCATCTACGGCATCCCGGACGAGACGACCCTGGAAGCGATGCGGCTGGCGGCCCGGACCGAGGGCATGATCACCGACCCGGTGTACGAGGGCAAGTCGATGGCCGGCCTGATCGACCTGGTCACCCGGGGCGAGATCAGCAAGGACGCGACGGTCCTGTACGCCCACCTCGGCGGCCAGCCGGCCCTGAACGCGTACAGCGCCATCGTCTGAAAATCAGCGGACGGCGGGCCGCGCCGGGGCCCACACTGCCTGGCGATGACTTTCTACGAATCGGCCCGGACCATCGCCGGGCAGGTGCAGCGCGGCCTCGGCCGGGGCGCTCACGACGTGAGCGACGCCGAGACCGTGTACGCGTGCGTCCGCCGTGACTACCGCTGGTGGTGGAGCATCGACGAGCGCGCCGTCTATCTGGCCCGGTTGATCCGTGACCTCGGACTGAGCGTCGAGCCGCTCATCGACCGGCTGCACGCCGCGGATCCTGACGAAGAAAACAATGAGTTCACCAACACGCTGGAGGTTCTCGAAGTTCTGGGCCGGGCCGGTGTGGACGGCGTGGTGGACGAGGTGCGCCGCTACGTGATCGAAGGGGTGGACGGCCCGGCCGCGCCGAAACTGGCCGTCCCGCCGGGCGATGAGGAGCGGGAGACGGCCGACCCGGACCGCTGGAACAGGTTGCTCCTCGCCGCGGCCCACGGCGATGAGTCTGATGTGCCGCTGCTGCTCGACGGCATCGCTTGGCTCGATACCCGCGCCGGCGACCGTTGCGGCTACGACCGCCTCGTCGACGGACTGGCGCGCATCGGCGGACCGGGCACGGCCGGCGTCCCCAAGCTGCTGCGCCGGTTGTGGTTCACCCCGCACAGCTACGAACGCGCGAGCTATCTGCGTGCTTACCTTGCGCTGGATCCGGACGGCGCCGAGAGCGGCCTGCGAGAAGGACTGTGGGACTGCGAGGGGGACGTCCGCCTGCTGGCCGTGCAGCGGGTGCGGCTCTCCTCCTGGATCCGGGAACGCCTGGTCTACCTGCGCGACGATCCGATCGAGACCCCCGAGGTCCGTGACGCGGCGGCGGCTCGGCTGGCGCCGTGATGGACTACGACTCCCCGAACACCGTCGCCGGGCAGTTGCAGCGGGGACTCGGCCGGGGCGCCCGCGCGGTCCCGGATCCGGTGCTCGTCGAGGCCTGCCTGCGGCATCAGTACGCCTGGGACTGGCAGGTCGACTCGCGGGACGTCTATCTGGCCCGGCTCGTCCGGGACCTCGGCATGCCGGTTCAGCCGATCCTCGCGCGGCTGCACGCCGAGGAGCCGGAGTTCACTGGCGCTCTCGGTGTGCTGGCCTGTCTGGGCGCGGCCGGATTCGAGGAGGTGATTGCCGGCGTCCGCGACTACATCGGACGCGGGCGGCGCGGACCGGAGGTGCTCGAACACGTGGCGTCCTGCTGGCCCAGCTTGTTCTGGGAGGACCGGGAGCCTCCGGCGCAGCGGAGTGCGCCGCCGTCGCGGCACCGGACGTGGTCGATGGGCGAGTTGCTGGCCGTGCTGCGCGATCCGGCACCCCGGTCGCTGCACCGGTCGGTGCTGCGTGAACTGGCCCGGCGCCCAGGCGAGGCAGGGCTGCTCGACGTGCTGAACACAATGGACACCGCCGGGCTCGGAGGTGCCATCGCCCGGGCCGTCGCGCAACTGGGCAGTGCCGCGGTGCCGGCCGCCCGGCGATGGGCCGCAGCCGATGGCCCGCTACGGGGAGCGGCCATCTCCACGCTCGCTGCCCACGGCGACGAGACCGACGTGCCACTGCTGCTGGCCGAGGTCGCCCGCCTCGACAGCACGCCGGACCACCTCTGCGGGTACGACGAGCTGGTCACCGGCCTCGCCCGGATCGGTGGCCCGGTCACCGCGATCCTGCGCCGGGTCTGGCCCACGCCGCACAGTTACGAACGTGCGAGCTATCTGCGGGCGTACCGGATCGCTGCCCCGGCGGTCGCACAGAGCCTGCTCGTCGAAGGGCTGTGGGACTGCGAGGAGGGCGTCCGCCGAGCACGTGGCGCTCGATGCCGAGACCCGCGAGCGGTTGAGCTACCTGCGCGACGACCCGATGGAGGACGCCGGTGTGCGCGGCGCCGCAGCCGCCCGGCTGGAAAGCTGACGGCATGGCTTCCTACGTGGTGACCGGCGGTGGACGTGGCGTCGGCCGGGCCGTGGTCGAGCGACTGGCCGGCGAGCACGACACCGTGGCCGTGCTCGAATTCGACTCGGCGGCGCTGGACTGGATCGGTGACCATCCGGCCGCCGGGCGGATCCTGCCGGTCATCGGTGATGCCGCCGACCCGGCGGTTGCCGAGCAGGCCGCCGCCGTCGCCGCGGCGGCCGGACCGCTCACCGGCTGGGTCAACAACGCCGCCGTGTTCCGCGACGCGTGGCTGCACGAGGTGCCGCCGGCCGAACTGCTCGCGCTGATCGGCCGCAACCTCGACCCGGTGGTGGTCGGCAGCGCGGCGGCGGTCCGGCACTTCCTGCCGCAGGGCACCGGAGCGATCGTCAACGTCTCGTCCCACCAGGCGCAACGCCCGGTTCGGGGCGCGCTGGCCTACGCCACCGCCAAGGCGGCGATCGAGGGGCTGACCCGGGCGCTCGCCGTCGATTATGGACCCCGTGGCATCCGGGTGAACGCGGTCGCGCTGGGTTCGATCGCCACCGAACGGTCCGATGCCTACGTGGCTGGGCTGGACGAGGCCGGGGCCGAGCATTTCGCGCGCGAGATTCGGCTGCTGCATCCCGTCGGGCGGCTCGGCCGGACCACCGAGGTCGCCGACGCGGTGGCGTTCCTGCTGTCGCCGGCGGCCTCCTTCATCAACGGGGCGGTGCTCCCGGTCGACGGGGGTCGCGCCGCTCAGGGGCGCGACCCGGAAGAAGCCTGATCAGGCGGCGCCGGGCAGCAGGTTCGCCGTGGTGAACGGTTCGCGGCGGGCGCGCATGTCGGCGTACGTGGTCACCAGCAGCGGGGCGAGGATCACGTAGCTCACCACGTAGTACGCCGTCTGCAGCAGCGTGTTGATCACCGTGGCCGTGCTGTTCGGGGTGGTGTAGCTGCCGCCGAGCGTCACGTCGACCAGCGTGGTCACGAGCGTCAGGAGCAGGCCTCCGCCCACGCTCAGGCCGAAGATCGTCGCGATCCGGGCCACCGAGACGCCGATGCTCGCGTGGAACAGCTGGAAGCAGCGGCCGATGCCGTTGCCGCGTTCCAGCAGGACCACCACCGGCAGCACCGTCAGGGCCGCGCCCACGTAGAAGACCGGGAAGAAGCACAGCACCGTCGCGACGATCAGCACCGGGATCGCCAGCAGATACCAGCCGAGCAGCGCCGGGAGGCGTTTCGCCGCGGCCAGCAGGGCCGGGCCCACCAGGTTGCCGGTGCGGCCGGTGGCGGTGAACACCACGACCTGCTGGTTGGCCAGCTGGCCGAGCATGTAGAAGAGGCCGGCCACGGCGGCGGCCGGCAGCAGGACGGTCAGTCCGGCGAAGAACAGGGAGAAGTCCGGCTGGGTGCCCGCGTCGACCGACGCCTGGAGGCTCTCCTGGGCCACCCGCTGCTCGTCCTGGAAGGCCAGCATGGCCGGGAGCAGCAGCACCAGCGTCGGGAGGGAGACGATCAGCTGGATCACCGCCATCGGCCGCCACGCCGCCTTGAGCAGCCGGAAGCTGCGCTGCCACCAGCCGTTGAAGTCGTTGCTGACCAGCGGGTCGGCCGGATCGAAGCCGACCTGCTGCGGGTAGGGATACGGGTACGGCTGGGGTTGCGGCGCGGCGCTCCAGTCCTGCCAATCACCCTGCGACATGAGTTCCCCCTCCAGGCGTCGAAACCATAGCGGTGCCGGCGCCCTCCGCGCCGCCCCTGGTAGCTGCGGACATCGGATAACCTGCGAAGAATGTCCGCGCCGCATGTTGAGTCGCCCACCGTCATCCGGGACCGGGCCGTCTCCGTCGCGGATTACCTGCTCGCCGTCCGCGCGCACATGGAACGCCCCGCGCGGACGCTGCCCGCTGACGCGTACCGGATGGATGCCCTGCCGGAGCACCCGGCGTGCTCGATCGGACCGGCCGCGGACGGCACCGGCTGGCTGCGGGTCGGCCTGCCGGACCCGCCGGCCCCGGTCGCGGTGCCCGCCGAGCTGCGCCGCCGGCTCAACGAGATCAGCCCGACCGACGAGCCCAAGGCCGACGGCGAGGAGTTCGAGACCTGGCGGGACGAGGTGTGGCGGCCCTGGTCGCTCGCCAGCGCCGAGGCCGAACGGGCCCGGGTGCTGCACCGGCAGCTGTTCGACCTCATGCACCAGGTCGACATGGCCGCCGCCAGCACCGAGCTGGTCTGGGGCCACGGCATCCTGGACACCGTCATCGCCGGCCACCGGGTGCGGTATCCGCTGGTCGCGACGCCGGTGCTGATCGAGTACGACCCCGACCGCTCGCTGATCACCGTCTCGCCGCAGGGCCCGTCCCGCTTGCAGACCGACGCGCTGGCCGGTCTGGACGAGCGCTACCTCGGCCAGCTCCTGGGCCTGGCCGGGCCGGCCGGCACCCTGGAGGTGGACCTCTGGGACGACCTGGAACGCCGTGAGCTGTTCGAGCGGGCCCTGGGCCGGCTCGGCTACGACCGGCGGGTGGTCGCGCCCGGCGAGACCGGCACCGGCTCGCACATTGTCGACACCGGTGTGCTGTTCGCCCGGCCGCGGCAGCGGCTGCTGCGCGGCTTCCTCGAGAGCCTGCGCGACCGGTTGCTCGCCGGCGACACCACCAGCATCGGCGCGCTGGCCGCGATCGTCGCGCACGAGCCGAGCAAGCTGCGCATGCCCGACGACCGGCCCGAGGACTGGCACCGGGTGGGGGAGCGGCTGCTCATGCCGTTGCCGACCAACGAGGCCCAGGAGTCGATCGCCCGCCGGCTCGCGCTGCACCGCAACGTGGCCGTGCAGGGCCCGCCCGGCACCGGCAAGACCCACACGATCCGCAACCTGATCTGCCATCTGATGGCCAACGGCAAGCGGGTGCTGGTCGTCGCGCAGAAGGAGGACCCGCTGCGGGTGCTCCGCGACGGGCTGCCGCCCGAGGTGCAGGCGCTCTGCCTGGCCGTGCTGGGCCGCACCACGGACCAGCTCGTGCAGCTCCAGCTGGCCGCCCGGGAGCTGTCCGACCGGGCCGCCACCCTGGACCAGCACGCCGAGGCGGGCCGGGTGCAACGGCTCACCCGGCGGCTCGAGGACGCCGAGCAGGATCTGGCGGCGGCGCTGGGTGGGCTGCGGGCGATCGCGGAGAACGAGGCTGCGACGTACCGGATCGACGACGTGCGGCTCTCACCCGCCGAGGTCGGCGCCTGGCTGCGGGAGCGGGCCGCCGCGCACGGCGGCATCCCCGACCCGGTCTCGCCGGCCGACCGGCCGCCGCTGTCCGCGGACGAGTTCGCCGCTCTGCTCCAGCTCGCCGCGCAGATCTCGCCGGCCGACCGGGCGGCCGCGCTGCGCCCGCTGCCGGAGGTCGCGGCGCTGCCCGACGCAGCGACCGCAAGGCAGGCGCGGGCCGAGCGGGAGTCGGCCGCCGACCGCGTCGCCCGCCTGGAGGCGGCCGGGGTCGACACCGATGCGGTACGCACCCAGGGCGCGAGTGCCGTCGCTGAGCTGCTCGACGGCCTGCGTGACGCGGTCGCGTGGCTGCACCGCCGGGAGGGCACCTGGACGGACCGGCTCGGCCGGCTGCTGTCCGACCCGCACTGGGCGACCCTGTGGACCGACCACGTCACCGCGACCGAGGAGCTGCAGCGCACCCTGGCCGAGCTGGCCCGCGCCCTCGGCGGGCACCGGGTCACCGCCTCGGCAGCGCTGGCCGCGGAGCCGAAGAGGCTGCTGATCGGCCTCGGCGAGCTGCGCGAACGGTTCGCCGCGGGCCGGGGTGTCAACCGGATCCTGCAGGCCGGCCTGTGGCGCATCGCCGACGAGGTCCGGGTCGACGGGGAGGCCCTGCGCACGGTCGAGGACGTGGACCTGGCTGCCGCGTGGGTGCGGCGGGGGCAGGCCCGGCGGCGCCTCGGCGAGCACTGGGCCGAGTGGATCCAGCGGCTGGCCATTCCGGAACGCCCCGGCGACCCGGAGGTGTGGGCCGGCACGCTGCTGGCCGAGGCCGCCCAGTCGCTGGGCTGGGACGCCCGGCAGTGGCCCGAGCTGTCCGCACGGCTGCGGGTGCTCGTACCCCAGGAAGAGCTGGACCTCGACGCGGCCCGGCTGGCCGAAGTCTCGGCTCTCCTGGACGACGGCCCGGTCGTTTTTGAGCTTGACGATCTGGACGCCGCCGACCGCGCGGTCGCGGACGCCCTGGTGCCGTGGCCGCCGCTGGCCGCGGCATGGTTCGCGCCTGACCTGGAGGAATGGGACGCGCTAGTCGCCGAGGCGCGCCGGCTCACGGCCCTGCGGCCCGACGTGCAGCGGTACGTGGACCTGCGCGACCAGCTGGCGGAGGTGGCCCCGGAGTGGGCCGCCCAGGTCGACGCCGGGCTGGTGCCGGCCGTGTCCGGCACTCTCTGCCTGCGGGCCTGGCAATGGCGGCAAGCTCAGACG
Organism: Actinoplanes sp. CA-051413; assembly: GCF_050955795.1. Classification (NCBI taxonomy): domain Bacteria; kingdom Bacillati; phylum Actinomycetota; class Actinomycetes; order Micromonosporales; family Micromonosporaceae; genus Actinoplanes; species Actinoplanes sp. CA-051413. The sequence continues at coordinate 1,332,982 of NZ_CP192100.1, forward strand.
TGGTTCGACCAGGTCGTCGGCAGCGTCGACCCGGCCGTGCTGAACCGCCGGGTCGAGCTGGCTCGCGACAAGATCCGGCGGCTCACCGGTGACCTCGTCGTCGCGTCCGCGTGGCTCGAGGTCTCCCGCGCCCTCGACGACCGGCGGCGGGCCGCGCTGGCCGACTGGACCACCGCCCTGCGCAAGATCGGCAAGGGTACGGGCCGCAGCGCGGCAGCCTGGCAGGCGCACGCCCAGCGGGCCATGGAGTCCGCCGTCGAGGCCGTGCCGGTCTGGGTCATGTCGGTGGATCGCGCGATCGAGCAGTTCGCCGGGGGCGCGCACTTCGACGTGGTGATCGTGGACGAGGCGTCGCAGGCCGACCTGTTCGCCCTGCCGGTGCTGTCGCTGGCCGAGCGGGCCGTGGTGGTCGGCGACGACCAGCAGATCGGCCCGCAGCTCGGCTTCGTCGGCTCGGTCGCCGGGCTCATCCACAGCCACCTGGACGACGTGCCGTCGGCCGAGCACTTCGACCCGGAGTCCTCGCTCTACGACCACGCGGTGCGGCGCTCGCCGGAGCGGATCCTGCTCACCGAGCACTTCCGCTGCGTGCCGCAGATCATCGAGTTCTCGTCCCGGCACTACTACGACGGCAAGATCCAGCCGCTGCGCGCGGACCGGGCGGTGCATTCCCCGGTGCGGCCGATCTTCGTGCCGGACGGGACCCGGCAGCCGCTGCCGCCTTACGGAGACGTCAACGTCGCCGAGGCTGAGGCCTTGGTGGCGCAGGTGTCCGCTCTGGTGGCCGATCCGTCGTATGCCGGTAAGACGATCGGAGTCATCAGCCTGCTCAGCACCAGCGGGCAGGCCACCTACCTGCTGGCGCGGATCCGCGAGGCGATCGGCGAGGACGAGATGGAGGCCCGGCGGCTGCGGGTCGGCGACGCGTACACCTTCCAGGGCGACGAACGCGACGTCGTGCTGGTGTCCATGGTGGTCTCCGACAACGACGGCCGGCCCTCGGCGTTCACCAAGCGCGAGTACCACCGCCGGGTCAACGTGGCCGCCTCCCGCGCCCGGGACCAGCTCTGGATCTTCTACTCGGTCCGGCCGTCGTCGCTGCTGGCCGACGACGCGCGGGCGCTGCTGCTGAACTACGCGCTGAACCTGCCGGTGCAGACCACCGCACCGGACCTGGAACTGCTCTGCGAGAGCGACTTCGAACGCGAGGTGCTGCGCCGGCTGGTCAAGCGCGGCTACCGGCCGACCCCGCAGTTCCGGATCGGCGGCTACCGCATCGACTTCGTGCTCAACGCCCCGGACGGGCGCCGCCTGGCCATCGAGTGCGACGGGGACGCGTACCACGGGCCGGAGCAGTGGGAGAGCGACATGCGCCGGCAGGCGGTGCTGGAAAGGGTCGGCAACTGCGTCTTCGTCCGGATCCGCGGCAGCATCTTCGCCCGCGAACCGGAAGCGGCCCTGCGCCCCCTCTGGCAGCGCATCGAGGAGCTCGGCATCGACCCATGGCGACCGCCGGCCATCGAGTCCGCAGCCGACACCGCGTGACTCCTCGTGCTTGGATGATTGCCGCGTGTATCGACCGGCAGTGCAATCCTCGTTAGCCTGAACAGTCACACGTCGATTTGTCGGCGACGTCTCGAGACTGGCGGCTTGATGGCGACGAACAAGCGACCGAGTTCCGGTGACCTGGCGCGCTGGCGGCAAGCGCAGATCCGGCAGGCGGAGCGCGACCAGCGTGCTGCGGAGAGGGCGGCGGCACTCCAGCGGCGGGCTGAAGCGGATCAGTACGTGGCAAGCCGGCGGGACGAAGCCGCGATGCGGACCGTGGCGCTCGAGAAGGCCGTCGAAGAGCTGACCCACCTCTTGATCGTCGGGCTGCGCCGGCGGGCGCGTATCAATCTTCAAGGATTCCGTCGCGAGCCCTCAATCCGACAGTTCGATCCGGGGCCGCTCAGTCATCCTCTACCGCGTCCGGAGTGGCGTGACTTCGAGCCGCCTCCGCCTGGCGCATTGGGTGGCCTGTTCGGTGGGAAGGCTCGATACGAGACAGCAATGAAAGTCGCCCGCCGCCGATACGACACGGCTCAGGCCCGGTGGGAACAGGCAGAAACTGATCGCCTCGAGCGGCTCGCCGCTGCGCGGGCGGCACATGATCGGCTCGTCGCCGTTGAAGTTGCCGACTGCGCCAAGCAAAACCAATTGATCCACCAGGAGATCGCTGGGTTGATGGAACGACGTCGTGAGCCTGTGGAGAGGTATCTCGACCAAGTGCTGGTCCGGATGCCGTTGCCCGAGGACTTTCCGCGTCGGGCTGAGGTGGCGTACAACCCTGACGCCGAGCAAGTTGTGGTGCAACTTCAGCTACCCGGGACGGATGTCGTACCCGCAGTCAAGTCGGTCAAGTACATCCAGAGTGGCCCCAACGCCGACACGATGCCTGAGACTCGGCGACCGGACAAGGAACTCAAGGAGCTCTACCGGGACGTCATCGCACAGGTGGCACTTCTAGCGGTGAGGGATCTGTTCGATGCGGACGAGCTGCTCCGTACCGTGGCCTTCAACGGCCACGTCGACACCATCAACCGCGCGACCGGGCAGCGAGAGTATCCCTGCCTCGTCAGTCTGAATGTGGAGCGGGACAAGTTCGAGGAACTGATCCTCGATCGGGTGAGCCCGGCCGACTGCCTTCGCCATCTCAATGCGCTCGTCTCTCCGCATCCCTTCGCCCTGACCCCCATCCAACCGGTGCTGAGGTTCGACCTTTCAAGGTTCAACTTCATCAAGGGCTTCGATGCTGTCGCCACGCTGGACCACCGGCCAGATCTGATGGAGATGGGTCACGGCGAGTTCGAACACCTCGTTCGACAGATCTTCGAAGCGATGGGTATGCAGGGTTGGACGACGACGTCGAGCAACGATGACGGTGTCGACGCGGTGGTTGTCAATCCCGATCCGTTCGTCGGTGGGCTGACAATCGTTCAGGCGAAGCACTACAAGAATGTCGTGGGCGTGAGCCACATCCGCGAACTCGCCGGTGCGATGGAGGAGAAACGTGCAGGTCGCGGGATCCTGGTGACAACGTCTTGGTTCACTGCGGGCGGATGGCAAAAGGCCCACGAACATGGCCGCATGCAACTGGTTGATGGTCAGCACCTGACGTTCCTGATCAAGCAGCACCTCGACAGAGACGTCTTGATCAGCGTCAACCGCCCAAGGAATGCGGCCTCGGGTCCGCCGACTACCGCGTCCGGAGCGACCTGAGAATCAGCCTCGACCGGGGTTCGTTTCGAAGCGACGGCGATACTCCGTCGGGGTCAGACCCGTCTCCCGGCGCAGCAGAGCCCGCAGGTTAGTCGCGGTGCCCAGGCCCGTGCGCCGGGCCACCACCTCGGGGCGGGACTCGCCGCGTTCGATCAGGCGGCAGGCCAGGGCGACGCGTTCGCCGGTCAGCCAGGCCAGCGGCGTCGTGCCCAGTTCGGCGCGGAACCGGCGGTGCAGGGTCGCCTGGCTGATCGCCGCGTGCCCGGCCAGGTCGGCCACGGTCAGCGGCTGGTCCAGGTGTTCCTGCACCCAGGCCAGCAGCGGCGCGAGGGACTCGTCGCGGATCGCCGGCACCGGGCGTTCCACGAACTGGCGCTGGCCGCCGTCGCGGTGGGCGGCGAAGACCAGGCGGCGGCTGACCGCGTTGGCGACCTCGGCGCCGAAGTCGCGCCGGACCACGTGCAGGCCCAGGTCCAGCGCCGCCGCGCTGCCCGCGGCCGTGAGGATGTCGCCGTCGTCGACGAACAGGACGTCCGGCTCGAGGGTCACGGCCGGGAACCGGGCGCGGAAGTCGTCCGCCCACTGCCAGTGGGCGGTGGCCCGGCGCCCGTCCAGCACACCCGCCTCGGCGAGCGTGAAGGCCCCGCTGCAGAAGCCGATCAGGCGGGCGCCGCGGGCGTGGGCGCGGCGGATCGCCGCCAGCACCGCCGGGCGCCGGGGCACCTCGACGTCGGGGCGGTTCGGGACGATCAAGGTGTCGGCCTGCTCGGCCGCCTCCAGCCCGGCCACGCCGGTCAGCGTGTAGAAGCCGTCGCGCATCGGCGTGCGCGGGGTGGGGGAGCAGAGGCGGAAGTCGTACAGGTCGCGGCCCAGCTCGGGGCGGCGCAGGCCGAAGATCTCGGTCGCGCACCCCAGCTCGAACGGGTTGGAGTTGTCGTCGACGACAACCACGACCCGGTGCAAGGATTCTTGCGTCATCCGCGATTCCTAGCACTCCCCGGCCCGGCCGGCCAGCGGCGAGGATGAGCTGATGAGCGACGAACCGATCTCCCTGAGTGCGGCCCTGGCCTCCTTCGACACCCTGTGGAGCCCGCGCATCGTGACCCGGGTCAACGACTACGACGTACGCGTGGCCAAGGTCCAGGGCGAGCATCTCTGGCACACCCACGACAACACCGACGAGTTCTTCCTCGTGCTGGACGGCGAGCTGCAGATCGCCCTGCGGGACCGTACGGTCGTGCTGCGCCAGGGTGACGTCTTCACCGTGCCGCGGGGCACCGAGCACAAGCCGAGCTCGCCCGGCGGCGCCCAGATCATGATGTTCGAACCGACCGGGACGCCGACCGTCGGCGACCGGCACGAGGAGATCCCCGACCACGTGGACGCCACCACCGGCCACCAGCTGGACGGTTAGGCAGACTCGATCCGGGCCTTCACCCCCGAGTGCTCGGCCAGCAGGTTGAGCAGGGCGGAGCCGTCCAGCAACTCGACCGGGCGGCCCGCCACCGCCTCGTACGCCTCGACCTCGTACCCGTCGACGGCGACCAGGATGCCCTTGGTCGCGCCCGCCGCCGCGACCTCCTCGGCGAGGCCGGCGGCCGTGGCCGCGCTGACCGGCTTGCCGCGTACGGCATAGATCACGACCGCGCCCCCGAACAGTGGCCGGGGATCGGTGGCCAGCCAGCGCGGGCCCTCGGCGGCCTGGCCCATCTCCAGTCCCATGTTGCCGAACAGGTCGCAGAGCAGCTGCTCGTACTCGGCGGCCGGCAGGGTGGCCAGGTTGGGCCGCTCGTCGATGTCGGCCAGCACGTTGAACTCGCCGGTGAAGTCCTCCCCGGCCTCCCGATCGAAGTCGATCATCGGGGTCACGCCGTCGAGCTGGTCCGGCTGGGCGGAGAGGCCGGCCGGCAGGTGCTTGACGCAGGCGATCGGGTCGACCCGGCGCAGCTTGATCGCGGCGAACGTGTCCCGGTCGGCCCGCACCGACACCAGGCAGGGCCGCACGAACTGGCCGGTGCGCCGGTCGATCGTGTCGACGATGCCGTTGAACAGCACCTCACCCACCAGGGCGCCGCGGTCGGCCTCGATGATCTCGTGGATGGTCCGCAGCGCCACCATCGAGATGATCTCCGTGTACCGGCGGCGGATCTCGCCCTCGTCGCGCGGCACGGCCACCAGGTCGTCCCGGACCCGGTCGTAGCGGTACTCCTTGACGACCGGGATCACCTCGACCGGCGGCAGGTGGTACTCGACCAGCAGGCGGCGCTGCTTCGCCTGGTACGCCAGCCGGAAATGCTGCGGGAAGTCGTCCGGATACACCGAGTTGCCCAGCACCATCGCGAAGTACTCGACCACGGACGCCGGATCGGCCCCGGCCACGGCCGCCGCGAAGCGGTCCACCTCGGCGTTGTACGAGATCAGCTTCGCCTCGTACCGGCTGCGGTTCTCCTCGTACTGCAGCTCCCGGGCCGCGAGCTGGCGCAGCCGGCGGGTCTCCGCGTCGATCCAGCGCGCCCGCGCGTCCTGGTACGCCCGTTTCGCGGCTTCCACCTGCTGCTGGTGAATCCGCTCACCACCGAGGATCTTGCCCACCCCGCGCGGCTCCGGCGGGGCGAAGCTCTCCCACACCGGCTCCGGCAGCGGCCGGCCGAGCTTGCCCGGGTCGAACGGCGGCACCCGCAGCGGCTTCTTGAACCGGTCCAGGTCGATGTGGTCGTCGACATCCAGGGTGGACAGCAGCAGCGAGTCGAGCTCGGACAGCCGGGCCCGGATGTCCGCGTTCGTCGCTGCCGCCTCGGCTGTGCGGGCCTCCGCGTACAGCCGGCGGTGTTCGCGTTGCTGCTCCGCGTCGGCGGCTGCCCGCTGGGCGGCCGCGGCGGCCAGGTCGGCGTTACGCCTGATCAGCTGGCGCTGCTGCTCGGCGGCAGTCTGTGCCCGCTGCTCGGCGGCAGTCTGGGTCGCGTGCGCCCGCTGCATGTCCCGAATGATGCCCATGCGTCGTCGTCCTCGCTCACGTGTCCGAACAGCCACCATATCCACCGTCTCCGGATCTCGTTACGCGGCGCATGCCTGTCGCGCCTTTGCGTGCATGTTGATCGTGGAGAGCGGGTAGGGGTCGCACATGGTTCCACAGTAAGCACAGCAAGTAACTGTCTGTCATGGATCCGAGGGTGACCGGGCTCTCGCTGAGCGCGGCGGCAGGGTCGACCGATCGGCCAAATTACGGCCCTGAACGGTGGAGAACGTGCAGTTCGTTGTTTTGTTGGGCCAGCTGCGAAAACATTGTCGTGGGTGCCCACTGTTACATCGACCTGTGACGGGTCGTAATAGGTCAGGGGCAACGGTTGACCTGGGAGGGAGGTAGCGACGGCGCATGACGGCACCCGAAGAACGCTTTCCGCGTCCCCGCGCGTTGCGCGACCGCCTCTCCCGCCGCCCCCGGCTCACCCCCAACCAGGGCCACCAGCTGCCGCTGCCCGAGCCCCGCACGGCCCCCGACGACGAGGCCTGGTTCACCTACCTGGCCGCCGGCGAGGAGATCGTCTGGTCCGACGCGCTCGCCGGCCTGCTCGGCCGGCCGCCGGGCGGCAACGAGCTGACCCAGCAGATCCTGGCCCGGCACGTGCACGTCGACGACCACGCCAAGGCCCTCGGCGCGATCACCCGCGCCTGGACGGCGCGCGAGCCGGCGCGCACGACGGTACGGCTGATGCGCGACGACGGTGGCTGGTTCGACGTGGACTGCCGGCTCGAACCGATCATCGGCCCGGACAACGCCGTGGTCGGCATCCACGGCTCCCTGCGTGACGTCTCCGCCCGCGAACGCGCCCGCCGTGAGGTGGCCCGGTTGAGCCGCCGCGGCGAGACCGTGCAGGCGTCGGTCGTCGAGAAGGACCCGGCCACCGGCCTGCTGACCCGCGCCCGTTTCGCCGACGAGGTGGACCGGGCACAGCGCCGCGGTGGCGGGGCGGTCCTGGTCGTTCGGGTCGAGCCGGACAGGGCCGAGGGGGTCAGCGCGGACCGGCACGCCGATCTGCTGCAGCGGGCTGCCCGCGTACTCGAAGGTCTGGCCCGTCCCGACGACCTGCTGGGCCGGGCCGGCCCGAACGAGATCGCCGTCCTGCTGCCCGGCGCCTCCTGGGTGATGGCCCGCCGGCAAGCCGACCTGTTCGTCGAGGCCCTGCGCTCGCAGCCGTTCGTGCTGCCGGACGCCTGGCTGCGCGCCCGGGTGTGGGGCGGCCTGGTGCGGTTCCGCGCCGAGGGCGAGGCGGACAGCCACGATCTGCTGATCGACGCCGAGCAGGCGTGGCGGCAGGCCCGCGACGCGGAACGGCCGCTGATCCTGGTCTCCGACCCGATACCGGCCCGCGACCGGCAGGACACCTACCGCGACCGGGTCGCCGACGCGCTGGGCACCGACCGGTTCACGCTGTTCGCCCAGCCGATCCTGGAGCTCCAGACCAACCGGGTGCTGCGGCACGAGCTGCTGCTGCGCGTCCTCGACGAGGCCGACAACCCGCAGTCGCCCGAGCAGGTGCTGCAGATCGCCGAACGCCTCGACACGATCTACGACATCGACCTGTGGGTGGTCGAGCGGGCGATGCAGCTGGCGGCCGAACGCACCGACCTCTGCCTGCAGATCAACCTCTCCGGCCGGTCGGTGGGCGACCCCCGGCTGACCGCCGAGGTCGAAGCCCTGATCGAGCGGTACGCGGTGAACCCGGAACAGCTGACGTTCGAGATCACCGAGACGGCCCTGATCGGCAACCTGAGCGAAGCGCGGCACTTCGCCGACCGGATCCGCGACCTGGGCTGCCAGCTGGCCCTGGACGACTTCGGCTCGGGCTACGCGTCGTTCCGCTACCTGCGGCTCTTCCCGATCGACCTGGTCAAGATCGACGGCGAGTACGTGGTCGACCTGGTCCGCAACCCGGAGGACCAGGTGCTGGTCCGGGCGCTGGTGCAGGTCTGCCAGGCGTACGGCATCCACACGGTGGCCGAGTACGTGCAGGACGAGGCGACGCTGCGGATGCTGCGCGAGATGGGCGTCGACTTCGTGCAGGGCTACCTGATCGGCCGGCCGGCGCCGGTGGAGGAACTGCGCCCGGCGACCCGGCTGCGGCGTTCAAACTTGCAGTGATCCGGGTATGTGAGTGGCATGGAGCACTACACGATCGCCACCGTTGCCGAGAAGAACCCGGACTTCCGCCGCGTGCTGTGGACGGGCAAACACACCCAGCTCGTGATCATGACGATCCCGCCGGGCGGCGAGATCGGTGAGGAGGTCCACGAAGTGGACCAGATCCTCACGTTCGTGAGCGGCGTGGGTGAGGCCAAGGTCAGCGGCCAGACCCGCAAGGTCAGCCAGGGCGACCTGGTGGTGGTACCGGCCGGGCACAAGCACAACTTCACCAACGAGGGCCCGAACCCGCTCGTGCTGTACACGGTCTACGGGCCGGCCGAGCACGCTGAGGGTGCGGTCCACAAGACCAAGGAAGAGGCGGATGCGCTGGAAGAGGCCGGTAAGGACGAGCCGCCGGCTTCCTGAGCTCGCCGCCCTCCGGGGCGGGTTGCTCGTGCATCGGGTGTAGGGACGGCCGCGCTCAGCGTGACGCGCAGGCCGTCTCTCGCCGTGCCTGCGGTTCGACGTCAGGAGCAGTAACCCGTGGGCAGATACCGCTGGCGGACCACGCTGCGCTCGGCCCTGCCCGCTCGGTGCATGACGTTGCTGCCGAAGGGAAGCCACGACTGCGGCGACCACGACTGGTACAAGAGCGCCGAAAACCTCTACCGCTGCTACCACTGCCGGCCGGGCGCCAGAACCAGCCCACCGGACAGCGCAGCCTGACCGCAGGGGTGGGGCCGCTGTCTGGCGCGGCGGCGTGGCCAAGGAGGCGGGCGGCCGGAGCGACACAGCGCCGGGGCCGGCCGAGGCCCCCCAGCCAGCCGGTCCCGGCGCCGTGCCGGAAGGGTAAAGTCTCCGCGCATTTTACCCTTGAGGCTTCAATGAAGTCGATCGACCTGCCCGAATGTTCTTGCCTTGTTTCCCGAAGATTGGGGCGCGACGGAACGCTGATCCCGGCCCCGGGGGAGCTTGCTGGGAACCCCGTTAACTAATCTGCTGCCATGGACGAGCCACGGTGGTTGACCGACGAGGAACAGCAGGCGTGGCGCCGGTTCATCGAGGTGCTGGTCAAGCTCCCGGCCGCGCTCGAGGGTCAGCTACAGCGGGATGCGGGCCTGACCCATATGGGATATCTGGTGCTGGCCACACTGTCCGAGCGGGACGACCGCCGCCTGGCGATGAGCCGTCTGGCGCGTAAGGCCAGCGCTTCACTGTCCCGCCTGTCGCACGTGGTCGCCCGGCTGGAGGCGCAGGGTCTGGTTCGCCGCGAGCGTGACCCGGAGGACGGCCGCGTGCAGATTGCGGTGCTGACCGACGAGGGCTTCGCGAAGATCGTGGGGGCGGCGCCCGGTCACGTGGACGCTGTGCGGCACCTGGTCTTCGACCGGCTGACCCCGGCCCAGATCCGCCAGCTCAGCAAGCTCTGCGACGCCCTCCTGGAAAACCCTGCCCCCGCCGAGAAGCCCTGCACCTGAGCCGAGATCGACGCCCGGAAGACGTCAGAAGCGGCCGCCTCCACCTCGGCGTCCACCGCCGCCACCTCCGCCGCCTGATCGCCGGCCCCGGCTGGCGCTGCCGCCGAAGCCCCCGCCACCCCAGCCGCCTCCACCGAAGCCGCCGCCGCCACCACCGCCCCGCCCGAAGCCGCCGCCGAAGCCACCTCCGCCGCCGGACAGGATCCCGCCGAGCACCGCACCCGCAAACGCCTCGTCGAAGCCCCCGCGACTGCCATAACCCCCACCCCAGCTCTGCACATCCGCCCGCGCAGCCTGCCCGGCACTCGCCGCCAACTGCTGCGCCTGCTGGGCCTCACCCAGAGCCACCACCGGATCTGACCCCGCCAGGCTCTCGGCCAACGCCAGATGCCGCTGAGCCTCCGACAGCGACGCTCGCGCCCCCGCATCGACCGCCCCGCGCCGGGTGGTGATGAAGTCACCCGCCGCCGCAACCTCGGCCCGCGCCACCGGCAACGCCTGGGCCAGCAGCCCCCGGGCCCGGGCCGCACGCTCCGCAGCGTCCTGCGCCTCCGCAAGCGCCCGATCCAGCGCCGCATCGGCGGCCTGCAGCGTCGCGACCGCAGTCACAGGGTCAGTCTTCGATCCGGAAAGCTGCCGGCGCACCTCAGCCGCAGCCTGCTCGGCGCCAGTCACCGCAGCCCCGAGCCCGGCCGGCACCGCACTGCCTCCAGCCAGCGCCGCCCGCCCCGCCGCGATCTCCGCGTCCAGCTCCACGATCAGAGCGTCCGCCGCCGAACGCGCGGTCGCCAGCTCGGCCCCGGCCCGCTGAACAGCCGACACCAACTGCTCGGCCTGCCCGACAGCCTGCTCACCGGCCCGCAAAGCCAGCGCAGCCTCAGCCCGGCCCCCGCCCGTCGATCCGGCCCCGGCAGCCGGACTCCCGGCCAGAGCAGCGCGAGCCCGCCCCACCGCCTCACCCGTGAACCGGACCCGCTCCCGAGTCTGATCGAGATTCGCCGAGATGCCGGTGACCGTCGGTCCCGCGTACCGGTGGGTCAGGTCTTGCAGTGCCTCAGCCGCCGCCGGCAGGGCGGCCTCGACCGCCGCCCGGCGCCGGTCCACCTCGTCGGCCACCTGCTCCGCCCGGCCCTCCAGGTCGCGCAGCCGGTCGAATGCCTCGGACTCCGCGTCCAGCCGCTCGTCGGCGGCCCGGCACTTCGCGATGATCTCGCCGAGCGTGCGGCGGCGGGTCGCCTCGTCCGGCGCCGGCTCCTCTTCGAGCGTCATCCGCAGCCGGAACGCCTCGGCGACGTCCTGCCGGGACGCATCCAGCGCTGCCCGGAACGGCGCCGTCGCCTCCGGGCCGTATTGCGCGGCGGCCAGAGCCAGCTCGCTCTCGCTGGCCCGCAGGTCGTCGTCGAGCTCGATGAGCAGGGCGTTGGCCGTGGCCGTCAGCTCCTCGGTCGGCGGGCCGGTGACCTGCGGCGGGGTCGGCCGGGCGCGACGGCGGCGGCGCAGCAGCACCCAGATCAGCGCGCCCGCGATGATCACCGCGAGCAGGATCAGCACCCAGATCAATGACCCGCTCGAGCCCGCGGCCGCCTCCGAGTAGCCCTCGGCGGCGGCGATCACCGCGCCGGACCAGTCGCCACGGGACAGCGCCGGCTCGATGTCGTTGCCGGCCACGTCGGCGAGCTCCGCGTTGGAGAAACGCGAGTCGTCGGGGAACGAATACGCGTACGAGCGGTCGCGGGTCGCCACCGCGAGCAGCGCGTCGCGCTCGCCCAGGTCGCTCAGCCGGGCTGTCTCGTCTGTCCAGGTCTGGGCCGGCGTGCCGTCGAAGGACTCCACGAACACCACGAAGAGCTGCGTGCCCGTGTCGGACTGGAGCCGGGCCAGCGCCGTGTCGACCGCGGCCGCGCGGCTGCCCAGTGCGCCCGCCTCGTCGGTCACCTGGGTGGGCACCCGCATCGGCGCGTCCGCGCGGGCCGGTGCGGGCACCAGGAGCAGGGCCAGGACGGCGAGCAGCGTGCGGCGCAGGACGGTCACCACCTCAACTTAGATCCTGGGTCCGACAACCCGCGCGGTGAGCCGGAGGTGAGAAGGTGGGAACCATGAGTCAGCGAGTCAACGGAGTCATCGCCCGGGCCAAGGGTGCGCCGGTCGAGGTGGCCACGATCATCGTGCCGGATCCCGGTCCCGGGGAGGCCGTGGTCAAGATCCAGGCCTGCGGGGTCTGTCACACGGACCTGCATTACCGCGAGGGTGGCATCAACGACGACTTCCCGTTCCTGCTCGGCCACGAGGCCGCCGGGATCGTGGAGTCCGTCGGCGCCGGGGTCACCGACGTCGTCCCGGGCGACTTCGTCGTGCTCAACTGGCGGGCCGTCTGCGGCGACTGCCGGGCCTGCCGCAAGGGCAAGCCGTGGTACTGCTTCAACACCCACAACGCGACGCAGAAGATGACGCTCGAGGACGGCACCGAGCTGTCCCCGGCGCTGGGCATCGGCGCGTTCGTGGAGAAGACACTCGTGCACGCCGGCCAGTGCACCAAGGTCGACCCGCGGGCCCGGCCCGCCGCCGTCGGCCTGCTCGGCTGCGGCGTGATGGCCGGCATCGGCGCGGCGATCAACACCGGCGGGGTCACCCGCGGCGACTCGGTGGCCGTGATCGGCTGCGGCGGGGTCGGCGACGGCGCGATCGTCGGTTCCGCGCTGGCCGGGGCCACGACGATCATCGCGGTGGACACCGACCCGCAGAAGCTGGAGTGGGCCCGCAAGTTCGGCGCGACGCACACCGTCAACGCGCGCGAGCAGGACGTGGTCACCGCCGTGCAGGAGCTGACCGGCGGCAACGGGGCCGATGTGGTGGTCGAGGCGGTGGGCCGCCCGGAGACGTACAAGCAGGCGTTCTACGCCCGCGACCTGGCCGGGACCGTGGTCCTGGTCGGCGTGCCGACCCCGGAGATGACCGTCGAGCTGCCGCTGCTGGACATCTTCGGCCGTGGTGGGGCGCTCAAGAGCAGCTGGTACGGCGACTGCCTGCCGACCCGCGACTTCCCCATGCTGACCGAGCTCTACCTGCAGGGCCGGCTCGACCTGGACGCGTTCGTGTCCGAGGAGATCCGCCTGGACCAGGTCGAGGACGCGTTCACCAAGATGCACCAGGGCGGCGTGCTGCGTTCGGTGGTGCTCTTCTCATGAGGGTCGACCACGCGGTGACGCACGGCACGTTCTCGCTGGACGGGGAGACGTTCGACGTCGACAACAACGTCTGGGTGGTCGGCGACGACGAGGAGTGCGTGGTGATCGACGCCCCGCACGACGTCCGGACCATCCTCGACGCGGCCGGCGGCCGGCGGATCGTCGCGATCGTGCTCACCCACGCGCACGACGACCACGTCCGGGTCGCTCCCGAGCTGGCCCGGCAGACCGGCGCCCCGCTGCTGCTGCACCCGGCGGACGAGGTGCTCTGGAAGCTGGTGCACCCCGGCGAGCCGATGCCCGCCCCGCTGGCCGACGGTGACGAGATCGCCGTCGCCGGTGAGGTGCTGCGGGTGCTGCACACGCCCGGGCACAGTCCCGGCGCCGTCTGCCTCTATGCGCCGGCGCTGGGCTGCGTCTTCACGGGGGACACCCTGTTCCAGGGCGGTCCGGGCGCGACCAGCCGTTCACACAGCGACCGGCCGACGATCGAGCGTTCCATCCGCGAGCGCCTGCTCACCCTGCCGCCGGACACGGTCGTGCACACGGGCCACGGCGCGGACACGACCGTACGGGCGGAGGAGTTCTGAGCGCTCAGGCGGCCCGGGCGTAGGCGGGCACGCTGCGGTCGGCGAGCAGGTCGAGGGCGAGGGCCGCGGTCCAGCTGAACGTCGGGGCGCCGATCCCCGCCCCGGTCCGCGGGTGGTAGTACTCGAAATGCCCGGAGGTGTGCACCAGCCGGATCATCGCCAGCCGCAGGTCCTCGGCCTCGTCGAGGTAGCCGTGCACGAGCATGCCGCGCCGCAGCAGCCAGTTGATGTTGATCCAGACCGGTCCGCGCCAGTACCGCAGCGGGTCGAAATCAGGCGCGGTCCGGTCGTAGCTGGGCACCGGCAGCCCGGTCTGCGCGGGCAGGCCGAAGCGCGGCGAGCCGGCCTCGGCCATGATCGCCTCGACCTGCCCGGTGGGCAGGTCGGGCAGCAGCAGCGGCACCAGGCCGTTGACACACGGGGCCGGGCTGAGGGTACGGGTACGCACATCGCGCGACCGGAACGTGCGGGTCTCGGGGTCGAACAGGTGCTCGGAGATCGCCCGGGTGATCCGCTTCGCGCGCTGCCGGTGCTGCGCGGGATCCGCCCCGACCACCGCGGCGATGTGCGCCAGGGCCAGCTCGGCCGCCGCCAGGATCGTGTTGAACGACGGGCACTCCACCACGAACGCGTGCCGGTGGGCCAGCTCGACGTCCGAGTAGCCGCCGTCGCGGTAGTCGACCACCAGGCCGACGTACCGGGCGTAGTCGGCGTCGGTGGGCCGGTGCGCCGCGTCCGCGTTCTCGATGTCCCGCCGCCGGAAGCGCTCAAGCAGCGTCAGGTCGGCCGGCACGGCCGCCAGGGCGGCGTCCCAGGACGGGCTGTTGTCCAGGCCTGACTCCCACGGGTGCACGATGCTGACGAGCCCGTCACCACCGGCGTCGCGGCGCCCGGTCAGGTATTCCTGCTGGGCGACCAGCCGCGGATAGAGCCAGGCGAGCTGGTCGCCGGCCTCGCGGGCGCAGGCCACGCCGTGCGCCGCGGCGCGCCGGTAGACCTCCCACGCGGCGAGCGCGTGCAGCGGCGGCTGCACCAGGCCGGTGCTGCCGCGGGCCGGGCGGTCACCGTACGCGGGCACGTCCCAGAAGCCCGGCCCCGGGAAGTAGTCGTCCTCCGCCGTGCGCGGATCGAAGACGATGTGCGGCACCCGGCCGTCGGGCCATTGCGCCTCGAACAGACTCCGCAGATCACGCCAGGCGCGGGTCGGGTTGACATAGGCGAGCCCGACAGCGATGAACGCGGCGTCCCAGCTCCACTGGTGGGGGTAGAGGCCACGCGAGGGAACCATGTGATCGGTGGACCAGTTGGTGTCGAGGACCTGAGCGGCGGAGTTCCAGAGATCTGCAGACATATCCGAATTCACAGCGGTCGGCGGCTCGAGCTTCGGGCAACGCATTCAGGTATAGCCCTTTCCGTCGCCGGGACCGGTAAACCCCTTCATCGGGTGCGCCCGGCTCGGATCAAGGAAAAACTGAGGTGCGCTCAGCCGGCGTCGATGGCCAGCCACAACCGGCTGCGCCGGCCCGGCAGGTACGGCGAGTCGAGCCGTTTCGCGATGACGCCGGTCAGCCCCTGGGCCCGGGCAGTCTCGAGCGCGAAGGTGCCGCCACCCGGAAAGTACGGCGGGGTCTGCCAGTTGTCGCCGCTCACGTTCAGCCCGTCGAGCAGTTCCCGCCGTTCCGCATAGCGCACCAGCTCCACCGTGGAATGGCCCTCCAGCCACAGCAGGTCGTAGGCCAGGAACTGCACCGGCGTCCGTTCCGCGGCCCGGCGGGCGGCCGCTGAGTCACGTGGTGGCTTGCGGCGTTCCAGCAGCTCGGGCGCGATCCGGGGCCCGTCGAAGGCCACGATCTCCCCGTCCAGGACGGCCTCCAGCGGGGCCAGCGCCTCGCCCAGCGGGCGCAACTCCGGATACCACGAGGTCACGTCCGTGCCCTCCGCCGTGGCGAGCCGGACCCGGCCACCGGACACGTGGACCAGGGTGCGGCGGCCGGCCCAGCTCAGCTCGTACCCCCAGTCCTCGTCGTCGGGTGGCAGCCCGGCGGCCCGGGCAGCGAGCATGGGCTCGACGGCCTCGGGCATGCTCTGCCAGCCCGGCTCGGCCGGGTCCATCCGGCGGACCATCCAGTCGTTGCCGCCGGTCTGGAAGAAGACGTAACGGCCGCTGGTGCGCTCGCCGTGAAAAGTGACGCCTATCTCGTCGTCGCGCCATTTGTCGGTCTCGTAGGTGCCGTGATCATGGATCGACATCCGGCCGCCGCCGTACTCGCCGGCCGGGATCTCGCCGGCGAAGGTGAGGTACTCCATCGGGTGGTCCTCGGTGTGTTTGGCCAGGTTGTTGCGGCCGCGGTCGCGGGGCAGCCCGCGTGGGACGGCGAAGGAGACCAGCACGCCGTCGCGTTCGAGCCGCACGTCCCAGTGCAGGCTGCGGGCGTGGTGCTGCTGGATCACGAACCTGTTTCCGCTGGTCGGCCGGGGTCGGCCGCGGGGCACGGGCTCGGGGGTACGGCGGGCGTCACGCTTACGCCGGTATTCGTCCAGCTGGTCGGTCACCACCCAATTGTCCGCCGGAGTTACACGGTTGTCATTCGGAGAACTTGTCGCACCCCCGTGCCAAGGTCTGGGGCATGTACGTCGAATGGGCCGCGAAGCTTCCGCACGTGATCGCGTGGCGAAGCACGGTCCCGCCGGGCTGCCCGCCGACGCGGATCCTGCCGGACGGCTGCATGGACCTGATCTGGCACGACGGTGCCGTCTTCATCGCCGGCCCGGACACCACCGCCCAGCTCGGCACAGCCCCTCCCGGCAGCCGCTTCTTCGCCCTGCGCTTCGCCGTCGGCACCGGCCCCGGCGTGCTGGGCATCCCGGCCGACGAGTTCACCGACCGGCAGGTGCCGCTCGACGCGGTGTGCCCCGCGACCGAGCAGCGCCGGCTGTCCGAGGCCGCCGACCCCCTCGCCGCGCTCGAGGATTTCGCGCGGCGTCGTTGGCAGGAGCCGGATCCGGCGATGGTCGCGCTGGCGGCCGGCGCCCGGGCCGGGCGCCCGGTCGGCGCGATCGCCGACCGGTGCGGCCTGAGCCCGCGCCACCTGCAGCGACGATGCCGGAGCACCTTCGGGTACGGCCCCAAGACGCTCGCCCGGATCTTGCGGTTGCAGACGGCGGTGGCGCTGGCCCGGTCCGGCCGTCCCTTCGCCGACGTCTCTGTGTCCGCGGGCTATGCCGACCAGGCCCACCTCTCCCGGGACGTCAAGGCGCTGGCGGGTGTGCCCCTGCGCGAGCTGGTGGCCTGACGTGTCGGCCCGCGCGCTCCGCTGTCTCCCACAAAACGGACACAAGCATGATCGTGGCTTTCGCGCTCCAGTGGCGGCCTGTAGTGTCTTGGCTCCGACGCGTATCGACCACCCCTCGGAGGCGTTGTTGCGATGACCTTGCGCATCCTCGTCGTGGGCGCCGGCATCAGCGGCCTCGCGGCGGCCCGAGGGCTCAGAGTCGCCGGCTTCCGGCCCGACGTGGTCGAGGAGCTGCCGGCCAGCACCGTCCCCGGCGCCGGCATCTTCCTGCCCGGCAACGCGTCACGCGCGATGCGGCAGCTCGGCCTCGACGCACCGCTGCGCCCGCTCGGCGACCTCATCTTCCGGCAGGTCTTCCACGACTCCGGCGGTGACCTGCTGTTCGAGGTCGACCTGGCCGGGCTGTGGGCGGGAGTCGGCGAGAGCCGTGCGCTGTCCCGGGCTGACCTGCAGCAGGTGCTGCTCACCAGCGTCGGCGGCGAGGTGCGCTACGAGACCGCCGTGCGTGACCTGGAGATCGTCGACGGCGGGGCCAAGGTCGAGTTCGGCAACGGCGCCATCGCCGAGTACGACCTGGTCGTCGCGGCCGACGGGCGGCGCTCCATGATCCGGGCCAAGGCCGGGCTCGGCGGCGCCGCGGTCCCGACCGGCCAGATCGTCTACCGCAGCGTGGTCAGCGGCGGCCCGTCGCTCAGCGACTGGACCTGCCTGCTCGGCGAACGCTCCCAGTTCGTCGTGATGCCGATGGGCGGCCGCCGGCTCTACGTCCACGCGGACGAGACGGTCGAGGCGGGCACCCCCAACCCCGAGGACCCGCGCGCCCGGCTCCGTGAGCTGTTCGGCGGCTTCGGCGGGCCGGTCCCGGCCGTCCTCGCCGCGCTGGAGAAGGTCCAGGTCGCCCGCACCGACGAGGTCGTGCTGGACGGCTGGACGAAGGGCCCGGTGCTGCTGGTCGGCGACGCGGCCCACGCGACCGCCCCGACGCTGGCCCAGGGCGCCGCGATGGCGCTCGAGGACGCCGTCGTGCTCGGCGAAGTGCTCAAGGCCACCCCGCACGACGTGCCGGCCGCGCTCCAGGCCTTTGAGCAGCGCAGACACGATCGCTGCGCCCAGGTGCGCGAGCACACCCGCCAGCGCGACCAGACCCGTGACGTCGCCCCGGCGGAGCGCGACCCTATGCTGCGCAGGCGGGGTCAACGGATCTTCGCCGATCAGTACCGGGGACTCGTCGAGCCGTTCTGAGACCTGGGTGCTCTTTGGTCACCCCGCGCCCGCCGGGGGTCGGCGGGGGACTATTCTGCCTGCGAGGTACGCCTTTCCACTCGGGTGTACGCAGTGGGACGAACGAGACACCGGAGGCTATCCGTGACGACCGTTGCGCCTAAGCCGATCGTGACCCGGCCCTGGCCGGTGCGACAGCAGGTGAAGGGCTCGGCCCTCGCGCGGATCCTGCGGACGACGGACGCGAAGCAGATCGGGATCATGTACATGATCACCGCCTTCGTGTTCTACATCCTCGGCGGATTCATGGCCCTGCTCATGCGATCGGAGCTGGCCCGTCCGGGCATGCAGTTCCTCTCGCCGGAGCAGTACAACCAGCTGTTCACGATGCACGGCACGATCATGCTGCTGTTCTTCGCGACGCCGATCGTGTTCGCCTTCGCGAACTTCGTGGTGCCGATCCAGATCGGCGCGCCGGACGTGTCGTTCCCCCGGCTCAACGCGTTCGCCTACTGGCTGTACCTGTTCGGCGGCACGATCGCGATCGGCGGGTTCCTGACCCCGGGTGGGGCTGCCGACTTCGGCTGGTTCGCGTACACCCCGCTCAGCAACTCGCTGCACTCGCCGGGCATCGGCGGCAACATGTGGGTCGTCGGCCTGGCGCTCTCCGGCCTCGGCACCATCCTCGGTGGCGTCAACATCATCACCACGATCATCACGCTGCGCGCCCCCGGCATGACGATGTTCCGGATGCCGATCTTCACGTGGAACATCCTGGTCACCAGCCTCCTGGTGATCATGGTCTTCCCGTTCCTGGCCGCGGCGCTGTTCGCCCTGGCCGCCGACCGCGTCCTCGGCGCGCACGTCTTCGACGTGGACACCGGCGGCCCGATGCTCTGGCAGCACCTCTTCTGGTTCTTCGGCCACCCCGAGGTCTACATCGTGGCGCTGCCGTTCTTCGGCATCATCACCGAGGTCATCCCGGTCTTCAGCCGCAAGCCGGTCTTCGGCTACAAGGGCCTGGTCGGCGCGACCCTGCTGATCGCGGCGCTGTCGATGAGCGTGTGGGCGCACCACATGTTCGTCACCGGCCAGGTGCTGCTGCCGTTCTTCAGCTTCCTGAGCTTCCTCATCGCGGTCCCGACGGGCATGAAGTTCTTCGTCTGGATCGGCACGATGTGGCGCGGGCAGATCAGCTTCGAGACGCCCATGATGTTCGCCATCGGCTTCCTCGTGACGTTCCTCTTCGGTGGCCTGTCCGGCGTGCTGCTGGCGGCCCCGCCGATCGACTTCCACGTCTCGGACTCGTACTTCGTCATCGCGCACTTCCACTACGTGCTGTTCGGCACGATCGTGTTCGCGGTGTTCTCCGGCATCTACTTCTGGTTCCCGAAGATGTTCGGCCGGATGCTCGACGACCGCCTCGGCAAAATCCACTTCTGGCTGACGTTCCTCGGCTTCCACGCCACCTTCCTGGTCCAGCACTGGCTGGGCGCGGAAGGCATGCCCCGCCGGTACGCGGACTACCTGCCGAGCGACGGCTTCACCTTCCTGAACACGTTCTCGACGATCGGCTCGTTCGTCCTGGGCGCCTCGACCCTGCCGTTCATCTACAACGTATGGAAGTCCTACAAGGTCGGCCAACTGGTAACCGTCGACGACCCCTGGGGCGCCGGCAACTCCCTGGAATGGGCGACCTCGTCGCCGCCACCGCTGCGCAACTTCGACAAGATGCCCCGGATCCGCTCCGAGCGGCCGGCCTTCGACGCGAAGTTCCCGGAGCTCGCGGCCGGCGCGCAGTCGCTGGCAGGCCCGCCGGAGGGCGGCGCCCGCCCCCTGACCAGCGAGTCCGACGGCGGCGCGACGTACCAGGAAGACGTCAGCGACCGTAAGCACTGACCTGTATCTGCTTCGCGGCCCGTCCCTTTCCGGGGGCGGGCCGCTTGCGTTTGTGCGGCGGTTCCGTCACTGGTCGTCGCGCACGGGGCTCGTCGTGGGGCCTTGGCCGTGGATCCGGCGCAGGCTTCGGGAGGCGGGCGTCGACGTAGGCGCGCTGAACGTCGCGGCCGTGGCGGTGGCCGCCGCTGGTCACGGCCTGGTCTCTGTCGGCTGGCCACGTCCCGCTGCCACGTCCCGCTGCAGGCGGCCGCCGTCGGTTAGCTTGCGGCGCGTCGCTCCTGCGGTCGCCGTCAGCAGAACCGCCAACTTGCGGCCTTGCCACCGACAGCGGGCAGTCGGGGCGAGCAGCGCCGCTGTCCGTGGCCGCTGCCCTGCTCCCGCGTTGCCTCGCGCCTGCGTTGCCTCGCGCCCGCGCTGGCCGCGGTGCTTGCGCTGCCGATGGCAGCGGTGTCTGCGTTGCAGGTGGTAGCGGTGTATGAGCTGCTGCGCCTGCGGTGCCTGTGTCTGCGCTGCTTGCGCCCGCGCTCTGCCTTCTCCCGCGCTGTTCGCGCCCCGCGCCTAAGCTCCCGGCGGCCCGGCGGCCCGGCGGCCCGGCGGCCCGGCGGCCCGGCGGCCCGGCGGCCCGGCGGCCCGGCGGCCCGGCGGCCCGTGCCACGCTGGCCGAGGTGCCTGTGCTCCCGGCGACCCGCTGCTCGCGCTGCCCGTGCCCGCGCTGCCTGTGCTGCCGGCGACCCGCTGCTCGCGCTGCCCGCGCCTGCGCCGTCCATGCTCGCGCGCGCCTGCGCTGTCCGTGCCCACGCGGCCCAGCCCTCACGAGCAAGCCGCGAGCAAGCCAGTGGCGCCAACAGCGCCCGCGAAGGGGACACCCGCCTCAGCGACGAGGCGCCGCCGCGTCGGGCGCCGGAAACTCCGCCGCCGGCCCAGCCACCCCCGACCCCAACGAATCCGCCGAACCCTGACCAACCTCACTGTCCAACCCGCCATCAGCCTCCCGCCGCCGACGCAGCTCGGCCGGCAGGGCCAGCACAGCCACCACCACCCCAACCCCACCAACCGCAGCAAACCCCCAAGCAGGCGACCACGTATCCATAACCACACCAGCCAACGGCGCCCCCAGCGCCACCCCCACCGTCAGCGACGAGTTGTGCAACCCCATCGCCTCCCCTCGGGCCGACGCCGGGGTCATCCTGCTCACCGCGTCCGCCGTCGCCGTGATCGTCGGAGCGCACAGCGCCCCCGCCGGCAGGAGCAGCAGCGCGAGCAGCCACCAATGGCCACCCGCCAGCCCGACCGGGATCGTCAGCAGAGCCATCGGCGCCAGCAACGCCAGCGGCGACAGCCCCCGCTTCACCGTGCCGTACGCGAACCCGCCCACCAGCGAATAAGCCGCCCACATCCCCAGCACCGCCCCGGTCCACTCGACCTCTCCGGAGCTCTGCAACACCGCCACCACCGCCACGTCCGTGCCGCTCAGGACGATGGTTGCCGCGCTTGTGATCGCCAGGATCGCGACCAGGCGGGGCTTGAGCCAGGTGCTGCGGGGGACACGTTCGCCCGCGGAGATCGGCTTTTCGTCCTTACCGCGGATCGGCGGGTTCAGCAGGTACAGCCCTATGCCGGACAGCAGGATGCCCGTGCCGACCGCCAGCATCGCCACCCGGGCGCCCGCTGTTGTGCTGATCAGGACGCCCAGGGCCGGGCCGGCCATGAAGGACAGCTCCGTGGTGATCGAGTCCAGGGCGAAGGCCGGCAGGCGGTGCGACTCCGGCGCCAGCGCGGCGATCGACTGCCGGGCGACCGCGAACGCCGGCAGGGTCAGGAAGCCGCCCACCAGGGCCGCCATGAGCAGCGCCCAGTACGGCATGGCCTGCGCCGTCGTCCAGAACGTCACCTCGGCCACCGTGGTCAGCACCAGCACCGGGCGCAGGCCCTTGCGGTCGGTGACCCGGCCCAGCACCGGCGCGCCCAGCGAGCTGCCGACGGTGAAGGCGGCCCCGACCAGGCCCGCGGCGCCGTAGCCGAGGTGCAGGTCCTGGGTCACGTGCAGGGTCAGCGTGACCGTGCCGGCCGTGATCGGGATGCGGGCGAGCGTCGCCACGATGAGCAGCGAACGGATCCCGCGCAGCGCGAGGGTCTCCCGGTAAGGCGTGAGTGTCATGGCGGTCCTAACCTCCGCCGGACAGTCAACAGCAGGGGTACGACAACTCCCAATCGATTAGACAGAGGTCACGCGACGACCGGCGCGCCTGTCGTTTCGACCGCGGCCTCCTCGAACTGCGCCAGCGCCGCGGTTGTCGTCGCCGCGGCCACCCCGGCCGTCAGGTCCAGCAGCACCGTCGTGGCGAAACCCGCCTGCTTCGCGTCGAGCGCTGTCGCCCGTACGCAATGGTCCGTGGCGATGCCCACCACCTCGACCTCCGTCACCGACCGGGCCCGCAGCCAGTCCGCCAGCCCCTCGCCCTCGCGGGTGTGTCCCTCGAAACCCGAGTACGCCGCCTTGTGCTCGCCCTTGTGGAACACCGCCTCCACCCGTTCCGTCTCCAGCGCCGGGTGGAAGGACGCGCCTTCCGTGCCGACCACGCAGTGGGCCGGCCACGAGTCGACGAAGTCGGGGTGCTCGCTGAAGTGCGCGCCCGGGTCGATGTGGTAGTCCTTCGTCGCCACGACGTGGTCCCAGCTGCCCGACCTCAGGGCGGCCGAGATGCCGGCGGCCACGCCCGCGCCGCCCGCTACGGCCAGCGAGCCGCCCTCGCAGAAGTCGTTCTGGACGTCGACGATGATCAGTGCGCGTGACATGGTCACACCTTTCAGGCGGTGGGGACGACGGTGACCGGGATCGCCGGGTCGCCGGCGGAGAGCTTCAGGCCCTCCCACGGGATCGAGATCAGGCACTGGCGCAGGTGGTCGCGGGACTCGGCCAGGGTCGGCAGCGGTGCCACCTCGCCGCCCACGACGAACGAGCGCTGCAGCAGCCGGTCGTTGGTGTTGTGGTCCGGCACACCCTGGGACACGATGATCTCCTCGGTGGCCGTACCCGTGGGCTTGTGCCGCCGGACGGCGGTCTTGCGGCCGCCGACCGTCGCCTTGTTCTCCGAGCGCTTCACCACGGCCCGGCCTTCGACCTCGACCAGCTTGTAGACCAGGCCCGCGGTCGGCGCGCCGGAGCCGGTGACCACCGCCGTGCCCGCGCCGTACATGTCGACCGGCTCCGCGGCCAGCGTCGCGATCGAATATTCGTCCATGTCGCCGGAGACGATGATTTTCGTCTCCGTGGCGCCGAGGGAGTCGAGCAGCTCGCGGGAGTGCTGCGCCAGCACCGACAGGTCACCCGAGTCGATGCGGATCGCGCGCAGGTCGGGCCCGGCCACGGCGATCGCGTTGCGGATGCCCTGGGCGATGTCGTAGGTGTCCACCAGCAGCGTCGTGTTCTTGCCGAGCGCCGCCACCTGCGAGGCGAACGCGGCCGGCTCGTCGTCGTGCAGCAGCGTGAACGCGTGCGCCGACGTGCCGGTCGTGGGGATGCCGTAGCGGCCGCCGGCCGCGAGATTCGAGGTCGAGGCGAAACCCGCGAGATAGGCCGCGCGGGCCGCGGCCACGGCGGCTTCCTCATGGGTACGGCGTGAGCCCATCTCGATGATCGGCCGGCCCCGGGCGGCGGTGACCATCCGGGCCGCTCCCGCCGCGATCGCGCAGTCGTGGTTGAGCACCGACAGGATCAGCGTCTCCAGCACCACGCACTCGGCGAAGCTGCCGGACACGGTCAGGATCGGTGAGCCGGGGAAGAACAGCTCGCCCTCGGCGTACCCGTCGATGTCGCCGGTGAAGTGGTAGTCCGCGAGCCAGGCCGCGGTGGTCTCGTCGACGACCCCGGAGCGGCGCAGGTGCTCGATGTCCGCGTCGGTGAAGCAGAAGTCGCGGATGAGCTCCATGAGCCGGCCCTGACCGGCGGCGACACCGTAGCGGCGCCCGGACGGCAGGCGCCGGGCGAACACCTCGAAGACGCTGCGGCGGTTCGCCGTCCCGTCCTTGAGGGCGGCACTGACCATGGTCAGCTCGTACTGGTCGGTCAGCAGCGCAGGTGCGAAGTCGGTCACAGAACTACCTTAGGCGTCCCCTCCTGGCCCTCGCTGCGCTCGGTGCAGTCGGTCACGCCGCGCCTACCTTATTGCGGGAGCAGGCGCAGTGCCGGTGCAAGTTCCAGCCTGCCGTTGACTCCCAGCTTGGTGTAGACGCGCTGTAGATGGTTCTCGACCGTGCGTGGTGACAGATACAGCCGGTCGGCGATCTCCCGGCTGCGGACCCCCTCGGCGGCCAGCTCGGCCACCTGGCGTTCGCGGACCGTCAGCGCCGGCTGGACCGCCAGTAGCGCCGGGGTCCGCAGCGCACCGCAGCGGCTCAGCACGTCGGCCATCAGCGTGCTGGCGGCCAGGGCCCGCGGATCCCGGGCCGTGCGGAAGACCCGGACCGCACCGGCCGCGGCCTCGGCGGCGAAGAGCTGGTAGCCCAGCACGGCGAACTCCCGGGCCACCGCGAACAGGTCCTCGCCGGACTCGGCCGCGGCGGCCGCCGCATGCCGGATCACCAGCGCCGTCGCCGGGCCGCCGACCAGCGGCGCCAACTCCCCGAGCCGGGCGGCGGCCAGCTGCGGCTGCCCGAGCCGGACCAGGTCGTAGAGGGCGAGCAGCTCCTGACCGTGCAGGTGGTCGGCCCGCAGCCGGGTCACCGCGCGCTGCACCACCCGTACGGCGGCAGCCGGCTCGCCCTGGCTCACCAGCGTCCACGCCCGGGCCTGCTCCTGCCACGGGTAGTAGAGGCTGACGGCGGTGCCCGCGGCCGCCTCGGCGGTGGCCAGGGACTCGGTGGCGATCGTGCTCTCGCCGCGCAGCGCCGCCACGTTGGCCCGGGCGAAGTGGGCGCTGCCGTCGTACACCCGGGCCGGGGCCAGCGACGCGCAGGCCTGCTCGGTGGCGTGCAGGGCCTCGCCGGTCCGGCCGCGCAGCAGGCTCGCCTGGGCCTGCAGCAGCGACACCCAGCCGGAGCCGAAGCCGAAGCCGCCGGCCTGGGCCAGGTGGGCGAACTCCGCCGCCAGGATCCGGTCGATGGCGGGCAGGTCGAGGGCCACGCTGACCCGGGTGCCCTCGGCCATCTGCAGGGCGTACTGCAGGGTCGGGGTGTCGCGCCGCCAGTCCGCCGTGTCGGCCTCGACCGCCGCGATGAGCTCGGCGCTGCCGTCCGGGTCGCCGCCGGCGGCCAGCAGGTAGGCCAGCACGCAGCGGGCCAGCGCCCGGGTGGCGATCCCGGCCGCCGGCTCCTCGAGCACGCCGCGGGCCAGGCTCCGGGCGGCCGGCAGCTCGTCGAGCTGGAGCCGGATGAACGCCTCGAACGCCCGTACCCGGGCCCGCTCGGCCGGGTGGGCCGGCTGCGCCGCCGCCAGCGTGTCCGCCGCCTCGGCCCGGCCCAGCCCGAAGAACTCCACGGCGGCCCGCGCGGTGAGCCGGCGGGCGCTGTCGTCCGGATCCGTGCCCAGGACCGTCAGCGCCTCCTCCGGGCAGTCGGCGAACAGCAGCACCGTGGCCAGCAGCTCGGCGGCGGCCCAGCCGGCTCCGGCATCGCGGGCAGCGGCGGCGAGGCGCCGGGCGAGGTCGATGTCGAAGCGGTTGAAAGCCTGGCGGGCCGCGTCCAGCAGCAGCGTGCCGTCCTGCGCCGTACCGGAGTCGAGCCGCCAGACCGCGACCCGCAGCAGGTCGTCCCGGCGCCGGGCGCCGGCCCCCTCGACTAGGTCGGCGAGCGCGGCGAGCAGCCGCCGGGACCGGGTGACCGGGCAGCCGCGGCGGACCACCTCGCCGTAGAGCGGGTGGGCCAGGCGTACGTCGCGGCGGCGCTCGTCGACGACGATCCGGATCAGCCCGCGCTCCTCGGCGGCTTCCACGTCGGCGGCCGCGGCGGCCCGCATCAGCAGCGTGAGCCCGACCGGCTCCCCGAACGAGACCATCTCGAGCACGTCGCGCACGCCGGGGGTGAGCCCGCCGATCCGGGCGCCGACCAGGTCGGCCAGGCTGGGGGCCAGGGTGAGCCGGCCGGTCCAGCGCCAGAATCCGTACGTCTCGGACAGCTCGCCTCCGCTCAGCGCCGCGAGCACGAGCTCGCGCAGCAGCAGCGGGTTGCCGCCGCCCAGCCGGATGAGCCGCTGCGCGGAGCCCGGCTCGACCGGCCCGCGCACCAGTGCGGACAGCAGCAGGCGGGACTCGTCGTCGGTCAGCGGATCGAGCTCGGCGTGGCTGAGCAGCCCCTCGGTCCACAGCGCGCTGATCGGGGACGGCACCGGCTCGGCCGTGCGCAGCGTGCCGAGCAGGGTCGCGCCCTCGCGGACCAGCAGGTGGGTCAGTGCCGCGGACGGCGGGTCCAGCAGGTGGGCGTCGTCGATGGCGAGCACCATCGGCCGGTCGCCGGACTCGGCGTGCAGCCCATCGACCGCCCAGCGCAACAGCCCGGCGGGGGACAGCCCGGCCGGCGGGTCGGTGGGCAGGATCTGGGCCAGGCCGCCGAACGGCAGACCGGAACTGGCTATGTTCGCCGAGGCGCGGTGGACGGCGTAGTGCTCCTCCGGCAGCCCGGCGACGGCCTCGTGCAGCAGCCGGCTCTTGCCGATGCCGGCGCTGCCGCTCAGGATGAGGCCGCGGTCGGAATCCCCGGTGGCGACGGTCGTGATCCGGGTCAACTCGTCGGCGCGACCGACGAATCCCCAGTGCTCCACCGGGTCAGCATATCGAGATCCGTCACCTTCACATCACCGCCCGTACCACGTTCGAGAATGAGTAAGAGTGCATGAAACGGTGAGTAATCAGGCATCTGTCCGCCCCCGCTGCCGTCCCATACGGTTCGGCGGTGCCGGCGTGACTGCCCGGGCCCAGCCTGGCGGGGCGGGTCCGGGCGCCCCGCCGGTTCCACCGGCTGTTTGCGCCGGTGAGCGGCTTTTACCGCGGGCGCGGCGCAGGCTCGGGGCTGCGCCATCCCACCCCTCCCGGCGCGCCTGGCGTGCTCGGTTCGACTCCCGCCCGAATCGGCGTGGCACGATGGGGGGCATGGCGTTGCCTCAGGTCGCTCCCGCAGAGACGCCGCAGATCGAGGAGGTACCGGCTGATGACCGGCCGTGGGTGACCATCGTCTGGGACGATCCGGTCAATCTCATGTCGTACGTGACCTGGGTCTTCCAGAAGATCTTCGGGTACAGCCACGACAAGGCCGAACAGCTGATGATGGACGTGCACAACAAGGGCAAGGCGGTCGTGTCCAGCGGCGCGCGTGAACGGATGGAAATGGACGCTGCGCAACTCCACGGCTACGGTCTGTGGGCGACGGTGGACCGCGGTTGAGTGAGCGGGTGAACTGAACGATGTTCCGACGCAACGGGAACCAGTGCGTGGCCACCTTCGCCATCGACGAGGTGCGCGTGCTGCGCAAGGTCGCCGGTGAGGTCGTGGGCCTGCTCATGGACGGGTTCGACCACACTGATCCGGTGGTCGGCCGGCTCTTCCCGGACATCTACCCGGACCGGCCCGACGACGCGGCCGAGTTCCGCCTCTACACCGAGGGTGACCTCAAGACGGGCAAGATCGACCAGGCCGGGGCCATCCTCGCCGCGCTGCCCGACGACGGCCCCGGCGAGGTGCGCCTGGACGGCGAGGAGGCCGAGGCCTGGCTCCGGGCGATCAACGACGCCCGGCTGGCCATGGGGACCCGGCTCGACATCCAGGGCGACACCGACCTCGGTGACGAGCTCGACGAGGCCGTGGTGCGCGACCCCGCGTCGAGCCGGGTCTTTCAGCTGTCCGTCTACGCCTATCTCGGCTACCTCCAGGAGTCGCTGCTCAACGCCCTCCCGGAGATCGAGGAACGGCCTTAGGCGGCCTGGTCCAGCCGGGCCAGCTCCTCGTCGGTGAGGGTCAGCTCGGCCGCCCGCACCGAGTCGGTGATCGACTCGGGACGGCTCGCGCCGGGGATCGGGATCACGTGCTCACTCTTGGCCAGCTCCCAGGCCAGGGTCACCTGCTGCGGGCTGACCCCGTGGGCCTCGGCCACCTGGGCGAACCCGGCGAAGTGGCTGCCCAGCTCGCCGGCCTTGGCGATGCCGCCCAGCGGCGACCACGGCAGGAAGGCGATGCCGAGCTCGTCGCAGAGCCGCAGCTCGTCCTCCGAGGAGCGGAACGCGGGCGAGAACTGGTTCTGCACCGACACCAGCCGGCCGCCGAGGATCTCCTGGGCCTGGCGGATCTGCTCGACGTTCGCGTTGGAGATGCCGGCCAGCCGGATCTTGCCCTCGTCGAGCAGCTCGCGCAGGGTGCCGACGGAGTCCGCGTACGGGACCTTGGGGTCGGGCCGGTGGAACTGGTAGAGGCCGATGGCGTCGACGCCGAGACGCTTGAGCGAGCCCTCGACGGCTTCCCGCAGGTGCGCGGGGGAGCCGTCGACGGTCCACGAGCCGTCGCCGGGACGCAGGTGGCCGCCCTTGGTGGCGACCAGCACGCCGGAGGTGTCACCGCTCCAGCTCGCCAGCGCCTGGGCGATCAGGGTCTCGTTGTGCCCCACCTCGTCGGCGTGCAGGTGGTACGCGTCGGCCGTGTCGATCAGGGTCACGCCGGCGTCGAGCGCGGCGTGGATGGTGCGGACCGAGCGGTCGATGTCGGGCCGCCCCTCGATGGACATCGGCATGCCGCCGAGCCCGATGGCGCTGACCTGGACGTTTCCGATTGATCGCTGCTTCATGTCTCCACCCCTACCCCACGTGGTGATCCGTACGCGCGTGAGCACTGCCACGCCCGGTCCGGCGCCGCGCCACGGTAATGTGAACAGCGTGCTGACCATCGACAGCGCGATCGTCGACGCGATCGTCGCCCACGCCCGCCGGGACCACCCCGACGAGGCCTGCGGTGTCGTCGCCGGGCCCATCGGCAGCGACCTGCCGACGCGGCACATCGCGATGGACAACGCGGCCCGTTCGATGACCTTCTATGAGTTCGACTCGATGGAGTACCTCCGCGTCTGGCGCGAGATGGACGACAACGACGAAGAAGCTGTGGTCATCTATCACTCGCACACCGCGACCGAGGCCTACCCCTCCCGGACGGACGCCGACATCGCCGGCTGGCCGGACGCCCATTACCTTCTGGTCTCGACCCGCGAGCCGGATTCCGAGGAGATTCGCTCGTTCCGTATCGTGGACGGTGTGGTGACCGAAGAAGAGGTCAACATCGTGGATGCGACGGTGGACGCGTGAGTGGGAGTGCGGACGGCTACGCCGTCCAGTCGTACATGTTCGGGCAGAGCCCCGCGTCGGTCTACTACGAGTGTCGCTGACGCGCGACCTCAGCAGACCCTGCCCTCGAACTCTCTCGACTTCTCTTTTCCTAGGAGCATCACAGTCATGGCTATCGAAGTTCGCGTTCCCACCATCCTGCGCAGCTACACCGGCGGCTCGAAGGTCGTCGAGGGCTCCGGTGCGACGCTCTCCGGCCTGATCGACGACCTGGACACCAAGCACTCGGGTCTCAAGGGCCGGCTGCTCACGCCCGAGGGTGGCCTGCACCGCTTCGTCAACGTCTACGTCAACGACGAGGACGTCCGCTTCCTGGGCGCGCTCGACGCCCCGCTGAACGACGGCGACTCCGTCACCATCCTGCCGGCCGTGGCCGGCGGCGCACTGGGCTTCGCCGCCGCAGCGGCCCTGCTCGGTAGGTAGAAGCCGTGGCTCGCTACGAGAGCCTGCTGGACGCTTGCGGGGGCACGCCGCTGGTCGGCCTGCCCCGGCTGTCGCCGACGGTGCCCGAGGGGGCGCCGCCGGTGCGGCTCTGGGCCAAACTGGAGGACCGCAACCCGACCGGCAGCATCAAGGACCGCCCGGCGCTGTACATGGTGCGTGAGGCGGAGGAGTCCGGTCGCCTGCGCCCCGGCGACACCATCCTCGAGCCGACCAGCGGCAACACCGGCATCTCCCTGGCCATGGTGGCCAAGCTGCGCGGCTACCGGCTGGTCTGCGTGATGCCGGAGAACGTCTCCTCCGAGCGGGTCCAGCTGCTCCGGATGTACGGCGCGGAGATCATCTTCTCGCCGGCCGCCGGGGGCTCCAACCAGGCGGTCGCGACGGCCAAGCAGATCGCGGCCGAGCACCCCGACTGGGTCATGCTGTTCCAGTACGGCAACGCGGGCAACGCCCGGGCGCACTACGAGACGACCGGGCCGGAGCTGCTGCAGGACCTGCCGACCATCACCCACTTCGTGGCGGGCCTGGGCACCACCGGCACGCTGATGGGCACGGGCCGCTACCTGCGGGAAAAGGTCGAGGGCATCCAGATCGTCGCGGCCGAGCCGCGCTACGGCGAGCTGGTCTACGGCCTGCGCAACATCGACGAGGGCTATGTCCCGGAGCTCTACGACGCGACGGTGCTGAGCCGGCGCTTCTCGGTCGGCACCCGCGACGCGGTGCTGCGCACCCGGCAGCTCGTCGAGGTCGAGGGCATCTTCGCCGGCTTCTCCAGCGGCGCGATCCTGCACGCGGCGCTGGCCGTGGCGCACGAGGCGGTCAAGGCCGGTCAGCGCGCCGACGTGGCCTTCGTGATCTGCGACGGCGGCTGGAAATACCTCTCCACCGGTGCCTACGGCGGCACGCTGGCCGAGGCCGAGGACGCTCTCGAGGGTCAGCTCTGGGCTTGAGCAAGAGGCGGGGCGGCACTGCCGCCCCGCCTGCTCAGCAGCCGGCTCAGTAGGCCACGGCCAGCATGATGTCCGCGATCAGCGGCAGGGCCGCGGCCAGCAGCAGCAGCCACGGCAGCACCCGCCGGTGGATGGAGAGAAACGCTCCCACCGACAGGGCCACGCTGACCATGCCCAGGAAGGCCAGCACCAGCACGTACCAGCCGGGCACCCCGCCGCCGATCTGCGAGACCAGCCCGCGGATGCCGATACCGACACCGGCCAGGCCCAGCAGCGACGCGTACAGGGACATGGCCAGCAGCCGCCGGGTCCCCGGCGCCGGATCGTCCGGGGTGGGGAAGCGGAAGTAGACCTCGCCGTCGATGTCGTCCATCAGGTCGGCCGGACCCGGTTCCCAGCCGAACGGGACCACGTCCGGCGCCGGAGAGTCCTGCACCGGGACACGAGTCCGTCTCGGCTCCTGCACGCCCGTCGTCGCCACTGCGCTCCTCCGTTTGACCCTGGTGGTCCTTCACGGTGTGCAACGAATGCGACTCACGTGGCGTAACGGATGGGATAATGATGCAGGTCACGACCGGTGTGACCTGCGTTGTCGATTTCGCGACAAATCGATCAGACATTTAGCCGACGTGCTGGCCCCGGCGTAGGCTGCGCAGCGTGATTGACTGGTCTGCCGTCTCGACCAAGGACCGTTTCCTGGGGGCAAAGGACTTTCAAGGAGCATGGGTCTTGGCCGAGTGGACGACCGAGCGTGAACCAGAGGAACCCGCATGCGACTGACCGTCCTCGGCTGCGCCGGCAGTTTTCCCGGCCCCGAGTCGGCTTGTTCGGCCTACCTCGTGGAGGCGGAAGGGTTCCGGCTGCTGATCGACTTCGGATCCGGCTCCCTGTCGGCCCTCCAGCGGTACGCGGGCATCGGCGCCGTCGACGCGATCATGCTGACCCACCTGCACTGCGACCACATGCTGGACGCGTGCACCTACGTGGTGGTGCGCCGCTACGCCCCGGGCGGCCCGCTCCCGCCGCTGCCCGTGTACGCCCCGATGGGCGCCGCCGAGCGCATCTCAGCCGCCTACAGCGCCGAGAACGAGCCGGTCGACGACGTGTACACGTTCTACGGTCTGCAGCCGGGCACGTTCCCGATCGGCCCGTTCACCGTGACCGCCGACCGCGTCAACCATCCGATCGAGACGTACGGCGTCCGCGTCGAGCACAACGGCCGGGTGCTGGCGTACTCGTCGGACACCGCGCCGTGCGACGCCCTGCTGCGCCTGGCCCAGGGCGCGGACCTGTTCCTGTGTGAGGCGAGTTACCTCGACGGCGTGGTCAACCCGCCCGACCTGCACCTCACCGGCGGCGAGGCGGGGGAGGCGGCGACCAAGGCGGACGTCGGCAAACTGTTGCTGACCCATCTGGTTCCCGCCTGGGGCAGCGAGGCCTCTACTGTGGAGGCCGCGTCCGCCGCGTTCGTGGGTCCGGTGGAGGTCGTGCGACCCGGCTCCCGCTACGATCTCTGAGCTTGCCGAGGGGACGGCACGAGCGGACCACCGACCTCGAAGTGACCTTGGAGTGCCTTGCATGACCGGTCGATCAGTGGGTGAACGCAAGCTGCGTATCGTCCGACTGGCGAACTTCGTCTCACCTCGTTCGGGCGGGTTGCGCACCGCGCTGCGCAACCTCGGCGAGGGCTATCTGCGGGCCGGCCACGAGCCGATCCTGATCGTGCCGGGGCGGGAGCGCTCCGACGAGATGACCGAGCAGGGCCGGGTCATCACGCTGCCCGGCCACCGGGTGCCGCGCACCGGGGGCTACCGCGTGCTGGCCGGCCGGCGGGAGCTGACCGGGCTGCTGGACGGCCTGCAGCCGGACCGCATCGAGGTCTCCGACCGGGCCACCCTGCGCTGGACCGGCCGCTGGGCCCGGGAGCGCGGAGTCGGCTCGATGATGGTCTCCCACGAGTCCCTGGCCGGCCTGCTGGGCGTCTGGGGCATGCCGCACCGCGACTCGCTCGCCGACCGGCTCAACCGGCGTACGGCCGAGGTCTTCGACCAGATCGTCTGTACGACCGCCTTCGCGGCGGCGGAGTTCCGCCGTCTCGGCGTGCCGAATCTCGTCGAGGTGCCGCTCGGCGTCAACCTGCGTCAGTTCCACCCGAGCCGGGCCGACGCCGCCGTCCGGGCCCGCTATGCCCGCCCGGAGGAGCTGCTCGTCGTCTACTGCAGCCGGCTGTCCGCCGACAAGCGCCCCGAGCTGGCCGTCGACACCATCGCCGCGTTGCGCGCCGCTAGGGTGCCCGCCGTGCTGGCGCTGGCCGGGGACGGCTCGCGGCGGGCCGCGCTGGCCTATCGGGCGGCCCGGCTGCCGGTGCGGTTCGCCGGGCACATCTCCGACCGCGACGACGTCGCCGCCCTGCTGGCCAGCGCGGACGTGGCCGTGGCGCCCGGCCCGGTGGAGACCTTCGGGCTCGCCGCGCTGGAGGCGCTGGCCTGCGGCACGCCCGTGGTGGTCAACGCGGCCAGCGCGCTGCCCGAGGTCGTCGGCGACGCCGGTGTGGCTGTTCGCGGCACCCCGGAGGCCTTCGCCGAGGGGGTGCGCAGCCTGATGGAGCGTCCCGAGGGCGAGCGCCGGGCGGCCGCCCGGGCCCGCGCCGAGCTGTTCGGCTGGCCCCAGGCCGTCGACGGTTTCCTGCGGGCCCACGGCGCCCTGCCGCAGGCGCGCAGCTCAGCGGTCCTGACCCGGCAGCCGATGCCGGAGCGGGCGCTGCGACCGGCCGTGCCGGCGGTCGCCGCCGTCGCCTCCAGTGCCTGGGCGACGGCACCCGGCGACGCGCTGTAGCGGCGATCAGCCTAGGCTCTTCCCATGGCGCGACCCGACGGCCGAGAGCCCGGCCAACTCCGACCCGTGACCCTCACCCGCCGGTGGAGCATTCATCCCGAGGGATCGGTGCTCGTCGAATTCGGCGACACCCGGGTGCTCTGCACCGCCAGCGTGACCGAGGGCGTGCCGCGCTGGCGCAAGGGCTCCGGCCTGGGCTGGGTGACCGCCGAATACGCCATGCTGCCCCGCGCGACCAACACCCGCGGCGACCGGGAGAGCGTCAAGGGCAAGGTCGGCGGCCGCACCCAGGAGATCTCCCGGCTGATCGGGCGCAGCCTGCGGGCCTGCATCGACCTCAAGGCCCTGGGTGAAAATTCCATCGTGCTCGACTGTGACGTGCTGCAGGCCGACGGCGGCACCCGGACGGCGGCCATCACCGGCGCCTACGTCGCGCTGCACGACGCGGTCAACTGGCTGGCCGACCGCAAGTCGCTGGCCGGCAAGGTCGAGAAGGTGATGCACCGCTCGATCCAGGCGGTCAGCGTCGGCATCATCGACGGCGAGCCGCGCCTCGACCTGATGTATCTCGAGGACGTCGCCGCGGAGGTGGACATGAACGTGGTCTGCACCGGCGACGGCGACTTCGTGGAGGTGCAGGGCACCGGCGAGGCCAACGTGTTCCGCCGGGACCAGCTCGACGCGCTGCTCGACCTGGGCGTGCTGGGCTGCGCGGAGCTGGCGGCGGCCCAGCAGAAGGCGCTGGCCTCGTGAGCGCCCGCCTGCTGCTCGCCACGGCGAACCCGAAGAAGCTGGTGGAGCTCCAGCGCATCCTCGACAACGCGCTCGGCTCCGGCGGCATCGACCTGGTCGGGCTCGGCGAATTCCCGGACTACCCGGACGTGCCCGAGACCGGCCTGACCTTCGGCGAGAACGCGCTGATCAAGGCCCGCGAGGGTGCCTCGCGCACCGGCCTGCCGACGGTGGCCGACGATTCCGGGCTGGCCGTGGACGCGCTCAACGGCATGCCGGGCGTCTTCAGCGCCCGCTGGGCCGGTGGCCACGGCGACGACCAGGCCAACCTCGATCTGGTGCTGACCCAGATCGGCGACGTCCCGGACGAGCACCGCGGCGGCGCCTTCGTGTGCGCGGCCGTGCTGGTGCTGCCCAACGGCCGCGAGCACCTGGTCGAGGGCAAGCAGCGCGGCCAGATCCTGCGCTCGCGGCGCGGCACCGGCGGCTTCGGCTACGACCCGATCTTCCTGGGCGAGGGCCAGCGCCGGACCAACGCCGAGCTGAGCGCCGAAGAGAAGGACGCGATCAGCCACCGGGGCAAGGCGTTCCGTGAGCTCGCCAAGGTCATTGCCAAGGAGCTTCCCCGCTAGCTTTACTATGCCGCCGTGACCAAACGGGGGATGGGTGTCGCGGCCGCCGCACTGGTGCTGGCCGCTGCGGGGTGCACGCCGGGCAGCACGTCGGCGCAGACGGTGGAGCTGGTGGCCGGTGGCGGCGAGGCCGACGGTGGCCCGGCCATGGACGCGTTCATCGACGGCCGGCTCGTGGACATGACGGTCGACCGGGCCGGGACGCTGCGGGTGCTGACCGAGACCAACGCGGTCGCCACCATGTGGACGGTGCAGGACGGCAAGCTGTCCCATGTGGCGGTGCCCGGCTTCAGAGCCGAGTACGTGAGCCAGATGACGGCCGGCCCGGACGGTGCCGTCTACGTCGCCCTGTGGAACGGCGAGGGCGGCGTCTGGCAGATCACGCCGGAGGGCAAGGCCACCCAGCGGCTCGGCATCAACCGCGACACCTACCGCGGTGACCGCAAGCCGCCGGCCGACGGTGCCGCGGCGGACGGCGCCTACCTGCGGTATCTGCACGGTGTCGCGGTCGGGCCGGACAACCGGATGTACTTCGCCGAGGAACGCAACGACCCGACGACCCACCAGCTGGTCCGTACGGTCGACGGCGGCAAGATCAAGACGATACTGGGGCGGGATCTGGCCGGGCTCACCGCGCGGCAGTGGCGCTCCGCGCGTACCCGGGAGGGCGGTTTTCCGGACGGCACCCCGGCCACCCAGATCGCCCTGGAGGGCGGCCTGAACGACCCGATCGCGATCGGCGCCGACGGCACTCTCTACGCTGCGCCGGGCCGGCGCAGCGTCGTCGCGGTCCGCGCGGACGGCTCCGCGCACGAGCTGATCGGCAACGTCGCCGGCGGCGGCCTCGACGGCGACGTCGACGATCCGGAGAAGCCGTTCGCCGACCGCGGCCAGGCGGCGCGGGCGTCGGTCTGGCTCCGGGGCAGCCGCACCGGCCAGCGCGGCGAGAGCAACGCGAGCCTGGTGACCGACGAGCGCGGCAACGTGTACGTGACCAGCGTCCGCACCGGCGCCGACGACCTGCCGAGAAGGTTCGACTGGACCGGCGACGCCACCGGCCGGCAGCGTGACCTGCTGGTCCAGTCCCGGAAGCGCCGCGACATCGGCACCGACACGACCGAGGTGCTGCAGATCCGGCCGGACGGGTCGCTGGCCACCGCGGCCGGTCACGCCGACGCGGCCGCGGTGCACGGCGACTGGCTCTACCTGGCGCGGGCCTTCACCGACGACGAGAGCACCGACCGGGTGCTGGTGGTCCGCACGGCCATCCCGCGCTAGGAGGCCCGCCGGCCGCCGAGCCGCAGCGCCTGGATGACCACGCCCGGGCGCAGCAACTCGCTCGGCGGCATCAGCAGCTGCTGCACGCCGAGGTAGATCCGGCTGAGCTCGGGCGAGGACTGCGAAGCGACGGCGAGCCGCTTGGAGTACCAGTTGGTGAGGCGGACACCGTGCGGCCGCGGCCCGGCGGTCTGCGGATACGCGAAGTCGTTGCCGACCGCGAACCGCCACGGGACCGCCATCAACTCCGCGGCGGTCCGGTAGTAGTCGCGGGCGGCCGCGGTCGTCGCGGCGCCATGCCGGTCCAGGGTCTCGCCGAGCGCGCCGGCCGCCATCGCGGCGACCGTCATGCCCTGCCCGTAGATCGGGTTGAAGCTGCACACGGCGTCGCCCACGGTGAGGTATCCGGCCGGGAGCCGGTCCAGTTCCTCGAAGAGCCGGCGGCGGCTGGACCGGAACCGGAACGGGAGCGGCTCCCCGAGCGGCTCGGCCCGCGCGATCAGGTCGGCGACGATCGGGTCGGGCAGGCTCCGGGCGTATGCCTCGAAGCTCGCCACGTCGCTGGGCACCGGGTCGACGTGCCAGCCGCCGACCGCGACCAGCCACCGGTCGTCCTCGATGGGCAGCACCAGCCCGGCCTTCTTCTCGTGCGGCGGCTCGGGCAGCACCAGTGCCGCCTCCCAGCCCTCCAACTCGCCCGGCCCGCGCCGATAGACCCGGGTGGTGTAGGCGACGCCGATCTCCACCTCGAGCTGTCGTGGTGCCGGCAGGCCGAGCTCGCCGAGCCACCGGTCCGACCGGCTGTTGCGTCCGGAGCAGTCGACGACGAGGTCCGCGGCGATGCTTTCGCCGGTGTCCAGCACCACCCCGGTGACCGCGTCGGAGGCCCCGATCAGGGCGGTCACCGCCACCCCCTCGCGGATGGTCACGGTCGGCTCGGTGGCGACCCGCGCGCGGATCACCGCCTCCAGCAGGGGCCGGCTCACCGAGGTCAGGTCCTGACCCGCCGGCGCGGGGGTGCGGCGGCGGCCGAACCGGTAGTTGCACAGACCGGTCCCGAGGTCGAAGCGCCGGGCGCCGAGGGAGATCAGCTCCTCGCCGAGGCCGGGGAACAGCTCGGTCAGCACCCGCAACCCGGAGATCAGCAGGATGTGCCCGTGCGCGCTCTGCGGCACCCCGCGCCGAGGCACCCCGTCGGCCGGCAGCAGGTCCCGGTCGAGGACCGTGACCTGGGCGTACCGCCGGCTCAGCACCCGCGCGACGGCGAGCCCGCCGATGCCGGCCCCGATGACCACCGCTGTGCCGTCCATGGTGGAGAGCCTAGAGCAGCGGCCCGATCGCCTCCTCGATCGCGGCGCGCAGGGCCCGCCCTCCGACGACCGCGCGGGTCTGCTCGATCACCGGAGCCAGGAAGACGTCCGGTCCCGGTTCCCCGGCGAAGCCCACCAGGGCGGCGACCGCCGCACGGCCGGCCGGTGACGGGCTCAGCGGCGCCCGCAGCTGCAGGCCCCGCGTCGCGGCCAGCAGCTCGACGGCGAGCAGGCTGGTCAGGTTGTCCAGGACCGTACGCAGCTTCTTGGTCGCGGCCCAGCCCATCGACACGTGGTCCTCCTGCATGCCGCTGGTGGGCAGGGAGTCCACGGAGGCGGGTGCCGCGAGCCGCCGGTTCTCCGCGACGATGCCGGCCGCCGTGTACTGGGCGATCATCAGGCCCGAGTTGACCCCCGCGTCCGGGGTCAGGAACGGCGGCAGCGTGCGGTTGCGGGTCACGTCGAGCAGCCGGTCGACCCGGCGCTCGGCGATCGCCCCGACCTCGGCGGCGGCGATGGCGAGGAAGTCGGCGGCGAAGCCGAGCGGCGCGCCGTGGAAGTTGCCGGTGGACTCCACCCGGCCGTCCTGGAGCACGACCGGGTTGTCGACCACGGACCGCAGCTCCCGGCCGGCGGTGGTCCACGCGAACTCCAGCGTGTCCCGGGCAGCCCCGGCCACCTGCGGCGCGCAGCGCATCGAGTACGCGTCCTGCACGGCGTGGGCCAGGTCGTCGCGGTGCGAGTCCATGATCGCCGAGTCCTGGAGCAGCCGGTGGATGTTGGCCGCCGAGTCGGACTGCCCGGGGTGCGGCCGGATCGCGTGCAGCTCCGGCAGGAACGGCCGCTCGGAGCCGAGCATCGCCTCGATCGCCAACGCCGCCGTCACGTCCGCCATGGTGAACAGGTGCCGGGCGTCCTCGATGGCCAGCAGCAGCATGCCGAGCATGCCGTCGGTGCCGTTGATCAGGGCCAGGCCCTCCTTGGCGGCCAGCGTCAGCGGCTGGAGGCCGGTGCCGTGCAGGGCGTCGGCGGCGGCCATCCGGGAGCCGTCCTTGCCCAGGACCCAGCCCTCGCCGAGCAGCACCAGCGCGCAGTGGGCCAGCGGCGCCAGGTCACCGGAGGCGCCCAGCGAGCCGTGCTCGGGGACCCACGGGGTGATGTCGTTGTTGAGCAGGTCGACGAGTCCCTGCGCGAGCACCGGCCGTACCCCGGACAGGCTCAGGGCCAGCGAGCGCACCCGCAGCAGCATCATCGCCCGCACCACCTCGCGGGGCATGGGGGCACCGATGCCGGCGGCGTGCGAGCGGATCAGCGCGTGCTGCAGCTCGGCCCGGCGCTCCGGGGCGATGGAGGTGTTGGCCAGCGCGCCGAAGCCGGTCGAGACGCCGTACACCGGGCGGCCGGAGGCCTCGATGCTGTCGACGATGGCCCGGCTGCGGGCCATGGCCGCGTAGGTGGCCTCGGAGATTTCCACCCGGGCGTCGTGCCGGGCGACGGCCAGGACATCGGCGGCGGTGATGCCGGTGGGTTCGACTGAGACGGTCATTGGGGCACTCCGTTGTGCAGCACTGTGCTGATGAGCGGAACACCCGGCCGGTAGGCCAGGTGCAGATACGAGGGCGCGTCGAGGACGGCCAGGTCGGCGCGGGCGCCGGGGCGCAGCACGCCGACGTCGTCGCGGCGCAGAGCCCGGGCGCCGCCCGCGGTCGCGGCCCAGAGGGCCTCGGCGGGCGTCATGCGCATTTCCCGTACGGCGAGAGCCAGGCAGAAGGGCATCGACGACGTGTACGACGATCCGGGGTTGCAGTCCGTCGCCAGCGCCACGGTCACCCCGGCGTCGAGCAGCCGGCGGGCATCCGGGTACGGCGACCGCGTCGAGAACTCCGCCCCGGGCAGCAGCGTCGCCACCGTCCCGGAGCCGGCGAGGGCGTCCACGTCAGCGTCACTGAGATGCGTGCAGTGGTCGGCGCTGGCGGCTCCGAGCTCGACCGCCAGCCGTACGCCCGGCCCGGCGGTGAGCTGGTTGGCGTGCACGCGCAGCCCCAGCCCGGCTTTCGCCCCCGCGGTCAGCACCGCCCGGGCCTGGTCGCCGTCGAAGGCGCCTCGGTCGCAGAACACGTCGATCCACCGGGCGTACGGCGCGGCGGCGGTCAGCATCGGCCCGCTGACCAGGTCCACGTAGCCGTCCGGGTCGTCGGCGTACTCGGCCGGGACGACGTGCGCGCCCAGGAACGTCGTCTCGTCGGTCAGGTGCCGGGCGATCCGCAGGGTGCGGGCCTCGTCGGCGACGCTGAGGCCGTACCCGCTCTTGATCTCGATGGTCGTCGTGCCCTGCCGCCGCGCCTCGGCGACCAGCCGGCTCGCCGCGGCCAGCAGGGTGTCGTCATCGGCCGCGCGGGTGGCGGCGACCGTGGTGCGGATGCCGCCGCCGGTGTACGGCTCGCCGTTCATCCGGGCCGCGAACTCCCCGGCCCGGTCGCCGGCGAAGACCAGGTGGGCGTGGCTGTCCACGAAGCCGGGGATGACCGCGGCGCCGCCGGCGTCGAGGCGCTCGTCGGCCTCGGGTGCGTCGCGCATCGGGCCGACCCAGGCGATCCGGTCGCCCTCGACGACCACGGCCGCGTCGGTCAGGACGCCCAGGTCAGGATCGTTGGTGACCAGCTCACCGATGGCACCGATCAGCAGGCTCATGTCAGGGCCTCCCGCAGTGCGGCCGGGACGTCGAACGCGGTGTGCCGCCCGCTGTCCACGATCAGGCGGCCGTCCGCGACCACGTGGGTGACGTCGGCCGCGGTGGCCGCGAAGACCAGGCCGGCCGGGTCGACGCCCGCGGTGCGCACGCTCTCCAGCGACACCGCGACCAGGTCGGCGCGCCGGCCGGCCGCGATCGTGCCGGCGTCGTCCCAGCCCAGCGCCGCGTGACCGGAGACTGTCGCCGCGGTAAGCAGCTCTGCGGCGGTGAAGTGACCGCGCCGCTCGGTGGCGAGCCGCTCGTCGAGCTCGACGCTACGGGCCTCCTCGAAGAGGTCGATGACCGCCTGGCTGTCGCTGCCCAGGCTGAGCCGGGCGCCCGCGTCGGCCAGCGCCCGGGCCGGGCCGATGCCGTCGGCCAGATCACGTTCGGTGCTCGGGCACAGGCAGACGTGCTGGTCGCCGAGGATCCGCAGGTCGGCGGGGGACAGGTGGGTGGCGTGCACCGCGGTCGTCATGGGCTGCCAGACGCCCATGCTGTCCAGCAGTTCGGCCGGTGAACAGCCGTGCACGGCCTGGCACTGCTCGTTCTCGGCGCGCTGCTCCGAGAGGTGGACGTGCACCGGCAGCCCGTCGGTGCGGTGCGCGAACGTCGCCATCCCGTCGACCGGCACCGCCCGTACCGAGTGCAGGGCCGCGCCGATCTTCACGCCCGGAGACGCGCGCAGCCCGTCGAAACGCGCGGCCCAGCCGTCGTAGTCGCCGTCGCCGAACCGGCGCTGGACGCCTTCGAGCGGCTTACCGTCCACGCCGGACGTCAGATAGACAGCGTCCAGCAGAGTGATCCGGATGCCGGCTTCCTGGGCCGCCTCGATCAGTGCGTGGCCCATCGCGTTCGGGTCGGCGTAGGGCGTGCCGTCCGGGCCGTGGTGCAGGTAGTGGAACTCGCCCACGCAGGTGATCCCCGCCAGGGCCATCTCGCCGTAGACCGCCCGGGCCAGGGTGAAGTAGCTGTCCGGGTCGAGCCGGCCGGCCACCTCGTACATCAGCTCGCGCCAGGTCCAGAAACTGCCGCGGTCACCGTGGGTGCGACCGCGCAGAGCCCGGTGGAACGCGTGCGAGTGCGCGTTGGCCAGCCCGGGCAGGACGAGCCCGGGCAGCAGAGTGCCGGTGGGCGCCGAGCCCGGGGTGACGGCGGTGAAGCGCCCGTCCTCAATCTCGATGCGGACATCACGCGCGACCGTCCCGCCGGCCCAGGCGTACTGCGCGAAGTACGTCATGCCGCGAGCTCCCCGAGCACGGTGGCCAGCGCCTCGACGCCGGCCGTGCAGTCGGCGTCGGTGGCGTGCTCGGCCGGGGAGTGCGAGACGCCGGTCGGGTTGCGGACGAACAGCATCGCGGTCGGCACGTGCGCGGACAGCACCCCGGCGTCGTGACCGGCGCCGGTCGGCAGGATCGGTGCGTCGCCCAGCAGCGTGGACAGCCGGGATGCCAGCGTGGTGTCGAAGGCGACCTCGGGGGAGGCTGATTCCGGTTCGACGCT
Source organism: Actinoplanes sp. CA-051413 (assembly GCF_050955795.1). Classification (NCBI taxonomy): domain Bacteria; kingdom Bacillati; phylum Actinomycetota; class Actinomycetes; order Micromonosporales; family Micromonosporaceae; genus Actinoplanes; species Actinoplanes sp. CA-051413. The sequence goes on from NZ_CP192100.1 coordinate 1,374,759, forward strand.
GACCTGCGTACCGTCGTCGGCCGCGCGGTCGACCGCCCGCTTGACGATGGTCTCGACCAGCCGGTCCATGGTGGCGGTGTCCGCCGCCCGGGCGTCCAGCCAGGCCCGCACCAGCGACGGGATCGCGTTGGTGGCGTTGGGCTGCACCGAGACGCGGGCGATGGTGGCCAGCGCCCCGGCCAGCCGCGCCTCCTCGTTGGCCGCCAGCACGGTGGCCGCGAAGGTCAGCATCGGGTCGTGCCGGTCGGCCATCCGGGTGGTGCCGGCGTGGTCGCCGTGGCCGGTGAAGTCCAGCCGCCAGCGGCCGTGCGGCCAGATCGCGCTCGCGACACCGACCGGCACCTCCAGCGCCCGGCCCTGCTCGATGTGCAGCTCCACGACGGCGCCGACCCGGCTCGCCAGCGCGGGCAGCGCCCCGGCCGGGCGGCCACCCAGCGCCTCGCCGAAGCTCACCCCGTCGGCGTCACACAGCGCGGCGGCGGCGTCCGGGCTGATCGCGCCGGTCAGCAGCCGGGAACCGAGACAGGGCAGGCCGAAGCGGCCACCCTCCTCCTCGACGAACGCGGCCACGCCGATCGGTCGCGAAGGCGTCACGCCCGCGGCCCGGAGCCGGTCAACGGCCAGGAACGCACTGACGATGCCGAGCGGGCCGTCGTAGCCGCCGCCGTGCGGGACCGAGTCGAAGTGCGAGCCGGTCAGCACGGTGCCGGGCCCCCACTGCCGGCCCCACCAGGCGAACAGGTTGCCGTTGCCGTCGTCGGTGACCGTCATGTCGCGGCGGTCGGCCTGGTTGCGGAACCAGTCGCGCAGGATCAGCTCGGGGTCGCTGAGGGCGTACCGCAGATAACCGCCGGTCCGGTCGCGGCCGATGGGCGCGATCTCGGCCCAGAGTCGCGGGAAGGCCGCGGTCATTCTTTTTCCCGCATGGGGATGTGCACGGAGGCCGCGGCGGCGGACTCGTAGCCGGCGTCGACGTGCCGGATGACGCCCATGCCCGGGTCGTTGGTGAGCACGCGTTCGATCTTCTGCCCGGCCAGGGCGGTGCCGTCGGCGACGCAGACCTGCCCGGCGTGGATCGACCGGCCGATGCCGACGCCGCCGCCGTGATGGATGGACACCCAGCTCGCCCCGCTCGCCGTGTTGATCATCGCGTTCAGCAGCGGCCAGTCGGCGATCGCGTCCGAGCCGTCCAGCATCGCCTCGGTCTCCCGGTACGGCGAGGCCACCGACCCCGCGTCGAGGTGGTCACGCCCGATGACCAGCGGCGCGGAGACCTCGCCGCGCGCCACCATGTCGTTGAACCGAACTCCGGCCTTGTCGCGTTCGCCGTAGCCGAGCCAGCAGATCCGCGCCGGCAGCCCCTGGAAGGCGACCCGCTCGCCGGCCAGCCGGATCCACCGGGCCAGCGGCTCGTTGTCCGGGAACAGCTCCAGCACGGCCCGGTCGGTGGCGGCGATGTCGGCCGGGTCGCCGGACAGCGCGGCCCAGCGGAACGGCCCCTTACCCTCGGCGAACAATGGCCGGATGTACGCGGGCACGAACCCGGGGAACGCGAACGCCCGGTCGTACCCGCCGAGCTGGGCCTCGCCGCGGATGGAGTTGCCGTAGTCGAACACCTCGGCGCCGGCGTCTAGGAAGCCGACCATCGCCTCGACGTGCCGGGCCATGCTCTCCCGGGCCCGGTCGGTGAACTCCTCGGGCTTGGCGGCCGCATAGTCAGCGGCGTCACCGGGGTCGGTGCCGATCGGCACGTAGCTCAGCGGGTCGTGCGCGCTGGTCTGGTCGGTGACGATGTCGATCGCCACGCCCCGGCGCAGCAGCTCGGGGAACACCTCGGCGGCGTTGCCGGCGACCCCGATGCTGATTGCCTGCCGGTCCCGCTTGGCCGCCTCGGCCTGCCGGACGGCGTCGTCCAGGTCGGCCGCCACCGTGTCCAGGTAGCGGTCCTTGACCCGGCGCCGCAGCCGCGACTCGTCGACGTCCACGATCAGGCAGACGCCGCCGTTCATGGTGACCGCGAGCGGCTGGGCGCCACCCATGCCGCCGCAGCCGGCGGTCAGCGTCAACGTGCCGGCCAGGTCGCCGCCGAACCGCTTCGCCGCCACGGCCGCGAACGTCTCGTAGGTGCCCTGCAGGATGCCCTGGGTGCCGATGTAGATCCAGGAGCCGGCGGTCATCTGGCCGTACATGGTCAGGCCGAGCTGCTCCAGGCGGCGGAACTCCGGCCACGTCGCCCAGTCCCCGACGAGGTTGGAGTTGGCCAGCAGCACCCGCGGCGCCCACTCGTGGGTGCGGAACACCCCGACCGGCTTGCCCGACTGCACCAGCAGCGTCTCGTCGTCGGCCAGCACGTCCAGCTCCCGGACGATCGCGTGCAACGACGGCCAGTTCCGGGCGGCGCGCCCGGTGCCGCCGTAGACGACCAGGTCGTCGGGGCGCTCGGCCACGTCGGGGTCGAGGTTGTTGAGCAACATCCGCTTGGCGGCCTCCTGCGGCCACCCCTTGGCGGTACGGGTGGTGCCCCGTGGCGCTCGCACTGACATACCGAACTCCTTCACGCTTCGAAGATGTGGCGGCGGGAGGCGGTCGCCTCGAACTCCTCCAGGCGGCGCTGGGCCTGCTCGGGCGCGGCGTCGCACATCGCCTGGAGCAGCACCATGGCCATGGCCATCGGCCCGGTGTGCAGGTCGAACACCAGCTGGGTGCCGACCGGGGCAGGCAGCACCACGTCGGCGTACGCGGCGGCCGGGCTCACCGCCGAGTCGGTGAGCGCGACGACGGCCAGACCGGCGGCCCCGGCCTCGCGGATCACCTCCAGGGTCTCCCGCGGATAGCGCGGCAGCACAATCGCCAGCATCGCGGTCGCGCCGGCCGCGCGGGCCTGATCGAGCCGATCCAGCAGCATCGTGCCGCCGTCGTCGAGCACCCGGACGTCCGGCTGCACCTTGGCGGCGAAGTAGCCGAAGTACGCCGCGAGCGGTCCGGCGGCGCGCAGCCCCAGCACCGGCAGCGGACGGCTGGCCGCGAGCAGCCGGGCGGCCTGCCGCACGGCGTCCAGGCTGCTCAACTGGTCGGCCATGCGTTCCAGATGCTGGGTCTCGGCCCGCAGGGCCCGCTGCACGGGGTTGTCCCCGTTGTCGGCGGGTGGGGTGCCGACTCCGACCAGGGCGCGCAGCTCGCGCCGCAGGGCCGGATAGCCGGCGTAGCCCAGGGCCATGGCGAACCGGGTGACCGACGGCTGGCTCACCCCGGCCAGCTCGGCGACCTCGGCGGCGGAGAGGTAGGCGGCGGAGGGCGCGTGCTGCACGAGGCTGTGCGCGATCCGCCGCTGCGTCGGGGTGAGCCGAGCGCCCTGGAAGAGATCCACCACCCGCTCGGCCGTCCTGGCCGCTCCGTCATTCACCCCCGCAGCCTATGCATGAAAACTTTCAGAGCGCTACCCCTGTCGCCGATCCGGCTGGTTCGCCACACCGGCGCCGGCTGCGTCAGCTTCCGAGAGGTGCGCTGATCTGCAGACGCCTGTCCACCGCAGCAGTGAGCGGATCCGCCAGCTCAGGGTCGAGGTCATGCGCCCAGGGACGCATGGCGGCCAGGAAACCGGCGAGATTCTCCTGCACCGCGCTCAGCAATGCCGGCAGGGCGTCGCGCGGCACGTCGATGTGTGGTTCGTCGAGGTTTGGCCACTGCCCTCTGGGAAGGTGACCCCCGTCTTGCCACACTCGGACAACGACACCGCGGTGCTCCATCAGAACGTCGGGGTCGTGCCCGAGATCGATCACCTCACCGTGGGCGATGCGCAGCCAGTCGCGCCATTCGTCGAGGCCGACACAGCAGCCGGGGTCGATGACGACATCGCCGGCACCGACCCGCAGGCCGCCAGGCGCGTAGTCCTCGTCCTCGCCGGCCAAATACGCTTCGATCGCCTCGGTGGCATCCCTGGCGGTGATCGACAAGTCATCGGCGGTAACGCTGCGTCCGATCAGTGCCCACATCACCGTGCCCACCTGCCGAGGCGTCGGCCGACGCTGGACCGGGAAAAGGTAGTCGGTCGGATCAACCGGCCAGAACGGGCAGTCGGCAGCCCAGCGCGCCAGCATCGGCGTCAGCGTGATCATCCCCGCAGGCTAGTGCCCGGTCGCGGCGGCTACACCAGCCGGCGGATCTCGCCGTACGCCCGGTAGAAGCCGCCGCGGCTCGCCTCGCGGATCCCGGTCACGACGTAGCGGCTGCCGTGCTCGCGGATGCCCTTCGGGAACTGGACCTGCCAGTCGCGGTGGTAGCCGGTCGACACGACCCGGATCCGCAGCCGGCCGCCCTCGTCGACGCACTCGACCACCACACCACCCGCCACGTCGTGGACGATCTCCACAGTGGTCGACGGGACGACCGCGGGCATGCGCGGCGGCGCCTTCACGTCGATCACGTGGGGAACGCTGCCGCCGACCGCGGACCGGATCGCCTCCTCGCTGGCGTCGATGCACGCCAGGGAGCCGTCGGTGGTCACGATGTAGAGCCGCTCGTCGCGGTACTGCATCGAGTACGCCGAACCGCAGCCGGTGCCCAGCTTCCACAGCCTGGTCCCGGCGGCGTCGAAGCAGTAGATGGACGAGGCACTGTCGCCGGCGAAGACATAACGGCCGTCAGCGGCCGTGGCGCACGAATACACCGCCGCGTCACAGCGGTACGTCTGCCGGGCCGACCCGTCCTTGCCCAGCTCGACCACCTGCCGGGTGGCGGTGCCCGCGTAGAGCGTGTCGCGCTCCTGCCAGCCGAACAGCACCGCGCCGGTGGGGGTGTGCCAGAGCTCGCGCCCGGTGCGCCAGTCGTAGCTGGTCACCCCGCCCGAGTGACCGTGGTGCACAGCGCCGGGATCGCACCGCACCATCCAGGCCGACGAGCCCCGCCCGGGCCGCTGCCAGAGGAACTCGTCCTCGTGGTCGATCGCCGAGATGCCACCGTTGGCGTCGGAGACCCCGAGGACGCCGTCGTGAATGTCCAGCCAGTAGATGTCGATCTCGGGGGCGATCCGGTAGGCCAGCCGCGGCACCTTCCCGGACAGGTCGTAGACGTTGCCGTCGTCGCACCCCGCATAGATCCAGCCGTCGTCGGCGACGATGCACTTCACGCCCTCGGGCAGCCGGAACTGGCTCAGCACCTCGGCATCGTGGCTCAGCGTCGTGATCAGGCCGCTCTCGTTGCCGACCATGCACACGTCGTCGTCGACGAAGATGCCGAACGCCGGACTGTGCGAGGCGTAGCGCCACAGCACCGGCGCCCGGGTGGCGGTCGAGCGGCTGCTGATGATCTGTCGCCGGGAGACGGCCCGCTTCGCCCGCCCGCCGGGGACAGCCGGGGCGTACCCCTCGCGGACCTTCTCGCCGATCTTCTTCGCCGCCTCGGCCGTCGCCTTGTCCCGGCTGGTGAAGGACGACTGCCGCAGCTGGCCCCGCTCACCGATCCGCCCGAAACGGATGGTCAGCTCGGTGCCGTCGACGGTCACCTCATAGAACTTGTGGGCGCTGCCGCCGTCTTCGGAGAGCTCGAGGTACGTCGTCTCGGCAGGCATGAGGGCCACCCTTCGGCGTGCGGATGCAGGGGTACGGAGGCGCGCTCTCGTACATCGACGCAGGGACCGTACCGACCGGGTCCGACAATTTCCGGTGGTGTCGACTGTGGACCGGTGATCGGTCGGACCGGTGTCAGCCGGCGGCCCGCTCGGCGAGTCCGGCAAGGTTGCAACACCAGGGCATGGAAGTAGGCCGCCGCGCCGACCGCAATTCTTCTGTCCGGTACTCCTCGAAGAGCTTCAGAATCGCGGCGACGGCGTTTGCGTTCCTGGCGGAGCGCCATTGCCGGCGCATCGAAATGATTGCGACCGCCAAGGCGGTCGAGGAGATCACCACGGGAAGCGCGCCGAGAACCACACCACCCGTCATGGCGCCAACGTACTGGCAGGCCCGGCGCTGAGCCGCGGCGCAAAGACAAGACTGTTTCTCGGCTGGTCCTGTAGCTACCTTTCCGAGCGTGACCAGCGAAGTGACCATCCTGACCGGCCCACCCGGAGCCGGAAAGACAACCGTGGCCGAGCTACTCGCCACCGACGCCGAAGTCCCCACCGTCCATCTGGTGACCGACATGTTCTACCGCTCGATCCGCACCGGCTTCGTCCTGCCGTTCCTGCCCGCCGCGCAGCGACAGAACGAGGTGGTCATCGAAGCGATCGTCGGCACCGTGGCGACGTTCGCGCGCGGCGGCTACGACGTCGTGGTGGACGGGATCCTCGGGCCATGGTTCCTGCCGCCGTTCCGCGCGCTCACCGGACACGAGCAGCAGACATTGTCCTATGTGGTGCTGAGACCCGACCTGACTACGACCTTGGCCCGCGCCACCGCCCGCGCGGGCCATGAGCTCAAGGACACCGACGCCATCACCGGCCTGCACGCCGCCTTCGCACAGCTCGGCAACCTCGAGGGTCACGCGATCGACACGGGCGGCCTCGACGCCACACAAACGGCCGCAGCAGTCCGGCGTGCCGTCGCCTCCGGCGAGTACAGACTTCGCGCGGATCAGGAGAGCTGACCGGCCAGCGCCCGGCCGAGGATGCGCGCCCCCTCGGCGAAAGCGGCGGGGTTGGGACCCGCATAGTTCAGCCGCACGAACGGGCCGGTCGGTTCCGCCGGGAACCATTCGGTCCCAGGAGCGATGATCAGCCCGGCGGCCTCGCAGTCGGTCGCCAGCCGCCCAAGGTCAGTGCCGTCAGGCAGGCGTAGCCACAGGTTCAGCCCGCCGGCCGGCACGTGCTCGAGATCGGCCTGCGGCACGTGCTCGCGGACGGCCGTGACCAGCAGATCGCGGCGGGCGCCGAGCTGGTGGCGCAACCCGCGCAGGTGGGTCTGCCAGGCCGGCTGCGTCACGATGTCGAGCGCCGCCGCTTGGAGCAGACTGCTGACGTACATCGACTCGGCGCCGCGATCAGCCAGGATGCGGTCGCGGGCCGGGCCGCGCGCGATGACGGCGGCGACACGCACGGCCGGCGACACACTCTTGGTCAGCGACCGCAAATAGACGACGTGGCCGCCGTCGTCGCGGGCGGCCACCGGGGCCGCGGTGCCGGTGATGGCGAGGTCGTGCGCCCAGTCGTCCTCGACCAGGAACGCGCGGTGCTCCCGGACCACCTCCAGCACCCGATCGTGCAACGCCGCCGGCCACTGCCCGCCGGTCGGGTTGGCGTAGTTCGGCTGCGCGTAGAACAGCCGGGCGGAGGTCTCCGCGAAGGCCCGCGCGAGATCGTCCGGGTCCGGTCCGGCCGGACCGCTGGGCACGGGTACGACCCGTACGCCGGCCTGTTGCGCGGCGATGATCGCACCCCAGTAGGTCGGCGACTCCAGCAGCACCGCCTGCCCGGGCCCCACCAGCGCGCGGAACACCGAGCTGAGGCCACTCTGGCTGCCCGGGAGCACAATGACGTCGCTCGGCACCGGCGTTGTGACGCCGGCCGGGGTCGCCGCACCGAGCTCCCGGGCGAACCAGGACTGCAGCTCCGGAAGGCCCGCGACCGGCGGCCGGGAGACGGCGGCGTCCGATCGTGCTGCCCGGGTCAGCGCCGCCCGCACCAGGCGTTCCGGCAGCAGCTCGCGGTCGGGGTAGCCGGCGTGCAGGGCGATGACGTCGTGCGGGGTGCTGCGCAGCGCGCTGGAGATCGCCGGGATCCGCGCCCGCGGTGAACCCAGGGCGGCGGTCTGCCAGCCGTAGTCGGCCGGCCGGGCCGTCCGTACCGCGCGGACGAACGTGCCGGCGCCGGGCCGGCTCTCGATGAGCCCCTGGTCGAGCAGGGTACGCAGCGCGCGCTGCACCGTCACCGGGCCGGCCTGGTGACGGGCCACCAGCGTCCGGGTCGACGGCAGCCGGGAACCCGGCGCCGCCGTGGCGATCCAGTTCCGCAGATCGTCGACGATGCGCGAACTGCTACTGTCATTCATGAGGCAGCATAGTAGCGCTATCGTCCTTGTCCGCTCACCGCTATCGGGACTGTGGTGGGGACTGCTCGGCGTGGTGGCCTTCTCGTTCACCGTCCCGTTCACCCGGGTGGCGGTGGGTGGGCTCTCGCCTCTGTTCATCGGCTCGGGGCGGGCGGTGGTCGCGGCCGCCCTGGCGGCGGTCGCTTTGATCGTCACCCGCCAGCGGCTGCCCCGCGGCGCGCAGTGGTGGCGGCTGGCGGTGGTCGGCGGCGGCGTCGTGGTGGGCTTCCCCCTGCTGACCTCGTACGCCCTCACCACCGCCCCGGCCGGCCACAGCGCTGTGGTCATCGCCGTCCTGCCGGCCGCGACCGCGGCCCTGGCCGTGATCCGCGGCCACGAACGCCCACCGCCCGCCTTCTGGGCCGCCGCCGGCCTCGGCGCGGCCGCCGCGCTCGGCTTCGCCTCCGCGCAGAGCGGACTGGGCCGGCTGCACTGGAGCGACCTGCTCCTGTTCGGCGCGGTGCTGTCCGCTGCCATCGGGTACGCCGAAGGTGGCCTCCTGGCCCGCGACCTGGGCGCCTGGCAGACCGTCTCGTGGGCGCTCGTGGTCTGCGCACCGCTGATGCTCGCGCTGGCCGGGCTCTCCGCCGTACGGCAAACCCCGCACGCGACGCCGGCGCAGTGGGCGGCCTTCGCGTACCTGGCGGTGGTCAGCATGTTCCTCGGCTTCTTCGCCTGGTACCACGGGCTGGCCGTCGGACCGATGGCCCAGGTCAGCCAGGTCCAGCTCATCCAGCCCGTGCTGACCATCGCCTGGGCCGGCCTGCTGCTGCGCGAACACCTCTCCGCGGCCACGCTCGTCGGCGGCCTCGTCGTGGTGCTGTGCGCGGCGAGCGCGGTCCGCGTACGCCTCAGTGGCCCATGACGGGCGGCGCTCTCACGCAACCATGCCTACGCTGGGCGGATGCGGATCAGCTCGCTGCACACGTACCCCGTCAAGGGTTGTCACCGCCTCGACCACGACGCGGCGCGAGTGGAACCGTGGGGTCTCGCCGGCGACCGCCGCTGGATGATCATCGACCCCGACGGGGTCGGCATCACCCAGCGCCAGGCCCCCGCCCTCACCGGCCTGCACGCCGTCCCGCGCCCCGGCGGCCTGCTGCTCAACGGCTTCGACGTCGCCGAACCCGAGGACGGCCCCAAGGAGACCCTGCGCGTCTTCAGCTCCAAACCGCCGCTGACCGCCCGGCTCGCCCCCGCCGCCACCGACTTCATCTCCGACTTCCTCGGCCGCCCGGCCCGCCTCGCCTGGCTCGCCGACACCAGCGTGCGGCCGATCCAGACCCACGCCCAGCCCGGCGACCGGGTCAGCTTCGCCGACGGCTACCCGCTGCTGCTCACCAGCACCGCCTCCCTCGACGCCGTCAACGACTGGCTGCTCGAAGCCGGCGACGAACCCGTGCCGATGACCCGCTTCCGGCCCAACGTCGTCATCACCGGCGCCCGCCCCTGGGCCGAGGACAACTGGCTCGGCCACCGCGTCCAGCTCGGCGGCACCACCTTCCGCGCCGCCAAGTCCTGCAGCCGCTGCGTAGTCACCACCGTCGACCAGGAGACCGGCGAAGTGGGCCGGCAACCGCTGCGCGCCCTCGGCCGGCACCGCCGCTACGACGACGGCCTGCTCTTCGGCATCAACCTCATCCCCGACATCAGCCCAGGTGAGACCGAAGTCATCCGGGTGGGGGAGTCTTCCTTAGCTCTGTCTTAGGAGAGTTGCCCGCGGGTGCCGCACCCGCGAAGGATGCGTCAACGTGACTGCTCACCGTCTCCTCGCCCCCCGCTGGCTCGCCACCGGCGGCGCCGTGCTGCTCGCCGGCGTCCTCGGCGTCGCCCTGCTGCTGCAGCACAGCGACCCCGCGTGCGCGGCGCCACCGAGCAGCGCCAAACACACCGGCAAGGCGACGTTCTACGACCTCGCCGGCACCCAGGGCAACTGCTCGACCAAAACCCCGGCCGACGACCTGTACGTAGCCCTGGGCAAAGGCGAATACTCCGGCGCGGCGGCGTGCGGCAGCTACATCGACGTCACCGGCCCCAAGGGCAAGGTACGGGTCAAGGTCTTCGACTCGTGCCCCGAATGCCCGGTCGGCCACCTCGACCTGAGCCGCACGGCGTTCAAGAAGATCGGCAAGGAGATCGACGGCATCATCCCGATCACCTACAAGACCGTGCCGAACGCCCCCGCTCCCGGCCCGCTGAGCATCACCTTCGTCGAAGGCACGTCGCAGTACTACTGGGCGATCAGCATCGACAACCACTCCAACGCCATCAGGTCGGTGTCGGCCAAGGGGCCGGGCGGCAGCTTCAAAACCGCGGCGCAGGAGGACTACAACGTCTGGATCATCGACGGCCAGATGGGCAACGGCCCGTTCCAGGTCAAGATGACCGACATCTACGGCAAGACCATCACGGCGAAGAACATCAAACTGCTCCCGCAGAAGAAGCAGACCACATCGGTAAGCTTCGCCAACGGCACCAGCACCAACGTCGAAGCAGCGCCGAAGCCGGCCAAGAAGAAGGCAACGCCGTCCCCGAAGCCGAAGAAGCCGTCCCCGTCCCCGAGCGTCACATCCTCGTCGGCGGCGCCGGCCCCGGTGCTCGAAGCAACCGAAGCCGCACCCGATCAGGCCGGCGACGTGGCGCTGGCCGCAGCGGAACCGGCCGTGAAAGCGGCATCCTGCGGCTGACGCAGCTCCAGCCACATGACCAGCTCGTCCCGATCATCACCGGGACCGACCCGCAGCGCGCCCGGAATACGGCCGACCTCCCGGTAGCCGAGACGCCGGTAGAACCCGTCCAGCCCGTGCCCGTCCCGGACGGTCACCTGCAAGGCAGCGAGTTGTAGCTCTGCGGCGACGGCGGCGGCCTCCCGCATGAGGGCGGCGCCGTAGCCACGGCCCTGACTGCCGGGCAGGACCATGACACGCTTGAGGACGCGCCAGTGCGCCTTGAGCGGGAACCGGTTGTCGGCGATGAAGAGCAGGGCGACCAGGCGGCCGTCGTCGACGCCGATCAGCAGCCGGTCGACCCCTTGGGCGACGCCGGCGAGGGTGCTCTCGGCTAGCGGGCGCACCTGATCTTCGGTGACGGGAGCGACGAAGCCGACTGCGCCGCCGGCATTGGTGACATCGGTCCAGAGCGCGACGATGTCGGCCCGCAGGGCGTCGGTCAACGGCGGATCAAGCACGAACGACAGCGGCATGGGGCCATCCTTGCGCCCGCCGATCCGAACGGACCGACGGGCGACCAGGATGGTGCGCGGCACCACACGGTGCGGAAGGCGGGATTCGAACCCGCACGCTCTCTCGAGCACTGGGACCTAAACCCAGCGCGGCTGCCCGGTTACGCCACTTCCGCCCGATTTGCGCCCAAGCGCATTGTCGTGGTGAGTCTAGACGGTGAGGTGCTGTCCGCCATTCCGGGCTGCGGCTGCTCTTGTCTCTCTGTTGCTCAGTCCGGCGCGAGTGAGAACGTTGCCGATTGCCCCCACTGTGACGGCGATGGGATCGGGTCGCCTGTTGCTCAGCTCCGCGGCGATCTGTCGCGGTCCCCAGGTGGGTTGCGCGAGCGCGGTGCGGATAATCGCCTCGCGGGCGGTCGAAGGGATCGGCGGCCGCCGTCTTGAGGTGACGGACCCGCGTTCGATCAGGCGGCGTTGCATCCGGTACACCGTGCCCCTGGTGCATCCGATCAACCGCGCTGCCTGGCCGCCGGAGATTTCCTTCCGGGTGACCAAAGAAAGTACTTCGAGGACCTCATCCTCGCTCAGCGGGTCGCGGGGTGGCTCGTCCTCGATGATGTTGCCCTCGTCGTCCACCGACACGAGAGCGCGCGGGTGTTGCCCACTCTTGCGGCCCGCAAAGGTGGGTGTCTGGCTGTGGCAATTAGGGCACAGAAATCGCACGTTGTGCGGTCTGCAATCCCACAGCCGGCCGTCGACGTGATCGACGTGCAGCACCAAGGGGCTGCCGTTGTAGTTGTCGCCGACGCCGCATGCCGCGCAGAGGTAGGGCCGTCCCATCTCTTGCAGCGCTCGTCGCAACCGCGCCGGCTTTTCTCGATTCTGGCTCGGTGCGCGGAGAACCAGTACCTCGTCGGGTCGTTGCCGCTTCGGATTGGAGACGCCGCGGAAGTGCCCTTGTCCCAGGAAGTGCGATGTGTCGACGTCGAACTTGTCGATCCGTCGGCGGAGGTGCGCATGTGCGCCGCCGTTCTGGGGCAGGCCGAGATGGCGCAGAACCCCGGCCATGGAGGTCGAGGCGACGACCGCCTCGCTCAGCATCTCCCGGGTGTACTTGACGTAAGCCATGTGGAGTTGTCCCTACCTGTTCGTGACGTGCTCACTGATAACAAAGGCAGGTGGTCGACGTCTTGCACTGACCGGTGGGGGCGCGGCATGGTTCTCGGGGTGACACCCGACCACTAGTCACCCGTAAAGATTACTCAGGCTTTCCCTGCGGTGTCCATCCCGCACGCGCACGGCACGGCGGCCGCCTCGCGGATCGAGCCGCATGACGGCCGCCGTGGGATGGCGGTCCCCGCAGGGATCAGTAGCGGAACATCGCCAGGCTCTGCTGGAGGTCGTGGGCCACCCGGGCGAGTTCGTCCGCCGCCGCGGCCGTGTTGGCCGCCGCGCTCGTCGTTTCCGCCGCTGCTTCGGCCACCTCGGCCACGTTCGAGGAGATCTCGGTGGAGCCCGCGGCCACCTCGCCCACGTTGCGGCCCATCTCGTTGGTGGTCGCGGTCTGTTCCTCGACCGCGGCCGCGATCGCTGTCTGGGTCGCGTTGATCTGGTCGATGACCGCGCCGATCTCGGCGATCGCGGCGACGGCCGCGGTCGAGTCGGTCTGGATGGCGTCGACCCGGGTGCGGATGTCCTCTGTGGCCCGGGCGGTTTCCTGGGCCAGTTCCTTGACCTCGCCGGCCACGACGGCGAAGCCCTTGCCCATCTCGCCGGCGCGGGCCGCCTCGATGGTCGCGTTCAGGGCCAGCAGGTTGGTCTGGGCCGCGATGCCGGTGATGATTTTGATGACCGAGACGATCTCGGCCGAGGATTCGCCGAGTTTGCGCAGGATCGCGTCGGCCTCGCCGGAGATCCGGACCGCCTGACCGGCCACGTCGGCCGCGTTGGAGGTGCTGCGGGCGATCTCGGTGATCGAGCTGCCGATCTCGTCGGCGCCGGCGGAGACCGTCGCGATGTTGGCGCTGATCTCCTCGGAGGCGGTGGACACCGCGTGGGCGCGGCCGGCCGAGCGGGCCGCGGACGCGTTCATCCGGCCGGCCACGCCGGTGAGGTCCTCCGAGGAGGAGGCCAGCGTGGTGACGTTGGTGCCGATGTCGCGCAAGGCTGCGGTGAGGCGGTCGAGGGCGGTGTTGAGCGCCTCGCCCATCCGGCCGACCTCGTCGCGGCCCTTGACCTCGAGGCGCTGGTCCAGGCGGCCTTCGGCGAGTGCTTCGAGGACCTTGACCGTCTGGCCGAGCGGACGGGCGATGGCGCGGCTGACCACGACGGCGATGACGGCGGCGAAGGCCATGGCGCCGGCGATCAGCGCCAGGATGAGGATGCGGGCCATGGTGGCGTTGCTGCGGGCGTCCGCCATCTGCTGCTGGGCGGCTTTGTCCTCGATGCCCGCCAGGTTGTTCAGCGCCACGGTGATCTTGCTGGTGAGCGGGTCGATGTAGTTGTTCTGCACGCCCAGGTAGGTGCCGAGGCTGTTGGCCGTGGCCGCCGGGACGAGCTGCTGGTCGCGGATCTTGCGGTATTCGGCCAGGCCGGCCGCGAAGGCGCCGCGGTCGGTGTCGGTGCCGGCGGCCGGGTTGGCCGCGTACGCCGCCCAGGTGGTGTCGATGTCGCTGTCGAGTCGTTCGATCGCCATCCGCACGTTGCTGACGTCGGCCAGCGGGGAACGCAGGATCAGCTTGGCGGACAGCGAGGTGGCCTGCTGGACGTCGGCCCGGACCTCGCCGAGCCGGGCGATGGCCTGCACGTTCTCCTGGTACATGGTTTCGAGCCGGTTGTTGGAGCCGCGCAGCTGGGCCAGGCCGGTCAGCCCGACCGCGATGACGAGCAGGCTGAGCACGCCGAAGGAGGCGAACAGCTTCTGCGACACCCGCAGGTTCCGCAGCGGGCCGCCGCCCTGGCCCTTCTCGCCGGAGGAGGGCCGGGTGCGGGGGCGGCGGGGCTTGGCGAGCGGCATCGGCGGTCTCCGGAGGGGATGGTCAACAGGTGCCGCTCTAATCGGCACCGGCCCTCAGCATCCGCGAAGTTTGCCGCAGAAGTCAGTCGATACCGAGATCCCGGCGCAGCTTGGCGACGTGCCCGGTGGCCTTGACGTTGTAGAAGGCGTGCTCGATGGCGCCGTCCTCGTTGATGACGAAGGTGGAGCGGATGACACCGGTCACCGTCTTGCCGTACATCTGCTTCTCGCCGAAGGCGCCGTACGCGGTCAGCACGCTCTTGTCCTGGTCGCTGACCAGCGGGAAGGTGATCGCGTCGCGCTCGCGGAACTTGGCCAGTTTGGCCGGGACGTCCGGTGAGATGCCGACGACCTCGTAGCCGGCCGCCTGCAGCGAGCCCAGCGAGTCGCGGAAGTCGCAGGCCTGGGTGGTGCAGCCGGGGGTCATCGCCGCCGGGTACACGTACAGGATGACCTTGCGGCCGCGGAGGTCCTTCAGTGTCAGGGTGTCGCCGTTGTCGGTGGGCAGGGTGAACTCGGGGGCCGGGTCTCCCGGGGTGAGGCGCTCAGTCATGGTCCGAAGATAGCGGGGCGGCCCGCAGCCGGAGCACGCCCGTCGCCGCCATCGCCACGCCGGCCCCGATCGCGACCAGCACGGCGGCCCGGGCGGTCCAGGACGGGCCGGGGAACGCGACGACTGCCTGGCGGAAGACTCCCGCGTCGGCGAAGCCGCCGAAGACGGTCAGCAGCGCGCCGGCCAGGGCCAGCAGGAACGGCGTACGGCCGCGCAGGGTCAGCACGCCCGCGGCCACCGTGACCAGCGCCGCCACGATCGCCGGGGTCTGGCCGCCCGCGCCGAGGCTCATGCGCGTCACGGCGTACCCCAGGGTGATCGTGCCCGCGATCAGCGCGACCGGTCCCGGCAGCCAAGCGTGGCGCCGGCCCAGGGCCGTCAGGCCGGCGGCCAGGGCGAGCGCGCCGACCCACCACAGCCAGGCCGGGGGCGGCGGCTCCCAGGTCAGAGTGCCGCGGACCTCGATCGTGCGCACGCCGTCGCGCAGCGGCACCACCCAGTCGTTGATCCTGTGGCTGCGGGACGGGTCGGCCTGCGCCTGCGGCGGCAGTTCGTCGTCGAGCCAGCGGGTGCGCTGGTCGTGCCAGCGCACGGTGGTGCCGGTGGAGACGCGGCGCCACTGCGGGGCCGCGGTGGGGGAGGCGCCGGCGGGCACCGGGGTGTCGCCGTCGAGGGTCCGGTTCGTGTACGTGGCCGGCGAGTTCACGTTCTCGTACGTGCCGTCGGGCCGCACCTCCAGGTAGGGCTCCTCCTGGTAACCGAGCACCTCGACCGTACGCCCGGTGCCGTTGACCAGCTCCAGCCGCGCGCCGGCCTCCACGACCCGGACGCTCAGTCCCGGCTCGGCCGGGCTGAGCCCGGTCACCTCCGTGCGGTACGCGGTCGCGTCCGGGCCCTCACCGCCGTGGGCGGAGGCCGGGCCGGCCGGCACGAGCAACGCACCGGCCAGCACGGCGACGAACAGGGTGGTACGCCTCACGCGCCGGCCGCCCCCACCGCGGCGATCAGGGCCTGTGCCGTGGGCGACTCGAGGGCCTTGCCGCCGACCATGACGGTCGGTGTGCTGTTGACCCCGCGGGCGGCCGCGGTGTCGGTCACCTTGGTGGCCCACGCCTTGTACGTGCCCTTGTCGATGGCGTCGGCGAACGCGGCGTCGGTGAGGCCGACGGACTTGCCCAGCTCGATCAGCTTGGCGTCGTCGAGGCCGGCGCTGCCCTCCGCGGGCTGGTTGGCGAACAGCACCTTGTGGTACTCGGCGAACTTGCCGCCCTGCGCCGCGGCGGCCGAGGCGGCGGCGGCACGGGTCGAATACTCGGTGCTGGAGGCGCGGTCCAGGATCGCGATCGGGTGGTACTGCACGGTCACCTTGTTCGCGGCGACGAGCTGGTCGATCGTGCTCGCCGCGCCGGCCTCGAACTGGCCGCAGGCGGGACAGATGAAGTCCTCGTAGATGTCGATCTTCACCGGGCCGGTGCCGACCGCGAAGGCCGTACCCTCGTCGACCGCCACGCTCGGCGTGGTCAGGCCGGCCGTCTTGTCGCTCTCCTGGTTCGCCGCCACGCCCCAGCCGATCAGGCCGACGACGACCAGCAGGACCACGACGCCGAGGCTGGTCCAGAGGGTGACCCGGCGCCGGCGTTCCTTGGCCAGCTGCTCCTGGACGACCCGCTTGGCCTTGGCCTTGTCTCGGTTGCCGCTCACTGTTCCCCCATCAGGACACCATCGATCGAGTAGCGGGTCCGCGGTCGCCACAGCAGGATCCCGGCGAGCAGCAGGAAACCGGCGTCCCGGACGAGATCCCACGTGTACTGCGGGGTCTGCCCCGCGCCCAGCTCCCCGCCCGTGCTGAAGCAGCCGCAGTCGATCTGCAGGCCGCGCGCCCAGGCGGAGATGATGCCGGCGATGAAGATCACCAGCAGGCCGGCGGAGATGCCGGCGCTGAGCCGCACCGCGAGCCCGGCCAGCAGCAGCAGGCCGAGGGCGATCTCCAGGAACGGCTGGGCCGCCCCGATGACCTTCGCCACCTCGTACGGGAAGAGGTCGTAGGCGTTCACCGCCCGGCCCGACGCGGCCAGGTCACCGACCTTGAGCCCGCCGGCGACCAGCCACACCGCGGCCAGGCCCAGACGGGCGGCCGTGGAGATCCACAGCCAGCCGTTCGTCGTACGGGCGGACTGCCCGATCTCCATGCTCACGCCCCCTTAGTCGGCGCTCGCCGCCGCCTGGTTCCGTCCTACCGCCTGGGGGTTTGCTGGGTGATGGGCCGAAAGTCCCTGATGATCAGCTGGCCTGGGCGGCGGTGACCGCGGCGACCAACTCCTCGCGGGCCCGGGCGACCCGGGAGCGGATGGTGCCCACCGGGACCTCCTCGACCTCCGCGGCCTCGGCGTAGGACATGCCGAGCACCTGGGTGAGCACGAACGCGGTGCGACGTTCCTCACCGAGCCGGCTCAGCAGGTCGGCGGCGCCGAGCCGGTGCGCGGGATCCGGCTGCCGCGGCACGTCGGCCCAGGCCTGCGCGGCCAGCCGGGCGTCGAGCCGGCGCCGGCGCACCACGGCCCGCAGGTGGTCGGCGCAGGTGCGCCGGGCGATGCCGAGCAGCCAGGTGCGGACCATGGCCCGGCCCTCGAAGCCGGGCAGCGCCTTGAAGGCGCGCAGGTAGGTCTCCTGGGTGAGATCGTCGGCGGCGCCGGGATCCACCAGCGCGGCGGTGAACCGCCACACCTCCGCCTGGGTGCCGCGCACGAGCGCGGCCTGCGCGTCCGCGTCGCCGCTCCGGGCGGCGAGGGCGAGGGCGGTGAGGGGGTCGGCCGCTGTCACAACCGGAGATGGTACGCCGGAGGAAAATGTCAGAGGTTCCGGGAACTATCGACCCCGTGCCGACGACAACCTCCTGTCCTCACGTTTCCGCCCGCCGCGGGCCTGTGCCGCGACCTTGGTGCGGGGGCCGCCGAGCCATCGGGGAGCATTGCCCGCATGACCGTTGATCGACCCGGCGCAATCGAACGACTCCGGCGACCCCCGGCAGGGCTCGCGTTGGCGCGTTTCCGGCGAATGCTCGCCGCGGCGGCCGGGCTGCTGATCGGGTTGTTCTGTGTGCTCCTCGGGCCCACAGCGCCGGCCAGCGCGCACGCCGCGCTGGTGGGCAGCGACCCGGCGAACGGCACGATCGTGCCCGACGCGCCCAACAAGGTCACGCTCAGCTTCAGTGAGTCCGTGCAGCTGGTCTCCGGCAAGATCCAGGTGCTGTCCCCGGACGGCAGCCGCGCCGACCAGGGCGAACCGCAGGCCGCGGGCGGCACGGTCACCGTCCCGCTGCGCGCGGGCGGCGGCCGGGGCACCTACCTGGTGAGCTACCGGGTCGTCTCGGCGGACAGCCACCCCGTCGCGGGCAGTCTGACCTTCTCGGTCGGCGCCGCCTCCACCCCGCCGACGGAGTCCGCGGCCGCCGAGTCGGTCGACCCGGTGGTGCGGGCCCTGATCCCGGTGGGCAAATACCTGGGGTACGCCGGCCTGGTGCTGCTCGTCGGCCCGGTGCTGGTGCTGGCCCTGCTGTGGCCGCACCGGCTGTCCCGGCAGGGCGCGTCCCGGCTGGTCTGGACCGGTGTCGGCCTGGTCCTCGGCAGCACGGTGCTGGCCCTGTGGCTGCAAGCGCCGTACACGACGGGCAGCGGGTTGTTCGGGGTCTCCGGTGACGACCTGCAGGACGTGCTGGGCAGCACGTTCGGCGCGGTCATGCTGGTCCGGCTCGGGGTGATCGTGGCGGCCGGCTTCCTGCTGCGCCCGCTGCTGCGCGGTGAGGGCGGCGAGTCGAAGGCCGACCTGGCCCTGCTCGGCGTCCTGGGCGTGGCGGCGCTGGCCACCTGGCCGCTGACCGGGCACCCGACGGCGTCCCCGGTGGCCGGGGTGTCCGTGGTCGTCGACGCGATCCACCTGGCCGCGATGTCGGTCTGGCTGGGCGGGCTGGTCATGCTGGTCGGCTTCCTGCTGCGCCGGGCCAACGAGCGTGAGCTGGGCGCGATCCTGCCGATCTGGTCCCGCTGGGCGGCGACCGCGGTGGCCGCGCTGATCATCGCGGGCTCGGTGCAGGCGCTGATCGAGGTCGCCTCGTTCAAGGGGCTCTTCGGCAGCACGTACGGGCGGCTGATCCTGGTCAAGATCGGGCTGGCCGTGGTGGTGATCGGCATGGCGGCGGTCTCGCGGCGGCTGGTCCGCAGCCGGACTGCCGAGACCGGGCCGGGGCGCCTGCGCAAGATCGTGATGGCCGAGCTGGCGGTCACCGCGGTGGTGCTGGGAGTCACCGCGGCGCTGGTTCAGATCCCGCCGCCGCGGACGGCCAGCGCGGCGGAGAGCGCCTCCACGTCGACGACCATCTCGCAGACGATCACCGACAAATCGGTGTCGTTGCAGGTGGACGTGTTCCCGGCGACCGTGGGCAACAATTCGCTGCACCTGTACGCGTACACGCCGGACAACAAGCCGCTGCCGGTGGTCGAGTGGACCGCCACGGCGGCGCTGCCGGCCAAGGGGATCGAGCCGATCGAGGTGCCGCTGCTGCGGATCACCGACTTCCACGCGATCGGGGACATCGCGCTGCCGGCCGCGGGGGACTGGACGTTGAAGTTCACCGTACGCACGAGCGACATCGACCAGTCCACCCTGACGATGACCGCCAAGATCTCCTGACGCCCGCTCTTCCCGATGGCCCGGTCCGCACCCGCGGACCGGGCCATTGTCATACCTCTCGGGGCCTAAGTAACTGTTTATCCAATTTGGTGTTATTTCGGTCTGTATGGTCTGCGCAGTACCACCGAGAAGGGGGAGATCGAGATGCGGGTGTTCCGCACGATCCTCGGCATGCTGTTGCTGACAGCCGGACTACCGACGCTGCTGGTGGGGTCCGCATTCTGGGCCGCCATGCAGCACCGCGACCCGGGCGGCGCCTTCACCGGCGACCTGCAGCGCGTGGCCACATCCGGGTACGCCCTGGTCGTCGACGACTTCGACGGGCTGCTCCGCAAGGACGCCCCGTTCGTCCGGCTCGGCGACACCCGCCTGCGCCTGACGGCCGAGTCCAGCGGCGCACCGGCGTTCCTGGGCATCGCCCCGGCCGCGGCGGTCGACCGCTACCTGGCCGACGTCCCGCACATCGCGGTCTCCTCGATCGACCTGGGCACCGGCGCGCTGCCGGTGACCGGCAAACTGCGCCCGGGCACCATCGCCCCGGAACAGCTGCCGGGCCGGCAGGGCTTCTGGCTGAAAGCGGGCACGGGCACCCTCGACTGGAACCCCAGCGAGCTGCGCGACACCCGCTACAGCCTGGTGGTGATGAACCCGGCAGCCCAGCCCGGCGTACGCCTGGAGAGCTCGGCGAGCATCCTGCCCGGCTGGCTGAACCAGGCCACGTGGGCCCTGCTGATCCTGGGCAGCCTCCTGGTGATGATCGGCATGATCGTCCTGGGCTGGCCGTCCCGCCGCCGCGAAGTTGTCTACGTGGTCGAACCGAGCCAGGTCCCGGACCTGATGCAGGCGATCGGCGCGCCCCTGCCCCTGAGCCGTACGGGCGGCGGCCGGCACGCGGGCACCCACCGCCCCCGCACCCTGGCAGACTCGCAGCCGCGATCCCGCCCACCGATGACCTGGCCGCCGTCCTCGTCCTCGCGGCCGTCCTCCGGTCGCGGCGCGGCGATCCCGATGCCGGCCGCCGCGACGATGACGTCGCCGGCTCCCGCCCAGGTCGGCGCGTCGGTCTCCGGCGGTTCTCCGGCAGCCCGTCCCGCCGCCGAAATGGTCGAGACCGCCGCGTCCGTCGAGTCGACACCGGCTCCCGGCGAGCCGCTCGACCTCATCGCGAACCGTCCGGCACCGGGCTCGGCGGCGGACCCGTCGCCGCTGAACGACCCGCTGTTCGGCCGCGGAACCGACCGCCAGGGCCGGCGCCGCACAACGACCCCGCAGCCGACCAACCTCCCGATCTTCGAGGCGTCGGCGGTGGGTGCGTGGGTGGCGGAGACGGCGGCGGCCCGGGCTCGGGAGACCGAGGTACGGGCGGCGGCGGCGATCAACGCGGCCCGTAAGCCGACGGCTACGTCGGAGAGCTTGAACACCCCGCAGGGGGTTGTGAAGCCGACCGAGACGTCGCCTTCGGTCGAGCAGGCGGCTGCTGCCTCGCCGGAATCGGCCGGTGCTGCGGTGTCCCAAGCGGCTGTGGCCAGCAGCGCTGCGCTGCGGGCTACTGCTGCGGGTGCTGCGGCTGTTCGGGCTGCTGCTGCGACTTCGGAGGAATCCCCGGCGAAGGCGGCGGTCGGCTCGTCCGAAGCTGCCGCGTCTCCGGCAGCTGGCGGATCCTCCTCGGCTACAGGGTCTCGGGCAGCTGGTGGGTCTTCCCCGGCTGCCGTTTCCCCGGCTGCCGGCGGTCCTTCGTCGGACGCTGCGTCTCGGGCTGCCGGCGGTCCCTCCGCGGGCACTGCCTCTCTGGCGGCTAGTGATTCTCGCGCCGCTGCCGGCCCTCAGGCTGCTGGTGGATCTTCCTCGGCTGCCGCTTCTCCGGCGGCTGGCGCCTCGTCCGCGGCTGCCGCGCCTAAGCCGGCTGGCACCCCTTCGGAGGCTGCCGCTTCCAAGGCGGCTACCGGTTCGTCCGGGTCGTCTCGGAAGGCTGTTGGTTCTTCCCCGGCTGCCGGATCCCAGGTGGCCGGTGCTTCGCCCGCAGCTGCCGCTTCTCGGGCGGCTGGTGGCTCGCCCGCAGCTGCCGCGTCTCAGGCGGCTGGTGGCTCGCCCGCAGCCGCGGCGTCCCAGACGGCGGCTGGGGTGTCCTCGACCACCGGGCCTCGGGTGGCTGGCTCTTCATCTGAAGCTCCGGCGGCCAAGGCGGCTGAGGGTTCGCCCCAGGCTGCTGATTCCGCTGCAGCGGCCGCGTCCAAGGGCGTTGCCGACACGGCGGGCCCGCGTGCTGCTTCGCGCGAGCCCGAGATCGCGGCGACGGACGTCGGCGCCGATGCGGTACCGCCGGCCAAGGCTGCGCGGCCGGCGGATGCCACGCCGCGGAACGCCCTGTTCGGCGGCTCTTCGTCGCCGGGATGGGCGGCCACGGGCCTGACCCGCGCGGACTCCGGACGGGTCGGCCTGACCCGGAACCAGCCCAAGAGCGCTGACCAGGCAGCGACCGCTTCGCGCCGCCCCGAGGACAAGCCCGCCGCCGACCGGCCGGCCGCCTCGGGTGACGGCTCGGCCGCGGCAACGGCTCCGGGCGCCACCAGCCCGGTCGCCAAGGCATCAGCTCCGGACAAGAGCAGCCCGGCGGCGAACGCCCGGACCGCGCCGACGACACCGCGCCCTGCTGTCCCGGCATCGCCGGCGAAGCCGGCAGGACCCGTTTCCACGCCGGCCAAGCCCGGTCGACCGGCGGCCGAGCAAGTCCAGCCCGGGGGCGCGGCGAAGGCCGCCCAGCCCGAGCCGGCAACGGCGGCAGGCAAGTCGATCCGGCCCGAAGCCCCGGCTACCCGGCCCGGCACTCAGGCTCCGGCCCAGCCCGCGGCATCGGGTGCGAACCCGGTCGCGCCGGGCGGAACGACGACCCCGACCCAGCCGACCGGCTCGGCCCGGACGTCGTCGGCCACTACGCCGCAGCCGCACCACGTCGCGCCCACGGCATCCGGCGGAGCTTCGGGGCAGACGAGTCCGGGATCTCAGCCGGTCGCAGCGCAGGCTCAGGCGCAGCCGGGGCCGGGGGGCACCGCGCCGACCCCGACCAGGCCGGTACCGACTCCGGTCCCGCCGACTACTCCCACGAGCCCGCGCCCGTCGGTGCCTGGCCCGTCCCGGCCGGCCGATCCGGACCGCGAGCCGGTGCCGTCCAGCTCGGGCAGCACCACCACTACGGTTCGACCCTCGGCCTCCTCCGCGACCACGGACCAGGCGTCCGCCGGCCGCACGCCGCCGACCTGGCCCGCCACGAGGCAGAACACGCCGAGCAGCCCGGCCCCGCGAACCGAGCCGACTGTGGCTCAGACTGCGCGGACCGAGGCGACGAAACCAGCGACGGCGCGGTCGGAGCCGATGCAGGCGGAGCGGAGCCGGGCCGAGGCGACCCAAGCGGAGACGACTGCGGTGGAGACGGTCAAGGCGGGGAAGTCCGATCCGCACATCACCGAGCAGCGCACTCGCCCGACCGGCGCACAGGCGCAGCCGAACACCGTCACCCGCCCGGCTGACGCCCGCCCGACGGATGCTCGTCCGGCTGACGCACGCCCGGCCGACAGCCGCCCAGCGGATGCCAGCCTGGCTGACACCCGCCCGACCGACAGTCGTCCGGCGGATGCTCGCCTGGCTGACACCCGCCCGGCTGACGCCCGCCCGGCGGATGCTCGTCCGGCTGACGCACGTCCGGCTGACGCACGCCCTGCCGATGGCACGGAAGCGACCGATAAGGCCAAGTCGACCGGGGTTGACGCTGACAAGGCCGGAGCGCACCAGGCCGACGCGGACAAGGCCGAGCGGGACAAGGCTGAGCGGGAAAAGGTCGACCGGGACAAGGTTGACCGGGACAAGGCTGAGGCGGGCAAGGCTGAGGCGGGCAAGGCTGAGGTCGGCCAGGGCGAGGCGGACAAGGGCGACAAGGGCAAGCGCAAGCCGGACGGTTCGCTTTCGCGGCTGGCGGCGTACAAGGCCGAGGTTGCGGAGTTGCTCGGGGGTGACTCGGCCGCTCGGCGGCGGCGGAAGAATGTCACTGCTTCCGGGCTTCCCGCGCCTGATCCGGCCACCCAGGAGCCGCCGATCAAGGTCACCCGGCCGCCGCGTAAGGGTGGCTCGCGTTCGAAGGACTGACCGGGCGTAAGCCGGGGCGGCCGTGACCCTTGAAGGGTTGCGGCCGCCCAGTGGGTCGGTGCACAACTTCAGATATCCGAAAAGGGCCCTCCGCGCTGCCGACGCGGAGGGCCCTTTTACCGGGGGAACGGAGTAACCGAAGGGGGGCTTCGTCCGTTAAGCACACTTTAACCCCTGGACGGCAGAACTGGGTAGTCCTGGGGCTAATACGGACAATCCAGGGTGAACGTGCCCGGTGCGGGTGTGGTGTCCCCGGCGGGTGGGTACGGCGGACGCGGCGACACGGTTTCCGCCCGGCGCGTAGGCTGAGCGGGTGGCGGATCTTCTGGTGTGGATCGACTGTGAGATGACGGGTCTCGACCTGGGCAAAGATGCCCTGATCGAGGTGGCCGCGTTGGTGACCGGTCCCGATCTCGACGTTCTCGGCGACGGCATCGACCTCGTCATCCATGCCGACGACGCGGCCCTGGACGCGATGCCGGAGGTCGTGCGCGACATGCACGCCAAGTCCGGCCTCACCGACGAGGTGCGCCGTTCCACGGTCACCATGGCGGAGGCCGAAGAGGCCGTCCTCGCGTACATCAAGCAGTTTGTGCCCAATCCCCGCTCGGCGCCGCTGTGTGGCAATTCCATCGCCACCGACCGGGGTTTCCTGGCCCGCGACATGCCGGCGCTGGACGACTTCCTGCACTACCGCATGATCGACGTCTCCTCGATCAAGGAGCTGGCCCGCCGCTGGTACCCGCGGGTGTACTTCGGCCAGCCGCAGAAGGGCTTGGCGCACCGGGCCCTGGCCGACATCCGCGAGAGCATCCGCGAGCTCGAGTACTACCGCCGCACGGTGTTCGTGCCGCTGCCGGGCCCGGACGTCGACCAGGCCCGGGCGATCGCGGCGGAGCTGTGAGCCACGCCGAGCGGTAACCCGGTCGACGACTCGGTGGGTGCTGCCGCTATGCTTGTCCGGCACGCGCCGCGGGGTTCCGCGGCAAGGCGGCATGGTGGTCGTAGCTCAGCTGGTAGAGCACCGGGTTGTGGTCCCGGGGGTCGCGGGTTCAAGTCCCGTCGGTCACCCCAGAGCAGTCAGGTCGGAAGGGTCAGTCGCGTGATGCGGCTGGCCCTTCCGCCGTTTGGCGTGAGCGGGGACGCTCGGCAGGCTGAAATGCGCGACGGGCGCCGATCAGCAAATGATCGACGCCCGCGGGAAACGCAGCGGCTACTGGCCCGCGCGATCCCGGAAAGTCCAAGCAGCCCCACCCGTCGGCATCCGCCGCCCGTTGGGTCCCTGCTGCGGCGCCGGCTCGTACAGGTCGTCGTCGTTCTCGCGCTCCAGCCGCGCGGCCAGGTACGCGGCCGCCGCCCGGTCTTCCTCGGTCGGCGCCGCCATCAGGGCGTACACCAGGCCCAGGACGCCGAAGATGACCGTCAGGCCGATCGGGATGAGCAGCGTGCTCGCGTTCGCCCCCGTCACCGACGCGCCGGTCGCCGCGGGGTCCGGATGGACCGACATCGCGGACATGCCCGTGAAGTGCATGCCGTTGACCGCGATCCCCATGACCAGTGCCGACGCCAGGATCGCCAGGGGGCGCTGGACCGTCATGGCCAGCCACAGCGCCACGGTCGCCGCCACCACCGCGATCGCTACCGCCGCCACGACGCGGCTGGTCATGTAGTCGATGGTGCCGTCGAGGTGCATCGCGTACATGCCGGTGAAGTGCATTGCTGCCACGCCCAGGCCGGCGAAGAGGCCGCCGATGATCAGGCGGGCGCCCTGGACCTTTGTGCCGCGGGCGGCGATCGACAGGCCGATGGCGACGGCACCGATGGCGATCAGGGCGCTCAGGGCGGTCACCGGTACGTCGTACCGGATCGGCATGCCCACCACGCTGAAGCCCAGCATCGCCACGAAGTGCATGGTCCAGATGCCGGTGCCGCCGATCGCGACCGCCGCGAGGGTGAGCCACCAGGCGCGCCAGCCGGCGCTCGGCGCCGTGCGCAGCCGGACAGCGCACACCAGCCCGAGCAATGAGCCCAGCACGGACAGCGTGTAGCTGAACGTCGGCGTCAGCCAGCCGTGCTCGAAGTGGTGGATCTGCGCCATGCCTGGTCACTCCCTTGATCGACCTACCGATGCATCCTCCCTGGCTTATTCGCGTTCGGCATCGCGATGAAGGGCGCCCGGGCCGGAAATCGACGTTGGTAGGGGGCATTCCTGACTGTTCGGAGGCCCGGGGTGACCGTCGACCGGAACGATCGGTCAGGATGGACGAGGGGGTTGTTGCCCCAGGTAATCGGTGACTGGACCGAGGGTGATCACGCCGCTGCCGGCTCCGGCGAGTTCTCCGGCGGCTGGGCGGAGTTCCGCGCGGACCCGGGCGAGCGTGTCCTGATCGTCGAGGACCTGGGCGGCGACGGCCACCAGACACAGTCGCGCTTCCCACAACAGGTCGTGCGGCGACTCGGGGACCGCGCGCAGAACAGCCGCCGCCCGCTCCCGACCACCGCCGGCGAGCAGCACCAAGGGCCGAGCCCAAGGCTCGTACGGGCCGAAGTCACCCTCCGGCGCACCGTCCAGATCCAGGCTGAGCAGCGCCAGCGCAAGCAGCCCGTCCGCCATCCCCGGCATGCCGCTGCCGTTCAACCTGGCCTGAGCCGCCCGGTACGCGACCGCCGCCTCGCCGGTCCGGCCGTCCAGAGCCAGCCGCAGCGCGCGATACCACTGGGTCAGCACCCCGACGAGCGGCAGGTCGTAACGTTCGGCGAGCTGGTCGGCCGCCTGCGCGTGGGCATCGGCGACAGCAGGCTCACCGAGCGCGCTGTGTGCCTGGACCAGGATGAGATGCCCGAGGACCTCGAACGTGACCAGCTCGTGCCGGGCGGCTACCGCGACCAGTTCAGCGCCGATGCCGGCCCGCTCCCCAGCCAGCCCGGTCCGGCCGAACGTGTGCATGAACCGCGCGTTGAGCGCGAACGCCAGCAGCCCCGGATCCCCGGTCCGCCGGGCGATGGCCTCGGCCTCCCGCGCCGCCCGTTCCCCGCGGTCGGTGGTGGTGCCGCGCAGCTCCAGCGCGATCGTGCTGAGCAGCCGGCTGCGCTGCTCCGGCCGGTCCGGGCCGAGGGCGGCCAGGGTGCGTTCGGCCAGCTCGACGATCTGCGCGGAGAGCCGGTCGTCGTCGTTGCGGGTCCAGACCGCCGGCACGTCGAAGGCGGCGAGGACGCTCGCGGCCAGGTCCGGATCGTCGACCTGCCGGACGGCGGCGACGGCCTCGGCCCGGTGCCGGCGCGCCTCATCCAGATGCCCCGTCACGGCCAAGGCCCGCCCCAACCCCATAACAGCCGCCAACCGCCCCCGGCCGTCAGCCATCCGCCCCGGACCGCCGTCAGCGGGCCGGGCGGGGCCGCCGTCCGCCTGCGCACTGCGGTCATACGCATCCAAGGCCTGCCGCCACAACCGAACCGCCTCATGCGGCCGAGAACCACGTTCCGCCAGCTCAGCCGCCACCCCGCTGTAGTGCGCAGCTCGCGCCGCAGTGCCCAGCGTCCCCGCACGGGCAAAGTGATGGGCAAGCGCAGCGACGTCCGAAGGATGCAGCCGTTCCAACACCGCACCCGCAGCGGCATGCCAATGAGCGCGACGCAACGCGGACAGGTCCCCATAAACCGTGTCCCGAACCAGCACATGAGTGAACCTGAGCTGCCCACCAGGCCCGTCCTCAGCGAGCAGACCAGCCCGCAGACCGGCGTCGAGGCCATCCAAAGCGTCGTCGGCCAGCCCGGGGAGCGCAGCCAGCACATCCGCGTCAACGTCACGGCCGAGCACCGAAGCCTGCCGCAACACGGTCTGCGCCGGCTCAGGCAGCCGAGCAAGGCGGTGCCGGATGACGTCGCGAACCCCAGCCGGCACCTGCTCCAGGGCCGCTTCACCCTCGGCGACGACCAGCCGCGCCAGCTCGCGCACAAAGAACGGATTACCGCCGCTCCGGCGATGGATCAACCGCGCAGCCGGCGCGTCCAGGCCGGCCCCCACGACGGTACGGGCCAGCGCCGCCGTCCCCACCTCGTCAAGCCCGCTCAGATACACCCGCACCGGCTCAGTACGAGCGAACCGGGCCAACGCCGCCGTCAGCTCCGCCGTGATCTCGGTCGCCCGGAACGTCCCCACCACGAGCACCGGCATCGGCTCCACCGCCAGCGCGGCGACCAGGTCCAGGGTCGCCTCATCCGCCAAATGCAGGTCGTCGGCGACCAGCAGCACCGGACCGTGCTCCGCGGGTGCGGTCAGCTGGGCCACCGCAGCCTGCCGCCGCCGGAGCCGGGCCACAGCGGGATCCCCGGCCGGCTCCGGCACGTCGAGCGTGCCCGGCCAGGTCACCGGCGCGCCCTCGTAGTCGGGGCTGCGTCCCCAGGTGGCCGTCCAGCCGAGCTTGGCCAGCCGGTGGGTCAGGGCCTCGGCCAGGGCGGTCTTGCCGGCACCGGCCTCGCCGGAGATCAGCGCGAGCCCGGACCGGCCCCGCGCGGCGACGCCCTCGGCCGCCCGCATCAGCTCGGCCAGCTCGTCCTCACGACCTACGAGCGCCGGTTCAGGCGAGCGACGCGACGCGACGGGCTCGGGCGACGCGACGGGCTCGCGCGACGCGACGGGCTCGCGCGACGCGACGGGCTCGCGCGACGCGACGGGTTCAGGCGGCGCGGCGGGCTCGGGCGGGCTCAGGTGCGGCGCCTGGGCCAGGATGTCGGTCTCGAGTTTGCGCAGGCGCGGGCCAGGATCCACGCCCAGGTCGGTCGCCAGCGTCGCACGGATCCGGCGGAGGGCGGCCAGCGCCTCGCCCTGGCGTCCGGCCCGGTAGAGGGCGGTGGCCAACAGCTGCCAGACGTCCTCGCGTAACGGCTGGGCGGTGGCGTGGGCCTGCAGGTCCGAGGCGGCGTCGGCGGGCCGGCCCAGGGCGAGCAGGGCCTCGGCGCGGCGTTCGGTCGCCAGCATGCGGAGCTCGTCGAGGCGGTCGGTCTCGGCGCGGGCCCAGTGCTGGTCGGCGTACTCCGCGTACGCGGGTCCTTGCCAGAGCGCGAGCGCCGCGTCCAGCTCGGCCAGCGCCCGGGCCGCGTCCCCGGCGGCGAGCAGATCGCCCGACGCGAGCACCGCCGCCTCGAACCGCCAGGCGTCCACCGCGTCCGGGGCCGCCGTCAGCGCGTACCCCGGCGGTGCCGTGACCAGCAGCCGGGCCGGCTGCCGCGGTGGGCGGTCGGGCTCCAGGGCCCGGCGCAGATCCGACACGAAGGTGCGCAGCGCCGGGACCGCCCCCGGCGGGGGCTGCTCCCACAGGTCGTCGACCAGCAGGTCGACCGGCACGACCCGGCCGCGCGCGATCAGCAGGCGGGCCAGCACGGCCCGGTGCCGGCGACCCTTCAGCGGTACGGGGCCCAGCGCGGTGCTCGCCCGCACGGGTCCGAGCACGCCGAAGGCCACCATGACCCCATCTAAGCAGCGCGTTGATCCGCTGCTCATCCACTGCTGATCCCGCCCGGGCAGCCTGGCCGGCATGAACCCTTCGATCACCGGATTCGACTACCAACGGGTCACCGTCGCCGAGGACGTGGCGCTCAACGTCGCGGTCGGCGGCTCGGGCAGCCCGATCGTGCTGCTGCACGGCTTCCCGCAGACCCACCTGATGTGGCGGCACGTCGCCGCCGACCTCGCCGCCGACCACACCGTCATCTGTCCCGACCTGCGTGGCTACGGCGCGAGCGACAAGCCCGCCGGCGACGCGTACGCGAAGCGGACCATGGCCGCCGACATCGTGGCGCTGGCCCGCGCGCTGGGCCACGACCGTTTCGCCCTGGCCGGGCACGACCGTGGCGCGCTGGTCGCCATCCGGGCCGGGCTGGACCACCCGGAAGCGGTCACCCACCTCGCCTCGCTGGACGTGCTCCCGACGCTGGACATGTGGGACGTCATGCACGGCGTCAGCGCCGCGGTGGGCTTCCACCTGTACCTGATGGCGCAGCCGCCCGGGCTGCCCGAGGAGCTGATCGGTGCCGCCCCGGACGCCTTCTTCGGCCACTTCCTCGACATCTGGACCCAGGACCCGCAGGCGATTCCGGCCGAGGTGCGCGCCGCGTACCTGCGGGCCTGCCGCGAGGCGGTCCCGTCGATCGTTGCCGACTACCGCGCCTCGGCCGGCATCGACGTGGAGCACGACCGCGCCGACCGGGCGGCGGGCAGGCAGCTGCGGATGCCGGTCACGGTGCTGCAGCAGGACTGGGGTGCGGCGCTGGGCTTCGACGCGGCGGGCATCTGGCGGGCCTGGGCGCCGGACCTGGAGCACCGTACGGTCTCGTGCGGCCACTACATGGCGGAGGAGGCCCCGGCCGAGGTGGTCAAGGCGTTGCGCGGTCTGCTGAGCCGGTAGCGGAACGGGCGGCCAGGTGGTCCTGCAGCAGGTTGTGGCGGAACTGGTGGACGCCGCCGGCCTGCCGCAGGACCCCACGGTCGTGCGCCTCACCGAGAAAGCCCATCAGCCGCAGGGGAGCCCGTCCGCAGAGGAACAGCACCGCACGGACGACACAGAACTGACCCCAGGCGCTGGAGATCACCACGGCGACCGGCAGGAAAAGCCAGAGGACGCCGAAGAACAGGGCGTCGAGCACCGGCTCACCGCTCGACGCCCCCAGGGTGGACCAGACGGTGGCGGCGAGCAGGAGGCTGGTCGCCAGGGCCACGAAAGCGGAATTGCGGTCGTCGGCCAGCAGCGCGGCAGGACTCAGACCGCGTTGATCGTTGCCGCCCGCGTGGATGCTTCCGGACACCAGGGGTGTGCACAGCCCGGCGGTCAGGGTGCCCAGGATTCCCGCCACGGGCTCCCCGGCGAGGACGGCCACCAGGCCGATCGGGCAGGCGATGAAGAGCCATGCGGCGCGGCCCAGGGTGACCTGGATGCGCCGGGGAGCGCGCGGACTCTCGAACACCCGGCGGATCAGACCCGTGGTGAGGGCGACGGCGAGCCCGGCGTTGAGCCCGCCCCACAGCCAGCCCAGGTGGGGGTACAGCGCCTGCAGGTCCACCATGCCGACGATGCCGAAGATGCAGAGGGTCAGGCCGGCGAGAATGGCAACACCGGTGGCGAGGACTGTCATGGCCTCCACGGCTGGGCCGGGGGGAACCTCGTTCAGCTGCCACCAGGCCAGGTCGTAGGTCTGCTCGCGGCCCAGGTGGCGGGCGAGCGTGGTGAGGCGGCGCCGGGCCCGGTCGGCCTCGGCGACGGTACGGCCCGGACGACCGCCGACCGCCGCCGTGTACGCCGCCGGGACCAGCTGTTGCAGCAGGTGCTTCTCGATGCCGGCCCGCGATGTCGCCCAGCCGGCGGTGACGAGCTCGCCGGGATCGCTGTCGCGGTGCTGGTAGACCACGCGAGCGAGCCAGATCATCAGCGGCGTGGACAGGGTCTGCGCCAGCGGCGAGTCGTCACCGGCGGCCAGCCGGGCCAGCACCGGGTTCCATCGGGGGATCGGCTGGTCGGTGCCGTCCGTCAGGTAGCGGGCCGCGTCGTCGGGGGTCATCGGTTGCAGTTCGACGACCGGCGTACGGGCCAGCGGCGTCGAGTCGTGCACCGCCCGCTCGTACGCCCTGGTCCGGCTGGTCAGCACGAACCTGGCGCCGGATCCGGCGGCCGCGGAGATCGCGGTCAGCGCGCGGCTGTGGTGGCTCGGGCCGATCTCGTCGAGGCCGTCCAGGATCGGCAGGATCATGCCGCGGGCCACCAGTTCGCGGGCCAGCGTGCGCCGGGTGCCGCCGGGGGCCTCCACCGCCGTGGACAGCAGCCGGTGGTCGGTGGCCAGCCGGGCGGCGATCCACTCGTCCAGCGGCTGCGCCGGGTCCCAGCCCGCCACCGGCAGCAGCACCGGCACCGGATCGTGCTCGCCGCGGCGGTGCAGCAGTTGCAGCGTCAGGTGCAGCACCAGCATGGACTTGCCGGCCCCGGGCTCGCCGAGCACGACCAGGCGGCGGGGCGAGTCCGGGTGGTCGAAGACGTCGGCGATCCGGTCATAGGTGCCTTCGAGCGGAAGCTCGCCGGCGTCCGGTGCGCCCCGGACCGCTGCCCAGCTGGCCATGACCAGCCGGGCCCGGCGGCTCACCTGCCATCGCACGCGCAGCGGCCACGGGTCCTGGATCTGACGCGCGACTTCCTCAGCCGTCCACTGCTCGATCTGGGCACGGGCCAGCACGGCCTGGGCGGCCGCGAGCCGTTCCGGCGTCACCGTTCCGGTCGGGCCGGTGTCCTGCAGCCACAGCCAGCGCAGCGCTGTCACCAGCACGGCGGCGGCCGCGGTACCGCCGAAGATGATGCTCGACCACTGGTCGGCGTGCTGGCGGCCCTCCTCGGTGAGGAACCAGGACAGCGCCGCCGCGGCGGAAACGGCGATGATCAAAAGGACGAAGAACCACACCCGGGGACGTTTCCACCACATCGGCACCCCGACATGATGGCCAAGAGGCTCGCGCGGGCGTACCGGCCGTACGGCCAGTCTCAGGAGTCGAAGCCGAGGCCGACCTTGTCCAAAGTGCGCAGCCACACGTTACGGCGACCCTCGTGGGCGTCGGCCCGGGCGATCGACCAGCGGGTCAGCTCGATCACCCCGGACCGCACCGGTTCCGGCGGGAACGGCACCGGCTTGCGGCGCACCATCTTCAGCCGGGTCAGCTCCGTCCGCTCGCCGGTGAGCAGGTCCAGCATCACGTTGGCGCCGAAGCGGGTGGCTCCCACGCCCAGCCCGGTGTAGCCCACCGCGTACGCGAGCCGGCCGCTGTGCGCCGTACCGAAGAACCCGCTGAACCGGCTGCACGTGTCGATGACGCCGCCCCACTTGTGCGTGAAACGCACGCCGTCGAGCTGGGGGAAGGTCTGCGCGAAATGCTCGGCCAGCACCGCGAAGGTGGCCTCGCGCTGGTCGCGTTCCGGGCTGATCCGCCCGCCCCGGTAATAGATCGCGTCGTAGCCGCCCCACAGGATCCGGTTGTCCGCGGTGAGCCGGTAGTAGTGGAACTGGTTGCCCGCGTCGCCCACGCCTTGGCGCTGCTGCCAGCCCACCGAGGCGAGTTGCGCGGCGGTCAGCGGTTCGGTCATCAGCACGTAGTCGTAGATCGGGACGACGTAGTGGTGCAGGCGGCGCAGCAGGTTGCCGTGCGCCCCGGTGGCCAGTGCGATCTTCGCCGCGTCCAGCCGGCCCCGCCAGGTGTGCAGGCTGAGCCCGGCGCGGGTGGTGCTGATCCGCTCGACCGGGGAGTTCTCGTAGATCCGGACGCCCAGCTCCAGGCAGGCCCGGCGCAGTCCCCAGACCAGACGGGCCGGGTCGACCATCGCGCAGCCGGTGCGGTCCCAGACCCCGCCGAGGTAGGTGGGGGAGTTGACCTCGGCGCGGACCTGGTCGCAGTCCAGCAGCGTGACGTCCAGCCCGCGGGCGGTCGCCTCGGCGTGGTACGCGGCCAGCTCCCGTACCTGCCAGTCCGCGGTCGCCACGTTGAGCTCCCCGGTACGGGCGAAGTCGCACTCGATCCCGTACCGGTGGACGGTCTGCTCGATGCCGTCCAGGTTCGCCCGGCCGAGCCGCTCGAGGGTGTCCATCTCGTCGGGGAAACGGCTCAGTCCGTTGTCGAAGCCGTGGGTGAGGCTGGCCGCGCAGAACCCGCCGTTGCGCCCGGAGGCCGCCCAGCCCGCCGTACCGGCCTCGATCACCACGACGTCGCGGCCGGGGTCGCGTTCCTTGGCCAGCAGCGCCGTCCACAGCCCGCTGTAGCCGGCGCCGACCACCGCCAGGTCCGCCGCGCCGATCCCGTCCAGCGGGTCGGCGGCCGGCGGCGCGCCCGCCTGCCCGAGCCAGTACGGCTCCGGCACTGCGTCGGCGAGCGCGCGCGCCACCATACTCAGGAGTTCTTCCGGGGCCGCGACCGTACGCTGCTCACCACCGCGATCAGCACCCCGCCCACGAAGATCAGCGTGCCCATCACGTTGACCTGCGGCGGCAGGCCGACCCGGGTCGCACCCCAGATCCACAGCGGGAACGTCGTGGTGGTGCCCGCGGTGAAGTTGGTGACCACGAAGTCGTCGATGCTCAGGGCGAAGGCCAGCAGCATGCCGGACATCACCGCGGGCATGATGATCGGGAAGGTGATCCGCCAGAACGTGGTCCACGGGTTGGCGCCCAGGTCCGCCGCGGCCTCCTCGACCGAGCGGTCCAGGGTCAGCACCCGGGCCCGCACCACCACCGCGACGAACGAGATCGAGAACATGATGTGCGCGATCGTGATCGTCGTGGCGCCCAGTCCGACCCCCAGCGAGACGAAGAGCGTCAGCAGCGAGGCGCCCATCACCAGCTCGGGTGAGGACATGGTGGCGAACATGATCAGGTTGACCGTGCCCGAGCCGCGGAACCGGTAGCGGCCCAGCGCGTAGCCGATGCCGGTGCCCAGCGCGCCGGCGACGACCGCGGTGAGCACCGCGACGACCAGCGAGATCACCAGGGCCTTGGTCAGTTCGTCGAGGGCGAAGACCCGGCCGTACCACTTGAGGGTGAAGCCCTCCCAGGTCTGGTTGTAGCGGCCCGGGGTGTCGTTGAAGCCGAACAGGATCATGATGAGCACCGGCAGCGTCAGCCACGCGATGATCACCCAGGTGTAGATGTACAGGGCCCGCCCGCCGGTCAGCCGGGACCGGCGCGGGGTGACCGCGGGGGCTTGCTCGACCATGGTCATCGCGCGGCCACCTTCATCACGTCCTCCGTGCCCAGCGCCCGGGCGTAGGCGAAGACCCCGATCAGCAGCACCGCCATCAGCGTGAAGGACAGGGCCGAGGCGGTCGGATAGTTGGAGCTGGTCAGGTACTGCGACTGGATGACCTGGCCGATCATCGTGGTCGACGAACTGCCCAGCACCGCGGAGTTGACGTAGTCGGAGCTGGCCGGCACGAAGGTCATCAGCACACCGGCGAACACCCCGGGCAGGGCCAGCGGCAGGATCACCTTGCGGAAGGCGGTCGCCGGGTCCGCGTACAGGTCCCGGGCGGCCTCGACCACCCGCGGGTCGATGCGTTCCAGGGCCACGTAGACCGGCAGGATCATGAACGGCAGGAAGTTGTAGACCAGCCCGCCGATCACCGCCACCGGGGTGCCGAGGATGTGGAAGCTGTCCGGCAGCAGCCCGGCGCTCTTCAACGGGCCGAGCAGCATGCCCTCGTCGGTCAGGATGTAGCGCCACGAGATGGTGCGCAGCACGAACGACACGAAGAACGGCAGCAGCAGCAGGAACAGGTAGGTCGGCTTGCGCCGGCCACCGTAGAAGGCGATCCAGTACGCCACCGGGAACGCCAGCACGATCAGGATGATCGTGGTGATCGCCCCGTAGATCAGCGAGCGGACCAGTTGCGTGCGGTAGTTGCCGATCGCGTCCACGTAGGTCTGCCAGTGGCCGGTGAACACGTACCCGGAGACGACGTCACCCTCTTGCAGCGACAGCGACAGCATCGTCACCATCGGGATCACGAAGAACAGCAGCAGCCACAGGCCACCCGGCAGGATCAGCAGGTAGGGCGCGAGCACCCGGCGTGAACGCGACACGGCTCAGGCCAGCACGATCGGTTCGAAGATGCTCTGGAACTGCTGCTGCTCGGCGGTCGACTTGAAATCGACGTAGTAGTGCAGCTTCGCGTAGTCGCTCTGCGCCGGGAAGACGAGCGGGCTGGTGGCGACCGCCTCCATGGCCGCCTTGTCGTCGCCGGACAGCTTGGCCGCGTCCTTCTTGATCTGCTCCTGCGCGGCCGGCACCGGGCAGACGTAGTTGATGTACTCGGCCAGCGTGGCCGCGTTCTCCACCTCGTAGAAGAAGTCCATCAGCTTGATCGCGTCCAGCGGGTTCTGCGCGGTGATCGGGATGGCGAAGTTGTCCGTCCAGATCGTGCCGCCCTCCTCCGGGATCACGAACTTGAAGTCGGTGCCGTCGGAGACGTTCTTCTGGAAGATGTCGCCGGACCACGCCTGGGTGATCCACACCTCGCCCTTGCCGAGGGCGTCCACGTAGCTCTGGTCGTAGTAGTTGCGCACCAGGCCCGCGCTCTTCTGCTCCTTGAGCTTCTCGGCGGCCTTCTTCCAGTCCTCCGGGGTGGACTCGTCCGGGTTCAAGCCGAGCGCCATCAGGCCGAAGTTGGCCAGCTCCTGGGTGTCGGAGTACATGCCGACCTTGCCCTTGAACGCCGGGTCCCACAGGTCGGCCAGCTTGGTGATGGGCCGGGTGATCTTCTTCGGGTCGTACGCGATGCCGGTGATCCCGGAGGTCCACGGCACGGAGTAGACGTTGCCCTTGTCGTAGGCGGTGTTCGCGTACGACGGGTCGGCGTTGGCCACGTAGTTCGGCAGCTTGGAGTGGTCCAGCGGGGCCAGGAAGCCGGAGTCCACGAACTGCTTGAACTGGATGCCGTTGGTGATCACCATGAGGTCGTAGCCGATCGACTGACCGGCCGCGAGCTGCGGCTGGACCTTGGCGAACCAGGGTCCCATCTCCTGGATGACCTCCTGGTACTTCACCGTGACGCCGGTGGCCTTGGTGAACTTCTTCAGCTCCGGCTGCTTCGGGTCCATGTAGAGCGGCC
Organism: Actinoplanes sp. CA-051413; assembly: GCF_050955795.1. NCBI lineage: Bacteria > Bacillati > Actinomycetota > Actinomycetes > Micromonosporales > Micromonosporaceae > Actinoplanes > Actinoplanes sp. CA-051413. Next base: position 1,410,979 of record NZ_CP192100.1, read on the forward strand.
AGTTGGCGAAGTTCACGTTGCCGTTGCTGGTCTTGCCGGCCCAGTACTTGGCCACCGCGTCGGGGGCGGGGGCGCTCGGCGCGGTCGATCCGGTGCCCTTGACGCCGCAGGCGGCCAGCGCCATGGCGAACGCCGACAGGCCGGACACCCGCAACGCGTCGCGGCGGCCGAGCCGCCGCTGGGTCAGGCCGCGGATCAGGGAGGGGTCGGGGATGTTCGACTGCACGATCAGACTCCGATCGGGTAAGAGTGCTGAGGGCTCCAGCTGAGGTACACGCGGTCGCCGGGCCCGGCGAGGTCCTCGGCGGAGTAGGCGTTCTGATCGAAGATCACCAGGTCGGGGCCGGCCGAGGTCTTGACCGTGTAGTTGGTCGAGGTGCCGTGGTAGACGACCTCGGTCACCACACCGGTGAGCACGCTGGTGCCGGTCCCGGCGGGGGCTTCCTGGGACAGGTCGATCTTCTCCGGTCGCACCGACACCTCGAGGTCGTCGCCGACCTTCATGGCCCCGCTCACCGGGACCAGCACCCGCTCGCCCTCGCCGTAGCTCAGCAGGGCGACGTCGCCGGTGATGCTCTCGACCGTGCCGTCGAGCAGGTTCGAGGTGCCGATGAAGCCGGCCACGAAGCGGGTCGCCGGCCGTTCGTAGATCTCGCGCGGTGAGCCGAGCTGGTCGATGCGGCCCGCGTCCATGACCGCGATGCGGTCCGACATGGTCAGCGCCTCGCCCTGGTCGTGCGTCACGTAGACGAAGGTGATGCCGACCTCGCGCTGGATGCGCTTGAGCTCGACCTGCATCTGCTGGCGCAGCTTGAGGTCCAGGGCGCCCAGCGGCTCGTCGAGCAGCAGCGCCCGCGGCCGGTTGACCAGCGCCCGGGCCAGCGCCACCCGCTGTTGCTGCCCGCCGGACATCTCCCGCGGGGCCCGCTTCTCCATGCCGGTCAACGAGACGATCTCCATGATCTCGCCGCACCGGCGGCGGATCTCGGCCTTGTCGACCTTCTTGCGCTCCAACCCGAAAGCCACGTTCTGGTACGCGTTCAGGTGCGGGAACAACGCGTACGACTGGAACACCATGTTGACGTCGCGTTTGTTGGGCGAGACGCGGGTGACGTCCCGGCCGTCCAGGAACACCGTGCCGCCGGTGGGCTCCTCGAAGCCGGCGATCATCCGCATCGTGGTGGTCTTGCCGCAGCCCGACGGGCCCAGCAGGGAGAAGAACTCGCTCGGCGCGATCCTCAGGTCCAGCCGGCGTACGGCCTGCACGGTCTCGCCGTGCGACAGGTAGTCCTTGTGCACGCCGGCGAGCTCGATGGCCGGTTGGCCGGGGTCCTCGTCAATAGCAGTGGTCATGCGTACCTCTTCGCGCGCGGGGGGACGGGCGGGCCGGGTCAGCCCAGATGGCTCATCACGTGTTTGATGCGGGTGTACTCCTCGAACCCGTACATCGAGAGGTCCTTGCCGTAGCCCGAGTGGCCGTAGCCGCCGTGCGGCATCTCCGACACGAACGGCAGATGGGTGTTGATCCACACCGCGCCGAAGTTCAGCCGGCGCGACACCCGCATCGCCCGGCCGTGGTCGCGGGTCCAGACGCTCGCGCTCAGGCCGAAGCGCACGTCGTTGGCCCAGCGCACGGCGCCGTCCTCGGTGTCGAACTCCTGCACCGTGATGACCGGGCCGAAGATCTCGTCCTGGATCATCTCGTCGCGCTGGCGCAGGCCGGCCACGACGGTCGGCTCGACGAAGTAGCCGCGGTCACCGATGCGCCGCCCGCCGGTGACCACCCGGGCGTGGTCGGGTGTGCGGTCCAGGAAGCCGCGCACCCGGTCCAGCTGGGCGACGTTGTTGACCGGCCCGAAGTAGGCGCTGGTGTCGGCCGGGCCACCGACCTTGGTGTCCTTGGCCGCGGCGGCCAGGGCGTCGGTGAAGTCGGCCGCGACCCGGGCGTGCACCAGCACGCGGGTGGCGGCGGTGCAGTCCTGCCCGGCGTTGAAGTAGCCCGCGCCGGCCACGGCGGCGGCGGTCGCTTCCAGATCGACGTCGTCGAAGACGATGACCGGGGCCTTGCCGCCCAGCTCCAGATGGACCTTCTTGAGGTCGGCGGCGGCCGCGGCGGCGACCTCCATGCCGGCCCGGGTGGAGCCGGTGATCGAGACGAGCTGCGGGGTGGGGTGCACCACCAGCGCGCGGCCGGTGTCCCGGTCACCGCAGACGACATTCAGTACGCCCGGTGGCAGGAACTCGGCGGCGATCTCGGCGAGCAGCAGGGTGCTGACCGGCGTGGTGTCGGAGGGCTTGAGCACCACCGAATTGCCGGCCGCGATCGCCGGGGCGAACTTCCACACCGCCATGACCATCGGATAGTTCCACGGCGTCACCTGGGCGCAGACGCCGATCGGCTCGCGCCGGACCCAGGAGGTGTGGTCGCGCAGGTACTCCCCGGCAGACTTGCCCTCCAGCATCCGGGCGGCGCCGGCGAAGAAGCGCAGCTCGTCCAGCAGCGGCGCCATCTCCTCCTGCCGGGTGGCCTCGACCGGTTTGCCGGTGTTGCGACATTCAGCGGCGATGATCTCGTCGGACCGGGCCTCGACGGCGTCGGCGATGCGCAACAGGGCGCGTTGCCGTTCGGCCGGTGTGCTGTCCCGCCACACCTCGAAGCCGTCCTCCGCGGCCTGCATCGCCACAGCGACGTCACCGGCGGAGGAGACCGGGGCGTACGCGTACGCGTCACCGGTGCACGGGTCGACGACCGCTGACGTCACGCCGTCGGCGGTGTCCGTGCCGGACCCGCCGATGAAGTTGCGCAGGACCGGTAGGTCGGTGCTCACGGAAATCGGACCTCCCGCCCCGGGGCCTGTGACAGCCCCCACACGAAGAGGTGGACCTTGACATAGCCGCGGACCTAAAGACAAGGGAATCCGAGGGATTTTGCAAGACCGAAACGGAATCAGGAGCGCTCACCCGCGCGCAACTACGCAATCCGGCGCGGGTGAGCGCCGCTGAGCCCGTTTCCGCAGCGTGATCCGGGTGTCCGCGCCGGCCCGACAATCCGGTGCATCTTGCTCCCTTGCCAGGCCGATGTACCGTCTGCGAGCGCCGTTCGGATCGGAGATCATCTCTGGACGGTCATCGATGTGCCGAGGATCGGCTCGAACAGCTAAGGGGAACCGGTGGACGGACGCAGGCTCCTGCCCCGCGCGCTCGTGGGAATGTCGGTCGTGGCGGCGCTGGCCGGCTGCTCCGGATCGTCCGACGAGGCCGAGACCCCCGGACTGGAGCCCCGCGGCACCGTGCTGACCACGGTCCAGCCGAGCCGTCAGGACCTCACCAACAAGATCAGCCTCAACGGCAAGGTCGCGATCAACCCGGTCTACGGCATCGTCGCGCCGGTCGACGGGGAGCTGCGCTACGTGCAGCGGCAGCCCTCGACCACGGCCAGCACCCAGGCGACCTGGGTGGCCACGGTCTGGGACCACGGCACGCCCCACAAGGTGCTCATGCCGAAGAACTCCATCCTGGCCGGCCGGCTGCTCGACGACCGGACCACGGTCACCGCGGGGATGCCGGTGATCTCGGCCAAGCGCGCCGGGTATGCGGTCGTCGCGGACATCGACAGTGCGCTGGCGTACCGGATCTCCGGCTCGGCGAAATCCGTCCAGGGCCAGATCAAGAACGGGCCGGGACCGTTCCCCTGCAAGCCGCTCGGCACCATCGCCGCCCTGCCGGCCGGCACCATCCCCGAGCCGCCGCCGGTCACGCCGTCCCCGGGCGCCACCGGCGACCCCGCCGCACAGCCCGAGCAGCCGCCCGCGGGCGGCGGCGAGGGTTCCGAGCCGACCGGCCTGCGGCTGGTCTGCACCGCCAGCAAGGGCATCAAGCTCATCAACGGCGCCGCGGTGACCCTGGAGATGGTCACCGGCAAGGCCAGCGACGTGCTGGTGCTGCCGGTCGAGGCGGTCGCCGGCACCCAGGGCAAGGGCAAGGTCGACGTGGTCGGGGCGGATCGCGTCCGCAAGACCGTCGACGTGGTGCTGGGCCTCACCGACGGCAAGGTCGTGGAGATCAAGAAGGGCCTCAAGGGCGACGAGACCGTGGCGATCCCCGGCCCCAACCTGCCCGCCGCCCCCGAGAACCCGGCTCCCGGCGACCAGCCCTCCGGAGCCGTGGGATGACCGCGCTGATCGAGCTCACCGGCATCACCAAGGTCCTCAAGGGCCAGCAGCAGCCGCGCACCATCCTCGACGGCGTCGACCTGACCGTGCAGGCCGGCGAGAGCGTGGCCATCGTCGGCCGGTCCGGCTCCGGCAAGAGCACCCTGCTCAGCGTCCTGGGCCTGTTCGACCGCCCGGACGAGGGCAGCTACCTGCTCGCCGGCCAGGACATCAGCCGGCTGCCCGAGCGCAAGGCCGCGAAGCTGCGCAGCTCCCACTTCGGCTTCGTCTTCCAGCGCTTCTTCCTGCTCAAGCACCTGACCGCGGCCCAGAACGTGTCCATGGCGCTGGTCAACGGCCAGGGCTGGCTGCCCCGGCGGGAACGCCGGGCCCGCGTCCTGCAGGCCCTCGACCAGGTCGGCATCGCCCACCTGGCCAAGAACCGCCCGGCCCGGATGTCCGGCGGTGAGCAGCAGCGGGTGGCGATCGCCCGGGCCCTGGTCCGCGACCCGGTGGTGCTGCTGGCCGACGAGCCGACCGGCGCGCTGGACACCGAGACCGGCACCGCGGTGATCGACGCCCTGCTGGCGGCGACCACGCGCGGCTGCGGTCTGGTGCTGGTCACCCACGACCGGGACCACGCCGCCCGGATGGGCCGCACGCTCGACCTGGTCGACGGCATCCTCACCGAGCGGGTGAACGCGTGAGGCGGCTGTCCGGCCGGCTGCGGTCGGCGCTGATCATCGGCCTGCAGGGCATCCGCGCCCGCAAGATGCGCACCCTGCTGTCCATGGTGAGCCTGTTCCTCGGCGTCCTCGCGGTGGTGGTCGTGCAGGCCGGCGCCAGCATCGCGGACAAGGCGCTGCTGTCGGACATCGAGCTCACCTCGGCCGTCGACGGCACCACCATCATCAACCTGCCGATGCAGCCCAAGGCCACCGAAATCGTGCTCGACACGGTGGACGGCCGCACCGACGCGGTGGCCATGCTCGGCCTCCAGGCGATCATCGGCGAGCCGAACGTCGCGCCGGTCAATCCGGGCGCCTCGCCGTTCGACGAGGACTGGGGCGGTGGCATGGTCTGCTACGGCAACGGGCCCTGCGAACCGGCCGACGCCCAGCCCAAGGGCCAGGCGGTCGAGGTCCGGCTGACCGCCATGACCGGTGACGTGCGCCCGTTCCGGCCACTGCGCCCGCGCACCGGCGAGTGGCTCGAGTTCGGCTCGGTGCCGTCGATGGCGCCGCGGATCATCGTCAACCGGGAGGCCGCCAAGGGCTTCGAGCGGTACAAGGTGCCCGCCGAGATGCGGATCCCCGGCGCGTCCGCGAACATCACCCCGCAGTTCGTCGGCGTGGTCGACGACGGTGACATCCAGCCGCGCGCCTACGTCCGCCTCGACGAGCTGACCACCTGGCTGCCGGGCGGCACCGCGGCCGACCCGAACGCCGGCGGCGAGATGCAGGTGCTGGTGTCGCCGGGCAGCCCGGTCGAGCAGGTGCTCAGCACCAAGCTCAAGGCCATCGGCTCGGAGACCTGGGTCGAGACCGTCGACGCCAAGAAGCAGATGGAGAGCCAGCTCAAGCTGCTGCGCCTGGTCTTCCTGGCGATGGCGAGCCTGGTGCTGCTCATCGGCGTGGCCGGCATCCTCAACGTCGGCCTGGCCACCGTGGGGGAGCGGGTGGAGGAGTTCGCCCTGCGCCGGGCGGTCGGCACCCCGCGGATGCTGCTGGCCGGCATCGTGCTGGCTGAGACGTTGCTCACCGGTCTGTTCACCGCGGCCGTGGCGATCGGGCTCAGCGCGGCCGGCCTGCGGGCCGTCTCGATGCTGTTCGGCGACTCCGAGCCGTTCCTGCAGGACCTGCAGTTCCCGTGGGAGGCCGGCATAGCGGGCATCATCGCGGGTCTGGTCGCCGGCATCCTCGGCGGTTTCATCCCGGCGCTGCGGGCCGCCGGCATCCCGATCGCCACCGTCATGCGTGCTTGACCCGGCGGCCGATCACCGGAGAATGCACCAGTGGACTACGTGAACTTCGGCTCGACCGGCCTGCGGGTCTCCCGCCTCTGCCTCGGCGCGATGAGCTACGGCACCCCCGACCGCGGCAGCCACCTGTGGTCGCTGCCCGAGGAGCAGGCCCGGCCGTTCATCCGGCAGGCGCTCGACCTGGGTGTCACGTTCTTCGACACGGCCAACGTCTACTCCGACGGCACCAGCGAGGAGATCCTCGGGCGCGCGCTGAAGGACTTCGCCGACCGGGACGACGTGGTGATCGCGACCAAGGTCCACGGCCGGATGCGCCCGGGCCCGAACGGTGCCGGCCTGTCCCGCAAGCACATCATGGCCGAGATCGACAACAGCCTGCGCCGGCTCGGCACCGACTACGTCGACCTCTACCAGATCCACCGCCTGGACCCCGGCACCCCGATCGAGGAGACTCTCGAGGCGCTGCACGACCTGGTCAAGGCGGGCAAGGTCCGCTACCTCGGCGCCTCGTCGATGTGGGCCTGGCAGTTCGCCCAGGCGCTGTACCTGGCCGACCGGCACGGCTGGACCAGGTTCGCGTCCATGCAGAACCACTACAACCTGCTCTACCGCGAGGAGGAACGGGAGATGCTCCCGCTCTGCCTGGACCAGGGCATCGCGGTGATCCCGTGGAGCCCGCTGGCCCGCGGCAGGCTGACCCGGCCCTGGCAGCAGGACACCACCCGCTCCGGCACGGACGAATTCGGCAAGACCCTGTACGCGGGCGCCGAGGACAACGACCGGCAGATCATCGACGCGGTGACCACGGTCGCGGAGAAGCGCGGCGTCCCGCGGGCCCAGGTGGCCCTGGCCTGGGTGGCCCGCAACCCGGCTGTGACGGCACCGATCGTGGGCGCGACCAAGCCCCACCACCTCGACGACGCGGTCGCCGCCCTGGAGCTGACCCTCACCGACGACGAGGTGGCGCTGCTCGAAAGCGGTTACGCGCCCCGGCCCGTCGCCGGCTTCTGAGGCCCGCGATGACCCTCACCATCGGCCTGGTCACCACCGACACCGAGCTGGTCCGGCAGCACGACCCGGACACCGCCGTGCTGCTGCGCGGCCTGACCGGGGCGGGCTTCCGGGCCACCGCCCCGGTCTGGCACGACCCGGCGGTCGACTGGACGGCCTTCGACCTGCTGGTCATCCGCTCACCGTGGGACTACCCCGAGCGGTACGCGGAGTTCACCGGCTGGCTGGACCGTACGGCGGGGCGTACCCGCATCCTCAACGCGCCCGAGCTGATCCGCTGGAACATCGACAAGCGCTACCTCGACGACTTCCGCGCGCTGGACGTGCCGTGCGTGCCGTACACCTTCGCCACGACGCCCGCCGAGGCCGAGGCCGCGATCGCCGCCCTGGCCGACAGCCGGGTGGTGGTCAAGCCGTCGGTCTCGGCCGGCGCTCGCGACACCGGTCTGTTCCAGCCGGACGATCCCCGCGCGGCGAAGCTGGCGGCTCACATCATCGCCTCGGGCAAGACCGCGATGATCCAGCCGGCCATGGAATCGGTGATCGAGCACGGCGAGAACGCCCTGTTCTTCCTGAACGGCGAGTTCGCCTACGCCTGCCACAAGGGCCCTCTCCTGGCGCCGGGCGGCGGGTATCTGGGCGGCGAATACACCGAGGTCATCACCCGCGCGGACCCGTCCGCCGAGGAGATCGACCTGGGCCGCCGGACGGTCGCGGCGATCGCCGGCATCGCGGCCCGCAAGGGCTACGGCGAGGACGCCGGACTGCCGCTCTACGCCCGCGTCGACATCGCCTCGGAGCAGGGCCGCAACCCGCTGATCCTCGAGGTCGAAGTGTTCGAGCCGTCCTACTTCACCGGTGTGATCCCCGAAGCAACCGGCCTCTTCGTGCAAGCCGTCGAGCGCCGCTGCCGATCGTGAGCCCGATCGTGCCGCCGCGCCGAAGTCGCTTCCCGGACGAGCGACGCGGTGGTACGGTCCCCGGCGATGAATACCTCGTGTGTGCGATTGGGGGTCCTGTCCGCCAAAGGTGAGTGCTGATGCCCTCACAGAACGCGGACGGTGATTCCCGTCTTTCCCTCTGGCTGCGCGTGCGCGAGTTCGCCGTGCCGCCTTCGATGATCGAGGCGGCGACTGCCCGCCGGGCCGAGCACGACTGGGCGGCGGCGTGCGCGGTGGCCCGGATCGATGTCGAGTTCAATCTGCGGTCGCTGGCCCGTACCCGGGGCGCGGAGCTGGCCGCCCGGATCCGGGCCGATCTGCGGAATCTCGCTCCTGACCTGCTGCGCTGGCATCTGCCGAGGATCGCTCCGGACGGGTTGCTGCGGCCCGGTCTGACGATCTCCCTGGCCTGCTACGACGGCCTGCACCTCGTCGTGCGTACCCCGCCGGCCTGGGCGAACGCCGGGCAGCGGTGCAGCCTCGCGCTGTGGGACCGGGCCGGTCCCGGCGGTTCGCGTCCTGACCGGCGGTTCCGGCTGGATCTGCACCGTCACCTGTGGGACGCGAGCCGGGCCGGTGAGCTGCGCGGTCGGTCCATCGTGGATCGGGAGGCCCGCTGGGCGGCCGAGGCGGCGGTTCTGCTGCGCTCGGAGGGGCGGAGCAGCGGTGCGGTGGCCGTACGGTTCGGCGGCCGGCGCCGGCTGCTGCTGGAGCTCGCCGAGACAGGTGCGCTCGCCGTGTCGCCGTTTCCGGGGTCGGGCTGGGCGGCCGCGTTGCCGGTGCTGCCGGACGCGGCGACCTGGGAGCTGCCTGATCGGGTGTTGCTGCGGCACGGGCTGATCGAGCCGGACCGGTTGCATCCACTGGTCGCCGCCGCGCTCGCTCCGGACCAGGCCCGGGGTACGGCCCCAGCACCGCAACCCGGAGCTGGTCCCCGCCTGGTGGAGTGCCGTGGCGCCACGCACCGGATCGCTCTCGTGGACGGGGTGCTGGCGCCGCTGGACCACAGCCCGGACGAGATTCGCCGGGAGGAGCTGCTGGCCGCCCTGACCGGCACCCCGGTGGCCTGCCTGCAGGCAATCGACGAGGCGCACCGCGGCCCGGCGGAGCTCACCGACGTCCGCGCCCGCCTCGATCACGGCGACGCAGCCGGGGCTCTGGCCGTCGTCGAGTCGTTGCTGGGGCCGGAGGCGGTCCTGCGTGGCGGTGGCCTGCGCGACGAACTCGAGACCGCCGTCCTGCGGCGGATCACCCACGGACTGTTCCGGGCCGGGCTGACCGGGCGCGGACCGCTGTCGACCTGTCGCGAGCAGCGCAGCCGGCATCGCGGTCACCCGCGTCTTGCCGGCGCCCGCTGACCTCACCCCGTTCCTTCTCTCTCCCAAGGTGATCACCATGTCTTTCGCTGCCCCGAACTCCGCTCTGGACACCGCCGCCGACCTGCTGGCGTTGCTGCGCGACACGACCACCGAGCCCCGCCGCGACCCGCAGTTGGAGGCGCTGACCCTGGCCGTGGCCGCCGATCTGCCCGTACTGCTGTGGGGTGAGCCCGGGATCGGCAAGACCGCGGCCCTGCAGCAGCTCGCCACCTCCCTCGATCTGCCGTTGACCACGGTGATCGCCAGCGTGCACGAGCCGTCCGACTTCTCCGGGCTGCCCGTGGTCGGTGACGATCCGGCCGTGCAGGGCGTCCCGATGGCCCCGCCGGACTGGGCCGTGCGCTTGGTGCGCGAGGGCCGTGGCCTGCTGTTTCTGGACGAGCTCTCGACCGCGCCGCCGGCGGTGCAGGCGGCGCTGTTGCGGCTGGTGCTGGAGCGCCGGGTCGGCGCCCTGAAACTGCCGCCGGGGGTACGGATCGTCGCCGCCGCCAATCCGCGGTCCTCGGCGGCCGACGGCTGGGAGCTGAGTCCGCCGCTGGCCAACCGTTTTGTGCATCTCCAGTGGCTGCACGACCACGACGTCGTCGTCCGGGGCCTCGGCGGGACGTGGCCGCGGGCCGCCCTGCCGGAGCTCGACTCGCGGCGGCTGGCCGAGGCCGTGACGTTCGCCCGCCGGGCGGTGTGCGGGTTCCTCGCCGTCCGGCCCGCCCTCGTGCACCAGTTGCCGGCCGTCGAACCCCGGCGCGGCGGCCCGTGGCCATCGCCGCGGAGCTGGGAGATGGCCCTGTCTCTCACCGCCTTCGCCACCGCCGCCGGCACCTCCCGGGAGGTGCTCTCCATGCTGGTCCGCGGCACGGTCGGGGACGGTCCCGGGCTGGAACTGCTGGCCTTCCTGGACCGGATGGACCTGCCCGACCCCGAGACGCTGCTGGCCGACCCGGCGGCGGCCCCGCTGCCCGAGCGCGGTGACCTGCGCCAGATCGTCCTCGACGGGGTGGTCGAGGCGCTGCGCAAGCGGCCGGACGAGCAGCGCTGGGACGCGGCCTGGGCCGTCATGGTCCGGGCCCTGGAGACCGGACCGCCGGACCTGGTGGTCGTGCCCGCGAGTGCGCTGGCCGCCCTGCGCCAGGCCGACTGGGAGGTGCCGGCGGCGATCGACCGCCTGGCCGGAGCGGTCTCGTTGTCCCGGCGGGCGGACCGGGCCGGTGCGCGCGTCGTGGCCGCGGCGGGGAGCGGCCGATGAAGCTGGACCGCGACAAGCTGTTCGCCGCCCGGCTCCAGGCCGTCCGGGCCCGGCCGTACCTGGCCACCGCGTTGTTCGCCCTGCACGCGGTGGAGTCGCCGCGGGTGCCCACGATGGCCGTCGACCGGTACTGGCGGTGCTACGTCTCGCCGACGTTCGTCGCCCGGACCCCGGTCGAGGAACTGGCCGGGGTTTGGGTGCACGAGGTCGCCCACCTGCTGCGCGACCATCACGGCCGCAGCGACCGGTACGCCGCTAAGCACGGCCTGAGCGGGCCGGGGGAGCGGCTGCGGATGAACATCGCCGCCGACTTCGAGATCAACGACGACGTGTACGGCGACGGGCTGGCCCGGCCCGCCGGCGTTGTCCTGCCCCGGATGCTGCACCTGCCCGAGGACGAGCTGATGGAGGACTACCTGCACAGCGTGCAGCTGCGGTCGTACAGCCGGGACCTGATGTGGCTCGACTGCGGCAGTGGTGCCGACGGGCTGGACCGGGAGTGGGAGCTGGGACCCGACGGTGCCGACGGTCTCACCGAGCAGGAGCAGGACGCGGTGCGTTTCCGGGTGGCGCAGGGCATCAACGGCCGGCCGGGTGACGTCTCGAAGGGCTGGCGGCGGTGGGCCCAGGAGGCGTTCCATCCCCCGCAGCCGTGGCGGGACCTGCTGGGGGCGGCCATCCGGTCGGCCGCCGCGAGCTCCGGGGCAGGTGACGACTACTCGTACGGGCGTCCGTCCCGCCGCTCCGCCGGCCTGCCCGGCGTCGTCCTGCCCAGCCTGCGCCGCCGGCCGCCGCGGGTGTCCGTGGTCATCGACACGTCCGGCTCGGTCAGCGACGCCGAACTGGGCAGCGCCGTCCTCGAGGTCGCGGCGATCGGTCAGGCCGTGGGTGGCCGGCGCGACCTGGTCACAGTGCTGCCGTGCGACGCGGCGCCCCGGGTCGTGCACACCCTGTGCCGGGCCGAGGGCATCCCGCTGCTGGGTGGCGGCGGTACGGACATGCGCGCCGGCTTCTCCCGGGCGTTGCGCACGACGCCGAGGCCGGACGTCGTCGTGATCCTGACCGACGGGCAGACCCCGTGGCCGGTGGCACAGCCGGCGTGCCGGACGGTGGTGGGCCTGTTCCGCCGGGCGAAGTCGTGGGACGAGGACTCCGAGTACGTGCCGTCCCGCCCTCCGGCCTGGGCGCGGGTGGTCACCATCGCCTCGTGACCGGGACCTCCGTCTCGGTCGGCTGGTCCATGTCGTACCAGGGGCGCTGCCGGGGCGCGGCGGGCTCCGCGGGGCGCGCCGGGACAGCGTCGCCGTCGGGCCGCTGCGGCTGGGTCCAGATCGGCGCGACCCGCGGTGGCGGGTGCCAGCCCAGCTGGGCCATCGGCTGCGTGGCCAGCGCCGCCTGGGCCCGCTGCGGCGGCTTCCAGATCGGTGGTGCTCCCCACCAGATGACCCGTTCGGCGTGCGGCTTCGGAGCGGACTGCGCGGCGGCGGCGATCGCGAGCGGCACCGGGGCGGCCTCGATGGCCTCCGGCTGCGCGGTCTCCTCGTGTCCCGAGGCGCCGGCCAGCAGCACGGCGGCCCCGACGGTGACGAGGCCGGCCAGCAGGGCCGGCAGCTCCCAGCCCGGGCGTACGGCGTCACCCATGAGCAGCAGCGCGACGGCGGAGGGCGCGATCACCTCGGCGATCCACAGCACCGCCGTGACCGGCCCGACCGCGCCGTGCTGCAACGCGTGGGTGTAGAGCAGCATGCCGCCGATCGCGAACACCAGCAGCGCCCAGATCAGCGGTTCGGTGGCGATGCCCAGGGCCATCCCGCCCGGGTTCTCCATCCCGTGCTCGGGCATCGGCAGCGCCCGGCCGGCCAGCGCCGCCCCGCCCAGCGACAGCCCGGCCAGGGCCGCGACGGCGCCGGGTGAGCCGCTGATCCGGGCCGTGCCCCAGCCGATCACGGCGATGCCGACGGCGGCCGAGCACAGCGCCCACCGCAGGCCGTTCGACGCGGCGACCTCCTCCTGCGGCCCGGCCGACATGGCCAGCACGGTCAGCGCGCCGACCGAGACGATGACGGCCACGACGTCGCGGGTGCGCAGCCGGGCCTTGAGGAAGATCCGGGCGGCCACCACGGTGATCGCCAGAGAGCTGGCCAGCACCGATTCGACCAGGTAGACCGCGAGTTCGCGCAGCGCGACCATCGACCCGACGAAGGACAGGATGTCCAGGCCGACGCCGATCAGATACAGCGGGTGGCCGAGGGCGCGCACGGTGGTGGTGCTGCGCCGGGCCCCGACGGCCTGCAGGATCGAGCCGGCGGCGTAACAGATGGCACCGAAGACGGCGATGGCCAGGGCGACCCAGCCGGCGCCCGTCACGACGAGGTCCGGAGCACGGAGATGGTGTCGTCGTCGCCGTTGGACACGTACGCCATCCGGCCGTCGGGTGACACCGCGATCGTCCGCGGGCTGCGCCCGACCGGGACGGTGGCGGTGACCGCGCCGGTGTGACCGTCCAGCACGGACACCGAGTTCCCGCCCTCGTTGACCACGTACGCGTGCTCGCCGTCGGTGGCGAAGGCCACGCTCTGCGGCTGCTTGCCGACCTTGAACGGCCCGATCCGCCGCAGAGTGGCGGCGTCGATGAGGTCAGCGGAATCCGCCTCGTACCCGGCGACCAGCACGGTCTTGCCGTCCGGTGAGACGGCGATGCTGTGCGGGGCCTTGCTGACCGGCACCGACTTGACCAGCCGGTCGGTGCGCATGTCGATGATCGCGACGGCGTTCGACTCGTGGTTCGGCGTGAACGCGCGCTTGAGCGGCCCGGAGAAGGCGACGGCGTGCGGGTTGGGCGGCACCAGGACCTTGCCCCGGGCCCGCATCCCGTCGGCGCCGTAGATCTCCACCCGCCGCTCACTGTGGATCGGCACCCAGACGCGCCCGTCGGGACCGACCGCCAACGTGTACGGCTGCACGCCGGTGCTCATGTACCGCAGGACCTTGCGGCTGGCGGCGTCCACCACGGCGACCCCGCTGCCGGTCTTGTCGTCCTCGTACATCGAGACGAAGACGAGGCGCCCGTCGCGGGAGGTGGCGACGAATCGAGGGGTGTTGCGCAGCCGTACTGAGGTCACCCGTTCGCTGGCCACGTCCAGCACGGACAGGATGCGGGAGCTCTGGTTGGCGATGTAGACCGTACGGTTGTCGGGCGAGACCACGACGCCTTCCGGCTCGTCGCCCACCCGGATCGTGCCCACCATCGTCGGCTTGGCCAGGCTGGAAACGCTCAGCGCCAGCGGCACCCGGGCCACCCCGGTCGGCCCGGGCGCGGCAGCCGTCTCAGCGGCCGGCGCTGTCGCCGGTGCGGTGGTCGGCGCCAGCGCGAGCGCCGGAGTGGGAACGGGCTCCTCACCCCGGCTCAGCGCCACAGCGACGCCCGCGCCACCGAGCAGCACTCCGGCGGCCAGCGCGGCGAGCAGGACCGGTGCTCGCCGCTGCCGGCGGGCCGGCGGCGTGGACAGCACGGTCACGCGTGTCGCGCCGGGATCCTCGGCGGGCTCGAACTGCTCCTCGATCTCGCCCCGCGACATCGGTGCGGGTGCGGTGACCTGTCCGGTGACCTGGACGTCGGCCCAACCGGCGGGACCACGCACCGTGACGGTGCCGTCGAGCCAGTCGGACGCGGGCAGCCAGCCGATCCGCAACCGGCGGCCGTTCAGCACGGCTCGCAACCCCGGTCCCGAAACGGTGACGGCGGCCGCGGCAGCCAGCGGCGGTCCTTCGATGAGGACCTCCGCGACCAGCCGGGGTGTTCCCGGTGCGACCTGGCCGAAGTGGACCTGATCCGGGTTGAGCCGCAGGGCGGTCCGCTCCAGGGCGGCGGCAGCGGCAGCGGCGATGCTGCGACTGTCCTCCTGGGTCAGCCGCATCAGCGTGCGCCGGGCGGCAGCTGCCATGGCGAGATCGGAACCGTTCGCGAGCCGCTCCAGCTCGCCCACACCTTTCAAGCGAGTCTCACGGACCGAACTGTCGATCTCGGTCAGCACCTGCGTCGGCAAGACTTTTTCACTCATAGTGTCCCCGGAGTCATTCTGCGTGACGATCGCCATCGACGGAACCCTCAGCCCGAAATTGGCACCTGACGATCAATCGACTCCACGGCGGCGCTCCGGCTATATTCAGTAGAGCTTCACTCTATTCAACTAGCGGGACGGGAACCGAACACGTGACCAGACTCCAGCGCACGTCAGCGCTCGCCGCCCTGATCCTCGGCGGCGTCACCGTCCTGTCCGGCTGCGGCGGCGCTGCGGAGGAGACCGCCGACAAGGTCCCGCCTCCGGCGCAGGCGACGACAGCACCGGCCGAGGAGGACTGCGGCGACGTCGCGGCCACGGTCCGGAAGCACCTGAGCAGCTCCGACGTCTCCGACGTGATCGTGGAAGGGCAGTGCACGACCGTGGTGATCGCGACCGAGCTGGACGACGAGGACACCGCGACCGGCCGGGAACTGTGCGAGGCGGCCGGGAAGGTGGCGTACACCGGCGACATCAACTCGGTCAACGTGGTGAGCAAGGCCGGCACCGAGCTCTCCACCGGCATCCCCGGCGCGAGCTGCCTGCCGTAGCCACGCTGGGGCAGACTGGGCGCGTGGTGATCTACGTCCGCTCGTACTGGCCCGAGCGCCGGCCGCAACGACAGCGCCGCCGGGCCGACCGGGATGCGGCCCGGTGGACGTACGACGAAGTGGGCGCCGACCGGGAAGTGCTGCGGCGCATCGAGATGCGCGCCGACGACGGGACGTACCTCGCGGCGGTCGACCACGCCGAGGAGCGCAGCGTGGGGGCGAATCCGCAGGAGATGGCGGCCGACGCCTTCGAGGAGTTGTGGCGGCTGGCCCGCTGCCAGCTCAACGGCGAGCCCGTGACCATCACCGGGGCCCGGATCCTGCGCTACGACCGCTACGTCGACGAGCTGACCCCGTTGCACACCGGAGTGCTCATCCTGTCGACGACCGGCGCCCCACGTATACGAGCGGGCCACCACCTCGAGGGCCGTACAGTCTGATCGACGTCGGCCTATTGACACGGATGCCGCCCCGGCGCAGAGTTCGCTGCACTGTGTGACGTGCTTGTTACGTGATCAGGGGGTCGGCCATGTCCCGGCATGTCGGTGGCACCCGTTTCGCGGGCGTTCTCGCCTTCCTGTTGCTTTTGGTGGCCACTCCCGGCACCGCGCTCGCCGCGCCCCGGGCGCCGGAGGTCCACGGGCAGACCGTCCGGGCCGGCCACCTACGCGTGCAGGTGCTCACCTCGACCCTGCTACGGCTGGAGTACGCGGCCGACGACGCCTTCGAGAACCGTCCCACCTTCAACGCCGTCAACCGCGATCCCGGGCGTACCTGGTTCACCGCCTCGACGCGGGGCGGTGAGCTGCGCGTGCGTACCGCCGCGGTGACCTTGCGCTATCGGCTCGACAGCGGCCCGGTGTCAGCGGCCAACACCACGTTGGAGTTGCGGGTCGGCCGGCGGACGACCAGCGTGCATCCGGAGTTCGGCTCGCCCGCGCGGGACGACGCGCTCGGTGGCTGGTACCGGGGCATGGACTACTACGAGGGGCAGGCCGGGCCGGTCGACCAGCTGACCCTGCATCCGGGCATGCTCAACCGCAGCGGCTGGTATCTGCTCGACGACACCCGCACCGCGGTGCGTACCGGTCAGAACTGGGTCGCAGCGCGGCCGGCGCGCACCGGCAGCTACCAGGACGGCTACCTGTTCGGCTACGGCCACGACTACCGGCGCGGCCTGGCCGACCTCCGGACGCTCACCGGGCCGTCGCTGCTCCCGCCGAAGTGGGCGTTCGGCACCTGGTTCTCCAAGTACCAGGCCTACAGCGCCGAGGACTACGAGGACCGGCTGCTGCCCGCCTTCCGCGAGCACGATGTGCCGCTCGACTCGCTGGTGCTCGACACCGACTGGAAGGCGCCGAACCAGTGGGCCGGCTGGAACTGGAACACCGAGCTGTTCCCGAAACCCGACGAGTTCCTCGACGGCCTGGAGCGCCGGGGCATCGCCGCGACCCTGAACGTGCACGCCGCCATCTCCGGCGACGACCCGCGTTTCGCCGAGGCGCAGGCCACCGCGAAGGGCAAGCTCACGCCCGCGGCGAGCAGCTTCGCGCCGAACCCGTACCGCTTCGACTGGACCGATCCGGACCAGGCCGCCGCCTGGACCCAGCTGCACAAACCCTTCGAGAACCAAGGTGTACGCCAGTGGTGGCTGGACTACTGCTGCGATGACAGCACGGTGAGCACGCCCGGTGTCACCGCTGACAGCTGGGTCAACGAGCTGTACCGGCGGGACGGCGAGGCACGCGGGCTGCGGGGCTTCTCGCTGTCGCGGATCGGGGCCTCCTTCCCGGCGTACACGACGCCCGGCCCGTCCGGCCCGTGGGCCGAGCACCGCAGCACCGTGCACTTCACCGGCGACACCCGGCCGGACTGGGAGACGCTGCGGTTCGCCGCGGCGATGACCCCGGCCGAGGCCAGCATCGGCGTGTCGTACGTCAGCCACGACATCGGCAGCTTCGCCGGCAAGCACCTGCCCGACGACCTCTACCTGCGGTGGGTGCAGCTGGGCGCGTTCCAGCCGATCCTGCGGCTGCACTCCGACCACGGCGACCGGCTGCCCTGGGAGTACGCGGACACGGTCGGCGAGCCGGCGGCGGACTTCCTGCGCCTGCGCGAGTCGCTGGTGCCGTACCTGTACACGGCGGCGCGGCAGACCTACGACACCGGAATGCCGATGGCCCGGGCGCTGTACCTCGACTGGCCCGAGCTCGACGAGGCGTACCGGCACGACACGCAGTATCTGCTCGGCGATTCGCTGCTGGTCGCGCCGGTGACCGCGCCGGGGCTCAGCACCACCACGCCGGTGTGGTTCCCGCCGGGCACGTGGACCGACTTCTTCACCGGGGAGACGTTCCGCGGGCCGGCCACCCGTACGGTCGCCGCGACCCCGGACCACATGCCGGTGTACGCCCGCGCCGGCGGCATCGTGGCCGGAGCGCATCCGGCCGCCAACGTGGCCGGGCAGGCCCGCGACCGCCTCCGGCTCACCGTCTACCCGCACGCGTCAGGCCGCACCACCGTGTACGACGACGCGGGCGAGGGCCTCGGCTACCGCAGCGGGCAGCACGCCCGGATCCCGGTGCGCTACGACGAAGGCCGCCGCTCGGCGCTCACCGTCGGCCCGGTCGCCGGCACCTACCCGGGCGCTCCGGCCACCCGCCGGTACACGGTCGAGTTCGCCGGCGTCTCGCGCCCGCACGTCGTCACCGTCGCCGGGCGTCCCGCACGGTTCACCTACGACAGCGGCAAGCGTCTGCTCACCGTGGAGGTGCCGGCCACGGCGGGCACCCGGTCGGTGACCGTCACCCACGACGGCCGCCCGCTGACCGTGGCGCAGCAGCCCGCTGTCGACCTGACCTTCACCGCGCCGGACGGGCTGCAGTCGGGGGCGACCAGCCGTCTGGTGACGACCGCGCGCAACCTGGGCCCGGGTGCGATCAGCGCGCTCGCGGCCACGGTGACCGCCCCCGAGGGCTGGGTGATCACCCCGCGGACGCCGGTCACTGCGGCGTCGCTGGCGCCCGGGGCCACTTTCACCGTCACGTACGACGTCACGCCGGTGGGCCCGTCACCGCGTACCGCGAATGTCATCGCCCGGCTCGCGTACCGGAATCCCGACGGCAGCAGCGCGAGCCTGCCCGCCTCCCTGAGCGTCCCGGTACGGCCGGTCGATGTCACGTTCCGCGTGCGCGCCCCGGCGGGCACGCCGGCGGACGCGACGCTGTACGTGCCCGGCAACATCGCCCAGCTGGGCCCATGGGATCCCGCCAAGCAGGCGATGACCAACCGCGGCGGCGGGATCTGGGAGGCCACCATCACCGTGCTGGACGGGACCGACATCCAGTACAAGTACACCCGCGGCAGCTGGGAGACCGTGGAGGAGTGGGGATCGATCACCGGCACCAACAACCGCAACGTCACAGTGGACGGTGGCATCACCCGGACCATGCTGGTCGACGACACCTCCACCGCGTGGGGCGAGCCCGGCGTGCCGGACACCCATCTGGCCGTCCAGTACTGGCGCGACCCGCTGGTCGTGACCACCACCACGACCCCGACCGCGGCGACGATCGTGTTCCAGCGCGACATCCAGCCGGCCGGCGCCGACTACAGCGGCTCGGTGACGGTCACCGGCCCGGGCGGCGCGGTGCCGGGCACGGTGGCCGAGACCACGCCGGGAACGCTGGTGTGGACGCCGTCGACCCCGCTGGCGGCCGGGTCGTACACGCTCACGGTTGCGCAGGTGAGCAGCACCGGCGCCGCGGGCGTGCCGATCCGCGAGCCGTACACGACAACCTTCACGGTGGGCTGAGCGGCGTGGTCAGTTCGGTGACGGCGTCGATGAGCTGCTGCCCGTCGAGCAGCGAAGCATCGTTGTGGTCCGCGCCCTCGACCACGACAACCCGTACCGGTCCCGCCGCGTTGTCGGCGACGGCCCTGCTCTGCGCCGGCGGGACGACCGAGTCGGCCGTTCCGTAGACGACGAGCGTCGGTGCCGTGATCCCACCGATGTGGTCCCGCACCGGGAACCGGTCGCGCGCGAGCAGCCGTACCGGAAGGAACGGGTAGTGCTCCTGACCAGCCGCCGGCAGGTCGATGAACGGTGACCGCAGGATCAGCCCGGCCGGCGGCTGCCGGGCCGCCAGGGCCGTCACCACGGCCGCACCCAGGCTCTCGCCGAAGTAGTACAGCCGCTCGGCCGGGATGCCGGCCCGGTCGACGAGGTAGGCCCGGGCCGCGTCGACGTCGTGGGCCAGGCCCTCCTCGGTCGGACTGCCGGGGTTGCCGCCGTAGCCGCGGTAGTCGACGAGCAGCACGGTGAGACCGCGCCCGGCCAGCGCCGCGGCGAGCGGCACGCGGGCGAGCCTGTTCCCGGCATTGCCGGGAGCCACCAGCACGCCCACCCGCCGGTCGGTCGTCCCCGGCGGGGGCCGGACCAGCCAGGCGCCCAGGTCCAACCCGTCACCGGTACGCAGGGAGACGTCCTGACCTCCGGCCAGCACCTGAGCCGCGGGCGGCGGCGCGGACCGGTCCGGGAAGTAGATCAGCCGCCGTTGCAGCAGCCACGCCAGTGCTACGAGCAGGGCCAGGACCAGCAGCACGACGAGTGCGACGCGTACCACGACGGAAACTCTGACCACCATCCTATTCTCGCCGGGCACCATGGGGTCCGTGGATATCCGGGGACCCGCACGTTACCTCTGGTGGCTCGCCAGACAACTGAAAGGCCGGGTTCTGCTCGGCGCCATGTTCGGCTCGCTCTGGTTCGCCAGCCTCGCGTTCACGCCCTTCCTGCTGTCCCAGGCCATCGACCGCGGTCTCGGCCCGCGCCGGCCCGGCACCCTGCTCGCCTGGACAGCTGCGGTCCTGCTCGTCGGTCTGTCCAGTGCGGGGCTGGGCATCATGCGGCACCGGTCCATGACCAAGCTGCGGCTGGCCGCCGCGCTGCGGACCGCCGATGCGGTGCTGACCCACGCGACCCGGCTCGGCGCCGCCCTGCCCCGCCGGGTCACCTCCGGCGAGGTGGTCACCATCGGGATCGCCGACGTGTGGACGATCGGGCGGGCGATGAACGTCGGTGGCGTCGGGGTGGCCAGCGTGCTCGCGTACGCGGTGGTGGCGGTCCTGTTGTTCCGCACGTCGCCGCTGCTGGCGGTCGTCGTGCTGGCCGGCGTGCCGGTCCTCGCCCTGGCCGTGGGCCCGTTGCTGATCCGGGTCCAGGCGGCCGGGGCCCGGTACCGGCGGCGGCAGGGCGCGCTGGCCACCCAGCTCGTCGACGTGCTCTCCGGGCTGCGGATCCTCAACGGCCTCGGTGGCAAGGAGGGTCACCTGGCGCGGTACCGGAGCAACTCCGCCGGCCTGCGCGACCTCGGTTACCGGGTGGGCCGGGCGAGCAGCTGGGTCGGCGCGTTCGGTGAGGGCCTGCCCGGGGTCTTCCTCGCGGTGGTGGTCTGGCTGGCGGCGCGGCAGGCGGCCGCGGGTGAGCTCACGGCCGGCGAGCTGATCGCGGTGTACGGCTACACGGCCATGCTGGTCATCCCGGTCAACGTCATGATCTTCTGCGGGTTCGACATCACCCGCGGGCTGGTCGCCGCCCGGCACGTGGTCACGTACCTGCGTCTGCCGCCGGACGAGACCACCGGCCGGCCCGCGCCGGACCGGCCCGCCGTCCTGCACGACCCGGTGTCCGGGGTGTCGGCCGATCCGGGCCGGCTGACCGCGCTCGCGGCGGACCGGCCGGCCGACGCGGCCGCGGTGCTGGAACGGCTGGGACGGTACGGCCCGACCGACGCGACCTGGGGCGGCGTCCGGCTCGACAGCATCGCGCGCGACGAGGTGCGCGCGCGGATCCTGCTCGCCGAGCACGAGGCCGACCTGTTCGCCGATCCGCTGCGCGACGTGGTCGCCGGCCGCGAAACCCCCGAGCAGGAACGCTTCCGAGCGGCGATCGAGGCCGCGGCGGCCCGTGACGTCGGCGAGCCGGACCACCCCGTCGAGTGGGGCGGCCGCAACCTCTCCGGCGGCCAGCGGCAGCGGGTGCGGCTCGCCCGGGCGCTCTACCAGCAGCCGGAGATGCTGCTGGCCGCCGACCCGACCTCGGCGGTGGACGCGCACACCGAGGCGGCAATCGCCGAACGGCTCCGGGGCGCCCGGGCGGGCCGCGGCACAGTCCTCGCCACCACCTCACCGGCGCTGCTGGACCGGGCCGACGTCGTGCACTACCTGGTCGAGGGCCGGGTGGCGGCCAGCGGGTCGCACCGGGAACTGCTGCACTCCGCGCCCGGCTACGTCCGGCTGGTCGCCCGGGTCTTCGGGGAGGAAGAGGCATGAGCGAGCTTGCGAGCGAATCATCAACTCTGCGCCCGACGAATGTCATCCCCGGAGCGCCAGCGGAGGGGATGGCATGAGCGCCGCACTGCCGATCGCGGACCAGCGGCTGGTCACGCAGGCGGCCCGGCGGCTGCTGGCCGCCGACCGCCGCACCGTCGTGCTGATGCTCGTCCTCAACGCCCTGGCCGCGCTGGCCGGCTTGGGCGGTCCCTGGCTGCTCGGCCGGATCATCGACACGGTGACCGCCGGGTCCGGCGCCGGCCAGGTCGACCGGCTGGCCCTGGCGGTGCTGGCCTGCGCTGTCGCGCAGATGCTGCTTTCCCGGTACGCCCTGACGGTCGGCTACCGCTTCGGGGAACGCACCGCCGCCCGGGTCCGCGAGGAGTTCCTGCAACGGTCGCTGGACCTGCCGCCGGCGGTGGTCGAACGGGTACCGGCCGGCGACCTGACCGCCCGCGGCACGACCGATGTGGACGCCGTCGCCACAACCCTGCGGGACTCGCTGCCGCAGGTGTTCATCGCCGTCGTACAGCTGCTGCTGATCGTCACCGTGGTGGTGGTGGTCAGCCCGCCGCTCGGACTGGCGGGTCTGCTGGGCTTCTCCGGCATCTGGTTCGTGACCCGCTGGTACCTGCGCCGGGCCCGGGACGCGTACCTGCGTGAAGGCGCGGCCAACTCGGTGATGGCCGACGAGCTCGCGGCCACGACGACCGGCGCCCGCACGATCGAGGCCTTCGACCTGCGCGAGCGCCGGCTGGCCAAGGGACACGCGGCGATCGCCGAGACCCGGCGCACCCGGCTGGCCACGCTGGGCCTGCGGACGGTGTTCTTCCCGGTGGTGGAGATGTCGTACGTGGTGCCGGTCGTGCTGGTGCTCCTGATCGGCGGCCCGCTGTACTTCGCCGGCTCGGTCACCCTCGGCACGGTCGCCGCGGCGGTGCTGTACCTGCGCCAGCTCGTCGGGCCGATCGACAGCATCACGCTCTGGATCGAGCAGTTGCAGAGCAGTGCGGCGTCGTTCGCCCGCGTCGAAGGACTCGCCGCGGTGCCCGCGGACCGCACCCGCGCGATCCGGGCGCCGGACGGCGACCGGATCGAGGTACGGGCGGTGCGCTACGCGTACGAGTCCGGCCAGGACGTCCTGCACGACGTGGACCTGACCGTACGGCCGGGGGAGCGGCTGGCGATCGTCGGCCTCTCCGGCGCCGGCAAATCGACATTGGCCCGCCTGATCGCCGGCGTGGACCGCCCGGACGCCGGATCGGTGACCGTGGGCGGCGTGCCCATCGCCGACCTGCCCCCGGACGAGCTGCGCAGGCAGGTGGTGCTGGTGACGCAGGAACACCACGTCTTCCGCGAGTCCCTGCGGCAGAACCTGATGGTGCCGGCCCCGGACGACGTGCTGCGCCGGGCGCTGAAGACGGTCGGCGCCGACTGGGCCGATGACCTCGACCGCGACCTCGGCGAGGACCCGCCCAGCGGCGGCCAGGCCCAGCAGCTCGCCCTGGCCCGGGTGGTGCTGGCCGACCCGCACACAGTGATCCTGGACGAGGCGACCGCCCTGCTGGACCCGACGGCTGCCCGCAGCGCGGAACGCGCCCTGGCGGCGGTGCTGCACGACCGTACGGTCATCGCGATCGCCCACCGCCTCCAGACGTCGCACGACGCGGACCGGGTGGCGGTCATGGACGGCGGCCGGATCATCGAGCTGGGCAGCCACGACGAGCTCCTCGAGGCGGGCGGCCCGTACGCGTCCCTGTGGCGCACCTGGCACGGCACGTGAGTCTGCGCGGGGCACCGCGGCCGGCCCGGAGTTGTTAGCGTGCTGCCCATGGCCGATGAGGTGCGAGCCGATCCCGACGCGATCGTCCGGTTGGCGAAGGCCACCCTGGCGGGCGCCGACGCGATGACCGACGGCTGGTCGGCGGCCCAGGGCGGGGTGACGCCGCCGGGTGCCGCGTTCGGCAACGCGCTCGCCGGGCCCGCCTGCGCCGCGTCGGCCGCCGGGGCCGAGGCGGCCATGGACGCCACGTGGCGCCGCATCACCGGTGTCTACGAGGGCGACGTCGACCGGCTCTACCGGGTGGCGTTCGCCTACCAGCAGGCCGACTCCGAGGCCGCCGAACGGCAGCGCCGGGCCGGCGGCGGACGGCAGCCGATCTGATGACGTCGCCGCAGATCCCGCCGCCCGACCCGGTGACCCTCGACAACGTCTGGGAGCTCGAGGCCGACCCCGGCGCCCTGGACCGTGCCGCTGAGCAATGGCGTGGCTTCGCCCGGGCCGCCTCCACCGCACGCGACTCGGTCGACGACGCGGCCGCACCGCTGCGGGGCGAGGCCTGGTCCGGCGACGCCGCGGACACGTACCACGACCACCGCGAGAAGCTCGGCCGCGCCGTGGACGAGGTGGTGGAGGCGGCCGACAGTTTCGCGGTGGCGCTCGGCAACGTCTCGGGCCTGCTCCGGACGGCCCAGAGCGCCCTGGCCGATGCCCTGGCCCGTGCCACGGCAGCCGTGCCCGCCACGGTGACCAGCGTCGGTGTCACGTTCCGGCCGCGTACCGCCGAGGACATCGCGCCGATCAACACCGCCATCACCGAGGCCCAGCGGATCCGCGCCGACCTCGACAGCGACCTCGTCGTCCAGAACGGCAAGCTCGACACCGCCCGCCAGGAGGTGCAGAGCCTGGCCGGCGCGTGGGAGACCATCGCCGCCGGCCGGGACGAAAGCTGGACCCTGCCACCCGAGGCGCGCGCCACCAGCTGGATCTACGACGGCGAGTCCGTGGTGCTCAACACCGGGCCCGGCAACGACTCCGTCCAGGTGCGGGTCGATCCCCGTACGGGTGAACAGATCGTCACCGTGAACGGCGTCAGCACCACCTTCCCGCCGAACTACCAGCTCACCATCCGGGCCGGGGAGGGCAACGACAGTGTGGACGTCGCCCCCGGCACCCGGGTCCGGCTGACCCTGCTCGGCGGTGAGGGCGACGACGTGCTCAAGGGCGGCGACGGCAACGACCGCATCCTGGGCCTCGACGGCCGCGACCACATCGAGGGCCGCGGCGGCGACGATCGCCTCACCACCGGCGCGAGCCGCGATCGGCTGCCCCACGAGACCGGCCCGGAGTGGAACGGCGTCGAGATCGTCGAGCACGTGCACGGCGGTGACGGCAACGACCGCATCTACGGCGGTATCGGCCGTGACAACGTGACGGGCGGCGCCGGCGACGACCTGCTGGAGGGCGGCGACAGCGACGACACCCTGGACGGCCAGGACGGCACGGACACCGTCCGCGGCAACGCCGGCACCGACAACCTGTACGGGCGAGGCGGAACGGACACCCTCGACGGCGGCGACGGGCGCGACTACCTCGACGGCGGCGACGGCGACGATCGCCTGCGCGGCGGCCTGGGCGACGACACCGCGTACGGCATGGGTGGCAACGACTCGGTCGACGGCGGCGCGGGCCAGGACTACCTCGAGGGCGGGGCCGGCAACGACGAGCTGACCGGCGGCGCGGGCAACGACATGATCTCCGGCGGCCGCGGCGACGACGTCCTGCGCGGCGGCACCGGCGACGACAAGTTCTACTCCGGCTGGGGCCGCGACACGGTCGTCGCGGGAGCGGGCAACGACCAGGTGTTCGGCCAGAACGATGACACCGTCAGCGGGGCCGAGCGGGTGGTCAACGTCGAGGTCTCCGACGACGTCGACTTCATCAAGGTGACCGGCTCGCCGGACTTCGTGGCCCGGGTCGAGGCCGACCTGGACCTGCTGCGGGCGTCACCGACCGGTCAGCAGATGCTGGCCAACCTGCAGAAGGCCAGCGACGACAGCGCCAACTGGTTCTACGACGGCAACGGCCTGACGATCTCCGAGCTGACCGAGGAGAACGGCAAGGCGCCGTGGCCGGACGACAACCTGCTGTTCGGCGAGAATTGGGCCATCGAATACAACCCGTCGTTCGACACCGTGCACAACAGCCCTCCGGTGACGGTCCTCTACCACGAGATGGCCCACGTCTACGACTACGCCAACGACACTTTGGACGAGGACACGTACCAGGGCCCGACCAACCAGGGCGTCCCCAACTACGAACGGGTGGCGGCGGGCCTGCCCATCGACCACGACGACGACCCGTCCACCCCGGAACAGATCGACCCGGACCACCCGCTGCAGTTCACGGAGAACGGCCTCCGCGAGGAACTGGGCGCGCCCCGGCGGCCGTCGTACTGACATGCGCCTCCGCTCCCGCGTCGCCTCTGCCGTGCTCGCCGCTGCCGTCCTGCTGGGCGCGGCCGCCTGCACCGAAGAAGCTCCCACGCTGCCCGACCGCCCCGGCCCGACGGTGGCGGCCACCCTCACCACGACATTCGCCCGCACGCCGACGGCGCTGACCTGGACCTACACGCTGCGCAACGACGAGCCGGCCGAGATCGCCGTCTTCAACGGCAGCTCCGCCGACACGGACGGCGGAGTGTCGAACTCGCCCGGCGCCTGGGTCGTGCCCCGCGACGAGGACACGATCGAGGTGTCGCAGCGGCTCTTCGCGCAGCCGCCGAAGGTGGGGCTGGCCCGGCCGTACACCCAGTTCGGGACGGTGCTTCCGGCCGGGGCTGAGCTGACCGGGTCGGTCACGGTGCGGCTGCCGCTCAAGGTCGCTCATCCGTACGGGTTCGCCTTCAAGCCCGCGTTGCAGCTCCCGGAGGATGCCACGAAGGTCGTCTTCTGCGTGGGTGTGGCCCGGGCGAAGGACATCTCGCCGACGCCCTTCGAGACATCCGCCAGCCCGCAGCCATCCCTCTACGCCTCACCCGACGGCCCGGCGCCGGCGGGGGCGCGCAAGGCCCGGTACGTGCACGCGGGCGGCGACCGCCAGCACCTGGCCTGCGCACCACCCGAAGACCTGCCCTGACCGCTGCGACCCTGCTCATCGGCACGTACCTCCCGATGTATCGCCCTGAGTGACAATGGTCGATGTGGCGGAGCCCCAGATGACCTTTCGGGTCCCCGGCGGATGTGCCTTCGTGCCGCTGGCGATCGCCGGCGCGGTGGTCGTCGGCGCTTTGGGGGGTCCGTGGTGGCTTCCGCTGTGCTGCCTGGCCTTTGTCGTCCTGCCCGGAGGGCTGGCCATCGCCGCGACGGGCGTGCTGGTCTACCTCACCTGGTGGACCTGGTGGATGGCGCTTCCCCCGGTGCTTCTCATCGCCAGATTCGAGTTCGAACTCTGGGCTCGGCGGTTCATGCACAAGCCGTCCGTCGCGAGCGCCCTGCTGCTGCAGCAGCACACTGCATACGGCGAGCTGGCGGTATTGGAGGAAGGCATCCAGCTGAGTCGGCGCGCGGTAGCCGATGCGCGGCCCGGCTCTCCCGAGATCGGCTTCTTCCAGGTACGACTGGCCAATGCCCTCACCGCGTTGTTCTTGAGGACCCGGCAAGACGCTCTGATCGACGAGGCCACCGAGCTGACGCGTGGCGTTGTCGCCGCATGTCCACCCGGCGATCCGAAGCGGGCGGACCTCCTCGGCGCGTGGGGCACGATGCTGTGGGCGGCAGCCGAACACGGCGGCCGGCCGGACCTTGCCGACGAGGCGGTTACGGTTCTGCGCGAGGCGGCTGCACTGGGCGGGGAGCTGCACGAGCTCTGTGCCGCTCTGGTGACGTCGTTCACCGTGCACCAGCGGCCGGAGGATCTGGCCGCGGCGATACGAGTGGGCCGGGAAGCCGTCGCACGCTCGCCCGGGTCCCACCCCGAGCGCGGGATGGCTCAGTTTCATCTGGGCCGGGCCCTGGCGGCGCGATACGAACATGACGGCGACCGCGTCGCGCTGGCTGGGTCCTGTGCGGCCTATGCCGAGGCTGCGAGCATGCAGTCCACGTCGGGGAACCCCGAAGTTGTGGCCGCGCAGAGGGCCGCCGAGATGTACATCCGCGCGGGTGACAACGGCGCCGCCCTGGCGATGGCGGAGTCGGCGGTGCGGCAACTCCCGCGGATCACGCCGTGGCACCTGGGCTTCGATGACCGCGTCAACCGTTCCATCAAGGTGCTGGATCTGGCCTCGACGGCGGCGGAGGCCGCGATCCTCGCGGGCGCGCCCGGCCGGGCCTTGGAACTGATGGAGCAGGTGCGGAGCGTCGCCATGGGCAAGGAACTCGCCCGGCGCGACAATCGCGCCGGGACGATCGGGAAGCTCAGCGAGCAAGCGACCCGGGGGCCGATCATCTACGTCGTCGCCCATCGCGACCATGGCAGCGCGCTGATTCTCACCAGCGATCCCGGCGAGCCCGTCGTCGTGGACCTGCCGCTGTTCACCCGGCAGGCGGTCGACCAGCGCGTCACGGCCCTGCAGCAGGCCCAGCAGATCGCCACGGAGCCGGGCGCGGTCGCCGGGCGGCAGCAGGCTCAGCGCGACGTCCTGGCGATCCTCGCCTGGCTGTGGGACGCCGCGGCGGCACCGGTCCTCGACGCCCTCGGCCACACCGGTCCCCCGGGCGGCGGTCAGCCGTGGCCGAGGATCTGGTGGTGCCCGGTCGGCCTTTGTGCGCTGCTGCCGCTGCACGCCGCGGGCCGCCATGCCGACGGCGGTCACGACACCGCGCTGGACCGGGTGATCTCCTCCTATACGACCACGATCCGTGCGCTCGCTCACTCCCACCGCGCCCGGTCCCGGCCCCGTCAAGCGGCGTCCGTCCTGGTCGTGTCCGTCCCCGAGGCCCCCGGCGTCTCGCCGCTGCCCGGTGCCGCCGCCGAAACCCGCCTGCTGGAGAGGTTGTTGCCGGCCACGACGATCCTGCGCTCACCCGGCCACGCCACCGTCATCGAGGCCCTGCCGCACCACGAGATCACGCATTTCGCCTGTCACGGAGTCGCCGACCTGCTCACTTCCACCGAGAACCGCCTGCTGTTGCAGGACCACCTGGAAAGGCCGCTGACAGTGACCGCCATCAGCGGCCTGCGTCTCGACCACGGCGAACTCGCCTACCTGTCCGCGTGCAGCGTCACCCACACCACGGCGTTCCACGCCGATGAGACGACGCATCTGACGGCCGCCTTCCAGCTCGCCGGATATCGGGCGGTCGTCGGCACCCTGTGGCCGGTCAACGACCACGCCGCCACGATGATCACCGAGGACTTCTATCGCGGCCTCCTCGGGCCGGGCACCTCCGACCCGGATCCCACCACCGCTGCGACGGCGCTACATCACGCCGTCCGGGCCCACCGCGCTCGTCACCCCGCCCTGCCGACGCAGTGGGCCGCACACGTCCACCACGGCCTGTGATGCGGCCCAGGAACTGAAGCCCCGCCTCACACCGGGCTGACGACGCGGGCTGGTGCGAAGCGGTGGCCGGCTGCGAGGCGGGCGTCCGGCGCGTGGTCATGACCTCCGCGATCGGCGCGATCGCCTACGGTCACGCACCGCGCGACACCCCGTTCACCGAACAGGACGTGGACGCCGACATCGCCCCGTACCAGCGGTCGCCGCCCTGATCGCCATGCAGTTCGCCATTCGCCGATCACGGCAGGCAACTGTCGCCCCTGTTCGTCTTCTTCCTGCGCATCTTCCGGGGGCAGCTAGCGCTGACGCCGACGTCATCCGGGCTGGATGAGGTGGGTAGGCAGGACGCGCCCCACAGTGACTTACACGCGCACCTCAGCGCGTCGATCGAGTAGCCGGTCCTGAGTGCGTCGGAGAAGAGGGCAGAGGCCTCATGGGAAAGCTCATGAGCAGGATAGAAAAGGCCGCGAAGTCGCCGAAGGCGAAGGAACTCGAGAAGGAGATGATGCGCAAGGCCAAGGACCCGAAGACGCAGGCGAAGCTGTCCAAGGGTTTCCGGAAGCTGAGGTCCAAGCACTGAGACGGATGCTGGATACGCCGTTTCCGGGCCGGGTGTCACGCCGGTCGGAGTCGACGGCCGCACGCGGATGCGCCGTCGGCCCACCCGGTCACTTCTTCTTGTTCTTCTTGCCCTTCTTGTCCTTCTTCGACTTCTTCGCCATGGCGCGGCCTCCCTTCAACCTGTCATCGGCCGCCGGTCGGCACCCCCGCGGGGAGCGCGTTCCCGGGGAGGTGCTGCGGTGGCCATGCATCGAACGATGCTGGAAATCTCGTCCCCGTCCCTCATCCCTGATGGATGACAAGGTTCGGCTGCCCGTCACTTGGTGCCATAGCCGGCGCGGCGGTCACCCGGAGGCGGGTGAACGTCGATCGCCCATTGTGGACACGCGGCCGGTGAGCCCGTTCCGGTGGGCGAGCGGCGCGGCGTGCCGCTCCGGCAGCCGAACCGGGGGAGCGTCGGGTGTGGATGGTCAAGCGATGCACCGCGGTGGCTGGTGATCCGGTGCCGGCCGACCTGCCCGCTCGGTGCGTCACCGGGGACGGCCGCGTCCCGCCGCGCACCTTCACGGTCGTGAGTGACAACCCCGGCTACCGCAATGATTCCCGCCGGTTCGGCTGCCTCGCGTGTGACCGCGTCCTCGGCGTGGTCGCGCGGCCGGGACGGTGAGGCCGACCGCGCATCGGCCTTGTGCACCCGGTGTGGGTCCCGTACAAACGTGCTCATGGCGCCCACTGAGGACGAGATCTCCGCCCAGCTGCAGCCCGATGTGCCGCATGCGGCACGGATCTGGAACTACTGGATGGGGGGCAGGGACAACTTCGCCGCCGACCGGGCCGCCGGGGACGCGGTGGCGCAGGTCTACCCCGAGATCGTGCTCATGGCCAGGCATTCCCGTCAGTTCCTCATCCGGGTGGTCCGATACCTGGCCGCCGAGGCCGGCATCCGGCAGTTCCTCGACATCGGCACGGGACTGCCGACGATGCAGAACACCCACGAGGTCGCCCAGGCGGTCGCGCCCGAATCGCGGGTCGTCTACGTGGACAACGACCCGCTGGTGCTTGCGCACGCCCAGGCCCTGATGGCCGGAACCGGCGGCCAGGGCCGCGCCACGCATGTGGACGCCGACTACCACGACCCGGAGCTGATCCTCGCCGAGGCGGCGAAGGTGCTCGACTTCTCCCAGCCGGTCGGTGTGATGTTCATGGGCGTCATGGGTTACGAGCCCCGCCTCACGGTGGTGTCGTCCATCGTCAACCGGGTGATGGAGGCGACGCCGCCGGGAAGCTTCCTGGTGTTGTGGGACGGCACGAACACCACCCCGGCCGTGGTGGAGGGTGCCGCACGGCTGGCCCAGAGCGGCGGGGTGCCGTATGTCCTGCGCAGCCCGGACGAGATCGGCAGCTTGTTCGACGGCCTGGAGATGGTGGAGCCGGGCCTGGTGCAGATCACGGATTGGCGCCCGGACGGGAAGGCCGAGTGGCTGGATGCGTACGGGGCGGTAGCGCGCAAGCCGTGACATTGAGGTGGCGAGGCCGAGGGACGAAAAATGGCCCCGACCAAGAGTAGAACCTCTGGTCAGGGCCATCGTCACCTGTGCGCCGCGTAGGACTTGAACCTACAACCCGCGGATTAAGAGTCCGCTGCTCTGCCAGTTGAGCTAGCGGCGCTCGCTGACAACGCAGAAACATTAACACGGGGTTCCCGGGAGCCTGAAATCGGCACCCCCGCATGATCGTCTTGGCGAGTCCCACCGTCGGGATGACCCCTGGCGTTGCGCGGGTAGGGCAGGATGTGCCCGCGGAACGTGGGATCGAGGATCAAGGATGGTCAGCATGCGGCGCTCGCTCGTGGCGGTTGTGGCGTTGGTGGTGGTCACGCCGCTGGCGCTGGCTGCTTGCAGTGGTGATGAGGACAAGCCCACCCCTGCTGCCTGGGTCGGCGCCTCACCTTCTGCTGCCGCTTCCGGTGGGGTGCCCGAGTCCGGTGTCGCCGAGTCCGGCCAGTCCGGCGGTTCCACTGCCGTCTCGCTCACTGTGACTCCTGCCACGGGCAAGAAGGATGTTCCGGTCAGCGCCGAGATCGGTTTCAAGGTCTCCGGCGGCAAGGTGACGACCGTCGCACTCAAGGACGCTTCCGGCAAGACAGTCGCCGGCGCGCTGCGCGACGACGGTTCGGCCTGGGTGCCGAGCAAGCCGCTCAAGACCAACAAGAAGTACGACGCCACGGTCACCGCCGTCGACTCCGCCGGTGGCACCAAGACCGCCGGCACCTCCTTCACGACCATGGGCAAGCCGGCCCGTAAGACCGGCACCGGCCTCTACCTCTTCGACGACCGCACCTACGGCGTGGCCATGCCGGTCGTGGTCGAGTTCAACCCGGGCATCAAGAAGAAGGACCGGGCTGCCGTCCAGAAGCGGATGTTCGTCAAGACGTCCCCGGAGCAGCCCGGCGTCTGGTCGTGGACCGCGAGCGGCACCCAGGCCTACTACCGGGCGCCGAACTACTGGAAGACCGGTACCGAGCTCAAGGTGCGCATCGCCGTCGGTGGTCTGCCGACCGGTGGCGGCCGGTACGGCGACCAGGACCGCGGTGCGACCGCCAAGATCGGCCGCAGCTTCGTCATGAAGGTCGACAACAAGACCAAGAAGATGACCGTGGTCCAGGACGGCAAGACCGTCCGTACGCTGCCGGTCAGTCTCGGCAAGAAGAGCACCCCCTCGTCGAGCGGCACGATGGTCATCATGGAGAAGAAGGCGGCCACCGTCTTCGACACCACCGCCGAGCTGGGCCCGGACGAGGGCTACCGCACCGAGATCGAGTACGCCCAGCGCCTCACCTGGAGCGGCCAGTACGTCCACTCCGCGCCGTGGTCGGTCGGCTCGCAGGGCCGCCGGAATGTGTCACACGGCTGTGTCAACGTGTCCCCGTCGAACGCCCGCTGGCTTTTCGACAAGACGCTGATCGGTGATCCGATCACCGTTCGGGGTACTGAGGACAAGCTCGACGCCGGTAACGGCTGGACGGCGTGGGACATGAGCTGGAAGGAATTCATCAAGGGCAGCGCCCTGCCGGTGCCGGCCGAACTGGCAGCCCAGGAAGGCGCCTGAAACTTGAAGCGTAAAGTGGGTCCGGTCGCTTGAACCCGCGGCGCGGCGCCACCCTCCGGGCGCCGCGGCACGAAACCGGGATTGGTGGCCCGGCATTCATGGGGGAAGATGGGCGCCGGGACGACAGCGCGGTGAGAGGGATCATGGGACTTCGTGGAGAACGGTCGACGGGTGCGCGAGCGCTCCGGATGACCAGCCGGGCCGGGCGACGGCCGTGGCAGGTCGCCGTGGCGGCTCTGGCGACCGCGACTGTGCTGGTCACCGCCGGTTGCAGCGGTGACAAGGCCGAGACCCCCTCCTGGCAGGGCGGCGGACCGGGCGACGGCACCTCGGCCTCGGGCGCCCCCTCGCCGCAGCCCACGCTCAGCACGGTGGCGGTGACCTCGCCCGCGGCGGACGCCAAGGACGTCGAGGCGATCGCCGAGATCAAATACGACACCGAGGACGCCGAGAACACCTCCGTCGAGGTCAAGGACGCTGACGGCGCCGAGGTCAAGGGCACCCTCGACAAGGACAAGAAGGTCTTCACGCCGGCCAAGGCGCTCGGCTGGGGCAAGGCCTACACGGTGACCGTCAACGGCACCCCTTCGGGCGACAAGGGCGGCTCCACCACCAGCAACTTCACGGTGATGAACAAGCCGTCGAAGCTGGTCCGGGTGACGAGCTTCCTCGGTGACGGCAACGTTGTCGGTGTCGGCATGCCGATGATCGTCCGCTTCGGCCGCTCCGTCCCGGAGAAATACCGCGACGACGTGCAGCGCCGCATGACGGTGACGGCGACGCCGGCCCAGGAGGGCATCTGGCACTGGACCAGCCCCACCGAGGTGCACTACCGCCCGAAGACGTACTGGAAGGCCTACACCAAGATCTTCTACAAGGTGCAGCTCGCCGGGGTGCCGATGGGTGACGGCTGGTACGGCCGCTCCGAC
This sequence comes from Actinoplanes sp. CA-051413, assembly GCF_050955795.1. Taxonomy (NCBI): domain Bacteria; kingdom Bacillati; phylum Actinomycetota; class Actinomycetes; order Micromonosporales; family Micromonosporaceae; genus Actinoplanes; species Actinoplanes sp. CA-051413. The sequence goes on from NZ_CP192100.1 coordinate 1,444,508, forward strand.
CTGACCGTGGACCTCAAGGTCGGCCGCTCGTTCGTGATGACGGTGTCCAACAAGACCAAGAAGATGACCGTCAAGCAGGACGGCAAGGTCGTCAAGACCATCCCGGTCAGCCTGGGCAAGAAGACCACCCCCTCCTCCAGCGGCACGATGGTCGTGATCGAGAAGAAGGAACACACCGTCTTCGACACGACCGACGAGCTGCCCGAGGGCGAGGGCTACAAGACGAAGATCGACTACGCGCAGCGGATCACCTGGAGCGGCCAGTTCATCCACGCCGCGCCGTGGTCCGAGGGCGTGCAGGGCAAGCGCAACGTCTCGCACGGCTGCGTCAACGTCTCGATGGCCATGGGCAAGTGGCTGTTCTCCCGCACGATGCTCGGCGACCCGATCACGGTCAGCGGCACTGAGGAGAAGCTGAAGAACGGCAACGGCTGGACGGACTGGAACATGAGCTGGGAAGACTACAAAAAGGGCAGCGCCATCTGAGCGCGCCTGACAAACCGCGTGCCGCGGGCCGGTCGGTTTCCGACCGGCCCGCGTGCCGTCTCCCCGGGGTACGCCCCCAGCGGCCTTACCCTGAGCCGATGCCACGATCACTGCCCGCTTTCGCCCGGTCCGTCCTGACAGCCGGCAGCCTGATCGCCGCCGGCCTGGTCGGCGGGAGCATGATCGCCGCCTGCTCGAGCCCGTCGTCGGAACCGGCCTCCGCGCCGCCGGCCAAGGCGAGCAGCGCACCGGTCCCCAGCGCCCCGGTCCCCAGCGCACCGGCACCCTCGGCCGCCTCGGACGACGAGCCACCCGGCGCGATCGCCTGCGGCAAGGCCGTCCGCGCGGTCAGCGACGCCTCACTGATGACCCCCGGCGTGGTCGCCGACATCACCGCCGCCTCAGGAACGGCGGACGCCCCGGTCGCCGACGCGGCGCAGGCCCTGTCGGCGGCGTACACGAAGGCGGTGGCCGCCCACGGCACTGACGCCGAACCGGACGCGGTCGCGGCGGTCAGCGCGGCGGCAGCGGAACTGGTCAAGATCTGCGGCGACTCAGGCCTCGAAACGGTCGGCTGACCCATTACCAAGGCCGCCGGCGCTCAGGTGGCGGGAAGGCCCTTGAGGGAGCGGATGGCCGAGCAGGCGGGAATGAGCGCCGCGCCGGCCGAGACGGCTGCGGCGAAGGCGATCACCAGGCGCGGCCCGATGCCGGTGGCAGCCATCCCACCCGCGAGGGCGCCGACGGTCGTCGCCCCGTACGAGATGGTTTTGACCACGGCGTTGACCCGTCCCAGTAGGGCACCAGGTGTCATCGCCTGGCGCAGGGCGATGCTGTGCAGGTTGAGCATTCCTGGTCCCGTACCCGCGAACAGTGCACCCGCCACGACCATGATCAGACCGCTGCCCGCCGCGACCAGGCCCATGCCCGCCGCGGCCGCGACGGCGGCCGTCACCACGACGCGGCCGATCCCCAACCGGCCCGCCGCGGCCGGGCTGATCAGCGCCCCCAGCAGGAACCCGCCGCCGAACGCCGCGACGGCGACCCCGACGGCGGCCGCCGGCAGTCCCAGCGGGCCGAGCACGAACAGCAGCAACGCGGTCTGGAAGGCCTGCGCGGCCAGATTGTTGACCGCCAGGTAGAGCGTCATCGGCCGCACGTAGCGGTCGCGCCACAGCCACGCCCAGCCCGCTCCCGGCCGGGACGTCCGTCGGTCCGGCGCCGGGACCGGCGACGGCCACCGGTTGACGGCGGTGAGCAGCGCGCCGGCCAGGAACGACAGCGCGTCCAGCAGCACCACCCCGGCCGCGGTCAGCGCGCCCACCAGCGCGCCGCCGACTCCCGGGCCCACCAGCGCGGCGCCCGCGTGCGCCACCTCGACGGCCCGGTTCGCGTGCGGCAGCCGGTCCGGCCGGTCGACCAGCTGGGGGAGCACCGACAGGTACGTGACCTCGTAGAGCACCGTGAACACGGCCACCAGCAGCACCAACGCCACCAGCCACCCGAGGGTCAGCACGTGCAGCGCGGCGGCCACCGCGATCGCCACAGCCAGGGGGAAGCGGGCCGTGTCGGCGATCAGCAGCAACCGCCGCCGTGACACCCGGTCCACCAGCAGCCCCACCGGGACCGCTAGCAGCAGGAACGGCAGGGTCTGCGCGGCCCGCACCGCTCCGACCCCCGAGCCGGAAGCGTCCGATGGCGAGCAGCGGAAGCGCCACGGTGGAGAGGGCGCCACCCGCCGCGCTGATCGCGTCCCCGGCCCAGAACAGCCGGAAACGCCGCTGCTGCCACACGTTTCCACCCTACGGATACCGTGACGCGGGTGAATGTCGAGCAGACCTGCGCGACCTACCTGGACCTGGCCGACCGGCATGCGCCCGGCCTGGTGCGCGGGCTCTACCTGCAGGGGTCGGTCGCGCTCGGGGACTATCAGCCCGGCGTCAGCGACATCGACTTCGTCGCGGTCGTCTCCGGTACGCCGGACGTGGCGACCCTGCGAGCCGTGCACGCCGACCTGCGACGAGCCCACCGCGAGCCGTACTTCGACGGTCTGTACGTGACCGCCGAGGACCTCCGGCGTGATCCCGCCACCTGCCCGCCCGGGCCCGCGGTACACGAGTGGCAGGTCGAGCCGGAGTCACGCTTCGAACGGCATCTCGTGACCTGGCACGTGCTCGCCCAGAGCGGGGTCGCCGTCCGGGGTCCCGGCGTGGCCGGGCTCGGTATCCACACCGACTGGCCGGCGCTGGCCGAGAGCACCCGGCAGAACCTCGCCGGCTACTGGACCCGCTGGCGCGACGTGACCGCGCGCGGCCCGGCCGGTTTCAGCGCCCGGGCGACGTCCTGGGGTGTCCTCGGGGCTGCTCGGCTGCGGCACACGCTTGCCGCCGGGCGGGTCACAGCGAAGACCGAGGCCGCCGACTTCGCCCTGCGGACGTACGACGAACGCTGGCATCGGGTGATCCGGGAAGCCCGGCGGATCCGGGTCGGCGGGCCGGCGCTGTACCGGAACCCGGTGCGCCGGCGCGCCGACCTGATCGGCTTTCTGCGGGTCGTGCTCGACGGGGCCTGAAAGCTGCTCAGACGACGCTCGCGTGGGCCGCGATGATGCGCCAGCCGTGCTCGTCGTCGTGCACCCACGTGCGGGTGTAGCGCATCCGGGCCTCGAACGGCGTGCCGTTGATGCTGCCGCGCAGGTCGCCGAGGAACCAGGTGATCCCGGTCCGCCCGGCGACCAGCACGGTCAGCTCCTCCTCGTGCAGGGCATCGATCACCTGCGTGCCGGTGCGGTGCACGCGCAGGTCGTCCTGTTTGCCGTAGAGCGCGCCGTCGGGCCCGGTGAAGACCAGCCGGTCGTCGAGCAGTTCGTCCAGCGCCGGTACGTCCGACGCCAGCTGGGCAGCCTGCAGGCGGCGTTCCGCCGTGCGCAACTCGTTCTCGTCCACCGGTACCTCCTGCCGCTGACGCTAGGCCATGGCCTGCCTCGCGGCGGCGAAGGGGAGGCGGTCGAAGATGAAGCGGCTGTGGGTGATCCGGCCCTGCCGCACGGTCAGGCATTCGGCGCCGGGAGCGCTGGCTACGAGCGCGGAGCTGGTGTCGTACATCAGCAGGGCTTTGTCCTCGTCGCCGAAGGCGGCGATCAGGGTAGTGCTGATCAGCGACCGGGCGAACGGCGCGAGGAAGTCGCGGTAGGCGTCGCGGCCGTCGATACGGCCGGCCGGTGCGTCGCAGACCAGGTCGTCCGCGACATAGGTCAAGGCCAGCTCGACGTCCTTGCTCGTCCAGGCCCGGTGGTACGCCAGCGCCACGCGCAGGGCGGCACTCTCTTCTTCCGGCATCGGGGTTCCCTTCGGTTCGGTGCTCGGTCCCTTGTTGAGACACCGGCGCGGGGACGATCGGAACGGTCCGGGGATGAGATGCTGCGGGCGTGGACGGTACGGACTTCGGTGAGCTGGTCGAGCCGTACCGTGGTGAGCTGCTGGTGCACTGTTACCGGCTGCTCGGGTCGCTGAGCGATGCCGAGGACGCCCTGCAGGAGACGCTGGTGGCGGCCTGGAAGGGGCTGGCGGGTTTCGAGGGCCGCTCCTCGCTGCGCACCTGGCTCTACACGATCGCGACCAACCGCTGTCTCAACCTCCGGCGCTCGGCCGGCCGGCGTGTCCCAGTGGCGCCGGAACCTCCGTTCGAGCCGCCCGCGCCGACCCGGCGCGACGCGGTGACGTGGCTGCAGCCGTGCCCCGACACCCTGCTGGAGCAGCTTCCCGACACTGCTCCGGGCCCGGAGGCGCGCTACGGCATGAAGGAGGCGGTGGAGCTCGCGTTCATCACCGCGCTGCAACGGCTTCCGCCCCGGCAGGCCGCCGTCCTGATCCTGCGGGACGTCCTCGGGTATCCGACCGCCGAGGTCGCCGGGATGCTCGCGACCACTCCCACCGTGGTGAAGGGCGTGCTCCAGCGGGCCCGGTCCGCGGTGGGCGACGGGCGGACGACGCCGCACGACGGCCGGCTGGCGCGACGCTTCGCGGACGCGTTCACAGCCGGTGACGTGGACACGGTCGTTGGGCTGCTGCTCGACGACGCCTGGCTGACCATGCCGCCGGCGCCGCACGAATATCAGGGCCCGGCGGCGATCGGCGCTTTCCTGCGGGCCAGCGACGCGTGGCGGGGGTCGCGGCAGCTGCTCCTCGTCCCGGCCGAGGTCAACACCCAGCCGGCTTACGCCTGCTATCTGGCCGAGCCCGGCGAGACGGTCGCGCGCCCGGCCGGCCTGCTGGCGCTGACGGTACGCGGGGAGCGCATCGCCGGCTTGACCCGCTTCCACGACAACGCCGCGCTGAGCCGCCTCGGACTCGTCGCGGCCGCCGGGGTCACTTCGGCTGGACGAGCCAGTTCCAGGCCCGGCGCAGACCGTCGGTGAAGGAGTCGTCCTCGCCGGCCTTGGCCATCGTCTCCTCGGTGGGCTCGTGCAGCTCGGCCGCGGGGACCGCCACGATGACACCGTGTTCGAAGAGGCCGTCGATCTGGGTCGCGGCGGCGTAGCGGTGGCCCTGCGCGGTCTTCACGACCAGGCCCTGGAAGATCTCGTCCCGGTCGTCGGAGAGGACGTGCGCGACCGTGCCCACCTTGTCGCCCGCGCGGTCGTAGACCGGCGTGCCGTCGGCGAGGACGAGGAAAGACTGCGGGGCCCCGAGGTCCTCGGGGGCGGTGTTGTCCGACATGGCTCTGCTCGTACCCCGCGGGGATGCGCGGTAACCGGCGCTCAGTCGCCCGGCGGGAGCAGCGCCACTTCGCGGTAGAAGCGGTCGATCGTCCGGACCGTGGCCTCGAACTCGTCCAGCCCGAACGGCTTGGTCACGTACGCGTTCGCCCGGTGCTGGTAGCTCGACGCGATGTCCGGCGCCGCGCCCGAGGTGGTCAGGATGACCACCGGGATGGTCTTCAGCCGCTCGTCGGTCTTGATCGCTTCCAGCGTCTCGCGGCCGTCCATGCGGGGCATGTTGAGGTCCAGCAGGATCAGATCGGGGCGGTGGGCGTCCTCGTACGGCGCCGTGCGCAGCAGGTAGTCGAGCGCCTCGCGCCCGTCCGCCACCCGGTTGACCGTCGTCTGCTGCTCGGAACCCTCGAGCGCCTCCGAGATCATCAGGGCGTCGGCATCGTCGTCGTCGACAACGAGGATCTCGAGACTTCGCACCGCTACCCCTTTGTTTGCAGTTCGGCAAGCATAGGGGGTGCCGGGGTCCGGGGCCACCGGCCCACGCGACGATTGCCCGGTCGTGCCTAGGAACCGTCGTCCGCGAGTGCGCCGACGTGCTGCGCGACTTCCCGCGCAGCGGGTCTCCTTGAGCGGTGAGCGTCGTCAGGGCTGCTCGGTGAACCACGCGGCGACCCGGTCGGGCGCCAGGTCGAAGCCGGTGGCGCGGGCGCCGGCCCAGTTCACCCCGACCAGCAGCCCGTCCTGCCGCAGGCCGGGCAGCCAGCTGTCCAGCCAGTCGGCCATCGGGATCTCCACCACGTCGAAGCCCCGGTACGCCGGCACCGCGCCGACCACGCGTTCGGCCCGGGAGGGCTTGGACCAGAACGGCATGGCCCGCCGGCCGGCCTCGTCCTCCGGAGCCGGATAGCCCGCGGCGTCCCGGATCGACCAGACCCGGCCCTCCTGGGGCGCCTCCCGGCGGAACGCCGCCGAATGGGCCGCACTGAGCGACATGCCGTCTCCCTCTGTCGGTAACCACCCCTATCGTCGCGTATCGGGGCTTTACCGGTGATTTGAACGGTCAAATCAAGCGAGCAGGCCCAGGCGGTGCACCAGCTTGTCGATCCGGTTGCGCGGCCCGACCAGGCTGACCGCGTGGTACGCCAGCTCGGCGCCGGCCGTCTCCCCGACCTGGCGCAGGTACTCGTCGTACACCCGGGTGGCCTGGCCCTGGACCGGCATGTCGGCGACGAAGACGCCCAGCGAGTCGGCTGCCCGCGTACGGATCTCGGTGAGCCGGGCGACGGGCGCGCCCAGCACCGAGCAGCCCGCCCAGGGCAGGCCGGGGTGCACGGAGCTGTCGGCGTCCTTGGCGTCCGGCCCGAGCAGCCCGGTCACCGCCGCGGTCGTGGCCGCCGCGACACAGATGGCCGCGTTGGTGGCGCGTCCGGCGGGCAGCGCCTCGTCGACGACGATCACCCACTTGAGCCGGGCGGAGCGGGTGGGCTCGCCAGTACGGATCTCCGCGGGCTCGAAGCCCACCTGATTAATGCCGTTCATAGTGAGAAACGGTAGGCATCCGCACGGGGTGCTGACAAGGAATCCGTACTTAATCCGGATACGCTGGCGCTATGGCGCATCTGGACGAACTTGATACGGCGTTGCTGCGGGAGTTGCAGATCGATGCACGGCGCACCAACCGCGACATCGCCGCCGCGGTCGGGGTCTCGCCGACGACCGCGCTGGACCGCACCCGGGCGCTGCGCGAGCGCGGCGTCATCCGGGGCGCCAGCCTCACCGTCGACCTGGCCGCGATCGGCCGGCCGGTGCAGGCGCTCATCGCGGTCCGGATCCGGCCCCCGTCGCGACGGAACATCGAGGCTTTCCGGAACTGGGTGACCGCCCTGCCGGACACGCTCGGCGTCTTCGTCACCACCGGCTCGGAGGACTTCCTGATCCACGTGGCGGTGCCGGACAACGAGAGCCTCTATGCCTTTGTCATCGACCGGCTGACCGAGCACGCGCACGTGGCGGACGTGCGCACCTCCGTGGTCTACGAGCACCTGCGCAACGACCGAATTACTCCGGTGGTGTCCTGAGCCCATCCAGCTGACGGTCGTGCCGGCGGGAGAAGAGCAGCTGGCTGACGACCGCACCGCACAGCGCCAGGAACATGTCCCACTGGGTGTCCCACACGTCGCCCTGCGCGCCGAGGAAGTCGTCGGCCGCGCTGCCGCCGATCAGGGCCGACCACCACTCGAAGAACTCCCAGCACGCGCTCACGCCGAGGACCACGCAGACCACCAGGGCGAAGAGCCAGCCGCCAGGACGCAGCGGGGTGCGGCGCAGCAGGATCTCGCGGGCGATGATCGCCGGGGTGATGCCCTGGAAGAGATGCCCCAGCCGGTCGTACGGGTTGCGCTCCAGCGAGAACAGGTCCTGCACCCATTCCCCGGCCGGGACCTGGGCGTAGGTCCAGTGGCCGCCGATCATCAGGATCAGCGCCTGGGCCAGGATCAGCCGGTAGGCGAGCGGCGTCAGCGGGAAGCGCCGGTAGGTCAGCACCAGGACCGGGGCGGCGATCAGCGCCGGCAGCACCTCGAGCAGCCAGGTGCCGTAGGAGTACGGACGGATCGCGGAGATCGCGAGAGCCAGGATCCCGGCGCCCAGCAGGACGGCCGGCTCGCGGCGTGCCTCAGTCATGTCGCGAATCCTGTCAGCGGGACCGCCCCGCCACCTGGGTACGCGAACTCAAGTCGCCCTAGGGTCGACGTATGTGGATCAGAGAGGCGACAGAGCAGGACTGGCCCCGGATCTATCCGTTCTGGTCGCAGATCGTGGAGGCCGGCGAGACGTACGCGTACCCGCTCGGGCTCGGCCCCGACGAGGCCCGGGCGTTGTGGATGGAGCAGCCACCCGGCCGCACCGTGGTGGCGGTGGAGGGTGACGAGATCCTCGGCTCGGCGAAGATGGGGCCCAACCGGCCGGGCCGCGGCGCGCACGTCGCCACCGGCAGTTTCATGGTCGACCCGGGCCGGCACGGCCGGGGCGTCGGCCGGGCGCTGGGTGAGCACGTCGTCGAGTGGGCCCGCGCCGACGGCTATCACAGCATCCAGTTCAACGCGGTTGTGCAGGTCAACGCCGCTGCCGTGCACCTTTGGCAGTCGCTGGGCTTCGTGATCATCGGCACCGTTCCGGAAGCATTTGATCATCAGTCGAAAGGACTAGTAGGCCTCCACGTAATGGTTAAAAAGCTATAAATTCTCCCGAAACGCCTCTAAATCCCGTAGTGAGGCGCAAATCGCCCATAACCTCTCTTTCGTCAGGCCAGCCCTCGGCCTGACAACGAACTAGTTTCGGAGGAATGGGATGAACAAGTCTCGGCGTATCGGAGCCCTCGTGGCCGCCACCGTCGCTTCGGTTGGCATGGCGTCGCTGGTGGCGCCCACCGCTGCGGAAGCGGCACCGCGGGGACCGCAGCCCGTCTCCAACTTCGTGCAGCGGGTCCGGGCCCACACCGACACCTGGGTCAGCATCCGCTGGCAGACCGACCGTCGCATCTGTGACGCCCAGGTCTGGGTGAGCGGCCGGCGCGTCGACGTCGACTACCCGCGCAACGCCCGCTCGACGTCCTTCTCGCGGGGCGACTCGCTGCGCCCGGGGCGCACCGACTTCACCGCGTTCCGCGTGAACGCGGACTTCGACCGCTCCGGCGTGGCGCTGCTGCGCGCCACCCTCGTGTACGACAACTGCGGCCGCTTCGACCGCCCCGTGCGCCGGTCCTTCGGGATCGCCATGCCGGTGGTCGCGTACCGCCCGGGCAACGGTGGCCCGATCGGTGGCGGCAACGGCCACGGTAACGGCAACAACGGTGGCGGCAACAACGGCCACCAGGGCGGCAACAACGGTCACCAGGGCGGCAACAACGGTCACCAGGGTGGCAACAACGGTCACCAGGGTGGCAACAACGGTCACCAGGGTGGCAACAACGGCGGCACCACCGGTGGCGGCACGACGGGTGGCGGCACGACGGGTGGCGGCACGACGGGTGGCGGCACGACGGGTGGCGGCACGACGGGTGGCGGCACGACGGGTGGCGGCACGACGGGTGGCGGCACGACGGGTGGCGGCACGACGGGTGGCGGCACCACGGGTGGCGGCACCACGGGTGGCGGCAGCCACGGTGGCGGGCACCACTGACGTCCGGCTCACTGAAGTGACGCGCGGGTGGCCGGACGGCCACCCGCGCGTTCTCCTGTTCCGGAGCTGATTACGCGCGACCGGCGGGGGCGGCCGGCCGCGCGTAAGTCCTCATCCTCAGCGGGTCGCCATGATGAGCGCGGCCGGGTCGGTGCAGACCAGCTCCAGCGCCCGGGCCACCACGGCCGGGTCGTACGTCGAGGCGTGGAACGTCGCCTCCAGGTGCAGCACCCCGCCCATCTCGGACGTGGTGAGCGTGATGCCCTCCGGCCCGTTGAGCGTCGGCACGCTCTGGTTGACCCGGCCCGCGGCCTCGGCCGCCCACGGCAGGTCGGCGAGCACGTCGTGCCGGCCCTGGTTGCTGAACGTCAGCCGGGGCCGCGGTTCGATCGCCGCCTCCGACGGGTACGCGTCCGGCAGGCCCGGTGCGCCGGCCACCGCGATCTTGCCCTCGCGCAGCAGCATCATGGTCAGGATCCGGCCGGTGGCCAGTTCCGCCTTGAGCGTCGTGTGGATCGCCTGCGGGTCGGTCAGGCTCGGCGGGCTCAGGAACGGGCCCATGCAGAAGTTGCTGTCGATGCTGACGCCCTGGTCCACGTAGCGCCGGGCGTCGGCCAGGAACGTGCCGCCGGACAGGTCCGGGTTCAGGCCCAGCTCGCGCAGCGCCGCCGTGAACGCGGCGAACGTGATCGCCGAGGTGGTGACGCCGGGCGCGTACTGGTCACGCCACGTGCGCATCTTGCCGAGCACCTCCGCCGAGCGGGCGGTCTCCACTGTCAGTCCCGGCGTCCACGGCCGCGTCGGCGACTCCTGCGGGTGCGGCGGCCGGGCGAAGCTCAGCCCCTGCTTCCACCGGCCCGGCTTGGTGCCGAACTGCTTCCACCAGGCCTTCGGCAGCGCCCACCGGTGCCGGACGGACGGGGCGATCTGGGCGGCCCGTTCCTCGCCGGCCGCCCGGATCAGCTCGCGGAGCAGCGTGTTCACCGGGCCCGCGTCGCCGTACGCGTGCGCCACCTTCATGGCCACGTACCCGCCGCCGGCCAGGATCCGCACCGGGTGGTGACCGCGCGGCTCGGCCTGCAGCTCGCGGGTCATCGCGTCGAAGTCGGCCGGTCCGTCACCGAGGTCGGTGACCGCCTCCCGCACGTAGGCCGCGAACGCGGTCGCGTCCATGTGCAGCCACTTGGCGCCGGCGCGATCGAGACGCGACACCGCCCGGTGGGTCGGGTCGGCGGCGTGCAGGCCGATCAGGGCGGTCCGCAACCGCTCGGCGGTCACCCCGGTCAGCGGGCCGACGGTACGGATGTACTCCAGCGGCAGCCAGGCGCGTTCGCGCAGAGTCAGGCTGGTGGTCGACATGATGTTCTCCTCCAGGGGCGGGCGGGCGAGGACGACCCGCAGCACGGTCGGCGCGACGAGCACCATCTCGACGGCCATCACCACTGCCACCCAGGTGACGAGTTCGGTGAGGCTGCCGCGGCTGCCGCCGTACCAGGCGGCGACGAGCTCGGCGATGCCGGCGAAGACCGAGAAGATGCCGGCGCCCCGGACGCGGCCCTGCACCCGGGAGATCGCCAGGAAGAAGTGGTGGAAGACGAACGGCACGTAGGTCAGCGCCAGGATCATCAGCGCGGTGCCGGCCGACTCGGCGTAGCTGGCCCCGAACAGGCCCATGATCGGCTTGGCGAAGAAGACCACGACCAGCGAGACCGGCAGGCCGCCGCCGAGACAGATGAGCAGGCCCATCCGCACCTTGGAACGCAGTGCGGCCTTGTCACCGCTGGCCACCGCGAACAGCGTCAGGGCCACGTTGCCGGGCACCATCGCCAGGAACGAGAGCACCATGAACGCGGTGTAGAAGGACGCGTTCGCCTCGGCCGACAGCACCGCGGTGACGACCAGGGGCAGGGCCGCGCGCGGCAGGTAGGTGGCCAGGTTCAGCAGGTTGTGGTCGAACGTCGCCCGGCCCCGGCCGCGCAGCAGCGACACGCGGGGGCGTACCGAATCGACCATGCCCTTGCGCCGCAGCGTGCGGCCCAGGATCACCACCGAGAGGACCATGCCGGCGATCCAGGTGAGCAGCAGTTCGCCGCCGGTCAGGGTGAGCGGCAGCACGGCGAGCACGCCGAGCAGGACCAGCTTCACCACCGAGAACCAGGCGTTGCGCATCAGCTGCAACGGTCCCTGCAGGAGCCCGACCAGGGCCTCGTCCAGGACCAGGGTCATCGCGTTGAGCGCGATGCCGAAGACCAGCAGCACGGTGGCGGCCGTGCTGCCGAGCGCGTTCTGCAGGCCGGGGACGGCCAGGTGGGCGAGCGCGACGTAGATCAGCCCGCCCAGGGTCGCGGCGCTGCCGGCGACCAGCAGGCAGGTGGAGATCAGTTCCCACTTGCGGCCGCGCAGCGCGGGCAGGTCGGAGATCAGCATGGTGCCCATGCCGAACATGCCGATCGTGCCGATCAGCGTCATCGCGGAGACCGCCGCGGACGCCTGGCCGACGGCCTCGGCCGATGCGGTACGCGCGGCCAGCCACCAGTACGCGAAGCCGAACAGCGACGTGATCGCCGTCGTGGCCATCAGCGAACCGGCGTTCAGGAACAGGTCCAGATGCCCGCGCAGAACGGTGACCAGGCCACCACGACCCGGACCTTCCGGTCCCGGATCCAGGCTTTCCGGCACGACCTCGGTGACCGTACTTTCCACTACTACCGCCCCCAGTGCAGTGATCGAATCCAAACGGTAGTTACCCGCAGTATTCGACTGCCACGGCAGAGTGGTGCACACTCCGCACACTGTCCGGAGTGGAGAACCTGCGGACCGGGGGACGGGTCCGGACCGTTCGGTGGATCTTTGAGGCGCCTGGGACCTCAGGCGTTATGCCTGGTCACAGCCGTAACGTCCGATGCCGCGGGTGAGCCGGCACACGGCGGGAGGCCTACTCCTCCCAGACCGGCACGGAGGGTAGACCCCGCTCGGCGCGGGCCGCGTCGGTGAGCTCCTGGATCAGCCCGGTCTTACCCCGCGTGTACGCGTCCCCCGGCCCGAACTTGTCCATCAGCTCGCGCTTGAGGGCGGCGTACCGGTCCCGGTCGGCGGGATGGGTGAGCAGGTGGTCGCGCAGCAACCGCTCGTTGCGCACCGGCCAGCTCTCCGCCGTGACGACGTGCAGGTGGTACGCCGTGCTGTCGTAGTCCTCGCGCCGGAAGAAGAGGCGCTGCGGCATGTCGGTCGGCGCTTTGCGGTAGCCGAACGTCCCGAGCGCGCTGGTGTTGACGTCGTCGAGGTCCTCGAGGCTCGCCATCAGGTCGATCACCGGTTTGGCCGGCAGCCCGGGCACTGCGGTGCTGCCGACGTGCTCGACCGCCAGGAACAGCGGTGCCAGCACGACACAGGCCTGCCGGCCCAGGTCGGCCCACCGCTGGTCGGGCTCCGCGATCGTCACAGCCAACCCACCTTCTTCAAGCGGCGGTGCAGCACCACCGCGGCCCCGGCCATCAGCAGCAGCACGCCCGCATAGCCGTATCGCCAGCCCAGCTCGGGCATGAACTCGAAGTTCATCCCGTAGATGCCGGCGATGGCGGTCTGCACGGCGGCGATCGCGGCCCACGACGCGATCTTGCGCATGTCATTGTTCTGGTCCACCGACACCTGCGCGAGCCGGGCCTGCAGGATCGAGTTCAGCAGATCGTCGAAACCGGCGACCCGGTCCACCGCCCGGTTCAGCCGCCCCCGCACATCCACCAGGTACGGGTACAGCCCCGCCGGCACGATGTCGCGGTCGAGCAGTCGCTGCAACGGCTCCTGCAGCGGCAGCACCGCCCGTTTGAACTCCACCATCTCCCGCTTGAGCTGGTAGATGTGCGCGATGTCAGGCGGCTTGCTGGCGGAGAAGGAGACCTCCTCCAGCGCCTCGAGGTCGTGCTCCACGTGCGCGGCGACCTCCAGGTAGAGGTCGACCATGCGGCTGCTGACCGCGTACGCGACCGCCCACGGACCCTCGGCCAGCAGGGCGGGCCGCTGCTCCAGCTCCTGACGGACCGGCCGCAATGCACCCGCGGCCCCGTGCCGCACGGTGATGACGAAACGGTCGCCGATCAGCACGGTGACGTCGCCGGTGTCCACCACCTCGGAGCTCTCGGTCAGCTCCTCGTGCTCGACGTAGCGCGCGGTGCGCAGCACGAGCCGGGTGACCTCGCCGATCACTTCGGCGGCGGGCCGGTGCCCGGCCGTGGCGGCCTGTTCGGCGGTGAGCTCGTGCAGGCCGAAGACCCGGGCGATCGCGGCCATCGTGGGCTCGTCCGGCTCGTGCAGCCCGAGCCAGACGAACGCGTCCTTCTGCCGGTGCGCCTGGCGGACGGCGTGCGCGTAGTGCAGCTGCCCGGGCCGGCGCGCACCCGCGTGATACACGGCGCAGTCGACGACGGCGTCGGGATTGCTGCGCCTCTGCTCCGGCGCGGCGGGCACCGGGCGGGCCAGGCCCTCGATGAGCCGGCCGAGCGTACGCGGAAGGGAGCGCGTCTCGCGCCGCCGCAACCCGAACATCCGCGGTTCCCCCATCGATCGCCGGTCGTCCGGGATGACGGTAACGGTTGACCGCCCGCTTGCGCCGCACCGTGTGCCCGTACCGGGTTCGGATCCTGCACCGGCGCGGGCCGGGCCGGCTCGCCGAGCCGGCCCGGCCGCCCGGATCAGGCCGAGCGACGCATCGCCCGGGTGCCGACCAGCAGGCCGAACGCGCCCACCGCGGCGGCCGCGATCGCGCCGGTCACGGTCGTCGACGCCCAGACGTCGCCGTTGAACAGCGCCCGTTCCGCGTCGACCACGTAGGTCAGCGGGTTCCACTTCGACAGCGCCTGCAGCCAGCCCGGCCCGGCCTCGACCGGCAGCAGCATGCCCGCGAGCAGCAACAGCGGGAACAGCAGCGTCTGCTGCACGGTCCAGAACAACCACTCCTGATTCTTCGCCGCCAGCGCCAGCGTGTACGACAGCGAGCCGAGCCCCAGGCAGAAGACCGACAGGATGACCAGGCCCAGCAGCGCGCCGCCGAGGTGCAGGTCGAAACCGAACGGCAGGCAGATCGCCACGATGACCGCGGCCTGCACGACCACCGGCACGATCTCCTTGAGCGCGCGGCCGATCAGCAACGCGGGCCGGCGCAGCGGGGTGACCAGCATCCGCTCGTGCGACCCGGTCTGGATCTCGAAGAGCAGGTTGGAACCGGTCATCGAGGTGCCGAACAGGCACGACATCACCACGATGCCGGGCACGAACCACTGCAGGCTCAGATCGTCGGGCAGCAGCGGCGCGAACAGGCCCAGGAAGACCAGCGGCTGGACCATCGCGAAGACGACGGTGAACGGGTTGCGCAGGACCGGCCGCAGTTCGCGGCTGAAGACCACGCCGGTGTCGGTGACGAGATTGGTCATGACTCAGGCCTCCACGAGAGCGGGTGCGGTTTCCTCGGTGTCCCCGGCCGACCGGGCGGCGCCGCCCTCGCGCAGGCTGCGGCCGGTCAGCTGGAGGAAGACGTCGTCGAGCGTGGCCCGCCTGACCTCGACCTCGGCCGGGGGCAGCCCCCAGGCGCGCAGGTCGTCGAGCAGGCCGGTGACCAGCCGAGGCGCTCCGGGGACGGAGATGGTCACCTCGGTGCCGTGCCGGTGGGACTTGTGCGGGACGCGGGCCGCGACCGCCGCCGCGTCGGTCTCGTGCTCGAAGCCGAGGACGATCCGGTCGCCGACGTGCTCGTCCTTGAGGCGGGCCGGGGTGTCGTCGGCGATGATCCGGCCGTGGTCGATCACGATGACCCGTTCGGCCATCGCGTCCGCCTCGTCGAGATAGTGGGTGGTCAGCACGATCGTCGTGCCGTACCGCTCGCGCAGCTCGACGATGTGCTCCTGCAGGTTGGCCCGGTTCTGCGGGTCCAGTCCGGTCGACGGCTCGTCAAGGAAGAGCAGCTCGGGGGCGTGGATGAGGCCCATCGCGATGTCCAGGCGGCGGCGCTGGCCGCCGGAGAGCGTCGACACGGTCCGGTCGGCGACCTCGCCGAGGTCGAGCGACTCGATCAGCTCCGCGGCGCGCCGCCGGGCGTCGGCCACCTTCATCCCGTACGCGCGACCCTGGCTGATCAGCTCGTCGCGGCCGCGCTGGCTGTGCGCGGCGCCGTTGCCCTGACCGATGTAGCCGATCCGGTGACGCACCTCGCGTTGCGCGCGGACCACGTCGTGGCCGGCCACCCGGGCGGTGCCGGAGGTCGGCGGGATCAGCGTGGTGAGCATGCGCAGGGTGGTCGACTTGCCGGCGCCGTTCGGGCCGAGCAGCGCGACCAGCTCACCCGGGGCGACGGTGAGGTTGATCCCGCGTACCGCCTGCACGTCCTTGAAATGCCTGGTCAACTCGTGTGTCTCAATCATGGGAACCACGCTAGGAGCAGATGCGGCCACTTTCTGACCGCAATCGACGGCAGACTGACGACATGGCGAACACGAGTGCCCGGATGCTGCGGCTGCTCTCCCTGCTGCAGACCCACCGCTACTGGCCCGGCACCGAGCTGGCGGACCGGCTGGAGGTCAGCCCGCGGACCCTGCGCCGCGACGTCGACCGGCTGCGCGAGCTCGGCTATCCCGTCGACGCGGCCCGCGGCGTCGCCGGCGGCTACCAACTGCAGGCGGGTGCGGCGGTGCCACCGCTGCTGCTCGACGACGAGGAGGCGGTCGCCATCGCGGTCGGGCTGCGCACCGCGGCGGCCGGGGCGGTGGCCGGCTTCGAGGAGACTTCGGTGCGGGCCCTGGCGAAGGTCATCCAGCTGCTACCGCCCCGGCTGCGCAAGCGCATCGACGCGTTGCAGGCGGCGACCGCGCCCGGTGTCTTCGGCGGCGGCCCCACCCTGGACGCCGCCAGCCTGACCACGATCGCCCTCGCCTGTCGCGGCGAAGAGCGGCTGCGCTTCGCCTATACACCCCGCGAAGGCGCCGGATCCTCCCGCTACGTCGAACCGCACCGCCTCGTCTCGCTCGGCCGCCGCTGGTATCTGGTCGCCTGGGACCTGGACCGCGGTGACTGGCGCAGCTTCCGGATCGACCGGCTGACCGCGCCCCAGCTGACCGGCGCCCGCTTCCGCCCCCGCGAGATCCCCGGCGGCGACCCGGTGGCCTGGATGCGCTCCCGGCTGGCGGCGGTGCCGAGCCGTTACGACGTGTCGGTCGTCATCGGCCGGCCCGCGCCGGAGGTGCGGAGCTTCGTCGGCCAGTGGGGATCGGTGGAGCCGGAGTCGGCGGCGAGCTGCCGGCTGCGGATGAACGTGGACGACCTCGGCTGGCCGGTCATGGTGCTGGGCATGCTGGGCGCCGACTTCACAGTGGAGTCGCCTCCGGAATTACGCGATCAGGCCCGCGCAGCAGGCGAAACCCTGCTGCGCGGAGCCGACCGGTAGCTGGTCGGATCGGCGCCCCCGTGGCGCCGATCCGCACGAGAAACCTATCGACCGGGTACGACACTTTTTCGCGTCGCCGACGCCCGGCACCCCCGCCGGATCCGGGGAAACCCGGCTGAGAATGTCGGTGGTGACCGGCATACTTCCGGTCGTGAACGAGGTACCGGAAACCGTCGACGACGTCATCGAGCTGGCCCGCTCCGGCCGGCGGCTGAAATATGTCTTCTTCTGGGGCCACCGGCCGCAGCGCGACGGCAGCATCGGCACCGGCTGCCTGAGCCAGTGGTGGCCGTCGGCGTTCACTGTGGACGGTGTCCGGTTCAGCTCGGCGGAGCACTACATGATGTGGCGCAAGGCGCTGCTCTTCGGCGACGAGGAGACCGCCCGGTTGATCGTCGCGGCCAGCCATCCCCGCCAGGCCAAGATGCTGGGCCGCCGGGTCCGCGGTTTCGACGAGCCGACCTGGGTCCAGCACCGCTGGTCCATCGTCACGCAGGCCAGTGTGGCGAAGTTCGGTCAGCGTCCCGAGCTGCGCGACTTCCTGGTCGGCACGGGGGAGCGGATCCTCGTCGAGGCCAGTCCCACGGACCGGATCTGGGGCATCGGGCTGGCCGCCACCGACGAGCGGACGGCCGATCCGGCCCAGTGGCAGGGGCTCAATCTGCTCGGCTTCGCCCTGATGGCGGCGCGCGAGCAGCTCAGGGGATGAGCTTGCGCATCCGCCAGGTCCACACGTCGTCCTCCGGGCCGGCGCCGTAGGCCTTGCGCTTGCTCACCTCTTCGAAGCCACGCGCCCGGTAGAAAGGGATGCCCTTGGTGTTGTCCACGACCACGGAGGCCCACAGTTCCTCGGCGCCGAGCTCGGTCACCTGCTCGATGATCCGGTTCAGCAGCAGGGTGCCGAGCCCACGCCCGAGTTCGGCCGGGTCCAGATAAATGACGAAGAGCTCACCGACACCCGGCCCGGTCATGCCACCACCGGCCGCGCCGAGGACCCGGCCGTGCTCCTCGACGACCTGGTAGCCGAGCCAGCCGGGCGGGCTCGCGGCGATCTCCCCGGTCACCCGCTCCGGGTTGTAGAACTCGGCGATGACCCGTTCGACATAGTCGCCGGACAGCAGGCCGGCGTAGGTGTCGCGGTAGGCGTCGGTGCAGATCCGGCAGATGGCCGCCACGTCGCCGGCGGTGGCGGCCCGGACGCTCGCGTTCATGCGAGGCAGGTTAACCCGGCCCGCCGCTCACCACCGTCGGCGGTGACCCGCGCGGTCCCGGACGGTGGCCCAGACCATCTTGCCGCCCGCGGTCGGGATGGCACCCCAGGCCACCGAGTCGGCGTGCACCACGCGCAGGCCGTGCCCGCGCTCGTTCAGCGGCAGCCCCGGCTCCACCGGACAGGGGTCGATGATCCGCGGCAGCGTGGGGTCGCGGTCCCGGACCGCCAGGTGCAACGCGGTGCCGCGACGCGAGATCGACACCTCCATTTCCGTACGGGCGTGCTCGACCGCGTTGGCGACCAGCTCGGAGAGCACGGCCCGGCCGGGGTGCAGCAACGGGGCGAGGTTCCAGGCGTGGCAGGCGCCGCCGACGAGATTGCGCGCGACGCCGGGGGAGACAGGCGAGGGTGGCAGGCGCATCCGGACCACGTCGGTCAGCGGGCGGCTGCCGGTGAGCGACTCCCGGGCCTCCGCGACCGAGGCGAAGACCGGCAGGTAGCGCTGGGCGCCGATCTGGCCCAGCCGGTGCGCGAGCGGCGACCAGGCGGGCAGGCAGAGGGCGAGCCGGGCGGGCGGATCGGCGGCCGCGGCGGCCTGGGTGGCGGACAACCACACCGGCACGCTGTCGGCCGCCGGGTCCGTCACGCCGGCCACGTCGATGAGGATGGCGGCGGGACTCTCGGCCAGGCAACGACCGATCTCCAGGGCCACCGTCGCGCCCAGCTGCGGATGCCAGTCGCCGCGTACCGCGATGTCGATGACCGCCCCGTCGACGTCCGCGGTGACCGAGACCTGGGCGCGGGCCCCGTCGAGCGCGGGCAGGAACAGGTACGGAGGGTTCTCCTCCATGGACGCAGCTCCTCAGTCGACACGTCGGTCCGGGTAATCAGGCAGTCTCGGCCGCTGTCCGCTGCCGGTCAACGAAGCTCACCCGTACGGGTGCAATTGCTCGGCTCCGCCAGGGAGGATGGGCGGGTGACCCGACTAGGTGCCATCTTCCTGCCCCAGAATCCGCCCGAGCGGCTGCGGAGCATCGCCCGCGCCGCTGACGAGGCCGGCCTCGAACAGCTCTGGCTGTGGGAGGACTGCTTCCTGAACAGCGGTGTCGCGGCCGCCGCGGCCGCGCTGGCCTGGACGACGAGGCTGCGGGTCGGCATCGGCATCCTGCCGGCGCCCCTGCGCAACGTGGCCCTGACCGCGATGGAGGTCGCCACGCTGCACCGGATGTTCGGCGACCGTGCGATCGTCGGCGTCGGGCACGGCGTGCAGGAGTGGATGGCCCAGGTCGGCGTCAAGGCGGCGTCGCCGATGACCATGCTGCGGGAGCAGGCCACCGCCCTGCGGGAACTGCTGCACGGCGAGACCGTGACCACCGAGGGCCGCTACGTACGGCTGACCGAGGTCAAGCTGGACTGGCCGCCGGAGCAGCCGCCGGCGCTGTTCATCGGCGCGACCGGTCCCAAGACCCTGCAACTCTCGGGTGAGCTGGCCGACGGCACGATCCTGACCGGCGGCACCTCACCGGAGGGCGTCCGGGCGGCCCGGGAGCACATCGGCGGGGCGGACGGCCACCAGCTCGTCGTCTTCCTGCCGGCTGCGTTCGGCCCCACGGCGGCCGACCGCATGGCCCGCCAGCAGGAGCGCTACGGCATGGACTTCCCGGGAGTGGCGGGCGACGCCCAGGCGGTGGCGGCGACGGTCGAGCGCTTCGCCGAGGCCGGTGCGACCACGGTGGTCCTCCAGCCGACGGTGGACGACCCGGATCCGGAAGCGTTCGTCCGGGCCGTGGCGACGGAGGTACGCCCCCTGGTCGGCTGACCCTGCACTATCTTGTCCGACATGCCCATTTCGCCATACCTTCACAGCCTGCGCGAAGTCGTCGGCCACCGGATGCTCCTGTTGCCGGGCGTAACCGCGGTCGTCTTCGACGATGCGGGCCGGCTGCTGCTTGGCCAGCGCGCGGACAACGGCACCTGGGCGCTCATCGCGGGCACGATGGACCCGGGCGAGCAGCCGGCGGAGACGGTCGTCCGAGAGGTGTACGAGGAGACGGCCGTCCACGTGGTCCCGGAAAGGATCACCAGCGTGCTGACGCAGCCGCCGAACACGTACCCGAACGGCGACGAGACGGAATTCGTCGACATCACGTTCCGCTGCCGGGCGGTCGGGGGCGAGGCCCGGGTGAACGATGACGAGTCGCTGGCGGTGGGCTGGTTCGAGCTGGGCGACCTGCCCCCGATCAACGACCTGAACCGCCGGCGCATCGAATACGCACTGACGCCGGGTGCGGACGCGTGGTTCAGCGCCCCGGCCGTCCACCAGCCCTGATCTGCGGCTCTCAGAGCCGGCGGGCTCGCACGTGGTCGTCGTGCCAGACGTCGCCGACCAGGAACTTCTTCGTGCCGATGATCTCGAAGCCGTGCTTCGCGTAGAACTTGGCCGCCCGCTCGTTGCGCTGGTTGACGCCTAGCCAGCAGAGCCGCGCCCCGGTCGCCGCGGCGGCCTCGAGCGTCGCCGTCATCAGCTTCGCGGCGATGCCGGAGCCGTGATTGCGCGCCGCGACATAGAACTTGCTGAGCTCGATCGCCGGTGCGGCCGCCGGGTCGTCGGCGGAACGGACCACGGCGGCCAGTTCCGGATCGTGAATCGGGCCGCCGATCAGCATCGCGTACCCGACCGCCTCGCCGGCGTCCTCGGCCAGCAGCAGGATCCGCGCCGGGTCGGCCAGATATTTCTCGAAGCTCGCCAGAGCGAGATGTTCGGCGATGAAGGCGTCGATGTCGGTCTGAAGCGTGCCGGGCGGGGTAGCCAGACCGAAGGTGTCGGCCGCAAGCCGGTGCAGCTCAGCCGCGTCCGCCGGGACCGCGCGCCGGATGGTGATCGCCATGGCGTCACGATAACGGCGGCGTGACGCGGGCCATCGGGGCGTCCCGAAACTGGAAAGAGGGTTTAGAGTCGTGCCGACCGACCGATCGACGGTCCGGAACGGGAGGATGAAGCGGTGAGCGAACCGGCATTCCAGCGCAGAGGCCTCGGCGACGTGATCCCGGCGCCGGCCGAGGTGCGGCCCGACCCGGCCGCCGACTTCACCATCGGCGAGGGTACGGCGATCCGCACGGCGCCCGGTTCGACCGAGGCCCGCCGGATCGGTGAGTACCTCGCCGCGCTGCTGCGCCCGGCCACCGGGTACGCGCTGCCGGTCGGCGAGGACTCCGGTGAGATCGCCCTGCTGCTCGACCCCACCCCCGACCTTGACGCGGACGGCGACTTCGATGGCGCCCCGGACGAAAGTTACCGGCTTGAGGTCACCGCGTCCGGTGTCACGGTCTGGGCTGCTGCGGCGGCTGGGCTGTTCGCCGCTGTGCAGACGCTGCGGCAGTTGCTGCCCGCCGCGATCGACGCGTCCGGCCCGCAGCAGGGCACCTGGGTGCTGCCCGGCGGCGAGATCGTCGACCGCCCCCGGTTCCCGTACCGCGGCGCGATGCTCGACATCGCCCGGCACTTCTTCACCGTCGCCGAGATCAAGGCGTACATCGACTCGCTGGTCCAGTTCAAGATCAATCACCTGCATCTGCACCTGACCGACGACCAGGGCTGGCGGCTGGAGATCGACGGCTGGCCGAAGCTCACCGAGGTCAGCGGCGGTGAGGGCACGGGCGTGGACGGCACCGGGCCGGGCTTCCTGACCCGCGCGGACTACACCGAGCTGGTCGGCTACGCGGCCGAACGGTTCGTGACGATCGTGCCGGAGATCGACATGCCGGGACACGTGAACGCGGCGCAGGTCGCGTACCCGGAGCTGACCGCCGACGGCGTAGCGGTGGCACCCCGCACCGACATGGAGGTCGGCTACAGCTCGCTGGTCGCGGACAAGGAAGAGACGTACGCGTTCGTCGAGGACGTCGTCCGCGAGGTCGCGGCGCTGACCCCGGGGCCTTACCTGCACATCGGCGGCGACGAGGCCCAGGCCACGACGGCGGAGGACTACCGCACGTTCATCCAGCGGGTGCTGCCGCTGGTCGCCAAGTACGGCAAGCGCGTCGTCGGCTGGCACGAGATGGCCGGCGTGGAGCTCCCGGAAACAGCGATCGCCCAGTACTGGCGAATCGAAGCAACCGACGAGGGCACCGCCCGCGCAGCCGCCAACGGCAGCAAGGTGATCATGTCCCCGGCGGACCGCACCTACCTGGACATGAAGTACACCCCCGACAGCAAGCCCGGCCTGGACTGGGCAGGCGTGATCAACGTCGAACGGTCATACGACTGGGACCCGGCAGACCGCCTCCCGGGCGTATCAGAGCAACACCTCCTCGGCGTCGAGGCGCCGCTGTGGTCGGAAACGCTGCGCAGCCTCGCCGACGTGCAGACGATGACCTTCCCGCGCCTGCCGGCTGTCGCGGAGATCGGCTGGTCCCCGCGCGCTACGCACGATTGGGAGTCGTTCCGGCAGCGGCTGGCGGCTTTCGGTCCTCGCTGGCGTAACCAGGGCATCGCCTTCCACGCGTCCCCGGAGATCCCCTGGACCTAGGCCGACCGCACCGCGGGCCATGACGTCCGGGGCGAACCTGGACGTCATGGTCGGCGAGTGGCAGCAGTAGGCGGGCTCGAGAGTCAAGGTCCCGCTCAGCGGCAGGTCCCGCTCAGCGGCAGGTCCCGCTCAGTGGCAGGTCCCGCTCAGCGGGAGTGTCCGCACGGCGCGGCAACTTGCCTGCGGGAGCAGACCGGCCCGGCTCGGCGGGAGGACCCAGCCTGCTCGACGGGAAAGCCCACCAAGGCCTTGCCGCTTGGCAATCACCGCCCGGCTGTGGTCCGGCCGCGAACCTGCCGCCAACCGAGCAGCCAATCCCAAGTCACCCCGGCCCGCCAAGGCGTCAGCCGATCCGCTCCACCAGGGCAACGTGGTCCTTCGCCGGATCCGAAACCGCACCAACTCCCCAGAACGCCGACGTCCCAGGAATGTTCTCCACCGCCGAAAGGAACGGGTCCGCCGCTAAGAACGGATTGTCGGCCCGAACCTTCGGCCCGTAGACCACACTCCACTTCTTGCCCTGGTAGCGCAGGAACAGCGACCCCGGGTACGACACCCCGTACGGCTCGCTCGGATTACTTCCCATCACCCACAGATTCCCCGCAGCGTCCCCGCTGACGGCCCACAGATTGGCCGACTCGGTCGGTGCGGCCACGCGCTGCCACGAGACACCATCCCAGTGCATGATCAGCGGCTTGGGCCGAGACGAGTCGTACTCGACAGTCCCGACCGCCCACGCGTCGGTGGCCGATCGCGCGTGCACGCCGGTCAGCCGCGCACTGAGCACCTTAGGCAGCGCCGCCACCCTCCAGGTGTCGCCAGTGCGCTGCACGATCAGTGGTTCCGGGTAACCAGCGTTGTCGACGTGCCACGACCCGACCGCGAACGCAGCACCGCCCGGTGCAGTCGCCACCGCCTGCAGGCCGCCACTCCACATGTCACTGCCCGGCACGGCCACCTCGTGCAATCGCTGGCCGTCCCACTCCATGACGAGAGCGCCACCTGCACGCCGAGCGCCGACAACCAGCGGCTTGCCGTTGCGGGCCGCCACGTCACTGAACCGGCCCTGGTCGGCCACCGAAATGCCCTGCCAGGCCGTGCCGTCCCAGCGAGCCGCGTACGGCAACTGCTTATCGTCCTGCCCGACCGCCCACACGTTCGAGGGATCCACCGCGCTCACCGCCTCCGGTGAGTCGAACGGCGCGGGCAGGAGGCTCTCCGACCACGTCCTGCCGTTCCACCGCACCAGCGCAGCCGGCTGGACCGGAATACGCCCGTACGCGTTGTCCTGATATCCCACCGCCCAGGCGTCAGCCGGCCCAGTTGCGCTCACGTCGACCAGCCGGCTCGCCGGTTTCAGCGGTGGTTCCACCGCTATCCGCCAGGTCGCCGCCGCCTCGGCCGGCACCGCACCGGCCAGGCTGACGGCGATCGCACCGACCATTGCCACCACCGGCGCACGCCTCATCGCCCCCATGGACATCTCCCTCGATAGGTGGAATGCCCATCAGCGTCACAGCTGTCGATGGTCGGCGCGAGGGGCGCGGCCTGACCGTAAGGACCTCGTAAGAGGTCCCTTGTGGTTCACGGAACTACGATTTCCACGTCGCTGGTCGGCCGGGCCGGGATGCGGCTCAGGTTGATGCTCAGGTCCTGTGGGGGCAGGTAGTAGTCGAGCCGGGCCAGCCGTTGCACCAGGGTGCCCAGCAGGGCGACCGTGATCCGTTCGCCCGGGCAGCGGTGACCCGTGCGGGGATCGCCGCCACCCTGGGGGATCAGGTCGAACTCGCCGATCGGCCGGTCCACGAAACGCTCCGGACGGAATTCGTACGGCTCAGGGAAGAGGAGGTGGTCATGGTTCTGGCCATAGACATCGAGCAGCACCAGAGCGCCCTTCGGGATGTGCTGGCCGGCGAAGGTCAGGTCCGCGATCGCCCGCCCGCCGAGGAACGGGGCGAACGGGTAGAAGCGGCGCACCTCGTGCACGAAGGCCGCGGTGAACTCGTCGTCGCCGTCCCGCAACGGGCGGCGGTGCTGCGGCCAGCGCTCCAGGGCGTGCGCGCTGAACGCGACGAACCACGCGACCGCCGTCGCCGGGCGGATGATGTTGATCAGTTCCACGGCCGCCGTACGGGGCTTGAGCGGCTCGCCGTCCTCGCGGAAGTGCGCGATCGTGGTGATCGCCGCGTCGGCCGGTGCGATGACGTCGCCGCTGCGTACCCCCTCGATCTTCTTGGCCAGCCAGCGCTCGCGCCGGCGGCGGGCCGCCAGGGCGCGCCAATGTCGTGGGCCCGGGGTCGCGAAGCCGTCCACCATCGCGACCAGGTCGGCGGCCAGTGCCGGCAGCTCGTCGTCGGTCACCGGGATGCCGGCCCACCGGGTCACCGCGCGGGCGATGACCAGGGCCGACTCGTCGAAGAGAGTCACCGACCGCCGGCCGCGCCAGCTTTCCGCCGCCTCATCGAACGACTCGCCGACCAGCTTGGCCAGCACGTCGATGCCGTCGTTCATCAGCAGCGCGACGAACAGCGCCTTGCGGTGCCGGTGCGCCTCCCCGTCGAGCGTGTGCACCGCGCCCTTGCCGAACAGCGTGGCCACGACCGGATGCGGCAGAGCAGTGTGCCGCTCGAGGTGGCTCTCGTCGTAGAAGAACCGCACGGCCTCCGGTCCGCAGACCGCCACCGCCCGCCGGCCCAGCACCCGCAGGGGCACGGGCCGGTCGTGATGCCGGCGGCGGAGATCGGGCAGCCAGGCGTAGCCCTTGATGCCGGCCACGAGAGTCTGATCGAGGTCAGTCATGCGGTCGTGGATCCCCACGACGCCGCCGCCGAAACGGCGGCGTTGTGTCGCCGGCGTGAAGGTCCCGAAATCTTCCTTAAATCTTCTTACCGGTACGGCGGGCCGACACGTCGGATCCGCGCACGTCACCGCCCTTGTTCGGGGCTCAATCGTGACCGTCCGGCGGAGCGGCGGCCATGGCGTTGTCGTAGGCCGGCCCTAGGCTAGCCGCGTGCAGAAGAGGGTGCTGGCATCGGCGACCGCGCTGGCCGGGTTCCTGCTCGTCGCGGCACTGCAGCTCGCGCTGGTGGTGGTGCCGGTCCTGCTGCTGCTCTCGATGCTGCCCGGCGCGGCCGCGCTACGCCTCGGCGTCCCGGTCTGCATCGCGACGGTCGGCGTGATGGCGTACGCGACCTGGCGCGCCCTGCACACGCGCCGCCCCGAGCCGGTCGGCATCCCGGTGACCCGCGCGGACGCCCCGCGCCTGTGGGAGCTGCTCGACGGCGCCGCGGCCGCAGCCGGCACCCGCACGCCCGACCGGGTGACGATCGTCGCCGACGCGGCCGCGAAGATCATCGAGCGCACCCGCCTGCTCGGCCTGCTCGGCGGCCGCCGCGACCTCTACCTGGGCCTGCCTCTGCTCCAGGCGTGGGACGAGGCACACCTGCGCGCGGTCGCGGCCCACGAGCTCGGCCACTTCTCGCCGCGGCTGGGCCGCCTCGCGCCACTGGCCTACCGCGGCCGGGTGGCGGTGGGCCGGACGGTGCCACGCATCCCGCCGCGCAATCCCGCCGGGCCACTGCTGCGGACGTACGCGAAGTGGTACCGCCGGATCGACGCACCGTTCAGCCGGGCCCAGGAGCTGACCGCCGACCAGATCGCCGCCGAGTACGCCGGCCGTCCTGCCGCCACCGCGGTGCTGCGCGACCTGCCGGCGTTGGACGCTCTGCAACGGATCTTCCACGCTGAGTATCTGGGTCCGGGCTGGCAGGCGGGGCACGTGCCGGACGACCTGTTCGGCGGGTTCCTGCGGGTGCTGGCGGCCCGGGCGGACGACGTGGCGGTGCTGCGTGCCCGCGACCCGGGGGTCCCGTCCACTTGGGACACCCATCCGCCGGTCACCGAGCGGCTCGCGGCACTGAGCGCGGCCCAGGTCGTCACGCCACGAACGCCTGGCGCGGACGAGCGAGAGCCGGAGTTGGTCGGCGCGGCGGCCTCGACCTCCAACGCCTCGATGACCGCGTCCGGGCTGAGCGCGGGCGGACTGGTTACCGCAGGCGGGCCAAGCGGCAGCAGGTTGGGCGGTGGGCTCGGGCTCGGCGCCAGTGAGCCGTCTACCGCAGGCGGGCCGACCGCTAGCGAGCCGGGTGCTGAAGGTGGGTTCGGCGCCACCGGGCTGGCTATCGCAGGCGGGGCGAGCGTCGGCGGGCCTGCTGGAGAGGAACCGAGCACTGAAGGCCGGCCGAGCGCAGGCGGTTCGAAAACCGACCAAGCCGGGAAGCCGGTGAAGTCGCCCGCTGTAGCGGTGGGCGACGACGGTGCATCGCCGGGTCCAACATCCACCGGGTTGTCCCTCGCCCCAGGTCAGCCGGATTCCCCGGCGGGAGCTTCGGCCACCGCGTCCGAGCCCGATGAGGAAGCCGCGTCCAAGCCCGACAAGGCAAAGACCGCGCCGGTCGGCATGGACGATCCGCAACCAGCCGGCTTCGATCTCGGCGCCGCCGCCGGAGATCTGGTGCCCGACCTGCCCGGACTCGGACGGGCGCTGCAAGGCGTCGCCTTCCCCGCGCAGGGCCGCACCACCGTCGACTGGGACTCCTTTTTCGGCGCGGCCCGCACGGTCGAGATGCAACGGGAGGCCGACGCCGCCCTGGCCACCATCTCCCGCGCCGCCGCCGTCCCCGTCGTGACGGCCGCCGATGTCCTTGACCTCGCCGCCGACGGCCGGCTGCACAAGGCCGCCGAATCAGTCTTCGCCGGCCTCCCCGCCGACGAGACCGCCGCCCGCGTAGCCGAGCTCGTCACCCTCCTGCTCGCCCTAGCCGCGTTGCGCAGCGGTGCCGCCCGCTGGCGGCACAGCTGGACCGGCAACGCCGAGCTCATCGCCGCCGACGGCGCCCACCTCGACCTCGGCGGCCTCGCCGCACTGGCCAGTGACCCCGCGACGGTCGCCACCGCCCGGGAACGGCTCGCCGAGCTGCGCATCGATCCCGCCGCCGTGGCCGGCGCGGACACCGCACAGACCCGGCCCGAAGTCGTCGGCGGCGTGGTCAACCTAATCGTCGACGGCGCCCGGACCGACCTGCTGATTGTCGACACGGGACTGTTCCTCGTGCCCGGTCTGCCCCGTTCGCAGAACGGCTCGGCCAAGCGCCGGCTCGCCCGGTTCGCGGCCGCCGATGTGCCGCAGCGCGACGAGACCGCGCCCGGCAGTCGGTTCGTGCCGTTCGCCGAGGTGGCCGGCGCGACCCGGACGCGGCGCCGGAGCTGGGATCTGAGTCTGCGGGACGGCGGCACGCTCAGCGTGCGGACGGCGCTGGACTCCGACGAGTTGCCGGGTGGCTGGGCGGCGCTCGACGACGCCGTAGCGTTCCTGTCCCGTACCAGATAGTTGCCGGGTCGGCTGAACTGTTGATCGCCGGCGTCCGTGGTGAATAAGAGACGTCATTCCGACGGGATGAGTCACGAACTTGTCACCAGGGGTCATCATGGGTGCCATGTTCGTTCGCTTACCCTTCGCCGAATTGGGTAGATGAAGGCCACTCGAAGCGGCGATGATCGTCACTGACAGGGGGGAGGGGCGCTATGGAACGGGGACCGATGGCGCTCTTCGGGGCCATCGTCGCGATCGGCCTCGGACCGGCAATGTGGCTCGGCGTGCAGTTCGGTCAGGTGACGTTGTCGCCTGAGCGTCCGCCCGCCGTGACATCCGTGCAGAACAACGTGGAGGCGCCCCGCGGCGGTTCCGGTGCGGGCGACGCACCGACCGAGGCCGAGGCGATCCGTACCGAACCGAAGTCGAACACCCAACCGCTCACCCGGACCAAGAACGCCCGCCCGGCCACGACCAAGTCGCCGTCGCCGTCGCCGTCCGATTCGGAGAAGCCGCCGACGTCACCGACCGACCCGGCCTCCTCGGAGACGCCGGATCCCGGTGGCAACGAGACGACCCCGCCGACGGAGTCGTCGACCCCGCCGGACGATCCGCCGCCGGACGACGAGGACCCGGACGTGCCGCCACAGCCGCCGACCGACCCGAAGACCGAGCAGACCGCGAACGACACCTCACTCGTCTGACGACCGATCCACCCGGAGCCCGGGCCCGAGCGGCCCGGGCTCCGCGCTGTCCGAAGAAGAAGCAACGGAGAGACCGTCCGAACAAGCAACGGAGAGACGGTCCGGAGAAGACGCGGCGGAGAGACGGTCCGAGGAAGCGGTGGAGTGACCGTCCGAGCAAGCGGCGGAGTGACCATCCGAGGGAGCGGAAGAGAAGGGAGCGGAGGAGGCAGGAGCCGCGGAGAGATACGTGCGGCTCAGGCCGCGAGCCGTCTCCGCGAAGCATTCCCGCAGCTCCGGCGGATCCAGCACCTCCGCCTCCGCCCCCAGCTTCAACAACTCGATGTGTCCATGCCGCACCGATTCGATCGGCACCGTCGTGGTCAGCCACCCGTCGTCCCCGGCCGGCCCCGCGCAGGCCCGGGCCGTCCGCGCCATCTCCGGCGGGAAGACGTACGCCATCCGATTCAGGGCCTCGGTCGTCATCCGTACGGTCGCCTGCGCCCGGTAGACGCCGCGCTCGTACTGCTCCGTCCACTCCTGCCAGAACCGCGCCAGATCAAAACCAGCCGGTCGGTGGGCCGGCTCGTCGAGCAGTTCGGCGTCGAGGATGTTCACCACCCGGTACGCCGTGATCCGCTCCTGGGACCCGGCCACCAGATACCAGCGTCCCGCCTTCAGCACCACGCCCAGCGGAGACAGTGTCCGGGTCACCTCGCGAGGCGCCTTCCAGCGCCGGTAGCGGACCTCGATCTTGCGCGCCCGCCACACCGCGTCCGCCACCGTGGCCAGGTGCGGGGTCGGCTCGTCGGCGCGGAACCAGCCCGGCGCGTCCAGGTGGAAGCGTTCGCGTACCCGGTCCGCCCGGTCGGCCAGCTCACCCGGCAGCGACGCCCGCAGCTTGAGCTCCGCGGCCGCCAGCACCGAGCCCAGGCCCAGTTCCGCAGCCGGGCCCGGCATCCCGGCCAGGAAAAGCGTGCCGGCCTCGTCGCCGGTGAGGCCGGTCAGCCGGGTGCGGTAGCCGTCGAGCAGCTGGTAGCCGCCGGCCGGGCCGCGGTCGGCGTAGACCGGCACACCGGACGCACCGAGCGACTCGACGTCGCGGTAGACCGTCCGGACCGAGACCTCGAGCTCGTCGGCGAGTTCCTGGGCGGTCATCCGCCCGCGGTTCTGCAGCAACAGCAGCAGGGAGAGCAGCCGGGACGCGCGCATCCGCCCAGCATGGCACCGGCCGCGTGCGGTGAGCACGCGGCCGGGATGCGGAACGGGGTCAGAGGCTGAGGATGCGGTTCAGCATGTCCCGGTATCCGCGCAGCTGCACCCGCAGCTGCTCGGTGTCCTCGGTGTCGTTGTTGAGGCCTTCGCGCTGCGAGCGCAGGCTGGCGGAGAGCTTCTCGACGGCCTCGTCGACCAGCTTGGCGGCGTCGCCGGCGGCGTCCTTGGGGCTGTCGACGAAACGCAGCTGCACGTCACGCCACCGCTCCTGGAACGTCCGGGCGTCGTCCTGGTCGAACAAGCTGCCGGACTTCTCCGCCGTGCCGGCGGAAGTCGAAGCGGCAGCGGAGGGGGTGGCCGCGGCAGCGGCAGCGGCGACCGGGACGGCCGCTTCGGCGGGCGGCGTGCTGTCGATGGGCGTACCCGTGGCCGGTTCGACGGCCTTGGGGTCGTCGAAGCCACCGTCGTCCTTGAGCGGGGCGTCGTCCTTGAGCGGGGTGGTGTCGGCGGTGTTGCCGTCCGAGGTGGTGCTCTCGAGGGGAGCCTCGGTGGCTGGGTCGACGGCCTTGGGGTCGTCGAAGCCGCCCTCGTCCTTGAGCGCGGCGGACGTCGCCGGGGCCTGGTCATCAAAGGTGGTGACCGAGTCGTCCCGGTTGCCGTCCCGGTCGAGGTCGGGGAGGTCGTCGGACCGGGCGGAGACCGCGCCGGGGCCGGTGCTGCTCGTGTCGTCGAGCGGAACGTCCACCACGTCGTCGGGATCAGTGCGGTCGCGCCCGTCGCGGGTGTCCTCGGCGGTCCAGGTGGCCGGGACGGTGTCGGGGGCGGTGACCGTGCCGTGGCCGGGGTGCGGGTCGGCGGCCGAGTTGACCACGCCGTCGCCCGGGGCGACGTTGGCGTCGTCGCCGACGCCGGTGTCGGCGGCCGAGTCGCGGTCGGTCGCGTCCCACCGGTCGTTGGTCGGGTTGGCCATGGCCGACGCCGCCACCGCGCCGCCGACGGTCGACGCGCCGAAAGCGGTCGGCTGCGGGCTCGGCTCGTGGAACGGCGGCGGGTCGGTGTCCTCGCGGCGGGTCACGTCATCGACCTCCTGGTCCACGACGCCATCCCGATCCGGGTCGGCTGCCGTGCTGTCGGCTGGGGTGCGATCGTCGGCTGCGGGCGGCGTGTTCGACCAGGGCGACGGCGGCCGCTGATTCGGTACGGCCACCGGCTCGGAACGTACCCGCTCGGGCCCGTCGTCCTGGGTCTGGTCATCGCTGGACTCGCGCGCGTCGTTGGAGAAGAAACGCATGGTCGGCTCCTCAGCGGCTCGTGGCGTCGGGACGGGAGCCCGCGACGTCGCTGTCGTGGTTGTTGATCTGCTGGTTGGGGACCTTGGGCTCGTCCGCCGGCGTGCTCGCGCCCTCGCTGCGGACCGGGTTCTCGCCGAGCAGGTCGGCGAAGAGGGCACGGTAGTGGACCAGCGCCTGCCGCAGGTCCTCGGTGTCCGCCTGGCCGCTCTTGCTGCGCTCGCTGATGGCGTGGGCGTCGCGGTAGTGCTCGAGCGTGCGGGCGTGCTCGACGGAGAGGGTGGCGAGCTGGTCGTCGTAGTCGCCGGTCGGGTAGCCACGCTCGGCGATGAGCCGGGTGGTCAGCTCGTCGGCGGTCGACACGGCGGTCTCGGGCGCGTCCACGAACTGGATCTGCACCTCTTCCCAGGCCACCGAGTACTTCGCCTTGGACTCGGCGGACAGCGGCTTGAGCTCGAGCTCGGCATGCCGCTTCTCGCGCTCGCGCAGCTCACGCTCGGCATCGGTACGGCTGTCGGCGTCGGCGACGACGCGGTCGTACTCGGGGCCGAAGGTCTGCTGCAGCTTCTTGCGGCGGCCGGCCCGCACCGCGAGCAGAATCGCGGCGACGATCACCAGCACGACGATGATCAGGACGATGGTGAGCCAAGCGGACATGGCGTTCCTCCTTCTTCACCCGGAGGTATGCCCACTCAACCAGGGTCATCAATCCGATTCCAGGTGCCGGGGTGAAATCCTCCTCACGTGCGTCGTGAGCGCGGGCCTGGACCGCTTCGACCGCTTCGCGGGTGCTATGTGGAGATCCATGGCACACCGGTGAGGTGGCTGGGAGCGCATCCATTCCGTATTCTGCCGGAGGCGCACGCAGCACCGATGTCAACGGCGGTCAATCCCTCGTCCGTGGTCACCCGGTCCAGCGTGCCGACGGTCCTGTAATCCCCTCGGGCGGAGTCTGATGCGAACCCGCAACTGGTCGATCCGTTCGAAGATCATCGCGCTGGCCGCGGTCCCGTTGACCGCCCTGCTGGCGCTGTGGGTCTTCGCCACGGGCGTGACCGCCGGCCCGGCGATGAAACTGCTCTCGGCGCAGACCCTGGTCGACAAGGTCGGCTCACCCGGTGAGCGGCTGGTCGGTCAGCTCCAGCTGGAACGCCGGCTCTCTGTCGCGTACCTGTCGGACGACCAGGCCGTCCCGCCCGCGCTGGTCGCCCAGCGCGTCTCGACCGACCGCGCGGCCGCGGATTTCCGCCGCTCGGCGGGCAGCGCCGACGCCCAGGACGCCGCCGACGACGTGCTCCGCACCCGCATCCGGCAGCTCGTCTCCGAC
Organism: Actinoplanes sp. CA-051413; assembly: GCF_050955795.1. NCBI lineage: Bacteria > Bacillati > Actinomycetota > Actinomycetes > Micromonosporales > Micromonosporaceae > Actinoplanes > Actinoplanes sp. CA-051413. Next base: position 1,476,943 of record NZ_CP192100.1, read on the forward strand.
CTCGACGGCCTGAACGAGAACAGGCAGCACATCGACCGCCGCGAGGTCGACGCGCTCGGCGCGCAGAATCTCTACAACAGCATGGTGGAGTCCGGCTTCCGGATGTTCGTCGCCACCGCGGCCTTCGGCGACGAGCGGATCGACCGCAAGATCCGCGCGGTGGTCACCATCGCCCGCGGCCAGGACTACCTCAGCCGGACCAACTCCCTGGTCGGCGGGGCGCTGGCGGCCGGCGAGCTCAGCGCGCCCGCCCGCAACGACCTGGTGCAGGCGATCAGCATGTCCCGCTTCCTGCTCGCCGAGGGCGTCACCGACCTGCCCGCCCAGGACCGCACTGCATACCAGAAGCTCAGCACCGGCGCGTCGTTCAGCCGGCTCAGCGAGCTGCAGGACGAGCTGCTCAGTGACAGCCGGCCCGGCACCGCGTTGCCGATCACCGCGGCGGAGTGGCGGCCCACGTTCGACACGGCGACCCAGCAGCTGACCGCGTTCGAGGTCAACGCCGTCGCGGCGCTGCCCGGCGACGCCCGGCCGGTCGCCGTGGACGTGCTGGTCCGCCTCGGCCTGGCCGGCCTGCTCGGCCTGATCGCCTTCATCATCTCGATCATCGTGTCGGTGCGGGTCGGCCGCTCCATGGTCGGCCGGCTGACCCGGCTGCGCGGCGAGGCCCTGGAGATGGCCGGCGAGCGACTGCCGACGGTGGTCAAGCGCCTGCAACGCGGCGAGGCTGTCGACGTCGAGGTCGAGACGCCACCCCTGGAGTACGGTCGGGACGAGATCGGTCAGCTGGGCCGCGCCTTCAACGAGGTCCAGCGCACGGCCGTGCAGTCAGCGGTCGAGGAGGCGAACGTCCGCCGCGGCATCAACGAGGTGTTCCTCAACATCGCCCGGCGCAGCCAGACCCTGTTGCACCGCCAGCTGGCCCTGCTGGACAAGATGGAACGGCGCGAGACCGAGCCGGACGAGCTCGAGGACCTGTACCGCGTCGACCACCTCGCCACCCGCATGCGCCGGCACGCCGAGGACCTGGTGATCCTGGCCGGCGCCGCCCCGGGCCGCGGCTGGCGCAACCCGGTGCCGGTGATCGACGTCGTCCGCGGCGCGATCAGCGAGGTCGAGGACTACAAGCGGGTCGACATCGTCTCGGTCGAGTCGTCGGCGGTGCTGGGCCGGGCCGTGGGTGACGTCATCCACCTGCTGGCCGAGCTGCTGGAGAACGCGGCGTCGTTCTCACCGCCGCAGACCCGGGTCCAGGTGGTCGGCCAGGTCCTGCCCAACGGGTACGCGCTGGAGATCGAGGACCGCGGCCTGGGCATGTCCCCCGAGGCGCTCGCCGAGGCCAACCGCAAGCTGCTCGAACCGCCGGACTTCGATCCCGCCGACAGTGCCCGGCTGGGCCTGTTCGTGGTGGCCCAGCTCGCCGACCGGCACGGCATCCGCGTCTCGCTGCGACCCAGCGGCTACGGCGGCGTGACAGCGGTCGTGCTGGTCCCCGGCGAGCTGGTCACGACCGGCCAGGGCCAGGGCCAGGCCGCGCTGCCGGCCGGCCCGACCCCGCCGGACACGTCCTGGGACAGGCCGCTGGTCGGCTCGGGCACCGAGGACCCGGCCCGCAGCTCCCTCGGGGCACTGCAATGGCAGGGCACCGAGCAGGTCCGCTCGATCGCGATGACCGGCCGCCCGGTGACCATCAACGGTACGGCGACCGCGGGCCCCGAGCTGACCGACGACACCGTTCGGCCCGGTTCGGACCGGCATGAACCGGCCACCGCGACGGGCGCCGATGTGGGTGACCCGACCCGGCCGCTGAGCAGGCACAGCCTCGGCCTGTCCGACACCCCGGTGGCCGAGCCGGCCGAGCCGGCCGCGACGCTCGGTGGCCCGGCGCCCAGCGCGGTCGTGGACGGACTGACCGAGGACGGGCTGGTGCAGCGACGCCGCACGAAGCCGCGGCGGGGGAGCGGTCAGCGGGCGGCCCCGCCGGCCCTGCTGCCACCGAACCTCACCTCGCCGGACGGTCTCTCCAGCGCGCCTGGTTCTTCCGCGCCCGGTTCGGCTGCCGCTGGATTCCCTGCGCCTGGTTCCGCGCCGGCCACCCCGGTGAGGCCGGAGTCGCTGAGCTCCGACTTCCCGTCCGCCGGCAACGGCCGGACAACGACGAACGGCAACGGCCTCACCGGCGCCGGCCTCAACGTGCCGGGCGTGGGTGGCCCAGCCCTCGACGGTCCAGGCGTGGGTGGCCCGGCCTTGGACGGGCCCGGCGTAGGTGGTCCCGCCCTGGACGGTCCTGGCCTGAACGGCCCGGCCCTGGACGGTGCCGGCCTGAACGGCCCCGGTCTGACCGGGTCCGGCCCAGATGGGCTGAGTCTCGACGGCCCGCTCCGGCACGGCGAGGGCCCGGCGATGCTGGGCACTCCGCCGCAGGTGCCGCCACGGATCCCGTCACCCCGGGTCGCCCCGAAGACGATGCCCGGAGCCCCGAAGGCAATGCCCCCGGCCGCCCCGACGGCGATGCCCAAGGATGCGCCGGCCGACGATCCGTCGGCTGACCAGGCCGACGAGCCACTGCTGCCGCGCCGCGTCCGTCAGGCCAGCCTCGCCCCGCAGCTGCGCGGACCGGTCGCCGAGCAGACCGCGGCCCCGTCGCGTTCGCCGGAGCAGGTCCGGTCCCTGATGAGCGCGCTGCAGCAAGGCACCACCCGAGGCCGGCGCGAAGCAGCCGGACTGGCCGCCGCGGCGGCCGGCAGTGCACCGGACGACAGGGCAAGCAATGGTCCGGAAACTGACAAAGAGCAGACGGTTGGGGAGCCGATGTGGTCCGAGGCGGCTACCGTCATTTTCCCGGCAGTGCAGGACCCGGTGGCGGCCGGATCCGACAACAGCACAGACAACGCGCCCGAAAATCACGAGAACCAGCCGGATAAGGACGCATAAGTGGGATACACGACAAACCAGAGTGCCAACCTCACCTGGCTGCTCGACGACCTGATCGAGCGAGTGCCCTCCGCGCAGCAGGCGGTGGTGCTGTCGGCGGACGGGCTCATGATGGGCGCCTCGGCGGCGCTGAGCCGGGAGGACGCCGAGCACCTGTCGGCGATGGCGGCGGGCTTCCAGAGCCTGGCCAAGGGCGCGAGCCGGCACTTCCGGGCCGGCCCGGTGCGCCAGACCGTGGTCGAGATGGAGGACGCGTTCCTCTTCGTCACGGCCGCCGGGCTGGGCGCCTGCCTGGCGGTGCTGGCGGCCAGCGACGCGGACCTGGGCCTGATCGCGTACGAGATGGCCATGCTCGTCACCCGGGTCGGGCAGACGATGGATGCGCCGGAACGGCCTGCCGGGTCCGATGCCCGCTGATCGACGGCCCTCGCACGAGTGGGGCCCGACGCCGGCGGGACCGCGGGCGTCGCACACCTGGGAAGGCGGGCACCGGGCCGACCCGCTGCGGGCCCCGCACGACTGGATGGACCAGGATGCGGGCCCGGTGGTCCGGCCGTATGCGGTCACCCAGGGCCGGGTCGCCCCCTCCGGCGGCGAGTTCGACCTGGTCGCCTTCGTGGTGGCGACCGTGCCCGACGCGCCGCCGGCACCGTCGCTGCAGCCGGAGCATCATGCTCTGGTCGGCGCGGCGTGGGAGCCCACGTCCGTCGTGGAACTAGCCTCCAAACTGGACCTCTCCATCGGGGTCGTCCGGGTCTTGCTGGGTGATCTACGCTCGGCGGGATTGATTTCGCTCTACGAGCCCCCCGCGGCCTCTCAGCCGCACGACGTCGACGTACTCAAGGCGGTTGTCAATGGACTCCGTGCGCTCTGACCGAGACGGCACGCGCTCGCGTATCCCGGTCGCGCTCAAGATCCTCATCGCCGGCGGGTTCGGTGCGGGCAAGACCACCATGGTCGGCTCGGTCAGCGAGATCCGGCCGTTGCAGACCGAGGAGGTGCTGACCGGTGTCGAGGGCGCCGACGACACCTCGGGCATCGAGGAGAAGCGGACCACCACGGTCACGATGGACTTCGGTCGCATCACGATCACCGAGGACCTCCAGCTCTACCTGTTCGGCACGCCGGGGCAGGACCGCTTCTGGTTCCTCTGGGACGAGTTGTCGCAGGGTGCGCTCGGTGCCGTCGTGCTGGCCGACACCCGGCGGCTGGCGGACTGCTTCCCGTCGATCGACTATTTCGAGCAGCGTGGCACGCCGTTCGTCGTGGCGGTGAACTGTTTCGACTCCGACCGGCGCTTCGGCGCGAAGGCGGTCGCCAAGGCGCTCGACCTGGATCCCGATGTGCCGGTGGTGGAGTTCGACGCCCGGGAGCCGCTGGCCGCCCGCAACGTGCTGATCGAGCTGGTGGAGTACGTGGCGCGCCGGCAGCTGCTGGCGGCCGGCGCCCGCTGAGGTCGCCGGCGCGGCGTCAGCCGTAATGCGCGGAGGGGTACGTCGACGACCAGCCGCCGGGCGGGGTGCCGTGCTGCCTGGCCGGTAGGCAGATCAGCTTCGAGGAGAGCCTGTTCACCGCGCGCATCGGTAGCACGCCGCGGACGACGAGGTCCTCCGGCCGGGCGTACGGGCCGTGGTTGAGCCGGTCGATGACGATCCGGTGGGCCTGCTCCGAGCTGATCCCGGGCAGCCGGGCCAGTTCGTTGCCGGGCACGTGGTTGACGTCGACCAGCCCGCCGTCGTCGAAGGCGCGCATCAGGTCCGGCCGGCCGATGCCGAGGATGCGCGCCCGTTCCGGATCGAAGGTGGCGAACTGGCGGGCCTGGTCGCGCAGGGTGTGGCTGCGAGGGCTGTCACCCGGGTGTGAAGCCAGCACGGCGCCGTGCACCGCCGCGCCGATGGCGATCGCGGCGAACATCGTGAAGGCGATCCACTCGGTCGAGGTCAGGTCGGGACTGTCGACCGGGCTCGGGTTCGCCGCAGCGATCACCACGGCCACCATGAACAGCCCCGCATAGCCCAGGGCGACGAAGAACTGGCGCTGCTCCTGGCGGCGGATGCCGGCGTACACGAAGTAGATCCAGCTGCCGAACGAGCAGATGACGATCGGCAGCAAAGCCGCCAGGATCACCTCGCCGACCGGGAACCGCTTGCGGGGCGGCGCGTACGCGGGCGGCGCCGGTGTCGGCGCCCAGGGCGCCGCACCGACCGGGTATTGCGCCAGGCCGGGCGCCGGCCGGTGGTCCGGCACCACCTCGGTGACGTCCGGCGGGACGTACTGCTGCACGTAGCCGCCCGGTGGCGCGACCGCGGCGGCGGGCCGGGCGTTCTCCGGAGAGGCGCGCGGCGCCGGGATGTCGTCGCTGTCGGCCCACGGATCGACCGGTTCGGAGTAGAACGGCTCACCGCGCAGGATCCGCCGGTGCGTCTCCTGCATCCGTTCGCCCGGCTCGACGCCGAACTCCTCCAGGAAGTAGGCGCGGGCGTCGCGGAACGCGGCCAGCGCCTCGGCCTGCCGCCCGCCCTGGTGCAGCGCGATCATCAGCTGAGCGCGTAGCCCCTCGCGGAGCGGGAACTGCTCCACCAGCCGTACGAGATCCGGCATCAGCCCGGTGTGGTTGCCCCGGGCCAGCTCGATGTCGGCCCACTTCTCCCACGCGGTGGCCCGCGCCTCGGTGAGCCGGGTGCGGGCGGAGTCGAAGGCGGGCCCGCTCAGCCCGGCCAGCGCTTCACCCTGCCACAGCTGCAACGCCCGGCGCAGGGTGTCGGCCGCCTCGGCGAGCTGCCCGGCCTTGCGTTCGGCGGTGGCCTGGGCCAGGCCGGACTGGAACCGATCGGCGTCCAGGGCGCCCGCGTCGACGCGCAGGACGTACCCGCCGTGGGCCAGAGCGATCAGCTCACCCGGGGTCCGCGGCGAGCGGTCCGGCTCCAGCACCCGGCGCAACCCGGCCACGTATTTCTGGACCACGTTGGAGCCGTTCTCCGGGGGCTCGTCACCCCAGACGGCGTCGACGATCTGGTGGGTCGGCACCGGCCGGCCGGCGTTCAGCAGCAGCACGGCGAGCACCGCACGCTGCTTCGCCGGCCCCAGATCGACCTCCTCGGGGCCGCGCAGAGCGCGTACGTCACCGAGGATCTCGAACCGCAGCCCGGGGTCCGACGGTGTTCCGGTCACCGCGACACCCCCCTTGAGCAGCCCGTACGGGAAACGGCAGCGGAACGGCAGCCGGCAGCAGCATAACGGCAGCCCGGCGGCAGCACTGTCACCCAGGCTTCACTGCGTCAACTCGACATGGCGGACCGGCCGGGCCGGCCGCCGCGGGAGAGAAAGCGATGACGTGATGAATGTTTCTGAGGCTCGGCTGGCCGGTCTGGGTGTCCTGCTCGCGGTGAGTGTCGCGGCCGGTGGCTGTGGTGTCGCGGACGCCGTCGAGGACGCGGCCGCGCCCGCCTCGGCCAAGCCGCTCGCACCGCGGGACGCGCTGCTGAAGTCGCTGCCGGACGCCTCGACCGGCAGCTTCCGGTTCGAGGTCGAGGACGGCGAGACCCCGACCGTCGGGGAGTTCGACGCGAGCAAGCAGAGCTACCGGGTCGGCTTCCGGTACCGGGAGCCGTCCGCGGGCTTCACGCTGCACTCGGACTACCTGGTGGTGAAGAAGCAGTCCTGGATCAAGATCCGCTTCACCGGTACGGAGGGGCTGAGCGGTCTGCCCAAACTGCCCAAGAAGTGGATGCTGCTCGACCCGGCCAAGGTCAAGACCGACGACGTGCCGGTGGCCTACGACAACGAGACGGACCCGGGCGAGGCCGGTGTGGTGCTGCGGGCCGTCGTCGATGTCCAGCAGACCAGTGCCGGGCACTTCGCCGGCACGACCGACCTGACCCAGCTGGGCGACTCGTCGGTGGTCGAGCCGGCCCGGCTGAAGGCGCTGGGGGACAAGGCCAAGGCGGTGCCGTTCGAGGCGACGGTGGACGGCGAGGGGCGGCTGACCTCGACGGTCGTGCGGATCCCGGCCGCCGGCAAGACCAAGGCCAGCAGCTACGAGATCACCTACGCCGATTACGGCAAGACCCCCACGCCGGCCCCGCCGGCCGCGGACGAGCAGCAGCCGGCGACCAAGGCCGCCTACGAGCTGATCAACGCCTGAGGTACGGGGGACAGCGGCGGTCGCGCGGGTCTACGGGGGTCCGCGCGCCCGCCGCCCGCCCGTGATTGGATCTGGGGCATGGGCGCGAATCACGAGTACGTCTTCCTCGGCTGCTACACCGGTGAGAGCGGCGGCGAGGGGGAGGGCATCGCGCTGTTGCGGCGTGACCGGGCCACCGGCGAGCTGACCCGGCTGGGCGTCGTCGCCCGTACCCCGTCGCCGTCCTTCCTGGCCCAGCACCCCCGGCTGCCGGTGCTGTACGCGGTCAACGAGCTGGACGCGGGCACGGTGAGCGCATTCGCGATCGCGGAGGACGCGTCACTGACCCCGCTGGCCGTGCAGTCCACCGGCGGCTCGGCCCCGTGCCACCTCGCGGTCTCGGCCGACGCCCGCCACCTGCTGGTGGCCAACTACCTCAGCGGCGACGTGTCCGTGCACCCGCTGGACGCCGACGGTGTGCCGGGCGAGCGTTGTGACCTGCTCGGGTTCGAGGGACAGGGTCCGGTGGCGGACCGCCAGGAGGGGCCGCACGCGCACATGGTCGCGCCGGATCCGAACGGCCCGGACGTGCTGATCTCCGATCTGGGCTCGGACCGGGTGTGGCGGGCCCGCCTCGACCCGGTGTCCGGCCGGTTGACGCTGGTCGGCGCGGCGATCGTCGCGACTCCCGGCACCGGTCCGCGCCACCTGCGGTATGCGATCGACGGCGCGCTGCTGCTGGTGGGCGAGCTCACCGGCGACCTGACCTGGTACCGACCGGACACTTCGGACGGCAGTCTCCAGCTGGCCGGCGGGGCGGTGAGCAGCTCCGACAAGTCGAACTATCCTTCGGAGCTGGCGACCGGCCGCGACGGCCGCTTCGTGTACGTGGCCAACCGCGGTCCTGACACGGTCGCGGTGTTCGCCTGGGAACCCGACGGCGGCACTCTGATCGCCGAGGTGGCGACCGGCGGGCAGTGGCCGCGGCACCTCGCCCTGCTCGGGGATCACCTGTACGTAGCCAATGAGCGTTCACATACCGTCACGATCTTCCGGATCGACCCGGACTCGGGCATCCCGCAGTCCCAGGGCGAGCCGGTGGCCGAGGGAAGTCCGACGTGCGTGCTGCGCTGGAATCCGATCACCGGCTAGCTTGCACGGCCCGGATTGGCTTCATCACGGAACGTGAATTAAGTACGGGAAAACCCCGATCCGAGTAACTTTCGTCCGAACGTATATGGCATTCGCGTCTCCTACTGCGCAGTATGGAGCGCGTGTCAGGCCGCCATCGCAGAAACTTCAATCTCAGAGGAGCCGGCGTCGTCGCATCAGCGATGGCGATCGTTGTCGTCCTCGCTGGTTCCTGGCTCGGCTATCAGAGTCTCGCCGCGGACAAGTGCTCCGGTCAGATCAAGCTGACCGTCGCTGCCGCTCCCGAGATCGCCCCCGCCGTGGACCGCGCTGCTCAGCAGTGGGTTTCCGGCGGTGCCAGTGTCAACGGAACCTGTGTCGCCGTGAACGTGACCGGCGTCAACCCCGCGACCACGGCCTCGGCCCTGGCGCTCAAGCACGGTGTCACGCTCACCGGTCTTCCCCCGGCGGGTAAGTCGTCGCTGGTCCCGGACGTGTGGCTGCCGGACTCGTCGACCTGGCTGCTGCGGCTGCGCTCCGAGGCCTCCGGCTTCGTGCCCACCGACGGCAAGTCGATCGCCCGCAGCCCGGTCGTGGTCGCCATGCCGGAGCCGGTCGCCCAGCAGGTCGGCTGGCCCGACAAGAAGCTCGCCTGGTCCGACCTGCTGGCCAAGATCACTACCGGCAACTCGCTGCGCACCGGCATCGTGGACCCGACCCGTGACGCGGCCGGGCTGGCCGGTCTGCTGGCCCTGGGCAGCGCCACCGGCACCGACCCGGCGGCCAAGGCCACCCAGGTCGGCGCCCTGCGCGCGCTCGCCGCCGGCAGTTCCTCGCTGCGCGACGACCTGCTGCAGAAGTTCCCCCGCTCGCTCGACGCGGCCGACCTGGCCAGCAGCATCAGCGCCGCACCGCTGTCCGAGGAGGACGTGGTCGCGTACAACGCGGAACGCCCCGAGGTGAAGCTCGCCGCGCTCTACCTCGAGCCGACGCCGCCGGCGCTGGACTACCCGTACGCGGTCATGCCCGAGGTCGACCTGACCAAGGCCGCGGCCGCGACCGGTCTGCGCCAGGCGCTGGAGCAGCCCGGCTTCAAGAACGAGCTGGCCGCCTCGGGCCTGCGGGCCGCCGACGGCACGGTCGGCAACGGCTTCGCGGCCCCGGTCGGCGCGCCGCCGGCCTCCCCCGCCGCGGCCAAGCCCGCCGGTGGTTCCGAGGGCGCCGCTGCGGCGGGCCTGGACGCCGGCGCGCTCAACCGGGCGCTGGGCAGCTGGGCCGCGATCACCCTGCCGGGCCGCGCGCTCGCCGTCTTCGACGTCTCCGGTTCGATGCTCACCAAGGTGCCGACGGCCGGTGGCCTGACCCGCGCCGAGGTGACCAGACGGGCCGCTGCCCAGGGTCTCGCCCTGTTCGACGACAAGTGGGCGGTCGGCACCTGGATCTTCTCCACCGAGCTGGTGGGTAAGCGGCCGTGGAAGCAGATCGAGCCGATCAGCCCGCTCTCCTCGCGGCGGGCCGCGCTGGCCGCCTCGATCCAGAAGATCCAGCCCAAGGAGGGCGGCCAGACCGGTCTCTACGACACGGCGCTGGCGGCCTACAAGAACGTGCAGGACAGCTGGCAGGGCGGCAGGGTCAACTCGGTGCTGCTCTTCACCGACGGGGCCAACAAGAACCCCGACGGCATCAGCCGGGCCACCCTGGTCGCCGAGCTCAAGAAGCTGGCCGACCCGACCCGCCCGGTGCGCCTGGTGATCATCGGTATCGGCAACGAGGTCGACCGCGGCGAGCTGGAAGCGATCGCCAAGGCAACCCGCGACGGCGGCGTGTTCGTCGCGCCCGACCCCGCGAAGATCGCCGACATCTTCCTCGAGGCGATCTCGTCCCGCTCGGGCGCCAAGAGCTGACCCGCTGAAAGACACCACGGCCGCCGGTTCCCGCGAGGGAGCCGGCGGCCGTCTCAGTTCGTCGTGCCGCCGGTCCAGTCGAGACAGACGGCCACCGCGTCGTCGTCCAGGTCGCCGCCGACGAAGGCCCGCAGATCACCCAGCAGCGAGCGGATCGCCTGCAACGGTGCCAGCGAACCGGTCCGCCGGACGAACCGGTGCAACGCGGACTCGCCGTACCGGCTGTTCTCCTTGGCGGCATCAAAGACGCCGTCGCTGACGATCAGGAGCCGGTCGCCGGGGCGCAGGGTGAAGGTCTGCGGCCGGTACTCCGAGGTCTCGAACATGCCGAGCGGGAACTGCGCCTCCAGCGGCTCGTCCAGCACGTCGCCGTCGCGCAGCACCATCATCCGCGGCGAGCCGGCATCCACCGCCTGCACCACCCCGGTCCGCAGGTCGAGCTCCAGCAGCAGCGTCTCCACGTGCAGGTCGCCGCGGTGCTGGGCGAAAACCGCCTGATCGGCGAGGGCGGCCTGGTCGGCCAGCGCCAGCCCGGCGCGGCGGGCATTGCGCAACGCGTACGTGGCCAGCGACGTCAACAGGGTGGCGTTCATCCCGTCGCCGTGGCCGTTGAGAACGTTCAGGTAGAGCCGTCCGTCCTGCTCGGCCCAGTCGAAGCTGTCGCCGTGCACCGCGTACGACGGCTCGAGCTGCCCGGCCAGGCTGAACGACGGGCCGTTGCGGCTGCGCCCGGGCAGCAACTCCCACTGCATCTCCGCCGCCAGCGTGAGGCGCCTGGTGCGGGCCGCGACGGCGTACCGATCCGTGCCGGCGGCTGCTGCTTGCAGCTCGTGGGCGAGCATCGAGGCCACTTCGGCCAGCTCGGCCCGCGTGGCCTCCGAGTCGGGCACCGGAGTGAAGCGCAGCACCCCGATCCGTTCGCCGCGCGCGGTCACCGGCACAAAACCGGTGTGCCCGGCGACGACCTCGCCCTGGTGGTCGAACGCGCGCCACGCCGGATCGCCGGCCCGGGTGACCGGTGGGCCGTCGAGCAGCGGCAGCAGGGTGGCCAGGCGGTAGTCGACCAGCAGCAGGTCGAGGTCGGTCACCGCGTACTCCTTGGCGACCGTCTCCGCGAGGCCCTCGACCAGGCGATCAGCCGGCGCGTCGCGCAGCGCGCGCCGGACCGCGGTCAATCGGTCGGACACGGTTTCCACCCCTCGACAGCCTCCGGCGTACGGGTAGTCTCTGTCGCACCATGGCCGAACACCATGGGCCGGATGGGCCGGACCCGATGCGCGCCGCGGCAGTCGACGACGCCGCGCCCGCACTGCTGGCGATGTGGGATGCCGCCCGCCAGCGGGCCACCCCGCTGCTCTCCGGCCCCCAGCTGAACGCCCTGCTCGTGGTCGAACGCGAGGAGGGCATCAACCTGCGCGGCCTGGCGACGCAACTGCGGATGATCCTCTCCTCGGCCAGCCGGCTCTGCGACCGCCTGGTGGCCTCGGGCATGGTGGAACGCGCGCCGGGCCGGGCGGACCGCCGCGAGATCGCGTTGTTCCTGACGCCGTCGTCCCGCCAGCTGCTTGAACACCTGCGCACCACCCGCCGTGAGCTGCTGACCGACGTGCTGGAGCGGATGACGCCCACCGGCCGGGCCTCGCTGCTGCACGGCCTGAGCGAATTCGCCGCCGCGGCCGACGAGGCGCCGGGCTCGACCGCCCGCTCAGCCTGAGCTTACGGCCGCCACCGGTCCGGCGCGGCCTGCTCACCGCGTGAGCCCACCCACCCCTGGGCGGTGAGGCCCCGCGCGGTCCAGAATCACGGCCGGCGGCGCGCGAGCCAGGCCGCAGGGTCGTCGAGCACGCCACGCAGCACCGACCCGGCCGCCCCCAGCATCGCCGCGTCCGGCCCCAGCGCCGCAGCCCGCAGTTCCACCGGCGACCAGGCGGCAGTGAGCACCCGCCGACCTGCCTCAGCCGCGATGCCGTCCCGCAACCAGGGCAGCAGCGACGCGTAGCTGCCGCCGAGCACGATCGTCCGAACATCGAGCAGATTGACCACAGTCGCGATAGCCATGCCCAGCGCGGCACCAGCCGCCGTGAGCGCAGCCAGCGCGTCAGGCTCCCCGGCTGTCGCGGCAGCTGCCAGCGCACTGACCGTGCCGACACCAGCGGCGCGGAGCACAGCCTCCTGCCCGGCGTACTGCTCAAGACACCCCCGAGCGCCGCACCGGCAGCCCGGCCCGTCGGAGTTGATCGGGATGTGCCCGATCTCGCCGCTCCAGCCCCGGGAGCCCCGATACAGCGCGCCGTCGAGCACGATGCCGGCGCCGATGCCGATCTCGCCGCTGACGTAGACGAAGTCCTGGGGGAGTTCGCCGACGTCGAGCTCGCCCAGCGCGGCCAGGTTGGCCTCGTTGTCGACGGTCATCGCCAGCCCGTCGGGCAGGTCTCCGACGGTGACCTCCTGCCAGCCGAGGTTGGGGGCGATCCGCACCATGCCGTCGGCGGCGACCAGACCCGGCACGGCGAGCACCGCGCCGGCGACGGTCAGCCCGTCCGCTTCGGCCAGCGCCCGTGCGCGGGCAGCGAGTCGACCCAGTCCGGCGAGCGCGGTCTGCGGATCCTGGAGGCGCTGGTCGCCGGGCTCCACCAAGCGGTGCCGGACGGCTCCGGTGAGGTCGACGACACATGCGCCCCGGTAGTCGACGTTGATCTCCAGGCCCAGCCCGGCCGGGCCGTCCGGCGCGACGACCAGGCCCACGGCGGGCCGGCCGGCTCCGGTGCGCGGCGCCGGCTCGCGTTCGGTGAGCAGGGCGCCGGTGACGAGGTCGTCGACGAGCGCGGAGACGGTGGCCCGGGTGAGCCCGGTGGCCGCGGACACCGATGCCCGAGATATCGGATCTGGGCTGTTCGCCACGGTTCGCAGCACCAGCGCGAGATTATGGGCCCGCACGCTCGATTGCCGGACCGGGGATCCCATAGCACTCATCATCCGGCCCGTCACGCCCTTGACAATGCCACACCGCGGTCAAATAATTCAACCAATAAACAAATCAGTTCTGTTACGTGGAGGTAACCGTGTCGGTCCAGCCCACCCGCGAAGACAAGTTCTCCTTCGGTCTCTGGACCGTGGGCTGGACTGCCCGTGACCCCTTCGGCGACGCCACCCGCACTGCCCTCGACCCGATCGAGGCGGTGCACAAGCTCGCCGACCTCGGGGCGTACGGCATCACCTTCCACGACGACGACCTGGTGCCGTTCGGGTCCGACGCGCACACCCGTGACGGGATCATCGCCAACTTCAAGAAGGCCCTCGAAGAGACCGGCCTGATCGTGCCGATGGTGACGACCAACCTGTTCACCCACCCCGTTTTCAAGGACGGCGGCTTCACCAGCAACGACCGCAGCGTCCGCCGGTACGCGCTGCGCAAGGTCCTGCGCAACATGGACCTCGCCGCCGAGCTGGGCGCCAAGACGCTGGTGTTCTGGGGTGGCCGGGAGGGCGCCGAGTACGACGTCGCCAAGGACGTCCAGGCCGCGCTCGACCGCTACCGCGAGGGCCTCAACCTGCTCGCCCAGTATTCCGAGGACAAGGGCTACGGCCTGCGCTTCGCCATCGAGCCCAAGCCCAACGAGCCCCGCGGCGACATCCTGCTCCCCACGGCCGGGCACGCCATCGCGTTCATCCACGACCTCGAGCGCCCCGAGCTGTTCGGCATCAACCCCGAGGTCGGCCACGAGCAGATGTCGAACCTCAACTACACCCAGGGCATCGCCCAGGCGCTGTGGCACGGCAAGCTCTTCCACATCGACCTGAACGGCCAGCACGGCCCCAAGTTCGACCAGGACCTCGTCTTCGGCCACGGCGACCTGCTCAGCGCGTTCGCCACGGTGGACCTGCTGGAGAACGGCGGCCCCGGCGGCGGCCCCGGCTACGACGGTCCCCGGCACTTCGACTACAAGCCCTCCCGCACCGAGGACTACACGGGCGTGTGGGAGTCGGCCAAGGCCAACATGCGCATGTACCTGCTGCTCAAGGAGCGCGCGGCGGCCTTCCGGGCCGACCCGGAGGTGCAGGCGGCGCTGGAGGAGGCCAAGGTTCTGGAGCTGTCCAAGCCGACGCTGAACGACGGCGAGAGCTACCAGGATCTGCTCAACGACAAGAGCGCCTTCGAGAACTACGACGTCGACGCGGCCGGTGCCCAGGGCTACCACTTCGTGAAGCTGCACCAGCTCGCCATCGACCACCTGCTGCGCGCACGCTGATCTTCGACGGAGAATGAACCCCATGACGCTGGTAGCCGGGATCGATTCCTCGACACAGTCCTGCAAGGTGGTCATCCGTGACGCCGAGACCGGCAAGCTGGTCCGGCAGGGGCGGGCGACCCATCCCGACGGGACGGAGGTGCATCCCGACGCCTGGTGGTCCGCGCTGCAACAGGCCATCGACGAGGCCGGCGGCCTGGACGACGTGGCGGCCGCGTCCGTCGCCGGCCAGCAGCACGGCATGGTGGTTCTGGACGAGAACGGCGAGGTCGTGCGCCCGGCGCTGCTGTGGAACGACACCCGCAGCGCCGGGGCCGCGGCCGACCTGATCGAGGACCTCGGCGGTGGCGACGCCGGCCGCCGGGCCTGGGTCGACGCGGTCGGCATCGTGCCGGTGGCCAGCTTCACGCTCACCAAGCTGCGCTGGCTGGCCCGGAACGAGCCGGCCGCGGCCGAGCGGGTAGCGGCGGTCTGCCTGCCGCACGACTGGCTGACCTGGAAGCTCTCCGGTGCGCAGGGCCTGGACACCCTGCGCACCGACCGCAGCGATGCCAGCGGCACGCTGTACTGGTCGGCCAAGGCCAACGAATACCGGCACGACCTGCTCGAGCTCGGCTTCGGCCGGCGGCTGCTGGTGCCCGAGGTGCTCGGCCCGACCGGGATCGCCGGTCACCTGCCCAACGGCGCACCGCTCGGCCCGGGCGCGGGCGACAACGCCGCGGCCGGCCTCGGTGCGGGGGCGCTGCCCGGCGACGTGATGATCTCCATCGGCACGTCCGGCACGGTGTTCGTCTCCTCCGACGTCGCCCCCGACGACCCGAGCGGCACGGTCGCCGGCTTCGCCGACACCACCGGCCGGTTCCTGCCCATCGTCGTCACGCTGAACGCCGCCCGGGTCCTCGACGCGGCGACCCGGCTGCTCGGCGTCGACCACGAGGAGCTGTCCCGGCTCGCGCTGTCCGCGCCCGCGGGGGCGGACGGGCTGGTGCTGATCCCGTACCTGGAAGGCGAGCGCACCCCGAACCGGCCGAACGCGACCGGTGCCGTGCACGGCCTGACCCTGCGCACGTCGGACCCGGCGCACCTGGCCCGGGCCGCGGTCGAGGGCATGCTGTGCGCGCTCGCCGACGGCCTGGACGCCCTGGTCGCCCAGGGTGCGACGGCCAACCGCATCGTGCTGGTCGGCGGCGGCGCCCGCAGCGAAGCGGTCCGCCGCATCGCGCCGGCCCTCTTCGGCCTGCCGGTGCTGGTCCCGCCGCCCGGCGAATACGTCGCGGACGGGGCCGCCCGCCAGGCCGCGTGGGTCACGGTGGGTGGTGACGCGCCACCGACGTGGTCCGCCGAGACCCCCGAGGTGTACGAGGACAGCAGCGCCCCGATCATCCGGGAGCAGTACGCCGCCGCCCGTGACGCCGTGATCGACAGGGTGTCCGGCTAACCTCGTCGCGTGAGATGGCGGGGAGGACCGGCGCATCGCGCGTACAGCGTGATCGTCTTCGTCATCCTCGCCTCCCTCGACAACGTCGCGATCAACCTCGTCCCGCCGCTGTACGGCAGCATCGCCGACGACTACGCCGTGGGCGAGGGCCACATCGCCCTCGCCACCACGGTGATGTTCCTGATCAGCGCGGTGGCCGCGATCGCCTGGGCGTACGCGGGGGACCGCCTCGACCGCAAGCCGGTGCTCATCGCCGGCACCCTGATCTGGGTGGCCGGCACCGCCTGGTCCGGCCTGGCCGGCAGTTATCCGTCGTTCCTGCTGTCCCAGGTGCTGGCCGCGATCGGGCTGGGCGGGGTCGCCAGCGTCAGCTTCTCGGTGGTCAGCGATCTGATCTCACCGCGGCGCCGGGGCCTGGTGATGAGCTTCTGGGGCCTGTCGCAGGGCGTCGGCACTCTGGTCGGCACGCTGCTGGCCGGGTTGCTGGGCTCGGCCGACTGGCGGCGGCCGTTCCTGGTGGTGGCCGTGGCCGGGGTGATCGCCACGGTGGCGTACGTCTTCACCTTCGACGTGCCGCGCGGGGACAGTCAGCCGGAGCTGGCCGGCGTCGAGTACGACGAGCGGATCCACCACGACCACCTGCCCCGGATCCTGCGCCGGCGGACCAACATCTGGCTGATCCTGCAGGGTCTCACCGCGCAGATCGCCTTCGGGTCGCTGGTGTGGCTGCCGGTGCTGTTCCGCTCGCGCGCCGAGGATCAGGGTTACACGACGGCCACCGCGGTGATCGTGGGCAGCGTCTTCGCCACGTTGTTCCAGCTCGGCGGGGCCCTGTCGATCCTGGGCGGGCTGATCGGCGACCGGCTGCAACGCCGTACCCCCCGGGGCCGGGCCCTGGTCGCGGCCGTGGGCGTCATCGCCGCCGTGCCCTTCTACGTGGTGCTGTTCTTCGTGCCGTTCCGCATCGACGTGCCGGACGGCGGCAGCGCCGGCGACGTCGTGCTGGCCATCCTGGGTCAGGTCCTCACCGAGCCGACGGTCGGGCTGAGCCTGGCCACCGCCATCTTCGCGCTGGCCCTGACCTCGGCCAACTCGCCGAACTGGTTCGCGCTGATCGCCGACGTCAACCCGCCGGAGCACCGCGGCACCGTCTACAGCCTGGGCAACCTGGTCAACGGGGTGGGCCGGGCCGGCGGGAACGCCCTGGTCGCGCTCGTGTTCCGGCAGCTGGCCGGGGCATTCCCTCCACCGCTGAACTATGCGGTCGGACTGGCCGCGTTCCAGTTGTTCTTCATCCCGACCGGCGTCATGTACTGGCTGGCCAGCCGGACGGTGGCCAGGGACATGGCGGACACCCATGCGGCCCTGGCCACCTACGGCAAGCGGGAAGAGGTCAGACCCGCGCCCACACAGTGACGTCCTGCGGCACCCGGCCGTCGTCGGTGAGCGGGCCGCTGGCCAGCTGCACCCGGGCGTTGAGCGGCAGCTCGGCCGGCGCGTCGCCGAAGTTGGTGAGCACCAGCAGGCCGCCGTTGCGGAACGCCAGCACGTCCGCCGGGGTGTCCACCCAGCGCAGCGTGCCGGTGCCCAGGCCGTGCTCGGCGCGCAGGCGCAACGCCGCCCGGTAGAGCTCGTACGTCGAGCCCGTCACGCCGCGCTGGCGGTCCAGCGCGTACTCGGCCCATACGCCGGGCTGGGGCAGCCAGCTCGCGTCGGCGGGCCCGAAGCCGTACGACGGGGCGTCGGCCTCCCACGGGATCGGCACCCGGCAGCCGTCGCGACCGCGCTCGGCGTGCCCGGAGCGTTCCCAGGCCGGGTCCTGGCGGTATTCGTCGGGGATCTCGGTGGCCTCCGGCAGCCCCAGCTCCTCGCCCTGGTAGAGGTACGCCGAGCCGGGCAGCGCCAGCATCTGCAGCGTCGCCGCGCGGGCCCGGCGCAGGCCGAGCGCCACGTCCGGCTGCGGGTCGCCGATGCCGATGCCGTGCTTGCGGGGCTCGCCGACCGGGTAGCCCAGCCGGGTCGCGTGCCGCACCACGTCGTGGTTGGAGAGGACCCAGGTGGTGGGGGCGCCGACCGCGGCGTTGGCGGCGGTGGTGCTGTCGATGACCTTGCGCAGCGGGTCGGCCGACCACGGGGTGTCGAGATATTCGAAGTTGAACGCCTGGTGCATCTCGTCCGGGCGCACGTAGCGGGCCAGCCGGTCAGCGGGCTGCACCCAGGCCTCGGCGACCAGGATGCGGCCGCCCTCGTACTCGTCGAGGACCGAGCGCCACTGCTGGTAGATCTCGTGCACGCCGTCCTGGTCCCACATCGGCGGCGGCGGGGCACCCTCGGGCGCGAGGCCGCCGAGGATCTCACCGGCGTAGTGCCAGTCGGCGAAGTCGGCGTCCTTGATCAGGCCGTGCGCCACGTCGACCCGGAAGCCGTGGACGCCGCGGTCGAGCCAGAACCGCAGCACGGAGACGAACTCCGCCCGTACGTCCGGGCTTCCCCAGTTGAGGTCCGGCTGCGAGACGTCGAACAGGTGCAGGTACCACTGGCCGTCGCTGACGCGTTCCCAGGCCGGCCCGCCGAAGACGCTCTTCCAGCCGTTCGGCGGCTCGCTCCCGTCCGGGCCGCGGCCGTCGCGGAAGATGTAGCGCTCGCGTTCCGGGCTGCCGGGCGCGGCGGCCACGGCGGCCCGGAACCAGGCGTGCTCGTCGGACGTGTGGTTCGGCACCAGGTCGACGATGACCTTCAGCCCCAGGGCCCGCGCCTCGCTGATCATCTTGTCGGCGTCACCGAGGTCGCCGAAGCGCGGATCGACCGCGCGGTAGTCGGCCACGTCGTAACCGGCGTCGTGCTGCGGCGACGGATAGAACGGCGACAGCCACACCGCGTCCACGCCGAGCTCGCGCAGGTCGCTCAGGCGGGCCGTGATGCCGGGCAGGTCGCCCATCCCGTCGCCGTTGCTGTCGGCGAAGGAACGCGGATAGATCTGGTAGATGACGGCGCTGCGCCACCAGTCGGTCTCGGGGGATGGCATGCTCCCAGGCTAACGGCGGCGGGGCGCCGAACCGGGGTCAGCCGTCCAGAATCGCGGCGAAGCGTTCCTCCGCTAAATCGAGTTGGTCCAGGATGTGGTCCTTCGCGGCGACGGACAGCGGGGTGTCCGGGCGCCCGACCAGCTCCCGCAGCTTCGGCACCAGCGGCCGGTACTTGATCGCCGAGCTGCGAGCCTTGTCATATGTGGTGTGGATGACTCCGACGCCGTTGTCGGTGAAGTCGGAGATCTTGATGATCCGGGCCCACGGGTCGCGGTCCAGATTGTCGGCCACGTGGGCCCGGTACTGCTCGTGCTTGTCGCGTTCCGGGTCGTACTCCGGGTTGGTGACCGACCGGACCAGCTCGGCCATCCGCGGGTTGAACCGCCGGGCCAGCTCGGCCACCGCGGCGTCGGTCAGCGTCTGGTGCCCGAGCGTCGGGTCCAGGCCGGCCAGCTCGGCCGGATGGTCCTCCACGGCGTCGTGCAGCAGGGCCGCCGTGAGCACGTCCACGTCCCGGATGCCGTAGTAGCGGATGATCCGGATCGCGACCCGCAGCAGGTGGTTCAGGTACGGCTCGCGGACCCGCCGGTCGTCGGCGTGCAGCCGGGCCGCCAGCTCCAGCGCCTCCTCCAGCTGCCGCCGGTCGTCGGGCGGGAACTCGAGCAGTTCGAGGGAGAACCGCTCGCGCAGACCCGCCTCGCCGTACACCTCGGTGATCGCGTGCAACGGCATCGACAGCAGCATCCTTGGCGCCATGCCGATCAGGTATACCGGACTCGGCCGCCGCGTGGGTCCACGATCAGGAAGGGACGTCGATCAGCGGCTCGTCGATCAGCGGCTTGGGGCGCAGCGGGACCGGGCGCGGCGAGGGCCGGGTGCCGGGCGACGGGCGGCTGCCGGGGGTGCGCCGCATGGCCGACATCGACGCCTGCTTGAGCGACCAGGGGTTCTCGGCGTGCATCCCGCGGCGCGGCACCCCGTCGCCGAAGGTGAACTCCTCGTCGGTCATCGCCTGCAGGGCGCTGAGCGCGACACCGAGGATCAGGGCGGCGCTGACCAGCGTGATCGGCACGATCATCAGCAGTGGCTTGATGCCGCTGACGTGGCCGGAGACGGTCGGGCTGAGCTCGACGGACATGCTGGCCATCCCGGTGTAGTGCATGCCGAAGACGGCCATGCCCATCAGCGCGGCGGCGCCGGTCATCGCGCCCATGCCCTTGACCGAGACGGCGAACCAGAGGGCGGCGGCGCAGGCCACGACCGCGATGATCGCGGACGCGGCGACCAGGGTCGGGTTGAAGTGAATCTTGCCCGACACGTGCAGCCCGGCCATCCCGGTGTAGTGCATGGCCAGCACGCCGATGCCGGTGAAGAAGCCCGCCACCGCGATCTTCGGCAGGCTGCGCCGGCCGTGCCCGACGACCATCAGCCCGAGGCCCACGGTGATCACCGACAGGCCCAGGCTCGCCATGGTCACCCAGGGGTTGTACCGCACCGGGCTCTGCGGCACGTCGAAGCCGAGCATCGCGGTGAAGTGCATGAGCCAGATGCCGGCGCCGCCGATCGAGAAGGCGGCGATGACCAGCCAGCGGTTGCGCCGGCTGCGGGAGCGGGCGCTGCGCGCCCGGCCGGTGGCGAGCAGGCCGAGGAAGGAACCGAGCACCGCGACCAGGTACGCCGCGATCGGGTTGAAGGCTCCGTAGGTGAAGTGATGGACCTCGGCCACTTTGTCGTCACGCCCTCACGAACATCGGGAACAGTTCGCTGAGGATTGAGCCATACGTCCGATGTGGGACATCGCACGTCGTGTGCGTCCCGCTACACAAAGAGAACCGGGGCCACCGTATGGCTGCCTTCGAGAGGTAGCCATACGGCAGCCCCGGTGCGGTCGTCGTGACCGGTCAGGAAACTGCCGGGGAGGGAGGGGGGTCTAACTGAAGATGCTGACGCCACCGGGGCCCACGAGAAGACCCACGATGATGAGGACGACGCCCCAGAGGATCTGCCGCCGGAACAGCGCGAGGATGCCGGCGACCACGAGGATGACTGCGAGGATCCAAAGCAAAAGTGACATGTCGATCTGGTACCCGACGGCCAAAAATCCAAAACCTGTGAGCCGGGGCACCGGGGCGAAAAACTCCACCAACGACAGCGGCCCCGCCACCACCCTCGCGGGCGGGACGGGGCCGGACGGCCGGGCGGTCGTCAGACGGTCGCGAGACCGGCGTCGACGTCCTCCGACAGCAGCTGGTAGACGTTGTACGCCTGCTTGATCACCGGGTGCGCCACGTTGCGCACGGGCACGCCGCCGGGCGTACGGCCCCGCTCACTGCCGTGGTGCGCGTGCCCGTGCAGGGCCAGCGCCGTCGGGGCCGAGTCGATCGCCTGACCCAGCAGGTACGACCCCAGGAACGGATAGATCTCGAGCGGCTCACCGACCAGCGTCTCGGGCACCGGGGCGTAGTGGGTCAGCGCCACCAGGGCATCGCAGTCGAGCCCCCGCAGCGCCGCACCGAGCCGCTCGGCGATCGCCTCGGTCGTACCGACGAAGTTCTTCATCTCGCGCTCGCCGAACGAGCTGGCACACGCCCCGGCGAACCCGCCGCCGAAGCCCTTGGCGCCGGCGATGCCGAGCCGGTGACCGTTGATCTCCAGGACGGTCGCGTCGCCCTCCAGCACAGTCATGCCGGCGTCGCGGAGCACGTCGCTGAGCGCGTCCTGCTGGTCACTCTGGTGGTCGTGGTTGCCGAGCACGACGACGACCGGTACGCCCAGCTCGCCGAACTCGATCGCCATGCACTTGGCCTCCTCGACGGTGCCGTGCCGGGTCAGGTCCCCGGCGATCAGCAGCGCGTCGGCGACCCCGGGCAGCTGTTCGAGCGCGGGCCGGTAGCGGCCCAGGACGTCCTTGTCGACGTGGACGTCGCCCACGGCGGCGATCCGGATCATGAGATCTCCTCCACCTCGCTGGGCGCCGCGGCGCGCACGATGCCGATGTCGCAGGCGATCTCCACGTCCGGGAAGTTCGCCGTGATCTGCCGGCAGATCTCGTCGCGCCGCTGGGCGCTCTCCACCTCACCGCCGAGCACCAGCAGGTGCTCGCGGCGTTGCAGGGTGATGCCCTGCTCGGCGATCGCACCGTTCTCGGTGAGCAGGCGCTGGATCTCCGCCTCCACGTATTCGTCGAGCTGTGGTGTCATCTCAACCCCCCACTGTCAGACGTGCTTCCCCCGGCTGTGCGACCACGTCCAGGCGGTCGAGCAGGACCAGGAACGCCTCCGCGTACGGCGATTTCGCGGTCTCCTCGCGGACCCTGTCCCAGTCGATCTGCTCGCGCAGGGACCGGGCGACCGGCAGGCCGGTGGCGAAGTCGCAGTAGTGCTGGGTGTAGCTCAGCAGCTTGTGCACCATCAGCTGGGTCGCCGACAGCACGGGCATGTTGATCGCCTCGACCGGGCGCATCACGGTGTCCCGCAGCGTGGCGTCGGTCACCGGCGACTCGACCGGGCGGTAGATGAGGTCCACCATCCGGCCCTCGTCGAAGACCTTGACCAGCCAGTCCTCGGGCGGTTGCTCCACCTCGAAGCCGACCGCGGACAGCTCCTCGAGCGCCCGGGCCTTGTCCTGCTCGCGGATCAGGAAGTCGACGTCGTGATCGCTGGAATGCCCGCCGTGGGCGTAGACCGCGAAGCTGCCGCCGAGCGCGAACGGGACTTCCGCCTGTTTGAGCACGGAGGCAACCCGTTTGAGCGTGTTGACCAGGCCCTCGTCCACCCGGTGCGGCATGGCGGTCTCCCTGCGTCGATTGATGTGCGTTTGGCACTTCCGGTCTACCCGGAGCCGGATGCCTTCACACCAGCAGCACGGCTCGGGCCGGAACCGAGCGTGACTGGCCCGGGTACCGTTGGTGGGTATGGTCCCTGACCTCGGTTCCGCCCGCCCCGCTTTCGACGATCAGCACCCGGTCCAGCACCACTCGGTCACCGCCGTCCGCCCGCTGCGCACGGTGGCGCTGGTCGGCATCGACGGTTCCGGCAAGACCACCCAGGCCCACCAGCTGGCGACCGTCCTGGCCGCCCGGGGCCTGCCGGCGACGTACCGGCGCAACGCCGGCGGCCGCCGCTGGTTCGGCCGGCTGGCCACGGCGCTGGGCCGGCGCGACGGCGAGCACCTGCTCGGCCGCAAGGCGATGCTCTTCGTCGAGTCGGTGCTGCGCTGGCTCGCGATCCTGCGCACGCTGCTGCGCCGCACGGTCACGGGCGAAATCGCGATCATGGACAGGTACGCGGTCTGCCAGTACGCGAGCATCCGCGCGCACGCCAAGACCCCTCGCCCCGAGCGGCTGAACAGGGCCGAGCGCCGCGCCCGCCTGGCCTACCGGGTGTTCCCCGCCCCGGACGTGACGTTCCTGCTGGCCGTGGATCCCGCCGTCGCGTACGAGCGGATCGAGCGGCGCGGCTACGACCACGAGGAGATGGACTACCTGCGCGCGGCCACGGCTGCGTACGAGTCCCTGCCCGAGCACCCCACCTTCGTGGTGATCGACGCGAACGGCACCCCGGAGCAGGTGCAGCAGGCTCTGCTGGAGCACCTACGGGCGTGGATGCCGGTGCCGGCGGTGGTCCCGATGCCCCGGGTGCCGGCCGGCTCGCGAGGACCGGCGACGATGCTGGTGGCCCATGCCCGGGCGCTGCTGGTGACCGTGGCGACCCTGGCCGCGGCCGCCTCGGTGCTGACCTACCAGCTGGCCGAGGGTTTCTAGGCCCGGCCGTAGACGGGGATGGCGGCGCCGCTGGTCGGTGCCGAGCCGTCCCCGGCCAGGAAACCGATCACCTGGGCGATCTCGGCCGGGGTGACCCAGCGGGAGAAGTCGGCGGCCGGCTGGGCGGCCCGGTTGGCCGGCGTGTCGATGACGCTGGGCAGCACGGTGTTGCAGCGCACCCCGCTCTTCTTGTATTCGACGGCGACAGCGTTCGCGAAGGCCAGCACTGCGGCCTTGGCAGTCGCGTACCCGGCCGCTCCGGCGAACGGGGCGACCGCCGCGCGCGACGAGACGCACACCACCGAGCCGCCACCGGCTGCCACCAGGTGGGGCAGCGCGGCCGCGGTCACCAGGTACGTCGGGCGCAGGTTGGACCGCAGGATCGCCTCGAAGTCCTCGATCGGCGTCTCGTGCACCGGGCCGCCGCCGGCATATCCGCCGGCCAGGTTCACCACCGCGCGCAGGGGCGCACCGGGCTCGGCGGTCGCGACGGCCACCGCGTCGGCGACAGCGTCGGGGTGGGTCAGCTCAGCCGTGACCGAGAACACACCCTTGGGCAGCCGTTCGGCGCCCGCCCGGACCGGGGCGACGACGCGCCAGCCCTGATCGCGCAGCACCTCGAGGACGGCCCCGCCGAGCCCGCCCGCTCCACCCGTAACCAGCACACTGCGCTCCATACCGAGAACCGTAACGGTGTGTTTCGCATCACTGCCGTCGGGACTCGGTGGAACGGCCGGGGCGGCCCGCCGAACGGCCGTCATTCCCCGGAGGGTCACCCGTACGGGCGAGTGAACTGGGGCTTGTCGTGCCGCATCGTGGCAGGTGGTCCCGTTCGCGGTCGGCGGCGGGAGCTTTCGCCGTGGCGTTTGGGTCAAGCCGGACGGCAACCTGTCGATGCTGGACGTGAACCCAATCGGCTACCAGCCCGTACTGGGTAGTGATGAGCATCGCAGCGGAATCCGTGATGCCCGTCGCTGTGACGAAGAGGGGCCGATGGTGTCATGAAGCGGGCACAGGGTATGCGTCTCATCACGCATCCACCGGCGGGTGCTGCTCCGAATACCTCTGCGAGAGCCCTCTTCAGTAAGTATGCACGCGGCTCTCAGCTGATGCTCAGACACTCGTGACACTTTCGACTCACCAGCCGGAATCAGCGCAGGGCGCCAACTGTTCAGGTATGTGTCAGCACCGCAATGCATGAACTGCGGACGTTACGGGGAGGGCTGATGGACGCAGGTATTGCCCGTAACAGGGTTAGTGAAGGCAATGAGGGGACCGTGGGCAACGTGGAGAAGAACACCGTGATGAGGACCGACCAGGTCGCCGAGGAGCGCGACCTCGTCGGAGTCTACCTGCACGAAATCTCCCGGACGCCGCTGCTGGATGCTGCCAGGGAGGTCGACCTCTCCAAGGCAATCGAGGCCGGCCTCTACGCCGAGCACCTGCTCGACACCGGCGAGGTCCGTCGCGGCGTGAGCCGGGAAGAGCTGGAGCGGCTGGTCACCGAGGGCAAGCGGGCGAAGGATCTCTTCATTCGCGCCAACCTGCGACTGGTCGTGTCGATCGCCCGCCGTTACGTGCGCTCGGGCATGCCGATGCTCGACCTCATCCAGGAGGGCAACACCGGCCTCGTGCGCGCCGTCGAGAAGTTCGACTACGAGCGTGGCTACAAGTTCTCGACCTACGCGACGTGGTGGGTCCGCCAGGCCATCAGCCGGGCCATCGCCCAGCAGGAGCGCACCGTGCGCCTGCCCGTGCACCTGGTCGAGGACGTCAACCGGATGCGCAACGTCACCCGCCAGCTCGTCCGCGAGCTCGGCGCCGACCCGGAGCCTGCGCAGGTCGCCGCGGCGCTGGGCGTGACGGTGGAGCGCGTCACCGAGCTGACCCGCTGGGCCCAGGACACCGTGTCCCTGGACACCCCGGTGGGCGACGACGGCGACACCAACCTCGGCGACCTGGTCGCCGACAGCGATGCGCCGTCGCCCGAGGAGATCGTCCTGACCGCGCTGGAGCGTCAGCGCATCGAGGGACTGCTGAACCACCTCGACGACCGGTCGGCGGGCATCATGCGCGCCCGGTACGGCCTGGAGGACGGTCGCGAGCACTCGCTGACTGAGGTGGCGTCGCGGTTTTCGCTCTCTCGGGAGCGCATCCGCCAGCTGGAGATCCAGGCGCTCGGCCGGCTGCGTGAGCTGGCCCGGGCCGAGGGCCTGCAGGCCGCGTAAGGCAACCGCCAAGTACGGCGAAAGGCCGGTGACCCCCGAGGGGACACCGGCCTTTTCTCGTGCCTGCTGACTCAGGTCACCCGGCTCAGGTGACCCGGCCGTAGCCGTTCGGGGTCATGATGTCGATCGTGCGCTTCTTGACGGGCTGGCCCGCGCGGGAGGCGTCGATGATCTGGCCACCGCCGACATAGATGCCGACGTGTCCGTTGCTGCGGTAGAAGACCAGGTCGCCCGGCTTGAGCTCGGACCGCGAGATCCTGGTGGTCGCGCTGTACTGCGCGGCGGCGTTGTGCGGCAGCGACTTGCCGGCGGCCCGCCAGGCGGCGGAGGTCAGGCCCGAGCAGTCGTAACCGTTCGGCCCGTCCGCGCCGTAGTCGTACATGACGCCGAGGGCGTTGTAGGCGAAGGTGACAGCCTTACCGGCGGAGCCCGCGATGGACGGGATGTTGCCGGTGTACTTGCTGGACTTCTCGGTGGGAGAGCCGTAGGCGGCGGTGCGCATCGCGTACAGCTTCTTGAGGTCGCCCTCGATCTTCTTCTTGCGCGCGTTGAGGGCCTTGGCCTCGGCTTCCTGCTTCTTCTGGGTCGCCTTGAGGGCGGCCTGGCGCTCGGCGAAGTTCTCCGTCGTCGCGCGGTACTCCGCGATGTCGCGGCCGCGGCTGCGGGAGATCTGCTCGAGGATGCTCATCCTGTCCATGAGGTTGTCCGCGCCCTCGAGCACGACGTTCATGGTGCCGATGTTGCCGGTCTTGTACGCCGACGCCGCGATCGCGTCCATCTGCGTGCCGGCGGCCTCCAGCGCGGCCTTGGCCGGGGCCAGCGACGCGGCCAGCTTCTTTTCCTGGTCCTTGGTCTGCTTGAGGCTGATGTTCATCTTGTTGTACGACTCGACGACGTCCTCGAGCTGATCGGACGCCTTGTCGATCTTCTTCGTCAGCTCACTCGTCGACGGTTCCGCGTGTGCGGCGGTCGCGGTGGTGCCGGTGATCGCGATCGCCAGGGCGGCAACCACCAGCGCACGGAGCCTCGTGCGGGCGTGTGGCAACGGTTTGTGCCTTTCTTCCGCTCGGGCCGCCTACCGGGTTAGCTGACGGGTTCGGGGCGGGAAGAAGGCCCCTACCGCTCGCGCGGATTCACCCCGGTGCTGCTTCGGTTGGTTCCCCGGTTCGTCGTGGCGGAGGCGGTGACCGTGGGGGATCTGGTCGTCCGTTTCCGCCGGCGAGGATTCGGCGGCGTTGGCCGGCGCCACCGAGGGTGTGGCTGCGGACCGGACCAACCGCATTAACTTATCGGCGCGCGGCATTAACACAAGAGCCCGAAGAGTGACTTGCGCCAATGATCACAAATAAGAGAATGATCCCGATAACGGCGGGCAACAAATCCGTTCCGCAGCGTTACTTTCCTACTCTGCCATGGCCGGCGGGGAAGTGCGGGCGGCCGGGACCCACTTGTGCGAGACGACCCGTTCGGCCCAGAAGGAGAAGAACGGGATCGTGCCGGCCAGCATCACCAGCAGCATCCGGCCCAGCGGCCAGTGCGCCCGGCGGCTCAGGTCGAAGGCGGCGACCAGATAGACCATGTACAGGAAGCCGTGGATCGGGCCGATCGCGGCCACCACGGTGTCGTTGTCACCCAGGTACTTCAGCGGCATGCCGACCAGCACGAGCGCGATCAGGACCACGCCGACGATCCAGGCGATGATCCGGTAGCGGGTGAGGGCTCCCTGCATAGTGCACGTCCTTGAACTCGCTGGAACTCGACGGTCTGGACTCAGCCGGCGCTGGCGCGACGGCCGGGATAGTCGCTCGGCCGGGCTCCGGGGTGGGCGGCCAGCCAGCTGAGGTAGTCGTTGTAGGCGGCCAGCTCGGGATCGTCGTCGTCGGCCGGCGCCACCTGCGCCACCGGCACGCGGACCGGGCGGCGCACGGTCACCGGGGCATCCTGGCGCGGCACGGGCGGCTGCTCCTCCGGTTGTGGCTCCGCCTCCGCCGGTCCGTCCTGCTCGGCGGCGCGGGCCGCGCGGCGCTCCTGCTGGACCTCGCGGAACCAGATGAACACCACGAAGAGGGCGAACACCGGCCATTCGAAGGTGTAGCCCCAGCTGAGCGAATTGCCGCCGGTGGCCCGGCTGAACTGCCACCAGCCCAGGGCCAGGAAGCCGGCCACGAGCACGAGCGCCAGGATGTGGCGCGCGATCCACGCGGGGGTCCACAGCCCTTTCATGTCCCTCAGCGTACCGGCGGGTTTGGCGGCAGGGCGCACGGGCAACCGTTGCAGCAAGTACTTCAGCGACCGAGGAAGGGAGCGCCGTCATGACCGACGCCCGGCTCGACTCCGCCGGCGACGAGACCGTCGTCTCCGAGAACGGCATCGACCCCGCGGGGCTGGCCGACGACGATCTGTTCCGTGAGCTGGCCAGCCTGCACCGCACCCGGCTGCAGACGCTGCGGCACGGGCCCGACGCCGCCCTGGCCAACCACCTGCGGCGGACCGAGGAGCTGGAGAACGCGTACCTGTCCCGGTACCCCGGCCGTGAGGTCGATCCGGGCCGGCTCACCCAGGACTTCTGAGAGGACCCCGGACTTCATGATCTCCTCGGTACGCGGCCGGCTGAACCGGCTGCGGCGGGACTATGCACCTCACGAGCACCGGCCGCTGGACGGCTATGTCGCGACGATGGGGGCGTTCGGACTGCTCGCCGGCAGTCTGGCCGCCGCCGCCAAGCTGACCGCGAAGCCGGTACCGGACCGGCCGGCCACCGCCGACATCGTGTTGATCTCCATCGCGACGCACAAGCTGAGCCGGCTGATCGCCAAGGACGCGATCACCAGCCCGCTGCGCGCGCCGTTCACCCGCTATGCGGAGCCGGGCGGCAGCGGCGAGATCAACGAAGAGGTACGCGACCAGGGCAGCTCCCTGCGCCACTCCGTCGGTGAGCTGCTCAGCTGCCCGTTCTGCCTGGCGGTGTGGGTGGCCACCGGGCTGACCAGCGGCCTGGTCTTCGCGCCCCGGCTGACCCGGCTGGCGGCCACGGTCTTCACCGCCACGGCGGCGTCCGACTTCCTGCAGATGGCGTACTCCCTGGCCAAGGAGGCCGCGGAGGGTGACCACCAGAGCGACGAGAACGACCGGCCGGCGCTGGCCCAGGCGGCCTGACCCTGGAACGAGTAAGCCCCCGGCCGCTCGGCCGGGGGCTGTTCGCTGTGCTGGGTGATGCGGTCAGGGCGGGCCCTCACGCTCCAGGCCGGACCAGCCGCGCGAGCTCTCTTCCTCGCCCTTCTCGCCCTCGATGACCTCTCGGTCCACCGCGGTGTCGGAGTGTTCGCCGGCGAAGTCGCTGTCGCCGTCCGGTACGGCTTCCTCGTCGCCGAAGGCCGGCAGGCGTTCGTTCTGCTGGGTCATCTCGCTCCTTGGTCGGGCATCGAGGTCGTCGGGGCTTCGACGGGGATCAGGTGTCCAGCGCCCGCAGCGCCTCGGCCGCCTCGTCCTGGGCGTACTCCCCCTCGGGCAGCGCGTCGATGCGGGTCAGCGCGGTGGCGGGCAGGTCGGCGGCGATGGCCCCGCGCTGCAGGTCGGCGCTGCTGAGCCGTTCCTGCCCGGTGAAAGCCTCGTCGAGGTAGTCGTCCAGCACCTGGAAGTCACTCACGCTGCTTCGTCTACCCGGGGGGAGGGTCGTCAAACGGTGTGGCCTGAGTCACAACCGCTACCGGAATCGGCGGGCCCGGCCGACGGTTGGATCAGATGTCGGTGTGATCAGTGTCCCCGGGCCTCACCCTTTGCCTTCGCGGATTACCGTTCGGCTGGAGCCGCGTTGAGCCTTTCGCCGAGAGGCGACCTGCACACCGACATCTGCGATCGCGCCGCTCCCGGTCCGCCGGGAGCGGCGCTTTTGCGTCCGGGCAGACCTTCGCCCATCGCCAGGGCACGGGCGGGACATCGATCATGATGCAGGTTCGGTTCGCCGCGGCGGGGGTATCCCGCCGCCATGACAGACGACCGGACAGAGCAGCGAGCCGCCGACCTGCTGCCCGAGGAACGCAGCGCGGGTGGCAGCACGGACCCCCGGGCGCAGGCCGAGGCCATTCTCGCCGAGTCGGACGAGCGCGAGGCCGACCTGGAGGCGGCGCCCAGCTCGTTCCTGGAGCACCGATCGTCGGACCAGACGATCACGCCGGGGGACGGCACCCGGTAGTGGACATGACTTTCGTGTTCACCGATCCGCATGGCACCATCGGCCGGATGGCAGCCCCGCAACGAAGCTTCGGGCGCAACGTCTCGCGTCGAGTGCCCGGCTCCGGCATGGCCGCGAGCCCCGATCAGGTCCGCGGCACCGGTCGTCGCCCGCCGGCGACCGTGAAAACAATCCTGGCCGCACCGGACGCCACACCCGCCGCGCTCACCTCCGCTGCCGCGGGTCCCCTCATGACCGGTGCCGGGGGAGAGCAGTCCCCGGTGACCGCCATCGCCGTCCCGGAAGTCCGGCTTGACCTGATCCCGCGGGCCGGCCGGCCGGCGTCCGGCGCAGCCGAGCTGCCGTCCGGGCCGCACCCGGTGGAGCTCGCCGGGCTGTTGCACGAGCTCACCGCCCGACTGCTCGGTGCTGACGACGTGCCGCAGGCGCTCGATCGCCTCGCCGCCTTCGCCGCCGGGGCCGTTCCCGGCACCCTGCGCTGCTCGGTGGCCCTGATCGGGGAGGGCGGCCCGCCGGTTGTCGCCGCCTCCGGGACGGCGGCCAAGGCGCTGGACAACCTCGAGTACGCCGGCGGCGACGGTCCCGGCCTGGAAGCGGCCCGGACCCGCGCCCTGGTCACCGCCCCCGACCTGCAGTCCGACCCGCGCTGGCCGCGGCTGGCCGAGTGCGCCCGCTCGGAAGGGGTGCACAGCGTCGTGGCGATCCCGCTGGACGTGCAGCGCTCCTCGGTGGGGGCGCTGAGCCTGTTCGTCGCCACGCCGGGCGGCCTCGACCCCGAGCTGCTGCTGACCGCGATGGCCATCGTGAACCAGGCCGAGCTGCTGCTCGGTGAGCTGGGCCGGCGGGAGGGGCTGCGCGAGGGCGCGACGGTCGACCGGGCCGCCGGGGTGATCATCGCCCAGCGGGGCTGCGGCGTGCAGGAGGCCTACACGGTGCTGCGGGAGACCGCCCAGCGTCTCGGCCTGGACCGCCGGGCCGTGGCGGAACGGCTGATCGCGGCGGCCGCCCGCAACGCCGAGGCCTAGGACGTGTCCTGGCGGGCCTACTTCTCGACGCGCTGGACGACCTCGAACTCCAGCAGGCTCGCGCCCGACGCCACCGGGCGGCTGCGCTCACCGGCGTGGGCCGCCCGGCCCGAGCCGGCCGACCACGCCTGGAAGTCCTCCTCGGTCTCCCAGCGGGTGTAGACGAAGTACCGGGTCTCGCCGGCGACCGGGCGCAGCAACTCGAAGCCCAGGAAGCCCGGGGCGTTCTCCACCGCGCCCTGCCGGGCGGCGAAGCGCTGCTCCAGCTCGGGGCCGGCGCCCTCGGGGACCGATCGCGTTGATCTTCACAACTGCCATACGAAGAAGGGTACGAGCGCTGGCTGCGCTCGTACCCTCCGGTGTCGTCCGCGGTCAGCGGGAGCTCTTGGTCTCCACCTCGGGACCCGCCCCGACCTCGCCGGGCACGCCGTTGCTGTGCTGCGCGGCCAGCACGTCGTCGGCGCGCTGCTGCTGCGCCGAGCGCTGGGACAGCGGGATCTCCGGCAGGAACAGGACCACGATCAGGCCCAGGATCATCACGGCCGCCGCCAGCAGGAACACCACGTGGATGCCGTCGGAGAAGCCGACCTTGAACGGGTGCGACACCACGTCGGAGAGCCGGCCGAGGAACGAGGTGTCGTTCAGCGCGTCGCCGCTCTGAGCCTGCTGCAACGTCTGCAACTGACTCGGGTCGGCCGCGACCGCCTGCTGGAACTCCGGCGTGCCCTGAGCCGACTGGTACGCCGAGCTGATCTTGCCGCCGACGACGTTGAACAGCACCGACAGGAAGATGGCCGTGCCCAGCGTGCCGCCCATCGACCGGAAGAAGGTCACTGAGCTGGTGGCCACGCCGATCTCCCGCGGGGAGACCGCGTTCTGCACGGCGGTGATCATCGGCTGCATGTTGCCGCCCAGGCCGAGGCCCATCACCACCATGATCAGCATGGTCTTCCAGAGCGGGGTGTCGGCGCCGATCAGCGAGAACAGCCCGAGCGCGAGGAGCATCAGCGTGCTGCCGATGATCGGGAAGATCCGGTAACGGCCGGTGCGGGCGATCAGCTGACCGGCGGTGATCGAGCCGGCCATGATGCCGATCACGAACGGAATCATCTGCAGGCCGGCCTCGGTCGCCGAGGAGCCCTTGACGATCTGCAGGTACAGCGGCACGGTCAGCAGGCCGCCGAACATGGCCATACCGATGATCGTGCTGGAGATCGAGCCGACCGCCACGGTCCGGTTGCGGAACAGCCGCAGCGGCAGCAGCGCCTCGTCCTTGTAGGCGCGCTCGGCCAGGATGAAGCCGACGATGCCGATGAGCCCGATCGCGTAGCAGCCCAGCGCCCGCGGTGAGTCCCAGCCCCAGCTGCGGCCCTGCTCCGCCACGGTCAGCAGCGGCACCAGGCCGACGATCAGTGCGACCGCGCCCGGCCAGTCGATCCGGTGGTCGGTACGGGTGTGCGGCAGGTGCAGCACGCGGGCCACGACGAGCATCGCGGCGATGCCGATCGGCACGTTCAGGTAGAAGATCCAGCGCCAGCCGGTGATCCCCAGGATGGTGTCCTGGCCGGCGAAGAAGCCGCCGAGCAGCGGGCCGATGACGCTGGCGGTGCCGAACACGGCGAGGAAGAAGCCCTGGTACTTGGCGCGCTCGCGGGGCGGCACGATGTCGCCGATGATCGCCAGGGCCATCGACATCAGGCCACCGGCGCCGATGCCCTGGATCGCCCGGAACGCGGCCAGCTCGTACATGCTCTGCGACATGCCGCAGAGCACCGAGCCGATCACGAAGACGGCGATCGCGAACAGGAAGAAGCCGCGCCGGCCGTAGATGTCGGAGAGCTTGCCGTACAGCGGCGTCGAGATCGTCGAGGTGATCAGGAAGGCCGTGGTGGCCCACGCCTGCAGGTCGAAGCCGCGCAGGTCGTCGGCGATCGTGCGGGTCGCGGTGGCCATGATTGTCTGGTCCAGGGCGGCCAGGAACATGCCCATCATCAGGCCGGCGAGGATGGTCAGAATCTGCCGGTGGGTGAATTCCGCCGACGGTTGCCCGGCGCCCGGAGCGCTCGCCGCGGGTCCCGTCCCCGCGGGTGCGGTGGTGCTGGAGTTACTCACGCGTTCTCCCGTGCTGGTACGGCTGGGTCGCAGCGCACGAGCGCCTCGACGGAGCTGTTGAATTCTTCGAACAGTTCGGCGAACGCACGCACCCGCTCGACCGGCCAGCCGCTGAGGGCCTTGCTGATCAGGTCGTTGCGTGCCTGGTGGAGCTGCAGGCAGGCCGCCAGGCCCTCCTGCGTGATGGCGAGGCGGGACGCGCGGCCGTCGGCCGGATCGGCCTCTCGGCGGGCGAGACCGGCCTTGACCAGCTGAGCCGCCTGCCGGCTGATCGTGGACGGGTCCGCGCCCTTGACCTCGGCGAGGTCGGTGACGCGCATCGGGCCGAGGTGCCGGAGCGGGAACAGCAGCATGAGCGCGGAGAACTCGGCACCGAAGTCCCCCACGTGGAGCATGCCCTTGGCGCGCGCACCGAGCCGGGCGAATCGCACAAGTTGCTCGGCCAGCCGTCCGCCGGCCTCCTCGGCTTCACCTTCGGTCACCACTGCACCTCCCATCAAGATGCGTGCAGCGTACAACTTGTTGGTTGGTGAAAGCATTTCCGTTCACCCATCAGGCCGCGATTGTGGTGCGCATCTCCCACACGCCCGTGAGCAGTGACTCCGTCTCCTCCAAAACGGCTGGGACGGGCACGACGTACTCGGCCACTCGGGTGAAGAGTCGCTCCGGGAAGTACCCCCGGCCGGGGTCGCCAACCAGGACCCGGGTGCCTTCGCGGCCGGCGCGACGCATCCGGGTCGCCATCCGGTCGGCGACGGTGCGGGTGTAGAAGACGTCACCGGCCAGGATCACGTCCGCGGGCACGTCCGAGTCGGCTATGTCGAGCGCTCGGGTCTCGACGGCGACGCCGTTCGCGGCCGCGTTCCGGGCCGCGGCGGCCACCGCGAGCGGATCGACGTCCAGGGCCGTCACCCGGGACGCGCCGGCTTTCGCCGCGGCGATCGCCGCCACGCCGGAACCGGACGCCACGTCGAGCACCGAGCGGCCGCGCACGATCTCGGGATGGTCCAGGACGTGCCGGGCGAGTGCCTGGCCACCGGCCCAGACGAACAGCCAGAACGGCGGCGGCACGTCGCTGCTGAACGCGCCGCCGGTGCCGTCGAACAACCCCACCCGGCCGTCGGCCAGGTGCAGCGAGATCTCCGGAGCCAGCGGTACGGGCAGCAGCGTCGTTTCCACGCCCGGGATTCTTCGCCGTTGCCGCCCGGTCCGCGCGCTATTTGAGTTGCGTCACAGCCCGCCGGCTACCCGGCCAGTTCGGCGGCCCGGCGCAGCAGCCCGCTCACCGACTCGGGCCCGTGCTGCTCGCCGGCCGCAGCCAGGACCGCAGTCACCGCCAACTCCAGCGGGGTCCCGGTGCCGTCCTCGCGCAGCAGCTCCAGGAACAGCGCCCGGGTCTGGTTCGACGGCTCCACGCCCAGCCCCTCGGCCAGCTCGCGCCGGCACCGGTCGTACGCCCGCAGCGCCGCCACCCGGTCCCCGGCCAGCCGATGCGCGGCCATCGCGATCGCCCAGCCCCGCTCGGCGACCGGATCCAGTCCCACCGCCCGGTCGGCCAGGGCCAGCGCCTCCCGCGGGTCACCGGCTGTGAGGGCGTGACCACCGGCGTCCAGCAGGGTCGCCACCAGCCGGGCCCGGTACCGCTCGCGGGCCTGGTCGGCCCAGTCGTGCTGCTCGACGTCCTCCAGCAGCGGCCGGGCGGCCACGTGGGCGGCGGCGGTCAGCGGGCGCAGGGCCCGGCCGGCCGTACGGCCCGAGGCGGCGGCGACCAGCTCGTCGAAGCGGGCCACGTCGACCCGGACCTGATCGGCGACGAGGGCGTAGCCGCCGTTGCGCGTGGTGATCACCGAGTCACGCGTCTGCCCGTCCGGGTCGAGTCGATGGCGCAAAAGGGACACATAACTCTCCACCGTGGCCTGATGGTTGGCCGGCGGCCGGCCGCCCCAGAGCAGTTCGGCCAGCTCCGCCTTGTGCAGGTCGCCACGCAGGGCGAGCAGTGCGAGGATGTGGCGGGGCTTGACGCCGCCGAAGTCGCGACCGGTCAGGCGTACGCCCCGGGTGCGGACCTCGAGTCGGCCGAAGAGCTGGATGTCGTACATGGCGTAAGACCCTGTACGGGCGACGGTCACGCGACAAGCGTCCGCCGCCTCGTTTGGCACCCCGAAAGCGAGGGGTGGGCTCCACCGAAGATACGAGTTATGGCGGCCGCTCGGACTCATCCCGTCGGCGCGCGTACCGAGCGATCGACGTGGCTCGCAGGTGCTGTCCGACTGTTGGTACGCCTTGGCTTCCGGCGCGGGACACATAGACTTCCAGCGCTGGCGGATCAGGAGGCATGAATGGGCGAGGCGATCACGGTGCTCGTGGTGGACGGGCATCAGACGTTCGCCGAGTTGCTCGGTGTGGCGTTGGCCGGGCAACCGGACCTGCGCTACGTGGGGCATGCGCGGACCGGCGAGCAGGCAATCCGGCTCGTCCAGGAGTTGCGGCCGAACGTGGTGCTGATGGATCCGGACCTTCCGGACGCCGACGGCATCGCGATCGCCGAGCTGCTGCGGCACCGCCAGCCCGACACCCGTTTTGTGGTGCTGACGGCGAACAACGAGTCCGCCCTGGTGGGCCGGGCCACGGCGGCCGGGGCCTCGGGTTTCCTGTCGAAGAACGGGCCCCTCGGCGACGTGCTCAACGCTGTCCACACCGCGCACGGCGGCGGCATGACGGTGTCGACCGACATCCTGGCCCGGCTGCTGCGCAGCACCACCCCGGTGGTCGGTCCGCGCGCCGGTGGGCTGACCGCCCGCGAGCACGAGGTGCTGGTGCTGATGGGCTCCGGGCTGGACCCGCGGGCCATCGCCCGGCGGCTGGGCATCAGCGTGCACACCTGCCGTGGCTATGTGAAGGCTGTGCTGGGCAAGCTCGGTGCGCACAGCCAGCTCGAGGCCGTCGCGGTGGCCACGCGGCGTGGGCTGCTCAGCCCCGACCGTTCTAACGGAGAGTAATTCTCGCTCGTACTCATCCGTTAAGCCGCGGGATCCGTACTTCTCGCCGGAGCGCCTGTCGAAGATTGTCGGCGCCGGCGCGAGTTGGAGGACATCGCGTGGAACGTTCGATCGCCGATTCGTCCGATGTGTCCGTCGCGCTGGCGGAACTCGCGTCGACGTCGGGTGCCGACTGGGCCAACCGTGACAACGAATCGCTCTACCGCCGGACCGAATCCGAACCGGCACCCTACCGGCGACCACCCGCTGTGAACTCGTTCCGTAACGATGCTGATGAGGAAGACATGGCCGACTCCCCGAGCTGGAGTGCCTTCGGGTCAC
This sequence comes from Actinoplanes sp. CA-051413, assembly GCF_050955795.1. NCBI lineage: Bacteria > Bacillati > Actinomycetota > Actinomycetes > Micromonosporales > Micromonosporaceae > Actinoplanes > Actinoplanes sp. CA-051413. Next base: position 1,513,388 of record NZ_CP192100.1, read on the forward strand.
CCCGTACCGCTTCCTCGGCCGCGGACGTACCCGCCGCGGACCCGCCGGAGCCCGAGTACGGCCCGGCCCCGCCCGCCGGCCCCGGCCGCGCCTCCTTCGGCTTCACCGCCGGTCCGATCAGCGGCAACCACACCGGCAGCCACGCCACCATTGGCAACCACACCGGCAGCCACGCCACCATCGGCAACTACCAGGGCCGTCCCTCGCCCGTCTCCGGCGCGCCGTTCCTCCCGCCGCCGGCGGGCCCGCCGCCGTACCCGGTCCGCTCGATGACCGGCGAGCAGGCGCCGGTCCAGACCCGGTCGGCCCGGACCGGGGAGCAGGCGCCGGTCCCGAGCCGGTCGGCGCGCCCGGCCCCGCCGGTCGAGCACGACGAGGGCATCGGCGACTTCATCGGCGGTCCCGGCCGCGAGATCCGCCCCCACCGCGCCGCCCGCCACCCGCACCAGGCCGCCGAGCCGCAGCTGCTCGCCGAGCCGGCGCCCCGCGGCCGTGGCGTGCTGGTCGCCGGCTTCGTGCTGGGTCTCGCCGTGCTGCTCGGCGGCACTGTCGCGGGCGTCAGCTACTTCTCCGGCTCCGACAAGAGCCTCACCTCGGTGCTGGAGCTCGGCGCCGGCAAGTCCGGCGACCGGACCGCGACCGCGCCGATCGACGGTCGCACAGCCGCGTCCTTCGAGCTGTCCACCGCCGTCACCAAGATCACCGTGCGCAGCCAGGACCTCGGCGACGAGCTCTACCGGATCTCCACCGCCGAGGACGCCGGTCTCGTCCCGAAGCCCGTGCTGGCCCAGGACCGCGTGCAGCTCAGCCTGGTCCCCGACGGCGACGGCACCACCGGCGCCGTCGAGGTGGTCCTCACCACGAAGGTGGTGTGGAACCTGCGCTTCGCCGGGGCTACCGACGAGCAGCGCATCGACTTCGCCGGTGGGCAGGTCGACGGCATCGACCTGGTCGCCGGCTCCCGGGTCACCGAGATCGCCCTGCCCAAGCCGGCCGGCACGGTCGCGCTGAAGGTCACGGGCGCCGTCGACGAACTGTCGCTGAACAGCCCGGCCGGCTTCCCGGTGCGGGTGCAGATGCAGGGCGGGGCCAAGACAGTGGCGGCGGGCAAGCGCACCCTGCGCGACGTCAAGCCGGGATCGACGCTGACGCCCAAGGGCTGGACCACCAACGACCGCTACGACGTGACCGCGGAAGCCCGGGTCACGCTGCTCTCCGTCGAGACGGCGAAGTAGCGCACCCGGGCCGGGCGGATCAGAGGACCCGGAGCCGCACCGTCTGGCTCATGCCGCGCAGCCGGTCCAGGACGTCGGCGCTGTAGCTGCCGCTGATGTCGGTGATCAGGTAGCCGTACTCGCCGCGGGTGCTCAGCAGCTGGCCCTCGACGTTGACGTGGTGCTCGGCCAGGATGCTGTTGACCTGGGCCAGCACACCCGGCATGTTCAGGTGCACGTGGATGACGCGGCTCATGTCGGTGCTGGCCGGCAGGGCGACGCTGGGCAGGTTGACGCTCAGCGTGGTGTTGCCCTCCTGCACGAAGTGCACGAGCTTGTTGGCCACGAAGTCGCCGATGTCCGACTGGGCCTCCTCGGTGGACCCGCCGATGTGCGGGGTGAGGATGACGTTCGGCAGGCCGCGCAGCTCCGAGACGAACTCGTCACCGCGGCCCTTCGGCTCCTTCGGGAAGACGTCCACGGCCGCGCCGGCGAGGTGCCCGCTGGTCAGCGCGTCGCGCAGGGCCACGTGGTCGACCACGATGCCGCGCGACAGGTTGAGGAAGATCGCCCCGGGGCGCATCCGGCCGAACTGCTCGGCGCCGAAGAAGCCCGCGTTGCCCGGCCGCCCGTCGACGTGCAGCGTCACCACGTCCGAGCTCGCCAGCAGCTCGTCGAGGCTGGCGCAGCGCTGGGCGTTGCCCAGGGCCAGCTTGTCGGCGGTGTCGTAGAAGGACACGTGCATGCCGAGGTTCTCCGCGAGCACGGAGAGCTGGGTGCCGATGTTGCCGTACCCGATGATGCCGAGCCGGCGGCCGCGGACCTCGTGGCTGCCGTGGGCCGCCTTGTCCCAGATGCCCTCGTGCATGAGGTTGTTCTTCTCGGTGAGCCGGCGGGTCATCGCGATGATCTCGGCGAGGGCCAGCTCGACCACCGAGCGGGTGTTGGAGAACGGCGCGTTGAAGACGGCGATGCCGGCCTGGGAGGCGCCGGCCAGGTCGATCTGGTCGGTGCCGATGCAGAACGCGCCGATCGCGACGAGGCTGTCCGCGGCCTCCAGGACCTTCGCGGTCACCCGGGTCTTGGACCGGATGCCGAGCAGCTGCACACCCTGGATGCGCTCGACCAGCTCGACCTCGTCGAGGGCGCCGGCGACGGACTCGACCTGGTAACCCTCTGCCTCGAGCCGGGACACCGCGTCCGGGTGAATGCTCTCGAGCAGCAGGACTCGCACCTTGGGTTGGTCGATCATCACTTTCCGTTCCATGTCGGATTCTGGTGCACGTGGAAGGGGGGACCATCCGGGCCGCCACGCCGAAGCCCAGGTCAGGCGTACCAGCCTAATGCCCCGGATTGCCCGCCCCGCGAAGGTGTGCCGCAGCTCCCATCTGGCGGTCACCCGCGCGAGCACGCCGTGCGGGTCAGCCGGGAACGCGCTGTCGCAGCCAGGGCAGCATGGCCTCGGCGTGGGCGCGCTGGAACTCCCGGACGTGCGGGATGCCCGGTGAGGGATGCCGGGAGCGGTCCAGGAAGTCGCCGGTGAAGCCCGCGATGACGGCGGCCGCCGTCCGCGGGTCGATGCCGGTCAGCAGCCGGTCGCCCGGGCCGCCGTGCACCAGCACGTTCATCGCCAGCAGGACGGTGTCCAGCCAGGCCGGTCCGATGCACCCGTACGGCCAGTCCACCACGACGATCGAGCCGTCCGGGCGTACCAGAAGATTGTCGGCCCGCACGTCGCAGTGCGCGAGGGTGGCACCGGTCGCGACCGCGGCCAGGCCGCGGTCCGCGGCGGCCCGCAGGTCGTCGAGGTGCGCGGCCACCCAGGGGTCCAGATCGGGCAGCGGGTCGGCGGCGATCCGGGCCCAGCCCCCGAAGCACTGGGCCAGGTGCTCCGCCGCGGTCGGCACGCCGGTCACCGGCGACGGCGTGAGAGCGTCGGCCAGCTCCCGCAGCGTCCGCACGGCCGCGTGGATCTCGTCCTCGACCCACGGGGTACGCGGATGCCGGCCCTCCACGTCCTCGTGGATCAGCACCACCCACTCGCCGTCGTCGAGAGCCGCGAGCAGCCGCGGCACCGGCGCCTCCACGGGCATCCGGGCGGTGACGTATGCCTCGGCGCGGGCCAGCTCGATCGAGCGGGTGCTCAGCGCGGGGCTGACGGCCTTGACGAACGCCCGCCGGCCGTCCGCGGTGAGCACCCGGTCCGCCGTCCCCGGTGAGAACCCGCCGGACTGCGAGGCCGCGTGCACCACCGGCCCGCCGATGACGGCCTCGACCTTCTCCCTGATCCGTTCGGGCAGATCCGCCCAGCCGATCCGCACCCCGTACCTCTGGATCATCTGATCGACCTCCTTTCCGGCGGATGGTCGCAGTCCGGGAACGGGCACCGGCGTACTCGATCGCACAACTGCCCCCGCACCTCGGCGGAAATGTCACACCGTCCCGGAACGATGTCCGTCAGGCCCGGCGAGGGGACAGGACATGAGCGCACCGACCGCCGCCGCTGCCAGCGCGGCGCGGATGACCGAGGACGAAGCCCTGCGGTGGCAGGCCAGGCTGCGCGAGCGATCGGCGCTGGCTCTGCGCCGGCGGGCCGACCGGGCAGCAGCTCGCCGGTCGGCCGCCCGGCGGCGGGCGCACGGGCTGGTCGACCGGCAGGCCGCTCGCCTGGCCCGCGGCCGGCCGGACGCCTTCGAGCCGGATCCGCACTGCACCCAGTGACCGGCCGGCCGGTCAGGGCATGGGCTCGCCGGCCACGGCGGTCATGAAGTCGGCGATCACCGCGAGTTCCCGGTCGTCGTAGCGGCCCAGCAGCGCGACCATGTGCTCGGCCTGCCCGGTGTAGTGCGGATGCACGCGGGCGGCGATCTGCTCCTCGTCCAGCGACACGATCACCTTGCGCCGGTCGTGCGGGTCGCGGTCGCGGCGGACGAAGCCCGCGCCCTCCAGCCGGTCCAGCACCCCGGTGACCGTGCCGGTCCGCAGCCCGGTCAGCTCGGCCAGCCGGCCCGGGGTCAGCGGGCCGTGCACCTCCAGCAACGTCATGAACTGGGCGTCACTGGGTCCGAGTTTGAGCTGCTCCGACACCTGGTGGCTGTAGAGCACCGCCGCGGCGATCATCCGGCGGGTCGACTCGACGATGCTCTCCTCCCGCGTCGTCCGGGACGGGGCCGGGCCGGATTCACTCGTGGACACAAGTATCTCGCATTCGCTAGTATCTCGGCCAGACGAGATAATTGGCGGTTCGAGGGATTTTCTCACGGGGAGGACGGGCATGACGAAGGCACGAACGGCAATGGTGATCGGAGGCGGCATCGCGGGGCCGGTCACGGCGATCGCGCTGCGGCGGGCCGGCATCACCGCGACCGTGTACGAGGCGTACGACCGGCAGGCCGACGGCATCGGCGGCGAGCTGATGCTCGCGCCCAACGGCATGGCGGCGCTGGCCGCCGCGGGCATCGCCGACGAGGTGGCGGCGGCCGGGGTGCCGACCCCGCGGATGGTCATGGAGACCGGTCGCGGCAAGCGGCTCGGCCAGTTCGAGGATCTGCCCGGCCTGCCCACCAGCCACACGTTCACCCGGGCCCGGCTCTACCGGGCGCTGACGGACGCGACCGCCGCAGCCGGTGTCCCGGTCGAGTACGGCAAACGGCTCACCACCTATGTGGACCACGGCGACCGGGTGACCGCGACCTTCGCCGACGGCAGCACCGCCGAGGCCGACGTGCTGATCGGCGCGGACGGCATCCGCTCGACGGTGCGCGGCTTGCTCGACCCGGCAGCGCCGCAACCGCGCTACTCCGGCCTGGTCGGGCTCGGTGGCTGGAGCCGGGGCCACGGCCTGCCGAGCACGGGAGGAGCGATGCACCTGGCCTTCGGGCGCAAGGCGTTCTTCGGCTACCGGATCGGCGACGACGGCGAGGCCGGCTGGTTCGCCAACGTGCCGTCGGCCCGGATGCTGACCGCCGCGCAGGCCAACGAGACCCCGGCGGCCGAGTGGCTGCGGCAGCTGCGCGAGTTGTTCACCGCCGACACCCTGCCGGCGCTGCGTCTGCTCGACCGGGTCGACCCCGGCGAGTTGGTCATCGTCGGCGGACTGCAGGACATGCCGCCCGTACCGGTGTGGCACCGCGGCCGGGTGGCCCTGGTCGGCGACGCGGCGCACGCGATGACCCCCAGCTCGGGGCAGGGCGCGTCGCTGTCCATCGAGAGTTCCGTGGAGCTGGCCCGGGCCCTGCGTGACCTGCCCGTCGAGCAGGCCTTCACCAGCTACGAAGGGTTGCGCCGGGCCCGGGTGGAGCGGGTGGCCGCCCGGACGGCCCGGGTGAACAACGACAAGGCGCCCGGCCCGGTCGGCCGGATCCTGCGGGACCTGCTGTTCCCGCTGGCCATGCGCTCGTTCTACGACCAGGAGAAGATGTTCGGCTGGCTGCACAGGTACACCGTCGACTGGGCCACGCCGGCCGGGACAGCGGCAGCAGCGCCGCGATCGTGATCGCCAGCAGCAGCCGCGAGTTGCTCCACAGTGGCGGGCCCAGGGCCGGGACCGGCAGCAGCATCACCACGAGCACCAGGGCCGGCCAGGCGCGCCGGGCCCAGGCCGGGCCGCGTACGGGTAGCAGTGCGGCCAGGACCAGCCAGATCTGGTGATGGGTCCAGGAGACCGGGGAGAGCACCACGCTCGCCGCGCCGGTCAGCACCAGCGCGGAGAACCAGTCACCGTCACGGGCCCGGCCGGTGGCCCGGTGCAACGCCAGCGCGGCGATCACCCCACCAGCCACCAGCACGACGGCCGAGCGCATCGGCGCGGACAAGTCGACGCGCAGCAGAGCGCCGTTCAGCGACTGGTTGCCGACCGAGGTGATGTAGCCAAGGCGGCTGACGTGCGAGATCTCGGTGGTCCAGAACCGCCACGAGTCGCCGGGCAGCGCGACCGCGGCCAGCGCCCCGCACGCCGCGAAGGTCGCCGACGCCAGCACGGCCGCGCGGCGGCGACCGGCGAACCAGAGCAGCGGGATGAAGATCAGCGGGGTGAGCTTGACCGCGGCGGCCAGCCCGACGAGCAGGCCCTGCCACCGGCTGTGCCGCAGGGCCAGCAGGTCGACCGTGATCAGGGCGGCGAGGAAGAGGCTGACCTGGCCGTACTTCAGGTCGGAGGAGACCGGCGCCGACAACACCAGGACCAGGGCGTACGCGGGGGCCCGCCGGCCCAGCAGCAGCGCCAGGCCGGCGACGGTGACGATCGTGGCGAGGGTCCAGGCCAGCTGCAACGGCAGGGTGGGGAGGCCGGCGAGGGGCAGGAAGACCAGGCCGGCGAACGGGGGATAGGTGAAGGGGGCGTTGCCGGCGCTGATGAAGTCGTACAGGCTCGCGCCGTGGGTCAGGCCCTGCACCGCGCCGGTGTAGACGCCCAGGTCGGAGAGGCGGACGTCGGCCGGGCGGGCGAGCACGGCCCAGGCGGTGATCAGCGCCGCCAGCGCGGCGGGCAGCCAGAGCAGGGCGGGGCGCGCGCTGCGTCGTTCGGCGGTGGCCGGTGGGAGCGGGCCGGTGAGACGGTACGCGCGGCGGCCGGCCGACCAGTGCGCCTCGATCAGGCCGGCGCGCTGGAGGCGTACGAGTAAGGGGTAGAGCGACCCACTCGCAACGCCCGCCTCCCGCACCAGGTCGAGACCGTGCCGGGCTCGTCCGGGCTCGGCCGCCAAGCGGGCGAGGACCGCGGCCCGCGCGCTCATGACGCCCGGCGTGCCGGGGCGCCGAGGTGGGCCACCAGCAAACCGATCAGCAGCGCGACGGCCAGCCGGCCCGCGGGGTGGGCGAGGAAGCCGAAGCCGAACACCGCCGAGTTGTCGACCAGCCGGTGCAGGGTCAGCTCGGCCGCGCCGCCGGACCGCCGCAGCACCTCGCCGATCGCCAGGCCGCCCAGCCCGGCCACCACGCCGAGCGCTACCTTGCCGGCGGCGTCCGGGGACCGCATCGCCTCCGGAATCCGAGGCGAACCGCGGCGCAGCAGGGCGGCGACGACCGCGACCGAGCACAGGGTGAGCGGGCCGATCATCGCCGAGGCGTTGCCGAGCAGGACGTCGGAGGCATGGAACGCCGGTCCGGCCTGCTGGAGGTGGCCGAACGTGGCCGTGCCGTCCGCGAAGTAGGCCCCGAAGTCGGCGATCCCGCCGGGCAGCAGGGCGAGCGGGAACCAGGACGGCGCCGAGGCGGCGTTCACCCCGAGGACCGCGGCGGCGTGCAGGGAACCGGCGGCTGCGGCGACGTCAAGCGCGAGCACGGCACCGGCGACTGCCGCCACTGCGGCGAGGGTGGTGCGGCCTGTGGCTCGCAAGCTGGTGCTCACCCGTACGGTCGCAGCGGTCAGGATCGTCCACGCCAGCACCGCCGGGCCGATGTCGATCCAGCCCATGAACGGCATGACCGCCACCTGGTTGCCGGCCAGGAGGAAGGCGTAACCGGCCGCACCCAGCAGCACCACCCGGCCCACGGTCGTGCGGCCGCCGACCGCCACCATCACAGCCGCAGCGGCGATCAGTGCCACGGCCCCGGCGAGCGCGCCGAAACGCCCCTGCGCCAGATGAGCGGCGTTGACCAGCGCCGCTGCCAGCAGGGTCAGCGCGGCCGGCACCGACAGCGTGCGGGCCCAACCGGCCCCGCGCTGCGCCCAGGTCACCGGCTCCTCGTCGGCCTCCTCGACGGCGGGGGAGACGGCCAGGCTGCCCGCGAAGGTCAAGGCGCGCCAGGAAGATAACGACGCGTCCAGCTCGGCGTGCCAGTCCCGGGCCAGGTCATCGCGCAGGTCCGCCGGCCAGCGCCGCGCTGCGGAGTCGACCAGGCGCCGCGCCAGGCGGTCGGCCGCGCTCATGCCGGCTGCGCCTTGGTGCCCGGGACGGCCACCTGGGCCATCTGCTGCTGCATGACCGCGACTTCACGCCGGGCCTCGACGGCGCCGTCCGCGGTGAGCCGGTAATAGCGCCGGGCGGGCCGGCCCTCGGCGGCCGGATCGCTCTGCTCCCAGCGCGACTCGACCCAGCCGGCCCGCTCGAGGCGGACCAGCACCGGGTAGAGGGTGCCGCTGGGCAGTCCGGTGGCCTGCATGAGCTGCAGGCCGTAACGCTCGGCGGCGGGATCGGCGAGCAGCGCCGCCACCACCTTGAGCACCGGCATGGTCATCCGCGGAGGCATGTAGGCACTCTACATAGGGTCGGCAACCGTGTCATCCAGCAGCTCGATCCGGCCTGTGCGCTCGACGGTCGCCCAGACGCCGAAGGTCAGGTCGTGGTGCTCCGCGACGGTCCGCAGCAGCCGGCCGTGCTCCGGCACGTCCTCCTGCGCCAGGTCGATCATCACGCACCGGGTGAGGCGCCGCCGCGGCCGTAACACGACCCGGTCGCCGATCCGCAGGTCCCGCCCCAGCCACTCCTCCTCCAGGAAGCCGGTGCCGGGCACGTCGATCAGCAGGTTCGCCCGGAAGCGCAGCGGGTCGACCTCTTCCCCGGTCAGCTCCCGCAGCCGGCGCAGGGCGGCGGTGCTGATTACGCTCACCGGCCCCTCGTCGTGGTGGACGACCTCAGCCTCGCGGGTGATCGTGACCGGCCGGCCCAGCACGTCGCTGACCGCCCGGTGCCCGGCCGGGTCGTCAGCGGCGAAACGGCGCCCGTCGGCCAACTCCACCAGCGGTACGGGATCAGCGAAGTGCCCGCGCAACCGGAACAGGCCGTCCATCCGCCGGAAACGCCGGGTGTTCTTGCCGCTGCCCAGTTTGCCGTCGGTGTCGCGGACGGCCCAGAGCCGGTCACCGGCCAGCCCGCGCTGCTCGACGTCGACGGCCGAGGGCCGTTCACCCAGCAGGGACTTGATCGGGTAGCGGCGGATCTCCACGACCTTCATCGGCTGACTCTTTCGTGTTCCCGGTGAGATTGCAGCCGGTCGGATCGACCTGGTGGCCGATCATCCGAGATCCGGGCGCGGACGCTGTCCCCGGCGGGCGTGGGCATCCACAGTGTTCGGGCGGTTGCCTTCCGCTCACCAGTCCGTCGCTCAGGAGTTCTCATGGCGTACCCGCCTCGGTCGCCGTACGACCCGCAGGTCCCTGTTGTGCCGGCGGGCCCGCCGGCCGCTTTCACCGGGTACGGGCCGCAGCCGCAGCCGCCTCGTCGCAGCCTGCTGCCGTGGCTGGCGCTGGCCGTCGCTCTCCTGGTCGTGGCCGGCACGGGCGGGTGGTTCCTCTACGACCGCGTCATCCGGACGGATTCCGGGGTGGCGGCCTGCGAGGCTCTGCGGGACGGCGACAAGGCGGTCGACGGGGACGACGGCGACAAGACGATGACCGAGGCTGAATACCGCGAACTGCGCGGGGTCTTCGAGGACTCGCGCTACGAGGACATCCGCGATCACGGTACGAAGCTGATCGACCTGGTCTGGCAGTTGTCGAAGCTGGGCGACGAACCGGGATTGGGAGCGCTGGCCTTCATGGGTCCGCTCACCGAACACGTGACCGGTCTTCAGTCGGCCTGCGCTGATCAGGGGGTCATCGTCGATCTGAAGCTGGGCGAGTAGCGGGTTGCTCAGGCCTTTTCACCGGGCCTGGGTTTGGCGCCGGTGGGCCGTTCGGGCCTGGAACCGGGTGCGATACTGGTGGGCCACTCAGGCTTGGAATCGGGTTCGGTGTCGGCGGGTGAGCAGCACGCCGCCGGTGCCCGCCAGGAGCAGCAGGAGAGCCGCGCCCGCGACCGCGGCGATCGGCGTGCCGGTCACCGGCAGTCCACCGCCCCCACCGCCTCCGGCGCCGTTGATCGTGATCAGTGCCTTGTCGTTCGCCTTGTCCAGCTCGCACGTCCCGCAGGCGGCGGTGACCTGCACCGGTCCGCTCGCGCCCGTGATCACCCGGTTGATGCGCAGACCGAAGCGGAACTTCTCGCTCGCCCCGACCTCCAGGTGATTGCTGGTGCGACACCCGTACTGGGCGGCGCCGGGCTTGGCCGGCACATTCCAGGCGGGAACGCCGTCGACGACCTGGCGGCAGCGGGCCGGCACGGTCACGACCTCGGTGCCCTCGGGCACCGACACAAGCATCCGCGCGGCGGTGGTCGACTGGTCCAGGTCGAGGACGGCCGGTCCGTCGTTGCGCACCCCGACCGCTGCCGTGACCACGTCACCGGCGTCCCCGTCGACCTCGGCGCCCAGGGCAACCAGGTCGACACCGTTGCGGCCGGTCACCGCGATCCGCACCCGCGAGGTGCTGTCCCGGTAATCCACATCAGCCTGCCGCTTCGCCGCCGCGGAGACGAACGGCTCGAGCCGCAGCACCGGCCCGTCCCCGGCGGTGCCGGCGGGCTTGCCCAGCGCCTTCTCCTCAGCCAGATAACCGTCATGTTGCGCGGTCGTACGCCAGGTGAAATTGGCGGACAGGTTGACCGGCGCGATCGTGTTGCTGCGCAGCCGGTACGGCAGGGCGAGCCGATAGGCGGTCCCCGGCTGCAGCTGCTGGTCGAAGCTGCACGACACCAGCCGGTCGGCGTCGTACCGGCAGTTGCGGTAGCGCGTCCCGGCCTGCATGGCCCACGCGGAGCGGTCGACGCTCATCCCGATGCCATCGGCGACGTTCGCACCGGCATTACGCACGCTCAACGGCACCTCGAACGGCTCACCCGGCTGCGCCGACAGCGTCGGGCTGGGGACGGCGACAAGGCTGACGCCCTCGGCGACGGTGACGTCGGCGACGCCCGTGACCACCTCGTCGTGGTAACCCCGGAAGGTGGCGGTGATCGTGCCCTCGGTCCCGACCGGCACCGACGCGGCGGCCTTGAGCACGGCCCAGTGGCTGCGCTCGCCGGCCGGGGTGAAGTCGAAGAACTCGTCCTCGAAGCTGCAGCTCAGGGTGGCGACCCCGCCGGTGCAGTTGGGCGTGTCGTAGTCGATGTCCACGGTGACGCCGGCGTCGACCAGGCTCTGCGAGATGCGGTAGCTGACGCTGTTCGCCTGCACGCTCTGGGCCGGTGCGGAGTAGGTCCGAAGCCAGATTCTGGTCGCGCCGCCGGGTGCCACGACGGTGTCGGAGATCTCGACCCGTAGGTCTGCTGGGGCCTGCGCCTGCGCGGGCGCGGTACTGAGCAGGGCGGCCATCACGCTGGCGAGCGCCATGATCGGGAACTTCGACTTCATGGCGAGGGACCTTAGGCGAGATCGGGCTCCGCCCGCGACCCCGCTCTGACCTTGAACCTCAGGTGCAGGACCCGCTCACCCTGGATGACCACGTGAGGGTCCTCCAGCAGGTGCTGGGCGTTGATGCCGCCGAAGAAGCGTTTGCCGGATCCGAACACCACCGGCACCACGTCCATGGCCACCTCGTCGACGAGACCGGCCGCCAGGATGTGCCCGGCTGCGTCTCCGGCGCTCACCGCGACGTTCCGGTCCCCGGCGAGCTGCTTGGCCTTGTCGACGGCGGCCGTCACGTCGTCGAAGAAGTGGTAGGACGCTTCGGGGTGCCAGCCGGCGGGCTTGGGGCGGTGCGACAACACGACCACGTGATCGCCGGCGGGTGGGCGGCCTTCCCAGCCGTTCACCAGGTCGAACAGGTGGCGGCCCATGATGATCGTGCCGATTCCCGCCCAGGTTGATCGTACGTATTCGGCTGAGGCTCGCGAGACCCGGAAGCCGCTGCCGGTGCCGGAGTGATCGAACTCCTGGTCGTCGCTCGGGGTGATCGGCGTGTCCCCGTTGAAGTACCAGTCGTGCAGCGGTCCGACATCGTCGTTCAGGTCGGCGATGAAGCCGTCCACCGACACCACGTTGTGCATGGTCACTGTGCCCATGGGTCCTCCTCGGGTGCTTTGCCTCCCGATGGTGTCGCGTCCGGGGCGAAGGGGGCTTGTAAAAATCAAATGGCCGGCATCGGGCCGCTGTCCGGCGGGAAGCCCGGCTCGGCGGGGAACCGGCGCCGCAGGGCCAGGTATTCGGTGGGGGTGTGGCCGGTGAAGTCCTTGAACTCCTTGCTGAAGTGGGCCTGGTCGAAATAGCCGGCGGTGTGGGCGAAGTGCGACCAGTTGACCGGGTGTCGTGCGTCCACGGAGACGATCAGGCGGGCGAAGCGGTAGATCCGGGCCATTCGCTTCGGGGTGACTCCGCTGTGGGAGCGGAACTGGGTGGCGAGGTGGCTGCCGCTGACGCCGGCGGCATCCGCGAGGGCGCCGACCGGGACCACGCCGTGGGAGAGCTCCAGGCGACCGCCGGTGTGCTGGACCAGGTCGAGGCCGCGCGACGGTGTTTCGGCGAGGCGCGATCGCAGCTCTTTCTCCAGCACGTGTAGTGCTGCGGAGGCAGACGATTCGGTACGGAGCCGGTCCAGGGATCGCTGCCAGAGAGTGTCGATCGGGATCCAGTGGTTGCGCAGTTCGGATGCCGGTAGGTCGACGAAGGGGGAGATGCCCCAGGGTTTGAAATGGACGCCGACGAGTCGTACTCGGGTGGGGTAGTCGATGAGGAAGCGCCTGGTCCAGACGCCCATGAACCAGCCATCGGTCAGCACTGCTGGTGGCATGGATGGGTCGGAGTCCGAGAGGCGGATGGGGTCGCCGAGGTTGAGGAAGAGGTGGGCTGAGGGCATAGGTGGGACGTTCATGCGGGGGTGGCGTGGGGTGCCGGCCAGGCAGTAGATGTCGTCGATGAAGCTGTCGAGCGGAGGGGCGGGCACCCGGCCGAAATACTCCATGGTCACAGTGTGGACGGCGCGTCGGCCGCGCCGCCGGTTCGCTACTCCGCGGTTGGAGCAGCGGTGCCGTAGATGTGGCGGCGTACCAGGTCGTCGTGTTCCAGCACGTGGTCGACGAGCTGCCAGAACTCGGCGAGCCGTGGGTGACCCAATCCCTCATCGCGACTGAGCTTCTGGCCTTGGATGGGGCTGTCCGGCGCGGCTGCCCCGCCGTCGACGAGCGTCGCGGCGGGTAGAGGCGAGTTCGCGACGGGTCCGACGCGGCACCCGAAGGTGATGTGATCCTCGAACTGGTTGTGCCCCCAGCTTCCCAGGATGGCGTCGATCCAGGCTTCGTGAACGCCGTCGTGGTGATAGCAGGTGGCGAAGTAGACCGCCACCGCCGTTCCATCCTGGTAGAGGTTGGCCCAGGTGCGCTCGGCGTTGGTGTTACAGCACTGGCAGACAAACTGACGTATCTGACGGCTGCTCTCGTCGATCATGAGATTCACGGCCGGAACACTACCGGCGGCAGACGATCGCGGGGGCCGGCATCCCGTCGCGCAAACTCCGCGCGCCCTGGTTGCCTCTGGTTTGCGGCGGACGGCTAGGCATCCCGGTCCCGGGCGCCCGAGCGGGCACGGAGCCCGCAAGGGGCACGCACGATTGATGACAAGCTGTGAGCTGGCGCGCCCGGCAGGATTCGAACCTGCGACCGACGGATTAGAAGTCCGTTGCTCTATCCGCTGAGCTACGAGCGCCTGGCCGGCCCACGGAGTGTGCTGGCCAGCACATACTAGAGTTTCGCCGCCGCTCGGTCGAGCGGGATGTCAAGCCGTCGTGGCGTCCGCTTTGTCCTCCGGCGCCGGGGGTACGGAGATCTCCGGCGTGCCCTTCGGTGGGACGAACGCGTCGACCCATCTGCCCAGTTCCTGGAAGAGCTCTGTGCGTACGTCCTTGCCGGACAGCGTCAGGTCGTGCATGCCGCCGTCGAACCGCGCGATCGTCACGCGCGGCCCGAGCCGCGGCGCCCAGCGCACGATGTGCTCCACGTCCAGGACCGAGTCGCTCAGCCGTACGTCTTCGCTCCAGCTCTTGCCGCGGAAGGTCCGCGTCGAGCAGGCGACCATGACCGGGGCGTCGATGGCCAGCCCGGCGCGCAGGCGGGCCTGGCCGCGGCGGATCGCTTCGAGCCATCCGGTACGGACGGGGAAGCCGTTCACTGGTTTCCAGGCGAGGTCGTACGTCCACTCGCCACGGTGATCGCTGTGCAGGCTCTGCCCGTACAGGCCGAGCGTGCTCATGGGCAGCACCCTGTACGGATTCCGGCTGCTTGTGCGGCCGACCATGTTCATCAGTGGCCTGCGCAGCAGCCACGGCACGTTGAAGTCGAAGAACGGGCTGTTGAGGAACAGGCCGTCGACGATGCCCTGGTCGTGGCGGGAGTGCGACCACAGTGACGTGATCAGGCCGCCGGTGGAATGGCCGGCGACAAGCAGCTGGTCGTGGCCGTCGTCCTCGCGGATGATCCGGGCCGCCTCGTCCAGTTCCGGGTAGTACTCGGTGAGGCTGCGCGCGAAGTTCGGCGTCTGGTGCGGCAGCAGGCTGCGGCCGTACTTGCGCAGGTCCAGCGCGTAGAAGTCCCAGCCGCGTTCGACGAAGAAGTCCGCCAGATGGGTCTGGAAGAAGTAGTCGACGAAGCCGTGCACGTACAGCACCGCGCGCCGTGACGGGGTGTCCCCGCGCCGGCGGACCAGGGTCGCGACGACGGCGCCCTCGTCGTCGGTGCCCAGGTCGATGGTGATTCGCTCGTACGGCACGCCCAGGACGTCGGTCTCCACGCCGCCAGGTTACCCACGCGTAGGGACCTTCGCGCCATACCAGATCAGCGGGATCTTCCGCGGTTTTCCACATTCCCCCGTCATCCACAGGCCGGCGCGGCTCCTGAAGCGGACATCGGGGCGTTCGGCGCACGCTGCTTCCCAGATCGCCCGCCGCACTTCCCCCTCGATAAGGAGACGCAGTGTTCGACACCAACATCCGCATAGGGCGCGTTTTGGCTGGTCACACGGCGTTGCTTGATCCAGAAGTCCGCACCTGGTCCGCAGGAGCGCGCCACGCGGAGTCGAGCGCCTTACGGGTCCGCTCTTCTGAGTCCGGCATCAGGTGCCCGTAGACCTTGAGCACCAGGCTGGCGTTCTTGTGGCCTAGCCGCTCCGCAACTGCCACCACAGACTCGCCAGCGTGCAGCAGCACGCTGGCGTAGTGGTGACGGAGATCATGGCTCGTGGTGCCCTTCGGCATACCGGCCTTGCCTGCTGCGGCGATGAACACCTTGCCGTAGTGGCTCGTGGTCCATAGACGCTTACCGCTGTTGTAGAACAGGCTTCCGTCCTCCAGCGGCGGGAACTCGGCGATGTGCGCGGCGAGGGCGTCAGCGACAAACGCAGGGAGCGGCAGTGACCGCTTCGACAGCGGCGTCTTCGGATCCTCGCGCTCCCGCTCGTTCGGCGGGATCTGCGTCTCGACCCGCGCCGCGCGCCGGAGAAAGTCGACGTCGTGCACACGCAGCGCCAGCAACTCGCCGACCCGCAGCCCCAGCCCGGCCTGAACGATCACCATGGCCCGGCAGTAGTTCGGCATATGCGCAGCCAGGGTCCGCACCTGGTCGACCGTCAGCGGCACAATCCGGGCGTGATCCGACTTCGGCATTGATGTCTTCGCGAAGGGGTTCCTGTTGCTGGGGATCTTCAGGTCGAGGACCGCAGCGGTGAAGATCGAGCGGACCAGGTAGACCGTGTATGCGCATGTTGACGGGGCGAGCACCTTGGCGCGGCCAGTGGCCCATGCCTGCGCCTCGCTGGGCGAGACCTTCTTGATCGGGCGTGCGCCCAGCTTCGTGTCCGCGACGTGATTTTTGATCGCCGAAGCGACGCGGCGGGCGGTGCGGGCGTTGTGCGGGCGGGAGGCGGCCCATTCACGGGCGTAAGCAGCCACCGTGATGTCCCCGGCGCGCGGGTCGACGTACTGCCCGGTGACCGTGGCGGCCGTGACCTCGTTCAGCCACCGTTGGCCGTCGGCCTTCCGCTCGAAGTGGCGCGAGTGCTCCTTGCCTGCCTCGTCGCGATATCGCGCCCGCCACTTGCCGTCAGACCGCTTCTTAATGCTCGCCATTCATGTACTCCCGTATGCGAATTTGCGCCCGCTGTTAGGCCCCGTGTGCCGTTTGGTAAACGTCGAGCACGTTCGGGCCTTATGTGTCTATGGATGCCGTTGGCTAGGCCCGGGTGGAGCGTGCCTTTAGTCAACCGTGCGCATTGTTTCCTTGCATCGACAGCGTAACCGGCTGGGCGGGGTGCCGACATCACCCGGTCGTATTGCATCGGGACCTTCGAAGCGATGGATATTAATTGCGTCTAGTGGCGCGTCAGTGCGGTGTATTGCTGAGAGTTGCGAATGATGGCGCGCTATTAGCGTGTGAACGTTAATCGCTTTTCTGATCTATTGCTTCGGCGGTTGCATTCTGTCCTCAACCATGTTGAAGTAATCCCACCGAGAAAGCGCTGCCAGCGACTCCCGGCATCTTTGCATCCTCAGAAAGGAGCGGCTGGGTGAATGATCGGCTGCTGACCCCCGTCGAGGTTGCCGAAGTCCTCGGAATTCCGAAGAGCACCTTGTACGCATGGCGCAATCGAAACGTCGGGCCACGCGCCGTCCGTGTGGGCCGCCATCTGCGGTGGCGCCGCCTCGACGTCGATATGTGGATCGAGACCCGGGCCGACCCGCCCGGCCCATCAATGAAGTAGCCGCAAGAATGCGCGCCACGAAAGGAAGAGCGTTGGACGCTGTTGTCGATCAGCTGTTGACCACTGCCCAGGCGGCTGCACTCCTGAATACGCCGCCGGGCACCTTGCGGTGGTGGCGTCATCAGGGGACGGGCCCGAAAGCGTTTCGGTTGGGCGCCCGGAAAGTGATGTACCGCCGGTCTGACCTCGATGCCTGGCTGGACGGCCAGTATGCCGCTGCATCTGACCCGGCCTGAGGTGGGGAGGTCGCTCGGGAGTGCGCGGATGGCGAGGTTACGTGACCAGTGAAACCGGGAGCCGACCGCTCATGAGATCGGCCCCCGCTACCGGAACGCGCGACCCTTTTCCCCAAAAGGAATCTAGCGCAATGGCGGTGTCGGTGCGTCATTCCACCTCCGCCACTTCTGCGGTTGGCGATAGAGAGGCATGGCGTCGCTCGCAATTCGCGCACCGTCTCCGCTCTCATCGCCGCATTTCCCGCGACCTCGACCGTGTCTGCGGCGTCGCCCTGGCCGCCCCCGCCGACGTCGCCCACCTGAAGGTCCGTGAGCTGCGCGAGATTCTTCGGCGTCTCGAAGCGGAGGAACGCGCCGCCGACAGCGCCGACTACTGGGCCGAAGTCGGGTTCACTCTCGGCGTCGCAGAGCGCATCGCTGCCGGGCGGGAGCTGGCAGCTTCGGTGATCCCGCCGTCTCAGCGTCGGTCGCAGGATGTGCGGGGTACGGCGTGACGACAATGACCCTGTGCAATTCCTGTCGCGCGCAGCTAGACCCGGACGGCTCGTGCTTCATCTGCAAAACCCTGCCGCCGGGGCTCTGCCACCGGTGCCAGTTCGACACGTGCCACTGCCCGGTCCCCGCCCTGCCCGTCACGCAGGGCAAGGCCGTACCCGCCCGGCCGACGCGTGCGGAGCCTGCGCAATCAGTTGCACCTGTGTTGAGGTTCGCGACGGTTACCGAAGTGCGAGCACGGGTCGCCGCAGCCGGGCCGCGTAAGTGGCTTCTGCGGGGACTGTGGCCCGCCGGGGACTACGGAGTCCACGCGGGTGAGATGAAGGCGCAGAAGACCTGGAACACCGTCGCCGTCGCTGTTGCAGTCGCGTCCGGCACTCCGTGGCTTAGTGCGATCGACGTCGACCTGTCGGGGCCGGTAGTGATGTTTTGCGGCGAGGGTGGCGAGGCTGACATCCTGCGCCGAATCGACGCGGTGGCAGCTTCGGTCGGTGTGAACGCCGACGATCTACCGATCACAATCTGTGCCCGCGCCCCGCACCTACGCAGCGTCGTGCACCTCGGTGAGATGGCCGATCAGCTGGATAAGGTGCGGCCCGTTCTGACCACCCTCGACCCGCTGTACCTGTCCGCAGGAGGCGCAAGCGGATCGGATCTGTACGCCATGGGTGAGCTACTGGAACGGCCGCAGCATTTGTGTCAGGCGGCCGGTTCGGGGTTGTGGGTCGCCACGCACCTCAACCGCAAGGAAGGTCGCGGTGCCGGGCGTATCACGGGGGCTGGACCGGCCGAATGGGGACGGGTACTGGCCACCGCTGCGGTGAAGAGCCGCAAGTTGAACCGCGCGACGACCGAGACGACAGTGATCACTGAACTTGACTTCATCGGCGGCAGCATCCCCGGTGGCACCCTGCGCGTAACTCGGCGGATTCGCGCAGACCATCCCGACGACCTGGACTCGCCGCTGCATCACCAGGTCAATGCGGAACTCGTCGACGCCGACGAGCCGAGCACCGGGGGATCTGCGGCGATGCCCCCGGCCCGCGCGAAGCTGCTCGACTCGTTGAGGCATTTCGGCGGCGCCCCCGCAACCACACGCACGCTCGTTGATTGGATGGTCAAGAAGCATGGTCATGGGTTGGCGCGCGAGACCTGTTCAAGAGAGCTGAATGCGCTGTGCGATGCCGGTTTTGCCGACCGGCTCGACATGGGCAGTGGGCGCGCATCTGAGTGGGTGGCGACAGAAGCCGGAATGGGCGCCAACCCGTGAGATCACAGCCCGTCACACCCGCACCCAGCGGCCCAGGAGGTGTGACCACCGGACTCTCCGGCTCGCCCGTGTCGGTCGCATGGTCACACCCCCGGCGATTTCCCAGGTCAACCCGTGACCGTCACACCCCTGTCACACCAGGGCACAGGGGGTGTGACTGTGTGACCGCCCCTATAAGGGGGCGGTCACACATCACACCCTTCCCTGGCCGTGCCGCTGAATGGTCCCGCCAGGACCAGCCCGCGTCAGCGAGTCGGCCGGTAGGGCTCGACCACGACCCGCAGGTAGTGCTCCCGGCCTTCCGCGTCGGTGAACTTCACCCACTGCCCAGACCCCCACGGGCTGGTCTCCAACTCCCCGAGAACCTCGAAGGAGGGGTCATCATCCAGGCTCGCCACGAGCCGGGTCAGCAGGTCGACTTGCGGTTCAGCCATGCCGACAGTCTCTCCCGGCCGGACCCCAACATGCGGCCCGTTCCCGGCAGCTCTGGGTCCTGCCCGCAGCACGGACCCGGCCGAACCGAGCACCTTCGTCCGCCACGACGGAGACGACGACGTGTTCCACCAGGGCGCCGAACCCGGCGGCACCCTGATCATCGTTCCCGGCATCTGGACCGCCATGCCGCCGCCGCTGCTCGCCGCCATGCGCGCCCGGCGGACTTGCACCACCGCCGGGCCGCTGCCACGCCTGCGGACAGTGCTTCAACCCGTCTACCGCCACGCTCGCCCATGAGCCGTGGTGCGCCGTCGCCAGCGAAAACCTGTGGCCGCTCTGGCGGGCATGGACCCACCGTGTCGGCCGCTACGCCCGGGGCCGCCGCATGCAAGAGATCCCCAGGATGCCGGGTGCCCCGCCCTGACAGCGAACACCCGGCAGGGCATCCCACCGCATCGCGAAAGTCGCCCGGGTGCACCGACCCACCCAGCGACCCGCGCACGGCTCACAGAGGTTCACAGACGCCCGGCATGCCACCGGCGCACGAGGAGAGGAACCACCGATGACCGACCCGACCACCAACACCGACGACACGACACCCGACGACGACACGCAGGCACCCACCACCGGCCCCGTCGTCACCGTGCCCACCGCGCTCTACGCCCCGCCCGGACTCGACGCCGACACCGTGACCGCGCCCGTCGAGATCGCCTCTCAATGGGATAGCCGGGCATGGCGTCGCGGGGTTCCGAACTGGTGACCCTGCGGGAGTACCGGGGCTGCCGAGACCGCATCGACCAGGGCGACGGGGTCCACCCGGCCGCCACCCATCGAACTGCCCGAGCGAAGGAGTGTGACCGCGATGCGCTCACCCAACACCATGACCACCGACCTGGTACTCACCGCCCTCCGCGAGGCGGACAAGCCCCTCACCGTCGCGGAGGTCCGTCAGCAAGTGAAGGCCGCTACGAACATTTCCCTGGACCGGACCACGACCTACTCGGCACTCAAGCGTTGCATGGTCCACTCGCAGGCCGCTTGCGACCTGGGGGACGACAACGTGACGCGGTGGTACGCAATCCCCGAGCCTTCCTGACGCGGGACCGTAACCGACGGAAGATACTTCAATGGACGTGAATAAGTGCAGGTCAGAGCGCATTTTTTGGGAGTCCTACAAGGGTAAACACAGTGGACGGCCGACGGTCTTGAAGGGACCACCGCGGAAGCGATCGAGATCGATGCGCGTGCCCGTTGCGGCCGTGATGTGTATCTATTTACTCGGTGACATATGTCGATGGAAGGGGGGAGGGGGTGTCCGTCGATGTCTCGACCCCCCTGTCGGCCGGAGCGTCCTTCGGGCCGAGATGCCGCGATACCGAAATAGACGATTTCCATAGCCATTCATCAATGCGTGACGGGATCATTTCATGGAATTGCCCCTCTGCACATTTCCGCCCACTAAGAAATGAGATTGTTCCATGTTCTACATTCACATTGATCAAGGCGAGGCTACGGCGATGATCGCCGCTGCTGCCGCTCACCTGCCGATCGGCGCTTCACTCGGCCGCATCATGGCCGTCACGAGCGCGGGAATCTTGACGGAAGCGGCGATGTACGGTGTCGATGCGGAAATGAACCGGACGTGGCGAATGGTGGACACGGCGGGCGGCCGATGCGAGTTCACCGCATGGCGCGACGGAGCCGAAGTCGCCCGGTATCTCATGGCGCCGCAGCCCGCCGAATAGAGAGAAGCCAGCACACATCAGCGCCTATTTCCCGGGCGGTTCGATGCGACTACAGTGGGCATAAGACATTGATCCTCGCGCGGTCATCGCCTTTCCGAGGATCATCAAAGACGATATCGAAAGCCGTACCCGACACCGGCTCCCGAAAATAGGAGCAGTCTCGATGGCGGGCAATTGCAGCAAGACCACGGCTACGTCGGAAACGCGCACTCCGCGCACTGCGGAAGAGCTCCGT
This sequence comes from Actinoplanes sp. CA-051413, assembly GCF_050955795.1. NCBI lineage: Bacteria > Bacillati > Actinomycetota > Actinomycetes > Micromonosporales > Micromonosporaceae > Actinoplanes > Actinoplanes sp. CA-051413. The sequence continues at coordinate 1,534,516 of NZ_CP192100.1, forward strand.
GCGGCCATTCTCCAGACCAGCGAAGAGATCAAAGAGATTCTCGATGCTGCGGAGGAAGCCGGACGCGAACTCACCGACGCGGAACAGCAGCGGCTGGACGAGCTGGTCTTGCGTACGGAGGGCCTGAACGCTCGGCTTGAGCGGGCGAAGCGCCGAACCGACACAGTGCCTGCCACCGCTTCGACTTTCTCTACCGATCACTCCGACATTTCCCGTCTGTTCGGCGGCGGTGGCGGCTCTTACACGCCTTCGGGCAAGGTCTCGCGCGGGGCGCGCTGGGGTGCTGCCGTTGTCCGCGCCTGCTCGGAGGGAGACGGTGGGCGGCGCTGGAAGGGCATCACGCCGAGCGGGTCAGTCCTTGTGAGCGTCCCTGAGCCCACTCCGGTAGCGATGGGTCGGCCGGTTGCTCAGCTGCGGAGCCTCATCCCTACCCAGGGGACCGAGGGCGTCGTGGCGTTCCTTCGGCAGATCCAGCGCACGAACGCCGCTGCGCCGGTTGCCCCGGGCGCGTTGAAGCCGACCTCTCAGTACGCCTTCGAGCGGATCCAGGACCGGGCTCGCACTATCGCGCATCTTTCGACTCCGTTGCACCGGGCCGACCTGGCGGACATGGAGCTGTTGTCCGAGCTGGTCTCCGACGAGATGCACCACGGTCTGGAAATGGCGCTGGAAGCCCAGATCCTGAACGGCAGCGGCGTCGGTGAGGAACTGTTCGGGCTTGCCTCCACTGCCGGTGTTCAGACGGTGGCCCGCATTGGCAGCGTGGACGATCTCGGGCTCCTGCGGACCCTGCGCCGTGCGGTGACGCGTCTGGAGGACCTCGGGCTCACTGGTACCGGGTGGGTGATGTCGCCGTCTGCGTGGGAGAGCGTGGAGACGGCGGTAATCGACGACGGCTCCTTCATGCTGACCAATGCCGGGCAGTCGGTCCCGGTCGACCGTGCCGCGAAGCGGCTGTACGGCATCCCGGTGGTGTCGACCCCGTCTTGTCCCCCGGGGGTGGCTTGGCTGGCGGACTTCGAGGGGTCGACCCGGCTGTGGGTCCGTGAGGAAGCGCGGATCGACTGGTCGGAGCAGCTCTATGACCCGAACCTGCTGGGCGCCGGGCAGGGCGCGACTCTGTTCGAAACCAATCAATGCCGTTTCCGCTGCGAGGGTCGCTTTTACTTCGGCGTCACTCGCCCGCAGGGCGTTGTCCGCATCGCCCTGGCGTAGCCCGGGGCCGTTATGACCCTCGCTCCCGGATGCTGGTCACTCGTCCTTTCGGGCTCCGGGAGCGAGTAGGGCCTCGTCGGGGGGCCTGCTGTGACTGCACGGCGTCTGGCTCAGCTCCCGCCGCTGAGCCGGGCGCCGTGCGGACTGACGTCCGATGTGGTCAGTCCGCAGAAAGTCCGCAAGAACCTCTGGCCATGCCAACTTCGCCAGCTCTCCCCGATGCGCTGACGAACGAAGTTTTTGCAGCTCAGAGCAGGTTTTGCGAAATGTTCGGCTCTAGCCAACGCCCCACCCGAATGTTCGACACCAACATCGTGGTGGTCGGGAACGTCCTGACCGCGCCGGAATGGCGCCGCACCGCCAGCACGAACACCCTGGTCGCCAACTTCCGGGTGGCGTCGACCGCCCGCCGGATGGACCGCGAGACCGGCCGCTGGGTCGACGGCAACCAGTTCCGGGTACGCGTCAACTGCTGGCGCCGGCTCGCCGAGGGAGTGGCGGCCTCCGTCACGGTCGGCGACCCGGTCGTGGTGGCGGGACGCCTCTACACCCGCGACTGGACCGACTCGGAAGGCAACCTGCGCACGACGTACGAGATGGAGGCCGTGTCGGTCGGTCATGACCTGTCCCGCGGCCGGGGCCGGTTCTTCCGCAACAAGCCCACGTCCGCGACGAGCGCGACCGAGACGGCGGAGAGCGACGGCCAGGTCCGCGGCGAGACGGCGGTCCCGGTCGGGGAGGACGAGGCGCCCACGGTGTACGGCGACGGCGTGCTGGACGGCGACGAGCCGACGTTCGAGGACGTCCCGGGCACCACGCCGGGCGGCTTCGACCCGCTGGCAGCCCTGCGCGGCGGCAGCATCGAGCCGTTCGACACGGAGATGGTCGTGCCGGCCGCCATCCCGGCTCCGGATCCCGACGACTCGGAGCCCGCTCCCGAGCCGGGTTCGGAGGGTGGCCCGGACTCCGAGCCGGCGCCTGGTCCCGTTCCGGGTCCTGGGCCGGGCTCCCGGTCCAGCTCCGGGTCCCGGTCGAGCCGTTCCGCGGACCGTGGATCGGGCGGTGCGGGGTCTGACGAGCCCGAGGGCGAGAGCTCGGCCCGTCGCACGAGCCGAGGCCGGAGCCCCAGGCGCCAGCCCGTCCCCGCGTGATTGCCGGGCGCTTTCACTTGGCGTGACCGCTTCGGCGTGACCGTCGGGCGCTCCGCCTGGCGTGACCGCTGGGCGTGACCGCCTTTTGAGCTGCCGTCGTTGCGAGCCGACTTCCCCCGTGGGTTCGCGACGGCGGCACCGGACCGGCCCCTCCCTTCCGCCCACCCGGCCGACAGCCTTGTGTTCCGGCGCCGACCTCCGCGGCCGCCACCGCAAGGCAGTTCGGGCGGTGCGCACCGGGCTTCGGTGCGGGTGGTCGAGGGCCGGCCGGCCGATGGGGTCCCGCCGGGGGTGCAAGCGGGTCCCATCGGCTCGGCGGATGGGTGTCGGTGGTCGGCACCCATCCGCCGAACCCCCTGCCGCGCGGTCCCAGCGACTGCCGGCGGTCCGGTCGCCGTCCCCGTAGGCGGACGACGGCCGGGCCCTGAACGTGGCGGCGGACCATTCCCCTGTCCGCCGTCCGGAGCCGGTCGACTCGGGCGCCCTGGGGTGAGGCGTCGCGAACGACCGGCGGGGCGGGTGGGTGTTCGGTGGTCGACACCCACCCGCTACCCCCGCCGCCCGTCCTGCTCCGGGGCGCTCCCTCCCTGAGAGAAAGGCGCGACCGCTCGGCAAAGCGGACCTGCGCCCGAGCAGGACGGGCGGCATCCACCAGCGACCACACCCCGCGGCCCGGCGGTGCCCGGCGCGGCCCGGCCCGGCGCGGCCCGGCCTGGCTGGCGGCCTGGCGAAGCACGGCACGGCCCGGCTCGGCCGCCCGATGGGTGGGCGGGCCGGGACCAGCAAAGAACGCTCACTAGGGTGGTCGGAGTGGAAAGAGCAGGCCGGATACTGACCGCGCGACCGGGCGCCACCACGGCCGATGCGCTCGGCCTGCTGGCCGGTTTTGCGCTGGACGCCGTCGTCGGCGACCCGAGGCGCTTCCATCCCGTAGCAGGGTTCGGGCAGGCGGCCGGCGCCTTGGAGCGTCGTCTCTACGCACCGAACCGCTGGGCCGGCGCCGCATTCACCACGGCGGCGGTCGGCGTACCCGTGGCCGCAGGTCTTGCCGCCTCTCTCCTCACCCGCCGCCAGCCCATCGCCCGGGCCGCGCTGGTCGCCGCCGCGACCTGGACCGTGCTCGGCGGCCGCACACTGCGCCGCGAGTCAGCCGTCATGGCCACCCACCTGGACAACGCCGACCTGCCAGCAGCCCGCAGCCGCCTCAACCACCTGTGCGGCCGCGACCCGTCGACCCTCGACGAGCCCGAGCTGGCCCGCGCCACCGTCGAGTCGGTCGCCGAGAACACCTCCGACGCCGTCGTCGCGCCGCTGTTCTGGGGCGGGTTGTTCGGACTGCCCGGCCTGCTCGGCTATCGGGCCGCCAACACCCTCGACGCCATGGTCGGGCACCGGTCGCCGCGTTACGCCCGCTTCGGGACGCCGTCCGCGCGGCTCGACGACGCACTCAACCTGCTGCCCTCGCGGCTCACCGGGCTGCTGACGATCGCCGCGGCGCCGCTGGTCAAGGGGCGCCCGGCTGAGGCGCTGCGGGTGTGGCGCCGGGACCGCAACGATCACCCCAGTCCCAATGCCGGCCAGTGCGAGTCGGCCATGGCCGGTGCTCTGGGGGTACGGCTGGGCGGGCGGAACGTCTACTTCGGGCGTACCGAGACCAGGCCGCTGCTGGGTGACGGACCGCGCCCGTCCGCCGGTCATCTGCGTCGCGCCGCACGGCTCTCGGGGGCGGTCGGCTCGGGCACCGTCGTGCTCGCCGCCGGCGTTGCGCTGCTCCGGGCCGTTGTGGTTCGCCGGGCAGGTAAGCGATGAGCGGGGGACTGCTGGTCGCCGGCACCACGTCCGACGCCGGCAAGAGTGTGCTCACCGCAGGGATCTGCCGATGGCTGCACCGCCGGGGCGTCAAGGTTGCCCCCTTCAAGGCGCAGAACATGTCCAACAACTCGGTTGTCGTGGTCGGTGCCGACGGGCGCGGCGGCGAGATCGGCCGCGCCCAGGCCATGCAGGCCGCGGCGTGCGGGATCGCCCCGGACATCCGCTTCAATCCGGTGCTGCTCAAACCCGGCAGCGACTTCTCCAGCCAGGTCGTGCTGCTCGGGCAGGCCGTCGACACAGTGACCGCGGGCAACTACCGGTCGCTGCGCCCACGGCTGGCCGAGACTGCGCACGCGACCCTGGCCGAGTTGCGCGCCGAGTACGACGCGGTGATCTGTGAGGGCGCCGGCAGCCCGGCGGAGATCAACCTGCGGGACGGGGACTTCGTCAACATGGGCCTGGCGCGGCACGCCGGGCTGCCGGCGATCGTCGTGGGGGACATCGACCGCGGTGGGGTCTTCGCGGCGTTGTTCGGCACGGTCGCGCTGCTCAGTCCCGAGGACCAGGCGCTGGTCAGTGGCTTCGTCATCAACAAGTTCCGCGGCGATCTCGGGCTGCTGCGGCCCGGGCTCGACATGATCACGGCTGCCACCGGGCGGCCGGTGCACGGCGTGCTGCCGTTCAACCTGGACGTGTGGCTCGACGCCGAGGACTCCCTGGCGTACGGGCGGATGCTCGGCCGGCCCGCCGCGCCGCGCGGCACCGAGTGGTTGCGGGTTGCCGTGGTCCGGCTGCCGCGGATCTCCAACGCCACCGACGCCGAGGCCCTCGCCACCGAGCCCGGCGTGCAGGTGCGCCTCACCATCGAGCCGGCCGAGATCGCCGACGCCGACCTGGTCGTGCTGCCCGGCTCCAAGGCCACGGTCAGCGACCTGGCGTGGCTGCGCGAGACCGGCCTGGCCGACGCGATCCGCGCGCACGCCGCGGCCGGCAAGCCGCTGGTCGGGATCTGCGGCGGCTTCCAGATGCTCGCCGACACGATCCACGACGACGTCGAGAGCCGCCGGGGCACCGTGCCGGGCCTCGGCCTGCTGCCGGTGGACATCACCTTCGGTGAGCGCAAGACGCTGGCCCGGTCGCGCGGCGCGGCCTGGGGGCAGGTCCCGGTGAGCGGCTACGAGATCCATCACGGGTACGTGTCCGCCGGCGATCCGGTGCCGCTGCTGACGTACGCGGACGGCACGCCCGAGGGTGCAGTGGTCGGCGCGGTCTGCGGGACGCACTGGCACGGCGCTTTCGAATCGGACGAGTTCCGCCGCCGGTTCCTGACCGAGGCGGCGCGGCAGGCGGGCCGGCACGGCTTCGTGGTCGCACCGGACACCCGCTTCGCGGAGGTACGCGAACGCGCGCTCGACGTCCTCGGCGACCTCGTCGAGGAGCACCTCGACACCGACGCCCTGTGGCGGCTCATCGAGTCCGGGCCTCCGCGTGGCCTTCCCTTCATCCCGCCGGGTGCGCCCGATGGCGGCTGAGACGTTCGCTGCGCTCGCGGAGCGGATCTTTCAAAACCCGCCCCGGCTGGGACCTGTACGGCTGATAGCCGTCGACGGACCCAGCGGGGCGGGCAAGAGCTGGTTCGCGGCTCGGCTGGGCCAGACCGCTCACATCCCCATCGTGCACACCGACGACCTGCTCGACGGCTGGGACGACCAGTTCAGCTTCTGGGCGCGGCTTGAGGAACAGGTGCTCGACCCGCTGCGCCACGGCCGTCCCGCCACTTACCGGCGGTACCTCTGGCACCACAAGGCGTTCGGTGGGAATCCGGTTACCGTTGAGCCTGCTGGGGCCGTACTGCTGGAGGGTGTGTCCGCCGCCCGGCGGGTGATCCGTCCGGAGCTTTCCTTCTCCGTCTTCGTCACCGCTCCGACTGATTTGCGGTGGCGGCGGGCTTTGGCACGCGACGGCGCCGGCGATGTTGCCTTCCGGGCGTACCTTGAGCGCTGGCGCGTGAACGAGGACCGGCACTTCGCCGCGGATGCCACTGCGGCGCACGTGGATCTCCTGGTCGACGGGGCCGCGGAGGGTTTCGACGATCGGTACGAACGGCTCTGCCCGGCGCTGCCGGACTGAACCACGATCAGCCGCGTTGGCGGCGGGAACGGTGGACGGACGATGACGACCGAGGAAGAGAACCGGCCGGCGCGACGCCGGATCACGCTGACCGGCATCAGCTCGCGCGCCTGGGAGCACCCCGCCGACCGTGGCGCGCTCACCGCGCTGCGCGAGCTGCGGGGCTTCGACGACGTGGTGAAGGCGTTCTTCGGCATGTGGAACGAGCGCGGCTTCCGGCTGTCGTTCCTCGCCGGCTCGATCCGGGTCGACCACCGCCAGTATCCGCGCGTCTACCAGCGCTTCGCCGAGGCCGCCGCCACGCTCGACGTGGCCGAGCTGCCCGAGCTCTACGTCAGCCAGTCGCCGGTGATCAACGGCCAGGCGATCGGCATGGACAAGCCGTTCATCGTCATCACCACCGCCGCGGTCGAGAAGCTCGACGACGAGGAGCTGCGCGCGCTGCTGGGCCACGAGATCGGGCACGTACGCAGCGGCCACGCCGTCTACAAGACCATCATGATGATTCTCACCCGGTGGGCCGCGAGCCTGAGCTGGCTGCCGGTCGGCGCGATCGCCCTGCGCGCCATCATCGCCGCGATGTACGAGTGGTGGCGCAAGGCCGAGCTCTCCGCCGACCGCGCGGGCCTGCTCGCCGGTCAGGACCCGGCCGCGTCGCTGCGGCTGCTCATGAAGCTCGCCGGTGGCGGCGACCTCTCCCAGATCGACACGGCCGCGTTCCTCGAGCAGGCCGCCGAGTACGAGGGCGGAGGAGACCTGCGCGACAGCATCCACAAGCTGGGCATGACCGCCTGGAGCACCCACCCGGTGCCCGTCGCGCGCGCCGCCGAGCTGCGCAAGTGGGTCGACTCCGGCGATTACGGCCGGATCCTCGGCGGGGACTACCCGCGTCGCGACTCCGACGGCAACGCCTCGGTCACCGACGACGTCAAGGCCGCCGCCGACTCGTACCGTGAGTCCTTCAACACCTCGCAGGACCCGCTCGTCGGCCTGCTCCGCAAGCTCGGCGACGGCGCCGCCGACCTGGCCGGATCCGCCGCGCGCGGCGCCCGGGGCTGGGCCGGCAAGGGTCGCCGCCCCGACGACGAGCCGCCGGCGCCGCCGGCCGGCTGAGTTGTCCACAGGCCCGTGAAGCAGGCCCGCACGACCCGAGCCGCCCGGCTTAGGATCGGTTCATGAGCGAGCTTGCTACCCAATCATCAACTCCGCGTCCGGCGGATCGTCTCGCCGGAGCGCCGGCGGAGGCGATGGCATGAGCCTGACCGAAGACGACCTGCGCGCCGCGATCGCGCGCGAGCTGCCCGGTGTCCGCGCCGACCTCGAGCGGCTGGTCCGCATCCCCGGGATCGCGTTCGACGGTTTTGACCACTCGCACGTCGAGCGGTCCGCCGAGGCCGTCGCCGAGCTGCTGCGCGGCTGCGGCCTCGAGGTGCAGATCGTCCGCGGCACGGGGCAGCCCGCCGTCATCGGCCGCAAGGCCGCGCCCGAGGGTGCGCCGACCGTCCTGCTCTACGCCCACCACGACGTGCAGCCGGCCGGTGACCCCGCGCTGTGGACCAGCGACCCGTTCGAGCCGGTCGAGCGCGACGGCCGGCTCTACGGTCGCGGCGCCGCCGACGACAAGGCCGGCGTGATGGCGCACGTCGCCGCGCTGCGGGCGTTCGGCGACGAGCTGCCGGTCGGGGTCGTGCTGTTCGTGGAGGGCGAGGAGGAGTTCGGCTCCGATTCGCTCGACGAGCTGCTCGAGACCCACAAGGAGACGCTGCGCTCCGACGTCATCGTCATCGCCGACTCCGGCAACTGGGACATCGGCGTGCCGGCCCTGACCACGTCGCTGCGCGGCCTGGTCAACTGCTTCGTCGAGGTCAGCACCCTGAACAACGCCGTGCACAGCGGCATGTTCGGTGGCGCCGTGCCGGACGCGCTCACCGTGCTGGCCCGGCTCATCGCCACCCTGCACGACGAGAACGGCGAGGTTCTCATCGACGGCCTGGCCCGTCGTGAGGCGGCGACCGTCGACTACCCGGAGGACCGCTTCCGCCACGAGGCCGGCGTGCTCGACGGCGTCAAGCTGATCGGCGAGGGCCGGCTCACCGACCGGATCTGGACCAAGCCGTCCGTCTCCGTGCTCGGCATCGACGCGCCGAAGGCCAGCGAGGCGCCGAACGCCCTGGTGCCGCGGGCCAAGGCCAAGCTGAGCGTGCGGCTAGCGCCCGGCGACGACTGGAATTCGGCGTACGCGGCGATCCGCGCCCACCTCGAGAAGTTCGTGCCGTGGGGCGCCCACGTCGAGGTCACGCTGGAGAGCGGCGGCGAGCCCTGCGTCATCGACGCGACCGGCCCCGCGTTCGACGCCGCCCGGGCCGCGTTCCAGCAGGCCTGGGACGGGGTCGCGCCGGTCGACATGGGCGTGGGTGGCTCGATCCCGTTCATCGCCACCTTCCAGGAGCTCTTCCCGGAGGCGGCGATCCTCGTGACCGGCGTCGAGGACCCGTACGCCGGCGCCCACGGGCCGAACGAGAGCCTGCACCTCGGCGAGTTCGCCCGGGTGTGCCTCGCCGAGGCCCTGCTGCTGCGCAACGTGGCCGCGCTGGGTAAATGACATGGCCGCCGAGCTGAGCTGCGACGTGCTGGTCGTCGGCGCCGGCCCCACCGGGCTGATGCTGGCGAACTGGCTGGCGAAGCTCGGCGTCCGGGTCATCGTGGTCGACGGCAAGGACGGCCCCACCCGGGAGTCACGCGCGCTGGTGGTGCAGGCGCGCAGCCTCGAGGTGTACGACCAGCTCGGCATCGCGGACAAGGTGCTCGCGGCGGCACACCGGGCGGTCGCGCTGGCTCCGGGCTTCGGGGATCGCGTGTTCGGCCGGATCCCGATCGGGCCGCTGGGTGGCGACGTGACGCCGTACCCGTGGATCGAGATCTTGGAGCAGAGCCGCAACGAGGAGATCCTTTACGAGAACCTGCGGGCCCTCGGCGGCGACGTCCGCTGGGGCCGGCAGGTCACCTCGCTGACGGCCGCCGCCGAGCGCGTCGAGGCCGTGGTCGGCGACGAGACGATCACGGCGCGGTTCTGCGTCGGCGCGGACGGGGCGAATTCGGTGGTCCGCAAGTCGCGGGGCATCGCGTTCGACGGCGTGACCAGCCCACACCTGTTCTACGTGATCGACGCGACGGCGGTCGGTGGGCTGGTGGCCGACGCGATCAACGTCCGGCCCGCCGGCGACGAGTTCCTGCTCGGCTTCCCGATGCGCGGACGCGGCAACTGGCGGCTGATCGGTCTGGCCCGCGACGACGACGGCGACGGCGAGATCACCGAGCAGGACGCGCAGACGCGGATCCGACGCTCGTTCGCGGTGACCTACGCGCAGTCCCGCTGGTTCGCGACCTACAAGGTGCACCACCGGGTGGCGGCGACGTTCCGTGACGGGCGCTTCTTCCTGGCCGGCGACGCCGCGCACGTGCACTCGCCGGTCGGCGGCCAGGGAATGAACACCGGTCTGCAGGACGCGCACAACCTGGCCTTCAAGCTCGCGGACGTGGTGCACGGCCGCGCCGGCGACGCGTGGCTGGACCGCTACGAGGCCGAGCGGCGCCCGGTCGCCCGGACCCTCGTGGCGACGACCGACCGGATGTTCGGCTTCATCACCTCGCAACGGTTCCAGCTGCGGGCGCTGCGCCGGCTGATCGTGCCCCTGCTCGCGCCGGTCGGCGTTCGGCTGCTGCCGCGTACGGGTGGCGGCTCGCGCTTCTTCGGCTACGTCGCGCAGATTCGGATCCGCTACCGCATGACGCCGGACGAGGGGCGCGACCCGGTGGTCGGCCGCCGACTGGCGTGGGCCGGCAGCAACTACGAGGTGCTTCGGTCACTGCAATGGCAGATCCACGGGTACGGCGGCATCAAGCGATCCGACGTGCCGGAGCTGGGACTGCCGGTGCACCTGTTCGACGCCGCGCCGCAGACGCCGTTGCTTCCGGGGCAGCTCTATCTCGTACGGCCGGACGGCTTCGTGGCCGCGGCGGCGCCACCCTCGCAGGCCGCCACGGTGTTCACACAGGCCATGCCGCGGTGACCAGCACGGCAGTCGTCACCGACCTGGACGGCACGATCGTTCGCGCGGACGGGACGATCAGCGAGGCGACCGTCGCGGCCTGTCACGCTCTACGGGCACAGGGCATCCCGGTGATCGCCGCGACGGCCCGCTCTCCCGCCGGAGTCCGCGCCCTCACCGAGCTGACCCCGCACCTCACGCTGGCGGTCTGCTGCGGCGGCTCCCTCGGGTACGCGTTCGAGCCCCCATCAGTCCTGTGGCGTGACACCCTGCAATCCGACGCTGTGCAGGCGCTGCTGTCGCTCGTACGCGCCGAGCTGCCGGAGGCGGGAGTCGCGATCTACGACGGCGAATCGTGGCGGATGAACGAGGCCTACCTCGCGATCCGCACGTCCCAGCACAATGGCCCGTCGGCTGTGGTCTCCGTCGACGCGTTCGCCGGAGTGGCGGCATGCGCGATGACGCTGTGCCACCCGACACTCGGCCCGGCCGACCTCATCGCCCTGCTGACCCAGCGCGGCATCCCGCTGAGCCTGAGCCTCGCGGGTCCGGAGATCGTCGAGATCGCGCCGGCCGGCATCAACAAGGCCAGCGGAGTGGTACGGGCCCTGCGCGAGGTCGACGTGCCGGCGGACCAGGCGGTGGCCTTCGGCGACATGCCGATCGACATCCCGATGTTCACCGCGGTGGGCAGATCGGTGGCGATGGCGGACGCCCCGAAGGAAGTGTTGGCCGCGGCGACAACGGTGACCGAGACCGTCGAGGAGGACGGGTTTGCGCGTGCCCTGACCCGCCTGGGCCTCATCTAGCACCCGCGGCAATCGGCTTCGCTTGATCGGGTGAGTCTGCTGCGCGGGCGAGATCATTCCTGTTAGGATTCGAACATGAGTTCGAACGAGGCGATCGTGGCGCTCCGCGCCGCCGGCAGTGCTCTGGGAGACGTCGATGTCTCCGGGTGGGACGACACCGCCCTCACCGCTCAGCTCGCTGAGCTGTCCGACGCCCTGTGCCAGCTCGACGCGCAGCTCAGCCGCGTCGCCGAGGCCATCCGCGCCCGCGGCTACCGCATCACGGAGCCGGTGGCCGCCTGACTTTGCTCCATGTCCCCGGGCCCGTCGCCCGGCGCACCCCGTCGCCACGCGGTGCGCCGGGCGACAGGCCCCTCCCGCTGTTCGATCCTCCCGCCGCCCAGTTCCTCCTGCCGCCCGGTCCTTCCGCCGCCCGGTCCTCCCCGGCTCGGCGGCGCTGCGGGCGGTTGCACAGGCCTCCCGGGCCTGGCGACGGCCACGGCAGGCCACCGGCCGCCGGTCTCCCGCACGCGGCAGCAGAGCGGTCGAGCAGCGGGCGGGCCCCCGGACCGGGCCGGTTGCGAACGCTTCACGGGGGAGCGGATCGCGACCGGCCCGCGAATGTCGTACCTGGCTGCCAGGATGGGGTTCGTGCAGTTCCTCGACCTGGCAGCCACGTCGGCCGCCGTTTCCGCCACCTCCGGCCGCAAGGCCAAGATCGACCTGCTCGCCGACGCCCTCCGGCGTCTTGATCCCGACGAGCTGGCCGCCGGCTCCGCCTACCTGGCCGGTGAGCTGCGGCAACGCCAGACCGGTGTCGGTTACGCCGGCCTGCGTGACCTGCCCGCCCCCGCCGCAGAGCCCGTGCTCACTGTGGCCGAGGTCGACGAGCGGATCGCCGCCATCTCCGTTGTCGCCGGCGCCGGGTCGCAGGCGCGCCGGCGTGAGCTGCTGGCCGGGCTCTTCGGCCGGGCCACCGCCGATGAGCAGCGGCTGCTCGTCGGCCTTTTCAGCGGCGAGTTGCGCCAGGGCGCCCAGGCCGGCCTGCTCGCCGACGCCATCGCCCGCGCCGCCGAGGTGCCTGTTACTGCTGTCCGGCGAGCGCTGCTGCTCTCCGGCGACCTCAAGCAGGTGGCTGTCGCCGCGCTCACCGGTGGGGCGCCCGCGCTCAGCGAGATCAGCCTGCGGGTCGGCACTCCGCTGACCCCGATGCTCGCGAGCAGCGCCCCCGATGTCGCCGCGGCACTGCTGGCCACCGGGTCGCCGGCCACCATCGACGTGAAGCTCGACGGCATTCGCATCCAGGTCCACCGTTCCGGGGACGAGGTCGCCGTCTTCACCCGCAGCCTCGACGACATCACCGCGCGGCTGCCCGAGGTCGTCGCCGCCGCGCGGGCCGTTCCGGCTCGGGAGTTCGTGCTCGACGGTGAGGCCATGGCCCTGGACGCCCAGGGGCGGCCACGACCGTTCCAGGAGACGTCGAGCCGGGCAGCCACCCGGGGTGCACGGCGCGGCGGGAAAGAGGGGCCGGTCGACGGGCCCGGGCTGGTTCCGTACTTCTTCGATCTTCTCCACCTCGACGGCACCGACCTGCTCGACGAGCCGGGACGGGTGCGCTGGGCCGCGCTGGCCGACGCGCTGCCCCCCGAGCTCATCGTGGGGCGGCGGACCGTCGAGAGCGAGGAGCAGGCCGCCGAGGCGTTCGCGGCCGCCCTTGCCGCCGGGCAGGAAGGCGTCGTGGTCAAGGCCCAGGAGGCCCCGTACGACGTGGGCCGCCGGGGCGCTGCCTGGGTCAAGGTCAAGCCGCGGCACACGCTTGACCTGGTCGTTCTCGCTGTCGAGTGGGGGCATGGCCGGCGGCAGGGATGGCTGTCCAACCTGCACCTGGGCGCCCGGGATCCGCGGACCGGCGGGTTCGTCATGCTGGGCAAGACGTTCAAGGGCCTCACCGACGAGCTGCTGCGCTGGCAGACCGAGCGGTTCAAGGAGCTCGCGATCGACGACTCCGGCTGGGTGGTCACCGTGCGGCCCGAGCAGGTCGTGGAGATCGCCTTCGACGGCGTGCAGACCTCACCCCGATATCCGGGCGGGGTGGCGCTGCGGTTCGCCCGCGTCCTGCGCTACCGCGACGACAAGCGCGCCGAAGAAGCCGACACCATCGACATGGTCAAGGCCCTCGGCTTCCCCACCACACCAGAAAGCTGAGCCGAGACCCCAGGCGGCGAGTCAGTCGTCGGTCAGATCGTTGAGAACTTCGGCGGCATGTTCGCTGCCGCCGTCGGCCAGCCTCCGCAGCTCCGCCACATCGCCGCGCTCCCCGGCGATCTCGACCAGCGCCGATACCGCCTCAGCACTGCCGGCACCGGCAAAGCGGCGCAACCCGTCCAGGTCATCCTGCTCGATCGCCAGCGCAACCCGGTCGTCATCCGCCACGTCATCCCCCCAAGCGCAGGATCAGAGAGCCGCCAGAGACCGCACGTAGTTGACCTGCTGATGCACATAGGTCACCTGCGACTGATCGGTCACCGGAATCCGGGCGACATACTGCCGTGTCGCGTTGGTCACCGTCACCTGCACCGTTCCCCGCGGCACAGTCACCTTCACCAGCAGGAACAGCAGGCTGAAGATCGTCAGCACGCAGAACCCCACGATCGCCGCCGCGATGGCCCACGGCGGGATCTTCTGCTCGCTGTGCCAGTAGTCGTTCACCGTCCACGTCGACCCGGCCAGCGGGATGTCCCCGGCCGGCGTGTGGACCACCGTCGACGTGACCGCCATGTCGCCGATCTGGGCGATCACCGGGCCCGGCACCAGCGGGTCTGGCGGTGGGACCGGCTGCGCGGGAGGGGGCACGCTCCAGGGGTCACTCGGCGTGGAGTCCGGAAAGGTCACTCCGCCGAGGTTAGTCGGGCTGCCGCGCGCTGGGAACGGCCGCCATGCGCTGGTCTGCCGCCGCCACCCGGTCCACCCGCTTCTTCGGGGTGTCGCCGTTGGCTTCCTTGCGGGCCTGCCACCCGTACGCGAGCAGCGCCATCACCGCGAACAGCCACCACTGGACCGCGTAGCCGCCGTTCTGCCACGAGTCCTCGTGATCGATCGGGATCCGCGCGAAGCCCGGCTCCGGGTCGCTGACCAGCACGTATGCCCCGTACACGGGGAACGGCAGCTCGGACGCCAGCTTGGGCACCGCGATTCGGCGGGTGTCGATCCGGCCGTCGCGCCGCGCCAGCGGGGCCGGCCGGCTCTCGGACAGGTGCACCTGGCCGACCACCGTGACCTCGCCCGTCGGAGCCGGGGTGGCCACCGGCGCCGAGATCGCGTCGCCGTCCTTCGACGGGACCCAGCCCCGGTCGATCAGCACCGCCGTGCCGTCGGCCAGCAGCAGCGGGGTCACGATCTCGAAGCCGACCGAGCCGTCGACCGTGCGTCCGCGGGCCTGAATCTCGTGCGCCGGGTCGTACCGTCCGGTGACCGTGACCTTGGTCCAGGCCGCGTCCTCACCGGGGGATGCACCCGGCTTGCCCGGCGCGACCGGCTTGGCCAGCACGGACGTCAGCGGCACCGCGGGGCTGGAGTCAGCGGCGTCGATCCGCGCGTTGATCGCACTGCGTTCCTGGTAACGGTGCAGCTGCCAGTTGCCGAGGAACACCATGATCACCGAGGCGGCCACGGTGAGCGCCGCGGCGGCCAGCCAGCGGGGCGTCAGCAGGAACCGGTACACGTTCTGAGGCTACCCGGCTCGCGACGGCCGCTTTCCGCTGGCAGGTAGGGTGCGATGTCCGGCGGTCAATATCATGTCGCCGCCGTTTTCCGTATCCCCGAGGGAGTCGTGATGTCCGCCCACTCGCGCCTGGTGGTGAGCGCACCCTCGTCCGGGCACGGGAAGACCGCGATCGCGGTCGGGTTGCTCGCCGCCTGCACCGCGCGGGGAGTGCCGGCCACCGGCTTCAAGGTCGGCCCCGACCACACCGACGCCGCCTACCTCGGCCTGGCCGCCGGGCGTCCCGGCCGCAACCTCGACCCGCGCCTGGTCGGCGCGCAGCGCATCGCGCCGCTGTTCGCGCACGGCGCGGCCGGCTCGCAGATCGCGGTCATCGAAGGCGCGATGGGCCTGTTCGACAGCCTGACCGGACAACCCGAGATCGACGGTACGGCGGCAGTCGCCGCCGCGCTGCGCGCGCCGGTGGTGCTGGTCGTCGACGTGGCCGCCATGGGTCACTCGCTGGCCGCGCTGGTCCACGGCTTCCGGATGTTCGACGAGATGGTGCACCTCGGCGGCGTCATCCTGAACCGGGTGGCCTCGCCCCGCCACGAGGAGATGCTCCGCACCGCGCTGGACGACATCGGCATGCCGGTGCTGGGCGCGCTGCGCCGCGGGGACCTCCCGGCCGTGCTGCCGGCCCGCGCCCAGGGCCCGGTCCCGGTGGCGCACCGCACGGTCGAAGCGGTCCGGGCCGTCCGCCGGCTCGGCGAGGCCGTCGCCGGCGCGATCGACCTCGATCGGGTGATGGCGCTGGCCGACGCGGCGCCGCCGCTGCCCGAGCAGGCCTGGTCACCGGTGGACGCGCTGGCCGAGGCGACCGGCGAACCGCCGGTGCCGCCGGAGAACCGCCCGGTGATCGCGCTGGCCGGCGGACCGGGCGCCCCTTACACGTACGTGGAGACGGTCGAGCTGCTCACCGCGGCCGGCGCCGAGGTCGCGATCATCGACCCGCTGCGCGACGAGACCCTCCCGGCGGGCACGCGCGGGCTCATGATCGGGGCGGCCCTGCCGGAGGGGTACGCGGAAGAGCTGTCCGCGAACCGCCGCCTCTGCGCGGCCGTGGCCCAGCTGGCGCACGACAACCGGCCGATCATCGCCGAGGGGGTCGGCCTGCCCTGGCTGACCCGCGACTTCGACGGCCGCCCGATGTGCGGGATCCTGGACGCGTCAGCGCTGACCGCCGGCCAGACGATCGCGGGCTACCGCGAGGCGACCGCCCCGGCGACATCGCCGCTGGCCCCGGCCGGTGCCCGGATCACCGGCTACAAGCAGCACCGGGCGATCGTCACGCCCCGGGCGGGCCAGGTGCCGGCCTGGACGTGGGCGGGTGGCAACCCGGAAGGCTTCGTCTGGCGTCAGGTCCACGCGTCGCAGCTGGGGCTGCACTGGGCCGGGGCGCCGGAGATCGCGCGGCGGGTGGTCGCGGCGATGCTGGCCCCGGCGCAGCCGGCGCCGGTCGTGCCGCCACAGCCGGACGTGGACCCGGGCGAGCAGACCCTCTCCCTGTCCGGCCTGACCCCACCCCAGACCTGACCGGCCAGCTCGCGCGGCCTACCTCGCCCGCGTTCTCACCCTGATGGGGACTGGCGCCGACGTCGGCGGTTCTGATTTCGGTCGATGTCGCACCCCGGCCTTACGGTGAAGGGGTTCCACGAGAAGGGAGCACCGCCGTGGCCGATCGTGTCCCGCTGGATTTCGCCCCGCCGGTCCGCCAGGTGCGGTCCCTGCTGCTGGGTATCACCGACGACCACCTGCGGGCCCCCACTCCCTGCCCCGACTGGACGGTCGGCGACCTGCTCGATCACCTCGCCGGCCTGTCCCGGGCGTTCACCCAGGCAGCGCAGAAGAAGTTCGACGCGCCGGACGGTCCTCCGCCCGAGCCCTCCGCCGCCCACCTGTCAGCCCAGTGGCGCAGCCGTCTGCCGGTCGTCCTGGAGGATCTGGCCATCGCCTGGCGTTCGCCCTCGGCGTGGGAGGGGACCGCCCGGGCCGGCGGCGTGACGATGCCCGCCACGGAGATGGGCCTGGTCGCGGTCAACGAGCTGACCATGCACGGCTGGGATCTGGCCCGGGCGACCGGCCAGGAGTATGCCGCCGACCCACGGCTGCTCGAGCCGCTGATCGAGTTCCTCTCCCAGGGGCCGTCGGAGGGCACCCCGGGAATGTTCGGCCCGGTCGTGGAGATCGAGAGCGAGGCCGAGCTGCTCGATCAGGCCGTGTCACTCGCCGGCCGCAACCCCCGCTGGCGCCCGACCACGTCCGCCCACTGACCCCCGCGCCCCGATGGGCCCCGGGCCGCGCAATCACGGGGCCGCGCCCGGACGGGCCCGCGCGCTGACAGGGCCGCGCAGGGACCGCGGATCAGTCACCAGCCGGAACGGTCCGAGGAGTCGGAGCGATCCGAGGAGCCGTGGATCAGCTCGTCCGGCGGCGGCGTGAACTTCGCCTTGGGCTGCCCCTTCAGCGCATCCTTCAACGTCTCCGCCACGGTGAACTTCGAGATCGTCCCGCGGCTCGACCCCACCGTGTTCTCCGGATTGTCCGGGTCAGCCACGAAGGCCGCCGCCGCCAGTTGTGGGGTGAAGCCGCAGAACCAGGCGCTCCGGTTGCTGTCCGTCGTGCCGCTCTTGCCCGCGACCGGCCGTTTCAGGGTCGCGTACACCATGGGTGAGGTCTCCCAGCCGCCGCAGCTGCCCTTCGCCGCTCCGTAGCCGGTGACGCAGCGGGCCGCGTCGGTCGCCGCCTGCGCGACCTCCGGTCGCAGGGCCTGGCGGCAGCGCGGGCCGGCGACCTTCTTGCCTTTGTACGTCAGCGACGCCCCGTCCCGGGTGTTGATCATGCGGACCGGGATGGGTTCGCAGTACTTGCCCTCGGCGCCCAGGGTGGCGAAGACGTTGGCCATCTCGATCGGGGTCGCGTCGCTGACGCCCAGCGTGAACGCGCCCCACCCGTCGGCGTGGTCCGGTCCGGCCAGCGTGCGGTCGATCTCGGTGCGCCACCTCAGGCCCAGCCGCTCGGCCATCCGGACCGCCTTCTCCGCCCCGACCTTCTGTTCCAGCTGCACGAAGTACGTGTTGACCGACTTGCCGAAGCCGCTCCACATGGTCTGCCGGCCGGTCATCGAGGCGGTGGAGTTCTTCGGGCACCAGTGCACACCGCAGGTCGCCGGACCGGGCGCCGTGATGTATTTCGTGACGAACCGCTGCGGGGAGTTGAACGCCGTGTCCAGCGGCATTCCTTCATCCAATGCCGCCAGCATGGTGAAGATCTTGAAGGTCGAGCCGGCCTGGTAGCCCGCCATGTCACCACCGCCGAGCAGCGGGTTCACCGTGTTCGGGTAGTTGCCCTTGAAGTCGTCGCGCTTGCGGCGGTCGCTGTGCTCGCCGTTGTTCTCCTGGTCGAGCGAGTACTTGCGGTTCACCGCCATCGCCTTGATCCGGCCGCTGCCGGGCTCGATGACGACCTCGCCGTGCGCGTAGACGCTCTTCTTCTTCTCCTTGTCGAGCACGTGCTTCATCGCCGACTTCTGGATCTTCGGGTCGATGGTGGTGACCACCTTGTAGCCGCCGCGGCGCAGGCTGGCCATGCGTTCCTGCGACGTCTTGCCGAAGGCCGGCTGTTCCATCCACCAGTTGCGCAGGTAGTCGCAGAAGAAGCCCCAGTCGTTGTGCTTCTTCGGCACCGAGACGCAGTCGTTCGGCGGCGTGGTCAGCTTCAGCTTGATCTTCGACTTCTTCGCCGCCGTCGCCTCGGCCGCCGTGATGGCGTTCATCTTGAGCATCTGGTCGATCACGTAGTTGCGCCGGTTGGTCGCCGCCGACTGGTCGTTGGTCGCCGGGTCGTACGCCGAGGGCGCCTTGACCAGCCCGGCGAGCAGGGCCGCCTCGGTCAGCGACAGGTCCTCGGGCTTCTTGGAGAAGAACACCTCGGCCGCCGCGAAGATCCCGTACGCGCGGTGCCCGAAGTACGCCGAGTTCAGGTACCGCTCGAGGATGTCCTGCTTCGACAGCCGCTTCTCCAGCTCGATGGCCAGCCGCATCTCCCGCAGCTTGCGGGCGGTCGTCTGCTCGGTGGCCTCGAGGGCCTGCTTCGGGGTCTTGGCGCCGTCGCGCAGCGCCATCCGCACGTACTGCATGGTCAGCGTGGACGCGCCCTGGGAGACGCCACCGGCCTGCTGGTTCGCTACGAAGGCGCGGGCCACGCCCTTGGCGTCGACACCGTTGTGCTCGTAGAAGCGGGTGTCCTCGGACGCCACGATCGCCTGGATGATGAACGGCGACATGTCCGCGATCTTCGTGGGTTTGCGGTGCTCCTCGTAGAAGGTCGTCAGCAGCGTCTTGCCGTCGTTGGCGTACACGTAGGTCGTCTGCGCCGAGGGCACCTCGGTGAGTCCCTCGGGCATGCTCTCCAGCGCGCCGGCGCCGTTCTTGGCGCCGACGCCGGCCAGCGCCACCAGCGGGAAGATCAGACCCGCGACCACGATCCCGGCGATGAGTCCCGCGCGGATGAGCGGCGCGATCCGTCCAGCTTTGGCGAGTCCGGTCTTCGTCACCCTTCGAAGGTATGACAAAACCGCTCATGTCCTCACGGAACGGCTGAAGTAATCGGCCGGAACACGTCCGGCATGCTGAGGCGTGTGACCTCTTCCGTGGACCTTTCCGCGCACGCCGGGGCAGCAGCGGCGGATCTGCACCACCACGGTGACGCCGAGGTGGCTCCCGGGCTGGTGGACCTCGCGGTCAACGTGCGGCGCCAGCCGATGCCGGAGTGGCTCGCCGGGCCGATCCAGGCGGCGCTGACCGAGCTGGCCGCGTACCCCGATGACACCGCGGCGACCGCCGCCGTCGCCGCCCGGCACGGCCGCGACCCGGCCGAGGTGCTGCTCACCGCCGGTGCGGCGCAGGCCTTCGTGCTGATCGCCCAGGCACTGCGCGACGCGCGCCGGCCGGTCGTGGTGCACCCGCAGTTCACCGAGCCGGAGGCCGCGTTGCGCCAGGCCGGGCACCGGGTCGAGCGGGTGCTGCTGCGCGAGGCGGACGGCTTCCGGCTCGACCCGGCGCTGGTGCCCGCCGACGCGGACCTGGTCTTCGTCGGCAACCCCACCAACCCGACCTCCGTGCTGCACCCGGCCGCCGACGTGGCCGCGCTGGTCCGGCCCGGGCGGGTGCTGGTCGTGGACGAGGCTTTCGCGGACACCACGTACCGGCCCGGGGTGGGCGGTGAGCCCGAGTCGCTGGCCGGCCGCCGCGACCTGCCGGGCCTAGTCGTGCTGCGCAGCCTGACCAAAACCTGGGGACTGGCCGGCCTGCGGATCGGCTACGCGCTCGGCCCGGCCGAGCTGCTGGCCCGGCTGGCCACCGCGCAGCCGCTCTGGGCGGTCTCCACCCCGGCGCTGGCCGCGGCGTCTGCCTGCGCGAGCCCGGTCGCGGTGGCCGCGGAGCGGCGGATCGCCGCCGAGCTGGCCGCCGAACGTGACCACCTGGTGGAACGCCTGACCGGCGTGCCGGACGTCACTGTCGCCGGGCGGCCGGCCAGTGCCTTCGTCGCGGTCCGCCTCCCCGGCGCCGACCAGGTGCGTCTTGAGCTGCGCAAACGGGGGTACGCGGTACGCCGCGGCGACACCTTCCCGGGGCTGGGCGCCGATTGGCTCCGGATCGCGGTGCGCGACACTGCCACCACGGACGCGTTTGTTGCGACCCTGACAGATGTGCTGAAGGAGCGACAGTGACCCTGGAGACGACCCTCGCCGCGATCGGCCCCGCCGATGAGCCGGCCATGGCCGCCGCCCGTGACCTGCAGGCCCGGCTGACCAAGCCGGCCGGCTCGCTGGGCGCCCTCGAGGAGTTGTCCGTCCGCCTGGCCGGGCTGGCCGGCGCCTGCCCGCCGCCGCTGCCCGAGCCCGCCGCGATCGCCGTCTTCGCCGGGGACCACGGCGTGCACGCCCAGGGCGTCTCGCCGTGGCCGCAGGAGGTCACCGCCCAGATGGTGGCGAACTTCGTGGCCGGCGGTGCGGTGATCAACGCGTTCGCCCGCCAGGTCGGCGCCTCGCTGATGGTCGTGGACGTCGGCGTCAAGATCCCGCTGCACGGCGGGGACACCCTGCTCGACGCGAACATCCGCCGGGGCACCCGCGACCTCGCCGTGGAGCCGGCGATGACCGTCGACGAGGCCCGGGCGGCGCTTGAGGTGGGCATCTCGGTGGCCGGCGCGCTGGTCGACGGCGGGGCGAAGTGCCTGCTCACCGGCGACATGGGGATCGCCAACACGACCCCGGCGGCGGCCCTGGTGGCCGCCTTCACCGGTGCCGACGCGGCCGCGGTGACCGGCCGGGGCACCGGCATCGACGACGAGACCCACGCCCGCAAGACCGCCGTGATCGCCGGTGCGCTGGTCACCCACGCGCCCGACCCGCAGCAGCCGCTGGCCACCCTGGCCGCCCTCGGCGGTCTGGAGCACGCCGCGCTGGCCGGCTTCATCCTCGGTGCGGCCGAGCGCCGGGTGCCGGTGATCGTGGACGGGGTCATCGCCTGCTCGGCTGCCGTGGTCGCCGCCGCGTTCGCCCCGGACGCCGTCGCCGCGATGGTGGCCGGACACCGCTCGGTCGAGCCCGGCGCCACCGTCGCGCTGGCCCAGCTCGGCCTCACCCCGCTGCTCGATCTGGGTATGCGGCTGGGCGAGGGCACCGGCGCCGCGCTGGCCCTGCCGATCGTCGCCGGCGCGGTCCGGGTCCTGCACGACGTGGCCACCTTCGACTCGGCGGGAGTGTCGGAGAAGTGAACCTCTATCCCATGGCGCTCAAGCTCGACGGCCGGCGGGTGCTGGTCGTCGGGGGTGGCGCGGTGGCGACCCGGCGGATGCCGGCTCTGCTCGCCGCCGGCGCCCGGGTCGACCTGGTGTCACCCGCGCTGACCCCGGCGCTGCACGCGTACGTGGCGGCGGGTCGGCTGACCTGGCAGGAGCGGCGGTTCGTCGCCTCGGACGTGGACGGTGCCTGGCTGGTGCAGGTGGCCATCGACGATCCGGCGGCCGCTGCCGAGGTGAGCGTGGCCGCCGAGGAACGGGGCGTGTTCTGCGTACGCGCGGACGACCGCGACGCCGCGACCGCCTGGACCCCGGCAGTGACCCGGCACGACGAGGTCACCGTGGCAGTCACCGACAGCGGCGACCGTAAGCGCGCCCGGGCCGTCCGGGACCTGATCGCCGCCGCCCTGGAGGAGACCCCGCAGCGGCGGCAGGAGCCGTTGCGCGGCCAGGTGGCGCTCGTCGGCAGCGGACCCGGCGACCCCGAGCTGATCACCGTCAAGGGGCGCCGCCTGCTGGCCCGCGCCGACGTGGTGGTGGCCGACCGGCTCGTGCCCGGCATGCTGCTGGACGAGCTGCGGCCCGACGTGGAGCTGGTCGACGCGGCCAAGATCCCGTACGGGGCCTCGGTGGCCCAGGAGGAGATCAACCGGGTCATCGTCGAGCGGGCGAAGGCCGGTGCTTTCGTGGTACGGCTCAAGGGCGGTGACCCGTTCGTCTTCGGCCGCGGTGGCGAGGAGGTCGTGGCGTGCGCCGAGGCCGGCGTACCGGTGCTGGTCGTTCCCGGGGTGACCAGCTCGATCGCCGCTCCGGCGCTGGCCGGCATCCCGGTCACGCACCGCGGCGTGGCCCACGAGTTCACCGTGGTCTCCGGGCACGTGCCGCCGGACAGCCCCGAGTCGCTGGTGGACTGGGCCGCCCTGGCCCAGCTGCGCGGCACCCTGGTGGTGCTGATGGGCCTGAAGAACCTGCCGAAGATCGCCGCCCGGCTCGTCGCCGAGGGCCGGGCCCCGCAGACGCCGGCCGCCGTCGTGCAGGAAGGCTCGACAGACGCCCAGCGCGTGCTGCGCAGCACCCTCGGCGAGGTGGCCGCGGCCACTGCCGAGGCGGGAATCAAGCCGCCCGCCGTCGTGGTGGTCGGCGACGTGGTCGCGGTCCTGGAACGGGGATAGCCGCGTGAGCGATGGGTAACGGTCAGACATGAGTGAGCGACCGCACATGACATTGTCCGGGATCGTGCTCGATGCCCCGGACGCACAGGAACTCGCCGCGTTCTATCAGCGGCTGCTCGGCTGGAGCGTCGTCCAGGACGAGCCCGGCTGGGTCAAACTGGGCGCGCCCAACGGCGGGCCGGGGCTGTCCTTCCAGACCGAGTCGGCGTACGTGCGCCCGGTCTGGCCGGCCGGCCCCGACGATCAGCAGATGAGCGTGCATCTCGACATCGAGGTGGAGGACCTGGAAGCCGCCTGCGCCCACGCCGAGAAGGCCGGGGCGACCAGGGCGGACTTCCAGCCGCAGGATGACGTCCGGGTCTACCTCGACCCGGACGGCCATCCCTTCTGCCTGTTCCTTTAGCTGGTCCGGTCCTCTGACTGGTCCGGCTTGGCGTCGGTGTCCGGCACGCCGAGCTCGTTGAGGAACGTGCGGGCCCACTCGGCGACGTCGTGGGTCCGCAGGTGCCGCTGCATGACCCGCATCCGGCGCTTGAGCTCGGCCGGCTCCGCGCCGACCGCGCGCAGCAGCGCGTCCTTGACCCCGTCGGGGTCGTGCGGGTTGCACAGGAACGCCTGGCGCAGCTCGGTCGCCGCCCCGGCGAACTCGCTGAGCACCAGCGCGCCGCCGCCGTTGGCCCGGCAGGCGACGTACTCCTTGGCGACCAGGTTCATGCCGTCGCGCAGCGGCGTCACCATCATGACGTCGGCCGCGACGTAGAGCGCTGCCAGCTCCTGCTTGCTGTACGACTGGTGCAGGTAGTGCACCGCCGGCATGCCGACCCGGCCGAACTCGCCGTTGATCCGGCCGACCTCGCGCTCCACCTTGACCCGCAGCGTCTGGTAGTGCTCGACGCGCTCCCGGCTCGGCGTGGCGACCTGCACCATGACCGCCTCGGGCACCTTGAGCTTGCCGTCGGCGAGCAGCTCCCGGAACGCCTTCAGGCGCAGCTCGATGCCCTTGGTGTAGTCGAGCCGGTCGACGCCGAGGATCACCGTCTCGGGGTCACCGAGCTCAGCGCGGATCTGCTTGGCCCGGGCCTGCACGGCCGGGTCCGCCGCCATCCGCTCCATGTCCGCGGTGTCGATGCTGATCGGGAACGCCCCGGCCTTGACCTTGCGGCCGTCGACCTGGATCGACTGGCCCTCGTAGCGCAGGCCCAGCAGGTGCCGCGCCAGCCGGACGAAGTTCTGCGCCGCGAGCCGCTGCTGGAAGCCGACCAGGTCGGCGCCGAGCAGCCCGCGCAGGATCTCAGCCCGGAACGGCATCTGCATGAACAGCTCGATGGGCGGGAACGGGATGTGCAGGAAGAAGCCGATCCGCAGGTCGGGACGCATCTCGCGGAGCATCGCGGGCACCAGCTGGAGCTGGTAGTCCTGCACCCAGACGGTCGCGCCCTGCTCGGCGACGTCCGCCGCGGCCTGCGCGAACCGCTGGTTGACCAGCCTGTACGCCTCGCGCCAGCGCCGTTTGTAGACCGGCGTCTCGACGGCGTCGTGGTAGAGCGGCCAGATGGTCGCGTTCGACTGGCCCTCGTAATAGCGCTCGAGCTCCTCGGCGCTCAGCGGCACCGGATGGATCTTGATGCCTTCGAGCTCGAACGGCTCGGGCGCCTCCCCATCCCCGCCGGCCCAGCCGATCCAGGTGCCCTGTTGCTGGGTGAGCACCGGATGCAGGGCGGTGACGAGTCCGCCGGGGCTCGGGCGCCACTGCCGCTCGCCGTCGACCATGACTTCGTCGACGGGCAGGCGGTTGGCGACGACAACAAAGGAACTTCGTTCGGCCACGCTGAGTGCACCTCCGGGTCGTGCTGGGTTCCCAGCCCTGAGCCTACTGTGCGTAGCTGCTCGGGGCTGGCCCCGCTATGGTCCGGCCGCGCGGCACCGCCTCTGGCGGGAAGGTGCCATTCTGAGCCGGTGAGCCAGTCCGTTGATCTTCCCCCGCCGCGCCGGCCGCTGTTCTTCCCTGTGGTCATTGCCACCGTGCTGCTGAGCATCATCGGGATGTCGGCGGGCCTGGTTCTCGGATCCCGCCACGAGACGCCGCGGCAGACCGGTGACCAGACACCGTATGTACCCACTGAAGCGACGCTCTCACCTGGGGACTGCCCGCGCGAGATGCACGACACCGCCCGCCGGGTCCTCCGTGAAGAGGTTCGGCTGACCAAGGTCCTGCAGGTGCGGACGCTGGAGACCGGCACGACGGTGTGGATCTGCCGGGACGACACGGACCGGCTGTTCTACCAGGCCAACCGCGGCGGGGCCGAGGGAAAGTGGATCGAGGGGGAGACCGCTTTGTTCCTGGAGAACGTGGAGCCGCGGGGCGACGGCTATTTCGCCAGGGCGGCGGACGGCAACACCTTCGACGTGAACTCGGAGCGGCTGGAGGTCGTCCGCAAGGGGGAGAAGAAGACGTACAAGGTCACGACGGACTGAGCTGAGCGGGGAATCCGGGCGGCGTGGTCGGGGTTGTTGTAGGTGGCCGGTGGCGACCTGGAAAGATTGGTCTTTCGTTCCGGCAACCGGAAATCACGATCTCGGAGGTAGGCCGCACCGTGGCCCAGTTCATCTACGTCCTGGAAAAGGCGCGCAAGGCGCACGGCGACAAGGTCGTGCTCGACAATGTGACGCTCAACTTCCTGCCCGGCGTCAAGATCGGTGTGGTCGGCCCCAACGGCGCCGGTAAGTCCAGCCTGTTGAAGATCATGGCCGGTGTCGACACCGTGAGCAACGGCGAGGCGCGGCTCATGCCGGGCTACTCCGTCGGCATGCTCGCCCAGGAGCCCCCGCTCAACGACGCCAAGACCGTCCTCGGCAACATCGAGGAGGCGGTCGCGGAGACCAAGGCCAAGCTCGAGCGGTTCAACAAGATCGCCGAGCAGATGGCCACCGACTACACCGACGAGCTGATGGAGGAGATGGGCAAGCTCCAGGAGGAGCTCGACCACTCCAACGCGTGGGACGTCGACTCCCAGCTCGAGCTGGCCATGGACGCCCTGCGGTGCCCGCCGCCGGACGCCGACGTCACCCAGCTCTCCGGTGGTGAGCGCCGCCGCGTCGCGCTGTGCAAGCTGCTGCTCGAGGCGCCCGACCTGCTGCTGCTCGACGAGCCCACCAACCACCTGGACGCCGAGAGCGTGCAGTGGCTGGAGCAGCACCTCGCCAAGTACGCCGGCACGGTCATCGCCATCACGCACGACCGGTACTTCCTGGACAACGTCGCGACCTGGATCCTCGAGCTGGACCGCGGCCGCGCGTTCCCGTACGAGGGCAACTACTCGACGTACCTCGACAAGAAGGCCGCCCGCCTCAAGCTGCAGGGCCGCAAGGACCAGAAGCTGCAGAAGCGCCTCGAGAACGAGCTCGAGTGGGTGCGCTCCAACGCCAAGGCCCGGCAGACCAAGTCCAAGGCCCGACTCGACCGCTACGAGGAGATGGCCACCGAGGCCGAGAAGACCCGCAAGCTCGACTTCGAGGAGATCCAGATCCCGCCGGGCCCGCGCCTGGGCAACACGGTGATCGAGACGAAGGACCTGGTCAAGGGCTTCGACGACCGGGTGCTCATCGACCACCTGTCGTTCTCGCTGCCGCGCAACGGCATCGTCGGCATCATCGGCCCGAACGGCGTCGGCAAGACCACGCTGTTCAAGACCATCGTCGGGCTCGAGCAGCCGGACGAGGGCCAGGTCCGGGTCGGCGAGACCGTCAAGCTGTCGTACGTGGACCAGAGCCGTTCCGGCCTCGACGGGTCCAAGACGGTGTGGGAGGTCGTGTCCGACGGGCTGGACCACATGATGGTCGGCAAGGTCGAGATGCCGTCCCGCGCCTACGTCGCCGCGTTCGGTTTCAAGGGCCCGGACCAGCAGAAGCCGGTCAAGGTCCTGTCCGGTGGTGAGCGCAACCGGCTCAACCTGGCGATGACCCTGAAGATCGGCGGCAACGTGCTGCTGCTCGACGAGCCGACGAACGACCTGGACGTGGAGACGCTGTCCAGCCTGGAGAACGCGCTGCTGGAGTTCCCGGGCTGCGCTGTGGTCATCTCCCACGACCGGATGTTCCTGGACCGGATCACCACGCACATGCTCGCGTGGGAGGGCACCGACGAGGACCCGGACAAGTGGTTCTGGTTCGAGGGCAACTACGACGCGTACGAGAAGAACAAGATCGACCGTCTCGGCGCCGACGCTGCCCGCCCCCACCGGGTTACTTACCGCAAGCTGACGCGTGACTAGGTTCACCTATGACGCGGCCGTGCGCTGGTCCGACATGGACGCGTACGGCCACGTCAACAACGCGCGCTTCCTCACCCTGTACGAGGAGGCGCGCGTTGCCATGTTCTTCGTCGGCGCCCGGGCCAAGGGCCTGACGTCGTTCGAGGACGGGATCGTCATCTCCCGGCACGAGGTCGACTATCTGCGCCCGGTCGACTACGGCGAGGCGGTCCGGATCGAGCTGTGGATCTCCGAGCTGCGGGCGGCGAGCTTCACCGTGAGCTACGAGTTGTTCGACGAGGATGTGCTGGCCAGCCGGGCGAAGTCGGTCTGCGTGCCGTTCAACCTGGCCGAGCAGTTCCCGCGCCGGCTGACCGACGCCGAGCGGGATTTCCTCACGCCGTACCTGGAGATTTGAGGATGGCCGCCCACGGCATCGCCGGCGTCGCGGACGCGGGGGCTTTCCTGGCCCGGCTGACCCGGCTGGACCGAAACGTGCTCGTCCGGCTGCGGTCGGCGGGGGAGCACACCGCGCTGTGGGCGGTGCTGCCCTGGGGTGTGCTGGTCACCCGCCTGGTGGCCGGGCCGGGCCCGGGTGATGCCACGGTGCCGGCGGCTGAGCTGCTCGCGGCGTTGGCCACGCAGAGCCCTGAGCTGCCGACGCGGCGGGACGCCGACTGGCGCTGGCCGTTGCCGCCGGCGCGATCCACAACGGTCGAAGCGGTGGCGTCGGCCGAGTTGAGCCGGCTGGCCGAGGCGGCGGCCGGCACCTTGCGTGAGGTGACCGCGGGTGGTCTGGCCGGTCGCGCGGTCGGGCAGCGCGCCGTGCGCGACGCCTTGCTCGATCATGTCGCGCTCGTCGTCACGCGCCTCGGCGGGGAGCCGGTGGAGGTCTCCCAGCGACTCGTCCAGGCGGTGTCGCGGATGGGCTTTCTCGGTCCCGCCGACAAGCAGACCTCGGCGGCGCGAGTGTGCGTGGCGGGACGCTGGGTGGGACTTTCTGCACCATATGGAGTCGCGTGGCTACAGCCGGTCCAAGTATTGACCGTCATGCCTATAGGGGGTCGCCCGAAAGGGTGATGCTGCATCGGTCGTCCGGTCGCGCCCTCCCTTTGAGGGGATGACCTCCGCGACCTGTACGGGTACCGTCGCCCCGAGGTCCACCGCTACGTCCGGCGGCGGGCCTGCTGGGGAGTGAGGTGCACAACGATGCCGTGGTGGTCATGGCGTCCCGGGTCGGCCGGAGGCGATGAGCCCGAGACCGGCGGCGAAGTGGCGTTGCAGAGCAGCGTCCGCGTCGGAGTGCCGACGCAGCGTGAGCCGGGACACTCTTCGATGTCCTCCGCTGATCTTTCCTCGATCGACGAGCCGGAGCAGGTCGCTCCGGTCGATCTGGCCCGGATCGGCAAGGCCCTCGATCTGCTCGATATCCGGTTCCTGGCCGACGGCGGTGGCAGCCTGCTGGCCATGTGGGAACGGCACGCCGTGCTGTTCACGCTCGAAGGCCCCGACGACGAGATCCTGGTCATGCGGGCCCGTCCGCACGCGACCGTCCCGCCGGACTGGGCCGACCGCGCGTACCGCGTGGTCAACGAGTGGAACCACACCCGCCGCTTCTGCAAGGCCTACGTCGGCGATCCCACCGAACGCGGACAGCTGCCGATCTACGCGGAACTGCAGGTGCCGCTCGCCTCGGGTGCCCACGACCCGCTGCTGGTGGAGATGCTCGACTGCGGCGCGGCCGTCGCGACCTCGTTCGTCGACTGGCTGCACGACGAGGGCGCACTGCTCTGACGGAGGAATGAAAGAGGGCCCCGGATCACGGGGCCCTTTTCCGTGTCCGGGCTCAGCCGGGCGGGAACATGCCGATCCGGCCGTGGAACTCGCGGCCCAGCTTGTCGGTGTCCGAGCCGACGATCAGACCCTCGGGCACGACCTGGAACGCCCGCACGCCGACCCCGCGGTCCCGGCTCGGGTTCCAGCCCAGCGCCTTGCCGGTGGACGGGTTGAGCGCGCCGATGCCGACCCGCGGAACGGCGCCCGGGCCGGGGCCCTTGGCGTCGCTGCCGTACGGGTTGTCCAGGTAACGCTGGTGGCCGCCGACGTACACGGCGCTGCCGGTCACCGCGACCGCGTAGAGCGAGTCGCCGCCGGTGCGCTGCACCCAGGTCGGGTTGTGCCGGCCGCCGCCGGTGGCCTCGAAGCGGGCCGCCGAGTCGCACAGCTTGGTCGGCGAGGAGGCCCGGCCGGTCGCCGCGACGACGAGGTACTTGCCGTCGGGGGAGAACTTCACCTGCCGCAGGTACGTGTCGAAGCCCTGCAGGCACGGCGGCGCGTACGCGTCGGTGTACCAGCTGGTCAGCACGGCCGCGGGGCCGGCGACGTCGAACATGGCGATCTGGTTGCGGGCGGCCGTGCCGGACTTGAGCAGCGCGCCGACCGCGATCAGCCGGGTGCCGTCGGGGGAGATGTCGAAGTGCTCGACCCGGGTCCGGCTCAGGCCGGGGGCGGACAGCTTGGCGTCGAACCCGGGGTCGACCGCGCCGGTGCCCGCGTCCATCCGGGCCAGCCCGACCCGGGTGACGCCGTTGATCGCCGAGAAGGTGCCGGCGGCGTAGAGCTTGCTGCCCCGGGCGCTCAGGGCGCGGACGTCACCCCAGTTGATCTTCGCGCCGAAGGCGGTGATCCGGGCGCCGGTGCTGACCGCGACCCGGGCGACACCCCGCTGGGCAGCACCGTTGACGGTCTTGAAGCCACCGCCCAGGTAGACGGTGTTGCTCGCCCCGGCGGCCAGGGAGTAGACCGCGGCGTCGACGGCGGGGGCGAACGAGCGCACCGCACCGTCCTTCAGCCCGTACGCGAAAATGTTCTTCCGGGCGTAGGTGGTTTTCCGCGCGCTGTCCTGGACCTTGGTGAAGCTGCCGCCGACGACGACCGTGTCCCCGACCACCGCCAGCGCCCACACCGTGCCGTCCAGGACGTGCGGCGTGAAGTCGACCGGATTGGCCGAGACCACCGCCGGTTGGGCCATGTCAGCCGCGGCGGGCGTCGCGCCCAGCAGAGCGGCGCAGGTCAGCGCGGTGGCAGCGAACAAACGGCGGCGCATCGGTCAGCTCCAGGGATCGGGACCGCGACGTCGGTGAAGTGACGATCGCGTCGTTCACCCGATCAACGAGCGGGTTGACCTCCGGGATGCGCGTCCATCTTGTTGACCATGAAGTACGCGGCGCGCTCCAGATAGTCCCAGAGGGCGCTGTGGTGCGGCTCCGGCAGGCCGAGCGAGTCGACCGCGGCGCGCATGTGCAGCAGCCAGGCGTCCCGCTCGGCCGGACCGACCGTGAACGGCGCGTGCCGCATCCGCAGCCGCGGGTGCCCACGCTGGGCCGAGTACGTGTTCGGGCCGCCCCAGTACTGCATCAGGAACAGCGTCAGCCGTTCCGCCGCCGGACCCAGATCCTCCTCGGGATACATCGGGCGCAGCACGGGATCCTGCGCGACCCCCTCGTAAAAGGCGTCGACGAGCCGGCGGAAGGTCGGCTCGCCGCCGACGGCCTCGAAGAAGCTGACTTCCGGTTCCTCGCTGGATGCGCTCACCGATCCAGTTTGCCAGCCGCACGGTGCCTAGCCGGGCCGGGTGTGACGCGCGTTGCCTTGGCCGGTCCGGCTGGGACCGGGACGTCGGCGACCCCATAGGTCGGCCGCCGGGCCACGAGCACCACCATCAGGGCCAGGCCGCCGAGACTCCACAGGCCGACAACCAGCGGGATGGAGGAGAACTGGGCCAGCGCACCGGTCGCCACCACCGCGAAGAACTGGGTGAACTGCACCCCGCCCTGCATGACCGCGTACGCCCGGGCGCGGTAGCCGTGCGGGAGGGCGAGCACGAACTCGCCGTTCAGGGTGGGCATGAGACCGCCCTGGGCGACGCCGGAGACCGCCGCCAGCACGGCCACCGTGGTGGCGTTGGGCGCGAACGCGGTCAGCGCGAGGGCCAGCGGGGTCAGCACGGCGAGGGGTTTGACCAGGCGGATGCGGTCGGGCTGACTGACCAGCCGGCCGACCACCAGCCCGCCGATCACAAAACCGACCGGGCCGGCCGCCATGATCAGACCCTGGTCGAAGCCCCGGGCGGCCGGATCCTTGTCGAACACCGCGGCCCAGCCGGCGGCCAGGCCCTCGGGCAGGATCGTGAGGGTGGTCAGCCCGAACACCATGAGGGCGATCGAGCGCAGCAACGGCGTACCGAAAACCAGCCGGAAGCCTTCGCCGGTCTCCCGCAGCAGGTGCCGGCGGTGGTCCGGGCCGGCGGCGGCCGGCCGCGGATGCACCCACAGCGCGATGATCGCGGCCGAGATGATGAAGGAGACCGCGTCCAGCGCGATGCCGAGCCGGGCGTTGATGCTGGTCGCGATGAAGGCGCCGACCAGATAGCCGAACACCTGCGCGGCCTGCGAGGTGGAGGCGTTGACCGCGAGCCCGCTGACGAGCCGGCGGCGGTCCAGGATCAGCGGCAGCAGCGCCGAGCGGGCCGCCTGCGTGGGCGGCGCCCCCAGCATGGCCACGAAGAGCAGGATGAGAATCGCATAGACCGGCATGCCGGGCAGGGCGATGAGCGCGATCGGCACGGCCCGGGTCAGATCGGCGACGATCATGACCCGGCGGTACGGATACCGCTCCGCGAGCGCCGCCAGCACCGGCCCGCCCACGATCCACGGCAGATAGCTGATCGCGAAGGACGCCGCGGACAGCAGCACCGAATCGGACTGCTGGTAGACCAGCACGGTGATGGCGGCCCGGGCCAGATAGTCACCGAGCCAGTTGACGACGAGCGAGAAATAGACCGCTCGGTATTCGCGGATCGCGAAGAGGTCTCGGAAGGTGACGGGACCATCCGGCTCCGCAGCGTCCCCGGCCCGGTGGGCCGGCTGCGCAGCGCGTCGGTCGTCCGACACCTGGACCCTCCATCGATCGCGACGACCGGCGGGATCACCGCCGGTCGGACACGTCCGGGGGAAAATCGGGGTGCTCAGATCCCGCGCGAACGTGCCGCTGCAAGTGCAGATGCTCTTTGCACGATTCTGCCCGATCGTCCGAGTCCTGGCTAGGGCATACGGGGCGAACATCGGCCGTTCGGCCGAGGCCGGACCTCCCCCATCATGCCGTAAGCCCAGGTCAGGTCGCACCACCCGGGGTACCGGAAGGGTCACTCGGCCCGCTGGAAAACGTCGGGGGAACCGCCGAGCGGGGCAACATCCGCGAAACGGCGATCCGTTCGGAGATGCCGGAGGTCTCCAGCGCCTCGGTGAGCCGGCGCCGCAACTCGCGCTGCACGATCGGCTGACCGTCCGCGGTGGTCTTGGCGATCGTGCGGATCACCGCGCCGTCGACGGTCAGCTGCTCGACCCCGATCACGTCCGGCGGCTCCAGGAACTCGGTCGCGTGCTCCGGCTCCTCGGCGAGAGCCAGCGCGGCCCGGCGCAGCACCGAGGTGGCCTCCTCGGAGTTGACGAAGCCGATCGGGATGTCGATGACCACCATCGCCCAGCCCTGGCTCTTGTTGCCGACCCGGATGATCTCGCCGTTGCGGATGTACCAGAGCACGCCGCGCATGTCCCGCACGGTGGTCACCCGCAGCCCGACGGTCTCCACGACCCCGACCGCGTCGCCCAGGTCCACCGAGTCGCCGACGCCGTACTGGTCCTCCAGCAGCATGAACAGGCCCGCGATCAGATCCTTGACCAGGCTCTGTGCGCCGAAGCCCAGGGCCACACCGACGATGCCGGCGCTGGCCAGCAGGGGGCCCAGGTTGAAGCCGAGCTCGCCCATGACCAGCAGCGCGGCCATGGTGAAGACCACGGCGGTGACGAAGCTGCGCAGCACCGAGCCGATCGCCTCGGCCCGCTGCCGGCGGCGCTCGGGGATGAACGTGTTCTCCGCGGCTTCCTGCTGCTTGTCGGCCCGCTCCCGCAGCGGCTTGAGCAGCGCCGGCATGGCGGCCCGCGACGTGGTGGCGGTCAGCCGGCGGATGCCGCGGTGCAGCAGCCACCGGATGAGCACCGCGATGAGGATGATCGCGATGATCCGCAGCGGCTTGAGGATGAACACGTAGCTGCTGTTGGCCAGCCACTGGATGTCGGTCTTGTCCAACACCCAGGTGCAGAGCGCGTCGGCCTTGCAGCTCTCCGAGACGTCCGGCGTCCCGTTGAAGAACGGTTCGGCGGAGCCGGAAGGGGCGGGGATGGGGGCCAGCGGAATCACGGGGCCCTAACCTACCGGGCCGGACACCCCGCAGTGGAACCGGACATCTCCCGCGGAGACCTCAGACGTTTACGGTCCAGCCACAGATTGTGCTCGCCAATTCGTCATTCATCAGGGACTATTGGGCCACGAGCACCGGTACATCCGGCGCTCGCGTCATGACGATCAGCACACGGGAGCGGTTGCTAGCACCTACACCGAAGGGTGATCGCGATGCCTGACATACGACCCACAGTGGGCTCCTCCGCGTTGGTGTTGAACGCTACCTACGAGCCGCTGTGCGTCGTATCGGTGCGTCGGGCGACCATCCTGGTGTTGACGTCGAAAGCCGAGTGCGTCTCCGACGGCGACGGCATCCTGCACAGTGCACACCACACTCTCCCGGTGCCGTCGGTGGTCCGGCTCACCAGGTACGTGAAGGTTCCGTACCGCACCCACGTCGGACTTTCCCGGCGGGCGATCTTCGCCCGGGACGGCGGCCGCTGCGCCTACTGCCGCGGCTCGGCCGAGACCATCGACCACGTGTTCCCGCGCAGCCGCGGTGGGCTGCACGCCTGGGAGAACGTGGTCGCCGCCTGCGCCAAGTGCAACCACAGCAAGGGCGACAAGACCCCGGCGGAGCTGGGCTGGCGCCTGCACTCACCCCCGGCCGCCCCGCGCGGCGTCGCCTGGCGCGTGCTCGGCCACCGCACCCCCGACCCCCGCTGGGCGGACTGGCTCGACCTGCCCAAGCCGCTGGCGGCCGAAGCCGCGTAGCGGGCGCCGGCTACGTGTCCTTCGCGCTCACCAGGCTGGCGAAGACCACCACGTTGTCGCTGTAGCCCTGCTTGCCGCCCAGCCACTTGCCGCCGCAGGTCAGCAGCCGCAGCGACGGCCGGCTGTAGTCGCCGTAGACCCGCTTGACCGGCAGCTTCTCCTTGCTGAAGTGCTCGACCGAGTTGATCTGGAAGATCGCCACCGAGTCGTCCTCGCGGAGCACCTCGATCTTCTGCCCGGCCTTGAGCTTGCCCAGGTTGAAGAAGACTGACGGGCCCGACCGGGTGTCCGCGTGGCCGACGATCAGCGCCGGGCCGAACTGCCCCGGGGTCGGGCCCTGATCGAACCAGCCCGCCTCGTTGTGGCGCTGCAACGGCGGCACGTCGACCGAGCCGTCCTTGGCCCGCCCGACGTGCAGGATCGGCGCCTCGACCTTGATCGAAGGGATCGTTAGGCGCTTGGGCGGGCTGGGGTCCAGGACCGGGAACGCCCGGGGTGGGGGCTTGTCCGGGCCGCGGAACAGCTCGCTCAGGTCGAAGCCGGTTGCTGCGCCGAGGCCGGCGCCGACTGTGAAGAGGCCGACGAAGACCAGGATCGCGGCCATCAAGCCGAGCGGCATCGGCCGGCGGGTGGCCGGCATCGGACGGCGGGTGGCCGGGGCAGTCGGCCGCCGGGCGGGCGGCATCAGCCGGGTGGCGGGCCCGGGCTGGGCGGCGGCCACGGGGCCGGGCGAAGGCCTGCGAGCCAGCGCCCCTGCCGGGGCTGGCCGGGGCTTGGGCGAAGGCCGGCCGGCCGGAACCTCCGCCGGAGCGGCCCGGGGCTGGGGCGAGTCGGCCGGTACCCCGGCGGGAGCGGGCCGGGGCTCCGGTCGGGGTTGGGGTCGGGGTCGGGATTGGGGCCGGGCCACGATCTCGGCCGGCCGGCGGCGCAGCACCGACTCGGGCATCCGTGGCCCAGGAGGAGGCGTCGACCCGGAGATCGCCCGGCGGGTCATCCGCCGCCCCTCAGCCGAACCGGCGGCGGCGCGCGGCCACCACGCTCAGCGCGACACCCGCGGCCAGCGCCGCCAGCCCGCCGCCGATCAGGAACGGCGCCGATCCGCCACCCGCGGTGCCGCCACCACCGGTCGCCGGTCCGCGTGCCGGCTCGACCCGCAGCACCACGTGCATCGTGCTCTTGGCGGTCTTGCCGTCGGGGCATTCCAGGGTGACGTCGTAGTCACCGGCGTCGGTCGTGGCCGGCACCCGTGCGGTCGCCGTCAGGAAGCCGTACCGGGGGGAGACGATGACCGCGCCGGTCGGATCCGTGGTGACCGTCGCCGCTTTGAGGTTGTCGTCACAGCTCGCCCGGATGCCGACCTCGTCGCCGGCGCGGACCGTGCTCGGGTTGGTCTCCACGAAGACACCGGCCGCGTGAGCAGGGATGTCGTCGATCAGCACCATCGGCAGGGCCAGAGCCAGCGCCGCCAGCGCGGCCGGGACGGGTGTGCGCATGACCTCCCCCTCCTGCCGTCCGGGGCACGAACTTCACGGACGGCTCATGGGGGTGATTTTCGCACCTCCGGGCCGTTTTCGCGTGGCTGCGGAGATCCCGCTTATGAGTGTTGACACCCGACGCTCCGCGACGACCCGCACTCCGCTACCGTGATTGACGTTCGGATCACTGGGAACACAGTGAATTGGCCCGGTTCCTTATGACGCCTGGGGGCGTTGAGGTTGTCGATATTCAGCACGCTTCTCATCTACGCGATCATCCCGTTGGGTGTCATCGTCGTTGTCGCGGCGCTCGTCGCCGCCGGTTCCAGCCGGAGCCGGCCCGCGCGCCGCTACCGTCCCGGCCGGCCGTACGACTTCAAGCCGATCTGGTTCCTCGCGTCGCCGGCGCAGGTGAGCCCGGCGTTCGGCGGCAAGACCTCGTCCGCTCCGGAGCTGCCCCCGGGTGTCCTGGAGGACGCCACGGGCATGCAGGTGCGGCCCGGCACCACAGGAGGCGCAAGTGACCGTTGGTGAGCACCAGGCCATCGTCAGCGGCCCCGCCGAGCAGCCGCTGACCGCGCTGGACGAGCCCGGCGGCCCGACCCTGAGCGAGGAGCCCGAGCTGTCGACGTCCGACGCGGGCGTCGACGCGCTGGACGGGCCGTTCACCACCCGGCAGCTGCTGCGCCTGGACGAGGCGCTGCGCGTCGCCGACCAGCAGACCGGCCTGACCTTCAGCGTCTACATCGGCGACTTCGAGGAGCCGACCCGGGAGTATGCCGAGCAGCTGCACCGCCAGCTCGACGGCGCGGCCAAGGCCGTCCTGGTCGCCATCTCGCCGAACCAGCGGGTCCTGGAGATCGTCACCGGCAGCGACGCCCGCAAGCGCATCTCCGACCGCGACGCCAAGCTGGCGGCGCTGTCGATGGCCGCGTCGTTCGCCGGCGGTGACCTCGCCGGGGGCGTGCTCGCCGGGCTGGACCAGCTGGCGTCACACGCCGGCCGGCACTAGAGCCAGGCGGACGGGGCGACCCGGACCGGGAACGGGGCGTCGACCTGCACCAGGTCGTCGCCCCGAATCGTCTGCCGGGGCAGGTAGCCCTCGGGTCCCAGGGCGTAGGTGTGCAGCACCGGCGCCGGGTCCGGCTCGATCCGCCAGTAGGCGGCGATGCCCGCGTCGGCGTACAGGGTGGGCTTGAGCAGCCGGTCGTAGCGGCGGCTGGTGTCGGTCTCGACCTCGATCACGCACGCGACGTCGGCCGGGTCGGCCCAGATCGCACCGGACGACTGCGGCTTCAGCACGGTCACGTCCGGGATCAGATTGCTGGCTCCGGCCTCGATGCCGAGCCGGGCGCAGATCCACCAGCCGCTCGGGGCGGCGCCGCGCAACGTGGTCAGCACGGCCCGGACGACGGCCTCGTGCGGGCCGTCCAGCGGTGGGGTGACGTGCAGGCTGCCGTCGACGATCTCGTAGCGGTGGCCGTCCTGCGGGAACAGGTGCAGGTCCGGTTCCGTCCAGCGGCCGTCCGGGGCGGTCCACCTCGGCAGTGAGTTCGTACCGATCGCCACCGGACCACCTCCAACGCCGTGGAGTGCCAGCGTACTCACGCTGAGTTGTTTCCGCCGGGTTTCGGGCGCCGTAAGTTTCGCGGGTCGTGCGGATTCAGTCCCGCACGACCCGCACAAACTCATCAACCGGCGGAGGCGTCCTTCGCCCGGGCCTTCAGCGCCCGCAGCACACCGTCCCGGCCCTCGGCCACCAGCCGGCGCAGCGAGGGGGAGTGCCCGTCGCCGGCCAGCCAGGCGTCGGTCAGCGCGACCGTCTCCTCGCTGACCTGGTACGCCGGGTAGGCCAGCATCGCGAACTCCTGCGCGGGCTCACTGTCGGAACGCGCCCACACGTCGTCGACCACCTCGAAGAACTTCGGCGCGTACGGCGCGGTCAGCTCCACCTGCGACGACGTCTGGAAACCCTGGAGCAGCGACCGGCTGAGCCAGTTCGCCAGCTTCTCGTCGCCGGTCAGCTGCGCCCACACCCGCGCCTTGTTCTCCGGGGTCGGCAGCAGGGCCCGGGCCAGCGCCGCCTCCCGCTCACCGCTGGCCGTCCGGTCCGCGGCCAGCTCCTCGGCGATCTCCTCCTCGGTCGCCGCGCCCCGGGCCGCCAGCGCCTCCAGCAGCGACCAGCGCAGCTCGGTGTCGATGGTCAGCCCCTCGGGCACGCCGGCGCCGGACAGCCAGCCGCGGAGCACCACGAGGTCGTCCTCGCCGCGGCCGGCGTTGATGAAGGCGCGCGCCCAGGCGAGCTGGAAACCGCTGCCCGGCTCGGCCGCCGCCAGCGCCGCCCGGGCGGTGTCGGCGAGCAGCGCCCAGCCGGTCGGCGCCCACGCCGGGTCCGCGTACATGGTCAGCGTCGTGGCCGCCTGCCGCAGGGTCGCGGTGGTCAGGTTGATGTCGCGTTCCTTGGGCAGGCCGGTGCCGACCAGGGCCAGGTAGTCGCGGGCGGCCAGCTCGGCGTCGCGCAGCATGTCCCAGGCCGCGGCCCAGCACAGCGCCCGCGGCAGGGACGACTCGAAACCGTCGATGTGCTGCACGACCGCGGCCATCGAACGCTCGTCCAGGCGCAGCTTCGCGTACGTCAGGTCGTCGTCGTTGAGCAGCAGCACGTCCGCGGCCGGCACGCCGGCCAGCGCGGGGATCTCGGTCTCCTCGCCGCTCACGTCGATCTCGAGCAGGTCACGGCGCACCAGCCGGTCGCCCTGCACGTCGTAGAGGCCGACGCCGATGCGGTGGGTGCGCAGCGTGGGATAGGCGGCGGGCGCCTCCTGCTTGACCACGACCTTCTCGTACGCGCCGTCGCCGCCGATGGTCAGCACCGGGCGCAACGTGTTGACCTGGGCCGTCTCCAGCCACTGGGCGGCGAACTTGCGCAGCTCCCGGCCGGACGCTGTCTCCAGCTCGGTGAGCAGGTCGTCGAAGGTGGCGTTGCCCCAGGCGTGCCGCTGGAAGTACGCCCGCAGCCCGGCCCGGAACGAGTCCAGCCCGACGTACGCGACGAGCTGCTTGATGACGCTCGCGCCCTTGGCGTACGTGATGCCGTCGAAGTTGACCTCGACGGCCTCCAGGTCCGGCATCTCGCAGTAGACCGGGTGGGTCGAGGAGAGCTGGTCCTGGCGGTAGCCCCAGGCCTTGCGGACGGACAGGAACGTCGACCACGCGTCGGTGAAGCGGGTCGCCGAGGTGTTGCACCAGTGGCTGGCCCACTCGGCGAACGACTCGTTCAGCCACAGGTCGTTCCACCAGCGCATGGTGACCAGGTCGCCGAACCACATGTGGGCCAGCTCGTGCAGGATCGTGTTGGCGCGCTGCTCGTACTCGTAGTCGGTGACCTGCGAGCGGAAGATGTAGTGCGCCTCGGCGTGCGTGACGCAGCCGAAGTTCTCCATCGCGCCGGCGTTGAAATCGGGCACCCAGAGCTGGTCGTACTTGGGCAGCGGGTACCGCACGCCGAACTGCTCGTGGAAGAAGTCGAAGCCCTGCTTGGTGATCAGGAACAGGTCGTCCGGGTCGAGATACTGCGCCATCGAGGCCCGGCAGAAGATGCCCAGCTCAATGCCGTCGTGACTGTCACGCACCTCGTGGTACGGCCCGGCGCAGAGCGCGGTGATGTACGTGCTCATCCGCGGCGACGTGCTGAAATGCACCGTCTTGGCGCCGCCGGCGGCCTCGGCCGTGGAGTCCACGGGCATGTTGGACACGACTTTCCAGTGTCCCGGGACCGTGGCGTGCCAGGTGAAGATGCTCTTCAGGTCGGGCTGGTCGAAGGCGGCGTAGACCCGCTGGGCGTCGGCCGTCTCGAACTGGCTGTACAGGTAGATCTCCTGATCGACCGGGTCCTCGCTGCGCTGCAGGCCCTGCCCGCTCGCCGAGTACGCGAAGTCGGCGTCGACGACCAGGGTGTTGTCCGCCGCCAGGCCGCTCAGGGTCAGGCCCCGCTCGGCCGACCAGCCGGACAGGTCCACCGGGGTGCCGTTGAGCACCGCGGACCGGACACTCGCCGCCGCCACCTCGATGAACGTCTCGGCGCCGGGCTCGGCGCAGCGGAACGTGACCTCGGTGGTCGACCGGAACGTGCCGGCCCCGGGCCCGCCCTGGCCGTCGGTCAGGTCCAAGGCGATGTCGTACCCGGTCACCTCGAGCAGGCGGGCCCGCTCGGCGGCCTCGACCTGGGTCAGGTTACGAACTCCGGCCACGTTCACTCTCCTCCATGCTGGTCCAGGCTTCGTCGCCCCGACCTAGAGCTTTCCACGTCACCCTATGCGCTTGACCGGTGGCGCATGTCACCGCCGGGTGCGGGCGGAAAGGGGCAGGATCAGAGGTATGACTGAACGCTCCGCGGTCGACATGTGGTTCGACCCGATCTGCCCCTGGGCCTGGATGACCTCGCGCTGGCTGCTCGAGGTGGAGAAGGTCCGGCCGGTCGACATCACGTTCAACGTCATGAGTCTCTCAGTGCTCAACTCGGGCCGTGACCTGCCCGAGCAGTACCAGGACCTCATGGCCAAGGGATGGGGCCCGGTCCGGGTCTGTATCGCCGCCGCCGAAGCCGCCGGCCCGCAGGTCCTGCGCGACCTGTACACGGCCCTCGGCACCCGTATCCACCTGCAGAAGTACGAGCTGGACGAGAAGCTCTACACCGAGGCGCTGACCGAGGTGGGCCTCGACCCGGCGCTGGCCGACGCGGCCGGCAGCGACGCCTGGGACGACGCGCTGAAGGCCAGCCACGACGCCGGTATGAAGCCGGTCGGCACGGACGTCGGCACGCCGGTGATCCACGCGCCGGGCCCGGTCGAAGGGGAGAAGGTCGCCTTCTTCGGCCCGGTGGTCACGCCGGCCCCGAAGGGCGAGGCAGCGGGCAAGCTCTGGGACGGCGTCCTGCTCGTCGCGGGCACGCCGGGCTTCTACGAGCTCAAGCGCAGCCGCGAACAGGACCCGATCTTCGACTGAATCGCCACCTGAGCCTCCGGCCAGTCGTTGGATGTAGTGAGAACCACATCTGACCGGAGGCTCTGATGGCCGAGTCCGACAGCGTTGCCACTTCCACGATCGCTGTGCATCGTGGCGTGTGGGACAGCTTCTGCCCCAATCTGCCGGCGGATGTCGCCGCGATGGTGGCGCCGCCCGTCACTGTCACCGCCTTCCCGGTGGCCGAGGCGGGCCCGCCCGTCGCGGCGGTCCGCAAGGCGAAGCAGGCCAAGATGCGCGGCAACATGCCGTCCGTGCCCGCGTACGGCAGGGCCCGCCGCTCGAAGTGAGCGTGGGAACACACCGGGGTGTGCGCACGACTGTCACAGCCGGTCGGTAGGTTCGCGGCATGACGGTCGTGCACCCGATCAGCCGGGCCTGGATCACCACTGGCGGCACCGGCGCGCAGAACTACGACGAGTTCGCCGACGACGCCGAGATCACCGGGATCATCGCCGCGAACCCGCACAGCGCGCTCGCCATCGAGATGCCCCACCGGGCACCCGAGTCCCTGGGCAAGCCGTTCCTCGACTGCCTCGGCGACGCCGCCCAGCGGCTCGCACGGGACAAGGCCGAGGGCAGTTACACGCCCGCTGAGCAGGTGGTGGTCCTCTACCGGATCACCGCGGCCGGCGAGCCCACGGCGTACGGTCTCTGGGCGCTGGTCGACACCGACCAGATCTCCACCAGCGCCGACGAGCCCGGGCTGGTCATCCGCAACGAGGACGTGTTCATCGCCAAGGTGCGCGAGCGCGTCGCCCTGGCCGACGCCCTGCAGACCCTGCTCTCCCCGGTGCTGCTGCTGCAGACCGGCAAGGGCGAGGAGCTGCACGCCGCGCTGGCCGCGGCGAGCGACGCCGCCGGTGCGCCGGCCGCGACCGACACCGACCAGAGCGGCCGCACGCACGCCATCTGGGTGATTCCTGCCGGTCCGTTGCAGGACGAGCTGACCGCGCTGGCCGGCGGCGGCGAGCTGGTCGTCGCGGACGGCAACCACCGCAGCCTGGCCGCGCAGACCGGCGGGCTGCCGCGCTTCCTGGCGGTCGTCACCACCCCGGCCTCGGTCGCGATCCAGCCCTACAACCGGCTGATCGCCGAGCTCCCGGACGCCGACTTCGCCGCCCGCCTGACCGCGGCCGGTGCCCGGGTCGAGGAGCTGCCGCGTCCCGCGACGGTGCCCACCAAGGGCACGATCGAGCTGTACGCGGCCGGCCGCTCGTACTCGGTCGTCCTGCCCCCGGCGCCGGGCTCCTCCCCGGTGGAAAACCTGGACCACGCCCTGGTGGAGCGCATCCTGCTCGGTGACGTGCTCGGGCTCGACCCGGGCGACAAGCGGGTCTCCTACATCGGTGGCGACTACCCGGCCGAGTGGCTGCGCGGTGAGGTCGACGCCGGCCGGGCCGAGCTGGCCGTGCTGGTCGCCCCGGTCACCGTCGAGGACTTCGTGGCGGTCAACCTGGCCCGGCAGAAGCTGCCCCGCAAGAGCACCTGGTTCACCCCCAAGGCCCGCGGCGGCCTGGTCCTGGCCCAGCTCGACTGATGCTCCACCCCCAGGTCGAGGCATCACTCGCGATCCGCCAGCGGCCCAGTGCCGAGGTGCTCGCCGCTGACCCGTACGAGCAGCTGCTCTTCGCCCGCCAGGCGATGGAGGAGTCCAACGAGGCCGAGTGCGGCCCGGCCATCCCGCTGCCCGTCGTGGTCGACGTGGATGCCGACGGCGTGCCCTGCCGGCTGTACGCGGCCCGCACCAACGCGCCCGTCTTCGTCTACGTGCACGGCGGCGGCTGGTGCTACGGCAGCGTGGAGACGGTGGACCGGCTCTGCCGGCGCATCGCGGACCGCTCGGGCTGCGCCGTCCTGTCGGTGGGCTACCGCCTGGCCCCGGAGCACGTCTTCCCGGCGGCACTGGAGGACGTCGAGACGGTGCTGGGCTGGGTCCGCAAGGAGGGCGCGGGTCTCGGCGTCGACCCGTCCCGGCTGGCGATCGGCGGGGACAGCTCGGGCGGTCAGCTCGCCACGGTCGCCGCCCGCCGTCAGCGCGACGCCGCCACCCCGCTCGACTACCAGGTGCTGATCTACCCGGCGATCGACCCAATGACGGCCTCGGAGTCGTACGACGAGGTCGGCGGGCACGGCCTCGACCGGGCGTCGATGCGGCTGGCGTGGGAGGCGTTCGTGCCCGAGCCGGCGCAGCGCTTCAGCCCGGACGTGGCGCCGCTGGCGGTGGCCGACCTGGCCGGCATGCCGCCGACCCTGCTGCTCACCGCGGAGTACGACGTCCTGCGCGACGAGGGCGCCGACTACGCGGATGTGCTGCTCAGCGCGGGGGTGCCGGTGGTCCACGTCCGGTATGCGGGCGTCAACCACGGCTTCGTCCGCAAGCTCGCCCTCTTCGACGCGGCGCGGGCCGCGGCGGACCAGATCGCCGTGAGCCTGCGGGCCGCGCTGACGTTCTGATCGCGGTTTGACAGACTGCGGTCATGCGCGTCTACCTGGGTTCCGATCACGCCGGCTACGAGTTGAAGATGCACCTGGTCAATCACCTCGGCAAGCAGGGCTACGACGTCGTCGACGTCGGACCGCACGTCTACGACCCCGAGGACGACTACCCGGCGTTCTGCCTGGCCACCGGGGCCAAGGTGGTGGCGGACGAGGGCAGCCTGGGCATCGTCATCGGCGGCTCCGGCAACGGCGAGCAGATCGCCGCGAACAAGATCGCCGGCGTCCGCTCGGCGCTGGCCTGGAAGGTCGAGATCGCCCAGCTCGCCCGCCAGCACAACGACTCGAACGTGCTGAGCATCGGCGGCCGCGAGCACACCCTCGACGAAGCCACGGCCATGGCCGAGGCGTTCCTGACCACCCCGTTCTCGGGCAACGAGCGCCACGCCCGCCGCATCGCCCAGCTCGCCGAATACGAGCGCACC
This sequence comes from Actinoplanes sp. CA-051413, assembly GCF_050955795.1. Classification (NCBI taxonomy): domain Bacteria; kingdom Bacillati; phylum Actinomycetota; class Actinomycetes; order Micromonosporales; family Micromonosporaceae; genus Actinoplanes; species Actinoplanes sp. CA-051413. Next base: position 1,578,082 of record NZ_CP192100.1, read on the forward strand.
CGCGAACTCCCGCCCCTCCCGGCGAGCTGAGGTCGCGGGGCCGGTCTTCGGACGGCTCCCCGCCGCTGCACACAAGGACCGGCCTCGCGCGGGTCGGCCGCGCCGCACGATGGCCCGTGCGGCCTCGGCGAGCTGCCGGCGGGCTAGCGGTTGCGGGGCAGGTCCTCGCGCGGCATCCAGTTGCGCCGCACGATGACCAGCTCCGCCTCGGCCTCGGCGAGCTGCTCGGCCGTGGGCCGGGCGGCGTCCCGGGCCCGCAGAGCCGCGCCCACGCTGACCTGCGACGACCCGGAGCCGACCAGGCCACGCAGCCCCCGCTCCGACTGGTCGTCCCCGCCGGCGCCCGCACCCGACGTCGGCCGGGCGACGGGCCGCGCGGGACGCCCGGCCGGCAGCCCGGTCCGGCCTGGCCGAGCCCCAGGCCGAGGACCCACCTCCGCGACTTCCACCGGCGCCGCTTCAGGGTCGGCCACCGCAGAAGTCTCAGCCACCGGCTGCCCGCTTACGGACCGATCAGCCACCGGCCGACCGGCGAAAAGTCCGGCGGCCCCGGCCTGCGCAGCGACAGACCCGGCGGCCCCGGCCTGCGCAGCGACCGACCGGACGGCGGAAGCGGGGGCGCCGGAAGACTGCGCGGCGGAAGACTGAGCGCCCCCGGAGTGGGGGGCGCTGGAGTGGGCGGCGCCAGCCGCGGGCGTCGAAGCAGGCCGGGCAGCGCCAGGCTGGGCGCCACCCGACTGGGCAGCGGCTCGCTCAGCGGTGGGAGCCGGCCCGCCGGTCACGGCTGGCCCCGCCGCCCCGGAGGCCGGGTCGGTCGGCGTGGCGGGCGGGGTCGCGGCCGACGAGGAGGGACGCAAGCGACGGCGTCGACGTTCGGGTTCTTCGCCCATGACGCCGAACCTACCGTCGCCCGCCCCATTCAGAACACCTCGACGGGATTGGGCATCCGATGCCAGCCGAACGCGATGGACGCCTTCCGCAGGCTCCCCCGGGTCAGCTCCCGGACCGTACCCGCCGCACCCAGGGCAGCGAGTGAGGTAGCCCCCAGATAGGCCGAGCCTAGCTCCAGCACCGTGCACGCCAGGTCGGCCGGTTCATTCGTCGCCGTACAGGTGGCGCGACCGTCCGGGCCCGCAGTGAGCCGCCACCGCCCGGTGTTCTGTTCCAGCAGCGGGTCCGTGACGTCCAGCACGACGTCGACCGGGGCCGCGTACGTCCGCGCGGCCAGGGCTTTCGGCAGGTCGGTGATGCGGATCCAGAGGCTGTCGGCCAGGGTGGTGCCGAGCCGGCGGGGTTCGTCGACCAGGTACTGCAGGGGTTCGTCCACGGCCGCGAAGCTGACCGTCACCGAGCGGGCGAGGTCGATGGTCAGCAGGAAGTTCCACAGGGCGGCGTACGCGGCCGGGTCGTCGGCCACCACCTCGCGCACCTGTACGTCGCTGTTCGGCCCGTGCCGTTCCCAGCGGCCCTTGGTGCGCCACAGCGCGTATCCCGTCGGGCCGTGCGGGGTCTCGTGCACCACACCGCGCAAACTGGTCGCGCCCTCGCGCTGGGACTCGATGTCGCTCAGCACGAAACGCCACCAGCGGTCGTCGCGGCTGGACCAGCCGGTGCGCTCCGGGCGTACCCGTTCGTAGACCTTGGCCAGCTCGGCGATCGCGTCTTTCGGGTCGATCAGGCGCAGCCGGTCGGCCGAGCCGGGTGCGATTCCCGCCGGCGGCCGTAGCTCCCGCATCATGATCTGCATCTGCAGGCGCTGGGCCGCCGGTCCGTACCCGAAGCGCGGATAGATCTTGGTCTCGCTGGCCCAGAGGACCGCGATCGGCTCGCGGCCCGCGGCCGCGATCTCCCGCAGCTGGCGGTGCATCATCCGGGTGAGCAGCCCGCGGCGTTTGTGGGTCGGCGCGACGCCGACCAGCGTGACGTGGGCGGCCGGCAGGATCGTGCCGGGCACGGTCAATTCCCGGGTGTACGCCGCCGCGTGCCCGACGATGGTGCCGCCGTCCTCGGCGACCAGCGTGCGCTCGGGCTCGACGACCGATCCCTCGACGTCACGGGCCTCCGGGGTGACCTGCTCGTGGAAGGCGAAGCTCAGCAGTTCGGAGACGGCCGGCCAGTCGTCGGCGTCGCCCGTCCTGATGGTGATCCCGGAGTCGTCCATGCTGATTGTGTAACGGACGGCGCGCGCGACGGCGACCTATTTGTTGGCTCGTTACTCTCGAAGCAGGGCGGCAACCGGCCGTACCGGGGAGGGGAACAATGCCTGAGCAACCGCAGTGGTCCGAGCGGACGCTCGACATGCCACCGCAGGATCCCTGGGCCAATCCGCCGACGGCCCCGGTGCCGTCGCGTCCGGCCTCCGGGCCGCCGACCCAGCCGGTCCAGCCGAGCCAGCCGACTCGGCCGGCCCAGCCGGGACCGCCCGCGCCGCCGCCCTCGCCGTTCTCCAGCGGCCGAGCCGCGGTGAATCCGCATCCGCGCACCCAGCAGTTCGCGGCCGGGCATGAGCCGACCGGCACGGGCTGGCCCGGTGCCGAGGCGCCGCAGGAGCGCCGTCCGCTCGGCTGGCACCTCGGTCAGCTGCGCCGCGGCGGCGAGTGGAGCTTCGCGGGCATGCTGTTCGCGTTCGTCTGCTGGGGCATCTGGGCGATCTCGTCCGACGGTGACCTCACCACACCGGTCGTTGTCTTCATCGTGTCGCTGCTGGTCGCCGCGGGTCTGTTCGCGCTGTCCCGGCTGGTCGGCCGGCTGGTGCTGGAGCGGCAGTTCGGCCGGGTGCGCCGCACCGCCCGCGGCTCGCACATCGTCGCGGGGCTCTTCCTGGCCGGCGTGGGCGTCGCCCACCTGCGCCAGACGGAGTGGGTCATGACGGCCTTCAACTGGACCGTCGACCTTTTTCGCTGACCGGTTACAGCGCGTGGTGTGGCGCGGATGACGCCTTAACGACCTGTGGGTGGGTAACCGCGCGACCATGGTCGATGAACGGACAGGCGTCGTGGTCATCACGTGGCAGCGGCGCGAGGAGGCGCTGGCGGCCCTGAGCCGCCTGGTGGAGCTGCCGGAACGCCCGCCGGTCGTACTGGTCGACAACGGTTCGACCGACGGCACGGCCGACGCGGTGCGCTCGCGCTTCCCCTCGGTCCGCGTGGTTGCTCTGAGTGAGAACCTCGGCGCTGTGGGTCGCAACATCGGCGTACGCGAGCTTGACACTCCGTACGTGGCGTTCTGCGACGACGACACGTGGTGGGAGCCGGGCTCGCTGACCCGGGCTGCGGATCTGCTCGACGCGTACCCGAAGATCGCCGTGCTCTGTGCCCGGATCGTTGTGGAGCCCAGCGGCGTGGACGATCCGATTGTCACCGAACTGCGTGAGTCACCGGTGCCGGGCCCAAACTGGCTGCCCGGCCCCGCGATCGGCAGCTTCCTCGCGGGTGCGTCCGTGGTCCGCCGGGACGCGTTCCTGGCCCACGGCGGTTTCAGCAGCCGGTTGTGGCTCGGCGGCGAGGAGGAGCTGCTCGCCACCGACCTGCTCAGCGGCGGCTGGGAGCTCTGCTACCGCGAGGATCTGGTCGTGCACCACCGGGCGTCGAAGCTGCGGGACGCCCGGCTGCGCCGCCGTGTCGGGATCCGCAACACGCTGTGGTTCACCTGGCTGCGGCGCCCGTTGCCGGCGGCGCTGCGCCGGACGATGTTCCTGGCCCGGACGGTGCCCCGGGACCGCACCTCGGCGCTCGCCGCCTGGGACGCCGCGCGTGGCCTGCCGTGGCTGGTCACGCAGCGGCGTCCGCGTCCGGCCGCCGTCGAGGCCCGGCTCGCGCCGCTCGATGCGGCCCAGCGCCGTTCGTCTGCCCGCCGGTACGTGGGCTGACCGAACGGCGCCGGGCCGGCTGACTACAGCGGGCTGGCGAAGTCCTGGGTCCACACCAGCGAGCCCTGGGCGTCGGCCGCCACGCCGACGCCGATGTTCTTGAACCCGCAGTTGAGGATGTTGGCCTTGTGCCCGGCGCTGTTCATCCAGCTGGTCATGACGTCGGCCGGGGTGCGCTGGCCCTTGGCGATGTTCTCGCCCGCCCCGGACCAGCGGTAACCGGCGCTGGTGATGCGGGTGGAGAACTCGACGCCCTCCGGGGTGGTGTGGCTGAAGTAGCCGCGGGCCGCCATGTCCGCCGAGTGTCCGCGGGCCGCCGCGGTGAGCCGGTCGTCGGCGGTCAGTGCCGCGCAGCCGGCCTTCGCCCGTTCGGTGTTGACGATCCGGACGACCTCGGCCTCCAGCGCCGCGTTGCCGGTCGGCTCGGTGGTGGGCTTGGGTGCCGCGGTGGTCGTCGCGGGCGCCGACGGGCTGGCCGGGGTGGTGGGCGTCGCCGTCGGCCGCGGCGTGGAAGGAGTGGCCGGGGTGGTGCCGCCGGGTGCCGTACCGGTGGGGGTCGGGCTGCTCGGAGCCGGTGTCCCGGAGGCCGGCGGCGACGTCGGCAGAGTGGGTGGCGCGGTCTCGCCGGGCGTGACCGTGGCGGTGGCCCCGGGCACGCCGGAGGCCGTGGCCGTCGGGGCCGAGGTCGGCGGCGTGCCGTCGGTGGTGATGACCACCTTGTCGATGTCCGGCGCGGCGCCGACCGAGTTGGCGAAGGCCAGGTTGTTGTCGCCGGCGCGCAACGTCGCGGTGAGCCGCAGGGTGGCCGGCCGGGACGTGCCGCGGGTGCCGGGGAAGACGATGGCGGTGGGGACGGCGCCGTTCACGCTGATCTGCGCGGTCCGGCTGCGCTCAGCTGTGTACGTGACGGCCAGGCGGGCCGGTCCGTCCTTCTCGGCCACCACTCCGGTGATCGTGAGGACGCCCTGGCCGCCGATGCCGGTGACGCGGCTGCCGCCGGAGCAGCGCCGGCAGTCGACGGTGTGGGCGCCGCCGGCGAAGGTGTTGACGGAGGCTTCGGCCTCGTACGTCGTGGTGCCGGCGCTGGCACTGGCCGCAACGGCGATTCCGGCGACGACGGTGACGACGGCCATGCCGCCGACGATGAGGACGGGTCTGCGCATGGTGATCCGAATCGTTGGGGGTGGAGTGGGGAGGGCGGTCCGGCGCCGACGGTAACGTCCTTTTTCGACACAGGTCTATTAGCTTCGGCTTAAATCTGGCAAGACCGGTGAACAGGGTTGACGGAGCGCACCGATGGGCAAGACTGAGAGTTATGGTCTTCCCATCCGAGAACCGTCCGCTCACCCCCGCCGAGGACGCGCCACCGCCGCTCCCGCCGGAGCTGGCCGGGACGCTGGCGGGTCTCGAAGGCGCTGGTGAGGCGCCGCCCCGCCGGGAGTCGCCGCGGGTGCCGCGGACCCGTACCAGTGCGGTCTGGTTCGGGGTGTGGGCCGGCGCCGTCGGCCTGATCCTGCTGATCATCTTCGTGGCCCAGAACACCGGCAACGTGCGGCTGAGCTTCCTCTGGTTCGACGGCCAGATCCCGCTGGCGCTGGCGATGCTGATCGCCGGGGTGTGCGGCGCGTTCATCGCCATGGCGGTGGCCTCGGTCCGGATCATCCAGCTGCGCCGGCTGGTCCGCCGCCGCTGAGCACCACCGACTCCGTCCGGCCGAACGCCGGGCGGAGTTTTTCGCGCCTTGACATGTGACCCAATGGTCACATAACTTGGCGTCATGACGGACGACGACGACAGGGTGTTCAAGGCACTCGCCGACCCGACCCGTCGCTTCCTGCTCGACCTGCTCTTCACCCGCGAGGGCCGCACGCTCACCGAGCTCGAGTCCGAGGTGGAGATGACCCGCTTCGGCGTGGCCAAGCACCTCAAGGTGCTCGAGGAGGCGGGGCTGGTCGTGGTCCGCCGCGCGGGCCGGGAGAAGTTGCACTTCCTCAATCCGGTGCCGATCCGGCTGATCCACGACCGCTGGATCGACAAGTACACCGAGCGTCACGTGACGGCGCTCGTCGATCTCAAGAACGCGCTGGAGGACGAGACATGACCACCGAGACGACCGCCCTGCCGACCCAGGTCTACCGCGTGTGGATCAAGGCCACGCCGGAGAAGATCTGGACCGCGATCACCGACCCGGAGTGGACCGTGAAGTACGGCTATGCCGCCCCGGCCTACTTCGACCTCAAGCCCGGCGGCGAGTACCACTCGGACGCCACCGACGAGATGCGCGAGTTCGGCAAGGAGAACGGCTTCCCGATCCCGGACCGCATCGTCGACGGCGAGGTCGTGGAGAGCGACCCGCCCCGGCTGCTGGTGCAGACCTGGCGGATGCTGATGGACCCGGCGACGGCCGCGGAGCCGTACACGACCCTGACGTACCTCATCGAGGAGCTGAAGTCCCAGCCCGGCGTCTGCCGCCTGACGGTCACCCACGAGATGGCCGGTGCCCCGGCCACCGCGACGATGGTCGCGGGTTCCCCGCTCGACGAGGCGGGTGGCGGTGGCTGGGCCTGGGTGCTCAGCGACCTCAAGTCGGTCCTGGAGACGGGTACGGCGCTGAGCGGCCGCTAGCCACCACGCGATGCCGGCCCGCGCGCCGGGCCGGTATCGCTCCTCGGTTTGACTGGAGTTGCCAGTCTGCAGGAATGCCGACAGCGATCGATGCGGCCACGCTGCGCCGCGTGGTGAGTCACCCCGCGGTCTGGTGCGTACCGGTGGCGGCCGTCCTGGCCTGGGCGGCGATGCCGTTCAACACCGGCTACTACGAGTACTGGGTCAATTTCGACCCGCAGGGAGACGGTCAGCAGCTGGAGTGGGTGCAGACCCGGCGCATCTTCCGGTACACCTCCGGCGTGCTCTGCGGTCAGCTGCTGGCCCTGATCGCCGGGATCGCGCTGAGCCGCCGGCACCGGCACGCGGTCGCTCTGGCGATGGCGGTGGCGCTCGGTGTCGTGCTGGCCGGCGTGACGGTCGCCGCCGCCTTCCCGCTGGCGGCGGCGCTGGAGAGCGTCCGGCCCGCCGCCTTCCCGGCGGTCGACGATCCGATCCTGATGCGGGTACTGCTCCGCGAGCTGGCGGCCTTCCCCCTGTACGCCGCGGCCGGAGTCGGTCTCGGCATCCTGATCGACAGCAGCCGGCGCCTCCGGAGACGCCGATGGCCGCTGCTGGCTCTCTTCCTGATGTTCTGGAGCGTGACCACCCTGACCGGGCTGGTCCAGGACGACGAGTTCGACGCCTGGCCGTGGTTGCTGTGGGCGGTCCCGTTCGTGGCGGCGGGCGCGGCGGTCGCGCTGGCCGGGTTGTCGGCCGACGTGTGGGAGTTCCCGCCCGTACCGGTGGGGGACATGGGCCGATCCGCCACCGTCGCCCTGCTGATCAGCGCGGCCGCGTACGCGGTGGTCTTGAATTTGCTCGCCGTCACACGTCGTTCCGGTGACCGGCCGCCCGCTGGCAGTCCTGCAGCCGGCTCCGGGCCGACTGGAGACGCTCACCCATGACCAGCAGGAAGCGGCTGGTGAGCTCGAAGCCCAGCGCCGGGTCCCGCTGGCACAGGGCCCGGACGAGGGGCCCGTTGAAGGTCAGCGTGTGCGCGGTGCTGGTCGCGACAGCACCGAAATGCCACCGGTACGGCGGGAACAACCACGACCACCCGAGCACGGCACCGGGCTTGAGCGTCTCCAGCACGAAGTTGTCGTAACCGGGCACCTCGGCGTCCAGGTACACCCGGCCGTCGGTGATCAGCCAGAACTGCTCGGCGGGCGTGCCCTGGCCGAAGATCCGGTTCCCGGCGTGGAACATCGACCGGCTGGTCAGCGGGGCGAGCAGCCCGAGCTGATGCTCGGTGAGCCCGGCCAGGAACGGCTGGTCGGCCAGCATCTCAACGGTGGTGAACATGAGCCCAGCACACCGCGGGCGACGGCACCGGCGTGAGGGCCACACGTCTGGTCCCGCCGGGTCCAAAGGCCCGTCAGATCCAGTTCACGGGATTGCCGGTCGCCAGCGACGCGGCACACAGCCGCCGCAGCGTCCCCACCATGCGGGCGAAGTCCGCCGCCGTGCGCGACCTGACCTGTACGGCCAGCCGCTGCGGTGGCACCGGCAGATAGTTGGCGATCGGCGTCGTCGCCAGCCGTACTGTCTGCCCGTCACCGGTGAGTTCCAGCTCGCCACCGGGCAGCACGCGCTGCTCGAACCGGCGCGCCCGGAACACCGTGGCCGGCGGATCGGCGCGATTGTCGACAACGAAGAAGCCGTCGGGGCCGACCCCCAGGTTGTAATGCCCCCAGGCGAACACGCCGCGATAGCTCTTGATGTAGCTGTAGAACGCGTCGCCGGTCACTTCGTCGACCAGGACGATCTCGTCCGACAGCCGGGCCCGGTGCTCGAAGTGGTCCAGCTCGGCCAGGACGGCAGGCACCTCAGCGGCGGGAATCCAGCCGTCGTTGGTCTTCGGCAGGTATCTGAGCAGCGTGGGGAAGGCGGAATCGTCCGCCTCCCGCAGGGCCTGCTGGAAGTACCGCACGCCGGCCCAGGCGCCGATCTCCTCGCGCAGGAACTTCATGTTCTCGTGCGGGCAGCCGTGCTCCAGTCAGTGCTCGACGTCGCCGTGCTCGTCCGCGTTGCTGCGATCCCAGGGCTCCAGAAAACCGAGCCGGCCGTCCTCGTCGAAGCCGACCGGCCCGACCGGCGGCGGTACGGCCAGCCCGTCCTGCCAGCAACGGCAGTACACGTACGCCTGGACTCCCATGGCCGCCAAGTATGGGCGATCACCCCGCGGCGATCATCAGCTCCGGTCCGGCGCCACGATGTCTCCGGCCGCCTGGACGGCGTCGAGGAAGCGCCGGAAGACCGGCCAGGGGAGCGCCCAGCGGCCGTGCATGGTCAACGTCACGTGGTCGGCCGGCATAGGGACGAACGGCCCGTCCTCCGGCGAGGCGTCGGGGATGCGGACGTCGAGAAAGTTGTTCTCGGTGGCGTCCGGGTCGACCTCGTACAACTCGTAACACCACGAGTCGACGTCGCCGTAGTGGAACTGGTTGACCACGAACCGTTGACTCCCGTGTGCCCAGGTGTTGAGCGTCAACGGGAGCGCCGTGGCGTCGGCTGACAGGTCGCGCTCCTCGTTGACCAGGTCACCGCTGGAGTTGAGCTGGGCGATCAGCTTCATCAGGACGAGCCAGGGCAGGACGCCGCCGCCGGCATGGACCACGACTTGTTGTGCCGGCCTCGGCGTGAAGGTCCCGTCCGGAGTCGCGTCGGGGATGTCGACGGCCAGGTAGGGCCTGGTGTCGGGCGGGCCGGTCAGTCCGGTCAGCTCGTAGTGCCAGGCATCGTCAGGGAGGCTGTACATCGAGATGATCTCGTACTGCTCGCCGCCGAAGGACCAGATCCCCATCGCCGGATGATCGCAGCCTCCGCCGCGAATGCCGAGCACGTTTCCGGTGGCCGACACGATTGTCCGAGGCCGGGAATGACGACGGCCCAGGTCGAGGAAACCGTCTCTGAACTGGGCCGATGCACGTGGAGCGGGCGACGAGAATCGAACTCGCGTAATCAGTTTGGAAGACTGAGGCTCTACCATTGAGCTACGCCCGCATGCGCCGCACCACGGTGCCGCGCGTGCCCCACACTACTGAATGCCGTCGCGGCATGCGAACCCGATATCCCCCGCGTGGCGCACCCGGGTGACGCCGCGGCACACGACACGCGGCGGACCGCATACACTTGCCGTCGCCACGGGGTGTGGCGCAGCTTGGTAGCGCACTCGCTTTGGGAGCGAGGGGCCGTGGGTTCAAATCCCGCCACCCCGACTTCACCAACATCGAAGAGATCCATCAAGGAGTACGCCTGTGAAGAGCACCGTCGAGACTCTGAGTCCGACTCGGGTGCGGCTCGCCATCGAGGTGCCGTTCGACGAGCTGAAGCCCAGCCTGCTGAAGGCGTACCGCGAAATCGGTTCTCAGGTCCAGATCCCCGGCTTCCGCCGGGGCAAGATCCCCGCCGCGGTCATCGACCAGCGCGTCGGCCGGGGCACGGTCCTCAACGAGGCCGTCCAGGAGGCCATCCCGCAGCAGATCCTCGCAGCGGTGCGCGAGCACGACGTCAAGACGCTGGGCCGGCCCGAGGTGGAGATCACCGAGTTCGCCGACAACGAGCCGCTGAAGTTCACCGCCGAGGTCGACGTCCGGCCGGAGATCTCGATTCCCGACCTGTCCGGCATCTCCGTCACGGTGCCGGCCGTGGAGATCGGTGACAACGAGATCGACGAGCAGATCAACGGCCTGCGGGAGCGTTTCGCCACCCTCAAGACCGTGGACCGCCCGGCCGAGGAGGGCGACTACGTCCAGCTCGACCTGCGCGCGACGGTCGACGGCGAGGAGGTGCCCGGCGGCTCCGCGACGAACATCTCGCACGAGGTCGGCAGCAAGCAGCTCCTCCCGGGCCTCGACGAGGTCCTGGTCGGCCTGGTCGCCGGCGCCGATGCCACCTTCACCACGCAGCTCGTCGGCGGCGACTTCGCCGGCCGCGACGCCGAGGTGTCGGTCAAGGTCAACTCGGTCAAGGACAAGCAGCTGCCCGAGATCGACGACGAGTTCGCCCAGCTGGCCAGCGAGTTCGACACCCTGGACGAGCTGAAGAACGACCTGCGTGAGCGGCTCGGCAAGGTCAAGAAGGTCGAGCAGATCTACGCCGCCCGCGACGAGGCGCTCAAGCAGCTCGTCGAGGCCGCCGAGATCCCCGCTCCCGAGGGCATCGTCAAGGACGAGGTCGAGGGCCGCAAGCAGGCCATGACCGACCAGCTGGAGCGCATCGGCGCCACCCTGGAGGACTACCTGACCTCCGAGGAGAAGACCGAGGAGCAGATCGACACCGAGCTGACCGAGGCGGCCACCGAGGGCGTCCGGATCCAGCTGCTGCTCGACACCATCGCGGACGCCGAGGACATCCAGGTCTCCGACGACGAGTTCGGGCACGAGATCGTGCACCGCGCCCAGCGCGCCCAGATGCAGCCGCAGCAGTATTACGACCAGCTCGTCCAGTCGGGGGCGGCCGCGGCCGTCTTCGGCGACGTGCGCCGCGGCAAGGCCCTGGCCAGCGTCATGGAGCGGGTCACGATGAACGACTCCGCCGGCAACACGCTCTCCCTCGACGACCTCCGCGAGGCCTCCGAGGACGAGCACGCCGGGCACAACCACTGAGCTGGTGCCATGGATCGGCCGCCGCGCGTCGCTTCCGGCGCGCGGCGGCCGCTCTTTTTCCGGGTACGGCGGAGCTGATGCGCTGTCAGCGAACACCTGCCCGAGCGGGAAGCTGATGCGCATGCGACCGGTTAGGTTGGTCGTACGACGGACAACCTGCCGGCCGGATAGCTCGGCCGACACAGTCAGCTGTGAAGGGCTGCCATGACCGATCTGCACATCCCTGCGAGCCCCACCCTGCGTGGTGGTGACTCCATCAGTGGCAACCTCGACGACTCGGTCTACAACCGCCTGCTGCGGGAGCGGATCATCTTCCTCGGCAGCGAAGTGACCGACCAGGTTGCCAATCGCATCTGCGCGCAGTTGCTCCTGCTCTCCGCGGAGGACCCGGACCGCGACATCAATCTCTGGATCAACTCGCCGGGTGGTTCGGTGTACTCCGGCATGGCGATCTACGACACGATGCAGTTCATCGACAACGACGTCTCCACCGTGGCCATGGGCATGGCCGCGTCGATGGGGCAGTTGCTGCTCTGCGCCGGCACGACGGGCAAGCGTTACGCGCTCCCGCACGCGCGGATCATGATGCACCAGCCGTCCGGCGGCATGGGCGGCACCGCCGCCGACATCGCCATCCAGGCCGAGCAGATGCTCTACACCAAGCGCATGTTCCAGGAGCGGGTGTCTTTCCACACCGGCCAGGACCAGGCGCAGATCGAGGCCGACTCCGACCGGGACCGCTGGTTCACGGCCGAGGAAGCGAAGAACTACGGCTTCATCGACAAGGTGATCACCGGGGCCACTCAGGTTCCCGAGGGCGCCGGAACGCTGAACTGAGGAGCTGAGAATGACTGACCTGACGATGTCTCCCGGGTTCGCTCCGGTGCACAACCGCTACGTCCTGCCCTCGTTCGTCGAGCGCACGTCGTACGGCGTGAAGGAGTCGAACCCGTACAACAAGATGTTCGAGGACCGGATCATCTTCCTCGGCGTGCAGGTGGACGACGCGTCGGCCAACGACGTGATGGCCCAGCTGCTGACGCTGGAGAGCGCCGACCCGGACCGCGACATCCTGATGTACATCAACTCGCCCGGTGGCTCGTTCACCGCCATGACGGCGATCTACGACACCATGCAGTACGTCCGCCCGGACATCAGCACGGTCTGCCTGGGCCAGGCGGCCAGCGCGGCCGCGGTGCTGCTGGCCGGCGGCACCCCCGGCAAGCGGATGGCGCTCCCGCACTCGCGGATCATCATCCACCAGCCGGCCACCGAGGGCGGCTACGGCCAGGGCTCGGACATCGAGATCCAGGCCCGCGAGATCCTGCGCATGCGGAGCCAGATGGAAGAGATGATCTCCCGTCACTCCGGCCGGACCCCGGAGCAGGTCCGTAAGGACGTCGACCGCGACAAGATCATGACGGCGGCCGAGGCCAAGGAGTACGGCCTGGTCGACACCGTCCTGGCCACCCGTAAGAAGAGCCTGCAGGGCGTCGGCGCGGGCAGCTGACACGCGGTGTCGGGGGTCGGTCGGCTCACGCTAGACTGACTGACCCCTGACACGCCCGTTTTGGGGGGTCGGAGAACGGCCCCACAGCGGGTAACGTCAAGCCAGCAACCTCAGTAACGCGGGCCGGCAGACGATGAACTCTGTAGGACGTGGTTCGGCAACGAGGAAATTCATCCTCAGGCCAGGGGCCGGCAGCAGCCGGCCGATGAGCGCAGGGAGAACGTAGGTGGCACGGATCGGCGACGGTGGCGACCTACTGAAGTGCTCCTTCTGTGGGAAGTCCCAGAAGCAGGTCAAGAAGCTCATCGCGGGCCCTGGTGTCTACATCTGCGACGAGTGCATCGACCTCTGCAACGAGATCATTGAGGAAGAGCTGGCCGAAACCGGCGAGGTGAAGTGGGAAGAGCTTCCCAAGCCGATGGAGATCTGCCAGTTCCTCGACACCTACGTGGTGGGGCAGGAGCAGGCCAAGAAGGCCCTCTCGGTAGCTGTCTACAACCACTACAAGAGGATTCAGGCCGAGTCGGCCGGCGCGCCCGGGGGTGGCAGCGACGTCGAGGTGGCCAAGTCCAACATCATGCTCATCGGCCCCACCGGCTGCGGTAAGACCCACCTGGCGCAGACGCTGGCCCGGATGCTCAACGTGCCGTTCGCCATCGCGGACGCCACGGCGCTGACCGAGGCGGGCTACGTGGGCGAGGATGTGGAGAACATCCTGCTCAAGCTCATCCAGGCCGCCGACTACGACGTCAAGCGCGCCGAGCAGGGCATCATCTACATCGACGAGGTCGACAAGATCGCCCGCAAGAGCGAGAACCCGTCGATCACCCGGGACGTCTCCGGCGAGGGTGTGCAGCAGGCCCTGCTGAAGATCCTCGAGGGTACGGTCGCGAACGTCCCGCCGCAGGGCGGCCGTAAGCACCCGCACCAGGAGTTCATCCAGATCGACACCACCAACGTGCTGTTCATCGTGGGTGGCGCGTTCGCCGGCCTGGACCGGATCATCGAGTCGCGGGTCGGTCAGGGCGGTGTCGGCTTCGGTGCGCACCTGCGGTCGGTCTCCGAGCGCAACACCGACGACATCTTCAGCAAGGTGATGCCGGAGGACATGCTGAAGTTCGGGCTGATCCCCGAGTTCATCGGCCGCCTTCCGGTCATCACCACGGTCCGCAACCTCGACCGTGAGGCGCTGATCAAGATCCTCACCGAGCCCCGCAACGCGTACGTGAAGCAGTACCAGCGTCTCTTCGAGCTGGACGGCGTAGAGCTGGAGTTCGACACCGGTGCTCTCGAGGCGATCGCCGACCAGGCGATGCTGCGTGGCACCGGCGCTCGCGGCCTCCGCGCGATCATGGAGGAAGTCCTCCAGACGGTCATGTACGAGGTCCCGAGCAACCCCGACGCGGCCCGGGTGCTCATCACCCGCGAGGTCGTGGTGGAGAACGTCATCCCGACGATCGTCCCCCGCGAGTTCGTGGGCCGTCGCGCCCGCCGCGAGCGCGAGGAGAAGTCGGCCTGACGGCTCAGCACGGACTGCCGGAGATCCTGGCCGGGATCGAGCATCACGAACGACTCCCGGCCGATCCCTGGCTCGAGCTGGTACCACCACCGTCGCCCCAGCGGGCGGCGGTGGTGTCGTTTCCGGGTCACGTCGTCGTGGCGGCCGACATCGACCGGTTCTGGCTCGACTCGTACCTCGGCACCGGCGACGACCTGTCCATGCCGCTCTCCGCGACCTTCCTCGCCGCGCTCGAGGAACGCCTGCGCCTGTCGGCCGGCAACATCGACGCGGTGCTGCTGGCCCCGCCCGCTGCTGGACCGCCCTCAGTCGAGCTCTCCCTGATCGAGGACAGCAACCACCCCCGGGTGGTGCGCGCCCGCCGTTACCGCACCGAGGTACGGGTCTGGACGTGCGGGCCGGGGGTGCTGGTGCTCGGCCGGGGGCTGGGCGGGCGTTGGGAGGCCGCCGTCGAGGTCGAGCCCGGCGCCCGCAACGGGGGAGTGGGCCGGGCCTTGGCGGCAGCGGCGCGCCACGTCGTGCCCGAGGGTCGGCCGGTGTGGGCTCAGGTCGCACCCGGTAACGCGTCGAGCCTGCGGGCCTTCCTCGCCGCCGGGTATGCACCCGTGGGGGCCGAGGTGCTGCTGATGCCGCCCGGCCACTGAGCGTCGAGCTTGCGGGCTTTCCTCGCCGCCGGGCGTGCGCCTGTGGGGCTGAGGTGCTGCTGATGCCGCCCGGCCACTGATGTCCGTGGGCCGCGGGACGGGGCTCTGCGCCGTACCCTTGCAGTCATGCGTGTCGCCGTTTGCCAGCTCAATGCTCGCGACGATCGGGCGGCCAATCTGGCCGCCGCCCGCGAGTTGCTGGGCCGCGCGGCCGCGGCCGGCGCGGACCTGGCGGTCCTGCCCGAATACGTCGACTACCTCGGCCGGTCCGCCGGCCTGCCCAAGCCCGAGCCGATCGACGGCGAATTCGCCGCGTTCTTCGCCGGCGCGGCCCGCGAGCTGGGCATCTGGGTGCACGCGGGCTCGTTCCACGAGGCCGGCCCGGACCCGGACCGCACCTACAACACCTCGCTGATCTTCAACCGGACGGGCGAGCTCGCGGCTACCTACCGCAAGATCCACCTGTACGACGTGGAGATCCCCGGCCGGGTGTCCTACCAGGAATCCCGCTCGGTGGCGCCGGGCGAGGAAACCGTGGTGACCGACATCGAAGGGGTCCGGACGGGCCTGTCGATCTGCTACGACCTGCGTTTCCCGGAGCTGTACCGACGGCTGGCAGTGCAGGGCGAAGCCAAGGTGATCATCGTGCCGGCGGCGTTCATGATGCACACCGGACGCGACCACTGGGAGGTGCTGCTGCGCGCCCGGGCGATCGAGAACCAGTGCTACGTGGTGGCGGCCGGCCAGATCGGCGACCACGACCCCGGCCGTACGTGCTTCGGCCGCAGCATGATCATCGACCCGTGGGGGACGGTGGTGGCGCAGGCGCCGGACACGGTGGGCATCGTGACGGCTGACCTAGACCTGGAACGCCTTGACGAGATCCGGACTGAGCTACCAAGCCTGGCCAACCGCCGGCTGTGACCCCTGCCTTTCTCGGCGGTCATGAGTCTCGAAGCTCGGGATTCGCCGTTACGTAGCCGAGTTTGGTGTGCGCCGTGGGCTTGACGGTGTTGCGGCCGCGCACCGTGGTCTCCTTATGCGGGCGAGCGGGCATCGTGGCTGGTCAGCCTCGTGCCGGTGGGGCTTTCATCGGTGCCTTGATCGGGGACCTTGTTCCGCGTTCGGATGCCGGTTTGCAGCAGGCATCAGGTCATTGCCGTAATCCCGAGTGGTGGTCTTCGCTCACCCCCGGGGCGCGGCTTCGTTGTCCCTCACCCTCACCCTCACCCTCACCCGATCGGTGTCGGGGAGCTGCCACTGACTGTGGCGGCTGCCGGACTCCCGCCTCTGTTCCGCAAGCGATCGCTGGACCCGCCACTGCCTTCGGGCGATTGCTGACCGGGCGCTCCCGGCGGGCGGGCCGCTAGACCCGCCACTTCCACCGGGCGATTGCTGGACCTGTGAATGTCGGTAGGCGAGTGCTGCCGCGGCCCACTCACCGGGCGTTTGCTCGACCCGCGAGTCTCGGCCCGCGATTGCTGGATCCTCGGATGCCGGTATGCGAGTGCCGCTCAGGCGCCCACCGGGCGTTTTCTGGAACCGCGAGCCCCAGCCGGCGATGCTGGACCCTCGGATGTCGAGAGGCGAGTGCTGCGTCGGCGTCCCTTCGGCGTTCGCTGGAACCGCGAGCCCCAGCCGGCGATTGCTGGACCCTCGGATGGCGGTGGACGAGTGCTGCGCCAGCGCTCCCCTCGGATGTGCGCTGGAACCGCGAGCCCTGGCCGGCGATTGCCGGACCCGTGATGTCGGTAGGCAGCTGCTGCCCCAGCGCTTCCAACGGGCGTTTGCCAGACCCGCCAGTCTCGGCGGACGAGTGCCAACCCGGTGCTCCCACGGGGGCGATCGTTGAACCCACGAGTCACGGCGGCGGATTAGTGTCGGTAGGCGAATGCTGCCCCAGTGTTCCCACCAGGTGATTGCTGGACCGGCCATCAGCGGTGGGGCCGCTGTCGGGCCCCAGCCTTACGGGCGAGCGGCATGTTGGGACCGCGACTTCTTGTGGGCGGCTGTCTGACCCGGCACTCAGGCGGGCGGCTGTCGGACTCGGCGCTCTTGATCGGCGGCCGTGGACAGCTGTCAGCCCGGCACTCCTGGCGAGCGGCTGTCGTACCGGCACTCCTGG